>NZ_JBICTM010000006.1:0-499235 GCF_043197615.1 Micromonospora sp. NPDC049048 | reverse complement strand
GCTCATCGGGATACTTCTTCGGTGCTGCCACGGATGACTCCCTTCAGCTCCATCAGAGCATGATCGAAAGCCTCCGAGCTACCGGGGGAACCTCACGTGGGTCTCGGCGTCAATCACCACGGTGGCATAGCGGTGCCGCCGGCGCAGAGCAAAATCGTCAACGCCGATCACACGGGGCATCCGCCCAGTGGGCAACGGGATGCGCAGCAGGGCGCGCAGGGCGGTGTGGCGGGACAGGCCCATGGCCAGTATCGCTAGCAAACGTGAGCCTGCCCGGCCCGCTAACTCCTTGACCACGGCCTTGACCTGCCTGTTCAAACGGGCCGTGCGGCGCTGGTATCGCTCCAGCACCCCAGGAACCTGCTCGCGGAAGGTGCGGCGGCAGCCGCGCGTGGGGCACACCAGACGCCGCACCCGCACGCGGACCACCACCCGGCGCCCGTCGACCGGAACATCGGCCACCATCCGCCAGTGATAGCCGTGGACCCGTCCCGACGCGGCCCCGCACATCAGGCAGACCGCGGTGTCCTGCTGCGTTCGGGCCCGCACCACGATCCGCTCACCCTCGTCGACCACGTCCTCGATGACCAGCGGGGACAACCCCGCAAACACCGCCTGCACAAGCTTGTTGACGTCTTCCACATAGGAGGCAACCACACCCCACCACCCTCCGTCACCACCGAATGTGAGACAGGGCCTGAAATCAGGAGTTTCCTGCTGGGACCGGAGCTGGGCAACCTCTCCGACGACCAGCACAGAGGATCTCCATCCCCTGCAAGCTAGGACTGGGCGGCGTTTCTCACCGCCTGGCCACCGGTATAGCTTCATCACCGGTATATTGAGGCCATGGCCACGCCCACGCCGCTTCGGGAGCCCACCTTCCTGATTCTTACCGCGCTTGCGCGGGAGCCCATGCACGGTTACGGCATCATCAGCGACGTCGCCGCGCTCTCCGGCGGTCGGCTGGCACTGCGACCCGGCACCCTCTACGGCGCGCTTGATCGCCTCACCGACGAGGGGCTGGTCGAGCGGGACCACGAGGAGGTCGTCGAGGGGCGGCTACGCCGCTACTACCGGCTCACCGAAACGGGCCGATCCGTGCTCACCGCGGAGACCGAACGGCTGCGCCGCAACGTCGAGGCCGCCAGCCAGCGGCTACGGATTCGGCCCGCAGGCATCCCCGCCGCCGGCGGCACCTCACGCGCCCCTGTCAACCTCCCGGGGGCGGTCGCCCGCCCCACCCTTCGACCGACCGGAGGCCTGGCATGAACCAGCCCAACCCCGCGCCGGAGCAGGCCGGATCACCGCTGGAGTCCCGCTACCGGCGACTGCTGCGGGCCTACCCGGGTGACTACCAGGCCGAGCGGGGCGACGAGATCGTCGGAACGTACCTCGACACGGTCAGACCAGGGCGACGCTGGCCCTCCCCACACGACGCCCTCGACCTCCTCGGTGCCGGGCTCCGGGAGAGACTGCGCGGGTACGGCGCCTCCGGGCTGGCCGCGGCCTTCCCCCTAGCCGCGACCGCCGCGCTGAACACCCTCGTCGCGGTCGCGACCTTCCTGCTCCTGCAGGTCGAATTCGAAGACCCCCACTTCGCCAGGCTAGACCCGGTTGGTCCGTTCCAGACCCTCGGCGCTGCCATCTGGCTGGGCTGGCTGGTCGTCGGCCTCACCGCCACGGCGCTACCCTGGGCCTGGACCCGCACCGCCGCGGCCGGTGGTCTCCTGCTGACTGTCGCCGTGCCACTCGTTGCTGCTCTCATCGGACAACCCCGGCCGCCGCTGTTCGTGCTGCTTCCCGCCGTCGCGCTTGGCCTGGCCACCCTCGCGCTGCCCTCCCACCCCGGCTGGGTAGCACGTAGCCTGCCGCTGCTCACGGCCGGCTGTGTAGCAGCCGTGTCCGTGGCATTCAGCGCCGCTGAGAACGGCGGAAATATGCTCACCTCGTACAGCTCGACTCCCGAGCTGTTGGCGATGGCCGGTGGGCTGATGTTCGCACTGGTCCTACTCGTCGGCATCGGCCGCGCCCTGCGAGCCGACGACGCCGGCCTCTGGGCGACCCTGCTCCTCGCCACACCGGCCGGCCTGTTCGGCGCCAACCAGCTCAGCCAGGGAATCTGGGGCAGCCACGGCGGCGGGCCTACTCCGGCGGCACTCGCCGCCACGACCGGTTCGATCATGCTGGCCGGCGCGGCGCTGCTAACGGCAGCCCTCGCTGGACAAGCTTCCCGACACCGGACCATACGCCGACGAGTACGCGGCAACGCCTGCCCGACCTGCGGACACCAGCCGGAGGCAACAGCAGAGGCCTGACCATCCCACAACCTGGCTACCCCCGAAGGTGATCAGGCGGTGTCGACAGGTTTGGGTGCGGATTATTGGTCGTCTCGTCGGTGTCGGGCCAGAGCCGGACCGCCCGCGCGGCGGCGTCGAGAATCACCTGGGCATTGACCTGCACCCGCGACTCGGGGATGTCATACGCCGGCCACTCGCAGACGAAGGCCACCGGCCCGGCCGGCGGTAGCGGCCAGACCCAGTAGTGGGCCACGTGCCGTCGGGCGTCCGACTCGGCGCTGCCCGGAAACAACAACGGACCAGGTGGCTCGGTGTCCAGCGGTGTGAACGCGTGCCGGTCCATGTTGGTGACGCTGCTCCCGTCGGCGAAAAGCACACCGACCCGGAGGAACTCGGCCGGCAAGGGCGTACCCGCCCAATACCCGATCCGGTGGTGGTGCGAAAGATCGGCCCGGTGGTCTGGCGTACGCAGAACCGCAGTCACGCTGAACTCCAAGCCTGTGGGGTAAGCGAGCAAGCCGCTGATCGCGACCGCCGCGCGGTCGGTGTGGACCAGCAGATGGTTTTCGGCCACGACACCGGGGATCACGTCCCCGGGTTTCATCCAGGCGGGACGGGGTGGTCTGAGCAGTTCTGGCTCGACGTCCGGTGCCGCTACCTGGCGATCGAAGAAGCCCATACGGCCCACCTTCGCACAAACCCACGCCGTCGTCGGACCGCCGTGCACCACCGAAGTCAGTTCCGGCACACACCCGGCGGTGCCCCGGACGGGCACCCATCGGTGGCCGGCAGGGCGTCAGCAGGCATCGACTGATCTGCGATGCGTCGGTCACGAAGTGTGATGCCTCGCGTGCATACGCGGACACCGGGACATCTCAACTGGCCGCCAGGAAGTGTCAACGCGATCGACGCACCACATAGGCACACCCCTGCGGGACCGAGTCCGCAGAACTTTCCTGGTTCCCTCGCCGCCCTGAAGCTTCAGAGCCGAACAGAGAACACCTAGCCCATCACCACCCAGTGCCAAGCGCCTCTGCTACCCGGCAGGGGCGCTTTTGCATGCCCAGAAAAATGAGGAATCAGTGCAAGACCACCAGAGCCATTCAACTCGACCCGCCCATCAACACTCTCAACCTGTCGACCAAGCCGCTCACGTGGCTGGATCTCGGCCGCCAGCTCCCGCGAACCCGACGCACAACCGCCCGCCCAATGTCGAACACACTCCTCAGTTCGCCAAACGAGCCCTTCAGAATTCCCGAACTCACGGCGGACTCGCCGACACCTCCTGGGAGCCGGCTGCGGTCTACCGGCATCTGGACCGTCTGAGTGGCATCGCGCAGCGGGCCGGTATCGAGGTCGTGCGCGTCGGTACCGGTGACATCCGGGCCGACGCGCTCGACCCGGAGCACCGCTTCGCCTCCATGCCCCTGTTCACCCTCGGCCCGAACGGTGAGCGGGGCATGGCACGGCGGCAATGCACCGGCGAGTACAAGATCAAACCCATCAAAGCGGAGGTGCGGCGCCGGTTGGGCTACCCCCACCCGACGCGAGTACCGGCCGGGGTCTGGGCGCAGATGGCGATCGGGATCAGCGTAGACGAGATTGGTCGGGCACGGGACTCCGACGTCGGCTACATGCGCAACGTGCACCCGCTGCTGGACCTGGGCTGGCGGCGCAGCGACTGCCGACGTTTCCTGGCCGAGCACGGTCTCGCAGACACCCCGAAGTCGTCGTGCGTGGGCTGCCCGTTCCACGACGACGGCTTCTGGCTCGCCCTACGCGTGCACAGCCCACAGGAGTGGACTGACGCGGTCGCCTTCGACCGCGCCATCCGCCACGGCTCGGCCCGGGCCAACGCCGACGGTCACCCGCTTCGCGGGCAGTTCTTCCTGCACCGGCAGCGGGTACCGCTCGACGAGGTGACGCTGCGCCCCCGACCCCGGGCGGAGAATGCGCCTGGTTGTGGGCCGTGGACCTGCCCTCACGACGAGCCGGTGACAGCCGGCGCCGGGCGCGGGGAGGTGGCGTGAGCATTGCGCGCGCCACCTCCCCCCGCATCGGGTCGCTCTGCAGCGGGTACGGCGGGCTCGACATGGCCGTCGAGCTGGTGCTCGGCGGCCAGCTCGCCTGGTACGCCGAAACCGACAGGCACGCCGCCACCGTCTGCGCTCACCACTGGCCACACGTCGCCAACCTTGGCGACATCCGCACCGTCGACTGGACGACAGTCGCGCCCGTCGACATCGTCACCGCTGGGTTCCCTTGTCAGGACATCTCCAACGCCGGCAGACGTGTCGGCATCACCGGTAAGCACTCCAGCGTCTGGAACCACGTCGCCGAAGCCGTTCGCGTCCTTCGACCGCAGCTGCTCTTCGTGGAGAACGTCGCCGCTCTCCTTCGGCGAGGACTCGACGTCGTCCACCGTGATCTGGCCGCGATCGGGTACGACACGAGCTGGCTATGCCTACGCGCATCCGACGTCGGTGCCGCCCACCGCAGAGACCGGCTGTTCCTGCTGGCCACTCCCGCCGAGTCACTCGTGGGAGGTGCGGACGTTGCCGACACCGTGCGCCCGTGACGGTAAGGGCCCCGGCCACCAGTACGGGCTGCCCGACCTCATCGAGCCCGCCGGCACCCGTCATGGCCTGCTGCCGGGGCCGACCGCAGCGGCACACGGGTCGAACAGGTCACCTTCTGCCGGTGCTGTCAGGCGGCCCCGCTTGACCGGCGTCGCCACCCGAGCGCTGCCCTACCCGACCATGACCGACAGCCGCCCCTCAGCCACCGCCGCGAGTAACACGCCCACCGAACATCAAGGGCTGATTCCAGGCGGCGTGGCACGGCTCCTGCCCGCCCCGAGGGTCAGCGACACTGGCACCGCGGGACGGCGCGCCGGGCCCGGTTTTCGGCCGCCCTTGTCGCAGGTGCTGCTGCCCACCCTGCGGGCCACCGACGGGACGAAGGGCTGCCCCGGGCAGCGCGGCTCGCACGGCGACCTGACGCTGCCGTCGGCGGCCGTGCGGGTACCGGCCCGGACCCTGCTCACCCCACGCGTGTCCGACGCGCGTGGGCCCGGCCAGCACGGCGATGGCGGTGCGGATCTGCGCACCGCCGTCGCCGGGCTCGGCCAGTCCTACGCAGATCAGTGGGGCGTCTACGCCGTCGCTGTGGCTCGATGGGAGCTGCTGCTCGGCCGGCCCGCGCCGGCACCCACCCAGCCGGGCCAGCACGGTAAGCCCGTCCTGGCGCCGCCGTTCGTGGAATGGCTCATGGGCCTCGACGAGCACTGGGTCACCGACCCAATTCTCGGGCTGCCGCGCACCGCCGCACTACGGGTCCTCGGCAACGGCGTCGTTCCCCAACAGGCTGCCGCAGCGTTGCGGATTCTGCTGTGCCCCCTGCGGTGGGAGGTGCCCGCGTGATCATCGGTCACCGCGCGGGTAAAACAGGCTACTTGGGGTTCTCCGTCCGGCCTGCCTGCTCGGTGCTGTCGTCAGATGGTGGGCCCAGCCAGGCGTGGACCGTCGCGATCTCATCGTCGGAGAACGTGATCTCCGCAGCGTCAGCACGGCTGAGGACGTTGCCGACGAAAGCTACTGCGATCTCGTCGGCTGTTGGTGGGGGTTGACGGTGCAACGGGCAACCACCGAACGACGTGCCCCGCACGACGAACCCGACGGCGTTGCGGCTGACCGGCAGCCCCTGCTCGCGAAGATGGTCTCGGGCCCAGCTGGTGCACTGGGTCAGGTTGAACCGCTGGGACTGGGCGTACTCGGCGAGTGTCCGGTAGATCGCCGGCCACCAGGGTTGCGGCATTCGCGGCAGATCGAGCTGGTCGCCCAGGCGCTCGATGGGATCCGGCAGGGCGACGCGTGACGGCGTCGCGGTGACGGCTTTCGGAGCCGGATGGCGGCTGGTGTCCCAGAGCAGGTGCTGGAACATCCGCAGGTGCGGCAACGTCAGGCTCGCCACGGCGCGGTTGAAAGTGCCGAAGCCGAACCAGTTGCTGTCGCTCACCGACGGCTCGAGCTGCTTCCGCAGCCGAGTAGCGAGCGAGGCCATGTTCAACGGCTCGGTCGCCGTGGCGTACTCCTGGGTCACGAGTGACCGAAAGGCCTCGTACGCCTCGCTCTGGCCAGAGGCAGGGGCGTCACCGTCGGCAGCGACCACATGCTCGTCGAGCTCGTCCTCCACCTCACTGTCGGGCTCGTCGTCGAGGTCGATCGACTCGCCCTGCACCAGTGCCAGCAGGTGCTGGCTGTCGAGAACCTGGTCGGCGATCGCGGTGAAGGCCTCGGCTGCGTCGGCCGGTGACACGATCATCGTTCGCCGGTCGGAGCGGCGCAGGCGTTGCAGCAGCGGTGTCATGTCGGAGTCGCCGGAGGCAATGACGAACTCGTCGTACCGGGTGTCGGCGGACAGCGCGTCGACGGCGTCGACGACGATCCTGATGTCGGCCGCGTTCTTTGTGCTGTTGTAGCGAGGGCAGTCGATCACGTCGAAGCCGGCGCGGACGAACGAGGGCCGGAACTTCGAGTAGTACAACCGTGACTGCTCCTCGCCCGGGTCTGCGCGGTACACCCAGCCCGCGGGGTTGAGGTAGCAGCGCAGAACCAGCCAGCGCCGTGTGCCACCCGTCGTGGCCGTCGTCGCCAACCGGTGCAGCCATCCCCCAGGATCCTCGGCGAAGTGAACTGCCACGTCCGGGTCCAACTTGTAGAGGCCGCTGAACACGTTGTCGAAGTCGAGGTAGAGCGCCGCCCGAACGTGATTCACGAGCGCAACCTACCAACGCTGAGCAAGGACGCCATCACACGTACTGCCGTGTCGGCAGTACGTGTGATGGCGGGGCGAAGGTCCGCCGCGAGCGAGGCCCACACCTGTCCAACCTGATCGCTCTCACTTCCCTTCCGACGATTCGGAGTACTTACCGTGACCAGCCACGACATTGATCCCACAGAAACGCCCAACACCCCCGGCAGCGATGGCGGGGTGTGGACCGAAGAGCGCATCCGCGCACTCGGCGCGATTACCGACCTTCCCACCGCCGGTCGTGTCTTCGGCCTGGGACGCGCCCTGTCCTACGACCTCGCCCGCACCGGCAACTTCCCGGCGCCGGTCATCCGCGTCGGCTCCCGCTACAAGGTGCCCGTCGCCGGAATCCTCACCACCCTCGGGCTGCAACCCGCCACCGGTGACTTGACCCCGGACGCGAAGCGAAGCGTCGATCACCACGACGCAATCAGAAGCACCCTCCCGCCGGACACCCACGGCGGCGCTGGAAAGAAGGAACCGTGACCCGCCCGAGCAGCCCCGAAGGCGCCATCACCAAACGATGCACCTGCACCGACCCCGACACCGGCAAAAGGTTAGGCGGGCGATGCCCGAAACTACGCCGCCCCGGCGGCGGCTGGCACCCCACCCACGGCGTGTGGGGCTACCAGATCGAACTACCCGTCCGGCCCCGACAGACCCGCCGGCAGCTACGCCGTAGCGGCTTCGACAGCCGCGACACCGCCACCAGCGAGCTGCGCCACGCCCGCGGCCTACTCGAACTCGCCGACGGCGACACCGACCTCGCCGCGCAGATCGGCGACCTGCTGCACGCCTGCCGGCCCGGCACCCCACTACCCGACCGCGACGCGGTCGCCGCCCGCGTCCGCGCCGGTGTGCCCGCCTGCGTGCCCACCACCACTGCTGAGTACCTCACCGCCTGGCTCGCCGGACGTCGAGGTCTGGCGGAGAAAACGGTACGCGGCTACTCCGACCACATCCGCCAGTACCTGATCCCCCATCTCGGCACGATCCCGATCCAGAGCCTGCGCACCGGCCACATCGAGGCCATGTTCACCGCCATCGCACTCAAGCAGGACGAGATCCGCGCCGCCCGCGCCAGCACCGACCCCCACACCCGCGCGAAGGGTGAAAGGTGTACGACCGATGGGTGCCTCAAGCATGCAACGGCTGTACGCCACAGTCCGCAAGGCACTCAACGACGCCGTCATCCGGTCGAAGCTGATCCCCAGCAACCCCGCCCTCGGCGTCGAACTGCCCTCCGGGAAACGACCCAGGGCACGGGTCTGGACCACGAAGGCGATTCAGCACTGGCAGGTCACGAGGAACCGCCCAAGTCCGGTCATGGTGTGGATGCCAGAGCAGGCCGGACGGTTCCTCGACCACGCCGAGCGCCGCGACATCGCCCTCTACGCGATGTTCCTACTGATCCTGCACCGAGGGCTACGCCGCGGTGAGGCGTGCGGGCTACGTGACCACGACGTCGACCTCGACGCCGGCTACCTCACTGTCGTCGAGCAGATCACCACCGTCGGCTACACCCCCATCGTCCGGCCCGTCAAAAGCGACGCCGGCGACCGGATCATCCCCCTCGGCCCGAAAACCATCATCGCCCTACGCGCCTACCTCGACATGCGCCGCCGCTGGCAACACGTCAACGGCACCCAATGGTCCAACACCGGCCGGTTCTTTGTCCGCCCGGACGGCAAGGAGTGGCATCCCCAGACGATCAGCGACCGCTTCGACCGCCTCGTCGCGAAGGCCGGCCTGCCGCCAGTACGGTTGCACGACCTCCGCCACTGCGCCGCCACCTACCTCCGCCACGGCGGCGCCGACATGAAAGAGGTCCAGGAAACCCTTGGCCACTCCACCATCAGCCTGACCTCCGACACCTACACCAGCGTGATTCTCGAACTCGAACGCGGCAGGGCCGACGCCGTCGCCGACCTCATCCCCCGCGACAACCGCGCGGCCTGAACCACCCCCGCATCTTGTCGGCAGGTGTGCCGCAGCAGCTTGACACAGGTATCGACACGAAACCGGCCCCTCCCACCTCGGGAGGGGCGACACGAAACCGGCCCCTCCCACCTCGGGAGGGGCCGGTTTCACGCGTTCCCTGCACTTCTCGCCTGACTGTCCGCTCGGCCCCCTGGCTTCCACCACCGCCACGGCGCCGGCCAGCCGGTCGTAGGCCCGGCCGTCTCGGCTACGGCGCACCCGGCGGCGGCCGGTGGTCGTGGATCGAACCACCCACCGAGTACCGGGCACGACCGTGCAGGTGTGCGGCCTGTACCCGTTCGGCACCGGCGCGTCGACGCCGATGATCGGCGTGTCCGTCGGCCGGCACCTCTACACCGGCTCGGCGGTCTGCTTCGACCCGATCTCCTGGTACACCCGCGCTCGACTGATCAACAACCCGTCGGTGTGGATCGAGGGCGAACCCGGCATGGGCAAGTCCACGGCGGTGCGCCGGATGGTCCTCGGCCTCACCGCCCAGGGCGTCACCCCGCTGATCCTCGGCGACCTCAAACCCGACTACGCCGAGCTGGTCCGCGCCCTCGGCGGGCAGGTGCTGCGCGTCGGCCCCGGCCTGGACCGCATCAACCCCCTCGATGCCGGCCCGTGGCGCCAAGTCCTCGACCGTGTCGACGAGCGCACCGGCGCCGTCGTACGCGCCGCGGTGACCGACCGGCGGCTCAACATGCTCGTCGCCCTGGCCACCCTCGTGCGGCGCGGGCCCGTCACCTCCGACGAGACCACCGTCCTCGCCGCCGCGCTGCGCTACCTCGCCGAGCGAGAGACCGACACCCCGCCAGTACTCTCCGACGTCCTCAACGTCATCCGCGACGCCCCGGCGCAGGTCCGCGCGGTCACGCTGTGGCAGGAGGACCAGGACGTTCCCCGGTTCCGGGAGGAGACGGCCGGCCTGCACCGCACCCTGCTGGCGCTGCTGCACGGCCCACTCGGCGACACCTTCGAGGGGCAGACCACCACGCCGATCCGCCTCGACACCCCGGCCGTGTGCGTCGACATCTCCAGCATCGACGACACCGACGAGCTGCGTACCGCCGCGACCCTGCTGTCGACCTGGTCCTACGGCTTCGCCCAGGTGGAGGCCGCGCACCTGATGGCCGACCTCGGCCTCGCCCCGGCCCGCACGTTCTTCACCGTCCTCGACGAGTTGTGGCGGGCGCTGCGCGTCGGGCACGGCCTGGTCGACCGCGCCGACGGCCTCACCCGGTTGAACAGACAGAAGGGAACGGGCACCGCGTTCATCACCCACTCGTTGGCCGACCTGGAGGCGCTGCCCACCGCCCACGACCGGGCCAAGGCCAGAGGCTTCGCCGAACGGTCCGCGGTGCTGATGATCGGCCCGTGCTCGGAGCAGGAACTCGACGCGGTCGCGCGGGTCCGGCCGCTGTCGCAGGCGGAGCGGCGTGAGGTGCTGTCCTGGTCGGCGCCGCCGTCGTGGACGGCGGCTGAGGGCAGCGGCACCGTCGGCCGTGGCAACTTCCTGATCAAGGTCGGATCGCGGCCGGGTATCCCGGTGCACCTGGAACCCACCGAGACGGAGATGCGGCTCGGCAACACCGACTTCCGCTGGACCATGACGTGAGCCGGCCGGCCGGGCCGCGCGGTGGACACGACGACGCGGGCCTGATCGTCGGTGGTATCGCGGCCGGGGTCTTGGTCCTCGCCAGCGGCGCGTGGCTGCCCGTCGTGCTGGCCCGCCCGCCCGGATACACCGGTGGCGGACCGATCCAGGTCGCCGCAGCGGTGCTGCGCGGTGACATCACCTGGACCACCACCTGCACCCTCATCGCCGTCGCCGAGGTGACCGTCCTGCTGCTCCTGGCCGTCGGTGGGGCCGCCGCCTGGCGGTGGGCTCGCCGGCAGCGCACCCGCGTCGATCCGGCCGCCCGCCGCATGGCCAGCCGCAGAGACCTCGCGCACCTCGGGCCGAAGGGTGTCGCCGACAGCGGGCGGCGGCTGCGGCCCAGCCTCGCCGACGTCGACCGGCTCGACCCCGACCAGCTCGGCGTGCTGATCGCCCACACCGTCGCCGGCGGGATGCCGCTGCGCCAGTCGTGGGAGGACATGGCCGTCGACATCTGGGGCCCGCGAACCGGCAAGACCACCTGCCGGGCGATCCCCGCCATCGTCGCCGCCCCCGGCCCGACCCTGGTCACCAGCGTCAAGGGCGACATCGTCGACGCCACCCGCGAGATCCGCGCCGCACGCGGCACCGTATGGGCGTTCGACCCGCAGCACATCCTCGGGCCCAAGCAGGGCATGTGGTGGAACCCGCTGCGTGCCGTGGCCACCATCACCGACGCCCGCCGCCTGGCCGAGCACTTTGCCTCCGCCGAGCGCGAGCCCGGCGTCAGCCGCGACGCCTTCTTCGACCCGAGCTCCGAGGAGTTGGTGGCGAACCTGCTGCTCGCGGCGGCCGTGGCCGGCCGGGACATCCTCGCCGCGTACCGGTGGGCTGTCCGCCCTCGCGACGACGAGCCGGCGGAGCTGCTGCGCGAGCGCGGCTACGAGCTGCCCGCTGACGCGGTCGCCGGGGTGGTCAACATGCCCGACAAGACGAGGGGCGGCATCTACGCGGGCGCGCAGAAGATGCTCATGTGCCTCACCGAGCCGACGGTCACCGCCTGGGTCACCCCACCCACGCGCGGCGGGGTCCTCGAGTTCGACCCGGCCGCCTTCGTCGCCTCCACCGACGTGCTGTACCTGCTGTCCCAGGGCGGCCCCGGCTCCCCCGCCCCGCTGGTCGCCGCCCTCACCGACGCCGTCCTGCGTGCCGGCGAGCTACGCGCCCGCACCTGCCCCGGCCGGCGCCTCGACCCGCCGCTGCTGAGCGTCCTCGACGAGGCCGCGAACATCTGCCGGCTACGCCAGCTCCCGGCCCTCTACTCCTTCTACGGCTCCCACGGCCTGCCCATCATCACGATCCTCCAGTCCTACCCCCAGGGCGTCGACGTGTGGGGCCGCGAGGGCATGCGCAAACTCTGGTCCGCGGCGAACGTACGCACCTAAGGCGGCGGCGTCGCCGACCCCGACTGGCTCGAAGAACTGTCCAAGCTCATCGGCGAGCACGACGTCACGACCAGGTCGACGAGCAGCAGCGGATCCGGGTGGGGCCAGCGGTCGGTCTCGCACGCCACCCGCCGGCAGCGGATCCTCGACGTGTCCGACCTGCACGCCCTGCCCCGCGGCCGGATGGTCGTCTACGCCTCCGGCGCCCCGCCCGCGCTCGCCCGCACCGCCCCCTGGCAGAACGGCCCCTACGCGGCGGCAATCCGCGCGTCGATCGCCCGCTGGGACCCCCACGAGCGCACCGACTGGACCCTCACCCCCGACGACGCCCCGCCGGAGCCGACCCCATGACCCTGCCCCAGCCCGGACCGGCCGGCGACCCGGTCGCCGACCTCAGCGCCCTGCTCGGCCAACTCGCCGGCGACCCGAGCGACACTCCGCCGCCGGCCGCGACGCCAGCCGCCGAGCCCACCGAGGCCGAGCCGGTCTACCGCAACGTCGAGGCGTTCGTCGGGGACTACCTCGCCCACGTCGTCGAGCGGCGCCTCGCCTCCGGGCCGACCCCTGGGGTGAACTGGTGCCCCCGCTGGTGGGCGCACCCCGAGGCGATCTCCCGCCTGTACGCGCTGTGGCGGGCGTGGGAGACCCTGCGGGTGTCCGACCCGCAGACCGGCATGAGCATCTGGTGGCGCGACCACCTCGACCCTCACCTCACCGCGCTCGCCGCCGAGTACGGGCCGTTCAACCGGTGCGGCCCGGACAAGCACGTCGAACCCAAGCCCCTGCCCGTCGAGCCGGCACCGCCAGAAGTCCTCGCCCAACTCCCGGATTCCAGCGTCTCCTGATTCCGTGGCATCGCCCGTCGGCATAAGCGAGCCGGTCGAGGCCGGTGGTGTCGGCCATCATCTCGCCGCCGACCTGCAGCTCGAAGCTACCGTCCACCGCATCTGCGCTGGTGCAGCCACCTGACTCACGGAAAATAGCCAACCCGGGGTCTACAATTTTCCTAGGTAAGGAGTAGACCCGGCGGCGTTGCACCCCGCCTCAGCCTGTGGCGTGTCGTACCGTCGGGACCATGCCATGCATCATTTGGGCGTGACATGAGGATGGGGCGGGAAGCCTAAGCCTCCCGCCCCGGGTGGGCACTAGCGACGCTTACGGCCGTCAAACCAAGTCGCCGCTACCTGCCCCAGCACTGCGAGGGCCTTCGCCGTCACGGCGAGGGCCCCGCGCTGCTCGTGGGCAGCCACGAAGGCAACCAACTCCAGCGCAGGGCCCGCGAATTGCCAGGTCCGTACCAGGTACGAAACCTGCCGCGTAGGCTCCGGCTCCTGCTCCTTGACCACTCTTCACTCCACTTCCGTGCCCACATCCGGAGCACCCGGGTAGCTCCGGGAAAGAGCCAGCCAGTAGAGGTCGTGCGATCGCAGCAGTGCTGGAGACTCACGTTACGGAGGGACCCCGTCAGATCCCGCCGCCGACACGCCAAGCCTCTTCCTGTACTCGTTCTGAGAGCAGCAGCCCGAGCGCGACCTCACGGCAGCCTCCCTGAGTCCGGGCAGGGCGCTGTAGAGGGTGCTGCGGGAGATGCCGAGCAGTTTGGCGATGGAAGACATCGACCGGTCGGGCTCGGCGAGCAGTTGCAGCGTGTAGGCGACTTCTACGGCGTCATCGCCGGTTGGTGATGGGCCCGGCCGGCGGCGCGCAGCTCGCGCAGGTCGGGGATGTGGTTGTAGAGGGTGCCGGCGTCGGCCACTCACCGGCCATCGGCCGGAGCATTTGACGCTCTTGGGTGGCTTTTTCGTTGCTGGTGGTGATGTCGCGGTTGGTGCCGGACATAAGCACAGTAGGAGGTGCCATGGACGGCAGCGAAGACCGTTTCACCGAGTTGTACGAGCGTCACCACGGTGACGTGTGGCGGTATGTGGCTCGGCGGGTCGTCGAGTCTGACGTAGGTGATGTGGTTGCCGAGGTCTTTCTCGTCGCGTGGCGCCGCCTGCGTGAGGTTCCGGCGGAGTCGGCCCTGCCGTGGTTGTACGGGGTGGCGCGGCTGGTGCTGGCCAACGAGGCCAGAGGCCGTCGACGGTGGCGGGAGTTGACGCTGCGCGTCGCGGCGGAGCCGAATCAGTCAGTGGTGGCGGATCACGCGGACGAAGTGATCAGCCAGCGTGACGCGGCGGTCGCGTTTGATCAGGTCCCAGAGGCCGATCGGGAGGTCCTTCGGCTGGTCGCCTGGGAGCGCCTGACCGCCGCCGAGGCGGCGGTCGTTCTCGGGTGCTCGCGCGCGACGTTCGCGATGCGATTGATGCGCGCCCGCCGCCGGCTTCGGGCGCAACTGAGTGTGGTCGGTGTCGAGGCGGGGCAGGCGCCGCGGACGGCGCCGTCGATGTCGAATTGGGGGCGATGAGATGAACGCTATCGATGAGGTGCGTCAACTGCTGGGCGGCTTGGATCCCGCCTGGGACAGCCGGCCCGAGGGCGAGGAGCGTCGCGCGCGCGACCTGGCGCGCATTCTCGCCTCCGACCGCACCGGTCGCCCGGCCAGACGGGCGATGCCGCGACGTCGTCTCGTGCTGGCGGCCGGCGCGGTGGTCCTGGCGATAGCTGCCGGTGGGGTAGCGCTGGAGACGGCCCGGGAGCCGCAACCGGCGTACGCCGCAACCCCCGCGATCCTCACCTACGGCCCGCCGGCGAGCGCGGAACCGGCCAACGTCCGACTGCGGCGCCTGGCCGAGGTCGCGGCAAGCCAGCCAGCACCGCAGCGGCCGGCCGGCACGGTCGAGTACCTGGAGTCGGCGAACTGGTTCCTGAACTCCTCGATCACCGGCGGGCGAACGACGTCCGCTGTCGTACCGGAGCAGTGGCGCTCCTGGCGGACCGACGACAACGCCGGCCGGCAGGTCTGGAAGGCACTGCCCCCAACGTTCCAATCCGACGCGGACCGCCGGGAGTGGAAGAGGCGCGGCGGCCGGACCGACTCGTCGGAAAAGACACGCGACTACGCGGCCGGCGAGTTCCACCGCTGGCGGGGCCCAGTGCCCACGGACGCCACCACGCTCCGCGCGTGGCTCACCGCGGGCGCGCCCGCGCCGGAGGCCCCGGTGCAGTACCTGGAGGCTGTCGCCGAACTCGCTGGCGTGCGGCTGCTGAACCCGGCGCAACGCGCGGCGGCACTCGACCTCCTCGCTGACCTGCCGGGCATCACGGTGACCGGAACTGTCACCGACCGCGCCGGACGGTCCGGGGAGGCGTTCTCGATCACCTCCGACGCCCATGGTCTACCCACTCAGTACACCGTGATCGTCGACCCACGTTCAGGCGCGCTGCTCGGATACGAGGCGGTGCTGACCGAGACAGCGGGCATGTTGAACGTGACGATCCCTGCGGTAATCACCTACCGGTCGTACCTGGTCGCCGAGTACACCACCATGCCCGGCTGACGATTCCGGGTGGGTGGCATCCTGGAAATGCCACCCACCCGGACGAGGATGCGATTGCTGAACCGCTCAGGGCATCAGCCGTGGACGTCCTCGGTCCGGTCGTTGTAGCTGCCCAAGTTCGCCGACGCCGTGCAGTCGGTCATCACCAGGTTGTCGCCGGCACCGTCGCCGAGGATGCCGCTGTCGCTGCCCGAACACCCAAGGAGCCCGCCACCCTGGTTGTTCGTGAATGACGTCGTCATGTCCACGAATCCCCAGGTGCTGAGGTCGTGCCAGTACTCGTCGTTGAAGCTGAGCTTGCGGCCTCCGAAGTTCTGGTGCTCGTAGATGCACAGCCAGTCTTCGTCGCACCCGTTCCAGTCGAGGGTGCCGATGGGTCCGGCGGTGCCCCGCCCTGCGGCGGTCGACATGGCGAGAGACGCCAGGTCGGTCTTCTCCTCCTCGCGGGAGGCGTAGCAGCGCACCTCAGTGCGCGACAGGACGGCGCAGGCCTGCGCGCCCTCCCAACTCTGGGAGAGGTCGATGGTGCGGCCTTGGAACGAGGCGAGCGACGTTTCGCGCAGGGCCTCACCGGATGAGGCGGCGATCGCTGGACTCGCGAGGCCGGTGACGCCGAGAGTGGCGACGACCGCGCTGGCGAGTAGCCTTGTGCGTGTCCTCATGGAACCTCCTCTGACAGGAAATGAGGGCGAAAAGCGGCCGCGGTGTGACTGCACCACAGCTGCGAACTGTTCGTCTCTCCAGCGGCTGGTCCCGTTGGAGAGACGAACAACCTGGCCCCGAAGCTAGACCTCGACTGATATCGACGCGACCCCGTAATGCGGGTAGGCGAGGTTTGCTCTGAAGGTCGCAACGTCAGTCAGGCGGGAGCTGGGTGAGCCGTTCTTGCAAGGCAGCAGCCTGGTCGTCGCGTTGGGCCGGAACGAGGCTAGGCAACGCGCTATACAGGGTGCTGCGGGAGACGCCGAGAAGCTTGGCGATCGAGGTCATCGTGCGGTTCGGCTCGGCGAGTAGTTGCAGCGCGTACGCGACCTTCTCTGGGGTCATCGCCGGTGGCCGACCGAGGCGTTGCCCGCGGGCACGAGCGGCGGCCAGGCCCTCGTTGGTGTTGGCCACGATGATGGTCCGCAGGTGGTCTGCCTGGGCTTACGAGGCCGGCCACTTGCAGCGACGCAAGATGCGGGTCCTGCGCCGCTGCCGGGGCGGCGCGGTGGTGACCTGCTGGAGGCGGCGCTCAATGTCGGTGGTGGCGCGCAATGTCTCCAGTGTATCCGAGGCGACGCGCGCCAAAATCTCGTCAAGGTCAAACTGCTCGTCCTGTGGCATAGCTGCCTCCTGCTTGGGCTGACGTCGGGACCGGGTCGGCCTGCAGCGCCTGGGCTAGTCGAGCGCGGGCATGCCGGATGTTCGACCGCACCGTCCCGACCGGTCTGCCGATCATGTCGGCAATTTCCGGGGCCTCGAATCCGTCCAGCTTGAACGCCATGACTCGGCGCTGGACGGGAGGAAGTTGCTGGAGCAGCGCGATCACCCGCCGGGTCTCCTCGCTGCTGCCCTCGAAGTCGTGCTGCCGCATCGGCAATCCGTCCCAGACGCTGCGAGCGGTGCCGATGTCGCAGGCGAGTTGGACGCCAGGATGCGCCTGCTCACGGCGCTGGCGGTAGGCATTCCGGCGAAGGTGACCCTCTGCGGCCCGATAAACCCACGAGCGCGGTTGTTGGATCAGGGTCCACCGGCGGAACAAGTCATGCATCGCCTGCTGGGTGGCGTCTTCGGCGTCGTGCCGGGTCGCACCCTGGTTGATCAGAAACCCCTCGACCCGCAGGCTGTACTTCCGAAAGAAGGCTTGAAACTCCTGCAGAGCCTTGTCGGTTACCGTGTGGGTCGTGCCGCCGGTGTGAGCCATAGAGATGGCCTCCATTCAGTGAGAGTGGTCATAGATGGCGTAGCCATGAGTTCTCCTTCCGGCGATGAGGTTGGTCAGCCCCGGCCCTGCGCTGGGACTGCTACGGAAGCCCGATGGTGTCGGGCATCCTCGGTTCTATCAGGGGAGTGCATCGAGCTGGCGGTGCCGTGCAACGTCTCGTCAAGATTTTCCACCCGGTCTCGCGCACTCCAGGGTTACGGTGCGGCGGGACGTCCATAGCGCAGATAGACGAAGAGCGTGAGGCACGCGGTCATGACCGTGAGCGCGGTGACCGCCAGTGACCCCGACGCCAGGTAGGCGCTGGGAACTCCGATCAGGGTCGCGTTCACCAGCGTCAGCATCTTGCCGACCTCGTCCGGACCACGGCGCGGCCGACTGACGGACCGATCGACGCGTCGGCCCGGGGCGGCCGGATCCGTGCTGGTGCGTGCCTCAGTGGACATAAGCAGACCTCCTCGCTCTTCACGGGCTGACGACTCTTGCCGTCACGCCCCTCTACACACACATTGAGTGCAGGCAGAGGAGGCGCCGGTGCAAGAAGTGAGGGCTGGCGCACACCGTTGCACGAAAGCGCCGCAAGGCGTCCGGGTACCCCACCTCACCGCGCTCGCCGCCAGGTCACGAGGGCTACGACGATGGAGGCAGCACCGGCGGATAGTGGGTGGGGGCACCGCAGCAGCACGTCCAGGTGTGATGGCCGTAGTGGGTGTGCGACGGTGGGCAGGGGCAGGGCATCCAAGCTGGTACCGGCCGGTGGTAAGCGGGTAGCGTTCGGACCCGGCGCAGTAGGCCGGGACGGGAGCGACGAACTCGCGGTGCCCGTCGCGGGTCACGCGGACCTGGTGGGCGACGACGTCGCAGTGCGGGCATATCGGCACCGGACCGCCGGAGGTAGGACGGATCCGGCCATGGTCGGGGCAGGTCCAGTCGCCGGCGCGCAGCGTCGGTGTCCCAGTCTTCTCGGCGATGTCAGAGGTGTTCCGGATCCTCTACGAGAGCATCTTCGGAACCCTCATCGTGACGGGCACGGTGCAGCCGGTAGTGAGTTCGCTCATCAGCGGAACGGATTGAGTCAACACACCAGCCGGTCCTTGTATCAGCTCCGATACGTCTTAGGGTGTATGACGTAGTAAAAGAGAAGGGCGGGAAGCTGACGCTCCCCGCCCCGGGCATCACCGGTGGCCTCGGCCTAGGAACCAGCTCACCGTCGCATGCCCTAGCACCGCGAGGGCCTTCGCCGCCACGGCGAGGCCCTCGCGCTGGTTGTAGGCCGCCATCAGGGCGGCCATATCCAGCGCAGGCCTCGCGATCTGCCACACCCGCTCGGTTCGCGAGGTGACCCGCGGAGGGTCCTGCTCCGGCTGTTGTCGCACCGTGTTCCTCCTTGCCGGCTCCGGGGTTCGGAGCCCCGCGGTCGCTCCGAGAAGCGGCGCCGGACGGTAGGAGATCCACGGTTGGTGACAACCGCAGTGCCGAGGAATGACGGTATCCCACGAACCCGACACATCCCCGAATCAGTCCAGGTTCGACACGCCGATGACGGCGCACATCTGTTCGAGGCGCATCCGGCGGAAGCCGACAACGTCCAGATCGGCCAGCCCGAGGGGCGGGGAGGCAGGTAATGGGTGTTCAGCCACCAGCGGTGACGTGCTCGCACACCCGACGGGGCCGGTAGTCGCCGGGACGTCGGCGGCCAGGCCGTGATCCGACTCCCTACCCCTGCGTAGGCGTGAGGGTTGCCCAGACCTGACTGGTGCCGATCGGGTCGATCGCGCGCAGGTTCACCGGCACGTCGAGCACGACCAGGTGCGCACGCTCGTTCTCGCCCCGGCCCGGCGAGATCAGGCCGCGTACCGCGTGCTCGCCTTGGTCTTCTACGGCACCGGGCTCCGGCGTCCCCAGCAGCCGCGCGGCGACCTCGGCCGGGAAGGGACCGCCCTGCCACTCGATCTCCCAGGTCCGGCCACCGTTGCCGGACCACCAGTCGAGGTGGGAGCCGCCGTTGAGCGCGCCGGTCTCGCGTAGGGCGGACATGACCCGTCCCAACACCTCGTAGTAGCGCGCCGGGTGGTCCCGCAGGTGGTGCACATCCGTCATGCTCTGCTAAACGAATCGGGCTGGGGTCAGGTCCGCCCTGCCCCTCGTTGATCCTGCTGGTGGCCCTGGGCGGGACGGCGAGGTTGAAGACCTTGAAACCGATGTAGTCGAGGTAGGCGGAGCGTGCATGGTGGCCCGCGAGTTCGCCATCGTGATGATCAGCAGGCGCTTCTCGGTGGCCTCTCGTGCGCCTCGGCCATCATCGACGACGACAGCGGTCGGGCCTCCGGGGGATCCTTGCGCAGGACGCTGAGCCCGGTGCCGAGCCCGCCTTCCGCGCCTGACCCCGTCGCCGGTGTCGGCCAGGCGGTACTCCCGGTAGCCGAGGAACGTGAAGTGGTCGTGGGCGAGCCAGCGAAGCAGCTCCACCGAGTCCGTGATGTCCTTCTCCGGCACCGGCGGCCGGTTGTCCGACATCCGCGCGGCGGCCAGCTCGTCGGCGAGGGCGAGGGCCCGCTGGCGCATCTTCGGCCAGTCCTCCACCGCCTCCCGCACGTCGGTGAGCACCCGCTGCAGCTCCGAAGCAGCCGGTCCCGCTCGGCAGCGTCGCGCACCGGGTCGACTTCGACGTGCATCCAGCTCTCGACCAGGTCACCGGCGATGCCCGTCGTCTGGCTCGACGTCGGCGGAGACCTCCACCAGCCGGCCCAGCGGCTCGCGCCGGACCACGTACGCGCCGTCGCGTTGGGCCGGAACGAGGCTAGGCAGCGCGTTGTATAGGGTGCTGCGGGAGACGCCGAGAAGCTTGGCGATCGACGTCATGGTGCGGTTCGGCTCGGCGAGTAGTTGCAGCGCGTACGCGACCTTCTCTGGGGTCATCGCCGGTGGCCGGCCGAGGCGTTGTCCGCGGGCGCGAGCGGCGGCCAGGCCCTCGTTGGTGTTGGCCACGATGATGGTCCGCAGGAACTCGGCCAGCGCGGCGAAGACGTGGAAGACGAACATCCCGCCTGCGGTGGTGGTGTCGAGCTTCTCGTGCAGGGACTGGAAGCCGACGCCATGGCGCTTGAGGCGGCCGACGATGCCGATTAGGTCTTCCAGCGAGCGGCCGAGCCGGTCGAGCGAGACGACGGTGAGCACGTCGCCGGGTCGGATGTACTCGAACACCTTGGCCAACTCGGGCCGGTCGGTGTTCTTGCCGGATGCCTTGTCGAAGAAGCACTTGGCGCAGCCGGCGGCAGTCAGTGCGGCTTGCTGGCGGGCGAGATTCTGCTCTCGGGTGGAGACCCGCCCGTAGCCGACGAGCACGCCTGCGAGCGGAGTCGGGGCGAGCAGGTCACTCTCGGTGGGCATGGGGGTGACGGTCACGCCGCCCAGAGTGCCCAACAAACCTGTCGTCGCGTTGTTGGACACGCCGAGTTCTCGGACGGGTTTTTCGGACGCTATCTACCCGCTCCGGTGACACAAGTTGATCTTGTTCGGGAAACGATCGATTCTCGGACAGCCTGCCAACCGGCCACGATTGCCACACACGCGCGCAGCGTGGCATTGGAGCAGGGAACGGATTTTGTCGGGCCGTGACTATACGGTCCGGGCTGTGAGTACCGCCGTCGAGTAGACCTGATTCGCTTGGACCCAGGTTGCCGTGAGGTTTTGGTCGAGCCTGTCCCGAGTTCATCGACGGTGACTAGGAGGAGGGGCTGGTGGGCAGGTCAGACATACTGCGCGGCGAGCTGGCGCGCCTGGAAGCCAAGGCCGCAGACCTGACGAAGGAGATCGCCCGGCACGAGGATGACGCCGGGAAAGCCCGGGCGGCTGCCGAGAAGAAGCGCAGCGAGGCAGCCCGCACGAAGTCGGAGACAACCCGTCGCTCCGCGCTGTCGGCTGCGGAGCGGGAAGACAAAAAGGTCGCCGCCACGACGAAGAAGCTCGCCGATGCGCGTAAGAAGTACGCCGACAACCAGAAGATGATCGCGTCCAAGCAGCAGTCCCTCACCGCAGCATTGAAGTCGGAGCAGCAGGCCGCAGACTCGGCCGCGAAGCAGCGCGCTGATCGAGAGCGTGCGGACCAGCGGACACGTGACCGAGAGAACGAACGGCGCCGTCGCGCGGAAATCGAGCACGCGAGAGAGGTCAACCGGCTGCGCCAGCAGACCGTCCAGGTGCGTTACGTGCCAGTCAAGGAACCCGAGCCCGAGCCCCTACGGGTGCTGTACGTGACGGCCAACCCCCACGCCGTGGAGAAGACGGTTACCCACCCTGACGGAACTGTCGTCACCGATGGAGTGTGGTTGCGCGTTGACCAGGAGGTGCGGCAGGTCAAGCAACAGCTACGCGGCGCCAAACACCGTGAGCTCGTCACCGTCGAGCACCTTCCGGCTGCTACCGCCTCGGATATCGTCGACGGGCTAAACGACCACCGCCCCCACGTTGTGCACTTCTCGGGTCACGGAAACTACGGCAGACTGCTCATGGAGGCGACCGACGGGGACCTCAAGGGTGCCGAGCTGGAGTTCGACCTGCTGGCCCGCGTGCTGAGCGCGACCAGCACACCGCCGACGCTGCTGGTCCTCAACGCCTGCAACACCACCTACGGCGTGGAAGCGCTACTCCCGGCCGTCCCCGTCGTGATCGCGATGAGCGATACCATCAACGACACCGCAGCGATCCTCTTCGCCGCCCGGTTCTACGCCGCCATCGCGGCCGCGCAATCTGTCGGGATCGCGCTCGAACAGGGAAAGAACGCCATGCGGCTGGCAGCCCTAGACGACGATGCAGACCTACCGCAGATCACCACTCGCGACGACATCGACGTCACCGCGCTGTTGCTAGTACAACCGCGCTAGCAACAGGGGCGGTGGAATGCGCTGGCCGCCGAGCCGAGGTTGTGGCCTGTTCGTCAACGGGGCGGCGGGTGGGTCCGCAGGTCGGTGGCGACCCTCCGATGCGCCCGATCCCGCGCCCGGGCTGTTCGCCCGGGCGCGGGATCGTGTGTCCGGTGTCAGCAGCTAGGGGCGACGGTGCCCGACGAGCCCGTGTGGACGAAGCCGTCGGAGACGAACCGCCCGTCGCCGATCTTGTCCCAGATGTCGGTCCAGTACTGGTAGACGTCGCTCCAGACGCGGGTGCCCCGGGCCTGGCAGATGATCCGTACGGTCGTGCCGTCGGCCACTGTGCCGACCAGGGCGTACGAGGTGCCCGGGCCGGAGCGGACGTTCAGCGGGTCTCCGCCGGTGTTGACCGTGCCGTAGACCCCGCCGCCGGAGTTGTTCACGCCGTCGCGGGCCTCGGTGAGGTAGTTGCGGTAGGAGCCGTTGGTGTAGGTGGCCCACGCGCTCCATCCCGACCAGCCCCAGATGTCGTGGGCGGCGCGGGCGTTGCAGTAGACCTCGTAGGCGCAGGCGTCGGTGACCCAGGAGTGGTAGCAGTTGTTGATCTGCCAGGCGCCCCGGTCCAGGGAGCCGTTGGGGCAGCCGGGCGTCGGGCCGTTGTAGCCCTGCGCGCCCGCGACGCACTGTGACTCGGCCAGCGCCACGGCGACCGAGATGACCAGGTTCTCGCCGGTCCAGCCGGCGGCCCGGGCGGCTCCGGCGCAGCGTACGGAACGGACGGTGGCCTGGATGCCCACCTCGTCCGCGTCCGACGCGGCCTGGGCCGCTGGGACCTTCACGTCGGTCCTGGCCGGCACGGCGGCGGCCGGGCCGCCGGCGTACCCGATGCCGAGTACGGCCACCAGTGCGATCAGTCCACGGGTCATGCGGCCCATGCGTACCACCCCCGGATGTAGTCGAGTGTGTAGACGGTGTTCTTGCCGTCCCAGCTGCCGTCGGTGCCGGCGCCGTACGGGTCGTTGACGTAGACGCGGCCGTCGTCGAGGTATCCGGTGATGAGCCCGATGTGTCCGTACTGGCCGTAGGCGAAGTTGCCGCTGACCACGACCATCAGGTTGGCGTCGATCTTCGATTTGATCCACGACCAGGTGACGGTGCCGGTCTCGGCGACGGGGTAGCTCACGTGTCGGTCGAGGTAGTCGCCCATCCAGCGGTGGATGGTGCCCTGGGACGGCGTCTCCACCAGCCAGCCGTACGCCCCGGCGAAGTAGTTCCAGTTCGGGTCCGGCGCCACCGCGTCGTACGTGGTGCCGTAGGCGGTGTAACTGTGGGTGATGTACCGGCCGTACGGCGACCAGTGCCGCGACGGCGTGCTGACGTAGTAGCCGTTCTGGTTGGCGAGCTGGTAGCCGGCGAGGTCCATCACCGCGCTGGTCGGGCCGCAGGCCGAGTTGCCATTGAAGGTGTCGGCGGTGTCCCACAACTGGTGGATGAAGGTCGAGCCGACGATCTTGGACTGTACGCCGATGTCCCCGGCGCCGTCGCGCCCGCCCGCCGGCGTCGTCGGGGTCGCCCCCTTGGTGCCGGTGGTGACGGCGGAGGCCGGGGCGGCGGCGGTGGCGTCGAGCTGTGCCGCGGTCACCGGCCGCGCCACGTCCACCGTCTGGATGCCGTACCGCTCGGAGGCCAGGCGCAGCTGCGAGCCGGTGAACCCGTCGAGACGGTAGTGGGGGGTTACGCCCTCGACGATCCGCCGGGCGGTGGTCGCGACGAGGTCCCGTACGTAGGTGCCGTTGAGTTCGTCGAGGCGTTGCAACGCCCGGGATCGGCTGGCCGTCTTCTCGGCGGGGGAGACGCACGCCTGGATGGTGTAGGCGACCCGGTCGCCGTCCGGACTCCAGGCCGCCTCGCGGTAGGAGTCGCGGGTGGCGCCCGTACGCACGACCGTCGCGCCGTGTTCGTCGGCGAGCAGCAGGCTCGACGAGGTGCCGGCGCACGGGTAGATGTGGTCCGCGACGATCGCGCTGACCCGCTGCGCCCCGTCGATCCGGGTCACCCGGATGTCGCGGTAGACGACACCCTTCGCGGCGTCGCCGGCCAGCACGGTCCGGGTGGCGCCGGTGGCCAGGTCGACCCGGCTCAGTGACGGACCCGAAGGTTCGCCGGCGGCGCGGTGGGTGAGCAGCGCCGCGGCGTCGCCCTCCCCCCAGCCGACCAGCTGTACGTCCACGCCGTCGAGACTGGCGACGGGCC
Source organism: Micromonospora sp. NPDC049048 (assembly GCF_043197615.1). NCBI lineage: Bacteria > Bacillati > Actinomycetota > Actinomycetes > Micromonosporales > Micromonosporaceae > Micromonospora > Micromonospora sp. NPDC049048. Next base: position 474,616 of record NZ_JBICTM010000006.1, on the reverse strand, counting down.
GGTCGGGTCCGCCCCCGTCGGGCTGGCGCAGCCGCAGCTGCCCGGAGCTGTCGCCGGCCAGCACGTAGCCGAGCCGGCCGTCGTGGGTGTAGACGGCGGAGGTGATCCGTCCGGCGGCGATCCTGGTCAACCTGCCGCTGCCAACGTCGAGGGAGAGCAATTCGGCGCCGTACCGGCCGTTGAAGTCCCCGATCAGCGCCGCGTGTCGCCCGGTGGGGCTCAGCGTGGTCCGTACCGAATGGCCGGGGTCGCCGACCGCGACGGTGGCGCGGGTGACGCCGTCGACCCGGACCTGGTAGCCGGCGGCGGACCGCACGGTTTGGATGCCGACGGTGGCCGGGGCGGCTTCCGGGGTGGCCGTGGTGGGGTCGGCGTTGGCCGGTACCGCTGCGGTGAGGGTGGTCGAGAGCGCGGCGGCGCAGAGCCCGGCGAGCAGTGCCGGTCGGGATGCCCGGTGCCGGGTGCGCCGGTGTGGTGGGTGGCCGGGGGAGGGCAATGGTTGCACGTGCCCCTCCTTCGAGTCGTTCCGATCGGCCGCGAGGGCGGGATCGGGCGGGATGGGACGCTGGCCTCCGGCCGGTAGCGCCGGCCGGAGGGTGTTCACGGGGCGGGTTCCTGGTGCGCCCGGACGAGACCCAGCGCGGCGCGCAGTGTCGGCGCCACCGCAGCCGCGTCCGCTACGTGGCTGCGGCGGACAAGCAGGGCCGTGGAGACGGGCCACATGCTGTTCGCCTCGCGCATCAGTTCGGCGGTCGCCACGTCGGCCGGTCGGCCGACGCCGAGGATCCGGTCGGCGGTGGGCTCGTCGAGGACGTAGACCCAGACGCGGTACGGGCTCGGATCGTCGGTGAGGCCCGGTCCGGCCACCGTCGTGCGTTCGACCCGGTCAGGAAGGTTCGGGGCCGGGCAGCCGGACGTCAGCGCCGTCGCCGGGTCGAAGCGTGCCCTGCCGTAGGCGCCGGTCCAGTTCGGGTCCTGACGTGCCCGATCGAGTCCCGCGAGCAGGTCGGTGTGGATGGCCTGCCCGTCGGCGCCGCCGGCCTCGACGCACATCCGCAGCGACGAGCGGTTGGTGACGAGCAGCCCGTTGGTGGTGTCGACGTGGGCGTGGTCGTCGTGGTCGTGCCCGTGGTCGCGGTCGAGTACGGACACCGCGACGGCTCCGACCGCGACGGCCGACGCGAGGCAGGCCGTCAGCGTGGTCAACAGGCGGTTCCTGAGGGCGTGTCGTGCCATCGTGACTCCTCGCGGGAACGTCAGGCCATGACGTTCAGGACGGACTGGAAGTCGGACGGGCTCGGGTACCAGTTGGTCCAGTTGCCGCAGCCGTAGCCGACGACGGTGCTGTGCATGAGGCTGGGCGGGTTGCAGTTGCCGTTGTCGTCGGCCAGCCCGAAGACGTGCCCGAACTCGTGGTTGATGAAGCCCCGTCCCACGTTGTCGAGGCGTCCGCCGGAGCTGAAGACCAGGAAGACGTACGCCCACTGGCTGTCGTAGTGGCCCTGGGCGGCGTCCCACACGGGGTTGTCGTGCTCGACGCAGTTGTAGTAGCCCACGGGGGCGCCGCAGCGTGCGCTCCAGTCCCAGCCGTAGTGGATCTCGATTTCGATGGTGTTGCGGGTCGAGGCCGGGTACGAGGTGCAGTTGCTGCTCGTCGCCCACAGGTCGATGCGCCAGTTGCCTAGGCCGTCCCAGACCTTCCCGGATCCCATCTCGGTCAGCGTCTGCTTGACGAAGGCGCGTGCCGCGCTGTGGCTGACCTTGGACGTGTCGGTGGACTCGACGCAGAACTGCTCGTCGTTGGCGCCCGCCGACGATCCGGACGTGGCGTAGTGCATGTTGTGCAGGTGGCGGGTAGAGGAGGGGTTGGGGTGTGAGGCGTGGGCGGGGCCGGCCGGCACCAGCAGCGCGGCGACGAGCACGGCGGCCCACATCGCCGGCACCCAGACAGGCAGCCGCTCTCCGAGGTTGCGATCAGACACGGGAGGATCTCCTTTCCCGGTGGGAGGTGCGGCGCAGCTTCCCAGCCGCCGTTCTATTTCTGGTATAGATGGGCCGCTATGCTTCGGGGGTATGGGTGGTCGGCTGACCTTCGGGCTGCTCGGTCCGGTGCAGATCTGCGCGGACGATCAGCCTGTCCCCGCCGGTCCGCCCCGGCAGCGGGCGGTGCTCGCCGCGCTGCTGCTGCACGCCAACCGGGCCACCGCGGTCGACGACATCGTCGACCTGCTCTGGGGTGACGAGCCGCCCCGCACCGCGCGCAAGAACGTCCAGCTCCACGTGTGGCGCCTGCGGCAGCTCGTGGGTGACCGGCTGGCGTCGGACCCGCCCGGCTACCGGATGACGGTCGACCCGGCCGAACTGGACGTGTCCCGGTTCGACGCCCTCCTGGAGTCCGCCCGTGCGGCGGCGGGGTCCGGCCTGATCGATGAGGCCGGCACGCTCTACCGGTGCGCGCTGGACCTGTGGCGTGGTGACCCACTGGCCGACGTGGCGTGCCTGGGCAGCTTCGGGGTCAACGTCGCGTGGCTGCACCGGCAGCGGCTGACGGCGTACGAGGAGTACGTCGACGTCGGGCTGGACCTGGGCCGGCACCACGAGATGCTGGCGGTGCTCGACGAACTCGTCGCGCGGTACCCGTTGCACGAGCGCTTCGCCGAGCAGCAGGTGATGACGCTGCACCACCTCGGGCGCCGCGGTGAGGCCGTCGACGCCTACCGGCGATGTCGTCGGGCCCTGGCCGACGAGCTCGAACTGGAACCGGGCCCGGTGCTGCACCGGCTCGGCGAACTGGCGGCGAAGCCGGCGCCGACCGACACCCGCGCGCCCAGGCCGGCGGCTACGGCGACCCGGCAGCTGCCGCACACCGTGCCGACGCTCGTCGGGCGGGAGCGGGCTCTCGCGGCACTGCGGGACGCGCTGAGCACCGGGCCCGGATCCGGCATGCCGCTGTGCGTGGTGAGCGGACCGGCGGGGGTCGGCAAGTCGGCGCTGGCGGTGCGGGCGGCGCACCAGGTGGCCGACTCCTTTCCTGACGGGCAGCTCTACGTGGACCTGCGCGGTGCCACGGCCGGCGTGTTCCCGGTGTCGCCCCTAGACGCGCTGGGCCGCCTCCTGCGGACGCTCGGTGTCGCCGAGACGGCGATCCCCGTCGACGTGGCCGAGGCGTCGGCCACGCTGCGGTCGCTGCTGGCCGACCGGCGCCTGCTGCTGGTGCTCGACAACGCGTACGACGCCGGGCAGGTGCGGCCCCTGATTCCGGCCGGCGCCGGGTGCGCGGTCCTGGTGACGTCCCGTCGCAGCCTCAGCGACGTCGACGGCGCCACCCACCTGGAACTCGACGTGCTCGACGACGCCGACGCCGTCGAACTGCTCCGCCGGCTCGTCGGCGCCACGCGGATCGACGCCGAGGCCGACACCGCCGCCCGGTTGGTCCGCCGGCTGGGCGGACTGCCCCTGGCGATCCGGATCGCCGGCGCGCGCCTGGCGGCCAGAGAGAACTGGACCCTGGCGACGCTCGACGACCGCCTGCGCGACGAGCATCGCGTGCTGCACGAGCTGCGCCTGGGCGACGTCGCGGTGCGCAGCAGCTTCCTGGTCAGCTACCAACACCTGACACATCCGCTGGCGCCCCGGCTGTTCGGGCTCATCGGCGCCGTCGACGGCCCGGACGTCACCTGCGCGGTGGCTGCGGCGCTGCTCGACGTCGACGTGTCGTCGGCGCTGGACGCGCTCGACGAGCTGGTCGACGCGCGACTGCTCGACGAGCCCGTGGCGAACCGGTACGCACTGCACGACCTGATCCGGCTCTTCGCCCGTGAGCGGGCCGAAGACGAGACGGAAGCGCAGCGGACGGCCGCCCTGAACCGGATGTTCACGTACTACCTGGAGCGGACCCGCCATGCGGTGGCGTTGCTGCGTCCGGGCACCCGGGCGGCGCCGGTCAGCGGCCCGGAACACTTCGTGGACGCCGACGCGGCGCTGGAGTGGCTGATCGCCGAACGACCGAACCTGGTGGCTGCCGTGGTCCAGTCCGCCGCCTCGGCGGCCACCGCGCGCGCTGGCGTCGATCTGGCCGACAGCCTCTTCCTGTTCTTCGAGATGCGCGGTCACGTGGGCGACTGGATCACCGTGGACCAGGCGGGGATCGCCGCGGCGGAGCGGTTGGACGACCGGGTGGCGCAGGCGGGTCTGCTGCACGACCTGGCGGTGGCCTACTTCCACCTGCACCGCACCGAAGAGGCGACGCGCCTGCTGCGCCGCGGCCTGGAGATCAGCCGTGCCGTGGGCGACGACGAGGGCCAAGCCCGCGCGCTCAACCAACTCGGCGTCCTGCACGGCATGGCCGGCGAGTACGAGGAGTCGGCCGAATGCTTCACGCGCAGCCTGCGGCTGCGGCAGCGGCTCGGCGACCTGCGCTCCTGCGCCGCCACCAAGGGCAACATCGGCATGGCGTACCGCCTGGCCGGCCGCTACGAGGAATCGATCCGCCACTGCCGGGCGGCGGCACGCCTCGCCCGCCGCAGCGCCGCCCCGGAAATCGAGGCCAACGCGCTGGGCAACCTCGGCGAGGTGCAGTGCATGCTCGGTCGCTACCGCTCGGCGCTGCACTACCTGCGGCGTGGCCTGGCGGTCGCCGGCGTACCGCTCAACGAGCGCAACCGGGGCAGCCTGATGGGCACCCTGGCCGAGGCGTGCCTCGGCGACGGACAGGTCGGTCCGGCCGTCCGGTACGCCGAACTGGCCGTGGAGGCGATGCGGCGGGCCGACTTCCGCCACGGAGAAGCGGTGGCGCTACGCCGGCTCGGCCGGATGCTGTTCCGGCGCGGTGACCCCGCTGGCGGGATCCAACAGCTCCGGCTGGCGCTGGCCCTGTTCACCGAGGTGGGCAGCGCCGAGGCCGACGAGGTCCGTGCCGAGCTGCGGGCGCGGACCGCGCGCTCGGAGGTGCACGGCGGACGCCGGCCGGCTGGTGCCGGCTGATCATCGTCGCGGGCGGCTACGGTCGCGCATCGCGGAGGTTGGCAGGGCGGGACGTTCCGCTCCGGCCGGGATCCTCCGGGGCGCCACCAGCGGCGCCCGCACGGACGGCCGGGCCAGCCCTCTACCCACCTCTGACAACCACCACAACACCTGTTCCGGGCCTGCCCAGCACCTTCTGCTTCGCAGACGTCCGTGGCCGTCGCCGTGGCGGACTGCGTTGGTTACCGGGAGTGTGTCGAAATCGCAACACTCCCGGGGCCGGCTGGGGATGCCCTTGATCAGTGGCACCCTGTGGTTATTCGAGCCTGGCTTGCGGCGGTCGACCGGGCTCAGACCGCTACTCGACCGGAGTGGGTGGCTCACAGGGCTCGGAGGTGTCAGTGGTGTGGCCGCGTTCGAGGATGAGCACGTACGAGAACAGGCCCGGTCGTGTGCCGGTCACACGTTCGTGGCCGGCCAGGAGTTCGCCTGTGTGTCCGTCGATGATGAGTTGCCAGGTTGACCCGTCGGCGGTCACCGCGAAGGCCAGGCCTGTGCGGCCGGCGATGTCGGTGGTTTTGCCTTGGTAGGTGATGGTGGGGATGCTGGCGAGGAGTCGCAGGGTCGCGATTCGCTGTTGATGGTTGAGGTATTGGCTGGTGGCGAGTCCGACGACGCCGGAGGCGAGCAGGAGGGGGTACGCGGGTTCGTTGGCCAGTATCGGTGGCGCGAGGGCGTGGGCCAGCGTGGTGGGGTCGGTGGGTGACGGCTCGGGCAGGTAGTGGCGCAGGGTGCCCTGCCCGTACTGAGTGGTCTTCTGTGGGGCGTGTGCGAACAGTTTCCGTTCGTCGGGGTCGGGGTGGTGGTTGACGCCGAGCATGTCGGGTAGGCGGCGGGTGGTTTCGCGTCCGGAGTTGTCCGCGCTGCGTCGCCAGCGTCGCAGGTCGGTGCGGGTGATCGCGTTGGTGGCGCGGTTCCACATCTGCAGGTGCAGGTAGGTGTAGGGCCGGCCGGTGGTGGTGTCGGCCGGGACGGCGGCAATGCTGGCGGCGAGGGCGGTCAGGCGTTGCTGCGCGGTGAGGTTCGGTCCGGTGGCGACCGGGGGTGGTAAGAGGGTGGGCTGCTGGTGCGGCGGCGATGGTGGTGTGGACGTTGACCGGCCGGTTGGCGGGCCTGACTGGCAGGCGGTGAGCAGGACGCTGCCGAGAAGACCCACCACAAGGCGGGTGGGAGCGTGTCGTCGGGGCATGGGCATGCGGTTGGTTCCTCCTTGGGTGGTGGCGATGCGGCGCCGGAGCATCACGGCGGCCCCGGCGCCGATCGGCGGGGCCGCGTTGGTCAGCAGTGGCGGCAAGAAACGGCTGTCGGGCGGACCGGGCGGGCCCTTCTGCTCAGGGGCCAGAGCTTCGGTCCGCTGGGCAGGTGCAGCGGCAGTGCGGCGTGGTATCCCTGCTGGCGGAGCATGTTTCGAGCGGCTTCGGTGGTGGCCATGGTGTAGATCGGCCATCCGGTGCCGTCGACGACGTGGTGGTGTCGGCGCAGCAGTTCGCCGGCGAGGCCCTGCCGCTGGTAGGCGGGGTGCACGGCGAGCCAGGACAGCCAGTGGTGCGGCGCCCAGGACCTGTAGCTGTCGATGGCGGAGTTGAGCTCCGACAGGCGGTGGGCTGCGGTGCCGGCGAAGGTTGTCAGGTGGTGGTCCCCGAGCGGCCAGCGCGGGGCGTCCGGGTCGTGTCTGCGCCACACCGCGACTGCCGAGAGGTTCAGCGTCACGTCGACGGTCCCGGTCTCAATCGCGTGATCGACGTCGACGGCGAGCAGGCGGTGCAGGACGGTGACGCGCTCGGTGGAGTCGGGCAGCAGCCACTGGATGACGGGGTCATCGTCGAGTGCGCCGGCCAGCAGCACCGTGATCGCCGCCACGTCGGATGGTTTTGCCTGGCGGATGGTGGTGTCCAGGGTGGGGCCGTTCACCGTGGTCGCCTGCGTGGTAGGAGGTCGGTCGGGAAGGGTGCGGGGGTGCCGTCGGTTGGTTGGCCGCGCCACATTCTCCAGATCAGAGGGCCTTGGGTGGGTAGGTGGATCGGGGCGCCTTGGCGGTAGCCGAGGCGTAGGTACAGGTCCCGGTTGCGGGTGTTGCTGGCCTCCAGGTACGCCGGCCGGTTGGTCGCGTCCAGCGTGCGGTGTGCGGTGGTGAGCAGCGCCGAGCCGACGCCTTGGCCTTGCTGGCAGGGGTCGACGGCGACGTAGGCGAGGTAGTCGTGTGGGGCCTGTGGGTGGTGTGTTTCGAAGATGGCGTCGAGCAGCAGGAACTTCGGTGCGTACCTGCCGGTGGCTTCCTCCACCTTGTGGTGGTGGTCGGCTGGTGCCCGTAGTGGCACTTCGTCGCGAGTGTACCAGATCGCGACGGCTGACAGGTCGGAGGTCGTGTCGACGCGACCGTGCTGAAGCCCGTGGTGGAGAACGTGCGTGAAGTAGCGGAAGTAGACGTTGCGGCGCTCGTCGAGGTCGGGGACGAGCCAGTCGGCGACAGGCCCATTGAGGAACGCCTCCACCAGCACGGTGATGAGCGGGCCGGCGTCGTCTCGTGTGGCCTGGCGGACGGTGAGGGTGCTGTTCGATCGCATGGTCGCTCCTGGTCAGACCGGCAGGCGGGTGGCGTCGGGGGTGCGCAGCGCAGCAGTGGTGCTCTCCGCGCCCAACCCGATCGCGGCGAACACGTCGGGGCGGGTAGCGCGCAGAATGACTGCCCATATGGCGCCGAGGACGGCGGCGATGGCGTAGGCGGCGGGGAACCACCAGCGCAGCGGCGATGTCGCGGCGACCCCGAGCAGCGTGTCGAACTCTTGGATGGTGACGACGAGGATGGCGGCCAGCGCTCCGGTGGCGGCCAGTGGTGCGATCGCGGTGCGCCACAGGCCGTCGTGGTGTGGGGTGCGGGCGAAGAAGGCGACCACCGCGGCGGAGGTGACGGTCATCAGGATCAGCACGCCGAGGCCGCCGGTGACGGTGATCCAGAAGAACAAGTGCACGATCGGGTCGGCGCCGGCCACCGCGTAGCCGGCGAGGACGGCTACCGCGATGACGCTCTGCACGATCGAGCCCGCCTTCGGAGCGCCGGTGCGGCGGCTCGTGCGGCCCAGCCACGCGGGCAGGACCCGCTCGCGGCCGAGGGCGAACAGGTACCGGGCGACGGTGTGGTGAAACGCCAGCAGCGCGGCGAACAGGCTGGTGATGAACAAGACCCGACCGACCATAACGACACTGGCGCCGAGATGCGGCGACACCAGGTTGAACATGAGGTCGGTGCCGTCGGCGCGAGCCGAGTCGACGATCTTATCGGGGCCGGTGGCGACGGACATCGCCCACGCCGACAGCCCGTACAGCAGACCGATGACCGCCACCGCGATGTAGGTGGCCCGCGGTACGGTCCGGCGCGGGTCCTTCGTCTCCTCGCTGAACACGACGGTGCCTTCGAAACCCACGAAACCCGTGATCGCGGTGACCAGCGCCGCACCGATGCCAGCGGCGAAGATGTGCGACGGGGCGAGCGTGTCAAAGCTGATCCCGCCGGCGGCCGGGTTGCTGACCATGACGACGTCGAAGACGACCGCGACGGCGCACTCGGCGATAAGCACGACGGCCAGCACCTTGCCGTTGAGGTCGATACGCAACAGCCCGAGAACGGTCACGGCAGCCCACGCGGCCAGCGCGCACAGCCACCAAGTCGTGTGCCAGCCGTAGCGGTCCTGCAGGAACTGGGCCAGCACCGCGCCGAACCCGCCGTAGAGGCCGATCTGCATCGCGTTGTACGCCAACAGCGCGACGAAGGCGGTGGCGACGCCGGCCGGCTTGCCCAGACCGTGCGCGACGTAGGTGTAGAACGCGCCGGCGTTGACGATGCGCCGCGACATGGCCACGTAGCCGACAGCGAACAGCGCAAGGATCGCAGCGACGACAAGGTAGGACACAGGAATGCCGACGACGCCCGTGACGGCGTACCCGGTGGTCGCGCCCCCGGCGACAACGGTCAACGGCGCCGCCGCGGCGATGACGAAGAACACCACGGACGGGATCCCGAGACGGCCGCGTGCCAGCACAGCCGAGACGGTGTCGGGTTTCGATGAACGCATCAGTTCTCTCTCAACAGGGGATGAGGGCGTGACCGCACGTCAGGTGCGGTAACTCAGGACGCTTCCGCCGACAGCGCTGTCAAGCTCGGCGAGCAGCTCGCGCACCGGTTGTGGGGCCTGCGCGACCACCTGACGCAGATGGGTGCGGACAGCCAGCGACGCACCGTCGAGCAGGGCCCTGTCCAACTGGGTATGCAGGGCCAAGCCCGCGAGCACCACGTCAAAGGAGGTCAGGCGGCGGGTCAACCGCAGATCAACCGACAGCCGCGCCCACGACGACGCCGCGACATTCATGTCAGTCGGGACATGGATGGTGCGTTGACGCCACAGCCGGCCGACCTGCTGCTGCCGCAGCAGCCCGACCTGCCACATCCGGGTCATGACCTGCTCACCCGCGGTCACGGCCAGGAACGCCAACCACGTCCGGACGTCGGCGTACTGAAACTGCGTGGTCAGCCGGTCAAGGACGAGATGCTGCAGCCAGTCCTTCGGCGGCGACGGCCGCAGCACCTCAATCCGCCCACCAATGAAGGTGATCCGCTCCTCGGAGTACAGCTCAGCCAGCAACGCAGCAGCCAAGCCGTGGTTCAGCGCGGACTCGAACAGTCGCGGCCGACCGGTCTGGTCATCGTGGGCCATGAACCAGAACTCGTCAGCGATTAGCGCGGGCCGAGCGGGCACGTTGCCTGCGGCCCGGACCTGACGCTGCGGCACGGAAGCATGAACGCGCACAGGCCAAGCGGCGTCGTCGGCTATGCCGGGATGAGTGTGCACGCAACTGGCCTTTCTAGTCACTCGTCAAGGGGACGCACCGGCCGAGGGTCTGGGCGACGGACAGGCGCTGGGCGAGTTCCTGTAGCGCCCAGGCGTTCTGTTCGCAGCTGCCATCGGGCATGCAGTGAAAACAGCTGCGGCCATCGGCGTGCTGCTTGACGGTCATCCGCGCGGACGCAAACCGGTCGGCCGGGCCGCACGGCTCGTCACCGCGGCTCATGTCGCGCTCGCGTACCGACGTAGCGCGGCAACGCGAACCCGCAGCTCCATGCAAGGCAGGTGCTCGTCAGAACTCGAGTAAAGGCACTCGGGGCGGTGGCCGGTCACCCACATCCACTCGTCGCTGAGGTGCGCCAGATCGCTACGGAGCCAGGTAACTACAACGTCGACCGGACTGCCGGGGGTGAGGTCCCGGCCGAAGGACCAGTCGTCGCCGCCGAGCTGCAAGAGGGTGCCCGCGACGATCTGCGGGATCGGGGGCGCCGCTTTCATGCCCGCCACTTCCGTCGGCGGGGCTCCAGCCGCCGAAGCGACTGCGGCGGCGGTTGCTCGTCAAGCAAGGCCCAGAACGCGCGGTTGGTCTCGGCGAACCCCTGGACAATTTGCTCGTCGGATGCACCAAGAGTGCGGATCCAGCCGCTGCGGCCCCCGAACAGCGTGGCCGCGCCTTCACAGTCAATGCCTAAAGGGCTGTAGGTCTCGCCGTCGCCGGCGGGAGCGAACCACTTGCGCCGCATCGGCGCTACCTCCTTCAGCGGGATGTGCGGACCGGCCTCCCGGCACCGACGCGCACCGCGACCGATTGGGTGCAGGCGGGAACCGGACGAACGCGAGCAGCAATCGAGGTGATTCATCCGTCACGTCAACATGAAAAACTAAAGGCGAGACCCATTGGTGTCGGCTACCCGAAACCAGGAATTCCGACATCTGGATGACATTCCTAGGGGGACTCTTTCACCGTTGCCACCGGCAGGACTGGTGGCCACACGAGGGAGACAAGATTGTCGGTGGATTGTCGGAATTCACCGACAGGCACTTTTCGACTTGCCATCCAGGACATTCGGTGGATCGCGTCAGCACGCGTGCATGTGAAAGGGGGAAGCGTGGACATTCGTAGCCTCAGGAGGGGCGGGGTTCTCGTTGCCGGCCCTCTCGCCCTCGTATTCGGCGTCACGGCCCTGCACGCTCCGGCTGTGGCCGGCAAGCCCGTGGAAAACACCTACAACGGCGCTCAGAAGATTCTCGCGCCGTGCATCGCGCTCGCCATGCAGCAGAAGCTACCGGAGTGGAGCTACACCAGCGCCGACCTGACGAGCAGCCGCCGCGACGCCCACGGCGCCCACCACAACCTCCACGCCAGTCGCCGCCACCACCGCCCTGGCCCTCGGCCCGGTCTCGGTGCTGGCAGACGACTACGACACGTGGTGCGAGGGCAGCGGCATCTGTCACCGTGTCATCGACTCGGCTACCTTGCCGCACCCGCCACATTGGCCCGCCGCAGAGAGACCCGGCAACATCACGTCGAGGTTACCGTCAGCGACAGCACCGGAGAGCAGTACGTCACTGATTACAGTCAATATGCGCCTGCCGAGTTGGTCGGAATTCCGGAGCAAGCCGTTCTCACGCCAGCGACGGCAGGGTTTACGGTCACCCGGCCAGAGACACCGTTGCCGCAGTCGTCCAGCGATAGGTGCGATTCTCTCGCCGCAGCGCGATCAGCGTCACCTCGCTCACCGTCACCCGTGCCGGAGGCTGATTACGGAGTTCGGCTAGCCGGGCACGTATCGGATCTGTCGGCGCCCGTGAGCCGCTGTAGGCGATGGTGACGTGCGGCCGGAATCCGCCCGCAGGCTCGGGCACGGCTGGCCACACCGTGCCGATGGCGTCCCGGATGGTGGCGCGGAGATGTTCGACGCGGTCCCAAGGCTGGACCAGCAGACCGATTCCTTCGGCGTCAGGGTCGGCGGGGCCGAGGGACAGCTCCAGCGGCGCCAAGCCGGCGCAACGCCGCCGCACTTCGGCGACGATTGCGTTGAGGTCGGGGGCGCTGACCTCGTCGGTGAAGCCGAGGCCCTGCATAGTCAGGTGCAGACCATCAAGCGGCACCAGGTCCAGACCCGGCAGCACCAGCTGACGCTGCAGGCCGGTGACGAGGCGGTGCAGTTCAGGCTGGTGTTCGAAAGTAAGGTGCCAGGTGTAGAACCGGCGGTCGGCTCGCCAGCCCGGGCGCCAGTACCAGTGTTCGATGAGTTTGGGCAGATCCTGGTAGGCGGTCCAGCGCTGGTGCAGGCTGGCCAGTTCCCGGCTGGTCATAGCGGCGATGGTAGAGCCGGCGGCGTTGCGATTGCGACCTGAGTGCGCTCAACGAGCAGGTCCGCCACCTGCCGCAGCCGCGGGTGGCGAGCGAACGGCCCGGCGGTGGCGAGGACCTGCCGGGCACGTTGGTGAACCGACTCGAAGCGCTGGTCCGCAGTGAGGGTGAGGGCTTCCATCACCAGGGTGGCCGCCTGTTCGGGGTCGGGGTCGTTGACGTGCAGGTGCGCGGTCGCCATATCAAGGCGGCTCAGTGCTTGCGGGCCGCGCAGCCCGGCTGAATCAAACGCGGCGATGGCGGTGGAGAGGTGGTCGTTGACGTGTGCGGTGCGATCAAGGGCCAGGTAGGCGGTTGCCGCGTTTGCTGCTGTCCTGGCCTGGCAGTACGGGCCGAGCGCAAGGCTCGTGCTGACCTGGGTGACGGGTGGGTAGTCGGACAGCATGGCAAATGCTCGATCGACAGCGCTGTCGACGCCGTAGCGATCGCCGAGACGGGCAAGGGCACGCGCTTGTCCGTTGATCGTGAGGCGGATGCGGTGTGGACTCGTGCCGGCGCGATGCAGGCCGTCCTGGGCGTAGGCCAGCGCGTCGTGGTAGTCGCCGGTGTAGAACGCGATTAAGCTCTGTGTCGCCCGCGCCCAGGCTTGTGTGTCGGGCTCCTTAGCGGCGTCGGCGAGGGCAAAGGCTTCGGCGGCGTAGGCGTGTGCGACGCGGAACGCGCCGAGGTCCAGAGCGAGGGCGGCGAGTAGTCCGGATAGGTGGGCGGCGGCGGTGTATAGCCGAGCGCGCTGCGGTGGGTGTTGCCGGCCTGCCATGAGTTGGTCGACGTAGGCGCGCAGCGGTCGCATACGTGTCGTGAGGAGGGCCGGGGTGAGGCGTTCGTTGTCGCAGATCGCCTGGCGTACCTCGTTCTCGAGATACGCCAGGCGCGCGTCGTCGTCGGCTGCGGACTTCAGCGCCAGCCGACGGGCATCGATGCGATCCTCGTGCTCCCACAGAACGGTGCTGCCGTCCGCACAATGTGCGTCAGGGTTGGTGGGAGGTGGTGTCTTCGACTGAGACGTTGGCTCGACCGCGTGCATCACCGATAGGCGACGTTGCTGGCGGTCCAATTCGGCGATGCGGTCGTACTCGGCGACGAGTATGCCCCTGGTCTGCAGCGTGGTGTCGCAGCGGACCCAGAATGCGCGGTCAGGGTGTTGATGACCGGTCTCGGTGTTCGCCACAGAGCTGCGGCCGTACTGCACGAGCCGGGCGAAACCATGCTGAGTGTGACCGGCGGCCTTTCGCAACTCGGCGAGTTGCCGGCCAAGCGCACGACGGGCAGCTCGGATCTCGTCGCTGTTGGTCATTTGCTTCTAACTCCGATCGCCCTGCAGACGCCGCGGTCCCGAAGCGTGCAGACCACAGCTGCCAGCTCTGACAGTCACCGATGCGCCCGAAGGCCGCGTCGGTACCGAACGCAGGTAGTGCCAGGGTCGTGCCCACAGCACACCTGTCGTCGGTCTCATTGTGAGACCGACGGCGCCCCTGCAGGGCAGTTCGCGGTGTCAAAATTTGTCGGAGTTGATGTCGGCAGATGCCGACAATAGAGAAGTCACTTTCTGGACCCGCCGAGACCCAGGATAGAACCCTCCTCCCGGCGGTGTCTTGACACAGAGGGGAGCCATGAGCATGCAGCATCGCCCGGCTCTCGTCGCGAACGTTCCCACCGCAGGATCGGCCACATGGGCGTGGGGCGGTCGAACTGAACTCGTGCCGGTCCCGATCGGCCGCGCCAGCCCTGGCCCCTCACGCCGGCACGGCACCCATTGCACCGCCGGGACAGACGGCCTGTCCAGCCCTTGGTCGGGAGCCCCGCAATGGGTGCCCCCGCCCGATCCGGGGCCGAGCGCCGAGTGCACGGCCCGCGCCCAACGATCGGCTCGGTTGTCCGGGCGGCGAGTGGGGCGCAAGTCAGATGCGTGGATCTACCGTCGTCACCAGCCGTTGATCGCCGGGCCAACAGAATAATCCGCTTGTCACCCTGCGCCAGCCCAGGTCAACGCGACCGACCGTCGAACGCCCACCATGCAGAAAGATCGACAACTGTGACCACGGCGGACAACAGCCACCGCTGACGCCCCAGCATCCCGGCCGTGATCCGGACCACGCGACAGGCAACCGTACTGGCCGGCACGGAACCCCGCCGGAACAGCACATCGACAACGGAGCACCATCGGAGCACCAAGTTCCAAATCCTGGGAAAATCCTTCCCGACACTTGGAAGCGATCAAGGCCGCTACCGGCGTTTCCGCTGGTTACGGCCTTGATCGTGAAGTGCGCCCGAAGGGACTCGAACCCCTAACCTTCTGATCCGTAGTCAGATGCTCTATCCGTTGAGCTACGGGCGCTCGGTGCTTGGCCAGTCTACACACCCGGCTTTCGCGCGGAGACTCCGGGATTCGAACCCGGGAGGGGCTTTAAGACCCCAACCGCATTAGCAGTGCGGCGCCATAGACCAGACTAGGCGAAGTCTCCCTGGTGGCCCTGCAGACCACCGGGCCCGAGAATACAGGGCACCACCCATCGGGAGCAAAACGACTTCCCCGGTCCCCCTCCCACACGCGCGCGGAGCGGTCCGCGACGGGGCCGGGGCTCGGCCCGACCTCGCCTTTCACTGTCGTACGCGGGCGTGATCAGACTACGCTCCATCGATATGCAGGAGCAGCCGCCACGCGAGCCGAACCGCCGAGAGCCTGCTGAGGGTGCACGCCGACGCTCCCCGAAGGCGACCTTCAGCCCGCCGCCCGCACCGCCGGAGCCGACCGGGCCGGAGGGTGCCGAGAAGCGCCCACGGCGGGCGAAGCCGGCGCCCGCGGTGCTGTTCCAGCCGCCTGCGGCCGATCCGCCGCTGCCCCGCCAGGCCGTTGGTCCTGCCGACCCGGCTTCGCGGAAGCGGCCTGCGCGGGCAGGGAAGAGCGACGGGAGTGACGTCCCCCACACCGGTGACCGCGTGCCCGTCGTACCCGGGGACCAGCCGACGTCTGCCGCCGACCCGTCCGCCCCGGAAAGCACAACCGCCGACGACGTGCGCAAGGAGCCCGTGCGCAAGGAGCCGGTACGCAAGGAGCCCGGGAAGAAGGTGCCAGAGAAGAGAGCGACCGTGAAGAAGGCCACGCCGGCCGCGCGGACCGAGCCCGCCCGGAAGACCACTCCCGGGGCGAAGGCCACGCCCGCCCGGAAGACGGTCCCCGCAAAGAAGGCAGTGAAGAAGGCCGTCCCGGGACGTACGCCAGCCCCGGGCACCGACACCCGGACCGAGATGGCGGGCGCACCGCTGGTGCGTACGCCGGAGAGGGTCCTTCGGCTGGCCGCCGCGCGAATGGTCGAGCATCCCGCGTTCGCGCCGGAGCTGCTGGCCCTGGCCGCTGTCGAGGTGCTCGGGCCGCGCGCCGGCGACTGGGCACAGCGGCTTCGGGAGGCGTACCCCGATGCGGGTGCCGACGGGCTGGCGCGGCTCGTGACCCGGCGGTTCGTCCGGCAGGCCGGCGCAGGTGGGGCGACCGCCGCGCTGGCGGGTCTCTTCGCGCCGCTGGCCGAGTTGGCGGCCGTCCTGTGGGCGCAGGCCAACCTGGTGCTGCACCTGGCGGCTGCGTATGGCCGGGACCCTGCCGATCCGGACCGGGCGGTGGACCTGCTGGTGCTGACCCGCGTGCATCCGGACGCCGAGAGCGCGCGGGAGGCGTTGACGGCGGCCCGGTCGATGGGGGAGCCGGACGCGGCGGGTTGGCCCCGGGCGGCGGAGGCCGCTTGGCGGCTGGCGGCGCCGCTGGTCGCGCAGGCGGGCGGCTGGCTGGCGCTGCGGCTGGCGTCCCGGCTGCTGCCCGGCGCGGCGGTGCTCGCGGCGGCGGCCGGTGACACGGCTGCGGCCGAGCGGCTCGCCGCCCGCGCGGTCGCGGCCTACCGGCAGCGGCCCGCGCCCCACTGACCGACGACGCCCCGCACCACGCTGGGCCCCGGCACCTGGCACCCGGCGTCAGAGCCAGTCGAACCACTCGCGGGGCAGCAGGGCGTAGCCGACGAAGGCGACCACGTCGAGCAGGGTGTGCGCGACGACCAGCGGCATGACCCGGCGGGTGCGCAGGTAGAAGAGGCTGAACACGACGCCCATGACCACGTTGCCGACGAAGGCGCCGAAGCCCTGGTAGAGGTGGTACGAGCCGCGCAGCAGCGCGCTCGTCGCGACGATCGCGCCGATCCGCCAGTTGAGCTGGCGCAGCCGGGTGACCAGGTAGCCGACGACGATCACCTCCTCCAGCACCGAGTTCTGCACGGCGGCGAGGATCAGCACCGGCACCGTCCACCAGAGTTCGGGCAGCGCGGCCGGGACCAGCGTGGCGTTGACGCCGAGCTGCGCCGCCGCCCAGAACAGCGCCAGGCCGGGCAGGCCGATGAGCGCGGCCAGGCCGGCGCCGCGCGCCAGGTCCTGGCCGGGCCGCCGGGCGTCCAGGCCGAGCGTCCGCGCCGGGTCGCCGGGGTCCCGCGCCAGCAGGTGTACGGCGAGCAGTACCGGCAGCAGCGCGAAGACGATCCCGAGCAGCTGGTACGTCAGGTCCAGCCACGGCCGGGGTGACGCCGACGTGTTGAGCGCGGCGGTCTGCTTCGACAGCGGCCCGTCGGCGGTCAGCTTCGCGATGATCGACACCGTCGCGTAGACGGCGGACTGGCCGAGCGAGAGGCCGAGTACGAGCAGCGTCTCGGTGCCGAGCATCCGGCGGGTCGCCGGGCGTTGCAGCTCAACGGTCACCGCACCACTCTGCCCGACGTTCCTCGGGGTGGGGCCGGCGGCCGCACCGACTTCCACGGGCGGGGGCACCGCCCGAACGAGCCTCACGAGCCGATCGCACATTCTGTGCGACCGGTCGACACGCTCCGTGGACATTCTATGGGTGCCCGATCCGCCGTCAGGAGAAGGAGCGCGCCCGTGGACGACTTCGCAAGGCTGCTGAAGGAGAGCTGGACCCTGGTCGAGGAGCACCGGGAGCGGCTGAGTGGTCACTTCTACGCCCGGCTCTTCCTTCTCGACCCTGAGCTGCGCAAGCTCTTCCCGGTGGAGATGACCGGGCAGGGCGACCGGATCCTGGAGGCGATCGTCACCGCCGCGCAGACGGTCGGCGACCCGGAGAGCTTCGACGAGTACCTGCGCTCGCTGGGTCGGGACCACCGGAAGTACCACGTCGAGGCGGCGCACTACGAGACCATGGGCGTCGCGCTGATGGACGCGCTGCGCAGCATCGCCGGCGACGGCTGGAACCTGGAGTACGACCAGGCGTGGCGGGACGCGTACGCGGCGATCACGGAGAAGATGCTGGCCGGGGCGGCGGCCGACGACAACCCGCCGTTCTGGCACGCGGAGGTGCTGACCCACGAGCGGTACGGCAGGGACACGGCGGTGCTGACCTGCCGGGCGTTGCAGCACCCGCTGCCCTGGCGGGCCGGGCAGTACGTGAGCCTGGAGGTGCCGCGCCACCTTCCCCGGGTGTGGCGCACCTACTCGGTGGCGAACGCCCCCAACGACGACAACGTGCTGGAGTTCCACGTCCGTACGCCGGAGGGCGCCGGCTGGGTGTCCGGGGCGCTGGTCCGCCGGGTGCGGCCGGGCGACCTGCTGCGGGTGGCGGCGCCGATGGGCTCGATGACCCTGGACCGTTCCTCGGAACGGGACATCCTGTGCGTGGCGGGCGGCGTCGGCCTGGCTCCGATCAAGGCGCTCGTGGAGGAGCTGGCCAGCTACAACCGGACCCGCTGGGTGCACGTCTTCTACGGCGCCCGTACGGCGGCGGACCTGTACGGCCTGGCCGGGCTCCAGGAGCTGGTGGCCGCGCACCCGTGGTTGTCGGTCACTCCGGCGTGCAGCGAGGATCCCGACTTCGACGGCGAGCTGGGTGAGGTCCCCGACGTCGTCAGCCGGTACGGCCCGTGGACGGCGCACGACTGTTACGTCTCCGGTTCGGCCCGCATGGTCCGGGCCACCCTCCGGGTCCTCGCCGAGGACGGCGTCCCGCCGGAGCACACCCGCTACGACACCTTCGGCAACCTCTAGGCATTCCTCCCCCCGAGCCGGGGCGCGTGCCCCTGCCCCCTGGGGCACGCGCCCCGGTCCCCCGTACGGGCGGACCGGCACCGCCCCGCACGACCACGTCCGCCCGGCCGTCCTTCCCACCCGCGCGGACGTGGTCGTGCCGCCGGGGACGGTGTGCGGAGGTCGGTAGCGTGTGCGGAGGTCAGTAGCGCCAGGGCCGGCCGGTCTCGCGGTACTCCTCGACCGGGACGAGCGGCACCCCCGGTGTCATCCGGTCGACGTAGAGCCGCCCTTCCAGGTGGTCGATCTCGTGGGCGACGAGCCGGGCCATGCCGAACTCGAACGAGGTGATGATCCGGCTGCCGTCGTACTGGGCGTGCTCCACGTCGAGCCGGAGCGGCCGGGGCACCAGGCCACGGTGGTCGAAGAAGGAGAGGCAGCCCTCGTACTGCTCGTCGCTGTCGGGGGAGGCGTCGACGACGCGGGGGTTGAGCAACACGACGGGTTCGGCCGACCGGTCGGGTGGCCGGACCACCGCCGCCGCCCGGTCGAGGCCGAGCTGCGGGGCGGCGATGCCCACCCCCTTGCGGAACGGGTGCAGTTCGTCGAGGCGGTCGAGGGTCGCGGTGAGGCGGTCGGTCAGGTCCCGGGCCTCCTGCTCCTCGCGGGGCAGGTCGAACGGGCGCGCGGGTTGGCGCAGCAGCTCGGCGCCGCGCTGCACGATGCCGATGCCGCGCATCCGGTCGCTGGGACGCACCCGCCCGGTCTCCTCCGGCTCGTCCTCCGGCTGGTTGCGGAACCGCCACTGCAACCGGTACCGGGCGTTGAGCGGGGGGTCGTCGGTCGCCCAGTCGAAGATCACCCGGTCGGCGTCCTCCTGCTTCGTCACGGGCGTGCGCAGCGGGCCCTCCTCCGCCGAGAGCGAGGTCTCCGCGCCCCAGACCTGCGGGTCGAGGGCCGCCGGAAGATCCAGTCGTACGGCCATCTGCCGGGTGGGCAGCCGGACCGCCCGCTGGAACCAGGGGCCCCACTTGTCGTGCCCGACGCAGTACGCGTACTCGATGGTGGCCCGGTCGCCGGGGTAGAGGGGGAAGCGGCGGTCGGCGTTCTCGAAGAGCAGCCACAGCTCCTTGAAGGCATCCCGGTCGTGCTTGGCCCGCCAGTGCATCGCCTCGCGCTCGTCCCCGTCCTCCCGGTGCGCCCGCAGCCGGAGTTCGGCGAAGGTCAGCGGGTGTTCCCGGTGGTGCAGGTTGGAACGCCCGGGGTCGTTGGGGTAGCGGTCGACGGCGACCCGCACCAGGTAGCGGGTGACCGGCTCGGTGCCGGCGTTGTAGAGCTGGCGCCGGATGACGCAGCGGTAGGCGTCGCCCAGGTGGGTGAGGGTGGCGAGTTCCCGCTCGACGATCAGGCCGGTGCCGGGCGGCATCCACTGCCCGGGCACGGGCGGGTCCCGGTGTGCCCGCTCGGCCCGGGCGTGGCGCAGTTCGTCGTACTCCTTGAAGCGCTGCCAGACGGCGCCGCCGGCCTCCAGGACGGCCTCGGCCCGGCGCGCGAAGTCCTCGGTGGGACGGTGCCGCCGCCCCTCGACGTGGCTCACGTACGACGGGTCGAAGCCCATCAGGATGGCGAGCTGCTTCTTGGACAGCCCCCGCCCCGTGCGGTGCCGGGCGATCTCGGCAGCGAACGAGTCGGCAGCCCGATCGAGCGGTGAGGTCATCAGCCTCCTCGTGGCCGGGAGTATCAGTTTCACGTTCTGTGGCGACGCACACACGGAACTGGCACCTTGTCGACACGATCCTTGACATGAAGCGATGTTTGTCGATACTGCGGCGGCGTTTTCCGCCCCGACGACCGGGTAGCACGCCGCAGGCGGGACAAAGTTGCCGGCACCCGGGGATCCGGCAGAGCCGAGGCTTCCCTTATCTCGTCAGGTGTGGTTAGGCTAGCCTTAGTATGGGACGGGCCACGGCCCGCCGACGGCTGACGACGGGGTGGGTGAGTCCAGTGACAGCGGTGATGCCGGAGCAGGATGCCGCCGCCGCGCCGCTGGCCCCGGTCACCGCCGCCATGCGGGCGATGTTCGGCACCGACGACGTGCCGGGTCTCGCGCGCGGCCTGCTCGTGCACGACGAGTTCGGCTGGCAACAGGCGACCTCGCTGGTCGACGGCACCCTCCTGCCGCAGTTCCTGCACTCGGCCAGCTCGCGCTGGGGCGGCACCCCGCACGCGTGCGCCGCGCTGGCCTGGAAGTCGTACAGCTACTGGACGGCGCTGCCCGTGGTGCTCGGCTGGGCCTCGGCCCGGCGGGTCCCGCTGCTGGACCCGGCCGACGTGCTGATCCACTTCGAGGACCACCGGCCGCTGCTCACCATGGGCCTGCGTCGCTCGACCACGGTCGCCGTGCTGCCGAGCGACCCGCTGGCGCTCACCGGGCTGCCCGAGTTGCGCGTCGTCGCGGACGAGGCGGAGCTGCTCCAGACGCTGCGGGCCACGCTGCTCGACGCCCACCTGGCCCCGATGGTGGCCGCGATCCAGGCCGAGGTCCGGATCGGCGCGCGTACCCTGCTCGGCTCGGTGGCCTCGGGCATCGCCCACGGCATCCTGCGGGCCGCCGACGGCCTGCCCGGCTCGTCGGTCGAGACGATCGACACGCTGCTCGGCACGCTCGGCCTCGCCGACCTGGTGGAGCTGGTCCCCGGCGCGAACGGCGAGCCCACCGTGCAGCGGCGCACGTGCTGCCTGGCGTTCACCCTCCCCAAGCCCAAGATCTGCCAGGGCTGCTGCGTCCGCCAGGGCTGACCGCGCGCGCCCGTTCCGAGGGCGACCTGCGCAAGGACCGACGCACGCCCGCCTCTCCCCCACCGTCCGGACCGCCCGGCGAGACCGTCAGTCGGTGAGCGGACGGACGTCCCAGAGCCAGACCCCCGCCGTGTACGTGGGGCTGATGCCGGTCAGCTCGGTCATGCCGCGCCGCAGCGCGTCGGCCTGCCGGTGCGGCCCGAGCACGACCGCGCCCGCCCGCCAGTACCGCAGGTCACCGACCGCGTCGACCCGGGCCTGCGGGGTGATCGGCGGCACCGCCCCGGTCCGCCGGATCTCGGCGAAAAACTCGCTGGTGGGGCGGGGCGGGGCGGAGAAGAGGGCGACCCGGTCACGACCGGGCCGGGTGTCCGGGCCGAGGAAGTAGCCGCGGGCGATGGGCATGTCCAGCCCGGTCCGCGCCGACCAGCGCAGCGGGTCGGCGTAGTGGGTGTCGGGCAGCGGCAGGGTCACGACGCTCCGCCCGCCCTGCACGTACGGCCGCCAGGCGCCCGAGGTGACGAAGGCGGGCACGGGGTCCAGCCGGGTGGTGGGCAGCGGGGTCGGCAGGATCGGCAGCAGGGCCATGGCCAGGATCGTGACGGCGGCGAAGCGGATCTGCGGGCGCGCCCGTGGGTGCCGGGCGGCCAGGGCGCGTACGTGCTCGGCCCCGTACGCGAGCAGTATCCCGACGATCGGGGTGATCGCCAGCGCCCACCGGGTCGGCACCACCGAGTGCAGGACGGGCAGGTTCTCCAGCGCCGCCCACGGGCCGGGTATCCCGGTGCCCTCGCCGTGGAGCTGCACCTCACGCCCGAGGGAGAGCAGGCCGAAGAGGAGCGCGAGTACGGCGAGGCCGCGTACCACGACGTTGCGGCGCAGCCACCAGAACAGGGCGACGACGAGCACCACCAGCGGCCAGCCGAAGAAGGCGTTCTCCTCGGTG
The DNA here is from genome assembly GCF_043197615.1 of Micromonospora sp. NPDC049048. Taxonomy (NCBI): domain Bacteria; kingdom Bacillati; phylum Actinomycetota; class Actinomycetes; order Micromonosporales; family Micromonosporaceae; genus Micromonospora; species Micromonospora sp. NPDC049048. The sequence goes on along the minus strand of NZ_JBICTM010000006.1, from coordinate 452,628 downwards.
GGGTTCTTCGCCAGCCCCTGCGCGCTGCGGGCGTCGCCGGCCAGGGACTCCCGCGAGTACGCCACGAAGGACGCGAGGTCCGTCGAATAGCCCCGGATCAGCCGGGGCAGCCCGTTGTAGGCCCCCGGGCCGAAGAACTGCACGTAGAGCGGGTACGCGAGCGCCACCAGCGCCACGGCGGCGGCCACCGCCAGTCCCGCGAGGAACGGCCGGGACCGGCGGCGCAGCTCGGGCCGGCCGAGGGCGAGCGCGGCGACCACCACGCCCAGCCCGATGGCCGTCATCAGCAGCACCTCGAGGTTGAGGAAGGCCTGCCACACGACGACGAGCGCGAGGAGCAGGCCGTTGCGCAGCCAGCGGCCCGGCTCGGCGAGCCGCAGGGTGCGCCAGACGATCAGGGGCACCACGTACTGCGAGACGATGTTGGGGTGCGCGTTGGCGTGCGAGATCATCGCCGGGGCGTACGCGCAGAAGGCGGCGCCGAGCCAGGCGGGCCCGCGACTGCCGACGACCACCCGGGACAGCAGGAAGTACCAGGCCGTCGCCGTGGCGATCATGCCAAGCGTGAGAAAGAGCAGAAACGACGCGCGGGTACCGATCAGGAGTGTGACGGGCGTCATTGGCAGAGATACGGATAATACGGACGTATTTGCCATGAGATTGACGGTCTCGGGAACGTTCATCTGGCCCGAGGTGAATGGATCAACAAAATCGGTCACCACACGTGCGCCGTGCGCCATCATCCACTCGAACTGCGACTGGTCCGTACGGTTGTCCCGGATGCCGTGCGACGGACGCAACCAGAGCCGGGCGGTCACCCAGAAGCCCAGTACGACGAAGCTCGCCACCGCCAAGGCGTCCGTCCACCACCCCTTCCAGGGGCGTACGCCCCGGTCGGGCGCGCCCGCCGACGCCCCGGGCCCTGATCCGCCGGCAGGGAGGCCCGATTCAGGAGTAGTCATGACGATTCGTAGGGTAGTCAGGCCAAGGCTCCGCCGTGACATGTTTCGGGGTACTGGCGTACCATGTGCCGGGTTCGCCGACCGCCGATCACGTGCCCACCCCCGACCCCCATTTCGGCCACCCCGGGTGCCCCGATTTTTCTGCCGCCACTGCGGATGATTCACTCGGTCGGTCCAGGCGCGGGTCGAGTTCATACCGTGAGGAATCGACGCATGGCAGAAATCACTGGGGATCAGCGCGTGCAGTCGGAGGTCCTGGAGGGCCTCGCGACAGCGGTCAACCACCGTCGCTGGTTCGTCGAGCTGGCCCTGCCGTACCTCGGTGACAACCCGATCGAGATCGGCAGCGGGCTCGGCGACTACGCGCTGGAGTGGGCGGAGCACCTGCCGCGCTTCACCGCCACCGAGGCGGACCCGGACCGGCTCGTCTCGCTGAAGGAGCGGCTGGCCGACCAGCCCCGCATCGAGGTCCGGCAGATGCTGCTGCCGCACTCCGACCGGGGTGACTACAGCGCCGCCGTGTCGTACAACGTGCTGGAGCACATCGAGGACCACGTGGGCGCGCTGCGCAGCATGCGCGACCTGGTCCGGCCGGGCGGCAACGTCATCATCATCGTGCCGGCGTTCCAGTTCGCGATGAGCCCGGCCGACATCGCCACCGGCCACGTACGCCGTTACACCAAGAAGACCCTGGCCGCCGCGATGACCGACGCCGGCCTGACGGTGGAGAAGATCCACTACGCGAACGCGCTCGGCCTGATCGGCTACTTCATGGCGACCAAGGTCTTCCGGCTGATGCCGAAGGAGGGCCCGATGGTCAAGGTCTACGACACCCTCGTGCTCCCCGCCACCAAGGCGGCCGAGCAGCTCGTCCTCCCGCCGTTCGGCCAGTCCGTCTTCGCGGTGGCCCGCGTCCCCTCCTGATCGTCGCTGCCCGCCCGCGATCTTGCACTCGGCCCACCAGCGGCCCTTCCGTCAGGCGGGGAGTGCAAGATCGCGGCGAGGTGGGTCAGTCCTTGACCTGGTAGGTGGGGCGGATCACGGCGCGGGCCAGGGTGTGGAAGGCCAGGTTGAAGCCGACGACCGCGGGGGTGGCGTCGGGGGTGACGTCGAGGCCCTCCACGTCCAGGGCGTGCACCGCGAACACGTAGCGGTGCGGCCGGTCGCCGGCCGGCGGGGCGGCGCCGCCGTAGCCCTGCTCGCCGTAGTCGTTGCGGACCGTGAAGGCGCCGCCGAGGTCCTCCCCGGCCGCGCCGCGCGGCAGCCGCGTCACGTCGGCCGGCAGGTTGACCAGGACCCAGTGCCAGAATCCGCTGCCCGTCGGCGCGTCCGGGTCGAAGCACGTCACCACGAAACCCTTGGTCTCGGCCGGGAAGCCGGACCAGGTGAGCTGCGGCGAAACGTTGTCGCCCCCGACGCTGCCATGGGCGTACGCGGCGTCCATCGGCTCGCCGTTCTGCACGTCGTCACTGGTCAGGGTGAACGACGCAACGGTCGGCAGCAGCTCGTACGGGTCCGGGGCGATCGGTCGTTCCAGGGTCATCGGGGCGGTCCTTCCGGTGAGCGGTTTTCCTCCGCACCTTTCTTACCCCGTCGGCGCCCGCGATCGAACCGGAAGCGCCGCACGTCAGCTCCCGTACAGGCCGTGCTGTTCCCATCGGCGCAACATCGCGTAGCCCCGCTCGACCTCGGCCGGGTCCTCCGCGGCGAGATAGAGGTAGCCGGGCGAACTGAACAGGTCGACGGTCTGCGGCAGTTCGGCCCCGGGGGAGCAGCGCGCCGCGACCGCCACGGCCGCCGGCAGCTCCGACAGCCGGGCGTGCCAGTCCGCCTGCGCGGCGACGGGGACCGGATTGATCAGCGACACGTTCCGGACGGCGGCGGCCCAGCCCGGTGTACGGTCGTCGAACTGGTCGAGCGACGCCGGATCGACGAGGTGCTGGGCCTGTAGGAAGGTCTGTGACACACCGCAGAACTTCGCCACGACGTCGGGCAGGGTCGCTCCCCCGAGGCGGGCCCCGGCCTCGATCAGCACCGGCCCCCGGTCGGTGAGCATGAGCTCGGTGTGTGCCGCCGAGGACCGGACACCGAGCGCGTCGAGCACCCCGAAGACGAACTCACGGAGCTGCCGGGCCAGGGCCGAGCCCCGGTCGACCGGCTCCTCGTAGTCGTAGATGGGACCGCCGCCAGGACCCGGCCGTTTCGTGTACCGCCAGATCTCGGCGACCCGGTGCGCGCCCGCGTACGAGACCGTGTTGACGTAGAACTCGGTCCCGACGAGCCGCTCCTGGACCAGCACCCGTCGATTGGGTACGCCGTACAGGTTGGCCGAGGCCAGGACCGTGGCGCAGGCGAGGCGCACCTCGTCGGGACCCTCGCAGAACCGCACGTTGTCGGTGCCCGCGCCGTCCACGGGCTTGACGACGGCCGGGCCGGACAGGCTGGCCGCGTACCAGTCGACCGCCTGGTCCACGGACTCGAAGCACCGGCCGGCGGGCACGGCGAGACCGGCGGCGGCCACGGTCGCCGCCATCGCCGACTTGTCTCGCCGCGCGGTGACCGTGGCGATGTCGTTGCCGGGCGTGCCGAGCAGGTGGTTGAGCGTGTCGGCGAGGAGCACCCCCGGCTCGGTGCCCGCGACGACCCGGTCGACGCCGAGCGCCCGCAGCCGGTCGACGAGGAGGTCCGCGTCGGCGACGAAGCCGAGGTCGACCGCGTAGTCGCCGGGGCGGAACGTCTTCAGGTAGTAGTCGTACAGGGACTCGCCGCTGCGTACATGGACACAGGTCACCCCCCGCTCGGCCAGCGCCCGGCTCAGCGCGCTGCCGGTGGAGTATCCGTCGACGATGGCTATGGTCGGCACGCTCTCCTCATCTCCGTACGACCCGCCGTAGGGGTGGCGGGCATCAGAAGACCTTGCCGGGGTTGAGCAGGCCGGCGGGGTCGAGGGCGGTCTTGATGGCCTGGTGCACCCGCATGCCGACGGGCCCGATCTCGCGGGCGAGCCAGTCGCGTTTGAGTAGGCCGACGCCGTGTTCGCCGGTGCAGGTGCCGCCGAGTTCGAGGCCGAGGCGCATGATCTCGTCGAAGGCGCGTCGGCCGCGTTCGAGGCTGGTCGGGTCGGCGCGGTCCACCACGATGTTCGGGTGCATGTTGCCGTCCCCGGCGTGACCCACCACGCCGATCGTCACGTCGCACTCGGCCGCGATCCGTGCGACCCCGTCGAGCAGCGCCGCCAACGCCGCCCGGGGCACCGCCACGTCGTCGATGACCATCCCACCGTTGCCGTCGGGGAACGACTCCCTGGCGAACTTCTCCATCGCCGCGTGCCCCAGCCGGCGGGCCTGCAACAGGGCCGCCGCCTCCACGGCGTCCGTGGCCGTGTGGATCTCGTCGGCGCCGGCCGCCTCGCACAGCTCGGCGAGCCGCGCCAGGTCCCCTGCGGCCTGGGGCCCGGTGTCCGCCGACGCCAGCAGCAGCGCCTCGACGTCGGTACGCAGGCCCATCGGCCGGTACGCCTCGATCGCCCGCAGGTACGTGCGGTCGATCAGTTCCAGCAGGCTCGGGGTGAGCCCCTGTTCGGCGATCCGGGCGACCGCCCGGCCCGCGGCGGCGGTGGTGGGGAAGACCGCCACCATGGTCAGCGACTCCGGCGGCGCCGGCCGCAGCGCCACCGTCACCTCCGTGATCACACCGAGCGTGCCCTCGGAACCCACGAAGAGCCGCGTCAGGTCGTAACCCGCAACCCCCTTGGCGGTACGCCGACCCGTACGCAACACCTCACCCGAGGCCAGCACCACCTCCAGACCCAACACGTACTCGGTCGTGACCCCGTACTTCACGCAGCACATACCACCCGCGTTGGTGGACACGTTGCCACCAATCGTCGACATCTCCCACGATCCCGGATCCGGCGGATACCACAACCCCTGTTTCGCCACCGCCGCCGACAACGCCGCGTTCACCACACCCGGCTGCACCACCGCGATCCGGCTCACCGCATCGATCTCCAGCACGGCATCCATCGCCACCATGCTCACCACCACCGCACCGTCGACCGCGTTCGCCGCACCCGCCAACCCGGTACGCGCCCCCTGCGGCACCACCGGCACCCCGTACCGCCCCGCGACCCTCACCACCTCGACCACATCGGCCGTCCGGCGTGGACGGACGACCACCAGGGGCATCCCCGCATCGCACAGATCGGCCTCGTCCTTTCGGTGCAGCCGGAGCAGGTCGGGGTCGGTCAGTACGGCGTCGTCACCGAGCGCCGCCCGCAGGTCGTTGACGAGGGGAGATCCAGCCATGGCAGAGAGGGTACAGATCGATGTCACCCGCTCCGAAGTGCGAAAGTTGCCGCCGCCGAGCCGCCCGCGTGGCACTGGTGGAAGGGGTGTGAGCAGGCCCGGTCGATCGATCGACAGCCGTACCGGAAGATCCTTCCGAGGTTGATCGAAGTTTGTTACCGTCTACCGCCAACGAGGGCCCCCTCCTCCAGCCACGTCCCCCGGCCTGCCACATCACCCGCTCTCCCATCCGAAGATCCGCCGCAGGACGCGCTGTCCGGCCGGACACGGTGTTGAAACCGAGACCCGTTTCAGCTCGTGTCGCGGCGCAGGATCGTTGCCCATGACAGAGGGATTGACAGAGTGAAGCGAACCGAGCTGCACATCGTGATCGGCGGAGGTATCGCGGGCTGCCTGGCCGCGATCATGCGCCGACGCGCGGGATACCGGGTCCTTCTGCTGGAGCGGGCCGAGGCCCGCTCGCCCGAGGCATACCCGATCTGCACGGGGGCCAGCAACATCGTCAGCGAGAACCACAGTGGTGCCGAGTATCCGTTCGATCCGCAGAGCGCCCGGGACTGCTTCGACGGTCGCCTGGTCAACGAACGGTTCTTCCCGGACCTGATCTTCGGCGGCAAGGACCAGAGCCGGGTCATCGCCTCCAGGGCCATGCAGGACAGCGGCACCGACATCGTCGGCCAGTGCCGGGACAATATGCGGGTCATCCAGGAGCGTTACGCCCAGCGGTGTGCCGACGACCCGGCCGACGCGTTGTTCGGCGCGCCGGACCAGATCTGCCGGGAGATCCCCACGCCGGACGGAGTCTCCGACGTCGCGGCCACCTTCGTCACTCCGCAGCGGGGCATCAACCCGGTCGTCGTCACCGCCCTCCTCGACCAGGAGCTGCGCCGGTGCGGGGTCGAGGTACGCGGTGGCGCCGAGGTGACCGACGTGAGCCGTCGGCCCGACGGCACCTACCAGGTGGAGTACGTCGAGGACGGTGACCGCAGGACGGTCGTCGGCGACCAGGTCAGTCTCTGTGCCGCCACCGAGACCCCCGCGGTGGCCCGGCGACTCAACCCCTCGCTCGGGTTGCCGCCCATCTACATGGCCCTGCGCCAGATCCTCTTCGTGCACCTGCCCGAGGGCACGTCGAGGAACTACACGTGCCTGAAGCTCGAAGACGAGTACGGCGGCATGCTCAGTCCCTTCAGCCGGGACACGGCGCTCGTCTACTACCCGCCGGCGGCCCACATCGCGGTGCACCGCGTCGATCCGACGACCTACGCGCTGCCCGACGACTTCCGTCACTTCCTGCGCAACGGTCACCCCGAGGCGGCCGAGCGCGCCCGGTTGGCGCTCCGCCAGCTCAGCCAGTGGTATCCGGAGGTGCGGGGCGCGGAGGTGGTGTCCTCCCACCTCAAGGTGGCGATCAACACCACCGACTCGTCGCGGCTCCGTCGCAACGCCGGGGTGTTCGACGTCGCTCCCGGTTGCACCGCGACGGTCCTGCTCAAGTGGACGATGTGTGTGGTCAACGCGCAGCGCGACCTGGAGGCGGCCCTCCGGCACTCGATCGCCACCGGCAACGCGGATCGCGACGAGTACGCCGGGCTGGTCGCCCGCGCCACCGCGCCGATCGCGCCACCGTCCGATGTGTCCGCCTGGCAGCGCCGGCTACGGATCTTCGCGCAGAACATGGGAGTGCCGGACCAGTTGGCGAGGCCGTTTGTGGACATCGCCGGGGCGGACGAGGGTCTGAACCGCGCCGAGCCGTCGCTCGCGTCGAGTTGACGCTGGTCACGGAATTTCGGCTCCGAAGGCACCGCACAAGGAGCAGTCACCCGCATAGGGGGAGGCACAGGGGTTCGATTGCCTTCCCGTTGCGCGATACACGGTATTCGATGATCATAGGCCCGCGTCGGCTGGCACATATTCGTCGACGTTGGCCTGTCCTGGCGGGCTTCAGGGAGCGCTCCGCCCGGTCCCTACAAGCGAGGAGGGCACGATGACCACCGCACTCGACCTGACCGACCTCCGTCTACAGGCCGACACCACCATCGATCGACTGATCGACGAGGCCGGTCTCACGCGACGCAACAACCGGTTCTTCGCCGGTGCGAAGGAAGCCACCTCGGTGAGCCCCGCCGGTGCGCTGCGGATCGCCGAGAAGTGGCAGCGGACCACTCAGTCGTTTATGTTCACCACCATTTCCAGCCTCGGTGCCCACGGGCGACGCCTGGCTCGCGACTACACAGTGAGTCGAGAGGTACTCGGAGCGTATCAGATGGCGTACCGCGTCATCGGGGACGATCTGGACAATCGGGCGGCGGCGTTCGCGGAGGTCGCACCGGAGGGTGTGGACGGCATCCACTACCTGTGGTGGGCGGACACGATCTGCGCGCCGTTGCGGTCGGCCCTGGGCAGCACCGACGCGCCCGCCGAGTCCCCCGCGCTGGCCCGGATCCTCGATGTCATGGACGCCATGGCGGCCGAGGAACTCGGCGGCGCCGTCCAGCTCCGCGTCGTGGAGACCATCGCCCTCGACATCGCGGTCGCGTTCCGCCGCCTGTACGCCAAGGTCAGCGTGGACGGTCGCCAGGTCCTCCCCGAGCAGCGCGACTACGCGTGGATCGACTCGCACATCCGGGCGGAGACGGGGCACGCCGCGTCCGTCAGCGACGACGAGGCCGGCATGAGCCACCTGGTCTCCACCCCGGCCGAGGCGCGGCACTTCGTCGCGCTCGCGGAGTCGTACGTCCCGGCGTGGGCGGACCTGCTGAACGACTTCGCCCGGGACCTGTCGTAGCGACCAACCGGGATCGGCACGGACGGCCGCCATCGACGACGCCCCTGGCACGTGCTGGCGACCGCCGGAGTCATCCGGTTTCGAGGAAAGGAGCTGCCATGCGATCGTCCCTCCCCGCAGCGGATACAGACGCTGTCGTCAACGAAGTGAACGAGCTGCGTGCCCGCTACCAGCGCGAAACCGAGCCCGGATCGCCGGAGGCGCTGCGCCGGCTGGCCGGTTGGATCGCCGACTCGGCGACGCTCGGTGCCCGGCCCGCCGCCCGGGCACTCGTCGAGGATCTCACCGGCGGACACGAGAAGCCGCAGCTCACGGCCACGAAGCGGCACATCAACTCGCGGGCCGACAACACCCTCTTGTCCGTGTTCTCGGCCGCGTACTTCCCGACTCTCGGTCTGGACTACCTGGAGTACGAGCCCATCCCGTCCGACCCCGTACTGGTGGACCGCTACCCGAGCCCGACGATGCCGGTCAACCTGCGCCGGCACAGCGCGGGTTTCGACAGTCGGGTCGTCGTGGCGCTCTTCCCGGAGAACCACATCGACGGCCGCCAGGAACCCGATGACCTGATCTTCTACTTCATCGACAAGTTCGTCTCCCGGCACCGCCTCACCCGCCGGCTCATCGACGCCGCCATGGTTGCGGACTCGTTCCCGCTGCTGTCCAGTGTCGACGACACCGGCGTCGAGCGGGCCGCCGGTTCCTGGGTGCGGCTGCACGAGTTCCACCACCGCACGGGCAGCATGCCGATCCCGCAGTTCCTGTCGGCGAAGAGCTACAAGCCGCTGGCCGGCCTGGAGGAGATGCGGGTCGACGTCAAGTCGATGCTGGTCTGCCTCGACGACGCGGACATCGATCGTGAGCTCGCCGCGCTGACCTTCGAGTTCGTCCTGGCCGAGCGGCTGCTGCGGTACTCGGTCGAGGGGATCCCGAAGCCGAACTACGACGCGATCGCGTCGCAACTGCTCTTCAACTACCTGCGCGAGCAGGGGGGCCTGACGATCGACGAGGGGCGCATCCGGCTCCTGCCGACCCTGCCCGAGGCGCTGCGGACGCTCGTCACCGAGATCACCGAGCTGGAGGACGTCGTCCTGACCGAGGGGGTCGAGGCCGCCCGCACGGGCCTGATCGAGTTCACCCGCCGCTACACCCGGTACGACGCCGAGAAGCGCGAGTTCCTCCACGTGCCCTTCTTCGCCGAGCTCAAGGAGCGACTCGGCGTGTGAGCCGCGCCGGCCGTCCCCTCCCATCGACGTACGGCTCCGCCTCGACTCCCGCTGGAGAGTACCGACCATGACCACCGTTATGAACTCGACCGAAACCGGCATCCTCGGCACCTGCGGCATCGACGCAGACAGCCTCGCCACGGACCTCGACACCATGGCGTCGTTCCCCTACACGGACAAGTACAGCGACTTCGTCTGCGGCGCCTGGAAGAGTTGCGCGGTGTGGAACGGCACGGGCCGCGGTCTCGACGCGGGACTCAACCCCTACGAGGGCCCGGCCGTCGTCACCGACCTCGGCCAGCGCCTGCCGTACGTGCGGCATCTCGTGGGTGAGCTGTTCGACCTGTCCCTCCTGAAGTACGGCCGGCTCGCCCGGCTGACCCCCGGCAGCGCACTCGTGCCACACCGGGACTACCTCGAACTCGACACGAACCTGATCCGGATCCACCTGCCGCTGGAGACCCACGAGTCCTGCGTCAGCTCGCACAACACGACCCTGTACCACATGAACGTCGGTGAGATCTGGTTCCTAGACGCCACCCAGGCCCACAGCGCGGTCTCCGGGTGGACGAAGGACCGCACCCACCTGGTGCTCGACTTCCAGGCCGACTCGCTCGCCGCCTGCTTCACCGGCGAGGTCCAGCCGCCCAGCATCCCGAGCACGCACCAGGTCGAGCGGCTGCCGATCGACCAGGAGGAGATCGCCGCGTTCGAGCGCGCCGGGGCGCTCATGGACACCACCAACTACCGGGACTTCCTGAAGATCGCCATCAAGACGATGTTCACCCGGGACATCACCCCCGACGGCGTGTTCGACATGCTGGAGGGGGCGGCCCGGCACTCGCCCGTCGCCGCGCAGCTCGACATGATCCCCCCGATGCGGACGTACTTCCTGCTGGCCCGAGAGTCCTGAGGCGGATCATGCGACACGCCAGCGAAGTCTGTGTCGTCGTGGACGGGTACTCGACGGCCAACGCGCTCGCGCCGGCCCTCGCCGGGTACGGCCTCGGCACGGTGCACGTGCAGAGCGACCCGGACCTGCCGCAGTTCCTCCTGCGTACCGGCGTCGACCACGCCTATGTCGACACCTACCTGCACGACGGCGACGTCAACACCATCGTCGACCGGCTCGACCGGGCGGGCCTGCGCCCGCGCAGCGTCGTGGCCGGCGCCGAGACCGGTGTCGAGCTGGGCGACCAGCTGGCCGAGGCGCTCGGCGTGCCCGGCAACGACCCGGCGACGACCCGGTGCCGCCGCGACAAGCACCACATGGCACGTGCTGCGGCGGCCGGGGGCGTCGCCGTCATCCCGCACCTGAGCACCGCCTCCCGCGACGAGGCGGCGGAGTGGCTGCGCGCGGGGGGCTGGCTGGGCGACGCCGTCGTCAAGCCCCGATCGAGTTCCGGCAGCTTCGGCTTCCTGCGCTGCCGCTCCGAGGCGGACCTCGACACCGCGTTCAAGGGCTGGCTGGGCGCGCCCGACGTGTTCGGCTCCCCGATCGGGGAACTCCTCGTCCAGCCGTTCATGACCGGCGACGAGTACGCCGTCAACACCGTGTCGGCCGGGGGCGAGTACATCGTCTCGGACATCTGGCACACGAAGAAGCGCCACGAGGGCGGTACGGCGCTCTACGACCTGGAGCGGCTCGTCGATCCGCGCGACGCCGTCTTCGAGCGGTTGCACGGCTTCGTCGGGACCGTGCTCGACGCCCTGGACATCCGCGAGGGTACGGCGCACACGGAGGTCATGATGATCGCCGGTGAGCCGGTGCTCGTCGAGACCGGCGCCCGGTTCATGGGCTCGATCGACATCTCGCAACTGACCAGGGCGACGGGCACCAACACGGTGCAGCTGGTGGCCGAGACGATCGTGGCTCCGGACCGCTTCGCCGAGCGGGTCCGCGCGGACTGGCGCCCCGTCCTGCGCCGGCACGCCGCCATGGTGCAGTTGCTGTCCCGCCACTCGGGGACCCTCGCCGGCTACGATCTCCGCCTGCTCCGCGAGCTGCCGTCCTTCCACGCGGTCGACACATACCTCGTGGCCGGCGACCCGTTGCAGGTCACCGTCAACTCGTACACGACCCCGGGCCTGGTCTTCCTGGTCCACGAGAGCCCGGAGACGATCTCGGATGACTACCGCAAGCTACGCGAACTGGAGGCAGCGGGTGCCTTGTTCCTGTCGGCCTGACCGGCACACGCCGCAGCCGCCCGCCGGCGGCACCGCACGCCCCCGCCAGCGGGCCGCCAGGCGGGAGTCGGCCGCGTGAGCGCGCCGGATCGGACCGTGTCGCAGGACCCGGCAACCGACTACCTGCGGGCGGTACGCGAGGGTGAGCTGCCACCGGACCTGCCGGCCCGCACGGCCGCCCGGGTGCTGGGGCCCGACATCGAGGCACAGAGCTTCCACCGGGTGATGTTCGTCGACGAGCGGGAGTTCGCGTCGTTCTACGCCGACTTCACGGTGCTGCTCGACGTCGTGGGACGGTTGCCCCACCTGCTCGCCGGTGGCGACACGGCCGCGTTCGGCGCGCTGACCGACGTGCCGGAGGTGCTGCGCCCGCTGCTGGCCGGCACCGACCTGCCCGCCCTGGTGCCGTACGGCCGCGCCGATCTGATCCACGACGGGACCGGGTTCAAGGTCCTGGAGCTGGGCCTGAGCCCCGCCGTCGGCGGTGCCGAACGCACCGCCTGGCTCCCCGCCGTCATGGCGGAGCCGGCCTTCCGGCCCTTCGCCGAGCGGCACGGACTACGACACCTCGACCCCATCACCGCCCTGCTCGACGTGCTGCGCACGGTGGAGAGCACGGGCAGGGGGCAGGACGCCGAGCCCGGGCCGGCGGAGGTGCTGATGGTCGAGGCGACCGGTGCGCTCGAGGAATGGGCCGACGACTGGCGTCCCCTGGGCGAATGCCTGGAGGCGTACTCCGATCGTCCGCTGCGGACCCGCCTGGCGGAGGTCGCGGACCTGCACGAGCCGGACGGCCGCGTCGCCGACCACGTCGCCGGGGCGACCCACCTCCTGCGGCTGTTCAACCTGATGGAGCTCGCCGAGGAGCCGGATCCCGTGCTGGCCTGGCGGCGGCTGCACCCCGCGCCGGGCTCCGCCCTGCCGCCGATGGTCACCTCGCCGGTGCACGACATGTACAACAGCAAGGCGTGCCTCGCCCTGGTGTGGCTCCCCGAGGTACAGGACGCGCTGACCGACGACGAACGCGCCGCGCTGCGGCGCGTCCTCCCCGAGACGACCTACGTCGACGCGGCCACCGACCTGACCGGTTTCGTCCGCGACCGGGCGGACACCATCCTGAAACCCACCAATCTGGCCCGCGGTGAGGGCACGGTGGCCGGCTGGACGGTCGACGACGGGACGTGGCAGGCGGCGCTCGCCTCGGCGGCCGAGAGCGGCCGCCACATCCTGCAACGGAGGGTCGTCCAGCGGGCGGAGCCGGGCTTCGACACCGACGGCGTCACGGAACGGGACTGGTACGCGGTGTGGGGGATGCACTACGGGCCCGGTGGGCACACCGGCTTCACCTGCCGCCTGACCACCGTGCCGGGGACCGTCGTCCGTGGCATCGCGAACGTCCTGCTGGCACCGGTGCTGTTGCACCCGGGGGCCTGAACATCGCCGCCGGTCACGGGTAGGAGATCACCCTGAAGAAGAACTTCCGCCTGCTGTGGAGCGCCGAGACCGTCAGCCAGTTCGGCTTCGAGGTGGCGACGGTCGTCATTCCGCTGTTCGCCGTGAAGACGCTGAACGCCACGCCGGCGCAGGTCGGTTTCCTGGTGACCTGCGAGTTCCTGGGCTTCCTGCTCCTCGGGCTGCCGGCGGGCGCGTGGATCGACCGCCGGCGCGGGGAACGGGTCCTGGTGTTTTCCAGCCTGGGCCGTACGGCCGTGTTCGGGGTCGTCGCGGCACTGGCGCTGGCCGGCAACCTCACCATGCCCGCGCTGTACGCGTTGATGTTCGCGGGGAGCCTGTGCACGGTCTTCCTGGGGATCTCCTACCAGAGCGTCCTGCCGCGGATCGTCGACCGGCAGCTGCTGCCCGGCGCCAACTCGCGGGTGGAGTTCACCCTCTCGCTGGCGGAGATCACCGGCCCGGCCATCGCCGGCTTCCTGCTGGCGCTGGCCACGTCGTCGTACGTCCTCGGCGCCACGGCCGTCTGCTTCGGCATCGCCACGCTGCTGCTCAGCCGGATCCGGGTGACCGGTGCGGCGGCGGCCACTCCGGCACGCACCACCACGCTGGTCAAGGACGTACGCGACGGCATCAGGTACGTGCTGCGGGTGCCGATGTTCCGGGTGATGGCCATCCGCAGCTCGACGTACAACTTCTGCAACATCGCGACCACCACCATGTTCCTGCTGCTGCTGGCGTCCGTGCTGCGGCTGCCGTCGGCGTACATCGGGATCATCTTCTCCGGCGCCGGCGCCGGAGCGACCCTCGGCGCCCTCCTGGCGGTGCGGCTGTCCCGGCGCTTCGGCGTGGGGCCGACCGTCCTCGCCGCGTGTGTGCTGGCGGGGATCGTGTCGATTCCGCTGCCGTTCGCGCGCAGCGGAGCCTGGCTGATCGTGGCCGGCATCGGCTACGGCGTCGCCTCGGGCTGCATCGTCGTCTCCAACATCCTGCAACTGTCGGTCCGGCAGGCGCTGTGCGCGCCGGGCATGCAGGCCCGGTTGAGCGCGACGATGCGGTTCCTGGTCTGGGGCGTGATCCCGTTGGGCGCGTCGGTCGCGGGGCTGGTCGCGAACGTCATCGGCGTCCGCCAGACCCTCGCGCTCGCGATCGCCGGCGAACTCGTCTCCATCGTCCCGCTGTACTTCTCGCCGCTGCGTCGGGTGATGGAGATGCCCACCGAGCCCGAGCCCGAGCCGGCCCCGGAGCCGCAGCCCGAGGGGGCGGCGAGCGACGGGGCACGGCCGGCGGCACGGCAGCTCAGCGACTGAGCTGAGCGACCTCGTCGTCGTCCAGCGTGATGACGCCGGCGAGGTACTGGCGCGTCGATCCGCCCAGGATGACCCGGTCGCCGCGCAGCTCGCAGTTGGCGCGGATGGTCAGCGTCTTGCCGAGCCGGGGAGAGAACTGACGGGAGGTCAGGCTGGTCCTGCCCAGCACCTCCGCCCAGTAGGGGACCAGCATGCAGTGGGCCGACCCGGTGAACTGGTCCTCCGGGATCGACTGCTTGGGGCCGAAGAAGCGGGCGACGAAGTCGGAGGAGACGCCGGGGGCCGTCACGACCACCGCGCGCCGGTCGAGGGTCCCGAGCATCCGCTGGTCGGGTTCGATCGCGCGCAGGTCCTCCTCGTTGTCGTAGACCGCCATGTAGTCCATGCCGCCGTAGACGGCGGTGGGCGCGATCGACAGCCCGGCGAGCAGGGCCTCCGGCGGGTCGACCCGCTCGCGCGGCAACGCGGGGAAGGACATCGAGAACTGCCCCTCGGGCGTACGGCTGACCACGAGCGGACCCGTACGGGAGTGGAAGGTGACCTCGTCCCACTCGGGCCGCAGGTGGTGCAGCACCACGTGGGCCGCGGCGAGCGTGGCGTGCCCGCAGAGGTCGACCTCCATCGACGGGGTGAACCAGCGCAGCGCGAAGCTGTCGCCCTGGTCGATGATGAACGCGGTCTCCGCGAGGTTGTTCTCCAGGCCGATCGCCTGCATCACCTCGTCGCTGAGCCACTCGTCCAGCGGGCAGACGGCGGCCGGATTGCCGAAGAACACCCGGTCGGTGAACGCGTCGACCTGGTAAAGGGGAATCTCCATCGTGCCTCCAACTGGTGTCGGTGTCGTCAGCGGGCCGCCGGCCCGATCGCCCGCACGCGCTCGATCAGCCGTCGGCGCTCGTCGGCGTCCAACGGGATGGCCCAGCCGCTGGCCGCCGACTGGTGGATGTTGACCACGGCCGAGCCCCGGTCGGCGCGGATGTTCATACCGGAGCACTCGCCGCCGAGCACGTAGAGCCCGAGCACGACGTGGTGGGGCACCGGCTCGGCGGCGGCCTCGGGGGCGAACCGGCACCCGGCGAGCTGCACGCGGCGCTGGGCGAGCCAGCCGTCGGGGCCGCGCTCGTCCAGCCGGGCGGCGATCGTGTCCGCGTCGTGGTCGGCCCCGAGCATCACGTCGTGCCCGCCGGAGGAGTGCCCGAACTTGAACACGTACTCGGCCCGGTCGGCCAGCAGGCGGTCACGGTTCTCCGGGGTCACCGAGACGGTGTGGGGCACGTAGCGGGCCACCATGTCGCGTACGCCGGCGGGCAGCAGGCTGGCGAAGCGCTCCTCCCAGAACATCGCCAGCCAGCGCTTGTGCGTACGGATCTCGGCCTCGAAGAGGTTGATCACGGAAGCGCCGCTGCCGACCAGCCGGGTGATGAAGTCGTAGTCGTCGTCCATGTCCTCGTGCATGAAGCCGCGATAGACCAGGGTGCGCTTGCCGGCCGACGGCTCGAGCCACCGCTGCGGATAGTCGCCGTGGTAGACGAGGTCGACCGGCACGTCGGGCAGTCGCCGGCGCAGCGTCTCGGTCAGCAACTCGAAGCCGAAGTAGCCGACCCCGATGCGGCTCGACCAGTCGCACACCACCACCCGGTCGAAACTGCCCTCATGGAACGCCTTGGTGACGACGTCCGCGATCTGTTCCTCGGGCCGGGGCGTGTCGGCGAGCCACGGGATGTCGAGCGCCTCACCCATCACCTGGTAGCAGTCGTGGAACTCGAATCCGGAAATCGACGAGTCGACGTTGAATTCGCAGAACTGATAGCCGGACGGGGTCGGCAGCACGTCGATTCGGGCGAAGACCTGCTCGATCGACTCCAATTGTTCCCAGTTGACGAAGGGCGCAATCTCGGCGGGCAGGCCGAATTCCGTCAACAACTGTTCGCGCGGCCCCGACCGGAGGAACTCGCGGAGCACCACCGTCTGCGCTTCCAGCAGGGCGCGGGCGGCCTCGGCCATCTGGTCGAACTCGTCCCGGTCGATGACGAGCGGATAGGGGATGAACCGCATCCGGGTGGCGCCGAGATCGTCCATGAAACGCCGCACCGGGGGCGCGGCGGCGACGAACGCGGACCGCGCCGGCTCGGTCTGCAGCGCGGCCACCAGCGGCTCGTTCAATTCCGCGAAATTGCAGTCCGAGTTTTGATCCCGCACCGTGAACCGCACCCCTTCGCCCGCCTCGTTATTGAATCGGATGCGAGTGTACGGCACGAGCGGCCCGACGGGCAGGGGCGAACTCGTGGTATTGATTGCGGACACGGTAAGTGTCGAACATTTCAGGGGTCGACCAATGCCGGGGTCGCCGAGTACAGTGACCGGCCGGCGGCTGGTCCCCGCTTCGTACGCGACGGTGACGACATCGGCCGACGCAATCGCGATTTCGCGCGTGTCCCGATGCCGGACACGGAACCGTCACCCGCGAATCGCCCGCGATGCCGCACCCGGAATCGGCCCGGTACGCATCCGTCATCCCCCGCAGAGACAGGATCACCGCCATGACCGCACTCCTGGACGCCGTCGCCGCAGGCGTCACCATCCACGACCTCAGCCAGCCGTTCGAGGAGGGGATGCCCTGCGCGCCGAACCACCCGGGGTTCCGCCTGGCTCTGCTACGCCGGCACGGCGACGTGGTACGCGCCGACGGCGGCTCGTCGGCCGGCGAGCTGATCGTCACCGGCGGGCACGTCGGGACCCACGTCGACGCGCTGTCGCACATCTCGCAGGACGGGCTGCTGCACGGTGGCCACGACGCCGCCGAGGCGCAGTCCGGTGGCCGGTTCCGGGTGCACGGCGCCGAGACGATTCCGCCCCTCGTCCGGCGGGGGGTGCTGCTGGACGTCGCCTCTGCCCACGGCGTCGACGTCCTCCCCGGCGGGTACGGCGTCACCGCCGACGACCTCGAGCGGTGCCTGCGGCGTACGGGCGTGCGGCTGGCCGAGGGTGACGTGGCGCTGGTGCGTACCGGCTGGGCCCGGCACTGGTCGGAGCCGGCGGCCTATCTGGGTCTCGACACGGGGGTGCCCGGGGTCGACCCCTCCGGCGCGGCCTGGCTCGCGGACCACTGGGTCGCCCTGACGGGCGCGGACACCACCGCCTACGAGCAGATCCCTCCCGGCGCCGGGCTCCGCGCGCTCCCCGTCCACCGCCTGCTGCTGGTGGAGGCCGGCATCTACATCGTCGAACACCTGCGGCTGGACTCGCTGGCGGAGGCCGGCGTGAGCGAGTTCCTGTTCGTCCTCGCCCCGCTGCCGATCGTCGGCGGCACGGGCTCGCCCGTACGCCCGCTGGCCGTCGTGTGACCCGCGCCCGGCCGCCTCGCGCCATCCCCGTCGTCGCTCGGGCGCGTAGTCTCGGCCGGTGATCGAGATGCCGCTCACCGCTCGGCAATGGCGTCGCCGGGCGGCGGTCGCCGCTGCTGTCGCCTTCGCGGTGGCCTGCATAGCCGCGCCGATCAGGCAGGCGGTGACGAGGGCGATCGAGGCGGGGCGGGGCGAGGGGACGCCCGCTGCGGCGGCCGAGGCGTACCTCCTGGCGGTCTTCCAGCCTGACGACAGCCCCGACATCAACCGGTGCCTGTGCGGCGACAATCGGGACGAGCTGTTCCGGCAGGCTCGCGACCTGCGCAAACAGGTCGCGTCGCAGGCCACCTTCGGCGTACGGGTCGAGACGACCAACTGGCACACCGACTCGGACGGCACGGTCTCCGCGATGGTGGACCTCCGGTTCACGGAGATCGACCCGACGGGAAACGTCACCCTCACCGGCGCCACCCACCGATGGCGCTTCCACACGACGGAAGAGGGTGGCCTCGGCGGCGGCTGGAAGGTCTGCCGCGTCGAGGCGCCGCCGCTGTGCGGCACCTACCTCCGCTGCTGACTTCCACCATTGCGACGGAGGCCCGCTGACCGCTGGTCAGGCTGCCGGTGCGCCGGGGCCAGGGCCGACTCCACGCCGGGGCCACCGTGGACGGTCAGGCCCCGGCCTCCTTGATCAGGTCCGGTGTGTAGCCGAAGAGGCCGGGAAGCCCGCCGGTGTGCAGGAACACCACGGTCTCCGTCGCGGCGATGTCGCCCGCGCGTACGGAGTCGATGAGCGCCGCCGCGGCCTTGCCCGTGTAGACGGGGTCGAGGGTGATGCCCTCCGTGCGCCCGAACAGGCGGATCGCCTCCCATACCGCCGGTGAGGGCAGTCCGTAACCGAAGCCCAGCGCTCTCTCGGTCACGTGGACGCGGGTCAGTGCCGGCGCCGGGACGCCGAGCATCGCGGCCGTCTCGCCGACGAGCTCATGGATGCTGGCTGACGCGTCTGCCGCCGGCTCGGACACCGAGGCGGCGTCGATCCGCACCGGCCAGTCCAGCAGGGTCGCACCGATGGCCAGGCCGGCAGCGGTGCCCGCACTCCCCACCGGCAGGACTATCCGGTCGACATCCTCCAGCTGCTCTCTGAGCTCAGCGGCAGCGTTCAGGTAGCCGAGCACCCCGAGGGGGTTGGATCCGCCCACCGGGAGGGTGGCCGTGCGCCGGCCTTCTCCCGCTGCCTCAGCGACGATCTGCCGGTGGGTGGCAGCCGTCTCCTCATCGTGTTCGCAGACGTGGACCCGGGCGCCGTAAAGGAGATCGAGCGCCACGTTTCCCGACCGCTCGTACGCCTCGTCGGACCGTGGCGCGGTCCGGGCGGAGGATCCGGCGATGCGAGTCACCTGCCTGGTGAGGAGCAACTCGCAGCGAAGGCCGAGCCGGGCACAGGCCGCTGCGGTCTGGCGGCCGTGGTTGCTCTGCAGGCCGCCGAACGTGATGATCGTGTCAGCGCCATCAGCGACGGCGGCGCCCAGGAGGAACTCGAGTTTCCGCAACTTGTTCCCGCCGACACCCAGTCCGTTGACGTCGTCCCGCTTGATCAGGATCCGGGGTCCGCCGACCTCCTCGGTCAGGCGAGGGCACGCCTCCAGCGGGGTCGGCCAATGGCCCAGCGCGACCTTGGGAAAGCGCGACAAGTCGACGGCGGGACGGGGCATCGCTGCCTCCCTCAAGATTAAGCGTGGACTGAGGGTAGATATGAGGCGAGCCTAACTGGATCATTGACCGGTCTCAATTGAGACGCCACAATCCACATATGGTTGTGATCGCACGGAAGAGACTGGTGACCGAAAGCCCGAACGAGCGCTTCGCAGAGGGCTACGTCTTCCCCTGGCCGGAGGCCGCGACTCCCCCTTTCGGGGCGATGACCTGCTGCATCTCGCCCGGCGAGAAGTGTGAGCCTGACCAGCACAATCAGGACGAGATCGCATTCATCTACCGAGGTCAGGGACAGATTATCGCCGGCGGGGAGGTCTGGCAAGTACGCGAGGGCGACGCGGTTTTCATTCCGCGCAATGTCGAGCACACCTTCAACAACACCGATCCCGAAGGGGATTTCGCCTTCTTCTCCGTGTGGTGGCCGTCCGTGGAGCCACAAGACGCCGTGGAAGAGGGCTGAGATGGAGAGATCGTGGGCGCTCCGGCGGTAGCTGAATACGTGCTGTCGTCGAGTGAGGTCGAGCGGATCCGGAGCCTGACCAGATCACTCGAGGGCGGGAGCATCGACGATGGACGGTTCCTCGCCCGGACCGCGGTCCGGGCCGACGAGCTTCCCCGTGGCCTCCGTACGTTTCTCGAGGACTTCCGGGTCACCGAAAGTTCCCCTGCCTGTCGCGTCAGAGGGCTGCCGGTCGAAGCTGAGCGCATGGGCCCGACGCCTGTGGTCTCCAGCCGTCAGCGGGTGAAGGCCGCCAGCGAGACCCGGGCGGAGCTCGTCGCCGTACTGCTGAGTTCGTGCCTCGGCGACGTCTTCGGCTGGCGCCTGCAGCACGACGGTTCCCTGATCCACGACCTGGCGCCGCGGCTCGAGCACGAGGACACCGGGCTCGGCACCGGCAGCCGACAGGCGATCAACTGGCACACGGAGGACGCGTTCCACCCTTGCCGGGCGGACCACGTCGGCCTCCTGTGCGTCCGCAATCCCGCCGAGGTGCCCACGACCGTCGGGTTTCTCGACAGCAGCCTGCTGAGCGACCGCGACCGGCAGCTACTTGCCCAGCCGGTGTTCACGTTCAGGCCCGACCCGTCCTATTTCGTCTCCGGCGCTGAGCCCCTTCCCGGGCCGGACAGGGGAAGCATCCTGTTCGGCGATCCGGCCGATCCGTACCTGCGATTCGACCAGGACTACATCGACCTGCCGGCTGGCGTCGAGGGGATCGGGGATGCGATTGAATCTCTGCGCCGCGCGATCGAGGTGAACCTGATCGACCTCCCTCTTCACTCCGGGGACCTCCTGTTTCTCGACAACCGGCGGGCCGTCCATGGCCGGGCCTCATTCGAGGCGACATATGCCGGAACCGACAGATGGCTCAAGCGCGTCAACATCACCCTGGATCTCAAGCGGTCACGGCATCTCCGTGGCTCGGCCATCGATCGCGTGATCCGCGTCTGACCCGCTTCAGCCGAGGTCGTCCAACTGCTTCTGGACCCGGTCCGCGTCGACCGGGCGCCCTTTCCCGCGGTACAACCGGATCGCCTGGGCCCAGACCTCGCGGGCCTGGTCGGCGCGGCCGGCCGCGGCATGGACCTGACCGAGCCGATCGAGGGCGTTCGCCTGGTAGTAGACGCTGTTCAGCCCTCGGAAAAGGGCGAGTGCCGCGTGATAGTGCGTGAGCGCGTCATCCGGCCGGCCGGTGTGCTGAGCGACATATCCCAGACTGGCCAGGGTGTTTGCCTCACCCACGCGGTAGTCGTGCTGTCGGCACAACGCCAGCGCCGCCTCGCAGTGCGCCTGGGCCTGGGCATAGTCGCCAAGCCGTGCCTCGAACCAGCCGACGGCGTTGAGCATCGCCGCTTCCCGTACCCGCAGGCCCAGCTCCCTGTAGAGCTGGAGCGCCTTCGTGGCGTGCCGGTGCGCGGCCTGGTCCTTGCCGGCCCGCCCGTTGGCCCACGTAAGGATCCGGTGCGCGTGTGCCTGGGCGGACAGGTCGCCAGCGTCCTGTGCCACCTGGAGAGAGCGCGTGAGCTGTGCGAGTGCCTCTTCGTGATCGTCCAGGTTGAGGTTGGCGTCGCCGAGCAGCCGGTGGGCCAGGGAGATGACGGCGGGATCGCCGACCTGCCGGGCCGACTCCAGGCCGGTCTGCCAGACCGCACGCCACTCCCGAAGGTGGCCGCGCCGGTAGTGGAAGGTGTCCAAGCACCACGCCAGCTGCCATGCGAGGTCGTGCATGCCGAGCTCGGCCGCGAGCTGCTGCGCGGCCATCAGGTTCGCGTGCTCGGCCTCGAGCCACGCCACTGCCTCGGCCGGGTCGGCCAGCGGCAGCGGATGGCAGCCGGGGGCCGGCGCGTCGATCCCGACCGGGTGCCGGTGCGGGTCGAGCAGCCGCTCGGCGCGGTGGGCCGTGTGCCGGTAGAAGTCGATCACCCGGCGGAGCGCCTCTTCGCGGTTGCTGTCGGACAGGTTCTCCCGAGCCTGTTTGGTCGCGTAGAGCCGGAGCAGGTCGTGCATGCGGTGGCGGCCAGCGACCTGCTGCTCGACGAGATGGGCGGTTTCCAGCTCCCGCAGCAGGAGTCTCGCCCGCGCCGGCGGCAGCCCGGCCAGCTCCGCCGCGGCCGGCAGGCTGATGTCCGGCCCGGGAGCCAGTCCGATCAGCCCGAACATCTCGGCTGCGGGGTCGGTCAGTGCCTGGTAGGACCAGGAGAAGACGGACTCGAGATGCAACGGGATCTCACCGGCGTCGAAGCCCTCGAGCCGGGTTCGCAGGTCGGCCAGCTCATCGGCCAGCCCCGACAGTGGGAGGGCTGGATGGGCGATCACGCGGGCGGCCACGATGCTCAGCGCGAGAGGCAGCCCGCCACACATGGCGAGCAGCACCGCGACGGCTTCCGGCTCAGCTCTGAGCCGTTCCTCCCCGAGGTGGTTGGCGAGCAACTGACGCGCCTCCGGCTCGGAGAGGGGCGCGAGGTCCACAAGCTGGGCACCGTGCTGTGTCGCCAGGCCTGCCAGCCGGCGCCGGCTGGTGATCAACACCGTGCAGCGGGGCCCGCCGGGCAGCAGCGGTACGACCTGCGCGGGGTCGCGCGCGTTGTCGAGCACGATCAGCATGCGTCGGTCCTCCACCAGGCTGCGGTAGAGACCGATCTGGGTGTCGAGGTCGGGGGGAAGCTTCGTCGGATCCTCGCCGAGCGCGTACAGGAAACCGCGGACGGCCTCGGCGACGGACATCGGCTCGCCGGTCGGCGCGAATCCCCGCAGGTCGACCAGGAGCTGGCCGTCCGGGAAGCGGTCGAGGTGCTGCCTGGCCCAGCGCAACGCCAGCGAGGTCTTTCCGATCCCGCCCGCCCCACCGATCGCCGAGATCACCACGGTCATGCCAGCTCGCGTGGCATGGTCCAGAGCGTCGGTCAGCATCGCCAGCTCAGCCGACCGGCCGGCGAACCGCTGCGGCGCAGACGGTAGCTGCCTGGGGATCGTCCGCCTCTGGGCACTTTCCACGGCAGGGGACGCGTCGCCGGTGCGCGCCGGAGCAAACTCCGCCTCCGCGACCTTGATCCGCCGGAATCCCTGAAGGAGCAGCCATCCGCCAATGCTCGCTGCGACGCTGACCGCACCAGCCTGCCGGATCGCCTCCGTGACGTCGCGACTCAACGCAAACTGAAGGTGGCCGTCGATCCAGGCCAATGCCTCATCGAGCCACGCCTTTGCCACGACATATGTCAACCAGAAGGCACCGGCCGCAACGACCAGCACCGCCAGCCGTGACCACACCCACCACCCGGCTCTGGACCGCCGCATCTTCCGCCCCCTCGGCCCGGCCGATCGACACAACGTCGCCAATAGATGCTGTCCGAACCAAACGATGATGTCGAGCCCTCGACGGAAAGGCGCTCCTGAATGTCCGGAAGCAGATCCAGCCGCGCGACGCGGAATAACGATCAAGTCGCCCTGCACTCAGCGGGTCGGCGAGGATCGGAGCGACACAGCCATTCGCTGGAAGACCGGGAGTTGAAGCACCGGCCGGGTCCTGAACGCGTCAGGCCAACGCCGGCAGCAGCTTCGTCCCTGTGCCTGACGCGACCCGGTCCGCCGGGACGCATCCGCCCGCGAGGCGGGAGTCAGGGCTGGGTTACGCAGCGCTGCAACGCCGTTCCAGACGCAGCCCACGAAGGCTTGACCAGCGGGAACGCGGTCAGGCGAGTTGCGTTTTTAGCGTTTGTAGCGCATGCTCCCACTATGGCGACGACGAGTGGAGACCTTCTGACCACCGGTCAGGTAGCCAAGCTGCTGGGATCGTCGCGCCAGCAGGTGGTCAACCTGTGCGAGCGCGGTGAACTGCCGTTCGTGAGGGTCGGCACGCATCGGAGAATCGAGCGAAGTCAGGTTGAGGCACTGCTGCGCCCCAAGCCGCAACTGACCCGTGATCAACTCAAGTCGCTGTGGCTGCACCAAGCGGTGGCCGGCAGTTTGGTCACCGACCCGGACCAGGTGCTGGGCAAGGCCAGGGAGAATCTCGATCGACTCCTCCGCCAGCACCGAGAGACCATGACCGAGGTGTGGCTGAAACGCTGGCACGACAAGATCAACGAGGGTGTCGGTGCCGTCCTGAAAGCGCTGACCTCCGATGATCCGGAATCTGTGGAGCTACGACAGAACTCGCCCTTTGCCGGAGTCCTGTCACAGCCACAGCGCAAGAAGGTCCTTGAGGCATTCACGCGCAGCGGCTGGAAACGAGCGGCGTGAGACGCGAGCAACTGGAGCACGTGCTGCGGTCCGCGTGCCAAATCGCCGGAGACCGGGACGTCCTCGTCATCGGCAGCCAGTCGGTGCTGGGCACGATTCCGGAGAGCAGACTCCCGCTGGAAGCCACCGCCTCGATGAGGTCGACGTTGAGAAGGTGCCACGTGCCATATTGACGGCAACGCCTCTCGGCCAAAAATCCTGGTCAAGAGGCGTTGTGGTGTCGAGTGGCGGAGGGTGTGGGATTCGAACCCACGAAGACATCGCTGCCTTACCGGTTTTCAAGACCAGCGCCATCGGCCACTAGGCGAACCCTCCCGGTCCGCGCCCCCCGTGGGGTGCGCGACGTGCCTAGTCTGCCACGCTCCCGCTGCGGGCGAGCGGGCACCGCGCCCGCGCTGAGATGATCGACGGTGTGTGGCAGGTCCCGTCGGTGGTGCTGATCAGCGGAATCATGGCCGCCGGAAAATCCAGTGTGGCCGAGGCGCTGGCCCGGCGGCTGACCCGCGCGGTGCACCTGCGCGGCGACGTCTTCCGGCGGATGGTGGTGAGCGGCCGGGCGGAGATGACCGCCGAGCCGTCGGCGGAGGCCTGGCGGCAGCTGCGGCTGCGCTACGACCTCGCCGCGTCGGCGGCGGACCGCTACGCCGCCGCCGGCTTCACCGTGGTGCTCCAGGACGTCGTCCTCGGCGCGGAGCTGCCGGCGATGGTCGACCGGATCCGGCACCGGCCGCTGGCGGTCGTGGTGCTCGCGCCGAGCCCCGAGGTCGTCGCCGCCCGCGAACAGGCGCGGGAGAAGAAGGGGTACGGGGACTGGCCGGTCGCCGCGCTCGACGCGGACTTCCGGGCGCAGACGCCCCGGATCGGGCTGTGGCTGGACAGCTCGGCGCTGACCCCGGCCCGGACGGTGGACGAAATCCTGGCCCGGGCGTGGACCGACGGACGGGTGGGGTAGACACGGAACATGCGCGCGATGACTGTCCCGGAGCCCGGCGGACCCGACGCACTGGTCTGGAGCGAGGTGCCCGATCCCGAGCCCGGGCCGGGCGAGGTGATCGTCGACGTACGGGCCAGCGCGGTGAACCGGGCCGACCTGCTGCAACGGCAGGGGCACTACCCGCCGCCACCGGGCGCGCCCGCGTACCCCGGGCTGGAATGCTCCGGGGTGATCAGCGCGATCGGGCCCGACGTGGCCGGCTGGGAGGTGGGCCGGGAGGTCTGCGCGCTGCTGTCCGGCGGCGGCTACGCGGAGCGGGTGGCGGTGCCGGCCGGGCAGCTGCTGCCGGTGCCGGCCGGCGTCGACCTGGTCGACGCCGCGGCGCTGCCCGAGGTCGCCTGCACGGTCTGGTCCAACGTCGTGCACCTGGCCCGGCTCGGCAAGGGCGAGACGCTGCTGCTGCACGGCGGCGGCAGCGGGATCGGGACGTTCGCGATCCAGCTCGCGGTCGCGCTCGGCGCCACCGTGGCGGTCACCGCCCGTTCCGGAAAGCACGAGCGGCTGCGTGAGCTGGGCGCGGCGCACACGATCGACTACCGCGAGCAGGACTTCGTCGAGGAGATCCGCCGGGTCACCGGCGGCCGGGGCGCGGACGTCATCCTCGACATCATGGGTGCCGCCTACCTGCCCAGGAACGTGGCGGCGCTGGCCACGGGCGGCCGGCTGGTGGTGATCGGCATGCAGGGCGGCCGCAAGGGCGAGCTGGACCTGGGGGCGCTGCTGGCCAAGCGGGGCACGATCGCGGCCACCGCGCTGCGGTCCCGCCCGCTGGACGAGAAGGCGGAGATCGTACGCGGCGTGCGCGAGCAGGTGTGGCCGCTGGTCGAGTCGGGGGCGGTCCGGCCGGTCGTGGACCGGCGGGTGCCGATGACCGAGGCGGCGCGGGCGCACCGGCTGGTCGAGTCGAACGACCACGTCGGCAAGGTGCTGCTCACCACCGGCTGACGCGCGGTCTCGCCCGGGGTCAGGACGCCGGCGTCGGATCCGCGACCTCGCGGGGGAGCACGAGGCGGGCGCCGGGGCCCTCGCCGGAGAGCGAGTCGCCGGGGTTGTAGAGCGTGCAGCGTTGCAGGGACAGGCAGCCGCAGCCGATGCAGCCGTCCAGGTCGTCGCGGAGCTTGGTCATCAGCCGGATCTTCTCGTTGAGCCGCTCCCGCCAGGTCGCGGACAGCCGCGCCCAGTCCTCCGCGTTCGGCGTACGGGAGGCGGGCAGGGAGTCCAGCGCCTCCCGGATCTCCTCGAGCGAGATGCCGACCTGCTGGGCGATCCGGACGAACGCCACCCGGCGCAGCTCGGTACGCGCGTAGCGGCGCTGGTTGCCGCCCGTACGCTCCGCCCGGATGAGCCCGAGCCGCTCGTAGTAGCGCAGCGCCGAGGGTGCCACGCCGCTGCGGTGGGAGAGCTGGCCGATGGTGAGGGACTCGTGCATCACGTCGCCTTGAGTTGAAGCGGACTTCAACTTGCAGGCTAGCGGCATGACCACGACCACCGCCAGCGCGGGTCCGGCCCCGTTCGCCGCGCCACCCGCCGACCCGGCCGCCGCGCCACCCCGTCACCCGACCGCCCCGCCGCTGCCGGCACCCGTCGCGCCGCGGTACGAACGGATCCGCGCGGGCCGCGAGTTCGGCGCGAACGTCCGCTCCACGGTCGACGTGCTCTGGGTCCTCTACGACCGGGTACTCCGGGTCACCCCGGAGACCGTCGACGACCCCGGGCGGGACCGGTTCCTGCTCTCCAAGGGGCACGCCGTCGCCGGCTACTACGCCGTGCTCGCCGCCAAGGGGTTCGTCCCCGCCGACTGGCTCGACGACCAGGGCGGGCCCGACAGCCGGCTCGGCGACCACCCCGACCGGATGCTGGTGCCCGGGGTCGAGATCGGCTCCGGCTCGCTGGGCCACGGGCTCGGCCTCGGCGTCGGCACCGCGCTCGGGCTGCGCGCCCAGGGCCTGCTGACGCCCCGGGTGTACGTGCTGCTCGGCGACGCCGAGCTGGACGAGGGCTCCAACCACGAGGCGATCGCGTACGCGGGGGCGTCCGGGCTGGCCAGCCTGACCGCGATCGTCGTCGACAACGGCTCCGCCACGCACGGCTGGCCGGGCGGCGCGGCGAGCCGGTTCACCGTCAACGGCTGGACCGCCACCACCGTCGACGGGCACGACCACGACGCCCTGCACACCGCCCTGACCGGGCACGACAACCACCGGCCGCACGTCGTCGTCGCGGTCGTCGACCAGGGGGAGTGACCGTGCGGGACCGCTTCATCGAGACCACCACCGCGCTGCTGGCGGAGGATCCGCGTACGGCCCTGGTGCTGGCGGACATCTCCGCCGACGCGTTCACCCCGGCCGCGTACCGGCACCCGGACCGGGTGCTCAACGTCGGGATCCGGGAACAACTGCTCCTGGGCGTCGCCGGCGGGCTCGCGCTGACCGGGCTCCGGCCGATCGCGCACAGCTACGCCCCGTTCCTCGTCGAGCGGGCGTACGAGCAGATCAAGCTCGACCTGGACCACCAGGGCGTCAGCGCGGTGCTGGTCAGCGTCGGCGCGTCGTACGACCGGGCGGCGGCGGGCCGGACCCACCTGTCCCCGGCCGACGTCTCGCTCGTCGACACCCTGCACGGCTGGACCGTGCACGTTCCCGGTCACCCCGACGAGGTTCCGGCGCTGCTGCGGGACGCGGTGGCCGCGGACGGCTCGGCGTACCTGCGGTTGTCCACGCTGCACAACGCGCGGCCGTACGGTGGCGACGGCGCCCTGCGGATGCTCCGGGACGCGGGCCCGGGCGCGCCGCTGCTGGTGGCCGTGGGGCCGGTGCTCGACGCGGCGCTGGCGGCGGTGGCCGACCTCGGGGTGAGCGTGGCCTACACCCACCGGCCGCGGCCGTTCGACACGGCGGGGCTGCGGGCGCTGGCCGGCGACGCGGTCATCCTGGTGGAGCCCTACCTGGCCGGAACGTCGGCCCGGGTCGTGTCGGCGGCGCTGGCCGACCGGCCACACCGGCTGCTGGCGCTCGGCGTGGGACGCGAGGAGTTGCGCCGCTACGGCTCCGCAGAGGACCACACCCGCTGGCACGGGCTGGACGCCGCCGGGCTGCGCCGCTCGGTCGCCGGGTTCCTGGAAACGGCTCCGGTGCCGGCCGGCCGCTGAGTCACACCGGCCAGCGACCAGCGGCGGGAGGTGCTGGTCGGGACAGACGGGAACCGGGGCGGCGGGGCCGTCCCGCGTGGCGACGCGGAAGGGTCAGTGCGTTGGGGTGCCGAGGGGACGGCGGCGGGTGCGCTCGCGGCCGAGGATCCAGATCGCCTCGACGCCGTCCTTCCAGGTGATCTTCTTGCCCTCCTCGCGGCCCCGCGCCCGGTAGCTGATCGGGACCTCGTAGGGGCGGATGCGTCGACGCAGCAGCTTGCCCGTGACCTCGGCCTCCATGCCGAAGCCGCGGGAGCGGACGTCGAGCGAGCGGTAGAGCGCGACCGGCATCAGCTTGAAGCAGGTCTCCAGGTCGCCGATGTAGGAGTTGAACAGCACGTTCGCGGCCATCGTGACGCCCTTGTTGCCCATCACGTACCAGAAGCTGTAGGCGCTGTGGCTGCCGAAGGTGCGGTTGCCGTAGACCACCGTGGCCCGCCCGTCGAGCACCGGGTCGAGCAGCTTCGGGATGTCCATCGGGTCGTATTCCAGGTCGGCGTCGAGAATGACCATGTAGTCGCCCTCGGCGTTGTCGACCGCCGTCTTGATGGCGGCGCCCTTGCCGGCGTTGCGCTGGTGGGTGATGACCCGCAGGCGCGCGTCGTCGGCCCGACCGAGGATCTCACCGGTGCCGTCCCGGCTGCCGTCGTCGACCACGACCAGCTCGATCTCACACGGGTAGTCGACCGCCAATGCCTGCTTGAGGGCATCCGCGATGCGTTCTTCCTCGTTGTAGACCGGCATGAGGATCGAGAGCTTCACGGGAGTCTCCACGGTGGGGACGATATGTCGGCCCTAGCCTAGCCTTAAGGCCGCCGGCCCGGTGTTCAGCACTGCGAGCATCGGGCGCGGCGACTTCAGGTTCATGGTGTTTACTGCCGCCATGTCGGCAGTCGGCTACCCGCTCGTCCTTGTGCCGGTCGCCGCAGTCGGGCTGCTCGCGATCGCGCTCCGGCCGCTCACGCGTCCGACCGTGGGCCGCCGTCGACTCGCGCTGCTCCGGGCGGCTCTGGTCACCGGCGCGTTCGCGGTGCTCACCGTGGAAGCACTGGGTGCCGCGCGGCTGCTCACCCTGCCGGCGTTCGCCGTGGCCTGGCTGTTGTTCCTCTCCGGCGCGGCCGTCGCCGCCGGCCGGCGCCGCCGCCGGGACGCCGCGCGCGCCCTTGTCCGGGCCGACGCGGTCGAGGTTCTCGCCGCGCCGGAGCCGGCGCTGGTCGGCGCGAACGCCGGCCCGGCCGCCGGCACTCCGCTGCCTCCGCCCCCTGCGCCGCCGGCCGCCGCCGGTCGCGTCGCGTCCCGCCGCGCCGGCTGGTCGGCCACGCTCGCCCAGGCCTGGCGTACGGCGGGTCGCGGCGAGCGGCTGCTCGCCGGCACGGTCGGCGGGCTGCTGCTCGTCGAGTTGCTGATCGCCTTGCTGGCCGAGCCCAACAACTTCGACTCGCAGACGTACCACCTGCCCAAGGTCGAGCAGTGGGTGGCCCAGGGCAGCCTGGAGTTCTGGCCGACGGCCATCCACCGGCAGGTGACCATCCCGCCCGGCGCCGAGTACCTGCTGCTGCACCTGCGCCTGTTCACCGGCGGGGACGCGCTGCACAACCTGGTGCAGTGGGCGGCCGGGGTCGGCGTACTGCTGGCGGCGACCCGGATCACCGCGCAGCTCGGCGGCGGGCGGCGGGCCCAGTTGCTCACCGCGTTCGTGCTCGCCACCACCCCGATGGTGGCGCTCCAGGCGACCAGCACCCAGACGGACCTGGTCTGCGCCGCCTGGGTGGCCTGCGTGGCCACGGTGGCGCTGGACGGGCTGCACCGACGCGCCGACGTCGGGGCGATACTGACGCTGGGCGCGGCCACCGGGCTGACCGCGCTGACCAAGACCAGTGGGCTGGCCGCCGTCGGTCCACTGCTGCTGCTCTGGGGGCTGGCCCAGCTCCGGCTGGCCCGCACCGCTTATTCCCGGTCCCGGCGGCAGGTGCGCCGGACGGTCGCCGGATCGGCGCTGATCCTGCTCGTCGCGGTGGTGGTGGTCGGGCCGTTCCTCGCTCGGGTGACCGCCGAGTTCGGACACCCGCTCGGGCCGCCCCGACTGCGCGAGTCCATCCCGATGGAACGGCACGACCCGCCGTCGCTGGTGGTCAACGCGCTGCGGATCGCGCACACCGCGTTCGACACGCCGCTCGCGCCGCTGCGCCGGGCAGGCGCCGAGGCGATCATTGGCGGCGCCGGATTGCTCGGGGTGGACCCGCAGGACCGGGCCACCACCTTCGGGCAGGAACGGTTCCCGGTGCCGTCCTGGTACCCCGACGAGGACCGGGTGGCCTTCCCGCTGGCCGGGGCGCTGGCGGCGATCGGGGCGGCGGTCGCGCTGACCCGGCCCGGCCGGATCAGCCCGACGCGGGCGGGGCCGCTGCGCGCGTACGCGGTGGTCGTGGTGGCGGCCGTGCTGCTGCACACCGCCATGATCAAGTGGCAGCCGTGGGGCAACCGCCTGCTGCTCTACGCGCTGACGCTGGCCGTACCGCTGGCGGGCCTCTGGCTGGACGCGCTGTTCCGGCGCGCTGCCGGCGGCGTGGGTGGCCGGCGGCCGGTGGCCGCCGGGCTCGCGGTGACCGTGCTGGCCACCTGCGCGCTGGCCGGGGTGCTGGCCGTGTCGTACGGCTTCCCGCGCCGGCTGGTCGGGGCGGGCTCGGTCTTCACCACCACCGAATGGGACACGCGTTTCCTGCGTCGCCCCCAGTGGACGGAGGAGTTCCGGTGGGCCGCCGACGCGGTACGCGCGACGGGCGCCCGCCGGATCGGCCTGGTGCAGCAGAACGACAACTGGGAGTACCCCTGGTGGCTGCTGCTGCGCGACGCGGGCGGACGCCCGCCGGAGCTGGTGGCGCTCCAGTCGGTGCTGCCGGAACGCCCGCCGGCCCACCCGGCCTCGGTCGACGCCATCGTGTGCACGGGCAGCCGGACGGCGTGCACGGCGCTGGTGCCGCCGGACTGGCGCGTGCAGTTCCGGAGCTACGTGGGCTACGCCCTCCCGCCCGGGAGCTGACCGCCGCCGCAGGGCGACGCCGAGTGTGGCTGTGGGGTGGTTGACCGACCCGGCCGAGGCCCTTCCGGTCGCCCGGCGACACCTCACGCCGCCCCGGTTTGCCCGGATCGCCCGGTTCTTCACTCTGCGGCAACGATTCCGAGACGCATTCACATGCATCGAAGCCGGCGCTACCTTCTGGTGACTCGATCGACGTCCCGCGATCGAGCCGAAAGGAGTGGGTCGATGCTTGGTTCCTCTGCCAGGCGCGAACGCGCCCGACGACGGGTGTTCACCGTCGTCGCCGCCGCCGCGCTCGTCCTGCCGATGCTCGCCGGAACAGCCTCCCCCGCCACCGCGGCCGACCGCCCGGCCATCCAGCCACTCGCCGCCAACCTGGAGGCGATCCGCGCCAGCGAGGCCACCGCGCTCTACGGCGCGCCCGGCATCCGCCCCATCGAACAGCGCCGCACCGCGCTGATCACCATGGGCGACAGCCAGATCTCCGGTGAGGGGGTCGGCAACTACATCCCCGGCACCCACCAACCCGGCAACTGGTGCGACCGCTCGTACGACCAGGCGGTCTTCCGCACCGGGATCACCGCCAACGAGAAGTACAACATCGCCTGCTCCGGGGCGACCCCGTGGAACCTGATCCGGGGCGGGCCGACCCAGCACAACGAGCTCAACCAGGGCGACCACCTGGCCATCAAGGCGCGCAACACGCACATCAAGCTGATCTGGGTGGTGGTCGGCGCCAACGGCGAGGGCACGATCCAGTTCGGCCCGGTCGCCACCGACTGTGCCGTCAGCCGGGTCTTCCTCCAGGGCGCGTGCTACCCCACCTACACCGACCAGTGGGCCGTCCGCACGGACGGCAGCCGGCAGGCGGTCCAGGACGCGCTCACCGACATCCGGCGGACCATGACCGGGGCCGGCTACCTGCAGTCCGACTACGAGCTGGTCTTCATGTCGTACCCGAGCCCCTTCGGCCCCGACGTGGAGGACAACCCGAACTTCCCCGGCTGGTACGCCGGCGGATGCCTCACCTACCTGGCCGACTCCGCGTTCGGGCGGAACAAGGCGGTGCCGCTGTTCGAGAAGTCGCTGCGCGCGGCGGCGGCCAACACCGGCACCCGCTACCTGGACGCCAGCCGGCTCTTCCACGGCCACGAGGTGTGCACCGACAGCACCTCCGTACGCGGGCTGCACATCGAGGTCGGCGTCTGGGACGAGAACGCGGCGCGGCAGTCGTTCCACCCGAACTACCGGGGACACGGCATGTTCGCCCAGTGCATCACCCAGTTCTTCAACTCCGGGCAACAGCGCGGCACCTGCGTCGACCCGGCCAGCACCGGCAACGGCGTGCTCTACCCCGGACTCCTCGAGTTCAAGCAGCTGCGCAACGCCGCCACCGGCACCTGCGTCGACGGCAAGGGCTACGACTCACGCAACGGCACCCCACAGCAGTCGTACGGCTGCCACGGCGGGCGTAACCAGGGCTTCTGGTACGACGCGACCCGTCAGTCGGTGCACTCGGAGCTGTCCCACGACCGCTGCCTCGACGTCTCGGGTGGTTCACTGAGCGCCGGTACGGCGGTGAACATCCACGACTGCCACGGCGGCGCCAACCAGAAGTTCGTGTTCGCCGGCAACCAGATCCGGACGGCCGGCAACAGCGGCCTCTGCCTGGCGTTCGACAGCCCGGCGTCGGGCACCCCCCGGCTGCGCCTGGCCGCCTGCTCCACCAGCACCCGGCAGCAGTGGTCCTTCGAGTCGCGCAACTTCGCCAACCCGGTGGGCTACGGGCACGACGACTTCATCGGCTCCCGCGTCTACTGAACCCGGCTCTTCTCGTGAGCGGTGCCGCCCCTCCCCGGGCGGCACCGCTCACGCCGGCGGCCCGCGTGACGGAGCACCCGCCGCGGGTGTCACAGGCCGCCGTCGCGTACGCCTGGCAACAGGACCTCCAGGCGCAGGCCGCCACGGTCGAGAGCGGTCGCGGTGATGGTGCCGCCGTGCGCCTGGGTGATCGATCGTGCGATGGCCAGCCCGAGCCCGGCGCCTCCGCTGTGCGCGATCCGGTCAGCCGCCAGCCGCTTCAACGGCTCGAACAGGCCGGTCACGGCGTCCGCGGGCACGATCTGCCCGGTGTTGACGACGACGAGCGCGGGAGATTCGCCAACCGTGACGTGAACGGTGCCCTGGGCGTGGTTGTACTTGATCGCGTTCTGCACGAGATTCGTCACCAGTCGCTCCAGCAGGACCTGTTCGCCCTCGACGATCCGTGGTCGAAGCTCGCTGGTGAGCTGCACGGCGTGGGTGTCCGCCGTGGCCTGGTGCGCGGCGATGACGGAGGCCGCGATCTGATCGAGGCGTTGCGGCAGCCGTGACACCAACCCGTGGTCCGCCTCGCTGAGCGCGAGCAGCCCTTCGACGAGCCGCTCGTTGCGCTCGTTGGTCTTCAGCAACTGGGTGGCGAGCAGCGTGAGCTGTTCGCCCGTGAGCGGCTGTGCCATGCCGACCTCGATCAGCGTCCGCTGCACCGCGAGCGGGGTGCGCAGCTCGTGGGAGGCGTTGGCGGCGAATCGGCGCTGTCCCTCGTAGCCGGTCGAGATGCGGTCCATCATGTCGTCGATCGCCCGGCACAGCGCCGCAAACTCGTCGTTGCGGCCGCTGATGACACCGGTGCGGTAACCCAGGTTCTGCGGGCCGATCCGAGCGACGACCGGGACGAGGTCGCGTACCGGCCGTAGCGCCCAGGAGACGGGCCGTAGCAGCAGGAGCAGTGCGACCACGGCAAGTGCGGCGACAGCGTCCGGCAACAGCCAGTGCGCCTCCTCCCTGATCTTCACGCACACGGCGTGGTCCGGGCACGCGGCCTTCAGCCCGAGGTAGAACCAGGTGAACAGACTCTGACCGAGGATCCGTACGGCGTAACCGGCCGCGAACGCCGCCACGCAGACGACCAGGAGCCGTCGGCGGGGAGTCTGCAGGTTCATGCCGCTCCCGCGCCGACCCGGTAGCCGGCACCGCGCACCGTGTGGATCAACGGCGGGTCGCCGATCTTCCGGCGCAGCGTCATGACGGTGACCCGCACAACGTGGGTGAACGGGTTGACGTGTTCGTCCCAGGCGTGTTCCAGCAGTTCCTCGCTGCTCACCACCTGCCCGACGTGCCGCATGAGCACGTGCAGGACGGCGAATTCCTTGTGGGTCAGGGCGAGGACCCGCCCGTCGCGCAGCGCGACATGACGGCCGACGTCGACGACGAGACCGTCGTGTTCGAGTATCGGCGCCACCGCCGGTGCCGATCGTCGCCCGAGCGCCTGGATCCGGGCGACCAGTTCGGCGAAGGCGAACGGCTTGGCGAGGTAGTCGTCGGCGCCGATGTTGAGGCCCTCCACCCGGTCGCGGATGCCGCCAGCGGCGGTGAGCATCAACACCCGCGTCGTCCGCTGGGACCGCACGATCCAGCGGCAGATCTCGTCGCCGGTACGGCCAGGCATGTCGCGGTCGAGGACGGCGACGTCGTAGCTGTTCACACTCAGCCGTTCGACGGCGCCGTGGCCGTCGTAGCTGACGTCGACCGCCATCGACTGCTGCCGCAGTCCGGTCGCGACCATGTCGGCCAACAGCCGCTCGTCGTCCGCCACGAGTATCCGCACCGGAACTCCCTTCCAGATATCGCCTCGGAGCATGCCAGGGCGTAGGTAAAGGTTCCGTCAGCCGTTCGCTCACGGCCGGCCTACGTGCCTGTCGGCAGACTCCATGGCCGTGGTCGGACCGTTGGTGCGGCCGGACCACGTGCTCGGTGATGCCGGGCGACGTGTCGACGAAAGGGACAAGCATGACGACAGCACGAAGTCGACTGCTACGAGCGGCCCTGGCGCCGGTTGTCGGGATCGGACTGGTGCTCGGCTGCGTTGCCTGCTCGACCGGGGCGGAATCCTCGGCCGGGTCCGGTGCCGGGCAGTGGCAGGACTACGACCGGAAGATGGAGTCGTGGCTGGGGTGCCTGCGTGCGAACGGGATGCCCGACGCGAAGTACGCCGGACACCACAGCTCCGCGATGAACGCGAAGATGGAAATCGACGGAATCCCGAGCGGCGCTATCGACAGCCACGCCGCCTGGGCCCAGTGCCGGGCACAACAGCCGGCCGAGGCCGACCGGCCCGAACCATATCTGAAGTACGAGATGTCTCCCGAGGAGCTCAAGAACCTGCGGGCCATCGCCAGGTGTGTCCGGGAGCGCGGTTTCGCCGACTACCCCGATCCGAATCCGAATCCGGAGTACCAGACGCCGGGCAGGTACAACTCCCTCAAGAAACTGCCCGAGGTGGAGAAGGCCTACAAGGATTGCGTCAAGGAGTTGGGCATCCCGATGCCGGATGGCGGATGACCGGGCCGCGTCCGGTTCCGCGCCTGCTCCGGCGGGCGGCGCTGGTGGCACTGGCGGTGGCGGTCGTCGGCGGGGCCGCCACCACGGCGATCGGCCTCGGTGGGAACACCGGGAGTTCCGGCCAGCACCCGGCGCCCGCGAACACGACCACCCTCATCCGCAAGACCCTCGTCGACCAGACGGCCGTCACCGGCCGCATCTCGTACGGCAACCCGACACCGGTGATCTCGCAGGCGTCCGGCACCGTCACGTGGCTGCCGACACCAGGAGCCATGGTGTCGAGGGGAGAGGCGCTGCTGCGGATCGACGACCGGCCACTGGTGCTGCTCTACGGGGCGCTGCCGATGTATCGCCAGCTCACGATCGGAACCAGGGGCGAGGACGTCAAGCAGTTCACGCAGAACCTCAAGGCGCTCGGATACACGGGTTTCACCGTCGACACCGAGTTCACCGCCGCGACGGCGAGGGCCGTCAAACGCTGGCAGGCGGCCCTGGAACGCGACGAGACGGGCACCGTGGAGGTTGCGGACGTGATCTATGCCGAAGGCCGGGTGCGGATCGCGACGCAGTCGGTACGAGTTGGCGCCACGGCCACGGGCGAGGTGCTGACGGTCACCAGCACCACCCGGGTCGTCACCGCCGACGTCGCGCTGAGGGACCAACGCCTGGCCCGGGTGCGCAACGCCGTCACCGTTCGCCTGCCTGGCGGCAGGGAGGTGCCGGGCAGGGTCACGGTTGTCGGAGCCGAGTCGGATCCGGCTGACGCGGCCGCCAGCGGGAACGCGGACACTCAGCGGATCCCGGTGGTGGTGAGCGTCGCGGACAAGGCAGCGCTGGACCTGCCCGACGACACGGAGGTGACCGTACGGTACGTCGCGCAGACGCGCGTCAACGTCCTGACGGTGTCCGTGGGGGCGCTGCTGGCGATCCCCGACGGCGGGTACGGACTGGAGATCCGCGACGGTGCCGAACGGCGGGTGGTGCCGGTGAGGACCGGTCTGTTCGCCGAAGGGCAGGTCGAGGTCAGCGGCGACGGCCTCGTTGCGGGAACGGTCGTGGGAGTAGCCGCATGAGCACAAGCCCCGTGGTCGTCCTGGAGGACGTCGTCCGTGAATATCCCGGCGGTGTCCGTGCCGTGGCCGGCGTGTCCCTGGTGATCGAGCGCGGCGAGGCGGTGGCTGTCGTGGGCCGCTCGGGCTCGGGGAAGTCGTCGTTGTTGAACCTCATCGGGACGCTGGACCGGCCGACCAGCGGACGGGTGGACATAGCCGGGCACTCCGTCACCGACCTCACCGACCGGCAACTGTCGGCGCTGCGGGCCAGCACCATCGGCTTCGTGTTCCAGCAGTTCCACCTCACCCCTGGTCAGCCGGTCTGCGAAGCGGTCGCCGACGGGCTGCTCTATGCCGGGGTGGGCCTACGCGAACGGCGTAGGCGGGCCGCCCAGGCGCTGGAGCGGGTGGGGCTCGACCACCGACTGCATCACCGCCCGCACGAGTTGTCGGGCGGGGAACAGCAACGTGCCGCCATCGCCCGTGCCCTGATCGGCGCGCCACGACTGTTGCTGGCCGACGAGCCGACCGGCAACCTCGACTCCGTCTCCGGCGCCACGGTCATGGAACTGCTGCGGGACCTCAACACCACCGGAACCACTGTCGTGGTCATCACCCATGACCACGAGGTCGCCATGGCCCTGCCCCGACAGGTGGAGATCGCCGACGGCCTCGTGGTGGCCGACACGCTCCTCTGCTCGAACGCGGTCGCGCCACCTCGCGCCGTCGCCGGGTGGGGCGACGGCCGGCCGGACGGGGGCACCGCATGACGGCGCGACGGAACGGGCCGCGGCCGGCCCGGCTCGGACCGGGCGATGTGGTGCGTGTCGGGGCCGCCGGCCTACGCGCGAGGAGGTTACGGGTCGTGCTGTCCGCGCTCGGCATCGCCATCGGCATCGCCGCGATGATCAGCGTGGTCGGCATCTCCTCCTCCAGCCGCGCCGACCTCGACCACCGGCTGGCCGAGCTCGGCACCAACATGCTCACCGCCACGCCGGGGAAGACCGAGTACGGCGCGACCGCCACGCTGCCGGAGACCGCCGTTCCCATGGTGGCCCGGATGGACGCCGTCGAGTCCGTCTCGGCCGTGGGCGTCCTGCCGGGGACATCGGTCTACCGCAACGAACTCGTACCGGCCGAGGAGACCAACAGCATCGGCGTCTACGCGACCCTCCTCAACCTGCCCGACACCCTTCGCGCCACGATGGCGGCCGGACACTGGCTCACCGAGCCGAGCGTCCAGTTCCCCACCGTCGTGCTCGGCGCCGAGGCCGCCCAGAACCTCGGCTTCGACGAGATCACCGGGCAGAGTCAGGTCGTCGTCGGTCGCCAACGGTTCACCGTCGTCGGCATCCTCGCGCCGGCGCCGCTGGCTCCGGAGCTCGACCTCGCCGCGTTGATCGGGTGGTCCGTCGCTGTCCGGGACCTCGGGTTCAACGGTCATCCCACCAGCGTCTACACCCGGATACGATCCGACGCCGTGGCGGCGGTCCGTACGCTACTCGGCCGGACCGTCAACCCGGCCGCGCCGTACGAGGTGCGCGTCTCCCGCCCGTCCGACGCGCTGGCCGCCCAGGCCGCGACCGACCAGACGTTCCAGAACCTGATGATCGGGCTCGGTGCGGTCGCGGTGCTGGTCGGAGCCATCGGGGTCGCCAACACCATGGTGATCTCCGTCCTGGAACGCCGGACCGAGATCGGCCTACGCCGCGCGCTCGGCGCCACCCGTGGGCAGGTGCGATTGCAGTTCCTGGTCGAGTCGCTGCTGTTGTCGGCGATCGGAGGTGCCGGAGGTGTGCTGTTCGGCATCATCGCCACCAGCGTCTACGCCGCGACCAGGCAGTGGATGGTCGTCGTACCCCCGTGGGCGACCGCTGGCGGGATGGCGGCCACCCTCGCCGTGGGGACCGTAGCCGGCCTGTACCCGGCGATGCGCGCGGCCCGGATGACGCCGACCCAGGCCCTCACCGGCAGCTGAGTGGTCAGCGCACCACGGCGGGACGGAAGGCGACGGGCCGCGCGGCCGGCGGGGTGTCGCCGATCGTGGCGACGAGCCGCTCCCGGGGTGTCCGCAACCGGGTCCGGAAGGCGTGGTTGAGCAGCGCGTCGAGCTGCCACACCTGCTTCGGGTGGCGGGTACGGATGAGGAAGCGCTCGCGGATCCCGTCGATCGCCGTGGCCGCCAGCTCGACCGACTGCAGGCGCGGATCGGGGCTCCAGGTGACGTTGCTGAGTTCCCGCAACTCCGTGTTGAGGTGCAGGCGCAGCCGGTGCAGCACGCGGGTCTGCTGCGTGACGACCAGCCGGCGGTGGGTCAGCAGGAGGAGGTACTCGCCGGCCATCGGGCGGTCCGGTCGGCCGCACCGGGTGACGAGAATGGTGGCGTCGCCGGAGCCGACGCAGCGCCGGAAGACCGGCATGTGGCGGGTGACGGTCTGCACCGCCAGCCCGGCCTCGGAGGCGGCCGGGAGGAACGTTCGGGAGAAGACGTCCATGCCCTGCCCAACGACGGCGGCATGGTAGTGACATGGGTCACGCGCAAATTGCAGAACTTCCACGGCCGCCCGTCGCACCGCCTGTGCGGCTCCCGGGCCCCGGCGGCCCGCCGGGGCCGGCCACCGCTCAGACCGGGTCGGGCGCGAACAGCTCCTGGAGCCAGCCGGGCACTGCGGCGGCGTACTCCGCCCGGCCCGGGTCGGCGCCCCGCAGGGCGCGGCGCCAGGAGAGCGCCCGGCTGACCCGGGTGACGCGTACGGCCAGGCGGGCCGCCTCCCGCAGCGTCGCCGGATCGTGCCCCTGCGACCACGGCTCCAGGTAGGCGTCGCGGAGCCGGGCCAGCGCCGGATCGCCCTCGGGCAGCCCGAACGCGTCCGCGACCGAGTTCAACGTCACCAGCAGGGTGCCGAACGGATGCGCCACCGAGGCGTCGCCCCAGTCGAAGAAGCGGTACCCGGCGCCGGCCACGAAGACGTTGCCGTCGTGCAGGTCGTCGTGCTGGACGGTCGGCGCGACGCCCGATCCGGCCAGCCGCCGGCAGTCCTCGGCGAACGCGGGCCGGTGGGCGCGCAGCCGCTCGTGCGCCTCGGCGGTGAGCCCGTCCTCCGTCCCGGACAGCAGCGACTCCTCGTCCTCCAGCAGCGCCTCGAACAGCTCCGGCAGCGCCTCGGGCCGGTGGTCGGGCACGCCGAGGGCGAGCAGTTCGCCGGCTGCGGGCGCGACCGCGCGCTGGAGTTCGGCGTACTCGGGCAGGACCTGCTCCCAGCGGTCCAGCAGGCTCCGGTCGCCACCCAGCGCGTCGCGCAGCGTCCGGCCGCCGTCGGGCAGCAGGGACCAGCCCCGGTCGGCGTCCACGGCGAGCGGGTCGAGCACCCGGCCGGGGGCGAGCCGGGCCAGCGCGGCCAGCAGCGCGGCCTCGTAACGGGTGCCGGGGTTGTTCGCCTTGAACCAGACGTCTCCGCCGTCGGTGGGCACCCGCCAGACCAGCGACCAGGGCCGGACCCGCGGCTCGACCGGCCCGACGACCTGGCGGCCGTGCCGACCGAGTCGCTCGCCGATCCAGTCGAGCGCGGCGTCCCGCCAGCCCGGGTCGGCCCAGCCGGCGCGTGGCGTGCTGGCCCGGTCGTCGGGCTGCGTGGCGGCGTCTGTCACGCCGGGCAACGTAGCCGCCGACCGGGCCGTCGGGCCATGGGTTTTCCGCCGCCCTACAGCAGCTCGACGATCGTGGCGTTGGCCATGCCGCCGCCCTCGCACATCGTCTGGAGGCCGTAGCGGATGTCGTTGTCCCGCATGTGGGCGAGCATGGTGGTCATGATCCGGGCGCCGGAGCCGCCGAGCGGGTGGCCGAGGGCGATCGCACCGCCGCGCGGGTTCAGCCGCTCCGGGTCCGCCTCGGTCTCCGCCAGCCAGGCCAGCGGCACCGGGGCGAACGCCTCGTTGACCTCGTACACCCCGATCTCCTCGATGCCCAGCCCCGCGCGGCGCAGCGCCTTCGCGGTCGCCGGGATGGGCGCGGTCAGCATGGTCACCGGGTCGTCGGCGGCCACGACGGCGGTGTGCACCCGGGCCAGCGGGCGCAGGCCGTGCCGGCTGGCCCACTCGCTGGTGGTGACCGCGAGCGCCGCCACGCCGTCGGAGATCTGCGACGCGGAGCCGGCGGTGACGACGCCGTCGGGGCGGAACGGGGTCGCCAGCTCGCCGAGCTTCTCCAGCGAGGTGTCCCGCCGGATGCCCTCGTCGGCGGTGAACTTGCCGCCGTCGGCCAGGGCGACCGGGGCGATCTCGGCGTCGAAGGCACCGGCGTCCTGCGCGGCGGCGGCCTTCTCGTGGCTGGCGAGGGCGAACTCGTCGAGCTGGGCGCGGGAGAGGCGCCAGCGCTCGGCGATCAGCTCCGCCCCGACGCCCTGGTTGAACGGCAGCGGTGCGTCGTCGGCGAAGCCCTCGACGCCCCGGTAGCGGTCGCGCAGCTGGTCGCTGAACGGCGACCCGCCCGCCACGCTGGCGCCCATCGCGACCCGGGTCATCGACTCGACGCCACCGGCGACGACCAGGTCGGCCTGGCCGGAGAGGACGGTGGCGGCGGCGAAGTGCAGGGCCTGCTGGCTGGAGCCGCACTGCCGGTCGAGCGTGGTGCCGGGCACCGACTCGGGCCAGCCGGCGGCCAGCACGGCGTTGCGGGCGACGTTCCACGACTGGTCGCCGACCTGGGAGACGCAGCCCCAGACCACGTCGTCGACCTGCGCCGGGTCGATGCCGGTGCGCTCGGCGAGGGCGCGCAGCACGTGCGCCGAGAGGTCGACCGGGTGCACGGCCGCCAGGCTGCCCTTACGCCGTCCCACCGGGGTGCGTACCGCGCCGACGATGACTGCGTCACTCATGACTACTCCCCGGT
Organism: Micromonospora sp. NPDC049048; assembly: GCF_043197615.1. Classification (NCBI taxonomy): domain Bacteria; kingdom Bacillati; phylum Actinomycetota; class Actinomycetes; order Micromonosporales; family Micromonosporaceae; genus Micromonospora; species Micromonospora sp. NPDC049048. The sequence continues at coordinate 411,054 of NZ_JBICTM010000006.1, read as the reverse complement.
AACATAGGCTGGCCCCGATCCTACGTCCTCGGCGGGCCCGGCGTCCTCCCCCGTGCCCTGGCATGCTGAACGGATGCCTCCACACCCGGCACCGACCCGGCAGTGGCGGGTGCCGCCAGCCCTACCGGCGCTCAAGCTGACCGGCGCGGTCGCACTGCTGGCGCTGGCGCTGCTCCTCGACGGGGGCGACCGGATCCGGTTGGCGCTGGCCGTACTCACGGCCGTCGCGCTCGCCGGCTGGGCGGCGCGTGACCTTCTCGCGCCGGTCCGGCTCGCGGTCGACCCGGACGGGATAACGGTCGTCCAGGGCTTCGCGGGGCGCCGGCGGCTGCCCTGGTCGGCCATCGAGAAGGTGACCGTGGACCGCCGCGCGCGGCGGGGCCTGAGCGGCGAACTGCTGGAGATCGACGCGGGAGACTCGCTGCACCTCCTCGGCCGCCACGAACTCGGCGCGCACCCCGCCGAGGTGGCCGAGGCCCTGCACGAGGCCCGCCCGCGCTGAGCGACGCGCGCCCGACGTCGCCCCGGGCGGCCCGCCACCAGGCCAGGTGGCGACGCTGGGCCCGCCCCGATCACCACCGGCGCCCCGTCCCGGCCCACCCGCAGCCCGGCCCACGCGCGCCCGGCCCGGCCGCGCGGGGACCCGGAGCCGGGCCGGAGGTCAGCCGCCGACGATGGCCGCGGTGCGGACCAGGGCCAGGCCGATCAGCGCCAGCACGATCAGCGCGCCGCCCGCGAACTGCACCAGCGTCCGGCGCGACCGCGGAGCGTACGCGAACACGAGTGCCAGCAGCCCGCCGACCACCAGGCCGCCCAGGTGCCCCGGGATCGAGATGCCCGGCACCGTGAACGTGAAGACCAGGTTGATCACCAGGATGGGCAGCACCTGGGAGATGTCCCGCCCCATCTTCCGTTCGATGACCACCAGCGCCGCGAACAGGCCGAAGATCGACGTGGAGGCACCGGCGGTGAGCTGGTTCTCCGCGCTGAACAGGTAGGCGGCGACGTTCCCGCCCAACCCGGCGACCAGATAGAGCGCCAGGAAGCGCAGCGGCCCGAGGCTGGCCTCCAGCGACCGACCCAGCACCCACAGGGCCCACATGTTCAGCAGCAGGTGGACCACGCCGTAGTGCAGGAACATCGCGGTGACCAGGCGGTACCACTCGCCCTCGGCGATGCCGCCGACCGTGCCGTCGGGGAAGAGCGCGCCGCCGAGCACCGCGCCCCAGTCGGTCAGCGGGGTGCTGCCGCCCATCAGGCCGCCGAAGCCGGAGCCGCCGACCGCCGCGTCCCCGCCCCGGTCGGAGGCGATCGAGAGCAGCATCATCAGCACGTTGAGCGCGATCAGCGCCCTGGTGACGTAGCCGTGCCGGCCGGCGGTACCGCCACCGAAGGCGGTACGCGCCGGCCGGACGCTACGTCGTCCCTCCGCCACACACTCCGGGCACTGGAACCCGACCGACGCCTCCCGCATGCAGTCCGGGCAGATCGACCGGTCGCAGCGGGTGCAGCGGACGTACGTCTCCCGGCCGGGGTGCCGGTAGCAGACCGGGGTGGTGGGTGGCGATTCGCTCACCACGTTCGCCCGCCGTCGCGGATCACGCGGACCACCAACCGTTCCCGGCCCTCGGAGCGCTCAGTCATGTCGGCAAAGGTACCTCGCGGACCGCTCGGACAGCGGACCGCTGAGACGGCGTTGCGCTCAGGCAGCGGACCGCTCGATCTCGACCCGCTCGATGACGACGTCCTGCAGCGGCCGGTCGTTCGGGCCGGTCGGGGTGTTGGCGATCGCGTCGACGACCTTCGCGGACTGCTCGTCGGCCACCTTCCCGAAGATGGTGTGCCGGTTGTTCAGGTGCGGCGTCGGCGACACGGTGATGAAGAACTGCGAGCCGTTCGTGCCCGGCCCGGCGTTCGCCATCGCCAGCAGGTACGGCTGGTCGAAGCGCAGCTCGGGGTGAAACTCGTCACCGAACTTGTAGCCCGGGCCACCACGGCCCGTGCCGGTCGGGTCGCCCATCTGGATCATGAAGCCGCTGATCACCCGGTGCGAGATGGTGCCGTCGTAGTACGGCCCCTTGCCCGGCTGACCCGTGCGCGGGTCGGTGTACTCGCGGGTGCCCTCCGCCAGTTCGACGAAGTTCCGCACGGTCTTCGGGGCGTGGTTGCCGAAGAGCTCCAGCCGGATCGGGCCAGCGTTGGTGTGCAAGGTGGCGTAGACAGCCTCGGCCACGGGTACTCCTCACTCGTTGGTCAGTTCCATGCGGATCCTCCCATGTGCCCGATCTGGCAGTGCGGAGGCATCCGAAGGTGGAGGATGACGAAGGAACAACTCCCAGGAGGTGGGACCGTGTTTGGAATCGGGCGGCGTAAGACTCAGGGACAGCTGGCCAAGGTGGAGCTGAACCAGGGCCTCGGTCACCTGAGGCAGGCCGCGACGTACGCCGCGAAGGGTGCCGGTGCCACCGTCGCCCCGCGGGTCCAGGCGGCCCGGGGCGCCGTCGCGCCGACCGCCGTCATGGTGCGCGACCGCGCGTCCAGCGGCCTCGCGTCCACCGTCGCCGCGCTCGCGCCGCTGGCCCTGGCCGTCCGTAAGGCGCAGGCCGAGGCGGCGGGCAAGGCGGTCACCGGCAGGAAGGCCGTCGCAGCCAAGCAGGCCGCGGCCACCAGGAAGGTCAAGGCGAAGAACATGAAGGCTGCCCGGAAGAAGAACTCCCGGCGGGGCGGGTCCATGATGACCGGCCTGCTCGCGGCCGGCGCGGTGGCCGGGGTCGCCGCGATGGCGATGCGGCGGCGCCGGGAGCAGCAGGAGTGGGCCGAGTACGACCCGACCCGCACGCTGGAGCCGATGCGCGACGAGGTCGAGACCATGGAGATCCGCACCCCGGACGCCTCGACGAAGCCGAGCGGCCCGGGCGTGGCCGGCGGCCCGACCGGCGCCGGCAGCTCGGCGGTGGCCGGCGGCGACAGCGCCTCCACCACCACCCCGGGCAAGCAGCCGGCGGTCCACCCGACGGACAAGGTCCCGTCGGTGGCCGAGGGCGCCAAGGACACCTCGGGCCGTCCGGCGGACGACCTGACCCAGGCGCTCGGCAAGGGCGGCGCCAAGGCCAACAGCCGCCGCTGACAGCTCTGTCGGTCCCGGAAAGCGCCGGCGAAGCGGCTCCCCGCCGCACCGCCGGCGCTTCCGCGTGCGGCGACTGCGGGTCCGGCGCTCGCCCGGCCGGCGGTTCCGCGGCCGGCGGCGGGCGGTGGGCGGCGGGCGGCGGGCGTCAGAGCCAGCCGTTGCGGCGGAACCAGCGGTAGAGGGCCAGCGAGATGGCCAGCATCAGGGCGAGGACGACCGGATAGCCGTACGTCATCCGCAACTCCGGCATGACCTCGAAGTTCATCCCGTAGATGCCGGCGATGGCGGTCCAGACGGCGGCGATGGCGGCCCACGCGGCGATCTTGCGCATGTCGTTGTTCTGGTCCACGGTGACCTGGGCCAGCCGCGCCTGGAGGATGGAGTTGAGCAGGTCGTCGTAGGAATTGACCTGCTCGACCGTACGGCTGAGGTGGTCCTGCACGTCGCGGAAGTAGCGGCGGATCTCCTTGGGCACGTCGCGGTTCATCTGCGCGGTGAGCGTCATCATCGGGCGCTGCAACGGCATCACGGCCCGCTTGAACTCCACCAGTTCCCGCTTCATCTGGTAGATCCGCTGGATCCGACCGCTGGACTGCCGGTCGAAGACGTCGGCCTCCAGCGTGTCGAGGTCGTCCTCCAGCCGGTCGGCCACCTCCAGGTAGAGGTCCACCACCCGGTCGGTGACCGCGTACGCCACCGCCCAGGGCCCCTGGAGCAGCAGGTCCTGCTTCGTCTCCAGGTCGGCGCGGACGGGAGCCAGCCGGCAGGCGTCCCCGTGCCGGACGCTGACCAGGAAGTTCGGGCCGATGAAGAGCAGCACCTGGCCGGTCTCGACGACCTCGGAGTGCTCGGTCAGCTCGGCGTGCTCGCAGTACCGGGCGGTCCGCAGCACCAGGAAGCTGACCTCACCGAACTGTTCCAGCTTGGGGCGCTGCTGCGCCTTCACCGCGTCCTCGACGGCCAGCTCGTGCAGCCCGTAGGTGGCGGCGATGGCGGTCATCTCGGCCAGCTCCGGCTCGTGCAGGCCGAGCCAGACGAAGCCATGTTCCTCGCGGCGGGCCGCGGCGAGCGCCTCGGCGTACCGCCAGTCGCCGGGCTGCCGGCGGCCGTCCACGTAGAGGGCGCAGTCGACCACCGCGCTGCGCTCGGGGCCGGCCGGCGAGGAGACCTGCTGCGGATTGTCGGAGTTGAGCCGGCGGGTCATCGCCCGCACCGGCGCCACCCAGTCCCGGGGCCTCAGCACCCGCCCGCCGTTCGGCGCGGTCGTCCGCCCCTGCTGTTCCCGGTCCGTCATCACGCCCCTCCCACGCGCTGCCGCGGGTGAACAGTACGCCGCGCGGCGATGATCACCGCCGGTGACGATCGGCGGAGGGTGGCGCCGGGCGGGCCGGGTCGCATCAGGGGGGTGAGGGGACGACACGGCCCACCCGGCGCCCTTTGGGGGCGGGGGTTGTGCTGGTCGCGCCGCCCCACGTGTCGCTGGCCGAGCCGGCGGGGAATCAGGCACCGGTGCGGCGGGGCCGGCACCGGGCGGTGAGTTCCACTACACGTGGTGAGTGACGCTCGCAGCATTGTGAGCCGCCGGCCGCCCCGGCGGGAGACCCGGGGCGGCCACGATCGCGCAACTGTCAGAAATCTGACAGAAATTCAGCTACGGACGGCCGCCATGGCCTCCGCCAGGCGCCGCACCCCCTCGTCGATCCGGTCCGCGGTCACGGCCGAGTACGCCAACCGCAGGGCGTGCCGCCCGCCGTCGACGACGAAGTCGCTGCCCTTGACCACGGCGACCCCGCGCTCGGCGGCGGCCGGCGCGAGCCGGTCGACCTCCACGTCCTCGGGCAGCTCGACCCAGAGGAAGTAGCCGCCGTCGGGCTCCACGAAGCGGGCCTCCGGGATGTGCCGGCGCAGGGACTCGGCCAGCACCCGGGCGCGCTCGCCCAGCGCCGCGCGTACGGTCTCGATCGAGCGCTCGATGTCGCCCGAGACGCAGAACTGGTGCACGATCGCCTCGGAGACCATGCCGGGCGAGATGTAGAGGTTGGTCGCCTTCTTCGCGATGTCGCCGATCAGGTCCGCGGGGCCGACCAGGTAGCCGACCCGTACGCCGGGGCAGACCGTCTTGGTGAAGCTGGAGGCGTGCACCACCACGTCGCGGGTGTCCATCGAGAGCATCGACGGCAGCGCCTCGCCCCGGAACCGGATGTCGGCGTACGGGTCGTCCTCGAAGATCGTGAACCCGTACTCGGCGGCGAGATCGAGCAGTTCCCGGCGCTTCTCCAGGCTCAGCGTCACGCCGGCCGGGTTCTGGTAGTTCGGGATGACGTGCGCCAGCCGGGGGCGTACCCCCGACTCCAGCAGCTTGCGCAGCTCGGCGGTGTCGAGCCCGTCCGGCTGGATGGTGACGCCGTGCAGCTCGCTGCCCATCCGCTGGAGGTTCAGCAGGGTGCGGTCGTAGGTCGGGCGTTCCACCACCACCGCGTCGCCGGGGCGGACCAGGTGGTCGAAGAGGAACGCGTCCGCCTGCAACGACCCGTTGGTGATCAGCACCTGGTCGGCGGAGACCCCGTGCTTCTCGGCGATCCACTTCCGCAGCGGAAGGTAGCCGACGGAGGTGCCGTAGGCGGTCACCCCGGCAGGATCGGCGTCGAACGCGCGGACGGCGGCGGCCTTGAGCCCCTCGACATCGACGATGTCCAGCGAGGGAGCGCCACGGGCGAAGGAGATCAGCTGCTCGGCAGTCATGGCTGTTCAGCGTACGGAAGGCGACGGGGTGTGTGCGCCAGGCACGGCGATGTCCGCATCCTGAGCCACCGGGACGGGTGACCGGCATCCACCGGTCGCCGACAGGTCAGACCGGAAGGCCGAGCGGGTCGTGCTGCGCCTCCCGGGAGAGCCCGTCCACGTGCAGGCCGAGGGCCGCGATGAGCTGCCCCCAGTCGAAGTAGGAACGCCAGGCCGCGATCCGGCCGCGCCGGACCCGGACGACGTCCACCACGTCCCAGCTCACCAGCCGGCCGGTCGGCGCGACGGTCCCAAACGGGGTGTGCAGCACACCGGTGTGGGTGCCCGTGAGCCGCTGCTCGACGGCCGCGCCACCGGCCGTCTGCACCGACCCGATCGGGTCGACGGAGAGGTCCGGGAAGGCCCCCGTCCAGGTGCGCAGCAGGGCGGGCAGCTCGATCGGGCGCACCGTGACGCCGGGCATGGAATAGAAGGCGTCGGCCGCGTAGAGGTCCGGCAGCCGGGCCACGTCCCGCCGCAGGAGCATCGCGTACTGCTGCTCGACCAGCCGATCCGCGCCACGCATGAGGACCTCCGTCGCGGATCACGGCCCGTCCGTGTCCGTACGGAATCCTTACCCGTCGATCGCCCCGCCACACCCGCGACGAGGACGGCGTCGAGCGACCGGCCCCCGGGACGAACCTCTGGACGGGTCAGCTCGCCTCGGCCATCCGGCTCTCCGCCCAGACCCGCATGATGTCCCGGACGGAGATCACCCCGGCCACCTCGCGCCCGTCGAGCACCACCAGGTGCCGGAACCCGCCCCGGGCCATGGCCGCGGCCGCCTCCTCCACCGTCCACTCCGGCCCGGCGTAGACCACGTCCCAGGTCAGGTGCGAGCCCGTCCGCTCGACGTCGCAGTCCAGATCGGCGCCGATGGCCTTGAGCACGTCGCGTTCCGTCATGATGCCGACGCCCTCGGAGTCCGGGTCGATCACGACCGCCGACCCGACACCGCGGGCCGACATCATCCGGGCCGCCTGGCGGAGCGTGTGCTCCGGGCCGACCACGAGAACCTCGCTGGACATCGCTTCCCGAACCCGCATCACGCATCACCCCTGTGGGACGGTGGCACCCGGTAAGGGAACATGGTGCGCACAGACGCTGCCCGGCGACAAGAGCGGGCGTCGCCGGGGAGCGCCCCGGCTCGCTACTGTCGTGGCGTGTCCACCGAGCCACTACGCTGCGCCTGCGCGCTGATCTTCGACGAAGACGGCCGACTCTTCGTCCAGCGTCGGTCTCCTCACCGGCGCATCTTTCCCAACTGCTGGGACGTCGTCGGCGGTCACCTGGAACCGGGCGAGGACTGGCTGGACGCGCTGCGCCGGGAGGTGACCGAGGAGACCGGCTGGACGGTGTCGCACGTGCTCGGTTACGTCGGGGAGTACCGCTACGTCGCCGACGACGGCCTGGCGCGCATCGAACGCGACTGGCTCGTCCGGGTCGACGGCGACCTGACCCGACCGACGCTGGAGGTGGGCAGGCACACCGAGTTCCGCTGGCTCGCCGCCGACGAGCTCGACCTGCTCGACGAGAACCGCGACGTCAACGACGGCCTCATCCGGCGGATCGCCGACGAAGGCTTCGCCGCCCTGCGTTCGATCGGTCTGTGAACGACACCGTCGAGCTGGCGCCGCACCGGTTCGCCGGCCTGGTCGCCCCCGCGGTGGACCGGGCGTTCGTCGCCGGCATCCTCGCCGGCCGCGACGGCGGCGCCGCCGAGTTGAGCCAGCGGTACGGCGGCCCGGCGGCCACCAGCTTCCTGCTGGAGTTCCGCACCCGCCTCGCGGTGCCGGGCGGGACGGTCGACGAGACCGGCTTCGCGGCGGTCACCCGCTACCGGGACCCGGTCGAGTGCCGGCGGGCCCTGGACAAGCAGGTGGCGTACGGGATGATCCACCGGAGCGCCGACGGGGAACTCTCCGCCACGGAGCGCGGGACGGCCTTCCTCGCCGAGCTGTGGCAGGTGCACGCGGAGGTCACCGAGGAACTCTGGGCGGGGCACGAGGACCGGGTGCTGCGGCTGGTGGAGGCGTTCGGCCGGGTGCTCACGTGCGCGCTGGTGCTGGCCGACGAGCAGGAGGCGGAGGCGGCGGGTGCGGCGTTCGCCGCCACGGCACCGCCGTACGAGCCGGACGGCACCCCGCCCGGCGTGCTGCTGCTGAACCGGCTCGGCACGATGCGCTACCACCGGGCCGACGCGCACGCCGCCGCGTGCGACGCCGCCGGGCACAGCGCGGCGAGCGCCACCGCCCTGCCGCCCGGCCCGGAACAGCTCGCCATCGAGTTGGAGACCGACCGGCGGGCCGCCGGCCCGTACGCCGTACTGACCGCCGAGGAGCGACTGGGGGTGCTGGCGGACCTGGCGGCGCTGCCCGGCTGACCCGGTTGACCGCAGCGGTGCCGCCGCGCGGGGCTATCCTCCAGCGGTGACCGGGACTCGTACGACGGAGGACGCCTCAATGATCGGGATGGTGCTCGCAGCCGGGGCGGGGCGCCGGCTGCGCCCGTACACCGACACCCTGCCCAAGGCGCTGGTGCCGGTCGACGGCGACACCACCATCCTGGACATCTCGCTGCGTAACCTGGCCGAGGTGGGGCTCACCGACGTCGTGATCGTGGTCGGCTACGCCGCCGACGCGGTCGTTTCCCGGCAGGCCGACCTGGAGAAGCGGTACGGCGTCACGATCACCCTCGTGCACAACGACAAGGCCGAGGAGTGGAACAACGCCTACTCGCTCTGGCTGGCCCGGGAGCACTTCTCGCGGGGTGTGCTGCTGGTCAACGGCGACACCGTGCACCCGGTGAGCGTGGAGAAGACGCTGCTGGCCGAGCGTGGCCCCGGCATCCTGCTGGCCGTCGACACGATCAAGCCGCTGGCCGAGGAGGAGATGAAGACCACCTTCGACGCCGCCGGCCAGCTCACCCGGATCACCAAGCTGATGAACCCGGGCGACGCGTACGGGGAGTACATCGGCGCGACGCTGATCGAACCGCAGGTGGCCGACGCCCTCGCCGACGCGCTGGAGGCGACGTGGCGGCGTGACCCGAACCTCTACTACGAGGACGGCTACCAGGAGTTCGCCGACCGGGGCGGGGAGGTCCGGGCGGCGCCGATCGGCGACGTCTCCTGGGTCGAGGTCGACAACCACGCCGACCTGGCCCGGGCGCGGGAGATCGCGTGCCGCTACTAGCCCGTACGGTCAACACCCCGCTCGTGATCGAGGTGCGGCGGGGCGCGGTGGCCGACCTCGGGGCGGTGCTGGCCGACCGGCGGATCTCGTCCGGCGGGGACGTGGCCGTCGTGGTCGGCCCCGGCCAGGGCGAACGGATCGTCGAGCTGTGCCGGCCGTCGCTCGGCGCGGCCGACGTCTTCACGGTCGTCGGCGGCACCATCGACGCGGCGAACGACCTCGGTGACCGGCTGCGCCGTCGTCACTACGACGCCGTGGTGGGCATCGGCGGCGGCAAGACCATCGACACCGCCAAGTACGCCGCCACCCGCTACGGGATGCCGATGGTGACGGTGGCGACCAGCCTGGCGAACGACGGCATCGCCTCCCCGACCGCCTCGCTCGACCACGAGGGGGGCAAGGGCTCCTACGGGGTGCACATCCCGATCGCGGTGATCGTCGACCTCGACTTCGTGGAGAACGGCCCGGACCGGCAGACCCAGGCCGGCATCGGCGACGCGGTGAGCAACCTGAACGCCTGCGCCGACTGGGAACTCGCCCACGAGGTACGCGGCGAGCCCATCGACGGGCTGGCGGTGACGCTGGCCCGCACGGGTGCGGAGGCGCTGCTCAACCACCCCGGCAAGATCACCGACGACAGCTTCCTCACCACGCTGGCCGAGGCGCTGATCATGGGCGGCATCGCCAGCTCGGTGTGCGGGTCGACGCGCCCCGCCAGCGGCGGCGACCACGAGATCTCCCACGCGATCGACCGGCTCCATCCCGGCACGGCCGCCCACGGCGAGCAGGTGGGGCTCGGTGCCCTCTTCTGCACGTTCCTGCGCGGCGACACCGACCGGTTCGGCCGGCTCGCCCGCTGCCTGCACCGGCACGGTCTCGCCACCACACCGGCTGACCTGGGCCTGAGCGACGAGCAGTTCGTCGATGCCGTGCAGTTCGCGCCCCGGACCCGGCCGGACCGCTACACGATCCTCGAACACCTGGCGATGTCGCCTTCCGAGACGCGGGAGCGGCTGGCAGACTACGCCGGTGCAATCCGCGACCACCGTGGCTGAACCCCGTCCCACCGTCGCCGACTTCCATCGGGTGAACCGGGGCGGCGGCCTGTTCAGCGAATCGATCAGCCAGTGGCTGGGCGCGGTCTTCGCGCTCGTCGCCCAGCGCCTCGGGCTGCGCCCGACCGCGCTGACCATCGCCAACCTGGTGCTCGGCCTGGCCACCTCCGTCACCGTGGTCGCACTCGCCGGGCGGGTCGCCGCCAGCGACGTACCGGCCTGGGCGGTCGGGCTGCTCGCGCTGGTCGGTTGGCAGGTGGCGTACGCCCTGGACTGTGCCGACGGTCAGCTCGCCCGGGTGACCGGGCAGGGCAGCGCCGCCGGTGCCCGGGTCGACGTGCTCGCCGACGTGGCCGCCCAGATCGCCCTGGTCGCCGCCCTGTCCGCGACGGCGGTGGCGCAGGAGCCGTCGACGCCGAGCTGGCTGGTCGCGATCTTCGCCGGCACCTGGATGGTCAACCTGGTCACGTCGGTGATGCAGGCCGGCCCGAACGCCGCCAGCATGGTCACCTCGACCTCGCTGCCCGTACGCCTCGTGAAGCTCGTCCGCGACTACGGCGCGGTCATCTTCGCGGCCGGCCTGGTGCTGGCCTTCGCCCCCGCCCTGGTCCTCTGGGTGATCGTGGCGTTCACGATCGTCAACGGCGGCTTCCTGCTCGCCAGCATCGCCTTCTCGGCCCGCGCCTCCCTCCGCTGAGCTGCCACGGCGGGGGACGGCTCCGGACGGACGGCTTTGCGCCGATGGCGGTGCTGCCGCAGGCAGCGTCACTGCCGGTTATGGCCGTCGGCGTTCTTCTGCCACTCGCGGCCACCGAGAGAAAAGCGCCCCGGCTCCGAAACGAATGTGCCCCGTCGCGCAGCCTTGAACGGGTGATCCGTGCTCCGTGGGGCGATGGTGCTCGCCGGGCCAGTCGCGGGCGAAAGGGTCGTACGGACGCTGTCGAGCTGAGTCGTCTGTGACATCAGGCGGTCGCCTCCGGGCCGCCGCTGTGCCACCACCGGCGGTGAGTCGTCTACGACATCAGCTCGACAGTGTTCCGCCCACGGATCCTCCGCCCGTCAGCGGATACGGGTGCCGACCGGCGACGGAGGCGGGGTCTTCCCGTCCGCTGACCTGGATCGCCTGATCACGATCATCAACTCCGTCCGGGACACCGCTGCCCCGGCCAACGAGGTGGCCTAGCGGGGCGGGGCAGGCTCCGTCGGCCAGCGGTTGGCAGGCGCAAGGCGAGGCAGGCGTGAGGCGAGGCGGGGGGGCCGGGGCTCAGCGGGGTGAGGCGGGGGCCGAGACGCCCGCGTAGATGTCGAGGAGGCGCTTGGTGACCACGTCGGGGTGGAACGTGCGCTCGTAGCGCAGCCGGGCGGCCGAGGCCAGCGTCGCCGCGCCGGTGCGGGCCACCGGGAGGGCGGCGGCCATGGCGGCCGGCTCCGGGGGCACCACCCAGCCCGCCTCGCCCGCCTCCACACCGGTGGGCAGCGCGACGCGGCCCTCCCCCGGGGTGGCCGTGGCGACGGCGGCCGGGCCGGTGCCGGCGGGTTCGCGGGGGGCGTCGGCGCCGAGCAGGTACGGGATGCCGCCGAGCGCGGTGCCGAGCACCGGCCGGCCGGCGGCCAGCGCCTCGATGATCACGGTGGGCAGCACGTCGTGCCAGGTGGAGGCGGCCACGATGACCGCGCTGGCCTCGATCGCGGCGCGTACTCCGGCGCGGTCCAGCGGCCCGAGGTAGGTCACGTCGGCGCGCTCGGCGGCGGCGGCCTCGGCCAGCGGGCGCAGTTCCCCGTCCCCGGCGATGCGCAGCGGGCCGAGCGCGCCGTCCGGGTGCCGCCGCCAGGCGTCCAGCAGCAGGTCCAGCCCCTTCTCGGGGGAGAGCCGGGCCATGTAGAGGAAGCCGTCGCCGAGCGGCGCGGGCGCCCCCGGGTCGGGGATGCCGTTGGGCTTCACCACGATCCGCTCGGCCGGGATGCCGTAGTCGCGCAGGTGGTCGGCGACCGCCGAGGTGAGCGCGACGAACCGGTCCACCGAGCGCCAGGTGCCCCGGTGCACGGCCAGCGTGGTCGCCATCAGGGCGCTCTGCGCCCGCGAGCCCCGGTAGCAGCGGTGCACGATCGCCGGCACCCCCAGGGCCCGGCCCCGGCAGTCCTGGCAGATCATCCCGTCGCGGAAGTAGAGCCCCGAGGAGCAGACCTGGCGGTAGTTGTGCACCGTCTGCACCACCGGCACGCCGTGCCGGTGCGCGGTCCGCACGATCCAAGGCGAGATCAGGGGGTACGGGTTGTGCAGGTGCAGCACGTCCGGCCGGTGCTCGGCGATCAGCCGGCTCAGGTCCTCCTGCGCGCGGGGCGCCCAGATCGGCGAGATCGGCAGCAGCGCCTTGGCCGACTTCGACATCGACGGGATCTCGTCCGAGCTGCGGATGAACGGCAGCACCTCCACTCCGGCCGAGGTGAGCTGCGCGATCTCCACGTCGACGATCGTGTTCTCACCGGAGGGCTGAGCCTCCCGGTACCGGTTGTGCGCCACCACGATTCTCACGGAGCTTGCCTTTCGTTCGCGATTGCGGGACTCGCAAGCTCATTCCTCACGCTCACGGGAAAGAAGGCTACCGTTGGCTGGTGCCCGAACTACCGGAGGTTGAGGCGCTCGCGGGTTACCTGCGTGAGCGCGCGGTGGGGCGGCGGGTCGACCGGTTGGAGGTCGCCGCGATCAGCGCCCTGAAGACGTACGACCCGGCGCCCACCGCCGCCGTCGGGCGGACCGTGACGGACGCCCGCCGGCACGGCAAGTTCCTCGACGTGGTGCTCGACGGCGAGCTGCACCTGGTGGTCCACCTGGCCCGGGCGGGCTGGCTGCACTACCGGGAGGCGTTCCCGTCAGCCGCCCCGCTGCGCCCCGGCAAGGGACCGATCGCCCTGCGGGTGCGCCTCGACGACGGCTCGGGCTTCGACCTGACCGAGGCCGGCACCCAGAAGAGCCTCGCCGGCTACCTGGTCACCGACCCGGCGACGGTGCCCGGGGTGGCCCGGCTCGGCCCCGACGCACTCGCCGCCGACCTGGCCACCTTCGCCGAGCGGATGCGCAGCCGCAAGGGCCAGGTCAAGGGGGTGCTCACCGACCAGACGGTGCTGGCCGGGGTCGGCAACGCGTACTCCGACGAGATCCTGCACGCGGCGAAGCTGTCGCCGTTCGCGCTGACCCACCGGCTGACCGACGAGCAGCTGGCGACCCTGCACGCGGCGACGCGGCAGGTGCTCGGCGACGCGGTACGCCGGTCGGTGGGCCAGAAGGCGGCCGAGCTGAAGGGCGAGAAGCGCTCCGGGCTGAAGGTGCACGCCCGGACGGGGCTGCCCTGCCCAATTTGCGGCGACACCGTCCGCGAGGTCTCGTTCGCCGATTCCAGCCTCCAGTACTGCCCGACGTGCCAGACCGGCGGCAAGCCGCTCGCTGACCGTCGGCTGTCGCGACTCGTACGGTGAGTGACGACACTGCCGACTACGCAACGGAATCGGCCATCCCGCGTCGAAGGTCTGAGTTGCGGCTCTACCGGGCCCGCCATCCATCGGTATAGTGGCTCGGTCCCCGGCTTCTGAAATGGCGCGGAGCCGGCCAGACGCCCGGCGGCACCACACCGGCGCATTGTCCCTCGGGGCAACGCGCAGGCTGGCGCCCGCATGGGAGACTGGGACGGTGGGCGACCGGGCCCTCACGGTGAGTGAGCGGCGCGTGTCATGCGGGAGGACATGGGTGAGGTGACGACAAGCCTCCAGCGCCCGGGAACCAACACAGGCCGGAGCAAACTCGTGCGGCACGTCGACAGCTTCGAGATCCAGCCGCCAACACCGCCGTCCCACAACGGCGTACCCCGGTCCGCGTGGGCCCGGGCCCGCCGTCGCGTGTCACGCTGGCACCGCCCCTACATCACCCTGCTGCTGCTGCTCGACTTCGCAGCCGCCGCGGTCGCCAGCCTGATCGCCATCGAGACGTTCGACCAGTCGCGGGCGGGCTTCTACAACGCCGAGCAGGACCCGACGTGGTTCCACACGGTGGCGTTCCTGCTCCTGCCGCTCGGCTGGCTCGTCAGCCTCTGGGCCAACCGGGCCTACGACCGGCGCTACCTGGGCCTGGGTCCGGACGAGTACAAGCGGGTGATCAGGGCCAGCGTCGCCGTCACCGCGACGGTCTCCTTCCTCGCCTTCGCCACCAAGACCGACCTGTCCCGCTACACGGTCGGCACCGCCCTGCTCGCGGCGATGCTGCTGATCCTGCTGAACCGCATCCTCTGCCGCTTCGTGCTGCACGTGGTCCGCCGCAACATCAGCCAGGCCGGTCACCGGATGGTGCTGATCGGCACCCTGCCGGAGTGCCTGGAGGTCTACACGGCGGTCACCCGCAACCCGGCCGCGGGGCTGATGCCGGTCGCCATCCACATCACCGACGGCTACGCGGCGGCCAAGGGCATCGAGACCCCGGTCCCCGTGTACGCGGGCCGTGACGTGCTCGCCCTGGTCCGGGAGGTCGGCGGGGACACGATCGCCGTCTGCGGCTCGGCGAGTTCGGAGCCGGGCGAGCTGCGCCGGCTGGCCTGGCAACTGGAGGGCTCCGGCGTCGACCTGGTCGTCGCGCCGCAGCTCACCGACATCGCCGGCCCCCGGGTGCACATCCGCCCCATCGAGGGCCTGCCGCTGCTGCACGTCGAGGAGCCGACCCTCTCCGGGCCGGCGCTGCTGGCCAAGAACCTGATGGACCGGGTGGCCGCCGGGGTCGGCCTGCTGCTGCTGGCCCCTGTCTTCCTGGCCATCGCGGTCGCGATCCGACTCTCCGACCCCGGCCCGGTCTTCTTCCGCCAGCCACGGGTTGGCCACGAGGGCCGCACCTTCCGGGTCTGGAAGTTCCGCACCATGTACGTGGACGCGGAGGACCGGCTCGCCAGCCTCGTCGACCGTAACGAGACCGACGGCATGCTGTTCAAGATGAAGCAGGATCCCCGGGTCTTCCCGGTGGGCCGCTTCCTGCGGGCCTCGTCGCTGGACGAGCTGCCGCAGTTGATCAACGTGCTGAAGGGCGAGATGTCGCTGGTCGGGCCGCGCCCGCTGCCCGCCGACGACGGCGACTTCCTCGGCGACGTACGCCGCCGGCTGCTGGTCCGGCCGGGCATGACCGGGCTGTGGCAGGTCTCCGGCCGCTCCGACCTGTCCTGGGACGAGGCGGTCCGGCTGGACCTCTACTACGTCGACAACTGGTCGCTCGCGTACGACCTGAGCATCCTGTGGCGCACCGTCGGCGTGGTGCTCGCCCGCAAGGGCGCGTACTGACCCTTGGCCTGAGGGCCGGCAGGGGCCAGGATCGCAGCGTGGGTGGCAACCTCTCGGGCGTCTTCGGCGTCGTCTCGCTGCTCGCCGCGCTGGGGGCGGCCCTGTTCGCGGTGATCCGGCTGCGCGCGCGGCGAGGCATCGCCACGGCCACCCAACGGGCCACGTACGAGGTGCTGCACACCGCCGGGCTGGCCGCCGAGCCGCTGCGCGCGGGCCTGACCGCCGCGAACGCGGCGAAGGCCGTACGCCATCTGCGGGCGCTGGTGGGGGCGGCCGGGCTGGCGCTGACGGACCGGGAGGGCGTGCTCGCCCTGGACGGGCGGGGCGGGCACCACGAGGCGCAACTGGTCGCGGCGGCCGGGCGGGCGGTGGCGTCCGGCCGCTCGACCGTCCTCGGCGATCCGGAGCTGCACTGCGACCGGGTGGACTGCCCGGTACGCGGCGCGGTCGTCGCCCCGCTGACCGGCCCTGACGGGCGCACCGTCGGCGCGCTGGTCGCGGTCGCCGACGGCCAGCCGGCCCCGGGCCTGGTCCAGGCCACCCTGGAGACGGCGCACTGGGCCGGCAACCAGCTCGCCCTGGCCGAGCTGGACTCCTCGCGGGAGCGGCTGGCCCGCGCCGAGGTACGCGCGCTGCGCGCCCAGATCAGTCCGCACTTCATCTACAACGCGCTGACCGCGATCGGCTCGTTCGTGCGCACCGACCCGGACCGGGCCCGCGAGCTGATCCTGGAGTTCGCCGAGTTCACCCGGTACTCGTTCCGGGCGCACGGCGAGTTCACCACGCTGGCCGAGGAGCTGCGCTCGATCGACCGCTACCTGATCATCGAGCGGGCCCGGTTCGGCGACCGGCTCCAGGTGCGCCTCCAGATCGCCCCCGAGGTGCTGCCCGTGACCCTGCCGTTCCTCTGCCTGCAACCGCTGGTCGAGAACGCCGTCCGGCACGGGTTGTCCCGCAAGCCGGGCACGGGCATGGTGAGCATCGAGGCCCGCGACGCGGGCACCGAGTGCCACATCACCGTGGAGGACGACGGAGTGGGGATGGATCCGAGCACGCTGACCGCCGGCATCGCCGAGCTGGCCGGCGCCGCCGGGGACCCGGGCGACGCCGCGCTGGCCGGCGTCGGAGATGACCCGGGCCAGCACGTCGGGCTCTCCAACGTCGACGAGCGGCTCCGGTCGGTGTTCGGCGACGGCTTCGGCCTCGTCGTCGAGACGGGCCTCGGCTCGGGTACGAAGGTGAGCATGCGGGTGCCGAAGTTCCACCCCGGCGTACGAGCGGGTTCGTGAGCGCGGCCGGGTTCCTGCGGGTGCTGGCGGTCGACGACGAGCCGCCGGCGCTGGACGAGTTGGCGTACCACCTGCGGGCCGACCCCCGGGTGGCCCGGCTGCACACGGCGGGCGACGCGACGGAGGCGCTGCGGCTGCTCCGCGACGGCGACGTGGACGTGGTCTTCCTCGACATCCGGATGCCCGGGCTGGACGGCATGGAACTGGCCCGGGTGCTGCGCCGCTTCGCCCGGCCGCCGGCGATCGTCTTCGTGACCGCGTACGACGACGGGGCGGTGGACGCGTTCGACCTGGGCGCCACCGACTACGTCCGCAAGCCCGTACGCGCCGAACGGCTCGCCGAGTCCCTGCGCCGGGTGATCGGCGCACGGGTGGTGCCGTCGCACCCGGCGGCGCTGGCCCGCGCGGAGGAGGACCCGACCATCCCCATCGAGCTGGCGGGCACCACCCGGATGCTGCCCCGCTCGGCGGTGCGCTGGGTGGAGGCGCAGGGCGACTACGCCCGCCTGCACACGGCCGACGGGTCGCACCTCGTCCGGGTGTCCCTGGCGACCCTCGCGGAACGCTGGGCGGACGCCGGGTTCGTCCGGATCCACCGCTCCTACCTGGTGCAGCTCAAGCTGATCGCCGAGCTGCGGCTGGTCAACTCCGGCTACGTCGTGCTGGTCGACTCGGCGGAGCTGCCGGTCAGCCGCCGGCACACCCGCGAGCTGAAGGACAAGCTGGTCCGCGCGGCGAAGCAGGACTGGAACCGCTGACCCGACCCGCGCGGGGCACTACTCCCAGCTGGCACCCTGTCGAGCTGCCCCATGCGTGAGACCAGAGGCGTCACCCGCTCCCCGCCATCACCACGAGGCAGGGCGCGGACTCTCCTGGTCCCGTGGACGGGGCAGCTCGACAGCGGCTCAGCTTGGGGTCGTGGGGCCCTGTCGACTTGGTGCCACGGGAAGCCCGCCGCCTGCGGCGGTGACGCGAGCATCGTCGGACTCGACACCACCAGCGCCGCCGTCCGCAGCGGCGAACACCGCCTGACGATCAGGACGCCATGGACCTCACCGGGCCGGCTTAAGGTCCATGGCCTCCTGATCGCGGTTGGGCTTGGCGTTTTCCGGCCCGGTGCGGCGCCCCATCAAGGCGGGAATGTCCGGTTAAGCCGACCCCGGGCCGCACTGTTCAGGCCAGCGCCTCGGTGGCTTGCCCTCAAATTCTTTTCGAGGCCGGGAATACGTGCACCATGTCGTACGCTGTACGGTACTCCGTACGACAAAGGAGGCCGCCTTGTTCGACGCCGCGACCGAATTCGACCGTCAGCTCGACCGGCTCGTGGGGCTGGGCTACCCGGCCCTCGCCGAGCTGACCGGGGACGCCTTCCGTGACCTGGTCGCGCCGCTGCGCGCGGCGGCCATCGCCGGCTCGGCCGGCCTGCCCGCCCCGACCGAGGCGCGGGTGCCCTTCCTGCTGGTGACCACCCGTGAGCTGGTGCCCGTCGAGGAGCGCGTCGCGCTCACCACGCTGGCCGGCAAGCGGAAGCCCGGGATCGTCGACCGGCACTACGCCGAGAACGACCTGCCGAAGTTCGACCCGATCAAGGAGCTGGAGGTGCCGGCCGGCCCGGCGTACCTGCTCTTCGACGTCGACCGGGGCGAGGAGACGCTGAACCTGGCCCCCGCCGCCGCCATGGAGGTGATCACCGGCCAGGGCCGGCTGCCGCTCACCATCGACGAGGGCCTCGCCTTCGTCACCCTGTACCCGGAGACGCTGGCCAAGAACAAGTGCTTCTCGCTGGTCGGCTCCCGCTGCGGCGACAAGCGGGTACCCGCGCTCTGGATCAGCCAGAACGCGCCGAAGCTCGGCTGGTGCTGGTACGGCAACCCGCACACGTGGCTCGGCTCCGCCTCCGCCCGCCCGGAGCGCGTCGGCCTGGAACACGTCAACGCGGAGTAAATGCCGGGGCGGGGTGGCAGGCAATCGGTCGCCCACCCCAGGGTTCCCACAGAGTTATCCACAGGGGTGAGCAGTTCTCCACAAGTTGTCCACAGGGCGGTGCGCGGAGTCCACAGGGCGGTGCGGCGGGCCGGACGCGGGCCGGCCCGCCGCCCACGTGGGCCCTTGACAATCGCGGCGATCGGGCGAGACTGCCGGGGTGGCTGCTGCCGACGATCCCGTCCCCGTGCCCCGGCAGGGCGGGTCCGGGGCGTCCGAGCACGCGAGCCAGCCGGAGGGCTCGGTGCAGGCTCCGGTCGTCCAGCCCCGGACGCGGATCGTGCTGGCCGAGGTGTCCCGCCGGGAGGACCGGACGGAACGCACCCGTGCCGAACTGGCCGAGCAGACCCGGGTCGGCGACGCGCTCGTCCGGGGGCTGGTCCGGGCCCAGTTCGCGCTGGCCCTGCGGCTCTCCCTGGTGGTGGCGATCGGGCTCGGCGGGCTGCCGTGGCTCTTCGCCGTCGCGCCCGCCGTGGGCCGGGTGACCGTACTGGGCGTCAACCTGCCCTGGCTACTGCTCGGGGTGGCGTCGTTCCCGTTCCTGATCGCCGTCGGCTGGGCGTACGTGCGGTTGGCCGAACGCAACGAGCAGGACTTCACCGACCTGGTCCAGCGGCCGGAGCGCTGAGGTGGGCAACGGCTTCGTCGTACCGGCGATCGTGGCGGTCACCCTGGTCACCGTCGGCATCGGCTTCTACGGGCTGCGGCTGGCGCGGACCACCTCCGACTTCCTGGTCGCCTCGCGGGCGATCAGCCCGACCTGGAACGCCGCCGCGATCGGCGGGGAGTACCTGTCGGCGGCGAGCTTCCTCGGCGTCGCCGGGCTGATCCTCAAGTACGGCGTCGACGTGCTCTGGTATCCCGTCGGCTTCGCCGCCGGCTATCTCGCCCTGCTGCTCTTCGTGGCCGCGCCGCTGCGCCGCTCCGGCGCGTTCACGCTGCCCGACTTCTGCGAGCTGCGGCTCGGGTCGCGCCGGCTGCGCGTCCTGGCCACCGTCTTCGTGATCTTCATCGGCTGGCTCTACCTGGTGCCGCAGCTCCAGGGGGCGGGGCTGACGCTGGCCACGGTGACCGGCTCGCCGTACCCGTTGGGGGCCCTGCTGGTGGCCGTGGTGGTCACCGCGAACGTCGCGCTCGGCGGCATGCGCGCGATCACCTTCGTGCAGGCCTTCCAGTACTGGCTGAAGCTGACCGCGCTGGCCGTACCGGCGATCTTCCTGGCGTTGCAGTGGCAGGCCGACGCCCGGCCGGCGGTGACCCCGCCCGACGGGCCGACGTTCCGGACCGCGACCACCGTCGTGGTCGAGCACCGCGCGACCCTCACCCTCCCCGACGGCCGGATCCAGGAGGTACGCCCCGGCGACGAGCTGTCCTTCGCCGCCGGCGAGCCGGTGCCGGAGGTCTCCGGGGTGGCCACGAGAGCCGCCGACTGGCTGCTGCCCAGCACCGCCGGGGACGACGACCGGGGTTTGTTCGCCACGTACTCGCTGATCCTGGCCACGTTCCTCGGCACCATGGGCCTGCCGCACGTGCTGGTGCGGTTCTACACCAACCCCGACGGCGCCGCCGCCCGCCGCACCACGCTGGTGGTGCTCGCCATGGTCGGCGCGTTCTACCTGCTGCCCACCATCTACGGCGTGCTCGGCCGGATCTACACCCCGCAACTGCTGGTGACCGGGCAGACCGACGCGGTGGTGGTGCTGCTGCCCGGCGCCGCGCTCGGCGACGGCGCCACCGGCCGGCTGCTCGCCGCGCTCGTCGCGGCCGGCGCGTTCGCGGCGTTCCTGTCCACCTCGTCGGGGCTGCTCACCAGCGTCGCCGGGGTGATCTCGACGGACGTGCTGGGGCGCGGCTCGGTACGCGGCTTCCGGCTCGCCACGGTGATCGCCGGGGCCGTGCCGACGGTCCTCGCGCTCAACCTCGCCGGGCTGGACGTGTCGCAGGTCGTGGGGCTGGCCTTCGCGGTCGCCGCCTCCAGCTTCTGTCCCCTGCTGGTGCTCGGCATCTGGTGGCGGGGCCTGACCGACCTGGGTGCCGCCGCCGGGATCCTGGTCGGCGGCGGCGCCGCGGTCGGGGCGGTACTGGTCACGGTGCTGGGGCCGCCGCTGTCCGGTTGGCCGGCCACGCTCACCGCGCAGCCGGCCGCCTGGACGGTGCCGCTCGCCTTCACCGTGATGGTGGCGGTCTCGGTGGCGACCCGGCGCCGGGCGCCGGCCGACGTCGGGGCGACGATGCTCCGCCTGCACGCCCCGGAGGCGCTGCGCCTGTGAGGAAGGGCACCCTGCTGACGCCTCCGGTAGGGCCCTCCCCCTCGGGCGGGCCGGCCGTCGCGCGGACGCCGGCGGGTACGCCTCGGGGATGACCCGGGGGATCATCCTGCGGCCGGAGCAGCCGCTGGTCCAGGCCGGATACGGTCGGAGCATGACTGCTGAGCACCCGGCGCTCGCCCTGCGTGGCCTGGCGAAACAGTTCGACGGCAAGGTCGCGGTGGCCGGTGTCGACCTCGACGTGCCGGCCGGTTCGTTCTACGGCCTGCTCGGCCCGAACGGCGCGGGGAAGACCACCACCCTGTCGATGGCGGTGGGGCTGCTCCGGCCCGACGCCGGCAGCGCCCGGGTGCTCGGTCACGACGTCTGGGCCGACCCGGTCCGGGCGAAGCAGCTGCTCGGCGTGATGCCCGACGGCGTACGGCTCTTCGACCGGCTCAGCGGCGCGGAGCTGCTCGCGTACCACGGGCTGCTGCGGGGGATGGACCCGGCGGTGGTCGACCAGCGGGCGGCGGAGCTGCTGGACGTGCTCGCGCTCGGCGACGCCGGCCGGACCCTGGTGGTCGACTACTCGGCGGGCATGAAGAAGAAGATCGGCCTGGCCTGCGCGCTGCTGCACGGGCCCCGGCTGCTGGTGCTGGACGAGCCCTTCGAGGCGGTCGACCCGGTTTCGGCCGCGCTGATCCGGGACATCCTGCACCGGTACGTGACGGGGGGCGGCACGGTCGTCTTCTCCAGCCACGTGATGGAGGTCGTCGAGCGACTCTGCTCGCACGTGGCGATCCTGGCGGCGGGCACGATCAAGCGGGTCGGCCCCATCGACGAGGTACGCGGCGGCCGTTCGCTGGAGCAGGTCTTCGTCGAGGTGGTCGGCGGCCGTACGGCGACCGGCGAGGAGTTGGCGTGGCTGTCGCGGTGACCGGACCGACCGTCGCCGCCCCGCCCGTCCGGCGCGTCTCGGCCCGCCACTTCGTGCAGCTCAAGCTGCGGGTGATGGGCAACAACTTCCGGGGCCAGGGCTGGCGGGTCGCCCTCTTCGTGGGCGGCGCGGTGGCCGGGCTCTGGTTCGGCGGCACCGGCTTCTTCCTCTTCGCCGCGCCCGGCCTGGCCGACGAGAGCCGCTTCGCGCTGATGGTCGCCTCCTTCGGCGGAGGCCTGGCGGTGCTCGGCTGGCTGCTGCTGCCGCTGGTCTTCTTCGGGGTGGACGAGACGCTCGACCCGGCGAGGTTCGCGCTGCTGCCGCTGCCCCGCCGCACGCTCGTCACCGGGCTGTTCGCCGCCGCGTTCGTCAGCGTCCCGACGATCGCGGTGCTGCTGGCGCTGTGCGGGCTGGTGGTCACCGCCGGAGCGCTGGGCGGCTGGTCCGCCGCCGCCGTCGCCCTCGTCGGGGTGCTCGCCGGGCTGCTGCTCTGCGTGGCGGCGGCACGTGCGGTGACCAGCGCCTTCGCCACCGCGCTGCGGTCCCGCCGGGTCCGCGACCTGGCCGCCGTGCTGCTCGCCGTACTCGCCGCGCTGATCGGGCCGTTGCAACTGCTGGGCGTCGCCGCGCTCTCCGACACCGACTGGGACCGCCTCCAGGGGGTGGCCGAGGTGGTCGGCTGGACGCCGTTCGGCGCCCCCTGGACGGCCGGCATCGACGTGGCCGAGGGCCGCGTCTGGGCCGCGCCGGTGAAGCTGCTGATCACGGCGGCGACGATCGTCGCGCTGCTGGCCTGGTGGTCCCGCTCGCTCGAGTCGGCGATGGTGGGCGCGGCGAGTGCCGGGCCGGCCCGCGCCCAGCGCGGCACGACCGGCGGGGCGGTCGCCCAGCTCTTCCCGAGGATCGCCGGCTGGGCGCGGCGGGACCGGTTCGGCGCCCTCGTCGCCAGGGAGGCCCGCTACTGGTGGCGGGACGCCCGACGCCGGGCCAACCTGATCACCGTCGCGGTCGTCGGTCTCTTCGTGCCGGTCATGGTCAATGTGGGCGGCTCGGGCTTCGCCGTCGACGGCGCTGAGGGGTTCACGGTCAGTCCCGACTCGTCCCCGCTGCTGTCCAGCCTGTCGATGCTCTTCGTCGGGCTGCTCGCCGCCGTCACCCTGGCCAACCAGTTCGGCTTCGACGGCAGCGCGTACGCGGCGAACGTGGTGGCGGGCGTCTCCGGCGGGCAGGAGCTGCGCGCCCGGATGGCCGCCTTCTCGATCTACGTACTGCCGATGCTGGCGGTGATCTCCGTGGTCGTCGCGGTGCTCGTCGGCGAGCCGGGCTGGATCGGGCTGATGGCGGGCACCCTGCTCGCCACGTACGGCGCAGGGCTGGCGGTGAACTGCTTCGTCTCGGTGCTCGGGGCGTACTCGCTGCCGGAGACGAGCAACCCGTTCGCGTTGAACAGTGGCGCCGGGATCGCGAAGGGCTTCCTGACCCTGCTGGCGATGCTCGCCACGGCGGTGGCGGCGGTGCCGATGGTGGTGGCCGCGGCACTCCTCGGCGACGCCTGGCTCTGGCTGGCTCTGCCGGTCGGGGCGGCGTACGGCCTGGGGGCGGCGCTGCTCGGCGCGTACCTGGCCGGCGACGTGCTGGACCGCCGGATGCCGGAGCTGCTCGCCACGGTGACCCCGCGCCGCTGAGCACCGCCGCCGTTCCTCCTCGGCGCGGCGGGTCTTTGCGGCTGGGGGCAGAATGGCCTGATGCCCGTCGTCGAAGCGGTGGTCACCGTGCCGGTCCCGCCCGAGCTGGCCTTCGCGGTCTCCCAGACCACGGCACCCGTGCGCTACCGCTGGGACCCGTTCGTCCGGGAGCAGCACTTCACCGACGGGGCGACCCGCCCCGGCAAGGGGGTGCGGACCTTCACCCGCTCCCGGCACGGCCTGGCGATGGTCAGCGAGTACGTCTCCTGGGCCCCGCCGAGCCACGTGGGCATGAAGATGGTGCGCGGGCCGTGGTTCTTCGAGATGTTCGCGGGTGGGTGGCGGTTCGCGCCCGCCCCGGAGCCCGGCCACACGCTCGCCACCTGGCGTTACAGCTTCCGCTGCCGGCCGGCGTTCCTCCGCCCGGTCGCGGAGCGGATCGGCTCCTGGCTGCTCGGCCGCGACATCCGCCGCCGGATCGCCGGGTACGCCGCCGGCTGCGCGGACCCGGAGGTGCTGGCCGCCGCCCGCCGGTCACTGACCCCCGACGACTGACCCTCGGGCGTACGCCCAGCCCTGACGGCGGCGCGACCGAGTTCCGGGATCCTGGTAGGGAACGGCCCTTCGAGGGGCCGAAATCGTCCAAGATCTCAAGCGGCGGTCCGGGCCCGTCGGGGGCGGGGCAGGACGGACAATGTTTCACGTGAATCATGAGCCGGGCGCCGAGATCCACCACATCGACCCGTTCGCCGTGCCCGCTGACCAGCGCTCGCCCGTACGCCGGCTGCGGGGTCGGCTGGCGTCGCCGGTGACGCTCTGGACGGCGCCCGAGCCGGCGGGCCTGACGGTCTCCTCCACGCTGGTCGCGGAGGGCGAGCCGGACCGGCTGCTCGGCCTGGTCGACCCCGAGTCCGACGTGTGGGCGGCGATCGAGTCCGCCGGCCGCTTCGCGGTGGCCCCGCTCGGCCCGGCGCACCGGCAGCTCGCCGACCGGTTCGCGGGCCTCTTCCCGTCTCCCGGCGGACTGTTCGCCACCGGGGCGTGGACCGACACCCCCTACGGTCCGGTGCCGGCCGACGTCGGCGGCTGGGCGGGGTGCCGGCTCGACAACGCCCGCGAGTACGGCTGGGGCCTGCTGGTGGAGGCCACCATCGAGGTGGTCGAGCTGACCGGCGAGACGGACCCGCTGCTGCACTACCGGGGCCGCTACCGCGAGCTGACCTGACGACGGCGACCGTTCGGCCGGGCCGACGCCGCACCGCTGACCGGTGAACGGAGTGAGCTGGGTCACTCGGCGCAGCCACCGTGCCGTTCGGCGCAGCCACCGACCGGCGTCGATCACGCCCTTCCCCGGCGGGGAGCGCGCTTTCTACCGTGCGCGAAACTCCCCACGCCCCGTGAAGGTGGTGATCCACAAATGTCCACGGACACACCCGCGTCCACGCCCGCCTCGGCGGCGGACCGGTACGTCGCCGTACAGCGATCGGACGAGTTCGCCGGGTTGCGGCGTACGCTGCGCGGCTTCATCTTCCCGATGACCGTCGCGTTCTTCCTGTGGTACGCGCTCTACGTGATCCTGTCCGCGTACGCGCGGGACTTCATGGGCACGAAGCTCTTCGGCAGCAACATCAACGTCGCCCTCGTCTTCGGCCTGCTCCAGTTCGTCTCCACCTTCCTCATCGCCTGGCTCTACTCCCGGTTCGCCGACCGGAAGATCGACCCGGTCGCCGACCGGATCCGCGCCGAGATCGGGGAGGTGGGCCATGAACACGGTCCTCGCGGCTGAGGCGGGCAGCACCACCGCCCGCAACCTCACCATCACGCTCTTCCTGATCTTCGTGGCGGTGACGCTGGCCATCACCATCTGGGCCAGCCGGCAGACCAAGACGGCCACCGACTTCTACGCGGGCGGCCGGTCCTTCTCCGGTTTCCAGAACGGCATGGCCATCGGCGGCGACTACATGTCGGCCGCCTCGTTCCTCGGCATCGCCGGCATCATCGCCCTCTACGGCTACGACGGCTTCCTCTACTCGATCGGCTTCCTGGTCGCCTGGCTGGTGGCGCTGCTGCTGGTCGCGGAACTGCTGCGCAACTCCGGCCGGTACACGATGGCCGACGTACTGGCCTTCCGGATGCGTCAGCGCCCGGTGCGGACCGCCGCGGCGGTCTCCACCATCACGGTGTCGATCTTCTACCTGCTGGCGCAGATGGTCGGCGCGGGCGCGCTGGTCGCCCTGCTGCTCGGCATCAAGCCGGGTACGACCTTCCTCGGCATGGACGCCGACACCGCCAAGGTCGCCACCATCATCATGGTCGGCGCCCTCATGATCGTGTACGTCACGGTGGGCGGCATGAAGGGCACCACCTACGTGCAGATCGTCAAGGCGTTCCTGCTGATGGGCGGCGCCCTGGTGATGACGCTGCTGGTGCTGGCGAAGTACAAGTTCAACCTGTCGTCGCTGCTCGGCGACGCCGCCGCCTCCTCGGGCAAGGGCAGCGCCTTCCTCGAACCGGGGCTGCGCTACGGCGTCGAGGTCGCCGGCAACGCGACACAGACCTTCTACAACAAGGTGGACCTGTTGTCGCTCGGCATCGCGCTGGTGCTCGGCACGGCCGGCCTGCCGCACATCCTGATCCGCTTCTACACAGTGCCGACGGCGAAGGCGGCCCGCAAGAGCGTGCTCTGGGCGATCGGCATCATCGGCACCTTCTACCTGCTCACCCTGGCCCTCGGCTTCGGCGCGGCGGCCCTGGTCGGCGGCGAGGCGATCACCGCGCAGGACAAGGCCGGCAACACGGCCGCGCCGCAACTCGCCGAGGCGCTCGGCATCGACTTCCTCGGCGGCGATCTCGGTGGCGCCACCCTGCTCGCGATCATCGCGGCGGTCGCCTTCGCCACGATCCTGGCCGTGGTGGCCGGCCTGACCCTGGCCTCCTCGTCCAGCCTGGCGCACGACTTCTACGCCAACGTGATCAAGGACGGGAAGGCGTCCGAGCGGCAGGAGGTCCGGGTCGCCCGGGTCTCCGCCCTGGTGATCGGCGCGATCTCGATCGTGCTGTCGATCTACGCGCAGAACCTGAACGTGGCCTTCCTGGTGGCGTTGGCCTTCGCGGTGGCCGCCTCGGGCAACCTGCCGGCGATCCTCTACAGCCTGTTCTGGCGGCGGTTCAACACCTCGGGCGCGGTGTGGGCCATCTACGGTGGCCTGCTCTCCGCCGTCCTGCTGGTGTTCTTCTCGCCGGTGGTCTCCGGGGCACCCACCTCGATGTTCCCCGACCATGACTGGCAGTGGTTCCCGCTGTCCAACCCGGGCATCCTGTCCATCCCGTTCGGCTTCCTGTGCGGCTGGATCGGCACCGTGATCTCCAAGGAGCACGACGAGGAGAAGTACGCCGAACTGGAGGTGCGCTCCGTCACCGGCGCCGGCGCCCACTGACGGCCGGCAGCGCGCGGAAGGGGCCCTCGCCGACAGGGCCCCTTCCTTGCGCCGGGGCGGCTCCGGCACTGGGTAGGCTGACCGGCATGAACGCTGTCGCCCGTTTCGGACCCGGTCACCGCATCCTCGTCACGGGCGGCGCCGGCTTCGTACCGTCACACCTGGTGGACGCCCTGATCGACCGCGGCTGCACCGTGGTCGCGCTCGACAACTTCGTCACCGGGTCGAAGGAGAACGTCGCCCACCTGCTGGACGAACCGCGCTTCACCCTGGTCGAGGCCGACATCTCCGACGGCCTGCCGGCCCACCCGGCGCTGGCCGAGCGCTTCGACGCCATCCTGCACATGGCCTCGCCGGCGAGCCCGACCGACTTCGAGAAGCTGCCGGTGGAGATCCTCAAGGTCGGCTCGGTGGCCACGCTGCACCTGCTGGACCGCGCGGTCGCCGACGGCGCCCGCTTCCTGATGGCCTCCACCTCCGAGGCGTACGGGGACCCGAAGGAGCACCCGCAGCGCGAGTCGTACTGGGGCAACGTCAACCCGATCGGCATCCGCAGCGTCTACGACGAGGCGAAGCGCTTCTCCGAGGCGGCCACGATGGCCTACCACCGCAGCCGGGGGCTGGACACGGCCATCGTCCGGATCTTCAACACGTACGGCCCGCGGATGCGTCCGGACGACGGCCGGGCCATCCCGACCTTCATCTCCCAGGCGCTGCGCGACGAGCCGATCACCGTGCACGGCACCGGCAACCAGACGCGCTCGATCTGCTACGTCTCGGACCTGGTACGCGGCATCCTGCTGCTGCTCGACTCGCGCGAAACGGGGCCGATCAACTGCGGCACCGAGCACGAGATGAGCATGCGGGAGCTGGCCGAGACGATCGTGTCGCTGGCCGGGAGCGCCTCCCAGGTGACGTACATCACCCGTAGCGCCGACGACCCGGAGATGCGCCGGCCGGACCTGACCCTCGCCCGCGAGCTGCTCGGATACGAGCCGACCGTGACGCCCGAGGACGGCCTCCGGCGCACGATCGAGTACTTCCGCAAGCACACGGCTTAACGGACGCGGCCCGCCGCCGTACGCCGCCGGTGGCGCTTCAGGGCGATGGTGGCCGGGCGTACGTACCCTGAGTTACATGTCAGCGACCACGCCCGCCGGAGTTCCCCTCCCGCATCTGCACCGCAGCGCCGGGCGCGCCTCGGTGCCCGGCTCCGGCCGGGACGCCGGACGCGCCCGGCCCGCCGAGGCCCGTTGGTCCCCGTCCCCGGACGAGCCACGGGCCGGCGGCCCGGGCGGACCTCTGGGCCCGGGCGGCCCCGGCGGCACGACCGGACCGGGCGGGCCCGGCCGGCGCGGCGCACGCCCCCGGTGGGGCCGCATCGCCCTGGTGGCCGGCGTGGCCGTGCTGGTGCTCGCGCTGCTCGGCGGGATCGGCGCCTGGGTCTACGCCCGCGGCCTCGACGACGACCTGGCCCGCACCGACCCGTTCTCCGAGATCACGGGTGGTCGGCCGGCCAAGGCGGTGGACGGCGCACTGAACATCCTGCTGGTCGGCAGCGACTCCCGGGACCCGGACGCCCCGGTGGACAAGTCCAGCAAGTGGCGGGCCGACACGATCATCGTGATGCACATCCCGTCCGACCACCAGAAGGCCTACCTGGTCTCCATCCCCCGCGACCTCTACGTGCCGATCCCGGAGAGCGCCAACGCGGACTGCGGCTCCGGGCAGCGGGGGAAGATCAACGCGGCCTTCGCCTTCGGTGGGCTGCCGCTGGCCGTCCGGACGGTGGAGTGCTTCACCGACGTGCGGCTCGACCACGTGATGGCGATCGACTTCGCCGGCTTCAAGCAGGTCACCGACGCCCTCGGCGGCGTCGACCTGAAGGTGGAGCGGACCATCACCTCGATCCACAAGCCGTACCGGACGTTCACCAAGGGCACCAACCACATGGACGGCGCCGAGGCGCTGGACTGGATCCGGCAGCGCAAGCAGTTCCCGGACGGCGACTTCGCCCGGATGCGGCACCAGCAGGAGTTCCTCCGCGCCCTGATGGACAAGGCGGCCAGCACGGACACGCTGTCCAACCCGAAGAAGCTGAACGACTTCCTCAAGTCGGTCACCGCCGCGGTGACCGTCGACCAGGGCTTCTCGCTGGTCGACATGGGGGTCCAGTTCCGCAACCTGCGCGGCGAGAACCTCACCTTCGTGACCAGCCCGCACGTGGGCAGCCAGACGATCAACGGCGAGTCGGTGGTGGTCTCCGACAAGGAGAAGGCCCTGGCCATGTACAAGGCCATGTCGGCCGACACCATGACGACCTGGGTCGAGGCCAACCAGAAGAAGAAGGACGACACCGGAAACTGACCAGCTCCGCCCGGCCGGCCCTCCCGTGATCGACAGGCGTCGTCACGACTCGGGGGGCCGGCCGGGCGCTTCCTGTGAGCCAACCGCCAATCGGCCGTATCGATCTGACCGTTCGGTCAGTTTCCCTGGATGACGGCCGAACGAACGGTATTTGACGGCCGGACGACCTCGCCAGGACGGGAAAGCGTCCGTAAAGTGATCCCGCCCCCTGAGACAACGCGAGCTGGAGCACGCATGCCGGTTCAGACCAGCCGTCGCCCTCCGGCGCTGGAGCCCTCCCGTGGCCCGGTCCGGGCCTCCACGAGCATCCCGAAGCAGCCCGTCAAGGGCGGCAAGGTCGGTGGCGGGTCCGCGAAGAAGCGGTCGCGTCGCAAGGACCCGCTCTGGGCCCGACTCACCCTGATCTTCGGCGCCGTGCTGATGGTGGCCAGCGGCGCGGCCATCGTGGGCAGCAAGGCCCTGATCAGCAGCGCCACCGGCAACATCGCGCAGCGCAACCTGCTCGGCGACGCGGGCAAGACCGACGCGGAGGGCGGTGCCAGCCTGGACGGCCCGATCGACATGCTGCTGCTCGGCGTGGACGCCCGGGAGCGGTGGGCCGCCGACGACGTACGGGCGGACAGCATCATCGTGCTGCACATCCCGGCGACGCACGACCAGGCGTACCTGATCTCGATCCCCCGGGACACCGAGGCCCACATCCCGGCCTTCAAGAAGAGCGGCTACTCGGGCGGCACCGACAAGATCAACGCGGCGTTCCAGGCCGGCGCCCGCAATGGCGGCGGCTGGGAGGGCGGCGCCCAGCTGATGGCGCAGACGATCAAGAAGATGACCGGGATCAGCTTCGACGGCGCGGCCATCATCAACTTCGGCGGCTTCAAGAACGTCATCGACGCCCTCGGCACCGTGCGCATCTGCGTGAAGCAGGAGGTCGAGTCGATCCACATGTCGTACGTGGACGGCAAGCCGATGTGGAACGCGGACGCGAAGAAGACCGGCAAGCGGATGACGCCCGTGCTGCACAAGAAGGGCTGCCGCGAGATGGAGGGCTGGGCGGCGCTGGACTACTCCCGGCAGCGCAAGAGCCTCAAGAACGGCGACTACGACCGGCAGCAGAACCAGCAGCAGCTCATCAAGGCGATGGCGAAGAAGGCCACCCAGGACGGGACGCTGACCAACCCGATCAAGCTGAACAAGCTCATCGACGCGGCCGGTAAGGCGTTCACCCTGGACACCGGCGGCGTGCCGGTCGCCGACTTCGTCTTCACCATGCGCGGGGTGACCGGCAACGACCTGGTGATGCTGAAGACGAACGGCGGCACCTTCCACAGCGACGGCACCCGGGAGACGCTCAGCGAGCAGACGATGGACATGTTCCGCGCGGTGAAACAGGACAAGCTGGCCGAGTTCGTCTTCGCCAACCCCGAGGTGGTCTCGAACCGCGAGTAGCCGCCGGGTGCCGTGGTCCGCGGCCCGAGCCGCCCGGGTGTCCCGGCGGACCGGGATACCGGCCCAGGCCGCGCAATGTCGCCGAAGCGGCCCGGGGCACCCGGCTCGCCTCGTAGCCTGACGTGAGACAGATTCACGTACGGGTCGCGGGGAGGCGTCACGTCCAGATCGGCGGGCGACGGTCGGGGCCGGGCCGGGGCCGGCACCCGGACCGCCCGGCCGCGCCGCGTCCGCTGGCCCCGGCTGCTGCTCGGCCTGGGGCTGGCCCTGGTGCTGCTGGCCGGGCTCGCCGTGGTGGGACTGCACACCCTCACCGACCGCTACGAGCGCAGCGTCGTGCGGGAGCAGTTGCTCGACCCCACCGCCCGCCGGAACCGCACCGACCCGGACGGGCCGCTGAACTACCTGCTCGTGGGGACGGACCGGTGGCAGAGCGGCAGCGCGGCGGACCGGCGCTCGGACACCATCCTCATCGTGCACGTCCCGGCGGGCGGGCGCGAGGCGTACCTGGTTTCCGTCCCCCGGGACCTGCTCGTCGCCATTCCCGCCGGCAACGGCTACGGCGGCGGCCAGGACAAGATCAACGCGGCGTACGAGCACGGCGGGGGCGGTCAGCCGGGCACCCGGCTGTTGTCGGCCACCCTGACCCGGTTGACCGGCATCCGCTTCGACGGCGCGGCCCTGATCGACTTCTCCGGTTTCCGCAAGGTCATCGACCTGCTCGGCGGCGTACGCATGTGCGTCGACACCGAGGTCCGCTCGATCCACACCGGCCGCGTCTTCCCGCCCGGCTGCCAGCAGATGGACGGCGGTGAGGCGCTGGACTACGTCCGGCAGCGCTACGACCTGCCGGGTGGCGACTACGACCGGCAGACCCATCAGCAGCAACTGCTCCGGGCCGTGCTGGAGCGCACGAGTGAGACGTCGCTGCGGACCAACCCGGTCAAGCTCGACCAGGTGATCCGCGCGGTGGGCGGCTCGTTGACCGTGGACACCAACGGCGTACCGCTGGAGGACCTCGTCCTGGCGCTGCGCGACCTGCCGGCCGACGCGCTGCGCGGCGTCCAGGTCCCCTCCCACCCCCAGACCATCGACCAGGTGTCGTACGTGGTCCTCGACAACGGCGGGAACGGCCTCTTCGAGGCGGTACGCGGCACCCGGGTGCCGGACTGGGCGCGGGCCAACCCGCGCTGGATCACCCGACTGTGACGCCGGGGGCCGGCCCGCCGTCGGCCGACCGGGCGAGGATCTAGGCTTGGCCCGTGTTCGGATCCCAGGTTCCCTCCGTGACCGTGACCGAGATCGTCGCCGACGCGTACCTGCTCGACGTCCGGGAGGACGACGAGTGGAACGCCGGCCACGCCCCCGGCGCGCACCACCTGCCGATGATGGAGCTGCCGGCCCGCATCGCCGAGGTGCCGACCGACCGCGACGTCGCCGTCATCTGCCGCTCCGGCGGGCGCTCCGCGCAGGTCGTCGCCTACCTGCTGCGCAACGGCTGGGACCAGGTGCGCAACGTCGAGGGCGGGATGGGTGAGTGGGCCGCCGCCGGGCGAGAAGTCGTCGGCGAGGACGGGCAGCCGGGCCGGGTCCTCTAGGGCGGGCGGAAGGAATGGACGCCCCGCTCGTCTTCGCGCACCGCGGTTCCTCCCACGACCTGCCCGAGCACACCCTCGCCGCCTACCTACGGGCCCTCGACGAGGGCGCTGACGGGCTGGAGTGCGACGTCCGGCTGACCCGGGACGGGCACCTGGTGTGCGTACACGACCGCCGGCTCGACCGCACCAGCAACGGCCAGGGACTGGTCAGCGCCCGTACCCTCGCCGAGCTGGAGGCGCTGGACTTCGGCTCCTGGCACCCCGGCTGCGTACCGGCCGACGGCGACGAGGTGCTCGACGAGTCGCACACCCGGCTGCTCACCCTCGAGCGGCTGCTGGAGGCGGTGCTGGCCGCCGGCAGGCCGGTGCGGCTGCTGGTGGAGACCAAGCACCCCTCCCGCTACGGCCGGAACGTCGAGCGCCGGCTCGTCGCGCTGCTGCGCCGGTTCGGCCTGACGGAGCCGAAACCGGACGATCCGGTACGGGTCACCGTCATGTCGTTCTCCCCGCTGGCCGTACGCCGGCTCCGGGGGCTGGCCCCCGCGCTGCCCACGGTGCTGCTGCTGGAGGTGCTGCCGCGCTGGCTGCCGCTGGGGCGGCTGCCGTTCGGCACCCCGATCGCCGGCCCCGGCGTCGCCCTGGTGCGCGCCCGGCCGCAGCTGGTGCCCGCGCTGCGGGCGGCGGGCAGCCAGGTCTACGTGTGGACCGTCAACGAGCCGGCCGACCTGGACCTCGTCCTGGCTGCCGAGGTGGACGGCATCATCACCGACCGGCCGGCGCAGACGCTCGCCCGGCTGGGCCGCTGACCGGGGTGGCGCCGGTGCGGGACCGGGTCGGGCAGGGGTGTCCCGGGCCCGGCCGGCGGGGCACACTCGGAGCATGCCGGAGCGTCCCGACCTCTCCGCTCTCATCGCCGGCCACACCACGGTGATCGAAATGATCAACTCCGGTGGCTCCGGCCTCCCGGTGCTCACCCACCTGCTCAGCGTGGCCCGGTCGGCGCTCGGCGCGGCGGGCGTGGCGTTCGTCGAGTTCGCGCCGACCGGCGGCCGGGTGATCGCCGCGACCGGCGCGGCCGAGTGGGCCGTCGGCCACCCCGTGCCGGCCGACGACCCCGCCACCGTCTGCCTGCTCTCCGGCGCCCGCGTACGCCAGGTCCGCACGGACGAACTCACCGGCAGGCTCTGCGGTGAGCTCGCCGAGCGGGGCCTGCTGCGGATGGTGGTCTCCCGCGCGGAGATCGGCGGGCTGACGGTCGGCAGCCTGCACGTGCTCTACCCCGACGGCCACGACCGGCTGGACGTCGAGCAGCACGCCGTCGTGGGCTACGTGGCCGCCTGCATCGCCCACATGTACGGCGACCAGACCGGGCTGCCCGTGCACGGCGACGGGCCGGTGGTGGCGGCGCTGGCGGACGGCCTGGCCGTGGTCGACCGGGACGGGCACGTCCGGCTCTGGAACCCGGCCGCCGCGCGGGTCACCGGCCGTTCCACGGACCAGGCGATCAACCGGCCGCTGCCCTTCCCGCTGCCCCCCTGCGGGCAGGTGCGCGACCACCGGCTGCCCGACGGACGCTGGCTCCGGATCACCTCCGGCGAGCTGCCCGGCCCCGGCACCCTGCGGGTGGTCACCTTCCGGGACATCACCGACCAGCAGCGCCGCGACCACGACCGGGATCTCTTCGTCGCGGTGACCAGCCACGAGCTGCGTACGCCGGTGACCGTCATCAAGGGCTACGCGGACACGCTCACCGACCACTGGGAGTCGTTGACCGAGACCGACCGGCGGCAGGCGGCCCGGGTGATCGGGCAACGCGCCAACGAACTGGCCCGACTGGTGGACCGGCTGCTCTCCTCCGCCGCCGAGGCGGGGCCGGGCGACGAGCCTCCCGCCCCGTACGACCTGGGCGACGCGCTGCGCACGGCGGCTGGCGACCTGCCGGCGGAGCTGCGGCAGCGGCTCGTCCTGCGCGTTCCCGCCGACCTGCCCAAGGCGCTCGGCCACCGGCTGAGCCTGGCCACCGTGCTCACGGAGCTGTGCACGAACGCCGGCAAGTACTCGGCGCCGGACTCGCCCATCGAGATCACCGCCGCGGCGGACGGGTCGACCGTCTCCTTCCAGGTCGGCGACCGGGGCGTCGGCATCCGACCGGAGCACGCGGAGCGGGCCTTCGACCGGTTCTGGCAGGGCGAGTCGGGCGACCGCCGCCGCTATCCCGGCGCCGGGCTCGGCCTCTATCTCGTCCGACGGATCGTTGAACAGCAGAATGGATGGGTATCCCTACGACCGAGGGCCGGTGGCGGTACGGTCGCAGAGGTGCGGCTGCCCCGCGGGTGACCGGCGGGCCGCGGGGGGCGGGAAGGGAAAAGGGTGTCGACGGGAGCTGCCGATCGGGCGTGGTGCGTGGTGGTGCCCCACCACGCCGCTGGAGCACGGCTGGCACGGCGCCGACTCGCCGAGGAGCTGACCGACGTCGTACCCCCGCCGCTGCTGGCCGACCTCGTCGCGGTCCTGGCCGAGCTGGTGGGCAACGCCGTCCGGCACGCCGACCCCCTGCCCGGCGGGGTGGTCCGGGTGGCCTGGCGGCTGCGCGCCTCGGTCGGCGGGCAACAGGTGCAGCTCCGGGTGACCGACGGTGGCGCCGCCGCGGGCCCGACGATGCGGATCGCCGACCACGACGCCGTCGACGGGCGGGGGCTGCACATCGTCTCGGGGCTGGCCGACCGCTGGGGCGTCGAGCGTGACGGCCTGGGCCAGAGCGTGTGGGCCGAGTTCGACCCGGTGGAAATCACCCGGTCGGACCTGGCCGTGGCCGGCTGAGCGACCGCGAGGGCGGGTCCTGCCCCCGCCGGGTACCCGGGGGCTCTAGGCTGTCTCGCCGTGAGCAAGCGTCGAAAGAGCCAGCGGGCCGCCGAAGCCACCCCCAAGCGGGAGAAGGTACGGGACATCTTCGTGCCCCGACCGTTCGAGGGGCTGGCCGACGAGCCGGAGTGGATCGCCCTACGGGAACTGGTGCCGGCCGCCTCGGCGCCCTTGCGGCTGGCCCCCGCCCTGGTCGAGGAGTTCGGCGACCGGGAGGTCGTCCTCGCCACCGTGCTGCCGATGGCCAGCCCGGCCATGACCAAGCCGGACGGGCGGGTCCTCATCGGGCTCCAGCGTCACCTCCAGTCGGGCGACGTCTCCCGGGACCTGGCGGAGGCGCTGCTCTGCGCGCTGCGGACCGAGCCGGGCCGCCCGGTGCCCGTACCGCCGCTGCCCGGCCCCGGCCCCCGGTTGCAGGACGTCCTCGTCGACGGCCCGCTGGAGGTCAGCATGCACGACGGGTTCGACTTCTGGCTCGACCCGGGCGCCGGCGACGACCCCAACGTGCAGGCGTCCCTGGAGCGGGCGAACGCCGCGATCTACCCGACGGTCCGGCTCGCCGCCGCCCGCGCCGCGTACTGGTGCCAGGTGCCGGAGAAGGCGCACGTGCGCTGGGTGCTGCCCGACGACGAGGACGCCGCGCTGGACGCGCTGGCCCGGCTGAGTGTGGCCGGCACGCTGGTCCTGGGCGAGAACACCCGCTTCGCGGGCATGTTCCGGGCCCACGGCCGGCTGGTGCCCGTCTGGGACCTGCCGGAGGACGTCCCGGCCGCCGACTGGGAGCAGCCGGTCGCCGACTTCGCCAAGCGGTACGCGGAGGCGCTCGCCGAGCCCACCCCGCTGGACGCCGCCGGCCGGCGGGCCCGCCACGGCCTGCTCGGCCGCCAGCTCACCCTGCGGTGAGCCTGCCCGGTCGCCACCGCACGCTGCGGTGAACCCGCGCGACCGCCAGCTCACCCCGCGCTGAGCCTGGCGGTCGCCGGCGTGCCGAGCGGCTCGCGCACCAGCGGGCAGGACATGCAGCGCGGGCCGCCCCGGCCGGAGCCCAGCTCGGAGCTGGCGATCGGGATCACCTCGATGCCGGCCCGCTCGAGCTGCGCGTTGGTCTCCGTGTTGCGCTCGTAGCCCACGCAGAGCCGGGGCGCGATGGCCAGGGTGTTGTTGCCGTCGTCCCACTGCTCGCGTTCGGCGGTGACCGGGTCCAGGCCGGTGTCGATGACCCGGAGCTGCGGCAGGTCCATGGCGTCGGCGGCGGCCCGCAGGAACGGCGCCGGGCCGTCCACCCGCGGGTCCTCGCCGTCCACCCCGGCGATGACCGTGTACGCCGACAGGGTGTGGGCGATGTTCGGGTACATCAGCACGGCGTCGACGTCCACCATCGTGCAGACGGTGTCCAGGTGCATGGTCGCCCGTTCCTGGGCGATCGGGACGGCGAGGATGGTGTGCGCGAGCCCGGCGGCGAAGACCTGCCGGGCGAGGCGTTCCGCGCCGGCGGGGGTGGTCCGCTCGCCCACGCCGACGGCCAGCACCCCGGGCGCGAGGAGCAGCACGTCGCCGCCCTCCAGGTGCTCCAGGCCCGGCTGGTAGACGAACTCGGTGCCCGCGAAGCGCGGGTGGTGCCGATAGATGGCGTCGGTCAGCGTGGTCTCCCGCCGCCGCGCCGGCATCGCCAGGCTGGTGACCCCGACCCGGTCGCCGACCCAGAACGAGGAGTCCCGGGTGAACAGCAGGTTGGGCAGCGGGTCGATGACGAAGTCGTGCCGGTCCATCAGGGTGTAGACGAGGCCACCCGGCCGCTCCCGGCTGACCCGCAGCTCCTCGTGGGCCAGCCCGGCGATGAGCACGTCGGCGAGCGCGACGGGATCGAGGTACGCGAGGTGGTCGGCGACCCGGGCGCGCAACGAGTCGCCGAGCCGGGGCGAGCGGAGCACCCCCTCGGTGAGTTCGGCCCGCGCGTCGGCGACGGCGAGCGTCTCGGCGAGGAGGGTGGCGAGATACAGCACCTCGACCCCGCGCTCGCGCAGGGCGGCGGCGAAGGCGTCGTGCTCCTCCTGGGCCCGTCCAACCCATGGGATGGCGTCGAAGAGAAGTGAGTCGTTGTTCCGGGGGGTGAGCCGGGCGAGCTCAGGGCCGGGACGGTGCAGCAGGACCGTCCCGAGCCGACCGACTTCGCTGTCCACGTAGTGGGTCACCCTCGCAGCGTAGGGCAGGGTTTGGCGGCATCCGATAAAACAGGGGTGGATGAATATGGCATTCATCCGCACTCACTCCGGCGTTCCAACTTGCCGACACGGGGGACTGGCAACGTAGGGTAGTGAGGACATAACTTCGAGGGACCTTTTGCCGGAGGTCGCGATGACTGTCTTTCCCGCTCGTCGAGCCGTACCGTCCGCCAGGGCACTGCCGCCCGTGGCGGTGCCACACCCCCGCGTGGAGCCGCCGGGAGCGCTCGCACCCGTCCGTCCGTCCCCGTTGGAGTGGGCCCGCCGCCGTCGGGCGGAGCGGGGCGCACGCCGGCTGGAAGCGGCCGGAGCCCGGGCGCTCGGCCGGCTCGACCATCTCGGGCCCGCGTGGCACGTCATCGAGTGGCCCCGCACGGACGCCTCAGACCTCCTGCTCGACCACGAGCGCGACGACCGCGCCGGTTTCCTCGCCATCGGTCCCAGCGGGCTCTTCGCGGTCACCATCGCCGACCACGGCCGTGCCCGGGTGCTGGTGGCCGGAGACGTGGTCCAGATCAACGGCAAGCGGCCGCCCTACGTGGCCGAGGCCCGCCGCGACGCCAAGCGCGCCAGCAAGGCCCTCTCCGACGCGGTGGGGCTGCCGATCCCGGTGTCGCCGGTGCTGACCTTCGTCGGCTCGGGTGTCATCAGCGTCTACGGCCTGCCGAAGGACTGCCTCATGGCCACCCACCGCGAGCTGGACCGCCTGCTCGTCGCCGGGGGGAGCCGGATCAGCCCGGCCACGGCCGAGAAGCTCTCCCGGGTCGCGCAGCACCCGGACACCTGGATGAACGGCGCCTACCGTCCGGCCGCGGACTACCGGTGGTACGAGGGCGGCCGAACGGCCGCTGACAAGCCGGCCAACCGACGGTAACGTCACCGGCGACGCCACGCACCCGGGGCGCCGGTCGGCACCCGTCGGTCGCGCCGTCGCCGGCCGCCTGGTCAGGGCACTCCCTCACCCGCTGGCGGCCCGGCGACCCCACGCGGTCGGCATCACCCGCGACGACCGGCTAGCGTGGACGGACGGTCGGTGTACATAGGAGGCGCGGTGGCCCACGTCGAACTCTCGCTCTCTGACGTGTTCGCGCCTGCGGCGGGGACATCGACAGAGCAGCAGTTCGACAACCTCGGTCGGTGGTCGTCGACCGTCTCCCACGCCGACGAGCCGTGCCTGCTCATCGACGCCGGGACGAGGGTCGTCGCCGTCTCCGCCACCGGTTGCGAGCTGCTCTGCCTGGGCGAGCCCGAAGACGTGACCGGGCTGCCACTGCTCGACGGCGGGCTACGGCTGCTCGACTTCACCGCCAACCGCTGCGAGCTGACCGAGCCCGAGATCGACAAGATCCCGCCGCTGCTGGCCATCTCGTCCGGGCGGCTGGCCCGCGGGCTGCTCCGGGTCCAGGGGGCGTCGGCCGACGCGCCGGACTCGACCGTCGACGCGATCTCCACCCCGGTGTTCACCGGCGGGACGGTCACCGGTTCGCTCACGTTCTTCTCCCCGGTCTGACCAGCGGCGGGATGTGGCGTTCGCCGCATGCGGCGAATCTGGGGCGGGCCCGTTCCGAGGCCGTAAGGTGCCCTCATGCTCGATATCGCTCTGCTGCCGGGGCAGTACGCCGTGTGCCGCCTGGCCGCCGGCTCCGCCCTGCCGCCCGAGTTGTCGGGCGGGCTGGGCGACGGCGACGTGGTCACGGTGAGCTGGACGGCCGACGGGATCTCGCTGATCTGCCCCGCCGAGCGGGCGCCCGAGCAGGCCGTCACCGAGACCGCCTGGCGCTGCCTGCGGGTCGCCGGGCCGCTCGACCTGGCGGTCAGCGGCACCCTCGCCGCGCTGGTCGACCCGCTCGCCGCGGCCCGGGTCAGCGTGGTCGCCTTCTCCACCTACGACACCGACTACCTGTTGGTTCCCGCCGTACGGCTCGGCGAGGCGACGGCCGCCCTGGAGCGCGCCGGCCATCGCGTCCTCGGCTGATCTTCACCGGACGCCCGGTTCCTCCTAGGATGGGCTCGGCCTCCCGGCCGCAGTGACGCTTCCCGATGTCCCGAGGATCGGCCGTGCCGCCCACCCCCTCGCCCCGCGACACTCCCGCCCGACCGCCCGGCTCCGCCGCCGGCCCCGGAGCGGGTCGGCCGCGCGCCCGCACCGACCGGCAGCCGGGGTCACCCCGACCGGCCGTCGACGCGTCGTGCCCGGCCCCGCCCTCCCGGCGTCCGGATGCACGCGGGTCAGCACCAGCAGGTCCACCGCCCTCGTACGCCCGCCGGCTCGCGGCCGTCGCGCTGCTGGCCGCGCTGCCGCTGGCCGGTTGCGGTACCCCTCCGGAACTGCGCGACCCCGCCCCGACCGCCGTCCCGACCCGCACCGCCGTCCCCGCCCCGCCCAGCGCCGTACCGACGCCTGCGCCCACCACCGGCCTGCCCGGCCCCGGGGCGGTCACCCCCACCCTCGACCCTGGCCTGGTCGCGGTCCCCTGCCCTGACGGCCCCTCGGGGGCACGGATCGTGGGTCTGGTGCGCGGCCGGGGCGGCGTGTTGCCGAACGGCGCCCGGGTCCGGGTGCGTACCGGGCCGCTCTGCGCCGGGGACTGGCACTACACGGTGCTCGACGTGACCGGGCACGAGACGCTCCAGGTGATCACGCAGGGCCGGCCGGGCGCTCCGCGGCTGGTCACCGCCGGTACCGACGTCTGCACCGCCGAGGTCCGCGCCGCCGGGCCGCCCGGGATCCGGACGCGCGTCTGCGACGCCGGGTCGCTGGGCGTACCGGGTGCGTAGGCTGTCGCCATGCCGGGAACACCGCCGACGCGCTTCGTCTTCCTCGGACCGGAGGGCACCTTCGCCGAGCAGGCGCTGAACAGCATCCACGCCGCCGAGCGGGGCAGCCGCACGCCGGCCCGCAGCGTGCCGGAGGCGCTGGAGAGCGTACGGGCCGGGGAGGCGGACGCAGCCCTGGTACCGCTGGAGAACTCGATCGGCGGCGCGGTCGGGGTGACCCTGGACGAACTCGCCGAGGGCGAACCCCTGGTGATCACCCGCGAGGTGGTCCTGCCGGTCGATTTCGTGCTCGCCGCGCGGCCCGGCACGACGCTCCCGCGCGTACGCAGCGTCGCCGCCCACCCGCAGGCGTCCACCCAGTGCCGGGGCTGGCTGCGGGCGCACCTGCCCGACGCCGTCGTCGTCGACGTGCTCTCCAACGGCGCGGCCGCCGCCGGAGCCGCCACCGGCGAGTACGACGCGGCGATCTGCGCGCCGATCGGGGCCGGGCGACACCGGCTCGACGTACTCGCCGACAAGATCGCCGACCATCCGGACGCGGTGACCCGTTTCGTGCTGGTGTCCCGCCCCGGGCCGCCCCCGCCGCCGACCGGCGACGACGTGACGTCCCTGGCGGTCTACATCGCGCACGACCGGGTGGGCGCGCTGCTGTCGGTGCTCATGGAGTTGGCCGTCCGCGGGGTCAACATGAGCCGGATCGAGTCCCGCCCGACAGGCGAGGCGCTCGGTCGGTACGTCTTCTTCCTCGACTGCACCGGGCACGTGGCCGACGTACGGCTCGGTGAGGCGTTGCAGGGGCTGCGCCGGGTCTGCGCCGACGTGCGGTTCCTGGGCTCGTACCCCCGGCACCGCCTCCCGGGGACGGGAGAGCGGCCGATCCCGGCACCGCCCGGCCTCTCGGACACCGACTACGCCGACGCCGCCGCCTGGCTGGCCCGCCTGCGCGCCGGCGACCTCAACTGACGGCGCTGCCGCTCGACGGCGCGCTCGTGCCCGCGACGAGAACCGCCCCCGACCGGCGTCGGATCCGGCGGGACCGGTCGACGCGCAGCGGGGGCGGTGCGGGCGGTACGGGTCAGCTGAGCAGGCCGCCGAGGAGGCCGCCCTGCTGCTCCTGGCTGCCGCTGCCCATGACGGGGGGCTCCTCGGAGGGCTGGACGACGACGAAGCCCTGCCCGGCGAAGCTCATCGTGAAGGCCTCGCCGGTGCGCCGGCCCAGCAGCGTGCCGAGACCGAACTGCTCGGCGCGGTGGTAGCCGGTCTGGAGGTTGGCCGACCAGCAGACCACCGCCTGCGGGTCGACGTAGGTGGGGGCGTCGACGCTGAGCACCACCGGGGTGCCCTTGGTGGTGATGGCGATCCGGCCGTGACCGGTGAAGACGCAGTTGAACAGGCCCGACGAGGAGGCCATGCCGGCCCCGTTGACCATCCGGATGTCGTACTGGAGGGTGGTGTCGAAGGCCAGCACGCTGGAGCCGTTGATGGAGAGCGCGTCGCCGGGCTCCAGGTCGATGACGTGCACGTCCTTGGCGAAGTCGGCGAGGAAGACGTCGCCCCGGCCCGTGACCTTCATCAGCGGGACGCCCTCGCCGGTCAGCTTCTGCTTGAGGAAGTTGCCGAGCCCGCCGGAGCCGAGCGCCTGGAACTGCACCTGCCCCTGGTAGGCGACCATCGACCCGACCCGGGCCATCGCCTCGCCGTTGAGCCCGATCTTCAACATCTTGGAGTTCTGCAGCCGCATGCCGGGCTGCGCGGACTCCTTCTCAAGGTTCTCCGCCGAGAACAGCTCGCTGCGCATGGAAGTGCCTCCTGGGTTCGTGATGCCTGGTCCGACCGTAGGTGACGGTGGCAACCGCCGACCACCGACCACCGACCGACGTCAGATGGCCGAGCGGGTGCGATCGTGCCGCTCGGCGTGCGCCGCCGCGTCCTCGATCAGCCGGGCCAGCCGGACCGGGTCGGCCAGCGCCGTGACATGGCCGGTGCGCGGCAGCCGGACCAGCCGGCCGTCGCGGCAGGCGGCCAGGTACGCCCGCTCGTCGGCCCGGAACGGGTCCCGGTCGCCGTTGACCAGCCAGACCGGGCCGGGATAACCGGCCAGGGCGCCGAGCTGGTCGTGGCCGGCGACCGCCGTGACCACCGCGGGCAGCACCTCACTGGTCAGACCGCCGGCGAGGACGGCGTCCGCCGCCGGGCGCGGTAGGGCGCGACGGAAGGCGTACGCGCTGAACTGGTTCGCCTGCGCCGGGAAGCGCGCGGCGAGCGCGGCCGCCGCGCGGTACAGCCGGGCGAGGTGCGTGGACCGGGCGGTGCAGCCGATCGCGACCAGCCCGGCCACCCGCTCGGGGTAACGGCCGGCGGCGGCGATGCCGACGAAACCGCCGAGCGACAGGCCGGCGAGCAGCGCCCGCCCGCCGACGTGGTCGACAGCGTCGGCGACCGCCTCGGTCGCGGCGGCCATGGCGAATGTCTCGCCGCGGCGGCTGCCGTGGCCCGGCAGGTCGACCGCGAGCGCGGGCCGGTCGAGGCGGCCGACCACCGGGTCCCACATGGTGCGGCTGACGCGGATGCCATGGACGAGGACGACGGGCAGGGCCATCTGCGCTCCTTCAGAGAAAACGCAACGGTTCGTTGCACTCCAGTAGAACACAACGCAACGGTGCGTTGCTATTGTGGCCGTCATGGCACCGCGCAGACAGCAGGAGATCTTCGACAGCACGCTGGCCCTCCTCGCCGAGAAGGGCTACGACGGGCTCACCGTCGAGGCGGTGGCCGAACGTGCCGGGGTGAACAAGACGACGATCTACCGGTGGTGGCCGTCGAAGGCGGCCCTTCTGGCGGACGCGCTGGTCGAAGCGCCGCTGCTCGACCTCGCCACCCCGGACACCGGCTCCCTGCGCGGCGACCTGACGGCGGTCGTTGGCGCCATCGTCGCGCTCCTCACCACGCCGCCGGCCTCGGACGTCGCGGTCGCGGCGCTCGCCGCCT
Source organism: Micromonospora sp. NPDC049048 (assembly GCF_043197615.1). Lineage (NCBI taxonomy): Bacteria > Bacillati > Actinomycetota > Actinomycetes > Micromonosporales > Micromonosporaceae > Micromonospora > Micromonospora sp. NPDC049048. Next base: position 367,743 of record NZ_JBICTM010000006.1, on the reverse strand, counting down.
CCGCCCACCGGGCCGAACTGGCGTCGGCCACCCAGCGGTTCTTCGCCGACCGGCTGGCCCGCGAACGTCCCATCTTCGAGCGGGCCGCCCGCCGGGGCGAACTGGCCGCCGACGCCGACCCCATGACGATCATGGACGCGCTCGCCGGTGCCGTCTGGTGCCGCGCGGTGTTCCGGGGGCGTCCGGTCGACGACGCCTTCGTCGACCGGACCGTGGCCATGGTCCTGCGCGGCGTGTCCGGCTGACCGGCGGCGCGTGCAACTGGTGAACCGTCGCCGCCGGAACGCTGGTACCTGAGGGGCGTGCGGACACCTGTGGTATCCGGGCGAGCGGACCTCTAGCCCCAGCCCAACTCGTGCAGGCGGGCGTCGTCGATGCCGAAGTGGTGGGCGATCTCGTGCACCACCGTCACCGCCACCTCGTCGACGACGTCCTCGTCGTCGTCACAGATGCGCAGGATGGGGTTGCGGTAGATCAGGATGCGGTCCGGCAGCACGCCGGCGTAGTCCCAGCCGCGCTCGGTGAGGGCGTGCCCCTCGTAGAGGCCGAGCAGGTCCTCACCGGGGGGCGGGTCGTCCTCCACCAGGACCACGACGTTGCTCATCAGGGCGAGGAGTTCCTCGGGCACCTCGTCGAGCGCGTCGCCGACCAGCTCCTCGAAGCGCTCGCGACTCATCTCCACCGGCACCCCGCCCATTCTGCCTGACGGCACGCACCGCCGGCGCGGAGCGAGACCGGCGGGCGGCCCGCGTACCGGCCGCGCGGGTCGGACCGCCACGGCGAGCACGGCTGGCGTGGCGGCCGACGACCGCTGCGGGACGGCCGGGAAGCGAGGTGCTACGGCCAGGAGGTGAGCGGGACGGTCAGGAGGCGAGGCGGGCGGTCAGGCTGATCTGCGCGCCCGGGGCGAGCAGCCGGGAGATCGGGCAGTTCTCCTTGGCCGTCTCCGCGAGCTTGGTGAACTGGGCCTCGTCGATGCCGGGCACCTGGCCGACGGTCTCCAGCTCGATCCGGGTCACCGTCATTCCGGCGTCGGTCTTGTCGAGGTGGACCTTGGCGGTGGTCTCCACGGAGGTGGGCGGCGAGCCGGCCTCGGCGAGCGCCTTGGAGAACGCCATCGAGAAGCAGCCGGCGTGAGCGGCACCGATGAGCTCCTCGGGGTTAGTGCCCTCACCCTCCTCGAAGCGGGACTTGAAGGAGTAGTTCCCCTCCAGCCCGCCCTTGCCGGTGCGGATCGTGCCGGACCCCTCGGTGAGGTTGCCCTGCCACTGTGCGGAAGCGGTACGGATAGGCATACGTCCGACGCTAGCCCAACCGCGACCGGCCGGCGACCGTTCGCGCTCCGGGTCACCGGGTGCGTACTGTGTCATGATTCGGGGCAGGCCCGCGAACGCGGAAGGGTGGCCGATGTCCCAGGAATCCCCCATTCCCCGGCAGGAACACCGGTCCGACGGTGCGACCGTCCTGGAGTGGGGCACGACGGAGCCGATCGGGTCGGGCCGGTTCGGGCGTACGTTCTCCGGCCTGGGCCGGGACCGCCGGATCCCCGTGCTGCTCGCGGCGCTCGGCGCGGTGGCCGCTCTCGCGTCGATGCTCGGCGAGTGGCAGGTGATGACCCTGCCGAACGCCGGCCCGCAGGGCAACACGCCGCTGCGGGTGCCGGGCGGGGTGTCCGACATCGGCGGCTTCGGGGTGGGTTACCTGGTCGGGCTGTTCGCCCTGGTCTGCGCCGTGGTGCTCGCGCTGCGCGGCACCCGCCCGGTGCGCTCCAACGCCCGGCTCGCCGGGCTGGCCCTGGCCGGGGCGCTGCTGGGGCTGCTGGTCGCGACCGCCGCCTCGCTGGACGAGGCCGGCCAGCGGGTCTTCTTCTACTCCACCGACGACGGGTTCCGGGTCGAGTACGGCCGGGGTCTGGTGATGGCGTTCCTGGCCTGCGTCCTCTTCGCGGCGGCGTTGAAGCTGGCCCCGGCCGGCGCGCCCCCGCTCCCCGGGAACGCGGACGACGGGCCCGGGACGGACGACGGGCGCGGGGCGGACGACGGGCGCGGGGCGGACGAGGCCGAACCGGTGGGTTGGCGCCGGCGCGGCCGCAGGTCGCGGGACGCGGCGGACGATGTGCCGCCCGCGCCGGCCGACCTCACCGTCGGGCCGGCCATCCCCTTCGCCCGCCCCGAACCCCGGAACTGACCCGGCCACCAGCCCTGCGCAGGGGTCCCCGGACGGGGGCACCGGTGGGCCGTCGTCCGTTGGCACAGCATTCGCCGGAACGCCATGGCCGGTGCTCCTCGCGCGAGGTACGTTTGCTGCCCGCCGTCACTAGGGTCGAGGCACCGAGGACCGCGACGGCTGGCTGCGACGGCGGCGGGCGAAGGAGGAACGATGACCCGCCCGGGGCTGCCCAAGCTGATCGCCACGGATCTCGACGGAACGCTCGTCCGCAGTAACGAGACCGTGTCCGCGTACACCCATGAGGTGCTCGACCGGGTGCGGGCCGCCGGGATCCCGGTGGTCGGCGCGACCGGTCGCGGCCCCCGGCTGGCCGAACTGACCCGCAACGACATCCGCGCCGCGGACTTCCTGGTGATGGCCGGCGGCGGCCGGGTGGTCGACCAGAGCGACCCGGCCGGGCCGGTGGTGCTGCGCGACGAGCGCCTCCCCGCCGAGGTGCTGACCACGCTGCTGACCAGCCTGGAGGCGGCCGTCGGGCCGCTGACCGTGATGGTCGAGGCGTCGGACGAGCACGACGCGCCGCTCTGGGGCGACTACCACCCGAGCTGGCCCTACCAGGACGCGTTCGAGGCGCGCACCCGCGCCGAGTGCCTCTCCCACGACGTGATCAAGGCGTTCGTCCGGACCGCCGATCACCACGTCGACGAACTGCTCGCGGTCGCCCGGCAGATCGTCCCACCGGAGGTGGCCACGCTCACCCAGGCCGGGCTGGGCTTCGTCGAGATCTGCCCGCCGGGGGTGGACAAGTCCACCGGGCTGACCGTGGTGGCGCAGCGGCTGGGCGTCGACCCGGCCGAGGTGCTGGTCTTCGGCGACATGCCCAACGACCTGCCGATGTTCGAGTGGGCCGGCTGGGCCCGGGTCGCGGTCTCCAACGCCCACCCGACGGTCCGCGCCGCCGCGGACGAGGTGACCCTGCGCAACGACGACGACGGGGTGGCGGTGTATCTCGATCGGCTACTGTCCCGCTGATGGAAGAGGCACCACGGCTGATAGCCACCGACATCGACGGCACCCTGCTGCGGGACGACCGCACACTGAGCCCGCACACCGCCGGGGTGCTGGCCCGGCTGTCCGCGGAGGGCACGCCGGTCGTGCTGGTCACCGGCCGTCCCATCCGCTGGCTGAAGATGGTGTACGAGCAGCTCGCCGAGCCGCTGCCGGCCATCTGCGCCAACGGGGCGGTGGTCTACGACCCCGTCGCCGACGAGGTGCTGCGGGCCGACCCGCTCGCCCCGCAGCTCCTCGCCGAGGTGGCCCGACGGCTGCGCGCCGAGGTGCCCGAGGTCAGCTTCGCGGTGGAGATCGTCGACAGCCGGCAGATGCGGCACGAGGCGCACTACCCGCTGCGCTGGGACGCGGACCACGGGGCGATCCGGGCGGTCGAGACCCCGGAGGAGCTGCTGGCGGCACCTGCGGTCAAGCTGCTGGCCCGGGCGGTCGACCAGGATCCGGACGCCTTCGTCGCGCTGGTGGCGGGGGCGTTGGAGGGGCTGGCCGAGGCGACCCACTCGTCGTACTCGGGGCTGGTGGAGATCTCCGCCGCCGGCGTGACCAAGGCGGCCGGGCTGGCGTGGTACTGCGCCCGGCTCGGCATCGACGCCCGCGACGTGCTCGCCTTCGGTGACATGCCCAACGACGTGCCGATGCTGACCTGGGCGGGGCGAGGGGTGGCCGTGGCGAACGCGCACCGCGCCGTCCTGGAGATCGCCGACGAGGTGACGGCGGCGAACTCGGCGGACGGCGTGGCGGCGTACCTGGAGAAGGTCTTCGGGGCGGGGTGAGCGGTCGGCCCCTGGCCGCCCCCGTGGATCAGAGGTACTGGCCGGTGCTGTGCCCCTCGACGCCCTGCGGCGGCTGACCCATGCCCGGCATGCCCGGCAGCATGCCGCCGGGGCCGCTGGGCAGCGCCTGCCGGCCCGAGCGCATCTGCTCCAACTGCACGCGGGCGGCCATCTGCTGCGCCACCAGGGCCGCCTGGATGCCGTGGAACAGGCCCTCCAGCCAGCCGACGAGCTGGGCGTGCGCGATGCGCAGCTCGCCCTCGCTGGGCGCCTTCTCCTCGGTGAAGGGCAGCGAGATGCGCTCCAGTTCCTCGCGCAGCTCGGGGGCGAGGCCCTCCTTCAGCTCGACGATCGACCGCTCGTGGATCTCCCGCATCCGGTGCCGGCTGGCGTCGTCGAGCGGGGCGGCCTTGACCTCCTCCAGCAGCTGTTTGATCATGCTGCCGATCCGCATCACCTTGGCCGGCTGCTCGACCAGTCGGGTCGGGTCCTCGCCGTGTGCCTCGTCGGTCTGCACGGTGCCGACGGGCCGCCCGTCCGGGCCGACCACCACCACCGTTCCGGAGCGACCGGTGCCATCCTGGCCCGGCTCGTCGTTCTGTCCAGCGGAGTGCGCTTCGGTCATGGGAACCATCTTTACCCAGTCGCCAGCGCCCATGCGCCCCGGGACCGATCCCCGACCTCGGATCCGCGCGTGATCCGCGCTACGGTCGCGCCATGCCCGCCGACCCACGCGACGTGCTCAGCCGGCCCGCTCCGGCACCCGACGCCACCGTCTCCTACGGCGACCATCCGGACCAGGTCGCCGACCTGCGTGTCCCCGCCGGGTCGGGCCCGGCACGGCGGCTGGTCGTGGTGGTGCACGGCGGCTTCTGGCGGGCCGAGTACGACCGCCGGCACACCGACTGGTTGGCCACCGCGCTGGCCGCGCTGGGCCATCCGGTGGCCCAGGTGGAGTACCGGCGGACGGGGCAGCCGGGGGGCGGCTGGCCCACCACGCTGACCGACGTGCTGACCGGCGTGACGGAGCTGCCCCGGCTCGCGGCCGAGGCGCTGCCCGGCCGGGTCGCCGCCGGACCGCCGCTGCTGGTGGGCCACTCGGCGGGGGGACACCTGGCGTTGTACGTGGCGGCGCACGCCCCGGCCGCCGTCGGTGGGGTGCTGGCGCTGGCCCCGGTGTCGGACCTCGCGGAGGCGTACCGGCTGGATCTCGACGAGGGGGCGGTGGCCGCGCTGCTGGGCGGCGGGCCGGCGGACGTCCCCGCGCGCTACGCCGAGGCCGACCCACGCCAGTCAGTACCAACATCAACACGCACAGTAGTCGTTCACGGTGCACTGGATCAACAGGTGCCGATCACGATGAGCCGGGAGTACGTGGCCGCCAGCCGCGCCGCAGGCGGCGATATATCCCTTGTCGAGCTGCCAGAATGCGAGCATTTCGGGCTCATCGATCCGGAGTCGGCGACGTGGCCGCAGATCACGGCCGCTTTCCGATCTTTGGGAGAAGATCGCTAAGCATTGACGCAGCGTCGCTGACCGGGTAGAACGCCGAGGGGGCGCGATCCGCCCTGCATGCTCCCCCGGAAGGAAACTCGGTGTCGCAGATGAACCGCAGGCAGGCCCTGCAACTGCTGGCCGCTCTCGGTACGGCTGGACTGGTCGCCGGGTGCGGCACCGACGACGCCGGAGACTCGGCCAGGGCGGGGAGCCCGATCAAGATCGGCCTCGTGGCGCCCACCAGCGGCGGCCTCAAGGCCATCGGTGACGAGATCACCAACGGCTTCCAGCTCTTCCTCGACCTGAACGACGAACTGCTGGGTGGGCACCCCACCACCCTGCTCACCGCCGACGAGGGCGAGAGCGTCAAGACCGGCAAGGCCGCCGTCGAAGGGCTGCTCAAGCAGGGCGTACTCGCCCTCACCGGCGTGGTCGACGCCAACGTCATGTCCGGTATCCGGGACACCGTCGAGCAGGCCCGGGTGCCCCTGATCGGCTCCAACGCCTCGCCGTCCAGCCTCCAGAGCGTCGTCTACATCTGGCGGACGTCGTACGTGCTGGACGAGGCGGGTCGGGCGCTGGGCCGCTACCTGCGCGAGCAGCTGGAACCGTCGGCGCGGCTGGCGATCATCGTGCCGGACAGCGTCGCCGCGCAGGACGTCGTGCGGGGCTTCCGGCAGGAGTTCGGCGAGTCCGACCCCCGGATCAAGGACGCAATGGTCACCACGGAGGACCACACCAACCCGTCGAAGTCCGCGTACCGGGCCGACATCCGCAGCGCGCTGAGCCGGAACCCGTCGGCGGTGTTCTGCTTCTTCGCCGGGCCGGCAGCGGTCGAGTTCATCAAGCAGCTGCGCATCGAGGGGTACGACGGCAAGGTCTACGCCCCCGGCTTCCTCACCGAGGGGGCGGTGCTGAGCAGCGTCAAGGCCGAGGACGCGCTGGGCATCCAGACGTCGCTGAACTACTCGTCCGACCTGAACAACACGGCCAACCGCCGGTTCGCCTCCGCGTACCGCAAGAAGCACGGCACCTCGCCCACCACGTACGCGATGGCCTCGTACGACGCCGCGCAGGTGCTCGACCAGGCGATCCGGATCGCCGGCGGTTCGCCGACCCCGCAGCAGGTCAACCTGGCGCTCGGCAAGATCGGCCAGATCGACAGCCCGCGCGGGTTGTGGCAGTTCAACCAGCCGCGTACGCCGCAACAGAAGTGGTACCTGCGCGAGGTCCAGCTCGACGGCCAGGTCCTGTCGAACGTCCTGGTAACCGAACTGGCCACCCTCGGCTGACCCCACCCTCCCCCACTCCGCCCCCCGGCCCGGCCCGGCCCGCCCCGCGCCGTCGATCATGCAGTCGTGGAGGGGGAGGAATCACGCATTCCGGTATTCAACCGGCACCACAAGTGCATGATCGACGCGATGACGGGCGCGGGGGGCGCGAGGGTGGGTGGGGTCAGGGGCGGAGTTCGGCGATGCAGCACTTCACGCTGCCGCCGCCCTTCTTCAGCTCGGCCAACTCGACCGGTACGGGGTGGTAGCCGGCCGCCTTCAGCTTGCCGGCCAGCCGGGTCGCCTCGCTGTTGAGCACCACGTTGAGCCCGTCGCTGACCAGGTTCAGGCCGAAGGCCAGGGCGTCCTCGGCGTCGGCGACCACCGCGTCCGGGAAGAGCTGCGTGAGCACCCGCTGGCTGGCGGCGGAGAAGGCGCCCGGGTAGTAGACGACGTTCTCGTCGTCGATCGAGGCGAGCGCGACGTCCAGGTGGTAGAAGCGCGGGTCGACCAGGCGCAGCGACAGCACCGGCCGCCCCAGCGCCTCCTGCGCCTCGGCGTGCGCCGGCAGTTCGGTGCGGAAGCCGTGCCCGGCGAGGATCAGCCCGCCGTGCGCCTCCGGCAGGTACGCGAAGTCGCCCTCGCCCTCGTTGGTCTCGATCGGGGCGATGAACCGCCAGTCCCGCGACTCGTAGAACGCCCGGTGCGCGGCGGCCTCGGCGGCCCGCTGCTCGTGCTTGAACTGCGCGCCGTACACCGTGCCGTCGACCACGAACGCGCCGTTGGCGGCGTAGACCATGTCGGGCAGGCCCCGCTCGGGGGTCAGCAGGTGCACCTCGTGGCCGAGACCGACCAGGGTCTCCCGCAGTCGGTCCCACTGCTTGACGGCAAGCTCGGAGTCGACGGGGGTGGTCACGTCCATCCACGGATTGATCGCGTACTCGACCGCGAAGTGCTCGGGCGAGCACATGAGATATGTCCGCTTTCGCGCGACTCGCTGCTGGTTCACGATGACCAAGGGTAGGTACGCTCGAACTTTGGTAACAGCCACAACCATTGCTTCCCAGAGGCGGAACGTTGCAGATAGACGCCGTTGACCAGCGGATCATTGCGTTGCTCGTCGCGGATGCCCGCGCCTCGTATGCCGACATTGGCCAGCGGGTGTCGCTCTCCGCTCCGGCGGTCAAACGACGGGTGGACCGGCTGCGGTCCGCCGGCGTGATCCGGGGCTTCACCGCCATCGTCGACCCCGCCGCCGTCGGCTGGACCACCGAGGCGTTCGTCGAGCTGTTCTGCGCCGGGCGGACCACCCCGGCCCAGATCGGGGTGGCGACCCGCCGGCACCCCGAGGTGGTCGGCGCGTACACCGTCTCGGGCGAGGCCGACGCGCTCGTACACCTGCGGGCCGCCGACATCGCGCACCTGGAGGCGGCGTTGGAGCGGCTGCGGGCCGAGCCGTTCGTGACCTCGACGCGGAGCACCATCGTGCTCTCCCGGCTCGTCGAGTCCCCCGGCGTCGGCCCCTCCCCCCGCTGACCCCCGGCCCGCCGGCGCGGGCAGGCGCGGGAGAGGCGGCGCGGGCAGGCCGCGTGTCGAACGGCGCGGAAGGCCGGAGACGGGCCGGAACCTCCCGGCGGGCGGGTGCGTCGAACCGGCCATGACACGGGGAGCCCCCATCTTCGCGGTCGGCACGCTGGCCGCGCTCACCCTGCTCGGCGGCAGCGCGTTCCCGGCGGCACCGCCCGGCCCACCGGCCCCGCGGCAGCCGACGGCCGCGCCCCTGCTCGTCTCCTACGACTCCTGCGCCCAGGCGCTGGCCGGGCTGCGCGCCGCCGCCGGGGCCTCCGTCGGTCCGTGGGGCTTCGGCGGGAACGGCTGGCGTACCGGGGCGGCCTTCGGCGACGTCGCCAAGGACGCGACCGGGGCCCGGGCGATGCCCCAGTCCGCCCAGCCCGCCCCGGAGCACTCCACGACCAACGTGCACGAGGCCGGCGCGGACGAACCGGACCTCGTCAAGACCGACGGACGGCGGATCGTGACCGTCACCCGGGGCGTGCTGCGGGTGGTGGATCCGGCCGTCCGGCGGGAGACGGGCCGCCTCGACCTGACGCGGTCGACGCCCGAGCTGCGGTGGGGGGAGCAGGCCAGCCTGCTCTTGCACGGCGACCGGGCGCTGGTGCTGACCCGCACGGGCGCGGAACTCCAGCGGGCGACCCGCGAGGCGCGGCCGGGCACCGCGCCGCGCCTGATCCTGGTCGACCTCGCGGGTGCGCCACGGGTGCTCGGCACCTACCGGATGGACGGCAGCCTCGTCGACGCCCGGCAGACCGGGTCCACCGCGCGGGTCGTGGTCCGCACGCACCCTCGGCTGGTCTTCCCGTACGCCGAACGGGGCACCGACGCGACGCGGACCGCCGCCAACCGGGCGGTGATCGCCAGCGCCGGGGTCGAGGCGTGGCTGCCGGCGTACGAGTGGACCGACGGGGCGCAGCGGCACGTCGGCCGGGTCGGCTGCGAGCGGCTGAGCCGTCCTCCCGCCTGGTCCGGCACGTCCATGCTGACCGTGTTGAGCTTCGACCTCGCCGGCGACCGCCTCGGCGACGGCGACCCGGTCAGCGTCGCCGCCGACGCCACCACCGTCTACGGCACCGGGACGAGCCTCTACCTCGCCGGAGAGCGGTCGGGCTCGACTCGACCCCGCCCCGCCCGCGTGGGCGACTGGCCGCCGGAGCCGCCGGTCACCGAGATCCACGGCTTCGACACCAGCGGGCCCGGGCGCCCCCGGTACGTGGCCTCCGGCAGCGTCCCCGGTTCACTCGTCAACCAGTACGCGCTCTCGGAGTGGCAGGGGCACCTGCGGGTCGCCACCACCACCGGCGACGCCTGGGGCACCCGGCCGACCTCGGAGTCCGCCGTGTACGTGCTGCGCCCCGACGGCAACTCGCTGGTCCGCACGGGCGCGGTCACCGGCCTCGGCCCCGGCGAGCGGATCTACTCCGTACGCTTCCTCGGCGGCTCCGCGTACGTGGTCACGTTCCGGCTCACCGACCCGCTCTACGCGGTCGACCTGACCGACCCGACAGCGCCCCGGGTCACCGGCGAACTGAAGATCACCGGGTACTCGGCGTACCTGCACCCGCTGCCGGAGGGCCGGCTGCTCGGGGTGGGCCAGGAGGCCGACCGACGGGGACGCGCGCAGGGGCTCCAGGTCTCCCTGTTCGACGTCCGTGATCCGGCCCGTCCGACCCGGCTCGACCAGTGGCACGTGCCGAGGGCGTACTCCGCGTTGGAGCACGACACGCACGCCTTCCTGCACCACCCGGGGACGGGCCTGGTCGCCCTGCCGGTCGGCGAGGACGTACGCCTGCTGCGGGTGTCCGGGACCGACATCGGCGAGGTCGGCACGGTCTCGCACGCCGGCCGGGCGGGCCCGGTCCTCCGGTCGTTGCTGGTCGGGGATGTGCTCTGGACCGTCTCCGACGCCGGCCTGCGGGCCACCGACCCGGCCACCGCCCGGAGCCTCGACTGGCTGCCGGTGACCTGATCATCCCTCCCTCGGCGGGTGGGGCCCGGTTCTCGGGGTTTCCGGGCCCCACCCCGCCACCACCGGCACGGCTCGGCGAGGCCACGGCCCGGACGTCCGGGCCCGCTTGAGCTTCTTGCGCGACGGGATCTCGTCGGCGGTGGTGCGGGGTGGATCAGAGGTACATGCCGGTGCGGTGTTCGCCCTGGTCCCGCTTGACCGGCTTGTCGCCCTCGCCGAAGAACCGCTTCCCACCGAACTCGCCGTGCAGGCGGTCGTCCAGCTCGTCCGCGAGGCCGGTCATCACCTGGACCGCGAGCATGAGGTGGGTGGCCTGGAAGTTGCGGCCGAAGACGGGGATGGACGCCCACACGGTGTCGTCGGCGCAGTAGAGCCGGCCGATGGGCATCCGGTTGGTCAGCTCGGAGAGCTTGACGTAGAGCCGCTCGGTCGGCTCGACCTCGGTCAGCACGGGGGAGAAGACGTCCACCAGCGGCGGGTTGTCGCGGACCCGGACGAAGACCATCGCCGAGCCGGCGCGGATGTTGATGTCGCCGTCGGAGTCGATCTGCAACCGCTCGGAGTCCGACTTGAGCATGGTCGAGACGACGGTGCGGACCTGCTCGGCGAGCACGGCCACGTCCTGCTCGGGCGCCTGGGCGGCGGCGGCCGCCGCGAGCGCCTCGTCGAGGTCGGCCTCGACGTTGCGGTCGGGGCCGAACTCGCTGCGCGCGGTGCCCAGCGGCTCCACCGGCAGCGGGTCGCCCTCGGCGTCGTGGATGAGGTAGACGAGGAAGGCGGGGTGCGGGGCGCCGTAGACGTCGCGCAGCGTACGGGTCAGCAGGGCCGCCAGCCGGGTGGCCTCGGCGGTGCCGCTGTCCAGCCCGAATGACTCGCCGGAGCCCTCCACCACGCCCGGCGGCGACCAGCCGAGCGCGATCATGTCCGCCACGGCGGCCCGGTCCAGCCGGTAGCCGTCCGGCAGGGTGGCGTTGCCGACCGCGCGGGCGGCCAGCCGGCCCCCCTCGCCGACATCGATGCTGACGGAGTAGACCGCGTCGCCGGTGCCGGATGCCGTCGGGTCGAGGGTCAGCTCGACGTGCGTGCCCGTGGGCAACGCCGCCAACCGACCGGCGAGTGCGTGCGCGAACTCGTGCCAGGCCTGGGTGACCTTGGCCCGCAGGTCGGCCGTGCTGGGCTCGTCGAGCAGGATCGGCTCGTGGTGCGCCGGCAGGCTGCCGGGCGAGTCGTCGCCCGGCGCCGAGGGGTGGTCCGCCGTCATGATCGCCTCCGTCCGTCGAGGTCACCCTACCCACGGAACGTGGGAGACGAATCAGCCCGACCGTGATCGGACAGCGGAGGTCAGCCCGGCGTCCCGTCCGGGCGTTCGGCGCCGAGCCCGACCGGCCAGGAGGCGGCCAGCGCGCTGAGCCGGGCAGCCGCGCCCGCCGGGTCCGCGCCCCGCCCGACCGCGAGCCCGAGGAGGTACGCCGTGACGGGCGCGCCCGGCCGCAGCACCTGGTGGGCCACGTCCCTGGCCAGGTCGAGCACGGCCGGCACCGGCACCTGGGCGGGGTCGAGGTCCAGTTCGGCGCAGGCCGCCGTCACCCAGTCGTCCATGACCGTCATCGCGCCCACTCCTCCGCCCGGCGTACGTCCTCGTCAGTGTCGCAGTCGAACCAGGGCGGCGGGCCGGCACCGACCCACGGCACCTCGCGCACCCGCAGGCCGGCGAGCAGCGCCCGCATCGACGCCCCGGCGAGCGGCGCGGCGCCCCCGCCGGCCGGCCCGTCGACGCGCTCGACGCCCCCGCCGGCCGGCCCGTCGGCGCGCTCGGTGGCGAGGTGGTCCAGGGCTGCGCGCAGTGGCTCCAGCCGCCACACGCCGCAGAGGGGCTGCCGTCGGCCGGCACCGTCGACGTAACAGGCGCCGTCGTGGCCGGCGTGGAGCTGAGCGAGCAGTTCCCCGACCGCCGGGCGGGTGAGCAGGGGCAGGTCGGCCGCCAGCAGTGCGACCACCGGCGTACCGGGGCCGAGCAGGGCCACCCCGGCCGCCGCGGCGGCGACGGGGCCGCCGCCCGGCGGTTCCTCCCGGATCACCCGCACCCCGGCAGGCGCCGGTCCGGGCGGGCCGACCAGGATGCGCGGCGCGGCGTCGGCGACGGCGGCCAGCACGCGCTCCCGCATGGGCAGGCCGCCGACCGTACGGGCGGGCTTGTCGACGCCCCCCATCCGGCGCGCGGCCCCGCCCGCCAGCACCACCGCCGCGTACGCGTCCACCCGGCCACGGTAGCCGCCGGACGCCTCGGCGGGACACGAGTGCCGGGGCGCCGACCGGGACGGGCACCTGACGCGGGTGGGGCTGTGGCGTCGGGCGGCGGCCGGCCCCGGAGGTGGGACGGCACTGTGGACGGCCCCCGATAGGGTCTGGTCCGGTAACCCGGCTCTACCGAGCGACGAGGCTCGACGAGCGGCGGTGGACAGGGACGACGAGAACCTCCACCGGTGACACCCTCTGCCTTCGACGGGTCGAGGCGAAGAAAGGGAACAACGATGGCGAAGACTCTGCGTCGCCCGCGCGTCCGCAGCCTCATCGCGGTAGCCGCCGTGGCCGGCGGTGGCGTGCTCGGCCTTGCCGCGCCCGCCCACGCGGACTACACCAGCCCGCTCTACTCGACGCTGAAGGCGTGCAACGCCGCACGGCCGTCGTACGTCAGCTCGTGGACCTCTCCAGGGCCGTGCTACAAGATGTACAACTGGGACGGCACGAAGCACATCGGCTACTCGTTCCTCGTGAGGACCAGGGCCTGACGACGTTTCGCAGGACCGGCCGTGAGGGCGTCGTCGTGTCGCCCTCACGGCTGTGCTCGATGGGCCGGGCCAGAGCTCACCCGGCTGTCGGCCGTCCCCGCGCGGTGCCCCGGCCCGGGGGTGGAGGATGGCGGGATGGGACGGGCTACTGACCGGCGCGGCGTGCTCCGCATCGACCTCGACGCGGCCACCGGCCGCACCTCGGTGCGCCGGCAGGACAGCCTGGCCGTCGAGGAGCCGCTGGAGATCCGGGTCGGTGCGGCCGGTCCCGGCCGGCGACGGCCGCTCGCGGTGACCATGCGTACGCCCGGCGACGACCTCGACCTGGCGATCGGCTTCCTGCTTACCGAGGGGCTGATCCGCTCCGCCGACGACGTACGTACCGCCCAGCTCTGCGCCGGCGCGGAGACGCCCAACACGTACAACGTGGTGGACGTGGTGCTGGCCCCCGGCGTGCCCGAACCCGCCGTCGACCCGGCCCGGAACTTCTACACCACCAGCTCCTGCGGCGTGTGCGGCAAGGCGAGCATCGACGCCGTGCGTACCCGATCGGTCTTCGCGGTGGACGACGACCCGCTGACCGTGCCGGCGGCGGTCCTGACCGCGCTGCCGGACCGGATGCGCGCGGCGCAGCGCGGCTTCGACCGCACGGGCGGCCTGCACGCAGCGGGCCTCTTCACCGCCGACGGCGACCTGGTGGTGCTGCGCGAGGACGTCGGCCGGCACAACGCCGTCGACAAGGTGGTCGGCTGGGCGGTACGCGAGCGGCGGTTGCCGCTGGCCGGGCACGTCCTGCTGGTTTCCGGGCGGGCGAGCTTCGAGCTGACCCAGAAGGCCTGGATGGCGGGGTTGCCACTGCTCGCGGCGGTCTCCGCGCCGAGCACCCTGGCGGTTGAGCTGGCCGAGGAGGCCGGGCTGACGTTGGTCGGCTTCCTACGCGGCAACGCTATGAACGTCTACGCCCGCCCCGACCGGATCGACGTCACCGTCCCGTCGCGTGATGCTGTGCCATCGGCTGATCACACAGGGTGTTGATCGGACTTATGGTTGACGCCGGTAAGCGACCGTCGTCACAGGGGAGAACCATCGTGCGCCGCATCAGGACCGCCACCGTACTGCTCGGCCTGCCACTGTTCGTGTTGCTGGGGGCAACGCCGGCGAGCGCGGCGAGCACCACCGACGTCACGTCCGCGACCCTGGTCGCCCGGGGCGTCGCCGTGGACGTCACCGTCTCCGTGACGTGCCCGGCCGGCATGTCCGGCTCCTTCGAGCTGAACGTCAGGCAGCGCTCGGGCAACAGGATCGCGTACGGGTCCGGTTGGGCCCCACTCTCGTGCACGGGCCAGCCGCAGGCGGTGCCGGCCCGGGTGCTCGCGCAGCACGACGGCGCCATCTTCCGTACCGGCGAGGCGCTGTTCACCGGCGGCACCGAACTGTGCAACGAGGACACCTGCGAGTACGGGCAGATCGACGACACGGCCCGGGTCACTCGCTGAGCCTGGCGGGCCACTCCTCACGGACCCGGTCGGGCAGGCGCGCGACGCACCGTCGCGCTGCGCCTCACCGGCCGGGTCCGCCGAGCAGGTCACAACCTGATCCACGTGTCGAACAGCCCCAACCGGACCGCGGCGTCCCGCGCCAGCAGGAAGCCTGCGATGCCGAGGATCCAGCCGAGCATGCTGCCGGAGGTCCGCATGATCCAGGCGTTGAGCCGGGCCAGCACCGGCTCGACCAGTCTCGGCAGGGCCACCCGGGCCGCCAGCAGCAGCACCGCCGGCAGGACCATGACCAGGCAGTAGCCGGCCAGCAGCCCCACCATCTGCCCCGCACCGAGCTCCGAGGTGGTCAGCAGACCGACCGCGCCGAGGTACGGCAGCATCGTCGCCACCTCCGCGAGCGCGGCGAGCAGCGCCAGCCCCACCAGCCACCGCGCCGAGGAGTCGCCGGCGGTGGCCCGGTCCCGCCAGCGCAGCACCCCGCCGCTGCGCGGACGCCGCTTGCTGTCGTAGCGGAAGCTGAGCGCGAACAGCCCGACCCCGAGGACGAGCTGCGCCCAGAGCACCGGTCGGTTGTCCATCGCCCCGCCGAGGACGTCGGCCAGCCGGCTACCGCCGAGGGCGAGCAGCAGCCCGACGCCGAAGTAGAAGACGGCGATCGTGCCGAGGTAGACGAGGATCCGTCGGGCGTTGACCGGCCCGGGCGCGAGCAGCAGCCAGACGGGGATGAAGAGCGTGCCGATGCTCGTGCTGTCGACCAGGGCCAGGCCGGCGAGCGACAGCAGCAGTCCTACGCTCATGCGGGTCTTTCACCGGGTGAGGGCACGCGACCATTCTGCAACGGCGCCTCGACTCGCCCCACGCAGTAACCTCCGCCAGACCCTCCTGAGGGAAGCGCCGAGCCGTACCGATGCCGACGGTGGCGTCAGCGTGGACGGGCCCAGGCGGTGAAGCGGACGGTCAGGTCGGCCGGCGTCGCGGCGTGGTCCAGCGTGGCGAGCTGTTCGCCCGCCTCGGCCTGGAGCGCCGCCAGGTGGATCAGCAGGGCGGACCGGTCCGTCCGGTACTCGGCGAGCAGCCGCAGCTTCGCCGGCGAACACGGCCAGGCGATGCCGCAGGCCGCGCAGCGCCAGGTGGGGCGGGTGGGCAGGTGGGCGCGGCGACGGCTCATGCCGAGACCTCCTGGCGGGGAGCCGACCGGCGGGCACGCGCCGCAAGGACCGGAGCTGCGGTACGCCAGCGCACCCCCTCGCACCACACGTAGAGCGAGCGCCGGTCCACGGCGTCGCCGCGTGCGTCCAGCTGGTAGACGTCGACCCAGCACCAACCGTGGTACGTGTGCCAGTCGGTCAGGACGCGGATCACGCGCACGAAGATCGGGCGGACGAACTGCGGGCTCGCGGACCGGGTCAGGTACAGGATGTCGCCCGACCTGATCTGCCGCTGGTTCACCGGACCGGCTTCACGTTGCGGCCGGCGACCCAGCGGGACACGGGAGCGAGGTTGATCCGGCCCGGCGCCCGATATGGCGGGACGAAGGGGCCGATCGGCCCCGGCACGACCGGGCGGGCCGGCGGTGTCGTCGGAGCGGGCTCCGGCTTCGGCTTCGGGTCCGGCGATGGCTGGCGCTCCGGCAAGGTCTTCCCCCTCGTCCGTCGGGTATGGATGAGGGGGCCACCACGGATGCTCGCCCTGCGGCGACCCCCTCGCGACGCGACCGGCGGGCCTCGGGATGCCTCCACCGGCTCGCGTCGTCTACAAAGAACCATGCCGAGGGTTGCCAGCCGATCGCACTACGTAGCAGTCTGTACCGGAGACATTCGGGACGTTCGGGCTAGGAGCAGGGATGAACCGGGCGGTGCAGGTAGCAATGGCGAAGGCTGGTGAGACTGCGGAGAGCCTCGCAGCTCAGGTCGGCGTCGATCCGAAGACGGCGGCACGGTGGGTGAGCCAGGGACGAATCCCGCAGACCCGTCATCGTGCGCGGGTGGCCGAGATTCTGAACAAGGACATAGAGGAACTCTGGCCGGACGCACTGAAGCGCCGCGAACCAGCCTGGTTCCAGCCATGGACGGACATCGAGCGCGAGGCAGCCGGGCTGCGCTGCTATGAATCCACCGTCATTCCCGGACTCCTTCAGACCGAAGACTACGCCCGTGCGGTGCTCGCGAGCGGCCCTCTCATTGCCGACGCAGACGGCTACGTCGAGACACGGCTACGACGTCAGGCAGCGGTATTCGAGCGACCCCGCCCGCCTCTGGCGGTCTTCGTGATCGATGAGGCCACATTGCGGCGAGGTGCGAGAGCAGTCATGCTGCCTCAACTCGACCACCTCGCCGAGATGGCTCAGCGGCCTAACGTCATGGTGCATGTCCTGCCGCTGGATGCGGGCCTCCACCCCGGGCAGGCCGGGCCGTTCGTGATTGCCACGACGAAGGACGGCGAGGATGTCGGCTACCTCGATGATCAGGCGACCGGCCGCATCACTAATGACGTTGCTCCACTCTGGGCCGTCTGGGATACCGTGAGATCACTCGCGCTTCCGCGAAACCAATCCATCGACTTCCTAGAGGCAAGATCATGGCTGACCTGACCGGCGCGCAGTGGCGCAAGACCACCCGCAGCAGCTCGAACGGCGGCAACTGTGTCGAGGTCGCCGACAATCTTCCCGGCGTTGTCGGCGTACGAGACTCGAAGGACCCGGCCGGCCCGATGCTCACCTTCGCGCCGGCGGCGTGGCGCGCGTTCGTCGCCAAGCTGACCGAGCCGGCCTGATCGTCCGGGGCGCATACCAGGCTGGCGGGCCGTGGAGACATAGGGCTGTAGTCGGAGAGATGCGGCGTCTCAATCGGGCGTGCCGAATTGCAGCCAGACGCGGATCCGCTCGGTGACCTCGTCGCGTCCGCCGAGGGCGTCACGTACCTCGGCCGTGAACGCGGCGCGGCCCTGTGCGGAGGGCAGCCGGTCGGCCGACAGGGCGGAGAAGACGCCGCCGACCATGTCATCGACGGTGAGCGGCGCGTCGTACTGCACCGACGACTCCGTGTACCGGAAGCCGGCGCGCACGAGGGCCTCCTGGTTGAGTAGGCGGCCCGCCTCGTCGGTTTGGCAGTTGGCTGTCACGGGGTGCCCGAGCAGCCGTTCCAGGCATTCGCGCAGTGCCCCGGACCATTCGGCGTCCTGCAACCACAGCGGTGCTCCGTTGGTGACCACGGCGACGCCACCGCCGGGACGCAGCAGCGGCCGGACGGCCCTGAACAGCGCGTCGCGGTCCATGAAGTGGATAGCGACAGCGGCGGTCAGCGCGCCGACCGTCCGCTCGCCGAGTAGCCGACCCAGCGCGGACAGGTCGCTGTCAGCACCGAGCAGCCAGGTGGTGTTGCCCGCTGCGGCGTCGAGGGCGGCCTGGCGGGCCAGGGCCAGCATGTCCGGCTCCGGGTCCACGCCGACCACGGCCCCGACCCGGGCGGCGAGCGGGAGGCTCAACTGGCCGGTGCCGCAGCCGAGGTCGACCACCGTGTCGTCGGCACCGAGGCCGAACGCTTCGACAAGGGCGTCGAGCACCTCGGGCGGTAACCCCGCCGGTGCCTCGCGTAGTACGTCGCCACCTCGCCGCTGAAGCTCGCTTTCATTTCGACAGCCTGCCCGCAGCACGGATCGGGAAGCGCGCCATTCTGCTCAGAGCATGGTCGACGTGCTGCTGCTCACGCAAACCCACCGCGAGTCCATGGGCTGGCCGACACGGCACTAGATCGGGAAGCGGCCTCGGTGGACCTGCCAGTGGCGGCCGGCTCTCAGGTGGTCGACGATCGCGCGCTGGAGCACGGTGCGGCGCGGCAACTGGTCGAGCGGCGTGGTCAGGGTACGGAACACGAACCGCAGCACCTCGACGTCGCCGTCCAACCCGTCCGGCTCCTCGTAGGGCTCCAGCTCGAACCTGCGCTGGAACCGGACGATGTTGGAGTCCTCGGGCAGGTACTCCAGTAGCTGCGGGTCGAGCAGCCACGAGCTGCAGGAGAACGCCGTGTAGCGTTCGTCGGGAAAGTGGCGGGGGAAGAACGCGCGGGCCTCGTCGAGCGACGCCTCGACCGCCTCCGGGGTCATCGGCCCGGACTCGGGGATGTGCAGGGCGATCGCGGTGCCGCCGCGCTGGTGCTGCAACCGGCCCAGCTCGTAGAGGCCGCCGCGTGCGTGCAGCGTCAGCCAGCTCTGCATGACCGGCCAGCCCTCGCGGTGCATCCGCCGGTCGATCGCGAGGTTGCGGCCCAGGTCGGCGAGGGTCGCCCACGAGACGGCGTCGGGGATGCCGTGCTCGCGGTGGTACGCCCGGACAACGTCGAACAGGGCCAGGTACGCGTACACGTAGAGGTGCCGCCAGGCGGGGCCCCGCTCGCGTGGCAGCTCCGGGCCGGGCGGCAGCCAGCCGTGGCCCCCGAGGTCGGCGCGGATCAGGGCGATCGAGCGGTCGAGCAGCCAGCGCAGCTCGGGCGTCCACAGTGTCGAGTCCGGGTCGGGCCAGCCCGCCATGATCTCGGCGGCGTCGTCCGGCCGTACCGCGAGCCGAGCGAGGATCGCGGGCGCGTCGGCCTTGGCGGGCAGCGGAGCCGACGGCCGGTCACCGGCGAGCCGGTGTACGCGGTCGATGTCCTCGACGGGTACCCCGAGCCGGGCGGCCGTGTCGTCCAGGTCCACGCGGGCGACCCTACCGGCCGGCGGGGTCTGCCACTGGCCCGTACCGCTCGGATCAGACCGGACTGACGATCCACGACGATGAATCGCGGGAGGGCCTACGGGTGCCGGCGCGCGAACAGGATCCCGCCGAGCTTGCTCTCCGGCGAGGTCACGATCGTCTCCGCCACCACGGTGAACCCGGCGGCCCGCAGCCAGACCGCCAGCTTTTCGGGCCGGCGGCGGTGGACGTGGACCTTCATGGGATGACCCCCGTAGCCCTCGGTCTTCAGTCGGGATTCGTCGCCGACATGGAAACCGAGCAGC
The DNA here is from genome assembly GCF_043197615.1 of Micromonospora sp. NPDC049048. Lineage (NCBI taxonomy): Bacteria > Bacillati > Actinomycetota > Actinomycetes > Micromonosporales > Micromonosporaceae > Micromonospora > Micromonospora sp. NPDC049048. Next base: position 348,138 of record NZ_JBICTM010000006.1, on the reverse strand, counting down.
AGGAGACCCCCTGGGCGCAGTACCCGCCGGAAGTGCGCGAAGACCGGGCCGACCTCCTCGTCGGGGACGTGGATGAGCGAGTACCAGGCCACCACGCCGGCGACCGAAGCGTCAGCGAGCGCGAGATCGGTCATCGAGCCCACCTCGAACCGCAGATGGGGATGGTCCCGGCGGGCTATCTGGACCATCGCGGGGGAGAGATCGATCCCGAAGGCGTCGAGGCCGTGCTCGTGGAGATGGGCGGTGACGCGTCCGGGCCCGCAGCCGATGTCGGCAACGGGGCCTCCGCCTGCGGCCAGCACCAGTTCGGCGAACGACGCCAGGGCCGCTCGTTCGTGCGGCGCGTCGGCCAGGAGGTCGCGAACCAGTTCCGCATAGCTGGCGGCGACGGTGTCGTAGGAGTCCCTGGTGTCCGCCAACCAGCCCGCATCGTTCACGCCCGACACGTTAGAGCTGTCGGGCTCGGTTCGTCGGCAGGCCGCGCCCGGCACCTCACTCTTACCGCCGGCACCGCCCGACCATCGTGAGCTGGCTGCCGCGCGGCGGAATCGCTATCACCACCGCGGGTCGGATTCGTCGCCGGCCTCACCAGCCTTAGCAGCCGTTTGGGGGTCACTCAGATCAGCGGTTGCTGAAAACGGCGGGAGATGGGTAGGAGGTCCGGTTCACCGAACTTCTCCACCAGCGCCGCAAACCGGGCCACCTTGTCCGCACCGAACCGCCGAACGGTCGCGGCGTAGGACGCCGTGGTCACGAGCGTGGGCGGCGTCGTCCTACTGTGAAACTTGTCCGCGTACATCACGAGTTGCTCCTCCACAGTGTCGGCCGTGTAGTCGTTCACAGGTAATGGCAGACGCTGCCGCAGCACGTCCTCCTGAGTCAGGCCTACGCCAGTGTGATGGGAACAGAATCTGCTGATCAGCTCAGGGAAACCGAGATCGCGTAGTAACGCATGGCCGAGGATTCCATGACGGATGTAGTTCTCGTGATCGAGCTGCCCCGTCGCGTCGTACAGACGGTAGACGCCTATGTCATGCAAGAGGCTTCCCGCACGTACCAGAGCGACGCTCAGGGCCGAGCGGTTCCTGTCGAGCAGTTGCTCCGCCACGGCGCAGACGATCTGGCAATGGGTGTAGACGAGCAGGAAAGCTTCCTCAGTCGGCGCGTACCGCTCGTGCAGCGCACGGATCTGCTCGTCGGTCGGGATGACCACCTTCTGCTCGACTGTCAAGCGCCTACCTCTGCTTCGCAGAACCACTACCAGTAACCCCAGCTCCGGCCGCTGGCAGCGCCGCCTGTCAAAACACCTGCCCGACCGTGACTTTGATGCGCTGGGGATAGCTGTCAACGACGATGTACCAGTGGTCGTCGTACGGCACTTCCAGGACCACGGGGCTCAGGTCATAGAAGCCGCCGAAGAACTCGTACTCGTCGCCGTCGAGGTACGCCTGGTACTCGTCGCCGTCCATCAGGCAGACCCGGGCGGTCGAGCCACGCAGCTCCACCTCGAACATGGCGCCGCCCGCGTACGTACCGAGGTTCCAGTAGAGGTGTTCCACACGCAATGTGTACTGGATGACCACGCCTCGCAGGAAGACTGCCGGGCGAGCATCCGAGCGGACTCCGGGGAAAGATGAGAAGCAACAAGCGGGCCGGTCGGTGGGCTGCAACCGAAGCATTAGGGCGTTCCCCAGATTGCGGCAATTCGGGCATCGAACAGGGTTGGCGACCGAACGGCGGGCTGCTCCGGTCATGTTCGATCGCCCACGTCATGCTGATCGGGTGATCACCAACGGTGAACCCCACCCGCCACAGGCCCAGCTGGACTGGCGCAGCCGGCTGTCCGGAGTGCTCCTCGGCGCAGCCGGCGGCATGGGTATCAACGTCCTGAGCAACGACGTCGGCTACCGGGGCGTCGCCGCCGTCACCGCCGCCGGCGCGGTCCTGTCCGCCGTCGCCTCGCTGCGCCGGCTGCCCCCACAGGCGCCCCTGGTCCGCCACACCACCCGGACCCTGCTCGCCCTCGCCCTGACCGCCACCATCGTCGCCGCCATCAGCCCGGCGCCCTGGACCGCCTACGCCACCCTGACCGCCATCGCCCTGACCATCACCGCCCTCCTCACCACCAACACCACCGACATCGCCCTCAACCTGCTTCTCAGCGCAGCGGTCATCGGCCTCGGGGTGGCGGCCGTCGGCCTCGGCGTCGCGATCCTGATCGACGGCCGCATCCTGGTTGGCGCAGCGATCATCGGCTTCGGGGTGGCGACCATCGGCCTCGGCGTCGCGCCCATGGTGGGTGTAGCGCTCATCGGCCTCGGGGTGGCGAGCATCGGCGTCGGCGTCGCGATCCTGGTCAACAGCGACGTCCTGATCGGCGCAGCGACCATCAGCGCCGGGGTGGCGAGCATCGGCCTCGGCGTCGCGATCCTGGTCAACAGCCGCATCCTGCTCGGCACAGCGGGCACCAGCGCCGGGGTGGCGGCCATCGGCCTCGGCATCGCGATCCTGGTCGACGATGGCGTCCTGATCGGCGCAGCGACCCTCGGCCTCGGGGTGGCGATCATCGGCCTCGGCGTCGCGATCCTGGTCAACAGCCGCATCCTGCTCGGCGCAGCGGGCACCAGCGCCGGGGTGGCGGCCATCGGCCTCGGCGTCGCGATCCTGGTCGACAGCGGCATCCAGATCGGGGCTGCCCTTCCCGCCGCAGCGGCCGTCGGCACCGGGGTAGCGGTCATCGGCGGCGGCATCGTGACGCTGGTTCGGGGTACTGGTCTCACCACAAGGCTGCAAAAGTGGGGCACAGCCCTGACACAGGAACCGCCGAACAGGTAGAGGAGGCGTCCGGCATCTAGCTCGTAGCGTCAGCCCGTCGGGCAACAGGAAGGCCCCGTCGCGATGGACGAGGCCCGGCCAGGAACGATCGGGTGAGACGGAGGCGCCCCGTCGGTGGTTGACTGCCCGCATGGAGCTGAGCGTCGGCGAGCAGCAGCTTCCCGCGACCCTGCACCTGCCGGCCGGGCCGCCTCGGGGTGCCCTCGCCGTGTTGCACGGCTCCCACGCCGGCAGCCGGTCGTACTTCCTCTACGAGCACCTTGCCCGGCTGCTCCCACCGGCCGGAATCGCCGTGCTGCGCTTCGACCGGCGCCCCCGGATCGACGGACGCGACGTGCCGCTGAGCGCCCAGGCCGACGACGCGGCGGCGGCCCTGAACGTGCTCCGCCGGCAGGTCGGTGACGTCCCGGTCGGGCTGTGGGGGTTCAGCCAGGGGGCCTGGGCGGCGGCGCTGACCGCCAGCCGCCACCGGGTCGACTTCCTCGCGCTCGTCGGGTGCAGCGGGGTCAGCCCGGCGCGGCAGATGCGGTACGGCACCGCCGAGCAGCTGCGCCGCCACGGGTACGGCGACGCCGACCTCGCCGAGCTGGACCGGCTGCGTGGCGTCGCGGAGGCGTACCTGCGCGGCGGGCTGTCCCGGGCGGTGGCGCAGGCGGAGCTGGACGCCGCGTTCGAGCGCCCCTGGTTTCCGCTGGCGTTCCTGCCGCGCGAGGTGCCGGAGCCCGGCGCCTGGACCGACCTGGACTTCGACCCGGAGCCGGTCCTCGCGGCGCTGTCCTGCCCGGTGCTGCTCTGCTACGGCGAGACCGACGCCTGGATCCCGATCGAGGAGAGCCTGGCGGTGTGGCACCGGGCTGCCCGCGCCGCGGAGCTGACCGTCGCCCGGCTGACCGGCTGCGACCACGCGCCCACCCTTCCCGGGTTTGAGGGCCTGGCCGGCGTCAGCCCGCAGTACGAACAGGTCCTGCTCTCCTGGCTGGACCGACGTGTCTCCTGCCCGAAGCGCCCGTAAACCCTCGCGGTATTCGCCCGTAAACCCTCGCGGTAGTTTCGCCGACCGTACTTGATGGACGGTTTGCGGCCATGGTCGACTACGCGTCATGCGCAGGTTGCTGCCTTCAATCTTCGTCCTCATTCTCGGTGCCGCTGGTGTTGTCGCGGGCGTCACGAGTCCGCTCTGGGGGCACGTACGCAAGGCCGGCACCCAGCAGCACAGCTACGTCTCCGAATCGTTCCTGCGCAGCAACGGCTGGATCCTGCCGCGCCCGCCCGCTTCCTATCAGTGCTGACCGAGCCGCAGGAAAAGGACCCCGTAGAAAACGCCTCGTTGCCCGTTGGGTGCAATTCCTGCTACGAATACCGGGTTTTCCCGGGGCACCCGGTCCGGGTACGTCAGGGGGATCTCCCCGATGCCTCCGGCCGGCACGGACGACAGGCTCGACGTCATGAAGATCATGAATAGCCGAACTGCGCTCGTCGCGACGGCGCTCGCCACCGTGCTGACCGTCGTGACCCCCGGCGCGGTCACCGCCGCTCCTCCGGCCCGCCCCACCGCCGACTGCCACCCCGGCACCCTCGACCCCGGCCCGCTCCGGCAGGCGATCGCCGAATTGCCCAACTCCGACGCCACCAGCGCCCAGGTCCGGATCAGCACCCCGGACGGCTGCTGGACCGGCACCACCGGCGTCCGGGACCTGCGCAGCCAGGCTCCCGTGCCGCCGCACGCACGGTTCCGGATCGGCAGCGTCACCAAGGTCTTCACCGCCGCGCTGGTGCTGCAACTGGTCGCCGAGGGCCGCATCCACCTGGCCGATCCGGTGCAGCGGCACCTGCCCGGGCTGCTGCCCGCCGACTACCCGACCGTCACCGTCCGCCAGTTGCTCGACCACACCAACGGCATCCCCAGCCCGAGCATGCCGGACGGGATCGAGTGGCAGCTCGCCCACCGGTACGACCGGTGGACCCCGGAGCAGATTGTGCGGCTCGGCCTGCGCAACCCCCGGGAGTTCGAACCCGGGACGAGGCAGCACTACACCAACATGGGCTACATCGTCGCCGGCCTGCTGGTGGAGAAGGTCACCGGCCACCCGTACGCGCGGGAGCTGGATCGGCGGATCGCCCGCCCGCTCGGCCTGCGGGACACGTACGCCCCCGGCGACGACCCACGCATCCTCGGTCCGCACGCACACGGATACCAGGCCGTCGTGCGCGACGGAGCCACCGAGCTGGTGGACGCGACGACGTGGAGCCAGACCTTCACCCCGGCCTCCGGCAACGTCATCTCCAGCCTCGACGACCTGGACACGTTCGTCACCGCGCTCTTCGCCGGCCGGGTCGTGCCCCCGGCCCAGCTGGCCGAGATGTTCACCCTGCCCGCGGTCCCCGACGTCTCCGGCGGCCCGGCCCGGTACAGCGTCGGGCTCACCGCGTTCCCGCTGCCCGGGGGCGAACTCCTGTGGATCAAGACGGGCTCCCGGTTCGGGTACCTGACCGGCGTGGCGTCCACCCGCGACGGCCGGTTCCGGATGCAGTACTCGATCACCGGGACCGACGCCAAGGGTCAGGAACTCGGCCGTACCGCTCAGGCGGTCATCGGCGCCGCGCTCGGGATGCTCTGACAGGGGTCAGCGAGGGCCGCGTCGGCGGCGCCGGCGGCGGAGCACTCCGGGCGTTCCCACCGCCGGCCAGCCGTCCAGCTCGGAGGGCGGCACGCCCCGGCGCAGCAGGTCGTCGAGGAGCAGCGCCATCGAGTGGCCGGGGTGCTCGGCCAGGGCGCGTTCGAGGGCCACCGCCGCCAACGCGCCCTGCCCCGCCCGCCACGCCGCGAACGCCAGCAGCGCGGCCGGCACGGCGATCAGCTCCGGTTCGGCCCGGCGCAGCACGTCGGTCCAGAGCGCGATGTCCGCGTCCCGGCCGTCGGTGCGTTCCCAGGCGTGGTCGCGTACCGGCACGTGGGTCAGCAGCAGGCTCAGCCAGGCCACCTCGCTGTCGGTGAGCGCCCCGCCCCGCCGGTACCGGCGCTGTGCGCTGCGTACGGCGGCAGCCCCGGCGGAGCGGACCGCCCGCTCGCCGCGCGGGTCGGCCGTCGGCGCCCGGTCCGACAGCTCCGCCAGCCGTCGCCCTGCACGGGCGGTGGCCTCGCGTACGGCCGTCCGGGCCGGACCGGTCACCGGGGCGACCTGCGCGACGAGGGCGTCCCGGTCGGGCAGGGCGACCTGGCCGGCGAAGACGGCCGCCGCGCTGACCTCGCTGGCGGCGACGTCGTAGGGCTTGCCGTCGGGCGGGCAGCACTCCGGCTCCACGCACAGGTACGACCAGTAGCGGCCGTCGGTGACCCGGAGGGCGTCGAGCACGGCCAGCCCGGCGGCGCTCAGCGCGGCGCGCACGGCGTCGACCGCCGGGGTGACCAGGTGTGCCGGGCCGTATCCCAGCACGGTGGCGGTCTCGGCGTCCTGCCGGGCGACGACGCCCGCGAGATGGCCGGCAGGGTCGCGCGGGTCGGCGAGATCGGGCAGGTCGGCGCGGGCGGCGAAGGTGATCCGGCGGCCCCGCATCGCCACCACGACGACGCTGCGGGTCGGGTGGAAGCCGAGCAGGTAGGGCACGGCGGCGATGAGGTCGGCGGGGGAACGGACGGCGAGGCGGAGGCGGTCGGTGGGGGTCATGGCTGGCAGCCTGCGGCGCGCGTGGACCGGTCGACGTCCCCTGTGGACGACACTCGGGTTATCCACAGTCACCGAACGTATTCGGCCAGGTCGGCGGCTTACGCCCCGGCGCGGGCGGGGTGCTCGGGCCGGGCCGCCACCAGGGACGCCAGCTCGCTGCGGGAGCCGACGCCCAGCTTGGGATACGCCTTGTAGAGGTGGTAGCCGACCGTACGGGGGCTCAGGAAGAGCTGCGCCCCGATCTCCCGGTTGCTCAGCCCCCGGGCCGCCAGCTGCACCACCTGGTGTTCCTGCGGGGTCAGCCGCTGCACGGCACCCGTGTCGGCGGCCCGGACGCTCTCCCCGGCGGCGCGCAGCTCGGCGCGCGCCCGCGCGCTCCAGGGCTGGGCCTGGAGCCGGTCGAAGATCTCCAGCGCCGAGTGCAGCACGATCCGCGCCTCGCTGATCCGGCGTGCCCGGCGCAGCCACTCGCCGTACAGCAGTTCCGTGCGGGCCCGCTCGAACGGCGGGCCGCCCTGCTGGTGCAGCGCCACCGCCTGGGCGTACCGGTCGTCGGCGTTGCCGTCCAGCAGCGCCTGGCAGCGCAGTGCGATCGCCCGCGTCCACGGCTGCCGGACGCGCCCGGCCCATTCGGCGTACTGCCGGGCGGCCGAGAGCCCGTCCGCCGGCCGGTCCACCCGGGTCGCGGCCTCCACCAGGTCGGGAAGGCTGACCATCGCGCCGCCCCGGTGCCGGGCGCCCAGCATGCCGGAGAGCCGGCCGAAGGCCGCCTCGTACCGGCCGAGGCCCAGGTCGAGCAGGCTCAGCGCACCCGCCGCGTGGATGTTGCCCGGCGTCACGCCCCGGGCGATGGGTTCCGCCGTCAGCTCGACGCACCGCTGTTCCGCACCCCGGATGGCGGCCAGGGAGGCGAGCACGGTGGTCAGGGTGACGGCGTGCCGGCGCTGCCCGGTGTCGGCGGCGATCCGTAGCCCCTCCGTCGCGTTGGCCTCCGCGTCGTCGTGCCGGCCCCGCATGAGCTGGGCGCAGGCGAGCAGCGGCAGCACCGAGGCCAGCAGGCCGGCGGCACCCTGTTGACGGGCCACGGCGGCCAGCCGCGCCGCGATGTCGTCCGCGCTGTCGAAATCGGCCAGCATGATGTGCCACCACCCGATGTCGAGCAGTTCGAGGTGCCTGTCGCACCCGGTCGTCTCCTCGACCAGCACCCGCAGCGGTGCGACGGAGGCGTCGGTGAGGGCGTTCTGCGCGGCGAACGCGCGGGACAGCGCGGCGACGAGGTGGGCGCTGGGCACGCCGAGCTCCTCGGCCCGGGCCGCGGTGCGGTCCAGCGCACCGAAGTCACCGGCGTGGGCGGCCGCCCGGCCGGCGCGGAAGAGCAGGTGACCGGCCAGGCTCGGAGCGAGGTCGGCCACCGCGACTGCGGCGTCGGAGAGCAGGCGGTGGGCCTCTCTGGGCCGGTCCCGCGAGTCCAGCACGGCGGCGCGGACCAGGGCGATGTCGGCCAGTTGCAGGGGGTGGGTGACGTGGTCGGCGGCCTGGTCGGCCAGCGTCGCGGCCCGATCCAGTTGGCCGGTGTCGGCCGCCGCCTCCGCCGCGACGGTCAGCCGCCGCCCGCGCCGGGCCCGGTCGGCGGTGAGTTCGGCGGCCCGTTCGTACATGGCCGAGACGGCGGCGCTTCCCCGGACCGCCCCGGTCGAGGCCGCGGTCTCCAGGGCGACCGCCGCCTCCTCGTCCGGCCCGGTGGCCATCGCCGACCGGTGCCAGGCGTACGAGCAGACGTCGCCCCGGGCCGCGTAGACCTCCGCCAACGCCTCGTGCGCCGCCAGCCGGCTGCCGGCCTCCGCGGTCTCCCGCAGCGCCGAGAACAACAGCGGATGGCGCAACACGAGCCGGCCCTCCACCAGCCGTACGAGCTGCGCCTGCTCGGCGGGGGCCAGGTCGTCACGGGTGCAGCCGAGGCGCTCCGCGGCCGGGAACACCACGGAGGCGTCGGCGGAGGACGCGGCGACGACGAGCAGCCGCCGGGTCGCCTCGGGCAGCCGCCGCACCCGTTCGGCGAAGACCTCGTGGAGTCGCTGGAAACGCGAGGACGGCACCCGGCGTGGCTCGCCGTCGACCGGCAGCTCCAGCAGGGCGAGCGGGTTGCCCTGCGCCTCGGTGAGCAGGTCGGGCCGGAGATGACCGGGCACCGGATCCGACCGCTGCGCCAGCACCTCGGCGGCGGCCGACTCGGCCAGCGGCCCGATCGGCAGCTCCGGCAGACCGGCCCGGTCGAACGGGGACGGTTCGTCGGTGCGGACCGCCACGATCACCGCGATGGCCTCGGCGTCGAGCCGCCGTACGGCGAAGATCAGCGCCTCCGCCGAGGCCGGGTCGAGCCAGTGCGCGTCGTCGACCAGGCAGAGCAGCGGGCGTTCCTCGGCCAGCTCGGCCAGCAGGGTCAGCACGGCCAGCCCGACGAGGTAGCGGTCGACGTCGCCGCCGGTCTCCTGACCGAGCGCCACCCGCAACGCCCGGCCCTGCGGGGCGGGCAGGGCGTCGAGCCGGCCGGTCTGGCGGCCCAGCAGCAGGTGCAGCCCGGAGAAGGGAAAGCCCGCCTCCGACTCGGTGCCGTCGGTGCGCAGCACCCGCATGTCGTCGGCGCGGGCGGCGGCGTCGTCGAGCAGCGCCGACTTGCCGATGCCGGCCTCACCGCACAGGACGAGCACACCGCTGCGCCCGGCCCGCGCCTGCCCGAGCATGGCGTCGATCCGGGCGGTCTCCTCGCTTCGGCCGTGCAGCACGGGGGTCAAGGCTACGCGCCCACCGGGCCCGTCGAGACGTACCGCGCCCCCGCAGGGCGCTCCCGGGCGCAGCCGGCGCGAACCTCAGGCCGCGTACGGGATGCGCTCCCGGGCGTCCCGCAGGGCCCACCCCCACCAGCCGAGCTGGTCCAGCACGGTCTTGGCGGCGTTGTTGCAGCCCTGCGGCTCCACCGGCGTCCCCGACTCGTCGAACCGCTCCCAGCAGCTGTGGAAGCTCACGGTGTCCCGTACGGTCGTCGCGTGCAACTCGGCGAACACCAGCCGCAGGTGCTCCACCGCACGTAGGCCGCCGGAGACCCCGCCGTAGGAGACGAAACCGACGGGCTTGGCGCGCCACTCGTCGCGGTACCAGTCGATCGCGATCTTGACCGAGGCCGGGTAGCTGTGGTTGTACTCCGGCGTCACCACCACGAAGGCGTCGGCGGCGGCCAGCCGTGGCGCTAGCGCCTCCACCGCCGCCGGCCGCGGGGCGCCGAACCCGCCGAGCGACGGCGGCAGGTCGACCTCGGTCAGGTCGACCACGTCGATCTCGAAGCCGTCGTGCCGGCACGCCTGGTCGACGAACCACTCGGCCACCACCGGGCCGAAGCGGCCCTGCCGGGTGCTGCCGACGATGACGGCGAGCCGCAGTCTCTGCGTGGTCATGGTGCTCTCCTGGGTGCTCGGGGTGGATGTGCCGACCACGCTAGGCAGCCGGCGGGGCCCCGCCATCTGTCAACTGACCGGTCGCCGGGCCCGGCCCCGCGCCGGTGGCCGCTACGGTCGTTCGACAGATGCCCGGCGAGGGTCCGCGTCCCTACCGTCGGTGCCCATGACCGCCGCACCCGCACCGCAGCCGTCGACCCCGGTCGTGCACACCCGCTGGGCGCCGGTCGTGGCGGTCGCCCTCGCCATGCTCGTGGCGACCTCCGAGATGAGCATGGCCGGCGTCGTGCTGCCCTCGATCGGCGCCGACCTGGGCGCCGACCCGGCCGCCACCACCTGGGTGCTGCTCGCGTACGCGCTGCCGATGGCCGCGATCGCCATCCCGGCGGGCCGCTGGGCCGACCGGGCGGATGCCCGGCTGATCTTCGCCGTGTCCATGGCCGGTGTCGGGGTCACCAGCGTGTTCGCCGCCTGCGCACCGGCGCTGTGGGTGCTGCTGGCCGTACGGCTGTTCCAGGGCGTCGCGGGCGGTCTGACGCTGGCGGTCTACCTGCCGGTGATCGCCGCGACCGTGCGGGCGGACCAGCGGGCCCGCGCGATCAGCGCGGTGGTGACCATCATGACCATCGGCGGAATGGCCGGCACCTCGTTGGGCGGGCTGGTGGCCGGCACCTCCGGTTGGCGCGCGGTGTTCCTGCTGAAGCTGCCCCTCGTCGCGGGCGCGCTCTGGCTGGGCCTGTGGGCGCTGCCCCGCGACGGCCGGGGTCTGCCCGTCCCCGGGCTGCCGCTGCTGCGCGAGGCGGTGCTGCTGGGCGGCACGGTCGCCGCGGTGCTCGTCGCCGTCGACGAGATCGTCACCCGGCCGGTGGTGGCGGCAGGGCTCGGCGCGCTGGCCGTGGGGCTGGGCGTGACCTGGGCGCGGTTGCCCGCCTCACGGCCGGTCATCGCGCTGGTCCGCGCCCGCCGTTTCGGGTTCACCGCCCTCGGGCTGTTCCTGGTGTGCTTCAACGTCGCGCTGACGGTCTTCCTCCTGCCGTACTTCCTCGCCGACGTGCTGCACAAGGGACCTGAGGTGGCCGGGATGCTGCTGCTGGTCCAGATCGGCGCCATGACGGTCACCTCGCCCGTCGCCGGCTGGCTCGCCGACCGGGTCGGCGCGCTGCCGGCGGCGGCGACGGGCGCCGCGCTGACGGCCGGGGCGACGCTGCTGCCGGTCACGCTCTCCGCCGACTCCGGGCTGGCGCACCTCGCCTGGCAGGTCGCGTTGCTCGGCGTCGGATTCGGCCTGTTCAACACCCCGGTCATCGCGGCGGTCATGGCGGCGGCGCCCGCCGGCTCGACGGGTGCCGCCGGCGGCGTCGGCGGCACCGTCCGGATGATCGCGACGACGCTCGCGCCGGCGGTCGCCGCGCTGTGCTGGACCGCCGCCGGGGGCGGGCTGGCCGGCTTCCGTACCGCCCTGGTGGTGCTCACGGTGGTCCAGGCCGCCGGGATGCTGGCGCTGCTGGCCGCCCGGCGCGGGCGCGCCGCCGTGTCCGTGGCCGACGGCGGCTGAGGTCGCGTGGGGTGCGGTGGCGCCGGCCGGCGGGACCGCCGACGCCACCGCGAACCGGTCAGGCACCGATGCTGGCCTGCGGCCCGGCGTGGGTACGCAGCAGGGCCGGGATGTCCGCGGCGTTGTGCAGGGTGTACGAGTAGAAGCTGCTCGGGTTGAACGCCGAGCCCTTCGACTTGCGGGCGGCGGCAACGGGTTCAAGCTCCGCGGCGGCGACCCCGCCCCCGAGGTGCGGCACCGGGTGACCCGGAGCGCGGCCCGGGACAACGCCGGTTATCGGCTTCACGTCGAGACGTTGCGGAAGAACTATCCACCAATTGCGCGAATGTGTCCGATCAGACTGCTGAGCTTGTCGAACCTCTCGCCGTCCGCCTGCACCCCGGGTAGAGGCTTGTCGTTCTCGCCGTGCTCGCCGAGCGGCTTCACGACTGCTGCGTCTCCCTGCGCGAACATCGCGTGCATGTGCAGCGGAGCGTACAGGGCCGGATCTGCAGGGTCGGTGTTCTCGGTGACTTCGGGCTTCGTGACCGGCCTCTTGTTCCCCTGCCACTCGAGGAACCATACGGCGCTTCCCTGTGGAAGACTCGACTGCAGCTCTGCCAACTGCTTCGCAGCGCTCTGGGGTTCCCCCAGTGGAAACTCCACGACAATCTTTCCCATCAGTTCCGGCTGCAGACTGCCGTTGATCGTCTCCGAGACACCGAGACTGAGGCCAACGGTTTGCAGATCACTCATGACCCGTAGAAGCTTGACGTCGGTGATGGTTGCGACGACCACCGCATCGGCATTGCCGGTAGCGGCTCGGACGTCCGCCGGAGGCGCGACGAGCATCGCCCCGTCGAGCCGCAGGCTGTCGTAGAATTTTTCGTCCCCAGGGTGATACCGGTCAACGCTCGTTATAGCACCTGGTGCTGGCTCGTTCTGTATCTGCGCACCCTTGTCCCCGACGCCCGGCTGACTTGCACAACCAGAACCCGCGATGACAATTACGCTGAGACCTGCGGTGATCCTTGTTCTCCACGTCGAGTTCATGAGCGTCCCCTAATCGTCAGCATTGAGCATTGATGTGCGCGCGATCGTGTCCATCGTAAGTGGCGCCACCGTTATCGCCGGCGTAGGTCCACATGCAACTCGCGGTGGTATCGCTCCTGTGGCGGAGGCCAACACTGTGACCTAGTTCATGACATGCGACGTTCTGCCGCTGGGCCGCAGCGTCGAATACGCCGTTGTCGGACACCCAGTAATACACGTTGAACCTGAAATGCCCCGCGACATGGTGTGGGCGGCAGCCGCACGGCCGGCGGGAGGCGTTACCTTGCGCAGATGGATCTGGCGTACCTACGGGCGCACCCGGAGCACCTGCCGACCTTCCTGACCCACCAGCGGATCCGGGAGACGCCGGTCGCCGGCGGCGACATCTGCGCGGCGTCGAGGCTCACGCTGGACGACGGGCACTCGGTCTTCGCCAAGAGCTGGCCGGAGAGCGCCGGCAGGCCCGCGCCCGAGGGCTTCTTCGCCGCCGAGGCGGCCGGTCTGCGCTGGCTCGGCGAGGCGGGCGCCGTGGCCGTACCGGAGGTGATCGTGGCGCTGCCCGGGCTGCTCGCGCTGGAGTGGGTCGACCCCGGCGAGCCGACGCCCGAGGCGGCCGAGCGGTTCGGCCGGGAGTTGGCGGGGCTGCACCGGGCCGGGGCGTCGGCCTTCGGCGCCGGGTGGAGCGGGTTCATCGGGGCGCTGCCGGCGGACAACACGCCCGACCACGGCCCCTGGTCGGCCTGGTTCGCCCGGGCGCGGCTCACGCCGTACCTCCGGGCGGCGGTCGACGGCGGCGCGCTCACCGGCAGCGAGGCCCGCCTGGTCGAGCAGGTCGTCGAGCGGATCGGCGAGTTCGGCGGGGACGAGCCGCCGGCGCGGATCCACGGGGACCTCTGGCCGGGCAACGTCCTCTGGGGCGCGGACGACCGGGTCTGGGTGGTCGACCCGGCGGCGCACGGCGGGCACCGCGAGACGGACCTGGCGCAGCTCGCGCTCTTCGGCGGCGCACCGCACCTCGACCGGATCCGCTCCGCGTACGCCGAGCAGTGGCCGCTGGCCGACGGGTGGCGCGAGCGGGTGCCGCTGCACCAGCTGCACCTGATGCTGGTGCACGCCGCGCTGTTCGGCGGGGCGTACCGCGATGCGGTGGCCCGCACCGCCCGGTCGGCCCTGGCCGGGCTCGGGCGAGCTACCGTCGACGGGTGACCGCCGCCCCGCCGACCGACGGCGCCCTCGCCGACCGGTACGGCCGCGTCGCCCGGGACCTGCGGGTCTCCCTCACCGACAAGTGCAACCTGCGCTGCACCTACTGCATGCCGGCCGAAGGGCTGGCGTGGCTGCCCGGCCCGCAACTGCTCGGCGACGCCGAGGTCGTCCGGCTGGTCGGCGTCGCGGTGCGCCTGCTCGGCGTGACCGAGGTGCGGTTCACCGGTGGGGAGCCGCTGATCCGGCCCGGCCTGGTCGGCATCGTGGCCGCCGTGGCGGCGCTGGAGCCGCGCCCCCGGATCTCGCTGACCACCAACGGCATCGGGCTGGACCGGCTCGCCCCCGCGTTGCGCGCCGCCGGGTTGGACCGGGTGAACGTGTCGCTCGACACGCTGGACCCGGGGCGGTTCACGCGGCTGACCCGGCGCCCGCGCCTGGCGGACGTGCTGGCCGGGTTGGCCGGGGCGGCCGCCGCCGGCCTCACCCCCGTCAAGATCAACGCGGTGCTGATGCGCGGTGTCAACGACGACGAGGCCCCCGAGCTGCTCCGCTTCGCCCTCGCCCACGGCTACGAGCTGCGGTTCATCGAGCAGATGCCGCTGGACGCCCAGCACGGCTGGGACCGCGACAGCATGGTCACCGCCGACGGGATCCTGGCCTCCCTGCGCGGCGCGTACGACCTGGCACCCGACCCGGCGAAGCGCGGCGCGGCACCGGCCGAGACCTGGCTGGTCGACGGCGGCCCCGCCCGGGTCGGCGTGATCGCCAGCGTCACCCGGCCCTTCTGCGGCGACTGCGACCGCACCCGGCTCACCGCCGACGGGCAGGTACGCGCGTGCCTCTTCGCCACCGAGGAGTCCGACCTGCGCGGCGCCCTGCGGGCCGGGGCCGACGACGACGAGCTGGCCCGGCGCTGGCGGGCCGCGATGTGGGGCAAACGGGCCGGGCACGGCATCGACGACCCGGCCTTCCTCCAGCCGGCCCGGCCGATGTCCGCGATCGGAGGCTGACCCGTGGCAGCATCGACACCCCCGGCCCGTGGTGCCGGGCAGGCGACCGGCTCCGGAACGACGCTGACCGTCCGCTACTTCGCGGGGGCGCGGGCCGCCGCCGGCAGGTCCGAGGAGCCCGCATCCGCCGGCCGGTCCCTGGACGAAATCGTCGTGGAACTGACCGACCGGCACGGCGCGCGGCTCGCCGCCGTCCTGGCGGTGGCGAGTTTCCTGGTCGACGGCGTGACCTGTCATGATCGGCGGGCACCGCTACCGGCCGGGGCCACGATCGACGTCCTGCCGCCCTTCGCGGGCGGCTGAGGGAGAGGCGCACACATGCTGGCGGCACTGGCGTTCGTCGCCACCATCGCACTGATCACCGGCCTGATCCACCTCTACCTGTGGAAGCGCCTGGTCAGGGACACCACCGTCCCCGGGCGCTGGCGGCGGATCGGCGGCGTCACCGCCCTGGTGCTCGCGCTGCTCGTACCGGCGACCATGGCCGGCACCCAGGCGGGCCTCTACTGGCTCGCGTGGCCGGGCTACCTCTGGCTCGCCATCATGTTCTATCTGCTCGTCCTGCTCGTGGCGCTGGAAGTGCCGATGGCGGTGGCGAAGCTCGTGCTGCGTCGCCGGGTCGCCGCCGCGGAGCCCACGGCCGCCGCGCCGGAGCCCGCCATGGTCCCCGCCGCGGAGCCCGCCGCGCCCGAGCCCATCCTGGGGGGCGCGGCCGGTCCGGCCGGCCCGCCGGCCGCCGGCGCCGTCGGGCAGCCCGACCACGACCCGGCCCGCCGGCTGCTGCTGACCCGTGGCGCGGCGATCTTCGCCGGGCTCACCGCCACCGGCCTGACCGGGTACGGCATCCGCACCGCCCTCGGCCCGCCGCAGCTGGACCGGGTGCAGATCCCGCTCGCCAAGCTCCCCCGGAGCATGGACGGCCTGCGGATCGCCACCGTCTCCGACATCCACCTCGGCCCGCTGCGGGGACGCGCGCACACCGAGCGGATCGTCGCCGCGATCAACCGCCTGGACGCCGACATCGTCGCCGTCGTCGGCGACCTGGTCGACGGCTCGGTCGCCGAACTGGGCGAGGCCGCCGAGCCGCTGCGCGGCCTGCGCTCCCGGCACGGCAGCTACTTCGTCACCGGCAACCACGAGTACTACTCGGGGGTCGAGGAGTGGGTCCAGGAGCTGGACCGGCTCGGCCTGCGGGTCATGCAGAACGAGCGGACGGAGATCCAGGCCCGGGGCGGCGTGCTCGACCTGGCCGGGGTCAACGACGTCACCGCCTCCGGCACCGGCCTGGCGGCCCCGGCGGACTACGCGGCGGCCCTCGGAGACCGCGACCCGAGCAGGCCGGTGGTGCTGCTCGCCCACCAGCCGGTCGCCGCCGTGGAGGCGGCGAAGTTCGGCGTCGACCTCCAGCTCTCCGGGCACACCCACGGCGGCCAGATGGTGCCGTTCAACCTGCTCGTGAAGCTCCAGCAGCCGGTGGTCTCCGGGCTCGGCGAGGTCGACGGCACCAAGGTCTACGTCACCAACGGCGCCGGATTCTGGGGCCCGCCGGTCCGCGTCGGCGCCGAACCCCAGATCACCCTGGTGGAGCTGCGCTCCCGCTGAGCCCATAGCGCGGGCGGCCGGTGTTGTCCAGCACCGGATGCTCAGGTCACGGGTGTGCGTGGCGACAGGTGGGTATTGGCGCGGGCGTGACAGGATGCGGCGTGCCTCCGTTCAGTCCCGCACCCCCCGGCGGCCCTTCGCCGTTCGTCGCGGATCTGCACATCCACTCGAAGTACTCGCGCGCGTGCAGCCGTGACCTCACCCTGCCCAACCTCGGCTGGTGGGCGCGGCGCAAGGGCATCGGGGTGCTCGGCACCGGCGACTTCACCCACCCCGCCTGGTACGACCACCTCCGCGAGACGCTGCACCCGGCGGAGCCCGGCCTGCACCGGCTCAGCCCGGAGGCGGAGCGCGACATCGCCCGCCGGCTGCCGCCCCGCCTGGCGAGCGAGGCGGAGGCGGACCCGGTCCGGTTCATGCTCAGCGTGGAGATCTCCACGATCTACAAGCGAGACGACCGCACCCGCAAGGTGCACCACCTGATCTACCTGCCCGACCTGGACGCGGTGGCCCGGTTCAACACCGCGCTCGGGCGGATCGGCAACCTCGGCTCGGACGGCCGGCCCATCCTCGGTCTGGACTCCCGGGACCTGCTGGAGATCACCCTTGAGGCCAGCGCCGACGGCTACCTGGTGCCGGCGCACATCTGGACCCCGTGGTTCTCCGCGCTGGGCTCCAAGTCGGGCTTCGACGCGATCGCCGACTGCTACGCCGACCTCGCCGAGCACATCTTCGCGGTGGAGACCGGCCTCTCCTCCGACCCCGAGATGAACTGGCGCGTCGGCAGCCTGGACGGCTACCGGCTGGTGTCCAACTCGGACGCGCACTCGCCGCCGGCGCTGGCCCGGGAGGCCACCGTCTTCGCCACCGCCCGCGACTACTTCGCCATCCGGGACGCGCTGCGTACCGGTGACGGGCTCGCCGGGACCATCGAGTTCTTCCCCGAGGAGGGCAAGTACCACGCGGACGGGCACCGCCTCTGCGGGGTCAACTGGTCGCCCGAGCAGACCCGGGCCGCCGGTGGCCGCTGCCCGGAGTGCGGCAAGCCGCTGACCGTCGGCGTACTCAGCCGGGTCGAGGAGCTGGCCGACCGGCCGTCGGGGCACCGCCCCGCGCACGCCCGCGACGTCACCCACCTGGTGCCGCTGGCCGAGATCCTCGGCGAGCTGAACAAGGTGGGTGCCCGGTCCAAGAAGGTCGAAGGAAAACTCAACGAGCTGGTCGCGGCGCTCGGCCCGGAGCTGGAGATCCTCACCACCACGCCGCTCGACGAGATCGGCCGGGTCGGCGGGGAACTGCTCGCCGAGGGCATCGGCCGGCTGCGCCGGGGCGACGTGCGCCGGGTCCCCGGCTACGACGGCGAGTACGGCGTCATCACCCTCTTCGACCCGGCCGAGCTGGGCGGCAACGCGGGTGCGGCGCAGGAGACCCTCTTCGACGTACCCGTGCCGGCGCAGCGCACCCCGGCGGAGCCGGCGCCGAAGCCCCGCGCCAAGCGCCCGGCGGCGGCGAAGGCCGAGCCGAAGCGCAAGGCCGCGCCGCCCGCGCCGCCGCCCCCGATCGCGCCGACGCCCTCACCGCACGAGCCGTTCGAGCCGATGCTCGCCGGCATGGAGGAGGTCGGCACGGGCCTGCTGGACCGGCTGGACGCCATGCAGCGGGTGGCCGCCTCGGCGCCGGGCGGGCCGCTGCTCATCGTCGCCGGGCCGGGCACCGGCAAGACCCGGACGCTGACCCACCGGATCGCCTACCTCTGCGCGGAGCTGAACGTCTTCCCCGAGCAGTGCCTGGCGATCACCTTCACCCGGCGGGCCGCCGAGGAGCTGCGGCACCGCCTCGACGGGCTGCTCGGGCCGGTCGCCGAGGACGTCACCGTCGGCACCTTCCACTCGCTGGGTCTGACGATCCTGCGGGAGAACGCCGACGCCGCCGGCCTGCCGGCAGACTTCCGGATCGCCGACGACGCCCAGCGGGCGGAGGCCCGCGCCGAGGCGGGCGACGACGACGCGGCCTACGCGGCGCTGCTGCGCAAGCAGGACCTGGTGGACCTCGACGAGCTGCTGACCCTGCCGGTCGCGCTGCTGAAGGCCGACCGGAAGCTGGTGCAGCGGTACCGGGAGCGCTGGCGGTGGATCTTCGTCGACGAGTACCAGGACGTCGACGAGGTGCAGTACGAGCTGCTGCGCCTGCTCAGCCCCGCCGACGGCAACCTCTGCGCGATCGGCGACCCGGACCAGGCGATCTATTCCTTCCGGGGCGCCGACGTCGGCTACTTCCTGCGCTTCTCGCAGGACTTCACCGACGCCCGGCTGGTCCGGCTGAACCGCAACTACCGCTCGTCGGCGCCGATCCTGGCCGCCGCCGTACAGGCCATCGCGCCGTCGTCGCTGGTGCGGGGCCGCCGGCTCGACCCGGCCCGGCTCGACCCGGAGGCCCCGCTGGTGGGTCGCTACCCGGCGGCGTCCGTCGCCGACGAGGCCGACTTCGTCGTACGCACCATCGACGAGCTGGTCGGCGGGCTGTCGCACCGGTCCCTCGACTCGGGGCGGATCGACGGCCGGTCCACCTCGCTCTCCTTCTCCGACATCGCGGTGCTCTACCGCACCGACGCGCAGGCCGCCCCGATCGTGGACGCGCTGGCACGGGCGAACATCCCGGTGCAGAAGCGCTCGCACGACCGGCTGCGGGACCGGCCCGGGGTGGCCGCCATCGCGCGCGAGCTGCGCCACGCGGACGGGCTCGACGGTTCGCTCGCCGCCCGCGTCCGGCTGGCCGGTCAGGTGCTGGCGGAGCGCTTCGCCGTGCCCACGCTGGACGGCGCCGGTGCCGTACGCCCGGAGGACGTCCGCTCGGCCGTCGACCTGCTCACCCCGCTGGCCCGCCGCTGCGGCGACGACCTGCCGCTGTTCCTCTCCCAGCTCGCCACCGGGGCGGAGGTGGACGCGCTCGACCCCCGCGCCGAGGCGGTCACCCTGCTCACCCTGCACGCCGCCAAGGGGCTGGAGTTCCCGGTGGTCTTCCTGGTCGGTGCCGAGGACGGCCTGCTCCCGCTGCGCTGGCCCGGCAGCACGCCCGACTCCGACGCGATCGCCGAGGAGCGGCGGCTCTTCTTCGTCGGGCTGACCCGGGCCCAGGACCGGCTCTACGTGACCCACGCCGCCCGCCGGAGCCGGCACGGCACGGAACGCGAGTGCGCCCCGTCGCCGTTCCTCGACGTCATCGACCCGGGCCTCTTCGAACGCTTCGGCGAGACCGAGCCCCGCCGCCCCCGCGACCGCCAGCTCCGCCTCATCTGATCCCGCCGGCTCCACCGCCCCGCCTGACGTGCGACACAGCGTCCGGCGGTCAGGGCGCGGCCGGCCAGGCGCGGGTTGGGCCTGCCCGTGCGGCCTAACTGTCGATGCGGTGTACGCGGTCAGCGCGGCTCAGGCGGTGAGGGCGGCCAGCCAGGCGCCGGTGAGCAGGGCCGGGCCGAGCGGAAGCGGCGTGTCGCGGCGCACCCTTCCTGCGGCCAGCAGGACGAGCACCACCACACCGTGGAGCAGGTGCGGCAGGAGCAGCCCGAGCGCCAGGGTCGGCCCGCCGAGCCAACCGAGCGGCAGGCCGAGGACGGCAGCGAGTTTCACGTCGCCGAAGCCCAGCCGGGAACCGGGCAGCAACGCCAGCAGCACGTGGCAGGCGAAGCAGAGCACGGCCCCGGCCACGGCGCCGAGCAGGTGCCCGGGGTTGCCGGAGGTTGCCGCCACGCCGGTCAGGCCGACGGCGGCGACCAGCCCGGCGGTGCCCACCAGCGGGTCGGGCAGCCGCAGGCAGGCCAGGTCGACCAGGGCGAGCACCTGCCCGACGGCCGCCAGCGCGAGGAGGACCGGCAGGGCGGGGTCGGCCCCCAGGGTCGCGGCGAGCCCGGCGAACACCAGGGCTCCCGCGGACGCGCCCCACGCGGCCTTGACGACGCGTACGACGGACGGCCCGGCCTCCCCGTCTCGCACCACGGCTGGCGCCTTGTCCGCGTCTCGCGCCACGGCTGGCGTGTCCTCCGCGTGCGGAACCGTGCCCGGCACTGTCCCGGTGCCGGCGGCGTGATCTCGGGCCGGATCTCGTTCGCGCGGCGCGGGCGGGGCGGTGAAGTGGCGGGCGGCCCGGGGCGCGGCGAGGCCGCTCAGGGCACCGAGCAGCGCCACGCATGCCAGCAGCCCGGTCGACACGGGCGGACGCTACCGGCGCGACGGCTCCGGCGCGGTACCCCGGGCGGGACGTCGCGGTCTCTCGGTGCTCACCACGAGGGCCACGCCGGCGAGGATGACCGCGCCGCCGAGCACCACCCGCGCGGTGACCGGCTCGGCGACGAACAACGCGCCGAGCGTCACCGCGACCACCGGGTTGACGTACGCGTACGTGGAGGCCAGCGAGATCGGGGCGTTGTGCAGCAGCCAGACGTACGCGGTGAAGGCCACCAGCGAGCCGGCCACCGTCAGGTACGCGAGCGCGAGCCACGACCGGGTGGTCACGGCGCCCAGGTCGAAGCCGCGCAACTCGCCACGGCCCACGGCGAGGACGGCGAGTGCGACCGCCCCGGCGAGCATCTCGTAGACGGTGGCGACGAACGGGTCGGCGGGCATCCGGATGCGCCCGGAGATGAAGGAGCCGATCGACCAGCAGGTGGCCGCGGCGACCACGGTCAGCGCCCCGGTGAGCGGTACGGCGCCCGCCCCTCCGGTCGGCAGCACCAGCAGCACCAGGCCGACGAAGCCCACCGTCACCCCGGCCAGCGTCCACGACCGGGGGCGGTCGCCGGTGACCGTACGCAGCAGCACCACCAGCAGCGGAACGGTGGCCACCAGCAGCGCGGCGATCCCGGAGGGCACCGCGACTCCCGCCGGACCGGACTGGGCGAGCACCACGAGCCCGTTGCCGCAGGCCAGCAGGAGCACCCCGACCAGTGCCGTCGAGGCGAGCTGCCGCCGGTCGACCCGCAGCGCGCCGCGCCCCCGCCGCACCCGCAGCACGATCGCCAGCACCAGGGCGGCGGCGGCGAACCGGGCAGCCGCCGATGTGAGCGGCGGCATGGACTCCACGGCGATCCGGATGCCCAGATAGGTGGAGCCCCAGAGGACATAGACCAGCAGCAACGCGGTCCAGAGCAGTGCCGGCCCGGCGGCAGCCGTACGACCCGCCCCGGCGACCGGTCCGGTTCCGGTCCCGGCCGCGGTCGGCGGCGGTGCGCTCGGTGGAGGTGGGCTCATCGGTGGACACGCTACGGTGACGGGGGCGTCGGCGTCCCTCGTTGGTGGCCGGCCTCTCACCACTCGCACGGGAGGCGTGCATGGCGAACTACGGACCACCGGGTCACGGGGACCCGGACCCGTGGCACGGGCGGCGCCCCGATCAGCCGTACGGCCCGTCGGACGGGTCCTGGCCGGACGCCTGGGGTGACCCGTACGCGGGAGGTCCCGGCCCGCCCCCGCAGCGCCGACGCGGACGGGCGGCCCCGGTCGTCGCGGTGCTCGCCACGGTGGTGCTGCTGGTCCTGGTCGGCGGGGCAGCGGTGCTCTACCTGCTCGACCAGGACGACGAGACGCCCGTCGCCACGCCGACCGGATCCGCGCCCGTGGCGAAGGCCGACCCGTCGGACGCGCCGGCCAGCGCGACGGCCCCCGCACCGATCACGCCCGCCCCCGACTCCTCGGCCGACCCGCGCTTCGTCAAGGCCGGCCAGTGCGTCCGTAACGACGGCCCGGCCGGTGGCAAGCCCAAGCTGCTGATCAGCGACTGCGCCCCGCAGACGTACGAGGTGCTGCGCCGGATCGACGGCGCGACCAGCGGCGAGAAGGACGCGGCGGCGAAGTGCGCCAAGGTTGACGGCTACACCAACTGGTACTTCTTCGACAGCGAGCTGGACACCCTCGACTTCGTGCTCTGCCTGAAGCAGCGCTAGGCCAGCGCGCTGCGCCGCAGCGCTGAGCCGCAGCGTCCCCTGAGCGACCAACCCCTGAACCACCGCGCCCCTGGGCGACCGCACCCCTGAGGAAGAGATGACGACCTACGGATCACCCGCGCAGCCGGACGACCCCTACCAGCGCCAGCCCGGCACTCCGGGCGGCCCGCCCCCCATCGACCCGACGCTGCCCGAGTGGGGCCAGCCGCCGGTTGCCGGCCAGTGGGGCCAGCAGTCCGGGGGCGAACCGCAGTGGGGTCAGCCGCCGTCCCGTGGTGAAGCGCCGGCCGCCCCGCAGTGGGGCCAGCCGGACCCGATGTGGAACCAGTCCCCGCCGCCGCCGGCCCAGGATCCGGGCTACCCGCCGCCGAGTTCCGGAGCCGGCTACCCGCCGCCCACGTCGGGGGCCGGCTATCCGCCGCCGACCTCCGGGGCCGGCTACCCGCCGCCGCCCACGTCCGGGGCCGGCTATCCGCCGCCGCCGACCTCCGGAGCCGGGGCCGGGTATCCGCCGGCCGGGGTCCACGGAAGCTACCCGCCGGCCGGGCCGGGGCCCGCGCCGACGCCCGGCGGCCAGTGGGGTGCCCCGCCGCCGCCGTTGCCGGGCGGGTACGGGATGCCCCCGGCCGCCCCGCCGGCCAAAGGCGGCGGCGGCAAGATCGCGCTGGTCATCGGCCTGGTGGTGGTGCTCCTGCTCTGCCCGTGCCTCGGCCTCGCCGGCTGGGCGTTCTGGCAGTCCGACGACGACGAGGACCCGATCGCGACCCCGACGATGAGTGCTCCCGCCAAGCCGACGGTCGAGCCGACCACCGAGCCGACGGACGAGCCCACCCCGGCACCCACCTCCGCCCGTCCGAGCCCCACCAGGGCCGAGTTCGCCAAGGGCGACTGCGTGGTCAACGACGGTACGGCCAGCGACGCCGAGCTGCGGAAGGTGCCCTGTGGCCCCAACACGTACGAGGTGCTGCTGCGGATCCCCGGTACGGCGAACGGCAACCTCTGCAAGACCCGGGCTCCGGAGGCGACCGCGAACTACACGCACAACAACTCGCTGGACTTCCTCGACTACGTGCTCTGCCTGAAGAAGCGCTGATTGCCGAAACTAGGGCTGTCTAGCATCCACGCTAGACAGCCCTAGTTTTGCGTCGAGACTCCTCCCGAGGGCCCGACACGCCGGTTGCCCCCTCTACGCATGTCTAGTCCCGCAGCTAGACGGCCCGATACTGTGCGATGCGTGGATCCGGTCCGCAACCCGTACGCGCCGGGCGCCGGCCAGCGTCCCCCCGAACTCGCCGGGCGGGGGCGCGAGCTGGACGTCTTCGACGTCGTGCTGGAGCGCATCGCCCGGGGCCGGCCCGAACGCAGCCTGATGCTCACCGGCCTGCGCGGGGTCGGCAAGACCGTGCTGCTCAACACCCTCCGCTCCCAGGCGATCAACCACCTCTGGGGCAGCGGAAAGATCGAGGCGCGGCCGGACCAGTCGCTGCGTCGCCCGATCGCCGCCGCGCTGCACATGGCCGTCCGTGAGCTGGCACCCCGGCACCGCGCGCCCGACCGGATCGACGCCTTCCTCGGCGTACTCAAGGCGTTCGCCCAGCGGACCGCGCCGACCGGTCGCGGCAACGCCGCCCCGAAGCTGCGCGACCGGTGGCAGCCCGGCATCGACGTGCCCGCCGCCAGCGGCCGCGCCGACTCCGGCGACATCGAGATCGACCTGGTCGAGCTGCTCACCGACGCCGCGGCGGTGGCCGCCGACGTCGGCACCGGCATCGCGGTCTTCATCGACGAGATGCAGGACCTCGGCCCGGAGGACGTCTCCGCGCTCTGCGCCGCCTGCCACGAGCTGTCCCAGCTCGGCGCGCCGCTGATCGTGGTCGGCGCCGGGCTGCCGCACCTGCCGGCCGTGCTCAGCGCGGCCAAGTCGTACTCCGAGCGGCTCTTCCGTTACCAGCGCATCGACCGGCTCGACCGGATCGCCGCCGACCAGGCGCTCTGCGCGCCGGCCGAGCGCGAGGAGGTCGAGTACGAGCAGAAGGCGCTCGACCTGCTCTACGAGAAGTCCGGCGGCTATCCCTACTTCGTCCAGGCGTACGGGAAGGCGACCTGGGACCACGCGCCCCGCTCGCCGATCACCGCCGCCGACGTACGGGTCGCCGCGCCCGAGGCCGAGGCCGAGCTGGCGGTGGGCTTCTTCGGCTCCCGCTTCGAACGGGCCACCCCCGCCGAGCGCGAATACATGCGGGCCATGGCCACCCTGTCCCTGGTGGAGGGCGAGACCGACGGCGGGGGCCGCGACGACATGGACGCCGCCGTACCGACGGCGGAGATCGCCCGGTCCCTGGGGCGCAAGCCGGCCAGCCTCTCCCCGGCCCGGGACGCGCTGATCAAGAAGGGCCTGATCTACTCCGGGGAACGCGGCACGGTCGCCTTCACCGTCCCCCACTTCGGCCGCTACCTGCGTACCCAACCGGCCTGACCGGCCACCACGGGCCGCGACGGGCGCACACCCGATGAGCGCGGCGCGGGACGGCCGGGTCCGGCGCGGCGCGGGCTTCGCGCGTGGGATCAGGCCGGCGTCAGACCTTGGACCAGGGCGGTGGGAAGATCACCTCACCGCGCGGCGGTGGCCCCTCGCCGCTCGTGGACGGCGGCAGCACCAGCGCCTGCCACGGGTCGCCCAGGCCCGACCAGGGACTGCTCAGGCCCAACCGGTCGGCCCGCCCGAAGCCGAACCGGTGGTAGTAGGCCGGGTCACCCAGCACCACCACCAGCCGTTCGCCCAGCTCGGTGGCCGCCTCGACGGCGGCCTGCACCACCGCCGCGCCCAGCCCGATCCGCCGCCGGTGCGGCGCGACCGCCACCGGGCCGAGCGCCAGGGCCGGCGCGGTGTGGTCGTCGGACTTCACCCGCACCCTGGAGAGCAGGGCGTAACCGACGACCTCGCCGCCGTACTCGGCGACCATCGCCAGCTCCGGCAGCCAGGCGTCGCTGCCGCGCAACTCCTCGACCAGCCCGACCTCGGGCGGCGTGGCCACGTCGGGGCGGGCGAACGCGGCGGCCAGCACCCGCCGGACCGCGCCGATGTCGGCCGGGTCCTCGGGTCGCAGCCGCAGCGTCGTCACGCGGGGCACGTTACCCCTCACTGGCGGTCCATCAGCGACGGTCGCTCGGATCGGCGTGGCGTGGCGTGCACCGCCGCCGATCCGGATCGGCGGTTGCGGGGGTAGCCGGGCCGGCGACGGGGTATGACTGACCCATGAAACCCGTACGTTCCCTCGCCCGCGCCATGCTGAGCGGCATCTTCGTGGTCAGCGGGTTCACGAATCTCCGCAACCCCGGGCAGCTCGTCCCGGCCGCGAAGCCCGTGACGGACCGGGTGACGCCGCTGTTGGAGAAGGCCGACCCCCGCATCCCGACCGACACCGAGACGCTGATCCGCATCAACGCGGCGGTGCAGGTGGGCGCCGGGCTGATGCTCGCCACCGGTCGGTTCGCCCGGCCTGCGGCGCTCGTCCTCGCCGGCACGCTGGTCCCGGTGACCCTCGCCGGGCATCCCTTCTGGAACAACGACGACCCGGCGGCGCGGCGCGCCAACCAGGTCCACTTCCTGAAGAACCTCGGCCTCTTCGGCGGGCTGCTGCTCGCCGCCGCGGACACCGGCGGCAGGCCGGGACTGCGCTGGCGGACCGGACACCGGATCGGCCACTCCCGACGTTCCGTGCAGCGAGCCGTCCGTACCGCCCGCAGGGAGGCCCGGATCGCCGTACGATCAGCAGCGACGGCCCGACGACTGCCCGGCTGACCTGCGTCGATACCTTCCCCCGGCCGACCCCTCACGCGTCAACACCGCGAATCACCTGAACCACCCGACAGGCGTTAACGCGGTGGAAATGTCAAAAACTTGTGTGGGATCGGACACGGTCGCATAACGCGGGAGGCATTAACGTGAGGCGCCGTTCTAGGCTCCGTGCAGGACCTGGACGGGTAGGACGACCTTGGTACGGGGGTGGCCACGCCATGCCGGCGACCGTCGGAAGACGGGTGGACCGCCTCGCCCCAGTCCGTCGCGTAACGCGTGGGATCGATCGTAGGACAGTCGTACGGGCTGGCATCGTGGCCGCCGTCGCCTATGCCGCATGGCTCGCCATCGGTGCCTTCGGGCGGCCGTACAACTTCTTCGACATGAAGATCTACCACGGCGCGGTGGTGTGGTGGGCGAGCGGTCACGAGCTCTACGAGTTCATCGCACCCGGCACCACCCTGGGCTTCACCTACCCGCCGTTCGGCGGCCTGGTGATGCTGCCGATGGCGCACCTGCCGGTCGAGCTGGCCGGGATGGTCAACGCCCTCGCGAGCATCGCCGCCCTGGCCATCGTGCTGGCCGGGCTGCTCCGCCCGATCGTCGACCGGCTCGGCTGGCCCCTGTGGTTCACCGTGGGGATCGCGACGCCGCTGGCGGTCGCCGTCGAGCCGGCCCGGGAGACCCTCGGCTACGGCCAGGTGAACCTGCTCCTCTTCGCGCTGATCATGGCCGACCTGATCGGCCTCCGCTGGCGGTCCCGCCGGGGCACCCACATCGCGCCCAGCGACGGCCTGCTGCTGCGCTTCGTCTACAGCGGCGCCTGGGCCGGCGTCGGCATCGGCCTGGCCACCGCGGTCAAGCTCACCCCGGCGCTGTTCATCGCCTACCTGGTCATCACCCGACAGTGGCGGGCCGCGACCACCGCGATCGGCACCGCGATCGCCGTGACGGTCGGTTCCTTCGCGGTCGTCGGCACGGAGTCCCGGGCCTACTTCGGCGGCGTACTCTGGCAGACCGAGCGGGTCGGGGCCGCCGACATGACTCCCAACCAGTCGTTGGCGGGGCTGCTGGCCCGGCTGTACGACTCGATCGAGACGCCCGGCCTGCTCTGGCTGGCGTTCTCGGTGCTGATGCTGGCGCTCGGCCTCTCCCGGGCCGTCAACGCCCGCGCCGACGGCGACGAGCTGACCGCGTTCACGCTGGTCGGTCTCACCGCCAACGTGATCAGCCCGATCTCCTGGACGCACCACCTGGTCTGGGTGATCCCCGCGATCATCGTGCTGGCCGACGCGGCCGTACGCCGTCGCGACGCCAGCCGCGGGCCGGCGCTGCGAACCGGCCAGGGCGGGTACGGCGGACCGCCGGGGGTGACCGGGCTGCGCTCGCCGATCTGGTACCCGACGTTGACCGGGCTCCGGCACGGCGGCGCCGCGATCGGGCTCTACCTGCTCTTCCTGATCTCCCCGATCTGGCCGTACGAGCACCAGCTCCCCGAGGTGTCGCACTACCAGGACGGCCTCTTCGGCGCCCTGATGGAGAACTCGCTGGCGCTGGCCCTGATCCTGCTGGTCGCCGCGCTGCCGTGGCGCCCCGGCGCCGAGCCGGCCTTCTACGCCGACCGGTTCGGCCGCCAGGCCATGACGGGCGTCCGCCGCTGACGGGGTGGAGCCGAGCCGCCCCGCTCAGGGGCAGTTCACCCACTCCTCGGTGCCGTCGGCGAAGACCTGCCGCTTCCAGATCGGCAGCCGCGCCTTGGCCTCGTCGACCAGCCGCGCGCAGGCCGCGAACGCGGCGGCCCGGTGGGCGGTGCTGACGGCCGCCACCAGGGCCACGTCGCCGATGGCGAGGGGACCGACCCGGTGCGACACCGCGACCGCGTACACGTCCGGATCGGCGGCGATCTCGGCCGCGACCTCGCGCAGGATCCGCCCGGCGCTCGGGTGGCCCTCGTACTCCAGGCTGGTCACCGCGCGACCGTGGTCGTGGTCGCGGACCACCCCCTGGAACGAGACCACCGCGCCGGCCCGGCGGTCCGCGACCGCCGCCTCGTGCGCGGCGAGGTCGAGCGGGCGGTCGGTGACCTCGCCGAACGTCCTCGGGCGACGGTCCGCCGCGTCGGTGGTCGGCGCGGTCACCACGCACGCTCCCCCGGCAGCAGCGGCAGCGGTACGACCGGCACCCGGTCGCCGGGCTCGCCGGAGCTGCCGGGTCGGATGACGGCGAACCCGTCGGCGCCGGCCAGCCCGCGCAGCATCGCGGAGCCGACGTGCCGGACGGGGTGCGCGGTGCCGGCGACCCGGTCCACCCGTACCAGCGCCAGATGGGTGTACGCGCCCCGCCCGCGTACCGGCTCGGCGAGCGTGGCGTGCGGCAGCACCGGCATCGAACGGCCCGTCAGGCCGGCCAGCAGCGGGGCGACCAGCGAGACCAGGGCGACGATGGCGGACTGCGGGTTGCCGGGCAGCCCGGCGACGAACCGGACCCGGCCGTCGGGGTCGGCCAGCCGCGCCAGCAGCATCGGAAACCCGGGGCGCACCGCCACCGTGTTGACCACGTAGTCGGCACCGAGCGCCTCCAGCGTCGGATGCAGGTGGTCGACCGGTCCGTGCATCGTGCCGCCGGTGGTGCACACCAGGTCGGCGGTGCCCAGCGCGGCGCGCAGCGCCGCCACGTGCGCGGGGAGGGTGTCCGCCACCGGTCCCACCACGTCCGAGGGGCGCACCAGGCAGCCGTAGCGGCGCAACCAGGCCGGCACCGCCGGCCCGAGCGCGTCGCGTACCCGGCCGGCGCCGGGCGGGCCGGCGGTCAGCAGCTCGTCGCCGAAGACCAGCAGCGCGGCGCGGGGCTGCCGTCGCACCAGCAGACGGTCGTGCCCGCAGGAGGCGGCCAGGCCGATCAGCGCCGGATCCACCGGGGTGCCGGCGGGGACGAGTTCCTCCCCGGCGTACGCCTCCTCGCCCGGCTCGCGCCACTCCGGCGCCGGGCGCGGCGTGCCGTCGACCAGCCCTTCCGGCGTACGGCGGGACTCCTCCACCCGCAGCACGGCCGTGGTGCCCTCCGGCACCATCGCGCCAGTGGCGATCTCGACGGTCGTCCCGTCGTCGGTCAGCGGGGCGGGGGTGCCGCCCGCCAGCACCCGCCCGACCGGCCGCCACGGCCCGGCGCCCCGCACCGCCCAGCCGTCGACGCTGGAGGTGGGGAAGGCGGGCAGGTCCGTACGGGTGGTCAGCGGCTCGGCGAGGGTGTGTCCGTCGATCTCGGCGAGCGGCCGGCTGACGGCGGTGAGCGCGGCGGCCAGACCGACGGCGTACACCCGGGACCGGGCCTCCTCCCAGCCGGCGGGCGGGGGCGCGCTGACCGGCTCGGCGGCCGGTGCGGTTTCCGTGCTCACCGGCCGAGCCTAACGGTGCGGTACGCCGGTCGCGCCGTCAGCGGCCCCGCGCCCACCGGTCGGTCCGCCCGCACCCACCGGTCGGTCCGCCCGCGTCCGTCGTCAGTGGTCGCCGCCGCGGAGCTGGTCGACGGCGTGGGCGAGGATCGGCGCGAGCACGGCGAGGCCGTCCCTGGCTCCGCCGGTCGAACCGGGCAGGTTGACCACCAGCATCCGGCCGACCACGCCGGCGAGCCCCCGGGAGAGCGCGGCGGCGGGCACCTTGTCGCGGCTGTGCGCCCGGATCGCCTCGGCGATGCCGGGGACCTCGTGGTCGAGCAGCGCCCGGGTCACCTCGGGCGTACGGTCCGACGGGTTGATCCCCGTGCCGCCGCTGGTCAGCACGACGTCGATCCCGTCGGCCAGGGCGGCGCGCAGCGCCTCGCCCACGGGCTCGCCGTCGGGCACCACCACCGGCCCGTCCACCTCGCAGCCGAGATCGCGCAGGCCGGCGACGAGCAGGGGGCCGCTGGTGTCCGCGTACACCCCGGCGGCGGCCCGGTTGGACGCCACCACCACGCGCGCCCGGATCACGGCCGCTCCTCCGGCCGGACCCACAGGCCGGTCTTGCCGCCCTCCTTGCGCAGCACCCGGACCGCGTCGACGCTGGCCGCCGGGTCGACCGCCTTGACCATGTCGACCAGCGCCAGCCCGGCGACGGCCACCGCCGTCAGCGCCTCCATCTCCACGCCGGTGCGGTCCGCCGTCCGCGCGGTGGCGGTGATCTCGACGGTGTCGTCGGTGAGCGCCAGGTCGACCGTGACGCCGTGCAGGGCGATGGGGTGGCAGAGCGGGATCAGGTCGGGGGTGCGCTTCGCGCCCATGATGCCGGCGAGGCGGCCGACCGCCAGCGCGTCGCCCTTGGGCAGCCCGTCGCGGCGCAGCAGCTCGACGACCTCGGACGTGGTGCGGAGCCGGCCGGCGGCGACGGCCAGGCGGCCGGTGACCGCCTTCGCGGAGACGTCGACCATGCGGGCCGCGCCCGCCGGATCGACGTGGGTGAGCTGCGCGGGATCGGTCACGGTCGCGAGCCTATCTTTCCGGTACGCCACGCTGTCGTGAATTGGACGCAAGTAGGAACGCGTTTCGGCCCGCCACCCCACGAACCGTTTCCATCCCGCTTCCGGGTGTGACGCGATAGCGGTCCCCGTGGGGCGGTGGACCGGGATGCCGTGCCGCAACGGTGTGCCGGCATAGGCTCTCCGCCGCCCCGGAAAGCGATCATCGCCATCGAGGGGAATTGGCCGGCGACCGGCCGGCCGGAGCGACAGGGAGCAAGGTACGGAGTGCATCTTGCCGCGTCATTTCCGTGACGTCGCCGGGTTCGCCCGCGCGTCGTCGGCGCTCACGGAACCGGTTGGCGGATCGCGCGTACCGGCGCGGAAGCGGTGGACCCGGCCACTCGGCGGGCCCGGGTCGCGCCCCACGGCCCCGGTGCCGAAGCTGTCGGCCGTGCAAACTGCACCGTCGTGTCCGATACCCACGCGGCCATCGACGGTTCATTATCTAGCGTTAACGGAAGACGACAGAAACACAGCACTGAGTTCCCACGCAGAAGCAGAAAGTCACGTCACGGGGCACGGTTCTCATCCATTGCCCATAGTCACATATATCCCTCCATAATTGCCCGAACCGCACTTAGGCTGTCGGCGGCGCGGAACACCGCCGCGCAAGGGCCAACGCGAAACCGGGGAGGGTAGCGATGTCGGCACACGAGTGGAACTGAGCATTGTGGCTGGCGCGTGACCGCGGGTAATCTTGGCCTGCTTAGCAAGGGAGAGCAGTCGGGCGCGGTGACACGACCGGACGTGGGCAAGACAGAGGCCGAGCGGCGGCTGACGCTGCACGTCGGCCTCGTCTGCGTTGTGGCGGCCTTCGCGGCCGCCCTGTGTCTCCGCGAGTTGACCAAGCTCGACTGGTCCCGCAACCACCTCACACTCTCGGTCACTCTGATCTGTCTCGCCCTCCTCGCGATGACGATCAAGTGGCGGATCCGGATCCGTGCGACGGTGCACGCGATCTCCTGGAGCGAGACGGCGATCATCCTGAGCCTGGCGGTCGCACCGACCCCGCTGGTGATCCTGGCCACCGGCATCGGCGTGGCGATCGCCCAGTACCTCGCCAAGCTCCCGCCGTTGAAGGCCGCCTTCGGAGTGGCCAAGACCATGCTGCTCGCGGTGGGCGGCGGGGCGGCCCTGCACGCGGCCGGCGCGTCTCCACCGGTCGACGACCTCTGGCCGGCCCTCGGCCCGCTCGCGCTCGCCTACGCCGTCACGGTGGTCCTCGACGAACTGCTGACCCTCCCGGTCATCGCACTCGCCACCGGCACCCGGCTCCGGCGACTCTTCCGCGACGACCTCGGACTGCGGCTGACGAGCGCGCTGGCGCGTTTCGTCCTCATCGTCACCACGCTGTTCATCCTCCACGCGGACGCCCGGCTCCTGCTGGCGGTGCCGCCCCTCGTACTCAGCCTCCACCTGCTCTACTCCAACCGCGTCAAGGCCCGCACCGAACAGCAGGCGTGGCAGCGCCTGGCCCGCACCACCGACGCGCTCAACGTGGTCGACCTGGACAAGGTCCTCACCACCGCGGTCACCCAGGCCGCCGAACTCTTCTCCGCCGACGAGGTGGAGATCGAACTGCGCGACGGCGGCCGGACCGTGCGCGGTGGCGCGGTCGCCATCACCCACGACGGGCCGGCCGGCGAGCCGACCTCCGTCGACGGCACCGTGATCCCCGCCGCGCTCGAAGGGCACGACCGCACCGTCGACGTGGGCGTACTGCGACTGCGCTTCCGCGGGCCCGTGCAGCTCTCCGAGCGGGAGGAGTACACGCTGCGCACCTTCGCCTCGGCGCTCTGCACCGCCGTACGCAACGCGCAGGCGTACGCCGAACTCGCCCGGGTCGCCGACGAACACGCGTACGCCGCCACCCACGACGCCCTGACCGGGCTGGCCAACCGCCGGCACCTGCTCGACCAGGGCAGCGAACACCTCAACACCCGGCACGCCGACGGAGTGACCGCGCTGGTCCTGATCGACCTCAACCACTTCAAGGAGGTCAACGACACGCTCGGGCACGCCGCCGGGGACCAGGTCCTGATACAGGTCGCCGAGCGGCTACGCGACGCCGCCCAGGACGGCGACCTGGTGGCCCGGCTCGGCGGCGACGAGTTCGCCGTACTCCTGCGGGGTCTGCCGGCCCCGGCGGTGGCCGCGCACCGCGCGGAGAGCCTGCTCGCCGCGCTGCACGAGCCCTTCGACCTGGACGGCATGCGGATCAGCGTCGAGGCGAGCGGCGGAATCGCCGCCGCACCCGCCACCGGAGGCATGCCCGAACTGCTGCGCCGCGCCGACGTGGCGATGTACCAGGCCAAACGGGCCGGCCAGCGCATCTCGACGTACGCCCCGACCCGGGACACCGCCGACCTCGGCCGGCTCACCCTCGGCGGCGAACTGCCACGCGCCGTCGCCGACCACGAGTTCACCGTCAACTTCCAGCCCATCGTCGACCTCGGCAGCGGCCGGGTCACCGGCGCGGAGGCCCTCGCCCGCTGGCACCACCCCACCCACGGGATGATCGACCCGCTGCGCTTCCTGGAGGCCGTCGAACGCTCGGGCCTGCTCCCCGCCTTCGCCGAGGCGATCCTCGACCAGGCCCTGATCGCGGCGGGCAACTGGCGCGACGCCGGCTTCGACGTACCCGTCGCGGTCAACGTGTCGCCGCGCAGCCTCCTCGACGCCCGGTTCCCCGGCTCCGTGCTGGCCCGGCTACGCGCCCACGACCTGCCCCCCGACCGGCTGGTGCTGGAGCTGACCGAGACCCTCACCCTCAGCCAGCTCGACGTCGTCGACCGGGTGCTCAGCCGCCTGCGCGACGAGGGGGTACGGCTCGCCCTCGACGACTTCGGCACCGGCTACTCCTCCCTGTCGCTGCTCTCCCGCATCCCCGTGCACGAGCTGAAGATCGACCGCAGCTTCGTGACCGCCATGGAGAGCTCCGCCGAGGCCGCCGCCGTCATCCGCTCCACCCTCGACCTGGGTCGCAGCCTCGGGCTCGACGTGGTCGCCGAGGGCGTGGAGAGCGAACCCCAGCGCCGTGCCCTCTGGGAACTGGGCTGCACCGCCGGCCAGGGGCACCTCTTCGCCCGGCCCGTACCCGCCGGCACGCTCCTCGCGACCTTCCGGCGCGGCTCCGGAGGCAGCCCCGGCACACTCGCGCCCCCGCTGCACGACGCGGGAGCCGTCATCCGGCTCGCCCCGGGCCGCCGCCAAGTCGGACGCGGGCGCAACGACCGCCACCTGCCCGCCTGACACGGCGACGCGCGCCTGCTGCCAGACTGGCCGGCGTGACCGCCGCCCCGACCGCCCGCCGCCGCGGCTGGCAACGCCTCGACTCCGCCGCCGGCGGCCTCGCCCTCGACCTCACCCTCTACGCCGCCTCCGCGACCTTCGCCGCGGTCACCGCGGCCACGTCCACCCTGGTCCCGCACCGCGCCTGGGGCACCGTGGCCGCCGTCGGATACCTCCTCGCGGCCCTCGCCGCGACAGGTCAGCTCCTGCTCCGGCGGCGCGCCCCCGGATCGCCGCTGACCGGGCTGCGGGCACGCTGGGCGGTCACCGGCTTCGCCTGGACCACCACCGCCCTGCTGCCCCTGGCCTGGCAGAGCATCCAACGCTCCGGCGGACGCACCGACCGGGCGCAGGAGGAGGTGCTCGTCGTCGAGGAGTCCGGCCGGCGGCTGGTCGACACCGGCACCCCCTACCTCGGGCACGACGCGATCGCCGCCCTGCCGCCCGGCGAACAACTGCTCGGCTACACCCCGTACCAGCCGGGAATGGCCCTGTTCGGGCTGCCCCGCGCCGCCGTCGACACCTGGCTGACCGACGCCCGCGTCTGGTTCGCCGTCGGCACCGCGCTGGCCCTCACCCTGGCGGTCCGCGTCCTCACCCGCCGCGCCGACCGGCCCACCGACCACCGCACCGGCGCCGCCGTGCTGCGCGGCGTACAGGCCGCCACCGTCCTCCCGGTCTGCGCCCTCACCCTGGCCACCGGCGGCGACGACCTGCCCGTACTCGCGCTCTGCCTGCTCGCCCTCGCCCTCGCCGCCACCGACCGGCCGGGTCGGGCCGGCCTCGCGGTCGGCCTGGCCGGGGCGCTGAAGCTCTTCGCGTGGCCGGTCGCCCTCGTACTGATCATCTGGGGTCTGACCCGGCGGGCCGGCCTGCGGGTCGCCGCCGGCGCAATCGGCCTGCCCGCCGCCGCGCTGCTGCCGGCCCTGCTCGTCGACCGCGACGCGCTGGTCGAGAACGTGCTCCGCTTCCCGCTCGGGCACGGCCTGGTCACCAGCCCCGCACAGTCGCCGTTCCCCGGCCACCTGATCGCCACCACCCTGCCCGCCGGCCGCGCCGTCGCCGCCGCGCTGCTCCTCGCCGCCGGGCTGGCTATCGCCGTCCGGCTCGCCCGCCGACCGCCCCGCACCGCCGTCACCACCGCCCTGATCTGCGGGTACGGTCTGCTCGCCGCGATCCTGCTGATGCCCTCGACCCGCTTCGGCTACCTGCTCTACCCACTCGCCCTCCTGGCCTGGGCCCCCGCCCTGCGTCACCCCGGTTCCGGCAACTGGCGGGCGGAGGCCGGCGACACGGCGTAGACCTGAGGCATGACCACCTACCGCGACCGCGAAGAGGCGGGCCGGATCCTCGCCGAACGGCTCACCGCGCTCATCGGTGAACCCGACGTCATCGTGCTCGGGCTGGTACGCGGCGGTGTGCCCGTGGCCCGAGTGGTCGCCGAACGTCTCGGCGCACCTCTGGACGTGCTGGTCGTCCGCAAACTCGGCATGCCGGCAGCGCCCGAGGTGGCCTTCGGCGCGCTCGGCCCCGACGGCGTGCGGGTCCTCAACGACGTCGTGGCCAGCCGGCTCACGGAGGGCGACGTCGCCGAGGTCGTCCACCGCGAGCAGACCGAACTGGAGCGACGCGAGCGGCTCTACCGCGCCGGCCGGCCGCCGCTCGACCTGACCGGGCGCATCGCCCTGATCGTCGACGACGGACTGGCCACCGGGGCCAGCGCCCGCGCCGCCATCCAGGTCGCCCGCCACCTCGGCGCCCGCCGGGTCGTGGTCGCCGTCCCGGTCGGCTCGCAGGAGGCGTACGAGATGCTGGCCGCCGAGGCCGACCAGGTCGTCTGCGCCCAGCATCCGCCCGAGTTCATGGCGGTGAGCGCCTACTACGAGGACTTCCACGAGGTGTCGGACTCCGAAGTCGCGGAAGCGCTGACAGCGACCGCATGACCGGACCGGGTACGGTCGGAGGATGAGCCTGACCTGTCCCAAGTGCCACGGAGAAATGCGCCAGTACGAGCGCAGCGGCGTCGTCATCGACCAGTGCGGCGAGTGCCGGGGAATCTTCCTCGACCGCGGCGAGCTGGAGAAGCTGTTCGAGGCGGAGGCCAACTGGAACCGCCAGCAGGCCCCGGCGGCCCCGGCGCAGCCCGCCCAGCAGCACGGTGGCCACCCCGGCCAGCCGAGCCACCAGCAGGGCGGTTACGCGCCTCCGCCGCCCCCGCCGCCGCCCGCCCCCGCCCCGCACCAGCCGGGCTACGGCGCCGTCCCGCCGCCGCCCCCGCCCGCGCACGGCTACCCGCCGGCCCCCGCCTACGGCCAGCAGCACTACGGCTACCACGGGCACTACAAGCGCAAGAAGCACAAGAGCTTCCTGGACGAGATGTTCGGCTGAGCCACTCCCGTCGACCGGGCCGGCGCCTCGACCGGCCCGGTCACCCGTGGTCGCACACCACCCGCCGCCACCGTTCGCCGTGCCGACCGGCGGTGGCCGTGCGACGCTGCCCTCCATGACGCCGCACAGGCTGCACCACCCGCTGGCGCAGGCGTACGACGGGATCACCCGGGTCGTCGCGGACCTCGACGACGCCGACCTGCAACGGCCCACCCGGTGCCGGGGCTGGCTCGTCGCGGACCTGCTGTTCCACGTGCTCTGCGACGCCCAGCGGGCGCTGGTCGCGCTGGCCAGTCCCACCGACGGCCCGCCCGACGTGGACGACGTGAGCTACTGGCGCGGGTTCCCGCCCGACGGGGACGACGCGCGGCACGCCTGGTGTGCCCGCCGCTCCGCCGCCGCCTTCGACCGCCCCCACGGGATCGTCCGGCTCTGGGCCGACACCGCCCCCGCCGCCGTACGCGCCGCGAGCGTGGCCGATCCCGACGGCCACGTCACCACGCAGGGGCACGTGCTGCGGGTGCCGGACCTGCTCGCCACTCTCACCACCGAGGCCGTCGTGCACCACCTGGACCTGGTCCTCGACCTGCCGGGAGCACCCCTGCCCGGAGCGCTCGCGACCGGCGTCGCCGTGACCACCATGGACGGTCTGCTGAGTGACGACGCCGTACGACCGGCCGCGTGGAGCGACGCGGAGTACCTGCTCAAGGCCACCGGACGAATGCCGCTCACCGACCGCGACCAGCTCGAACTCGGCGAGGTCGCCGGCTGGTTCCCGCTGCTGGGCTGACCCGTTCCCGCGCTGCTGGCCGACCGGCGCGACCGGCCTCAGACGATGGCCATGTCCACGAAGCGCGACAGGTGGAGCTGCGCGGCCACCGTCACCGTGTCGGTCGGACCATTTCTGTGCTTGGCGACAATGAAATCCGCTTCCCCGGCCCGCGGCGACTCCTTGTCGTAGTAGTCGTCGCGGTGCAGCAGGATGACAACGTCGGCATCCTGCTCGATCGAGTTATGGGTGGCAATGCCGTTGGCGATGAAATTGTGAGCTCCCAGGACGGTGGCGTCGAAGACGTCGTGCTCGCCCAGGGAGTCGATCGACACGATCTCGTCCCAGAAGATGTCGTTGGTAGCGTGCAGATCCAGATCAGCAGCGTCTAGAACCGAAGCGATCTTCGCAAGCCTGGATCGACTAGGTGCATGCTTCCATAGGGCACTGCCACAGAACTGAGAATCGATCGCCGTCGCGAACTCGCGGTGGGTCATCCCGTTCTCCGCCAGGATCTCCCGAACTCGGCTCCACACCTCGCGCGGGACCGTGTCGACGTTGGTGTTGCTTTGCATCGCCGCAAGGGATGCGAGCAGGTCGGCGCAGTTGCGTGCCCTGTCCCCGTGTACGCCGATCTCCCGGAGGAACCGCAACTGGTCATCCCGTCCGGAGACGTCAAGGGTGTACTGGGGTCGATGACGCTCGACAGGTACCACCCTGAGACGAGCGCTGATGCCGTACCTCAGCAGCAGACGGGATACGTCCTCAAGCATCCGGCGGCTTGTTGACGAGAAGTACACGCGACCACCGCGACCGGACTTGTTCACGTTCACCGAGCCGTCCGTTGCCCACAGGTGCCGGAGGAAAAGAGTGACCTGCTCCTTCGGCATGCCGAAGACCGACGCCGGGATGAACTTCTCGTGTGACCGAAGGCCGAACAGGCCCAGACCGTCCAACCATTCGGCGATCGGATTGCGACGGCCGCGAGCGAGACGGTAGGGCGCGGGCAACCGGAGGGTCGTAACTCTGGCCGCCTCGTACTCGTCACGGATGGCCGTAATGCCGAAGTGCTTGGCTGCCTCCGCCACAGCTTGAAGGTTCTGCTCGTCGCGACTGGCATATCGAATCGGCTGGCGGCGTACGAATGAGCCGTCGCCCAGGAGGTGTGCCAGCAGGACGACCTCGGCCTCCGGCCACGGCCGGATTGCGAGTGGAGGTGGTATGTGTCGGGGGGTGGCGAGACGCGCCCCGGGCGCCAACTCCCCGAGCGGCCTCCATCCAGCAAGGGTGAGGAAGGGATGGTTCGACGTGGCGTCGATCTGCTTACCCGACGCCATTGTCATGCGAAACACTTCCCGTTTGCCGCTCGGGAAGACGTGCGTCATCGTTCGCGGGGTGTAGCGAAGACTTTCGTCCAGCGCCCACACCGGGACGTCCTTGGCTCCGCTGGCAAGTAGCTCGCCGAGGGTGACCTCGGAGTTGTCGTCGGCCCGGATCAATCGGGTCTCTGCCGTCAGGCAGCCAGATTCACGCAGATCCGACAACTGCGGTCGCTTGTCGGTACGCTGCTCCGGGCCACGGTTCAGCTGACTCACCGCGATCACCGGACACTCGACCTCCTTGGCGAGCAGCTTCAGGCCACGGGACAGGTCCGCGACCTCCTGCTGCCGACTCTCGGTGCGCTTCGGGGAGGTCATCAGCTGGAGATAGTCGACCACGATCAGCTTGAGGTCGTGGCGCTGCTTGAGCCGGCGCGCCTTGGCCCGGATCTCCATCAGGTTCATGCTCGGCGTGTCGTCGACGAAGAGCGGGGCCTCGCTGATCTCTCCCATGCAGCGGGCGAGCTTGGTCCAGTCGTCGTCGGAGAGCTGGCCGCTACGCAGGACGTGCAGCGGCACCCGCGCCTCGGCCGACAGCAGCCGCATGACGATCTCGACCTTGCTCATTTCCAGCGAGAAGATCGCCGATGCCTGATTAGCCCGAATTGCAGCATTCCGCGCGAAATCCATACTTGCGGTCGATTTGCCCAAGCCAGGGCGTCCGGCGACGATCACAAGTTGCCCGGCGTGCAGGCCGTTGAGCAGGCGGTCCAGGTCGGTGAAGCCGGTGGGTACGCCGGTCATCACGCCGCCCTGGGCGCCCACGGCCTCGATCTCGTCCAGGGTCGGCTGGAGCATGTCGGCGAGCACGGCGAAGTCCTCGCTGACGCGCCGCTCCGTGACGTCGTAGACCGCCTGCTGGGCGAGGTCCACGATGTCGTCGACGTCGCGGCTGCCGCCCTGCCCCGTGCCGTAGCCGAGTTGCACGATCTTCGTGCCCGCCTCGACCAGACGCCGCAGGACCGCCCGCTCGCTGACGATGCGGGCGTAGTACGCCGCGTTCGCGGCGGTCGGCACGCTCGCGATCAGCGTGTGCAGGTAGGGGGCGCCGCCGATGCGGACGAGGTCACCGGAGTCGGCCAGGGCCGCCGCCACGGTGATGGAGTCGGCCGGCTCGCCCCGACCGTAGATCTCCAGGATGGTGTCGAAGATGGTGGCGTGCACCGGCCGGTAGAAGTCGTTGGTCTTGAGGATCTCGACGACGTCGGCGATGGCGTCCTTGGACAGCAGCATGCCGCCGAGGACGCACTGCTCGGCGGCGACGTCCTGCGGTGGGGTCTTGTCGAACTGGCCGTCGCGCTGCGGCGGCGGGGACGCCTGCCCCCCGCCCGATCGCGAGTCCGCCCGCATGTCGTCGGTGACCGACACGGGTTCCCCCTCCACAGCGTCGGATCCGGATTGAGCCCTACCACCAGGTACGACAACCTCGACCTGCCGGTCGATCGGGGGCATCGTACGGCCGGTCGGGGGCCAACCATACGGAACCCGAGGTCAGCCCCTCAAGCACGCCGGTGGACGAGCCTCGGGACAACCTGTGGACGCCGGTGGAGAACATGTGCGCAGGGTGTGCACAGCCTGTGGACAACGACTGGGGAATTCTCCAGCGCACGCCTCTGAGCTGCACAAACGCAATCCCCAGCCTGTGGACAGAAAGTTTTCGGTCGAACTACGGGATCGAACGTCCCGTACTATCTCCAGCGAACGGCTACACCTGAACGGCGGGTTGCGCCATCGGTTGAGAAGGGTCACGCTCCGGCCGTGAGTAACCGGGACTGGGGACGCGGAGAGGATGGTCCGCGCGGGCGACCGGTCGCCCCCTGGGACGACCCCGCCGATCCGTCACCGGTCGATCCCCGGGAGCGCGGCTCCGACCGGCACGGTACGCCGAGTCGGCGTCGGGCCGTCGAGCGCGGCCAGCGGGAGCCGGTTGACAGCTACCTGCCGCGTTGGGCGCTGGAGTCGGGAGTCCGCAGCGCGGACGGCGGGGGCCGGCACGCCGCTCCCGACGACGAGGAGCAGGTCGAGGTCGCCTGGCCGCCTTCCGGTGCCGCCTGGCGGACCACCGAGACCACGAGCAGTTGGCGTCGGGTCAGCGAGACGAACTGGGCTGAGGACCCGGCGGTCGGCACCGGTGGCGACTCGGAGCACACCGGGGAGTGGACGTTCGACGACCTGCGGGAGCCGGGCTACTCCGGGCGGCGGCGGGCTGCGGACGACCCCGTGTCGGGAGCAGTGCCGC
The DNA here is from genome assembly GCF_043197615.1 of Micromonospora sp. NPDC049048. NCBI lineage: Bacteria > Bacillati > Actinomycetota > Actinomycetes > Micromonosporales > Micromonosporaceae > Micromonospora > Micromonospora sp. NPDC049048. The sequence goes on along the minus strand of NZ_JBICTM010000006.1, from coordinate 307,490 downwards.
CGAGCCGGCCGAGGCGCCTGCCGTCGGAGCGACCCCAGGTCGTCTGGTCGGGGCTGGAGGAGGGGCAGGCGGCGGAGTCCGTGCCGCGTCGGGAGGGCCGCCGGGGCCGGCGGGCGGCGGAGGACCCACCTGCCGTCGATCCGTGGGACCGGGAGTCGCAGCCCGCCGCGTCCGAGATCCCGCCCGCCCGTCTTCCGACCGTGGACGCCTGGGACGCGTCAGGGGTGCACGCGTGGCGGCCGGCTGGTGAGGTCGACCGCTGGGAGCACTCCGGCAGGTGGGAGCGCACCGACGGAACCGGCCGGTGGGGCCAGCCGGACGACACCGGGCAGTGGGACCGGCCGGACGGCCCCGGGCCGTGGGATCGGTACGCCGACGGTGTCGCGGGGGAGCGGGCCGCGCCGGGCTCCGGCGGAGGTCCCGCGGAGGGCTGGTCCTGGGCCGGGCGGGACGACGGGAGCGAGGGTTTCTGGTCGGGCACCCGGCTGGCGGGCGACGATCCCCGGTGGGCGGATCCGTCGGTGTCGGCGCCCCGGTCACCGGTGGTGCCCTACACCGCGCCGCGTCCGAGGCCGAGTCGCCGGGTGGCGGAGCCGGTCGGCGACGCGGCGGCCGTACGACGTCGGGCCGGGGCGGAGGGTTGGGGCCGTCGTATCGAGGACGACCTGCTCGATCCCGATCAGGGTGGCCCGTGGCTGCCGCTGCTCTACACGTTCGGCTGCTATCTGGTGCCGGCGGTGCTCGTCTTCGTGTGGCTGCTGACGCTGGACGCTCAGGTGCCGGCGGGGTGCGTCACGGACATCACCGGAGGGGGTTGCGACTCGCCCCGGTCGCGAGCGTTGGGCTCGCTGGCGGCGGGTCTGCCGCGCTTCGGGCTGGCGCTGGCGAGCAGTCTGGTCGTGGCGCTGCTGCTGCGCCGGGTCGGGACGACATGGCGTTCGGCCAGCGTCGCGCTGGCGGCGGCCGTGGTCGGCGGCGGCCTCTCGACGGTGATGATCAGCGCGTTCACCGGTCAGCCGATCGGCTGAGGGCGGCCTGCCAGGCGGTGGCCGCCGCCGGGTCGGGCCGCGGGTGTGCGAGGCCGCCGAGAATCCGCCCGGCGGTCGTGTCGTACGGCTGGTTGCGCGCGGATGAGACCGGGTTGTCGTTCGGGGTGCGGGAGGCCGAAGACCTGACGTGTCCCGGCGGACGATTCAGCTCGACAGGGGGCGAACCAGAGGCGGGACGGTTCCGCAGCGCGACAGGGCCCGCACCTGGTCGGTGCGGGCCCTGTCGATGGTGCTGGGTGAGGTGTCAGCCCTGGACGACGTTGAGGTCGAACTTGGCGGTCACCTCGGGGTGCAGCTTGATCTGCACGGGGTAGGAGCCGGTCGACTTGATGGGACCGGACACCTCCAGCCGACGACGGTCGAGGGTCGGACCACCGGCGGCCTTGACCGCTTCGACGATCTCGGCCGGGGTGACCGAGCCGAAGAGCCGCCCGCCGTCGCCGGCGCGGGCCTTCAGGTTGACCTTGAGGCCCTCGAGCTGGCCCTTGACCTCGTTGGCGTGGCCGAGGTCGCGGATCTCCCGGGCCGAACGGGCCCGCTGGATGACCGTGACCTGCTTCTCCGCACCCTTGGTCCAGGCGATCGCGAAGCCCTGCGGCAGCAGGTAGTTACGGCCGTAGCCGTTCTTGACCTCGACGATGTCGCCCGGGGCACCGAGGCCGGACACCTCCTGAGTCAGGATGATCTTCATTTCGGTGCCTCCTCTCAGCGCGCCGTGGCCGTGTACGGCAGGAGCGCCATCTCACGGGCGTTCTTGACCGCACGGGCGATCTGCCGCTGCTGCTGCGAGGTCACGCCGGTCACCCGCCGAGCGCGGATCTTGCCGCGGTCGGAGATGAACTTGCGCAGCAGCGCGGTGTCCTTGTAATCGATGTAGGTGATCCCGTCCTTGTCGAGCGGGTTCACCTTCTTCTTCGGCTTGCGAAGTGCAGCGGCCTTGGCCATTGCTCGTGCTCCTGGTTTGCGATCGCGGGCGCTCGGCGCCATTAGAACGGGGGCTCCTCGTCGAAGTTGCCGCCACCCGAACCACCGCGCGAGGGTGCCGGTGCAGCCGAGGCCCAGGGGTCGTCGAAGTTGCCTCCGCCGCCGCCCTGGCCACCTCCACCACCGCCGCCGAAGCCGCCGCCACCGCCGCCGGAGCGGGACATCTTCTGCACCTTCGCCGTGGCGTAGCGCAGCGACGGGCCGATCTCGTCGACCTCGAGCTCGATGACGGTGCGCTTCTCGCCCTCGCGCGTCTCGTACGACCGCTGACGCAGCCGGCCCGAGACGATCACGCGGGCGCCCCGCTGGAGCGACTCGGCGACGTGCTCCGCCGCCTGCCGCCACACGGTGCAAGCCAGGAAGAGCGGCTCGCCGTCCTTCCACTCGCCGGAGGCCTTGTCCATGAACCGGGGCGTCGAAGCGACCCGGAACTTGGCGACCGCCGCACCGGAGGGGGTGAACCGCAACTCGGGGTCATCGGTCAGGTTGCCGATGACCGTGATGGTGGTGTCTCCTGCCATGACCATCTCCTCGCGCACTCATCAGTTCCGCCGTACAGGCTCTCAGAGCCCTCCGACAGTGCCGATGAGGCTGATCCGGGTGAACCGGGTTGAATGCTTTAGCGCATCTCCGGCCGGATGACCTTGGTGCGCAGCACGGACTCGTTGAGCCGCAGCTGACGGTCCAGCTCGGCCACCGCTGCGGGCGTCGCCTGCAGGTCGATGACGGCGTAGATGCCTTCGGCCTTCTTGTTGATCTCGTACGCGAGGCGCCGGCGGCCCCACACGTCGGTCTTCTCCACCGAGCCACCCGCGGTCCGGATCACGTTCAGGTACGTGTCGAGCGACGGGGCGACGGTGCGCTCCTCGAGGCTGGGGTCGAGGATCACCATGACTTCGTAATGACGCAAGACGTGCTCACCTCCTGTGGGCTAAGCGGCCACGGTCCTTCCGTGGCAGGAGGTCGTGCGTCGTGGCCCGCACCGGTTGCGGGGGAACCCGGCCGGACGCGGACAACCGGACCAGGATAGCCGGTCCCGACGATCATGCCCGAGGTGCCCGGCGGGCCGATCCCGCCCGACGAGGCGACGGGGGCCCGCGTCGACGTCGGTGTCGATGCGAGCCCCCGTGCACGAGGCCGCGGGGCGTCCCGTCCGCATTCCTTGGGTGGGACCTGGGGAGGAACGACCACACCGATGAGGTTGGACCGGGGACGCCCCGCGGAGCTTTATCGTGTTGTTACCTGACGTTACAACGGCTCTTGCCCCTTGTCGGGGGAAATGGCGGAATTCTCCGACAAATTTCCCGTTGAGCCCGTTCCGTCAGGGCAGGCCCCCGCCCCGCCGGGCCGCGCGACGGGGGTGCCCCTGCTCTCGGGCGATTCACGCATGCCATGCGACCCGTGCTCCGCCAGGCGACCAGCGGCCGTTTCCAGTCGGGCTGCGCCAACCGTGGATCCCACTCGCATCAACGACGGCCGACGGCGGGAGGTGACGCGTGGGGGCGGCGCGTCCGCCACCGCCGTCAACCCGGCTGTCAGCGATGCGACGTAGGCTCCCGTGCATGCGTATCGGAGCCCACGTCGATTCGACCGACCCGATGGCGGAGGCGACCGCCCGAGGGGCCGAGGCCGTGCAGTTCTTCCTCTCCGACCCGCAGGGGTGGAAGGCACCGAAGCCACGGGAGGACGCGGACCGGCTGCGGGCCGCGGACGTCGACCTCTACGTGCACGCGCCGTACGTCATCAACGTCGCCACCCTGAACAACCGGATCCGGATCCCCAGCCGCAAGCTGCTGCTCGGGCACGCCCAGGCGGCCACCGCCGTCGGCGCGAAGGGGCTGATCGTGCACGGTGGGCACGTCAACGCCGGCGACGACCTCGCCGTGGGCTTCGACAACTGGCGCAAGACTTTCGCGTACGCGGCGGACTCCGGCGGCTTCGGCGTGCCCGTCCTGATCGAGAACACGGCCGGCGGCGACAACGCCTGCGCCCGGCGACTCGACGCGCTCGCCCGGCTCTGGGACGCCCTCGGCGACTACGAGGTGGGCTTCTGCCTGGACACCTGCCACGCCCACGCCGGCGGCGAGGAACTGCTCGGGCTGGTCGACCGGGTCAAGGCGATCACCGGGCGGATCGACCTGGTGCACGCCAACAACTCCAAGGGCGCGTTCAACTCCGGCCAGGACCGGCACGACAACCTCGACGGCGGGACGATCGACCCGGAGCTGCTGGTGGCGGTGATCCGCGCGGCCGACGCACCCGTCATCGTCGAGACCCCGGGCGGGGTCGACGGTCAGGGCGCCGACATCACCTTCCTGCGTGACCGGCTGGGCGCGGGGAGCCCGGCGGCATGACGACCGAGCAGTCCGCCACCGGCAGTTCCCGTGGCGACGCCCCCGCCGATCCGACGGGGAAGACCGACCCGGCCGGGAAGACCGACCCGGCCGGGAAGACCGAGCTGACCGGGAAGGCCGACGCGACGGACACCGGGAACGGCAAGGCCGAGAAGGCCGACCCGACCAAGACCGGGGACGGCAAAGCCAAGCTCGGGAACGGCCAGGCCGAGACCAAGCTCGGGAACGGCAAAGCCGAGGTCGGGAACGACCAAGCCGAGGCCAAGCTCGGGAACGACCAAGCCGAGGCCAAGAACGGCAAGGCCGAAGCCGGAGCGGGCGGGGCCGACAAGGACGACGCCGAGGCGGGCGCAGCCGGCAGGACCGAAACCACGTCGGACGCAACCGGCAGGACGGAGACCAAGGCGGGCGCAGCCGGTACGACCGGGACCGGCACCGAGGGCACGACGAAGGCCGGCGAAAAGGCAGGCGACAAGGGTGCCGACGGCGCCGACGAGGACGGGGGCGGCAAGGAGGCGAAGCCGGACCGGTGGAAGGCCTTCGCGTCCGCCCCCGAACCGGTGCCCTCCTGGCTGGGACGCGTCGTACGGGCCGGGACCCGGGCGACCGGCCGCCTGCTGGTGCACGAGTGGACGCTCGCGTCGCTCGCCTCGCTGGCGTTGGCCGTACTGCTGACCTGGCCGACGCTGCGCTACCCGCGTCACACCCTGCCGCAGGACTACTGGGACCCCAGCCTCCAGGCGTGGCAGATGGCCTGGTCGGGGCACATCCTGTTGACCAACCCGGCACAGCTGTGGCAGTCGAACACCTTCTTCCCCGAGCCCTGGAGCTTCGCCTTCTCCGACACCCTGCTCGGGTACGCCCCGGCGGGCATGATCGGCACCGGGCCCGAGGCCGCCGTGCTCCGCTACAACATCATGTTCGTGCTGGCCCACGCGCTCGCCACGCTCGGGGCGTACGCGCTGGCCCGGCAGCTCGGCGCGGGCCGGATCGGTTCCGCGGTGGCCGGGGTGAGCTTCGCGTACGCGCCCTGGCTGCTGGCCCAGGCCGGGCACCTGCACGTGATCTCGAACGGTGGCATCCCGCTGGCGTTGGCCATGCTCGCCCGGGGCCACGGCTGGTCGCTGCGGCACGGGTACCGGCCCGAGCGTCGGCACGACGGCTGGGTCTACACCGGCTGGTTGGTCGCGGCCTGGCAACTCAGTCTGGGCTTCGGCATCGGGTTGCCGTTCGCGTACTTCCTGGCCGGGACCGTGCTGGTCGCGGCCGTGACCTGGTTCCTGCGGCGGTGGGTGGTGCGGCCGGTCAAGCGCCCGTTCGGCCGGCGGCTGCTGATCGCGGACCTGGTGGGCGGCCTGCTCTTCGCCGGCGTCGGCGTGCTGCTGGCCATCCCGTTCTTCACGGTGGCGGAGGCGCACCCGAACGCGAAGCGCTCCATCGGCGACATCGACATCTTCTCCCCGCCGGCGAGTGGCTTCTTCACCGCGCCGGCCGAGTCGCGGGTCTGGGGTGGGCTGCACGAGGGGGCGCGGGCGCTGCTGCCCTGGCACCCGGAGATGACCCTGCTGCCCGGCTTCGTGCTCTACGCGCTCGCCGCCGGCGGACTGTTCTTCTCCGTGTGGAAGTTGCGCCACCGGCTGCTGCTGCTCGCCGGGGTGGTGGTGACGATGGTGCTCGCCATGGGCACCCGGTTCTTCGACGGCACCTTCACCTACGTGCCGCTGTTCGAGTACGTGCCGGGCTGGAACGGCCTGCGTACGCCGGGCCGGCTGATGCTCTGGACGACGCTGCTGCTCGGGCTGCTCGCGGCAGGGGCGGTCAGCGCGTTCGCCGCCCGGGTCCGGGATATCTCCGCCGAGCGGATCCCCTCCTGGCCGAGCCCGTGGCTGCGGCTGGCCACCCTGCTGCCGCTGGTGCTGGTGATCGGCGAGGGGCTGAACTCCACCCCGCACCCGATCGTGCCGCCCCAGCCGGCCGCGATGCGGACCGTGGAGGGGCCGCTGCTGGTGCTGCCCAGCAACCAGAGCCTCGACCAGCCGGTGATGCTGTGGTCCACCAGCAGGTTCCAGGACGTGGTGAACGGGGGCAGCGGTTTCACCCCGAGCCAGCTCGACGACGTACGCCGGGTGACGCTCGCCTTCCCCGACCAGGCCAGCGTCGACTACCTGCGCGTCCTCGGGGTCCGCAACGTGCTGCTGATGCGCGACCACATCGCCGGCACGCCCTGGGAGATCACTGTCGACGCGCCGGTCGACGGGCTGGGCATCACGCGGGAGGAAATAGGGAACACCGTGCTTTATCGCTTGTGACATTCGTCACGATCACATTAACCCGAAGCATCCCCCGGTGAAGACATCGAGTCTCTTGACTTGCCGGTGTTTTGCTGACACAGTCGCGTGACTACGCCAGTACGGGGGTGCATATGGTGCAGTTCAAAATTCTCGGCCCATTGGCGATTTCCAGTGGGGACACCTTTGTCCCGCTCTCCAGCCCACGCCAACGGAAACTCCTGGCCGCCCTACTCATCAGCAACAACGCCGCCGTGTCGGTGGACCGACTGATCGATGTCATCTGGCCGGGCGATCCACCGGCCACGGCTCGTCAACAGGTGCAGAACTGCATCGGTTCACTCAATTCTCGACTAATTGAATACGGGCATCCGCGGACCGTACTGAGATACGGTTCCCAATACATTCTGGAACTGGACGAAAGCTCGGTGGACGAGCGCCTTTTCTGCGCCGAATACAAGGCGGCGGCGCAGACCGCGCAGACCGGCGACCACGCCCGGGCGATCGAGCGCCTCCGGGATGCGTTGGCGCTCTGGCGCGGTGGCGCCATGGAGGACATCGACTCCGAGCGCCTCGCCGGTGAGGTCGTCCGGCTGGAGGAGGTACGGGTCCGGGCCCTGGAACAACTGGTCGACTGGGAGTTCCGTCAGGGCCGGTACGCGGAGCTGATCCCTGATCTGAGCCTGTGGACGCAGATCTATCCCTACAACGAGTTCCTGCACTCCTGCCTGGCCCAGGCACTGCACCACGCGTCCCGGACGGCCGAAGCGCTGGAGGTGCTCCGCCGACTCGGGCAGCGGTTGGAGCAGGAACTGGGGCTCGGCCCGGGTCCCGCCCTGCTCCGGTTGGAGACACAGTTGCGGGCTCCGGCACACGACGCCCACCCGAGCGAGACGGCGGACCTGCCCACGCTCAAGGCGATCCAGGCCGCGCTCGTCGACCTGTCCCAGGCGGTACAGACTCTGATCAACGATGCGGGCACCAAGGGCTCGGCGGAGATCGTCGCGGCGAAGGGGCGCATTCCCTGACGCCCGGCTGACAACGCGCCCCGCCGGACGACGGGCAGGCACGACGCGCGCCGATCCCGGACCGGCCCGGGGAGCGCCGGAGGAGGCTCTGACGCGTCAGAGCCTCCTCCGGCACCGGGTCATTCTCGTTCCTCCGGATCCGCTTCCCGCGCGTCCACGCCCGCGAAGAGCTTGCGGACCCCGGAGAGGACCGCCAACAGCGCGACCGTCAACAGGCCGAACAGCCCGTTCAGCCACCAGTCGACCATGGTGGCGGAGAAGCACAGGTTCCCCGGCGTGCAGTCGGTGTCGCCGAGCTCGAACCGGCCAGCGACGAATCCGGCGGGAAGGCAGAGCAGAGCGACGCAGCCGCCCAGGCCGAAGAACCAGCCGGACACCCGGTGGGCGAGGGCCAGGCCGAGCCAGGTCGCGAGGAGCAACGCCGGCAGGATCACGTCGACGGCGCCCACACCGGCCACATCCATGTCAGTCCTTCCGTCACCGCCCCCTCACCCGGTCCGGCGTGTGGTCCCGGCTCATTCCCAGACCGCGTCCGACCGGGTCAGGGACTCCCGACCGGTACGCCGCTGGGCAGCCCCAGCGGCGGTGGAGATCAGTTCGACCACCGGATGCTTGATCGTGCTCAGCGCACCAGCCGGCGTCAACGTCGACACCCGGAACACGACATCCAGGACATCGTCCGGCCCCAACGGCACCGCCGCCCGCCAGGCGACGTGATAGACGGAGGAGTGGCGTGTCGTCGCCTGCGGGCGTACCGCGCCGGGGCGGCTCCGGTCGTTGAGCCTGACCGAGGCGACCTGGATGTCGGCGACCACCTGGGGATCGACCGAGATGCCGAACACCGTCGACGATGGAGACCTACCGGGCCCGACGCCGCGCAGGGTGACCCGGACCGGGTAGTCGTAGCGGAACCGGTCGCCGTCGCCCCAGGTCTTCCGGCCCCACGCCCCGGACAGCTCGATCCCCCAGGGGCGAGCGGGCCCCCCGAAGGACGAGGGACGGGCCGGCTGGAGGCTACGCCGGGAGCTGCTCCCCAGTTTGGCGCTGGCCTCCGCGGGATCGCGGACGAGGTCCTGGGGGTACCGGAGCGGATGCGCGGTGCCCATCACCGCCACCAGGTCACCGGCGGCCGGTACCGTCTCGGTGAGTTCGACCACACAGGAGCGCAGCCCGGTGGCAGGGTCCGTGCTCGTGGTGCTGCCGGCGGCGACGACCCGCCCGTCGAGCGTCATGACTGCCGGTTGCGCGGGGGCGTAGACGCGTGGATCGAACGTCACGGTGATCCGGGTGCCCGCCGGCAGCGGCGTCTTGCGGACCACCTTGACCGCGAGTTGCCGGGGGCACACCGCGGGGGCCGCACCGTCCCCCGAGAGGACGCGGACCGGCTGGCCGCCGACCGGTTCCAGGACGGGTACGGAGCTGGCGGCCGACGCCGGAGCCATCGGTACACCCAGTTCAATGACACCCACGCCGAGCGAGAACCCGGCGATCGTCAGCGCCTGCCGGCGGGACAGCTGGGGCATCGTCACGAGAATCTCCTTCTGGCAGCGGCGGCACCGGGCTCAGCTGACACCGGCATAGTTCTTTACGACATCGACGAACGCCCTGGCCGTGCCCTTGCGGGCCTCCTCGGGCACCAGGGTGGGGTGCAGGTAGTTGTCGCTGAACTGCTCGACCCAGAACGCGTCCCGGATCGGCCCCGTACTGGTGTCCACGATCAGTCCGAACATGCGGTTGCAGGCCGCGTCGGCGATGCTCGCGGACGATTTGAACCGGCGCGCGTAGAAGTTCGCGAAGCGTGCCTCCGCGGCCGCGGGTGTCGCGTACCAGTTCTGGAAGAGCGTGGAGAGCGGCACCTGCGGATTGGCCCGGCTCTGGTGCCCGAGCACCAACGCGTCCACGTCGGCGAAGAGGTCGCTGAGCGTCAGGAAGGAGTTGTCCGCCCTCGTCGCGATCCGCTCCATGGCGAAGGCGTACGCCTGCGAGGCCGGGAGCCCGCTCGTCGTCCACTGACCCAGCACGCTGAGCACGTCACCGCCCCAGGAACCGAAGTCGGCGAGGTTCACCTCGGTGAGGTCCGACACCAGGTTGTGGTTGAGGATCGCCCCGAACGAAGCGCCGAAGTGGTCGATGTCCAGGTCCCACAGGTGCTTCGGGTCCCGCAACGGGCGGTCGTCCGGACGCCCGGGGTAGCCCCGGACGAAGTCGATGAACCCGCTGTCCAACTCGCCGAAGACGGTGTTCGAGCCGGTGAAGGCGTACTGGTTCGATCGCATCCGAAGGAACTGGGCCACCAGCTCGGGCGCCGACCGGGCGGTGTGACCGTGGTCCTCGCGCCACTGCTTGGCGCGAGCCTCCAGCCAGATCAGCATCGTGTAGAAGCCGTCGTTGGGGTCCCGTGGGCGGGTGACGCTGTCCACCCCCAGGTCGCGGCCGGAGACGATGTTGTTGTCGATCTCCAGGGCCCCCGGGGTGCCCGCGCCCAGGACGAAGTTGCTGATCTGGTCGAACGCCCAGTTGCCCGGCAGCGGGTAGCCCAGATTGCCGCTGTAGCCGGTGGACATGCCGCTGACGAAGCTACGGGTGGTGAGGCCTTCCGCCTCGAGCCGCAGACAGGTGTTCCGGCACCCGTAGACGCCGATGGCGAAGCGGTTGCCATCTGCGGCCACCGCGTCGCGTACCCCCTTGAAGTGTGGGATCACCGCACTGGTGATTTCCTCGTCGAGGGCGTCGAAGTCGACCGAGAAGTAGATGACGGTGCCGTACGGGATGCCGAAACCGCGGGCCGCCGCGCAGGCCGCCGTACCGGCCGTGAAGCCCTGCGTGTAGTCGAAGTACTGCACGGCGTCCCCCCACTCCTGGTAGAGGGGGAAGATCGAAAGCCCGTTGTCGAAGATGAGGGCGATCTCGGAGTGCGTCAGCACCTTGTTGGTGCCTCCGGTCAGGTACCGGCCGGCGTACTTGTAGCCCGCGTTCTTCACGGTCTGGATCGTCGTGCTGTTCAACGGGTACATGCAGTCGATGGCGGTGCCTCTGCGTTCCGGGTCGCCCGTCGACACCAGCAACGACATCCAGGTCTGGTAGTCGCCCTTCCCCGTCTCCGGGAGCATGCAGAACCGTTGGAAGACGCTGACGATGCGGGCGAGTTCATCGTTGAAGACGCCACCGCCCTCGCCCCAACGGTTGCCGTACCGGTTGAAGGCCATGGCGCACTGGAAGAGCCGGACCCAGCCCGTCGGGCCGCTGTCCTGGGAGCCGCTCTGCACGAGGGCGCTGTTCTGGAGACCGCTGCGCGTGCCCGGGCCGATGTAGCCGGTGACCTGGCTGTCGGTCATGCCCAACTGGTACTGGATGGCCAGCACGAGGGCCTGCTGGACGTTGCGGGAGAAGTGCCCGTCGCACGGGCCGATGAAGTACTGTCCCCGGCCGATGTAGGCGCCGTTGAGCCAGCGCTGGCACTCCTGGATGGCCGCGCTGCCGTTGTTGACGAGGACGTAGGCGTCCATGCTCAACAGCGCCTTGAAGACCTTGGGCTCCACCCCGTTGAGCATCAGCGGCAGTTGCGGAACCGGGAGGCCCATGTTGCCCACCATCGCGGCCAGCCCGGACTGGGTGTCGAGCCCGAAGGCGCCGTTGATCTGACCGCCGCTGTAGCCCTTGCAGTAGAGGGCGGCCTCGGCGATGGTCCGCATGTTCATGTTCCCGGAGTTCTGCCCCACGGTGCCGTACGCGGTCAGTCTGGCCAGGGTGGTCGGGCCGAAGCTGTCGGACAACGCCGTGATGCCGAGTTCGTGCTGTAGCGCTCGGGTGAGCGAGTAGATGGTCTGCCATCCGGTCCGGCCGTTCTCGGTGCACCTGTTGTAACCCGGCACCCCGCCATAGGTGGCGTTCACCCACTGCTGCGCCCGGAGCACCATCTCGTCGGTCATGTGAAACTCCCTGAGTCTGTCGTGCCGATGAACGCGAGTTCGACCTGAAGGCAGACGCGCGCGACCATCCGCGCTTCCTGGAAGCGCGGGCGATCGCGCGTATCTGCCGTCACCGGTCCTTGGACTGGGAAGAAACCCTGGCCACGCTCTGCGGTCCGGGTGATTCCCCGGCACCGACGCGGTTGGTTGCAGGCTCAGTACTTCGACGTGTACCAGGTCGTGGGCCCGGCGCTCGCCTCTGCCCGGGCCAGCAGACCCGCGTCGTTGACCATCAGCGTGTAGTAGGCGCCCGCGAAGCCGCTGTACGAGGTCCGGACCGCGCCGCTCAGGTGGTAGCTGCGAACGGTCGGGTAGTAGAAGTCCGAGGAGACCCGGGCCCAGGCGGTCCGGCAGCGAGGGCTGTACCGCAGTTCGAGGTTGATGCCGCTGGTGTTGCTCGCGACGGTCTCCGCATCGTCGGCGCAGTAGTGGTAACAGGTCGAGCACCCGCTGTGGTAGATCTTGTATGTCGCGGGATTCTTGCCGTCACACACCGATCCGCAGCCGGTCGCCGCCAGCTCGACCTCCGGGATCATGGTCGCGGTCTGCGGGTCCAACTCCTCGGCAGTCACCGTTGCCGGCTGCTCCACCGCCGAACTCGGGGCAGCTGGCGGGGCGGCGAACGCTGCCTGTGGGGCGACGACGCTGGTCAGGCCGATCGCCAGCGCAGCGCTCAGGTGGGCGAACTTCTTCCTCAACATGACGATCCTTCCGGCTCCTGTCGAACGCCCGAAGGATCCGACAGGCCGCCATCAGGACTTCATCTTCCGCCCACCGTCCGCCCACCCCCCGCCATCGGCGAGCGAGGCCGGCAGTGTCGAGCCGGCCACCGGCTCCGCCGGCTGCGGCGAGGCCGGGGCGCGTCGACGCCAGCGGGCCACCCAGGGTGCGTCCCTGGTTCCGTCGAACAGGCCGCCGTCCGGATCATCCGGATAGGTGTTGCGGACCGCGTCCAACCCGGGGTTCAGGATCTCCCGGACCACCAGCACGCAGAGCACGACCACGGTGGTCAGGCGCAGCGTCGCCGCCAGCACGAAGACCCCCTCCGGAAAGACCGGCTTGCCGGTCGCCGCGCCGAGCAGTTCGCCGTAGAACGCCACGAAGTAGCAGACCTCGGCCAGCTGCCAGGCCAGGAAGGCACCCCACTTCGGGCGGGCGAGCACGACCAGCGGCAGCAGCCAGAGCACGAACTGCTGCGACCACACCTTGCTGAAGATCAGGAACGCGGCGACCACCAGGAACGCGAGCTGGGCGAGCCGGGGCCGGCGCGGGGCCAGCAGCCCCAGCGCGGCCACCCCGAGGCAGGCCAGCCCGAAGAGGGCGTACGACAGGTAGTTCAACGTCGGGATGTTGACGTTCAGCCACTCGAACGGCCCGAGGTCGGCGGGGTTGGCGTTGCCGAACTTGCCGTCCACGTAACGCCCGATGTACCAGAGGGTGCCCCAGTCGATGGGCCGGGTCGAGTTCAGCTCGAAGAAGCGGTCCCAGTTCTCCCGGTAGGGAATGGCGACCGGAAGGTTCACGAGGACCAGGGAGGCCAGGGCTGCGCCGAGAGCGGTGAGGCCGGCACGGAGGCGCCCGGTGCGCAGTGCCAGCACGAGGATCGGGCCGAGGATGAACAGCGGCCACATCTTGGCCGCCCCGGCGAGGCCGAGCAGGACGCCGGCCGCCAGCGGTCGGCTGCGGGCCCAGGCGAGGAGGCCGAACGCGGCCAGGCCGATGGCGAGCAGGTCCCAGTTGACCGTGGCGGTGAGCATCAGTGCGGGGGCGAGCGCGAAGAGCGCGGCGTCCCATGGTCGACGGCGGCGCAGGGCGAGGATCACCGCCACCGTGGCGACCGCCAGCGCGCCGAGCACCAGCGCGTTCAGGTTGTAGAACCACTGGCCCTGGTTGAGCCCCGGGTCGTTCTGGCCGAGGGCGTGCACGGGCAGGCCGAGGGCCCCCATGAAGTACCCGGTGAGCACGGGATACTCGACGGGGTGGTCCCGGTAGGGCACGGCGCCCTCGTTGAGCCGCTCGGCGTAGTAGAGCGCCAGCACGTCGGTGTAGCAGAACCGGGTGTACTGCACGTTGTTCTGCCAGGCGCCGTCCTGGCAGGGCGACTTCTGCACCCAGTGCAGTGCCAGGGTCAGGCAGACCAGCGCCAGGACGATCCGGGCCGCCGTCCAGAATCTGTTCTCTCTGCCCACGGGCCGGTCCAGCGCGACGGCGTGGTCGCCCAGCGGGCCGCCGATCGCGCCGGAGACGCCCCGGACGAAGCCGTCGGAGCGGGACGGGTGGTCAGGGGCACCGGCGTCGTCGATGCCTCGCGTCGACTGCGTCCTCATGAGGGTGCATCCTGCCGTACGTCGGGCCTCCGCGTCCCCTCCCGCTCACGACACGTCCGTACGCGAAACGCCGCCGGCGGCCGGAGAAGGTGCTCCGGCCGCCGGCGGCGTTCGTCGATCAGTTGTCGTCGGGTCGGGGGGTCAGGCTCGGTAGCAGCCCGCCTCCGCCGTTCCCACCCGGCCGTGGGTCGGTCGGGGTGGTGGTTCCGCCAGGGCCGCCGGGAGGGCCACCGGGCGTGTTGCCGCCGCCGTTGTTCCCACCGCCCGGGCAGAACAGGCCGGTCGGGTCGGTGCACGGCTGACCGGGCTCAGGCGCGGGCGGCGGCGGTTCCTCGCCGTTGCCGGCCTTGTCGTCACCAATGCCGGTGACGCTCGGCAGGGACGACCTTTCCTTGCCCTTCAGCGCTTCGTCCATGTACCGCTTCCACAACTCCGCCGGGAAGCTGCTACCACCGATGTCGCTCCCGTTCTTGGCGACGATGGTCGGCTTCCTGGGGTCACGGCTGCCGATCCAGACCGCGGTGGCGACGTTGTCGTCGTAGCCGACCATCCAGGCGTGGGCGTTACGGGGAGTGCCGTTGTGCTCCCAGGTGCCGGTCTTGCCGGCCGCGTCCCGCCCGTTGTCGAGGTTGGCGTTGCTCTTCTCCGGGATCTCCTTCAGCACCGCGGTCACCTCCTGGGCGACCTCCCTCTTGATGCGCTGCTGCGGCTTGAGCTTCTCACCGGTCCCGGGAACCTGCTCCCACTTACCGGTGGACTTGTTCTGCTTCTCCACCTTGAGAACGAAGTGCGCCTTGTGGTAGACGCCGTCGTTGGCCATGGTGGCGAGCCCGTTGGCGTGGTCGAGCACGGTGATCGGGTACTGGCCGTAGCCGACGACCCGGTCGAACTTGCTCGGCGCGAGGTTCTCCGGCTTCTCCTTGACCAGGTCGTACGGCTGGGGCGGGTCAACCGTCCACATCGTGCTGACGCCGGCCTGCCGCGCCATGCCTACCACCTTGTCGGCACCGATCTTCTCGGTCACGTGGAAGAACGGCACGTTGTACGACTTGATCGTCGACTCCTCCAGCGTGCAGGACTTGCCGCAGGTGGCGTTACGGCCGGCGTTCTGCACCTTGTCCTTGAAGCCTTCCGGCCTGAAGGGCGTGGCGTCCCAGCGCGACTTGACCGAGATGCCGGCCTCGATGGCCGCCGCCAGGGTGTAGACCTTGAACGACGAGCCCGGCGGGTGCCCACCGACGATGTCGCCGTTGGCGTTGGTGTTCTTGCCCGCGTAGTCGAAGTCGGCGCCGCTGTCACCGCCGTAGTAGGCGAGCACCCGGCCGGAGTTCGGATCGATGGACACCGCCGCCGCCATCAGGTTCTTCGGCTGCCCGTTGAGCACCGACCCCTTCCGGTCGGGTTGGGCGGCCTTCTCCAGCGCGTCCTGCATCTTGGCGTTGATCGTGGTCGTGATCCGGTATCCGCCGGAGCGCAGTTCGTCGACGCAGGTCGGTTTGCCGGGCGCGTTGGAGTCGGAGCAGATCCCCCACTGCTCCATCTCCTGGCGGACGTAGTTGACGACGTTGCCCCGTGGGCTCTTCACGCCGAACCCGTTGCCGTCCTTCTTCGGTGCCAGCACCTTCGGGTACGCGGTCGGTCGCTCCGCGGCGTTCAACCAGCCCTCCTCGACCATGCCGCCGAGCACGTAGTCCCACCGCTCCTTGGCCTGGGGGAGGTTGACCGCCGGGTCGTAGCCCTTGTGCGTCGCGCTGGACTGCGGCTGCTTGATCAGGGCCGCGAGCACTGCCCCCTCGGCGATCGTAAGCTTGCTGGCCGGCTTGCCGAAGTAGGTCTGCGCGGCCGCCTCGATGCCGTACGCGCCGCGCCCGAAGTAGATCACGTTCAGGTAGTGCTGCATGATCTCCGGCTTGGTGTACTTCTCGTTCAGCTTGGAGGCGAAGATCGCCTCCTTCACCTTCCGGGCGTACGTGTCTTCCTTGAGATTCTCGATCGCGTTGCGGGCGTACTGCTGGGTGATCGTCGAGGCGCCCTGCTTGTCGCCACCGCTGAGGTTGTTCCAGGCCGCCCGCGCGATGCCCTTGTAGTCCACGCCCGAGTGCTTGTAGAAGTTACGGTCCTCGGCCGCCGCCACCGCGTTCTCGACGTAGTCGGGAATGTCGTTGATCGTGACGAAGGTGCGGTTCTCGTTACCCAGCCGGGCCACCTGGGTCTTCTTGTCGCTGGCCAGGATCGTGGTGGAGAGCGGCAGCGGAACCTCGTCCGGGAGGACGACGTTGGTCGAGTAGTAGGTGAAGCCGACCACGCCGACCCCGGCGAGCATGATGAAGACCGCGAAGGCGGCGATCAGCATGTTCACCCGCTTGCGCTTCTTCGCCCGCGCCGCCGCGGCCGGGTCGCCCGCGCCGCGCGCACGCCGACCGGGGCCGGTCGGCCCGCCGGGCCCGCCCGGGCCGCCCGCGGCCGGCGAGACGCTCGCCCGGGCCGAGGCCCGGGCGCTGACGCCGCCGACGGCTGCCGACCCGACGCTGGCCCGCCCCGCCGGGGCGGCACCCACGGCGGCGGAGCCCACCGAGGCACGCCCGGCCGACCCGCCGGCAGCCGGGGAGACCGGCACCGACGCGCGACCCGCGCCCGCAGCCCGGCCCGCGCCGGGCGCGGGCGGAACCGGCACCGACGCGCGGCCCGGCCCTGCCCGACCTGTGGAGCCCACCGAGGCCGAGCCCGCAGCGGATCCGGCGCGCGGCGGGACGGCCGCCGACGCGGAGCCGTGCCTCGGCGGAACGGCCGCCGAGCCGGACGTGGGCGGAACGGCCGCCGAGCCGCCGACCGAGGCCCGCCCTCCGGCGGGCCGGGGCGCGACCGAGGCGCGGCCTGCGGGTGCAGTACCGTCCTGTGCAGCCGACCAGCCGTCCCCGCGGGCGTCACCGCCGGGGTCGCCGTGCTGGCCCGGAATCTGGGCCCGCCCGCGCGGGGAACTGGAATCGCCGTACGAGTTCATTCCTCACACCCTGCCGTCGCGGTGGGACGCAGCTGCGCCGCCACCGGTTTGCCGTGAGATGGGACACCTGTCGAGGGCGGCACGTGCGTGCCGGTCGACCAGTGCCACTTGCGAATCAATCGGGCCAATCAGACCAACGATCCGTCGGTCCCCCCAGGCGTGCGTACGCCGTTCGGGGTCGGCCGATCGAACGAAGATCACCGTTGCGCCTCTCGCCTCCGTGGGCCGCCCGCACCGCTGCCCGAGGCGGCCGTGCCGCCCACCGCGTCCTGCTCCGGCCCGCCCTCCGGGCTCCCGGTCAGCCCGTCCCGGCCGAGCAGGTACTGCTCGACGAGATGGTTCCAGTCACAGCCGAGGCACACCTCCACCACGAAGACCTGAAACTCACGCACCGTCATCGCCAGCACCGGCAACTCGGCCAGTGTCCGGGCCTGCCCGGCGGACTGCTTGAGTTCGTCGCCGTAAATGTAGTGGACGTGGGTCAGGTTCTCACTCCGGCAGATCGGGCACCGCTCGTCGGTCGGCTCGCCATGGAAACGGGCCGCATTCTTCAGGTAGGGCGATGCGTCGCAGACGTCGTACGTGCCGATCCGGCCGGCGAGGAGTTCACGCAGCACTGCCCGCTTCCGGAGCGAGTAGTCGACCACCTGGCGCTGCGTACGCATGCGGAGAAGGGTACGCGGTCCGGCCGGGCGAGGCGACCACGGTGACGATGCGTGACCAGGACACCCCGGAGCGGGGAATTGCCCTGATCACGGGGATCCGCTAGCGTGCGATGTATCGGTCCGATACATCGCGGCGGTTACCGCTCCGCGTAGAGGGTACAGAGAGGATGGCCCGTGCTCGAGCTCGCCATCCTCGGCCTGCTGCAGGAAACTCCGATGCACGGCTATGAGCTGCGCAAGGAGCTGACCGCCAAGCTCGGCGCGATCAGGGCGGCGATCAGTTACGGCTCGCTCTACCCGACACTGCGCCGGTTGCAGGCGGCGGGATGGATCGCCGAGGCCGGTGACGCGCCCGCCACCGCCGAGGAGGTTCCCGCCCTGACCAGCCGACGGGGTCGGGTGGTCTACGAAATCACCGCGGAAGGCAAGGAACGCTTCGCCCAACTGATCGCACAGACCGGGCCGGAGACGTACGACGACACGGGCTTCGGCGTGCACTTCGCGTTCTTCGCCCGGACCGACCAGGCGACCCGACTCCGCATCCTGGAGGGCCGCCGGCGAAAGATCGAGGAACGCCGCGAAGGGCTTCGTGACGTGCTCGGCCGGGCGGCCGAGCGGCTCGACGCCTACACGCTGGAACTGCAGCGCCACGGCCTGGACGCCTGTGAGCGCGAGGTCCGCTGGCTGGAGGAGCTCATCGCCAACGAGCGCTCCGGCCGTGCCCCGACGGTCCCGTCAACCGGGACAGCCGGCGGTCGACGAGAAGACAACAGCCCGCCTCCGCCTGGAGAGTCCAGGACAGAGCGGCCGTGATGAAGAAGAAGGAGGCAGACGCTATGGGCTCCGTCCGCGTCGCCATCGTCGGTGTGGGTAACTGCGCCTCGTCCCTCGTACAGGGCGTGGAGTACTACCGCAACGCCGACCCGAACGACCGCGTCCCGGGTCTCATGCACGTCACCTTCGGCGACTACCACGTCTCGGACGTGCAGTTCGTCTCGGCGTTCGACGTGGACGCCAAGAAGGTGGGCATGGACCTCGCCGAGGCGATCGTCGCCAGCGAGAACAACACCATCAAGCTCTGCGACGTGCCGCCGACGGGCGTCACCGTGCAGCGCGGTCCGACCTTCGACGGCCTGGGCCAGTACTACCGCGAGATCGTCGAGGAGTCCGACGCCCAGCCGGTCGACGTGGCCCAGGCGCTGCGCGACGCGCAGGTCGACGTCGTGGTCTCGTACCTGCCGGTCGGCTCCGAGCAGGCCGACAAGTTCTACGCCCAGGCCGCGATCGACGCCGGCTGCGCGTTCGTCAACGCGCTGCCCGTCTTCATCGCCTCCGACCCGGAGTGGGCCAAGAAGTTCGAGGACGCGGGCCTGCCGATCGTCGGTGACGACATCAAGAGCCAGGTCGGCGCCACCATCGTGCACCGGGCGCTGGCGAAGCTGTTCGAGGACCGGGGCGTCGAGCTGCTGCGCACGTACCAGCTCAACTTCGGCGGCAACATGGACTTCATGAACATGCTGGAGCGCAACCGCCTGGTCTCGAAGAAGATCTCGAAGACCCAGTCGGTCACCTCGCAGATCCCCCACGAGATGAGCAAGAGCGACGTGCACATCGGCCCGTCGGACCACGTGCCGTGGCTCGACGACCGCAAGTGGGCGTACATCCGCCTGGAGGGTCGCTCCTTCGGTGACACCCCGCTCAACGCCGAGCTCAAGCTCGAGGTGTGGGACTCGCCGAACTCGGCCGGTGTCATCATCGACGCCGTCCGGGCCGCGAAGATCGCGCTGGACCGCAAGATCGGCGGCCCGATCCTGTCGGCCTCGTCGTACTTCATGAAGTCCCCGCCGGTGCAGTACGCCGACCACGACGCGCACGCCGCCGTCGAGGCGTTCATCGCCGGTGACGTCGAGCGCTGACGCGCCGACAGCAGCACCATCGAGGGCCGGGTCCGTGAGGGACCCGGCCCTCGCCGCGTCCACCCTGCCCAGCGCAACCGGGTGCCGGCGTCACACGGGGTCGAACGGTCGGCGACGTGCCGTTAGGCTGACCGCCGTGACGTCCCTTTCGCCCCGTGGGGCACGACGGGTCGTGGCGGCGGTCGCCGGCGCGGTGCTCCTTCCCGTCCTCGTCGGATGCGCGGCGCCGGGCACCGGTCCGGGCGCCACGTCGGCAGGGGACGTGGTGCCGGCAGGCGGCACAGCCCCGGGTGGCGTCGTGGCACCGGGTGGCATCGCGGCACCGGGCCTGCCGGCCACCTCCACAGCGCCGGCCCAGGCCGACTGCGTCAGGAAGGGCACCCCGGCCACCCGTCCCGGGCCGGTCGCCCAGCCCGGCGGCACCGCGGCGTCGGGCTCGTCCGTTCCCCGACAGCCCCCGACCGACGAGCAGCGTCGCGCGGAGGAGTTCCGCCGCCAGCAGGCGGCCAACGACGGCTTCCGGCAGCGCGGCACGCTCGGCGAAGAGGCGGCCAGCGGCGCCCGGGCCTGCGCGGCGCAACTCAGGAGGAGTCTCAACCTGTTGACCGCTGGCGGCCGGGACCAGCCGGGGCAGGAGGCCGTACGGCGGACGGTCGAGGCGACCGGGCTGACCGAGATCACCGTGCGGGCACCGGGGCGACTCGACCTCGGCCCCGCCGGCGGGCTCGTCTTCGCGGGCTGGACCGGCCGGGCGTGCGTCTTCGGCAGCGTCCGGGCGGACGCCGTCGTCGTGGAGATCGGCACCCGCATCGCCGACGGCGGCTGCCTACCCGCACCGAACTGACCGGGCCGCGCGGTGCGTCGCGTCAGGACCAGGCGCGCCGCAGGGCCACCCCGGCCTCCAGCTCCAGCAGCTTCACCTTGCGCTCCAGGCCACCGCCGAAGCCGACCAGCTTGCCGCCCGCGCCGACGATCCGGTGACACGGCACGAGCACCGGAATCGGGTTGCGGTTGCAGGCCACCCCGACCGCGCGGGCGGCGCCCGGGTCGCCCAACCGCCGGGCCACCTCGCCGTAGGTGAGCGTCTCCCCGTACGGGATGAGGGTCATCTCCCGCCAGACGCCCCGCTCGAAGTCGGACCCGTCCGGCGCCGCCAGCGGCACGGTGAAGGCGAGCAGCTCGCCCGCGAAGTACGCCCGCAGCTCCGCCAACGCCTGCCGGGCCGCCTCGTCGCCCGGCTCCTCGACGGCTCCCGGGGCCCGGCCGAAGTGGGCCCGGCAGACGTTGGCCCCGTCGGTGGCGACGGAGAACTCGCCGATCGGGGAGTCGAGCACGGTCCAGCGCATCCACCGATTGTCCCCGAGGCCCCGACACCCTCCGCCCGAGCCGCCGGGGGTACGTGCGACCGGAGGCGTCGACGTGATGACGAGCGCTCCCGCTGGCCGGCCGACGCCCCAAGACGACCTTGCGGAGCAGCGATACCGTGCAGGCCGTGGCCACGGGTACGCTGATCTTCCTCATCATCGGCGGCGCGGGCGTCGCGGTCCTGGCGCTCGCCCTCTTCGGCGCCGAGCTGTTCCACTTCGGCAACCCGGACTTCGACGGTCCGGTGTCGGTCGAGGCTGTCGCCGGCTTCACCGGGGCGCTCGGTTTCGGCGCCGCGATCGTCAACGAGCTGGTCGGTGGGCGTACCCCCGGCATGATCGCGGTGGCCCTGGCCGGCGGCGTCGTCGCGGCCCTGCCCACCGCCTGGGCCGCGGCCCGGCTGAGCCGGGCGGCCCGCGACATGCGCACCGACCCCACCCCCACCCGTCACCACCTGGTCGGCGCGCTCGGCCTGGTGGTCACCCCGGTGCCCGCCGACGGCTACGGCGAGGTCCGGGTCCGGGTGGCCGGCCAGCCGGTCAAGCTCAACGCCCGCGCCGACCGACCGATCCCCGTCGGCGCCCAGATCTTCGTGGTCGAGGCGCTCAGCGAGACCAGCGTGCACGTCGAGACCTACTGAACCCCCTCATAGAAAACAGGACGGTCACATGCCCCTTCTCATCGCCATCGGCGGCGCGGTTCTCCTCGTCCTCGTCCTCGTCCTCTTCGTGCTCTCCCGGATCAAGGTCGCCGGGCCGAACGAGGCCTTCATCGTCACCGGCCGCAAGGGTCGCACCACGCAGACCGCCGACGGCGGCCGGTCGACCGACAACTCCGGGCAGAAGGTCGTGCTCGGCGCGTCCGTCTTCGTGCTGCCCGTGGTGCAGAAGCTCCAGTCGCTCGACCTGTCCAGCCGGCGCATCGACGTGGGCATCAAGGGCGCGGTCAGCAAGCAGGGCATCCGTGCCGACCTGCACGGCGTCGCGATCGTCAAGGTCGGCGGCACCGAGGACGCCATCCGGGCCGCCGCGCAGCGCTTCCTGCACCAGCAGGACGAGATCGAGGACTTCACCCGGGAGGTACTGGCCGGCGCACTGCGCTCGATCGTCGGCCGGCTCACCGTCGAGGAGGTCATCCGGGACCGGGCGGCGTTCGCCAGCGCGGTCGCCGAGGAGGCCGAGCACTCGATGACTAACCAGGGCCTGGTGCTGGACACCTTCCAGCTCCAGGACATCCTCGCCGAGGGCTCCTACCTGCAGGACCTAGGCCGGCCCGAGGCGGCCCGCGTGCTCAAGGACGCGGCCATCGCCGAGGCGCGGGCCCGGCAGCAGGCCGAGCAGGAGCGGCTGCTCGCCGAGGAGGCGATCGCCGAGGCCAACCGGAACCTGTCGCTGAAGCAGGCCGCCATCCAGGCGGAGATCGACGCGGCCAAGGCCAAGTCCGCCGCCGCCGGGCCGCTGGCCCAGGCCGAGCGGGACCAGGCGATCCTCTCCGAGCAGCAGAAGGTCGCCGAGCGCAACGCCGAACTCAAGCAGCGTCAGCTCGACACCGAGGTGCGCAAGCCGGCCGACGCCGCCCGCTACAAGGTGGAGCAGGAGGCCGAGGCGGCCCGCAACGCAGCCGTGCTGAACGCCGACGCGCAGCGCCAGGCCGTCATCGCCGCCGCCCAGGCGTCCGCCGAGCAGGCCCGGCTCACCGGTGAGGGCGAGCGGGCCCGCCGGGCCGCGCTGGCCGAGGCCAACGCGATCGAGGGTGCCAAGGAGGGTGAGGCCGAGCAGCGTCGCCGTTCCGCCATCGCCGAGGCGGTCGAGCGGGAGGGTGCGGCCGAGGCCGCGGCCATCCTGGCCAAGGGTCAGGCCGAGGCCGACGCGATGGCCCGCAAGGCCGAGGCCTTCGCGGCGTACGGCGAGGCCGCGGTGCTGGACCTGCTGGTCAAGGTGCTGCCGCAGGTGGTCGAGGCGGCCAGCGCCCCGATCGGCGCGATCGACAAGATGACCGTCATCTCCACCGACGGCGCCTCGTCGCTGACCAAGTCGGTGGCGGGCAACGTGGCCCAGGGGCTCCAGCTCGGCAGCGACCTGACCGGCATCGACCTCGCCGGCCTGCTGGCGAAGCTCGGGTCCGCGTCGGCGGCCACCGGCAACGGCAAGCCGCCGGTCGACGGCACGGCGGTCGAGACCCGCTGACGCCACCCGGGCAGCGGTCGGACCGCTGAGCGCGACAGGGCGCCGTCCCCACCAGGGGCGGCGCCCTTCTCGTGCGGGGCCGTGCCGCCGCTGCCGGCGTATCCCACGGCACCCGGCCGCGCTATCCGACGATGCCCTCTTCGCGGGCCCAGCGCAGCAGCTCCGCCTCGGCCTCGTCGCGGTCCAGCGGGCCGCGCTCCAGGCGCAGCTCCTTGAGGTGCTTCCAGGCCTGGCCGACGACGGGCCCCGGCGGTACGCCCAGCAGCTCCATGATGGCGTTGCCGTCCAGGTCGGGCCGGACGCGCGCCAGGTCCTCCTCGGCGGCGATCCGGGCGATCCGCTCCTCCAGCGCGTCGTAGTCGGCGGCGAGTTGGGCCGCCTTGCGCCGGTTGCGGGTGGTGCAGTCCGAGCGGGTCAGCTTGTGCAGGCGCGGCAGCAGGTCACCGGCGTCGGCGACGTAGCGGCGCACCGCCGAGTCGGTCCACTCGCCCCGGCCGTAGCCGTAGAAGCGCAGGTGCAGCGCGACCAGCGCGGTGACCTTGGAGGTGATCTCCTTGGGGTACCGCAGCGCCTTCATCCGGGCCTTGGTGAGCCGGGCGCCGACCACCTCGTGGTGGTGGAAGCTGACCCGGCCGTCCGAGCCCACCGCCTTCGTCGCCGGTTTGCCGACGTCGTGCATCAGCGCGGCCATCCGCAGGATGAAGTCCGGCCCCTCGGTCTCGTACGAGACGGCGTTGCTCACCACGGTGAGGGTGTGCTCGTAGACGTCCTTGTGCTGGGCGTGCTCGTCGATCTCCAGCTTGAGCCCGGTCAACTCCGGCAGGAAGCGCTCGGCGAGGCCGGTGTCGACCAGCAGCCGCAGCCCCGTGATCGGGTCCGCGCCGCAGAGCAGCTTGGTGAACTCGTCGCGGATCCGCTCGGCCGTGATCCGGTCCAGGTCGCGCGCCATCCGGGTCATCGCCGCGTACGCGTCGGGGTGCACCGCGAAGCGCAGCTGGGCGGCGAAGCGGGCCGCGCGCAGCATCCGCAGCGGGTCGTCGCCGAACGACTCCGCCGGGGTGCCCGGGGTGCGGATCACCTTGGCGGCGAGGTCGTCCAGCCCGCCGTGCGGATCGGTGAACCGGTGCTCGGGCAGGCTGACCGCCATCGCGTTGATGGTGAAGTCACGCCGCCGCAGGTCCTCGGCGAGGTCGGTGCCGTACTCGACGATCGGGTTGCGGCTGACCTGGTCGTACGACTCGGCGCGGAAGGTGGTGATCTCCAGCCGCAGGCCGTCGCGCTGGCATCCGATGGTGCCGAACTCCCGGCCGGTCTCCCAGATCGACTCGGCCCAGCCGCGTACGACACGCAGGGTCTCGTCGGGGTGGGCGTCGGTGCAGAAGTCGAGGTCGTCGCCGAGGCGGCCGAGCAGGGCGTCGCGTACCGAACCGCCCACCAGGTGCAGCTCGTGGCCGGCCCGGGCGAACCGGCGGCCCAGCTCGTCGGCGACCGGCGAGACCCGGAGCAGTTCGGCGACGGCGTTGCGCTGCGCGGCGGTGAGTTCGCGGCGGTCGGCGGCGTGGGGAGCGGAGGCTTCGGACATGGGAGCGCCAGACTATCGGTCCCGGCGGGGATGCGGTCCGCCGGGCGCGGGTAACGGGTGCCCGTTGACTATCGTCTGTGGCGTGCGGGCCGGGCCCCGGCCGCGACGTACCTCTCTGCCTTGGAGGCGACAAGATGAGCGGCGGTCTCTACCGCAGCGCGAACGCCGCCCAGGGCGGCGCCGCGCCCGGCCGGCCGTCGGACGGCGCCACGTTCATCTCCGCCGAGCCGCTCAACCAGCCGGCCCTGGAGTCGACCGCGCCGCCGCAGGAGCAGGTCGGCGAGGCCAGCGCCGCGACCAACAGCGCGGTGATGGCGATCGGCAGCCTCGTCAGCCGGGGTACGGGCTTCCTGCGCAACCTGGTGATCGCGGCGGCGCTCGGCGGCGCGCTGGTCGGTGACGCGTACACGACCGCGCAGATCCTGCCCGGGATGGTCTACGAGTTCCTGCTCGGCGGCGTGCTCACCAGCGTGCTGATCCCGGTGCTCGTACGGCGGCGCAAGTCGGACGCGGACGGCGGCCAGGCGTACGCCCAGCGGCTGCTCACCCTGGCGGTCCTCGCCCTCGGCGTGGCGGCCCTGCTCGCGGTCGGGTTCGCCTCGACGCTGACCTGGCTCTACGGCAGCGGCGAGTCGACCGA
Source organism: Micromonospora sp. NPDC049048 (assembly GCF_043197615.1). Taxonomy (NCBI): domain Bacteria; kingdom Bacillati; phylum Actinomycetota; class Actinomycetes; order Micromonosporales; family Micromonosporaceae; genus Micromonospora; species Micromonospora sp. NPDC049048. Next base: position 282,137 of record NZ_JBICTM010000006.1, on the reverse strand, counting down.
CGGCTATTCGGGCCTGGTCACGGCGCTGGCCCGCCTGATGCTGCCGATGATCTTCTTCTCCGGGTTGAGCGCGCTGATCAGCGCGGTGCTCAACACCCGGGGTCACTTCGCCGCCCCCATGTGGGCGCCGATCCTGAACAACCTGGTGGTGATCGCCACCGCCGGCCTCTACATCGCGATCTTCGGCGCGGACATCATCAAGCCGGAGGAAATGACGACCGGGCGGATCCTGCTGATCGGCGGCGGCACCCTGCTCGGCGTCGCCATCCAGGCCGCCGGCCTGCTGCCGGCGCTGCGCAAGGTCGGCTTCCGCTGGAAACTGCGCTTCGACTTCCGCGAGCTGGGCCTGCGCGAGCTGGGCCGGCTCGGGGCGTGGATGTTCTGCTACGTCGCGGTCAGCCAGATCGGCCTGATCGTGCTGTTCAACCTGCTGAACCGGGCCGGTCGGGAGAACGCCGCCGGCCCGCTGATCTACAACAACGTCTTCCTGCTGCTGATGACGGCGCACGGCATCATCGCCGTCTCGATCATCACCGCGCTGATGCCCCGGATGAGCGCCGCCGCCGCCGACGGCCGGTACGCGGACGTGGCCGCCGACCTGTCCCGGGGCACCCGTACGGTCACCGCGGTGCTCGCCCCGATCGCGGTCTGCTACGCCGTGCTCGCCTCCCCGATCTCGTTCACGCTGTTCCGCTGGGGCGCCTTCGACGAGGGCAACGCCACCGCCACCTCGCTGGTGCTGCTCGCCGCCGCGCTCGCCCTGGTGCCGTTCGCGGTCAGCCAGCTCTTCACGTTCGCCTTCTACGCCCTGCCGGACACCCGCACCCCGGCGCTGATCAACATTCCGGTGGTGGCGCTGCGCATCGGGGTGCAGATCGTGCTCTTCGCGGTCTTCTCGGCGAGCTTCGCCGGCGCCGGCATGATGATCGGCAACGCCGTCTCCTACCTGGCCGCCGCGATCGCCTCCGCCTGGCTGCTACGTCCCCGGGTGGGTCGGATCGGCCTCGGCGAGATCATGCGCACCAGCGCGCGGGTGGCGGTCGCGGCGCTCGGCGCGGCGGTGGTCGGCCTGATCGTGGTCAAGCTGCTGCCCGGCGACGACACGCCGAGCCGCCTGGAGGCCGTCGGGCAGCTGGTGATCGGCGGCGCGGTGATCGGCGGGACGTACCTCGGGCTGGCGATGGTCCTGCGGATCGGCGAGATCACCGAGGTCGTGGGCATGGTCCGGCGCCGGTTGGGCCGCTGACCGATACCCGTCCGACGGGTGGCGCGGGCAGCGTGCGGACGGACTGCACTCTCTGTGAACGAGGATCACCAGCCTGGGGATGCGCCTGTGGATAACTCAGCGATTCACCGCTCAACCACCGAACCGGCCTGTGGATAACCAGCCGTACGGCTGAGCATGGTCGCCCGGTCGGCGGGAACCCGGCGGCGTCGGCGCGATCGCCGCACAAGCCGGCCCCTCCCTCCGGGTGCTTGCGGTCAACCTCTAGATTGGCCAGTACATGTGCCAGCAACGTGGCTGACAACGGGCGCAACCGGACAAGCCGGTCGCCTGCCGGCAGCTCGGCCCGGGAGCGGCGCGAAGATGACATGTCGGGGAGACGGCCAACCCGGGTAAGGTCGCTCTCGACGGGTACGGCAGGCGCCGACGCTCCGCGTCGACACCGGTCGGCCGGTTCCTTCGAAGGCAGAGCGGGAAGCCACATGCCCAGCAGCGCGGGTCCATCGATCGACACGATCACCGAGGGAGGACGGGTGACCCAGGTCGGCGAAGGTCAGGAGGCGGAGGAGAGCGCTCCTCAGGTCATGACCTTCGGTGCTCCCACGGCCGGTGAGATCCTCGCCGAGCGTTACGAGCTGGTCGAGCACATCAACAACGACAGCGCGGGTCGGCTGGTCTGGCGCGGGGTCGACGTCATCCTGCGCCGTCCGGTCGCGGTCGTGCTGCGCTATCCGGGTGGCGACTCGGCCACCGAGATGCTCCAGGGTGCCGTCGCGGCCAGCCGCGTCATCCACCCCAACCTGGTCGGCGTCTACGACGCGATCGACGAGGCCGAGCGGGCGTACGTGGTGCGCGAGTGGGTCGACGGGCAGTCGCTGCGCGAACTGGTCGCCGACGGTCCGTTGGACCCGGCCCGCGCCACCACCATCGGCAACGCGGTCGCCAGCGCCCTCGCCGCCGTGCACGCCACCGGCATGGTGCACGGCAACGTCCATCCCGGCACCGTGATGATCAGCGACGACGGCCGGGTGGTGCTGGCCGACGCGCGCACCGACGGCGCCGACAGCCAGCAGAGCGACGTCCGCGCGATCGGCGGGATCCTCTACTTCGCCCTGACCGGGCACTGGCCGCACGCCGAGGCCCCGCTGCGGGGCGCCACCGCCGGCCACGGCAGGGCCGCCATCTCCGACGCCGTCCGCGACGCGGCCGGCGCGATCGCCGCCCCCCGGCAGGTCCGGGCGGGCGTGCCGGCGTACCTCGACGACCTCACCATGGACCTGCTCGACGCCGAGATCGAGCCGCCCTCGTCGGACGTGCTCGCGGCCGAGCTGGCCCGACTGGACGTGCCGGCCGACGAGCAGTTCCTGGAGAGCGCCGGCCCGCTGCGCTTCACGGCCGACACCGGCGAGGAGCCGTCGCCGCTGGCCGCCGCCGGCGGACGCAAGGTCGCGATCGGCATCGCGGGCCTGCTGGCGGTCGCCCTGGTCGGTCTGCTGATCGGCATCACCACCCTGCGGGGCGGTGACGACGACCCCCAGACCAACCCGGTCGCCGCGCCCTCGTCGAGCGCACCCGCCGGCGACGACGCCACCCCGGCCGCCGTCACGGCCGGGCCCTTGAAGATCAACGCCGCCCGGATCATCGACCCCCAGGGCGACCGCACCGAGGTCCGCAACGCCGACAAGGTCTTCGACGGCAACGAGGACGAGGGCTGGGAGACCCAGACCTACCGGGGGCGCGCCAACTTCGGCAACATCAAGCAGGGCATGGGCGTCTGGATCGACCTCGGTGGCGAGCACACGGTGAAGTCCGTGCAGGTGCTGCTGTCCGCCCGGGGCGCCTCCGCCCAGCTCTACGCCGGCACCACCGACCAGCCGTCGTCGTCCTCCGGTGACGCGCAGCTCTTCGCGGACTACAAGAAGACCGCGATCGGCCAGCCGTTCGAGGAGCACGAGGGCACCAAGATGACCTTCAACGGCTTCAACGCCGACCAGAAGTACCGCTACCTGCTGTTCTGGATCACCGAGCTGCCGCCGAGCGACGGCGGCTACAAGCTCGGCGTCCAGGAGATCACGGTCCAGGGGTCGTGAGGCGGCCACCGCGCTCCGGGCACCGCATCCACCGGACGTGGTGATGGGCGTACGCGGGGAACGGACGACCGGTGGACCGGCAGGTCCACCGGTCTCGTCGGTGCCGCCGGCCGGGGCGGCGGACCTCGATCTCCTGCACGCCCACGTCGCCGGTGACCCGCACGCCTTCACCGAGCTGTTCCACCGGCACCGGGACCGGCTCTGGGCGGTGGCCCTGCGCACGCTCGGCGACCGCGAGGAGGCCGCCGACGCCCTCCAGGACGCCCTGCTCTCCGCCCACCGGGCAGCCGGCCGGTTCCGGGGCGACTCCGCTGTCACCACCTGGCTGCACCGCATCGTCGTGAACGCCTGCCTGGACCGGGTCCGCCGCCGCCAGGCGCACCCCACGGTGCCGCTGCCGGACGGGGTACGCGACACCGAGTCCGGCACCGGGGGCATCGAGCCGGCGGCGCCCGTACAGGACCACGACACCGCGCTCGTGGTCCGGCAGGCGCTCGCCGAGCTGCCCCCCGAGCAGCGGGCGGCGCTGATCCTGGTCGACGTGCAGGGCTATCCCGTTGCGGAGGTGGCCCTGATCCTCGGCGTCGCCGAGGGGACGGTCAAGAGCCGGTGCGCCCGGGGCCGGGCCCGCCTGGCGGCGCAACTCGGCCACCTGCGCCCCCGCCCCGCCCCGCGACCGGAGGCACAGTCCGGCCCACAACGGGCGGAGCGGACCCCGGCCACGAGACAGAACGTGCCGGCCGTCACCCGAGGGAACCCGCGGTCGCCCGAGGGCGTCCCATCGGGGTCGGGACGGTCCCGGCGGGATGTCCACCAGGAGGACGCGTGACGACCGGGGGGTTCAGGGAGGTCGACCACGACCTGCTCGCCGACTACCTCGGCGGGGCGCTGGTCGGCACGCCCGAGGAGGATCTCGTCGCCCGACTCGTCGACGAGGACTGGGCGCAGGCGTACGCGCTGCTGGCCCCGGCCGTGGCGGACGTCCGCGCGGACCTGGCCGCCTGGGGCTCCGCCGCGCCCGAGATGCCGGCCGACGTCGCCGACCGGCTCGTCGCCGCGCTGGCCCACGCCACCGCAGCCGATCCCGCGTACTCCGAGCTGAGCCGATCCGAGCCGGACCCCGCGACGCCGGACGGACCGGGGGCGGAACACGACGGGGAGCCCACCGAGGCACAGCCGGCCAAGGGACAGCCCCCGGTCAGGACGGGCACCGGTCCGCTGCCGACGCAGCCGCTCGGCGGGTCCGGTCGGCGTCCGGCCGGCGTACCCCGGTCGGAGCCGGGGCCCGGCGGGGGCACCGGGCCGGGTCGACGGCGGCGCCGCTGGACCCGGCTGGCCGGGCCGGTCGCGCTGGCCGCCGTGTCGATAGCGGCGGTCGGGCTCGGCGTCAACCAGTTCGTCAGGGACCAGCAGACGGACGGAGCCGCGGACTCGGCGTTGCCCGGCACCACGCACCGTGAGGACGCCGGCGCCACGCCCTTCCGGATCTCCGGCGAGCCGTCGGTACGCAGCGGGACGGACTACACGCCGGAGTCCCTGGCCGCCCTCGTGCCGTCGCCGAAGTCACGGCCGTTCGCCGGCGACCCGCCCGTGCAGCAGCCCGGCGTCCAGGCCGAGGGCGGGCGGGTGCCCAGCTCCGCCGTCGGGCTCGACCGGCTCACCGACCCGGCCGCGCTGGGCGCCTGCATCGGCGAGATCAAGGCCGAACACGGCCAGGGCCCGCTGGTGGTCGAGGTGGTGGACTACGCCCGCTTCCAGGGCCGACCGGCGCTGATCGTGCGGTTCACCGACGTCACGGGAGCGCACTGGGCCTGGGCGAGCGGACCGGAGTGCGGTGTGCCCGGGTCCGGCTCGGACAGCCGCTACCGCACGCGGGTAGGGTGAATTCGCGGGTCCCGGGCGTTTGACCGTTCACGTGACCTGACCCACCGGATGACCGGCTCGGGAATCCCCGGTTCGTACGATGACGTTCTGCACATCAGACTGCCGGCACCGCGAGGGGCGTCGGCATCGGATCGACATCGGTGCGCGCCGATGGCGAACAACACAATCGGGAGACGGCAGTGGACGAGGTCCGCAACCTGATCATCATCGGCTCCGGGCCAGCCGGTTACACGGCGGCGGTCTACGCGGCGCGCGCCAACCTCAAGCCGCTCATCATCGAGGGCGTGCAGTCCGGCGGTGCGCTGATGACCACCACCGAGGTGGAGAACTTCCCCGGATTCGCCGACGGCATCCTCGGTCCCGAGCTGATGGACAACATGCGCAAGCAGGCGGAACGGTTCGGGGCGGAGTTCCTCACCGACGACGTGACGCGGGTCGAGCTGAAGGACACCGGCAGCCTCGGCTCCGACGCCGTCAGCACCGTCTGGGTGGGCCAGACCGCGTACCGGGCCAGGGCCGTCATCCTCGCCACCGGCTCCGCGTGGCGTCCGCTCGGCGTACCCGGTGAGCAGGAGTACCTGGGCCACGGCGTCTCGTCCTGCGCGACCTGCGACGGCTTCTTCTTCCGCAACCAGCACATCGTGGTCGTGGGCGGCGGCGACTCGGCGATGGAGGAGGCCAGCTTCCTCACCCGGTTCGCCGACTCGGTCACCATCATCCACCGCCGGGACTCGTTCCGCGCCAGCAAGATCATGGCCGAGCGGGCGCTGAGCAACGAGAAGATCAAGGTCGAGTGGAACACCGTGGTCGAGGAGATCCTCGGCGACGACGGCAAGGTGTGCGGGGTACGGGTGCGCAACACGCACACCGGCGAGTCCAAGGTCCTCGACGTCACCGGCGTCTTCGTCGCCATCGGCCACGACCCGCGCAGCGAGCTCTTCCGGGACCAGGTGGAGCTGGACGACGAGGGCTACGTGAAGGTCGAGGCACCCAGCACCCGCACCAGCGTGCCCGGTGTCTTCGCCGCCGGCGACGTGGTGGACCACACCTACCGGCAGGCGATCACCGCCGCCGGCACGGGGTGTGCCGCCGCCCTGGACGCCGAGCGCTTCATCGCCACGCTGCAGGGCTGAACAACCGAACACATCCCCCGGAGGAGGGTCATAGTGGGAGCAACGAAGTCGGTCACCGACGCGAGTTTCGCCGCTGACGTGCTGAAGTCCGACAAGCCGGTTCTGGTGGACTTCTGGGCCGAGTGGTGCGGCCCGTGCCGCAAGGTGTCGCCGCTGCTGGAGGAGATCGCCGGCGAGATGGGCGACCAGGTCACCATCGTCAAGCTCAACATCGACGAGAACCCGGAGACCGCCCGCGCCTACCGCGTGATGTCGGTGCCGACCCTCACCGTCTTCAAGAACGGCGAGCCGGTGCAGTCGATCGCCGGCGCCAAGCCGAAGGGCGAACTCGTCAGGCTCATCGAATCGGCGCTCTGAGCAGCACCGACCCGCGTCGACCCCGTACCCGCTCCGGCGGGCACGGGGTCGACGCGTTTTCCCGACGTACCGCCCCCGGATCGCCCCGGACCGCATAACCTCAACCCGGGGCCGCCCGGCCAGCAACCGTCCGTGCAGAGGGGGTCGTGCGTGCGTCCGATCCGACCCGGTGACCGTGGACCCGCCGTCACCGAGATCCGTACGGTGCTGGCCGGTCTCGACCTCCTCGTTCCGACGGCGCCGGACGCCGACGAGTTCGACCCGCACACCGAACGGGCCGTGCGGGCCTTCCAGCAGTCCCGGGGGCTCAGCGTCGACGGTCGGGTCGGTGCGGAGACCTGGCGGGCCCTGGACGCCGCCCGCTGGCGGCTCGGCGCCCGCACGCTCTACCACGCCGTCCCGGAACCGCTCACCGGTGAGGACGTCCGCTCGCTCCAGGAACGGCTGCTGGAGATGGGGTACGACGTGGGGCGCGCGGACGCCATCTACGGCGTACGGACCGCGCGTGCGGTCGCGCAGTTCCAACGCGAGGTCGGGCTGACGCCCGACGGCTCGTGCGGCCCGCACACCACGAACGCGCTGCGCCGGCTCGGTCGCAAGGTCGTCGGAGGGCGCCCGCAGTGGCTGCGCGAGTCCGACGCCATCCGGCAGTCCGGCCCGACGCTGGTGGGCCGGACCGTCGTCATCGACCCCGGGCACGGGGGCACCGACCCGGGCGTGGTGGTGCCGGACGGGGCGCTGCGGTGGACCGAGGCGGATCTCGTGCACGACCTGGCCAGCCGGCTGGAGGGCCGGCTCGCCGCCTCCGGCGTCCGGGTGCAGCTCACCCGCGGGCCGGCCCCCGAGGAGTGCCTGCCCGACGACCGGCGGGCGGAGCTGGCCAACTCGCTCGGCGCCGACGTGTTCATCTCGCTGCACGCCGACGGGCACGCCAACCCGGAGGCGGAGGGGGTGGCGACCTATCACTACGGCACCGACAACGGGGTGACCTCGGCGACCGGGGAGCGGCTGGCCGGGCTGGTGCAGCGGGAGATCGTCGCCCGCACCGGCCTGCTCGACTGCCGCACGCACGCGAAGGCGTGGGACCTGCTCCGGCTGACCCGGATGCCGGCCGTACGCATCGAGGTCGGCTACCTCACCTCGCCCGCCGACCGGGCACGGCTGACCGATCCCCGCTTCCGCGACCGGGTGGTGGAGGCGATCGTCGCCGCCGTGCAGCGGATGTACTTCCCCATCGAGCGGGACGTCCCCACCGGCTCGATCGACGTCAGCGAACTGCGGGCGGTGGTGGCCGCCGGCACGGTGGTGGACTGAGCCTCCGCCGCTCCCGGAGTCGCCCGTTGCCGAGTCAGCCGGCGGTCGTACGGGTGGCGGGGGCCGGGCGGACCGGACGCAGCAGCGTCTCGGGACTCATCGAGCCGAGCAGCTTCTCCAACGCGTACTCGACGTCGGACTTCCAGCTCAGCGCCGTACGCAGCTCCAGCCGCAGCCTGGGGTAGCGCGGGTGCGGGCGTACCGTCTTGAAGCCCACGGAGAGGAAGAAGTCGGCCGGGGCGACGCAGGCACCGGCGGGGTCGGCCGCGTCGCCGAACTTGGCGTCGCCGAAGGCCTCGATCGCCTTGATGCCGCGCTTGGTGAGGTCCCGGGCGACGCCCTGGACCAGCATCCGTCCCAGCCCGCCGCCGGCGAAGGCGGGCACCACGTTGGCCGTCATCAGCAGCGCGGCGTCGGCGGAGACCGGAGACGTGGGGAAGGCCATCGAGCGCGGCACGTAGGCCGGTGGGGCGTACAGGACGAAGCCGGCCGGCATGCCGTCGACGTAGACGAGCTTGCCGCAGGAGCCCCACTCCAGCAGCGTCTGCGAGACCCAGGCCTCCTTCTCCAGCCCCGGGTCGCCCGCGGCGCAGGCCCGGTCCGCCGAAACCGGATCAAGCTCCCAGTAGACGCACTGCCGGCACGGACGGGGCAGGTCCTCCAGGGTGTCCAGGGTCAGACTGACCAGACGTCGCGACATTGGTGCATCCCCACACTAGGCTCGGAGGTGAGAACGGCATGGAACGACAACGCCGCCTTCCTGCCCCCCGACGAGCGATCGTACGCCGCAAACGGACGCCGCGGGAGGGGACGCGCGAATGCCCCTTCCGCCGGGACACCCGGGGCGCCGGGTCCGGGTCCGCGATGTGGACGGGGATCACCGTCACGCTGGCATCCTGGCAGGTTGCGACTAGGATCGGCACCGGCGTCCCGCGTCGCCATGGTCGCCGGTGTCCCGGGTACGCCGGGGCGGGAGCCACCCGAGCAGCCATCGAGGTGATGTCATGACCGGCACGACGCTCGACGACTACACCGACCGCTACGCCCGCCGCGTACGCGGCATGACCGCCTCGGAGATCCGCGCGCTCTTCGCGGTGGCCAGTCGGCCGGAGGTCGTCTCGCTCGCCGGAGGCGCTCCCTACATCGCGGCGCTGCCCCTCGACGCCGTCGGCGAGATGCTCGGCCGACTCGGTGCCGAGCACGGCGCCACCACCCTCCAGTACGGCATCGGCCAGGGCACCCTCGAACTGCGCGAGCGGATCTGCGAGGTGATGGCCCTCTCCGGCATCGACGCCGCCTGCGGCGCGTCCCCGGACGACGTGGTGGTCACCGTGGGCGGGCAGCAGGCCCTCGACCTGGTGGCCCGGCTCTTCCTCGATCCGGGGGACGTGGTCCTCGCCGAGGGCCCGACCTATGTCGGCGCGCTCGGGGTGTTCCAGGCCGCCCAGGCACAGGTCGCGCACGTGCCGATGGACGACGACGGGCTGATCCCGGAGGCGCTGGAGGCGGCCATCGCCGAGCAGGCGCGCGCCGGCCGGCGGGTCAAGTTCCTCTACACCATCCCGACCTACCAGAACCCGACCGGCGTGACCCTGACCGAGGAGCGGCGGGAGCGGGTCCTCGACATCTGCGAGCGGGCCGGCCTGCTCGTGGTCGAGGACGACCCGTACGGCCAGTTGGGTTTCTCCGGGGACGCGCCGGCCCCGCTGCGCGCGCGGCGCCGCGACGGGGTCTTCTACCTCAGCACCTTCTCCAAGACCTTCGCGCCCGGCCTGCGGGTCGGCTGGATCCTCGCGCCGCACGCCGTCCGCGACAAGCTGGTCATCGCCAGCGAGGCGCAGATCCTCTGCCCGAGCGGCTACGCGCAGGCCGCCGTCTCCACCTACCTCGGCACCATGCCCTGGCGGGAGCAGCTCAAGGTCTACCGCGAGGTCTACCGGGAGCGACGCGACGCGATGCTCACCGCGCTGGACGACCTGATGCCCGCTGGCACGACCTGGACGACCCCCGGCGGCGGCCTCTTCGTCTGGGCGACCCTGCCCGACGGCCTCGACTCCAAGGCGATGATGCCCCGGGCCATCGCCGCCCGGGTGGCGTACGTGCCGGGCACCGGCTTCTACGCCGACGGCACCGGCGGCGGCAACATGCGGCTCAACTTCTCCTTCCCGTCCCCGGAACGGATCCGCGAGGGCGTACGCCGACTGGCCGGCGTGATGGAGCAGGACATCGCCATGCGCCGGGTGTTCGGTGCGGTCGGCCACCCCGGTAAGCGGCGCGGGCAGGCCGGCGCGGACACGCCGGGACCCGACTTGGCATGATTCCGGCATGGTTCCCACCGCTGCCGACCGTTCCGTCGTGACCGACTCCGCCATCACCGCCGACCTGCGGGTGCTGGTGCTCGCCGGCGGGCTCTCCTACGAACGCGACGTCTCGCTGCGGTCCGGGCGCCGGGTGCTCGACGCGCTGCGCGCGGTGGGCGTGGACGCCGAGCTGCGGGACGCCGACGTGGCGCTGCTGCCGGCCCTGAACGCCGACCCGCCGGACGCCGTCGTGATCGCGCTGCACGGCGCCACCGGTGAGGACGGGTCGCTGCGCGGCGTGCTGGACCTCTGCGGCATCCCGTACGTGGGGTGCGACGCCCGCGCGTCGCGGCTCGCCTGGGACAAGCCCTCGGCCAAGGCGGTGCTCCGCGAGGCGGGCATCCCGACCCCCGACTGGGTCGCCCTTCCGCACGACCGGTTCTCCGAGCTGGGTGCCGTGGCGGTGCTCGACCGGATCGTCGAGCGGCTGGGGTTGCCGCTCATGGTGAAGCCCGCCCAGGGCGGTTCGGGGTTGGGCGCCGCCGTGGTCCGGGATGCCGCGTCCCTGCCGGCCGCGATGGTCGGCTGTTTCGCGTACGACTCGACGGCGCTGGTCGAGCGGTACGTGCCCGGCATGGACGTGGCGGTCTCCGTGGTCGACCTGGGTGACGGGCCGCGGGCCCTGCCGGCGGTGGAGATCGTGCCCCGCAACGGGGTGTACGACTACGCCGCCCGCTACACCGCCGGCCGGACGACCTGGCACACCCCCGCACGGTTGCAGCCGGCGGTGGCCGGGGCGGTCGCCGACGTCGCGCTGGCCGCGCACACCGCGCTGGGCCTGCGCGACCTGAGCCGCGTCGACCTGATCGTGGACTCCGCCGGGCGACCGCACGTGCTGGAGGTGAACGTCTCGCCGGGGATGACCGAGACCTCGCTGCTGCCACTCGCGGTCCAGGCCGCCGGTCTGGACTTCGGCCGGATGATCGGCACCCTGGTGGGCCGCGCCGCGACCCGGCGCCCCTGACCGACGGGGCTGTCCCGCCGCCACCGGCATTCGCCGGCCCTGACGCTTCCGCGCTGGCTGGCCGGCGAATGCGGTCGGGCGTCTAATCGTCCGACCGGCTGGCGTCCCCGGCGGGCACCTCGGCCGCCGGCTCCTCCGCTGGCGGGGTCTCCGCGGCGGACTCGATCACCGAGACCGGCTCACCTGCCGGCGGGTCGGCATCGGCCCGCGGATGCCCGGTGAAGCTGGACGGCGCCTGCCACTGGATGCGCGGTGGCTCCGCCAACGGCCGTCCCCCGAACTCCGCCAGCCAGGCGGCGACCATGGCGAGATTCTCTCGCCAACGTGCCTCGGAGATGGGCGGCAGGATCGAGTCCCACAGGGAGAGGAAGGTCCCCCGCAGCTGGAGCTGACCGTAGGGCCGGGCGAGGAACCACATGTGCAGGTGCGCGGAGCCGTCACCCCATCGGTTCACGTGCACCCGGGCCACCCCGTCGAGGGACCGGATGGCTCGTTCCAGCCGGACGGTCATGACGCCCAGCTCGGCGGCGAGCAGGTTCGGCAGGTCGCCGAGATCCAGATGCGAGCGGCTTTCCAGGATCAGCACCATCGGCAGCCCGGTGGGGCGGTCCATGGCGCGTACCCGCCATCGCTCGCCCACCCAGATGTACGCGTCGTCAGGGGCCGTGCAGGCGGTGCACTCCCGGTGCCCCTCACCCTTGCGGGGCGGCTCGACCGGGACCGGCTCGTCGAGTTGCTTGACACGAAGGTCGCCCTCGAAGGGAAAGGACGGCCACTGAGTGAAGTCCGGAACGGAGGGAGGGGTGTCTTGCACGACGCTGACACTAACCGTTCCGGGCACGACTGTCCCTACCCCGATCGACCGCTGCGGCGCACTCGTCCCGCCGGCGTACGGGCGATGCGAGTGGGCCCGTCCACAGGTCGTCCACAGACCGCCGAGAGCCGAACACACGCCGTCATCCACAGGCCGGCACACCGTTCCACGCGGGGTTTCACGTGAAACAGGCAGCCCTGTGGATAACTCCTGTGGATAACTTTCGGGCGCGATGGCGACCCCGTCACCCGTCGCGGGCGTCGATTCCACGTACGGCCACGGGCGCAGTTGGCACCTCTCGCAGCGGCTCACGAACGGCCCCGCGACGGGTCGACCACCTCGCGGGTGCTCTGCACGACGGCGACGGCGTGCCGGAGTCGACGGCTCCAACGGGTTGGCCCGCGAGACGAGATGTGGAGTCGGGGGTGACTGAAGAGGGGCGAACATGCCCGGGCGTCGAGTCGGCGGCCCTGCGCACAGCGGACCACCCGGCATGAGGTCTGTCGGCGACCAGGTGGTGCCCCAGCGGACCGGACCACCGGCTGAGGTCTGTCGGCGGCCAGGTGGTGCCCCAGCGGACATACTGGCTGAGGTCTGTCGACGGAACGAGGAGACGGCCCTCCCGGCGAGAGGGCCGCCGGGACACCGGCCGGCGGGGTGGCACGTCTCGGTCTTCCTACCCCGCTCGGTCGGCTAAGCGTCGGCAGCTGGTAACACGAGCGGCGACTCGATCTGCATGACAATCGGTGGCCCGTCTTGCGAGAGGAACGGGCGAAGCCGCAGCGGCGGCAGTCGCTGGCGAGCCACGCACCGGTGGCGCTACTGGTCGCCTCTCGGCGGAACCGGGCGGTGGGAGCCCGGACGGCGGCAGCCCCGGCGAATTCTGTAGCGGTGGCAGCCCGAGCGAATCTGAAGCAGGGGGGGTCCCGTGCAGCTGTAGCAGTGCTCCAGCAGTGGAGCCCCGCGAAGCTCTGGTCGGCCAACGCGGTCGCCGGCTGGTTGGAGCGGCTGCGGCTAATTGGATGGCAGCTACTGGGAGCGGTAACGGTCGCCGCTTGGCGCGCGGGCAGGATGCTCACCGTGGTAATCCGCCAGCGGTGCACCTTCAGTGCGCCGGCCGTGAGTACGGACGGAGGCCGGTTTCACGTGAAACCCGTCCGTCCTCGCTCTGGGCGTCGGCCGGATTGTCGAGCAGCACCGCGACGGTGCCTCGGTTTCACGTGAAACCCCAAGTGCTTCTGAAGCCAGAGAAGCATGCTGGGGAGTGCTGCGAGATGACCGCGTGGTGGCCGGCGAGCACCCGCGCCCCTGGCTAAGCCGCTTCATGCTCACAGCCCTGATCGCCAAATGAGGCCGTCTTCGCCGGCGTCTCCAGCTCAGCAAGAGCCACTGGCGTTTCTCTGGGCGGCTCCGCATGACGCAACAGCAAGACGGGCCCGGGGGCGCTCGATGAGCGTGCAGGCGCAGCCCTCTGTGTGGTCCGCAGCCTCGCCGTGGGCGGGGAACCCTCCGTCCCCTCGGGGGTGCTCCTGTGGACGCCGCAGAGGGGCGTACAGCAGGTCGCCCGGGGCGCGGGCATCTCGTGCCCCCCCTGGATTCGGCGGCGGCTGCGGACCCGAGCGGAATAGCGGTCGTCCATCTTCCGGGGCATTCAGGGCCGCTGGCGCCCCGCCGGTCCTCGGCTGGCTGCCTGCTTCCTTGTTGACCTCCGCCAGGAAAGAGCGCCTCGGCCTGCCGCACATGGAACGGCCGCGCGACCCGGAAGGTCGCGCGGCCGGTGGTGCTGTCGTTTCGTGCGGAGGCGGTGCGGCTGTCCCCGGGACGACCCGCAGGCAGTATGTCGGGCCCGGCCAGTTCGACCGAGGGGTTGCCCGCTCAGCTCTCCGGTTCCTCCTGCTGGCTGACGCCGATGATGTCCACGATCCGCTCCAGGTCGTCGACCGTCGCGAACTCGATCGTGATCTTTCCCTTGCTCCGGCCGATGTCCACCTTCACGCGGGTGTCGAACCGGTCGGAGAGTTTGTCGGCCAGGTCCGTCAGTGCGGGGGCGTGCGGCTTCGGGCGGCGCTTGGCCGCTTCCTTCTTGCCCGTACCGTCGCTCAGGGCCAGGGCGACGATCTCCTCGGTCGCGCGGACCGACAGACCCTCGGCGACGATCCGGAGTGCGAGCTGCTCCTGCGCCTCGGCCTCGTCGAGGCTCAACAGGGCCCGGGCGTGCCCGGCGGAGAGTACGCCGGCGGCGACCCGCTTCTGCACCGGTGCGGGCAGGTTCAGCAGCCGGATGGTGTTCGAGATCTGCGGCCGGCTCCGCCCGATCCGTCGGGCGAGTTCCTCGTGGGTGGCACCGAACTCGTCCAGCAGCTGCTGGTATGCGGCGGCTTCTTCCAGCGGGTTCAGGTTCGCCCGGTGGATGTTCTCGAGCAGCGCGTCGCGGAGCATGGCGTCGTCGCGGGTGTCCCGGACGATCGCCGGGATGTGCTCACGCCCGACAGCCTGCGCGGCGCGCCAGCGCCGCTCGCCCATGACCAGTTCGTACTTCTCGTCGTCGAGCTGCCGTACGACGATCGGCTGGAGGAAGCCGACCTCCTGGATCGAGGTCTTCAGCTCCTCCAGGGCGTCCTCGTCGAACACCTGGCGAGGCTGCTTCGGGTTCGGCACGATGGTGTCGACCGGGATCTCGGCGAACCGGGCACCCGGCACGGGGCTGAGCGCGGGCTGCGGCTCAGGCTGCGCCGATGGGAGCGGACTCGCCGCGGCGGGCACCGGCTCCGTCGACGGAGCGGCGGCAGCTCCGTTCGGCGTCTCGACCGCCGCAGGCGGCTCGGCGATCGGGCCCGACTCCACCACGGTGGTCGGCGCCGGCCCGGTCGGGATGAGGGCCCCCAGGCCCCGTCCCAGACCGCCCCGAGGACGGTTCTTCATGCCACGCCTCCCAGCGACTGATCCGCACTACGCATTCCGACCCACCGGCTCCTTGACGCCACGCTCGGCGATCTCCTGGGCGGCTTCGAAGTAGCTCGTCGCCCCCCGCGATCCCGGATCGTAGGTCATCACCGACTGGCCGTAGCTGGGCGCCTCCGAGACGCGGACGTTGCGGGGGATGACCGCCTGGAGCACCTTGTCGCCGAAGTGGTTCCGCACGTCCTGCTCGACGGCGTCGGCCAGCCGGGTACGCCGGTCGTACATGGTGAGCAGGATGGTGGAGACGTCGAGCCTGGGGTTGAGGTGCTGACGGACCAGGTTGATGTTGTTGATCAGCTGGTTCAGCCCCTCCAGCGCGTAGTACTCGCACTGGATCGGGATGAGCACCTCCTGCGCGGCCACGAGCGCGTTGACCGTGAGGAGGCCGAGCGAGGGCGGGCAGTCGATGAAGACGTAGTCGAAGTGGCCCGGGTACGCCTCGATCGCCCGGGACAGCCGGGACTCGCGCGCGACGACCGACACCAGCTCGATCTCCGCGCCGGCGAGGTCGATCGTCGCTGGTACGCACCAGAGGTTGGGGATGCCCTCGACGCCCTGGGCTACCTCCTCCAGCGGCACGCTGTTGATGAGGCAGTCGTAGACGTCCGGCACGCCGGTGTGGTGCGGGACGTTCAGTCCCGTGGAGGCGTTGCCCTGCGGGTCCAGGTCGACCACCAGCACCCGGTTACCGTGCAGGGCGAGTGCCACCGCAAGGTTCACCGTCGTCGTGGTCTTTCCTACGCCGCCCTTCTGGTTCGCGACGCACATCACCCGGGTCCGTTCCGGTCGAGGCATCATCACCTCGCCACTCGGATTAAGGATCTGCACGGCGCGCATCGCCTCCATAGCCAACGGTGGGTCATCCTCTTCGCGCGTCGGGGTTTCACGTGAAACGTACGCGGCCTCGGCGACAGCGGCTCCTTGGGAGCCGACCGGGGGCGCGGACATGTCGGTGACGGGAACGGGTTCGGGGGTTGCGTCCGGCACGGAGTCCGGGGTCGGCTGCTGCGGCACGGCGGACTCGAACCGGACCGAGGCCGAGGCGTTGCGCCGGATGGGAACCACCCGGCCGCCCGCCGAGTTGTTGGCTCGCGGCACCTCGGGTACGGCCCTTGGCCCGGAGGGCTCCGGCACGACCGGCTCGACGCCGCCCGGCTGTGCGGACACGTTCCGGTTGGACGGCTGGTTCGAAGGCCCGTCGGGCGGCCAGCTCAGAAATTCGGTTTCACGTGAAACGGGGTCGCCCGCTGACCCGGTCACGCGTGGATCGTCGTACCTTCCGTCGTCATGCACCTGTCATCCCTACCCGCTTCGGATGGTCGGTCCGCACCCCGTCAACTGGCCGCACGCGATTCGCACCGTGGAGCGTGCGGCCCGGTGGAAGCGGCGGGACCGGTGAACATCCGTTGCCGCTGCTCCACACTATCGACGCGCAGCCAGCCTACGGCTCACGGGCGCAGCCGGTCCACGTCGGGTTCTCAATCCTTCCCGTCCACCCGTACCGGTTCAACGACGCAACCGCCGGTCGGGAAGCCGGACATCCGGCGTGGTGTCCGCGCGAGACTCAACGCCGCCGGGAGCGACCGCCCCGCGACCTCTTCGGGGCCTTCGGTCGAGCCGGCCCGACCACCCGCTCCCGCACGATCTCCACCACTGTCGTCGGCGGATCGATGACGCCCTCGCCGCAGCGATGCACCTCGGGCTCGCCGCCGCCCAGCCGGGCGACGGTCTGCGCGTGCTCGGCCACCTCGTCGGCAGCGGACGCGCCCTTGAGCGCGATCAGCCGACCGCCGGGCACGGCCAACGGCAGGCACCACGTGGAGAGCCGGTCCAGCGGGGCGACGGCCCGCGCGGTGACCACGTCCCCGCTCAACGGGCCGACACCCGTCGAGCCGGTCGCCGCCTCGTCGGCCCGCCCCCGGAACACCCGGACCATCTTCGCCAGCCCGAGGTGCTGCACCGCCTCGATGAGGAAGGACGTACGCCGGGCGAGCGGTTCGATCAGGGTCACCGTCAGGTCGGGTCGCGCGATTGCCAGCACCAGGCCGGGCAACCCGGCCCCGGAACCGACGTCGAGCACCGTCGCCCCGTCCGGGATCCGCTCGGCCACCGCCGCGCAGTTGAGCAGGTGCCGGTCCCAGATCCGGGGCGCCTCGCGCGGGCCGATCAGGCCGCGGACCACGCCGTCGGTGGCGAGCAGTTCGGCGTACGCGGCGGCCAGGTCGAGCCGGTCGCCGAAGAGCGCGCGCGCTGCCACGGCCAACTCCGGCGGCAGCACCGCATCGGCCGGAGACGGCCCAGCCTCGGAAGTCACAGCCGGCGAGGGCCCATCCTCTGCGGTGCCGGCCGGAGACAGCGCGCCCTCAGGGGTCGCGGTCGGGGGCAGTGCGGTGTCGGACGTCGCGGCCGGGGACGGCCCGGCGTCAGGGGTCGCGTTCGTCTCGGGCCGGACAGGCGACGGCCCGGGCGGCGTACCACCCGGGCCGTCCACGGCACCGGCCGTGGTGTCGTCGTGGGTCACCCGGTCAGTCCGCCGGCCGGACGATGATGCGCCGGTTCGGCTCGACGCCCTCGGACTCGCTCTCCACGCCGCTCATCGCGTTCACCACGTCGTGCACGCACTTGCGCTCGAACGCGGACATCGGCTCCAGGCGCACGGGCTCGCCGTGCTCCTTGACCTTCTCCACGGCGTTCTTGGCGACCGCGGCAAGCTCCTTGCGGCGGGTCGCCCGGTAGCCGCCGACGTCGAGCAGCAGCCGGCTCGGGGTGCCGGTCTGCCGGAAGACGGCCAGCCGGGCGAGTTCCTGAAGCGCCTCCAGGGTGGCGCCCCGCTGGCCCACGAGGTTCTGCAGCCGGCCACCGACCACCTCGACGACGGGACGACCGCCGGAGACCAGCTCGTCGATGTCGCCGTCGTAGTCGAGGATGTCGAGCAGGCCCTCGACGTAGTCCGCCGCGATCTCGCTCTGCCGGAACAGCTCGCTCTCGCCGACGGCCTTCTTCTCCTTCGGGCCCGACTCCGCGTCGGTCTCCTCGGTCTCGCCGTTCACCGCGGTCGGCTCGGTCCCCTCCTCGTCCAGGGACTCGTCGGCGCGGGGGGTGCTGGTGTCGGTCACGGTCTCATCTCCGTACTCGCTCGGCCGGACCGTCGGGTCCGCTGGTTTCCCGGGGCCGGCTGGAGGTTGCCGGTGCCCACGGGCACGTCTGTCGTACGGGCAGTGTCGCCCGTGGCCGCGCCGCGCGCGGCGGTTCCGCCCCGGCGCCGGCCGTACGGCGGCTGCGCGGTGCGGAACGGGCCGCCGTCGGTCTCCCGACGGCGGCCCGGATGTTCTCAGCCCTGCCGCTTGGCGGGGCCCTTCTTGGGGTTGACCGGCTTGGCTCCCGGCTTGGGACCGGCGACCTTCGGCGCGGCCGGCTTCGCCGGGGCCTGGGGGGCAGCCTTGGTACGGCCGAGCAGGCCGCCCGTCTTCGCCGGCTGCACCGGCTTGCGGGCCGTGGTGCCCGGCTTGCCGGCGGCGGTCGGCGGCGGCGGGAACTTCCGCAGCACCCACTGCTGCTGGGCGAGGGTGAAGAGGTTGTTGGTGACCCAGTAGATGATCACACCGATGGGGAAGATCGCTCCGGAGATGAGCAGCGACAGCGGGATGCCGTAGAGCATCAGCTTCTGGATCATCCGCTGCTGCGGGTCCTCGGCCCAGCCGGTCTTGAGGATCATCTGGCGGCTGGTGAGGTAGGTGGTGCCCATCATCACCAGGACGAGGATGCCGGCGATGATCTTCACCGTGGTGCCGTTGGCGCCGAGCCGCGCCAGCTCCTCGGCGGTGGAGCCGAACTTGCCGGCGATCGGGGCGGTGAAGAGCTTCGCGGAAGAGGCGCTCTCGAACTGGCTGATCGTCCAGCCGTAGAGGGTCTTCCCGGCCTCGCTCTTGTCCGGGTTGAGGCGGCGGAGCACGTGGAAGAGGCCCAGGAAGACGGGGATCTGGAGGAACATCGGAAGGCAGCCCATGAGCGGGTTGGCCTTTTCCTTCCGATAGAGCTCCATCATCTCCTTCTGGAGCGTCTCCCGGTCACCCTTGTGCTTCTCCTGCAGCGCCTTCACCTGCGGCTGGAGCGCCTGCATGGCCCGCTGCGACTTGATCTGCTTGACGAAGACGGGGAAGAGGATCACCCGGACGGTGACGACCAGGAAGATGATGGCGAGGATCCAGGCCCAGTTGGTGCCGATCACCGCCGGATCCGGCACCCCGACGAAGTCCCAGGCCCCATGCCAGACCAGCAGGATCCACGAAATCGCGTAGTAGATCCAGTCGAGGCTCAATTCTCAGACTCCAGTCACATCGGCGCGGCGGCGGCCGCCCGGCTCCGGCACCGGGTCGTGTCCACCTGGGTGGAAGGGGTGGCAGCGCAACAGCCGCCGGGCCGTCAGGCCAGCTCCCCGGATCGCGCCGTGCACCGCGACCGCCTCCAGGGCGTAGGCGCTGCACGACGGGTAGAACCGACAGCGGGCCGGCAGCGCCGGACTTATCCACCGACGGTACGCGATGACGGGCCCGGTCAGCAGCCGGGCACCGATCGTCGTCGGCCGGGGCCCGGCCGGTCCGGCGGTCACCGGGACCGCCGCCCGCGGGGCGCCTTCGCCGCCGCGATCGCCGCGTCCAGATCGGCGCCGAGTCGCGGGTACGAGGCGTCGGCCGCGGCGGGCAGCGCCCGTACGACCAGGGTGGCTCCGGTGGGCAGATCCGCCAGCCGCTCACGGACAAGGTGTCGCAGGCGACGCCGGACCCGGTTGCGGACCACGGCGTTGCCGACGGCCTTGGACACGACGAAGCCGGCGCGGGCCGGCGCGGAGGGTTGCTCCGCACCACTGCTCCGCGCCGGCTCCGGCGAGGTTGCTGTCGCGGGTTCGAGGGCTGCCGGCAGGCTCAGGTGGACGACGAGCGCGCCACGACCGGCTCGTCGGCCACCCCGGACCGCTGCGGCGAAGTCAGTGCTGCGCCGCAGTCGCTGTGCGGCCGCCAGCACGACTGCCCACGTCCCCCGGACCTGCCCCGGTCGGCCTCAGGCCGACAGGCGGGCGCGGCCCTTGGAGCGACGGGTCGACAGGATGGCGCGGCCGGCACGGGTGCGCATGCGCAGCCGGAAGCCGTGGGTCTTCGCGCGCCGGCGGTTGTTCGGCTGGTAGGTGCGCTTGCTCACGTCAGGCTCTCCGTTTTCGTACGCCCCGGGCGAGGGGTCGCCGGGATCGTGTGGTGGTCCAGGCCACCTCGACGGTGGCCCCCCGATCGGTGCTGCCCGTCGGAGCGGGACCTCGGCGATGCGGGGAAGCAACCGCGGACAGCAAGCACCCATCACCCTAGCAGAGGGCGAGAGAGCAGCCGTTCCAGCCTACGCAGGGCGGCAACCACCGTCAAACACTCCCCAGCAGGGCGGACACCGGCCCTGACCGGCGACCGATGGGGCCGTTTTCGCTCATGTCGACAAGGGTCGCCGCGCGTCGGCGGTTGATGACGCGCCGACAACGCTGTTACCGTGCCCGATTGCGGTCAGCGTCGAAAGGTCCGGTCGTTGCCGGCGGGCAAGACCGGACAAGGTAGTGAATCGTTCGGCACGGTGAACCCGCTTCAGCGCCCGTTCAGGCAGGGGGCAGGTCCGACCCGCGTCCGGCGGGCGGCCACAATCGGTGCGTACACAGGCTGTGGATAACTTGTGGACGAGGACCGGTCGGCCGCCCGGTGGGTGTCGTTCCACCCGCGCGTACGCGGCGGGCCCGGGACGGCCGACCGGAGCAGACGGCGGCGTCGGCGGAGCAGAGGCGAGGGGGGTGGCACGACGGTGACCGGTACGACCGACCTTGCCGCGGTGTGGACGGCGGCGACCGACGAACTCGCCGACGAGATCATCTCCGCGCAGCAGCGGGCGTACCTGCGGCTGACCCGGCTGCGTGCCATCGTCGAGGACACCGCGCTGCTCTCCGTCCCGGACGCCTTCACCCGGGACGTGATCGAGTCGCGGCTGCGCCCGGCGATCACGGAGGCGCTCACCCGCCGGTTGGGCCGACCGATCCAGGTCGCGGTGACCGTACGCCTGCCCGAGGACGGCGCGAGCCGCCCGGCGGGCACCGTCTACCGCAGCGTCCCGGAGCCCGGACCGGCCGACCACGACGGCGGGCTGCCCGACGCGCCGATGGGCTACGACGGGACGACCGGGCAGCGCGACGACGAGGCCCTCGACTCCGGGCAGCCGCCTCTCATCCCCGAGCAGGCCCACCCCCAGCGGCGACCCGACGCGTCGGTGCCGGGCGCGGACGGGCACCGGCCGGACGAGCGGGGCGGGCAGGAGACGCTGTTCAGCACCGCCTTCGCCGGGCCCGACCGGTCGGGCCCGCTGCGACACCAGACCGAACGCCAGGGCTACGACGGGCATGTCGCCCGGCTGGACCCGCCGGCCGCCGACGTACGGGGGTACGAGCCGCGCTACCGCGAGGACGCCGTCTCCCCCCGGGACCAGCACGTGATCCGGGCCCTGCCCCGCGACACGGGCACCGACAACGGGCCCGGGCGGGGTGGCGCGGATCACCATCGGCCCGGTGGCCGGGACGATCGCCGGCTGCCGGGCGCCGACACCGGCGGCAACCGGCTCAACCCGAAGTACATGTTCGAGACGTTCGTCATCGGCTCGTCCAACCGCTTCGCGCACGCCGCGAGCGTCGCGGTCGCCGAGTCGCCGGCGAAGGCGTACAACCCGCTCTTCATCTACGGCAGCTCGGGGCTGGGCAAGACGCACCTGCTGCACGCCATCGGGCACTACGCCACGACGCTGGGCAACGCGCGCTCGGTCCGGTACGTCTCGACCGAGGAGTTCACCAACGACTTCATCAACTCGCTCCGGGACGACAAGACCAGTGCGTTCCAGCGGCGCTACCGCGACGTCGACATCCTGCTGATCGACGACATCCAGTTCCTGGAGAACCGCGAGCGCACGCAGGAGGAGTTCTTCCACACGTTCAACACGCTGCACAACGCCAACAAGCAGATCGTGATCACCTCCGACCGGTCGCCGAAGCAGCTCGCGACCCTGGAGGACCGGCTGCGTACCCGCTTCGAGTGGGGGCTGCTCGCCGACATCCAGCCGCCGGACCTGGAGACCCGGATCGCGATCCTGCAGAAGAAGGCGGCGCAGGAGCGCCTCTACGCCCCGCCGGACGTGCTGGAGTTCATCGCCTCGCGGGTGTCGAACTCGATCCGGGAGCTGGAGGGCGCGCTGATCCGGGTCACGGCGTTCGCCAGCCTGACCCGTTCCACGGTCGAGCTGTCGCTGGCGGAGGAGGTGCTGCGGGACTTCATCCCCGACGGTGCCGGGCCGGAGATCACCGCCGACCAGATCATGGTCTCCACCGCCGACTACTTCGGCGTCAGCCTGGAGGACCTGCGCGGGCACTCCCGCTCGCGGGTGCTGGTGAACGCCCGTCAGGTCGCCATGTACCTGTGCCGTGAGCTGACCGACCTGTCGCTGCCCCGCATCGGGCAGGCCTTCGGCGGCCGGGACCACACCACCGTGATGCACGCCGACCGCAAGATCCGCCAGCAGATGGCCGAGCGCCGCTCGCTCTACAACCAGATCGCCGAGCTGACCAACCGGATCAAGCAGAACACCTGAGCGACGCGGAACGACGCGCCCGGCCGGACCTCTCGGCCGGGCGTTTTTTCGTCTTCCACAGCCGGCCCGGCTTGACCCTCGACATGGTCTAGGCCACAGCATCGGGGCCGTGTCCGTACACAGCCCGGATCGTTGTCCACATCTCGTTGTCCACAGCCTGTGGGAAACTACCGTCCGTCCACCGCCAGTTACCCACAGGTTGTGGACAAACCCTGGGGACGACGCTGTGGACGACTGTGGACAGTCCGGAAGTTGTCCACCGGTGACGGCCCACCTGTGGGCAACCTGTTGAAGGTTCTGGGGATGACGACGTCCGGGCGTCGGTCGCCCGTCCACAGGGCTGGGGAGAAAGTCGGTGGATAACCGGTGGATAACCGGTGGACGACGGTGGACAACCTGGGGGCGCCGACGGCCTGTGGACAGGAAGACGAGTTGTACCCCGGGTTCTCCACAGGTAAACCACCGGTGGATAACGTGCCTGACCTGCGCAGACGCTAGTTCTCCACAGTTTGCACAGGTGCGATGAAGATGACGAGTTATCTCTTCTAAGACAACAAAAACCAATCATCACCGTTGGACTTCCTGTGGATTGGCCGGAAGGCCGTCGTGGACGGCTCTCCGGCACCAGGGAAGTCACGGGGTCGGGCGCACAGCCGATGCCCACGCGCCCTAAGGTGCGATGGGTACCCGCACGGACAGGCGGGTCGGTAGGCAGCGGTCGGCATGAGAGAGTTGTCGCTGACGTCGACGCGGAGGCATTGATGAAGTTCCGAGTGGAGCGCGACGCGCTCGCCGAGGCCGTGGCCTGGACCGCGAAGAGCCTGCCCAGCCGGCCGTCCGTACCGGTGCTCGCGGGCGTGATGCTGCGCGTCACCGACGGCAACCTGCAGGTCTCCGGCTTCGACTACGAGGTCTCCAGCCAGGTCACCGTCGAGGTGCAGGGGGACGCCGACGGCGCCGCCCTGGTCTCCGGCCGGCTGCTGGCCGAGATCACCAAGGCGCTGCCCGCCAAGCCGGTGGACATCGCCGCCGTCGGCGCCCACCTCGAACTGGTCTGCGGCAGCGCCCGGTTCACCCTGCCCACCATGCCGGTCGAGGACTACCCGTCCCTGCCGGAGATGCCCGAGAGCGCCGGCACCATCGACGCCGCCGCCTTCGCGGCCGCCGTCGCCCAGGTGGCCGTCGCCGCCGGCCGCGACGAGACGCTGCCGATGATGACCGGCGTACGCATCGAGCTCTCCGGCGGCACGCTGGCCATGCTCGCCACCGACCGCTACCGGCTGGCCCTGCGCGAGATGGAGTGGAACCCGGACGACTCCGAGGTGAGCCTCAACGCCCTCGTGCCGGCCCGGACCCTGCACGACACCGCCAAGGCCCTCGGCCCGATCGGTGGCCAGGTCACCATGGCGCTCTCCCAGGGCGCGGCCGGCGAGGGGATGATCGGCTTCGCCGGCGGCACCCGACGCACCACCAGCCGCCTGCTCGACGGGGCGAACTACCCCCCGGTGCGCTCCCTCTTCCCCGCCACCCACAACGCCGAGGCCCGGGTGCCCGTCAGCACCCTGATCGAGGTCGTCAAGCGGGTCGCCCTCGTCGCCGACCGGGCCACCCCGGTACTGCTGAGCTTCAGCGCCGACGGCCTGGTGGTCGAGGCCGGCGGCACCGAGGAGGCGCGGGCCAGCGAGGCGATGGAGGCCACCTTCACCGGTGACGCGCTGACCATCGGCTTCAACCCCCAGTACCTGATCGACGGTCTGACCAACCTGGGGTCCCAGTTCGCCGTGCTCTCGTTCGTCGACGCCTTCAAGCCCGCGGTGATTTCGCCCGCCGGCGAGGATGGCGAGGTCATCCCCGGGTACCGGTACCTCATCATGCCGATCCGCGTCTCCCGCTGATCGCGTCCCGAGAAGACCACGACGCACGGAGGTAGGAACACATGCAGCTCGGCCTGGTAGGGCTCGGCCGGATGGGCGGCAACATGCGCGAGCGGTTGCGCGCCGCCGGGCACGAGGTGGTCGGCTTCGACCACAACGCGGAGCTGAGCGACGTCGCGACCCTCGCGGAGCTGGCGGAGAAGCTGGAGTCGCCCCGGGCCGTCTGGGTCATGGTCCCGGCCGGCGTCACCGACGCGACCATCGACGAGCTCGCCGACGTCCTCGGCGAGGGCGACATCATCATCGACGGTGGCAACTCCCGCTTCAGCGACGACGCGCCCCGCGCGGAGCGGCTGAACGAGCGCGGCATCGGCTACCTCGACGCCGGCGTCTCGGGCGGCGTCTGGGGCCGGCAGAACGGCTACGCGCTCATGGTCGGCGGCGCCCAGGAGCACGTCGAGCGGCTCATGCCGATCTTCGATTCGCTGAAGCCGGCTGGCGAGTTCGGCTTCGTGCACGCCGGTCCGGTGGGCGCCGGGCACTACGCCAAGATGGTCCACAACGGCATCGAGTACGGCCTGATGCACGCCTACGCCGAGGGCTACGAGCTGCTGGCCAAGTCGGAGCTGGTCACCAACGTGCCCGGGGTGTTCAAGTCCTGGCGCGAGGGCACCGTGGTCCGGTCCTGGCTGCTGGACCTGCTCGACCGGGCCCTCGACGAGGACCCGGAGCTGGCCGAGCTGAGCGGCTACACGGAGGACACGGGCGAGGGTCGGTGGACGGTCGACGAGGCGGTCCGGCTCGCCGTGCCGCTGAACGTGATCACCGCCTCGCTCTTCGCCCGCTTCGCCTCCCGCCAGGACGACTCCCCGGCCATGAAGGCGGTCGCCGCGCTGCGCCAGCAGTTCGGCGGGCACGCCGTCCGCAAGCGCTGACAGAATCCACGCGCCTGTGTACGTCCGCCGGCTCGAACTGGTCGACTTCCGCTCGTACGAGCGGGTCGGCGTGGACCTGGAGCCGGGGGCGAACGTCCTGACCGGCGCCAACGGCGTCGGCAAGACGAACCTGGTCGAGGCGCTGGGCTACGTGGCGACCCTGGATTCGCACCGGGTCGCCACGGACGCCCCCCTCGTACGGATGGGCGCCTCCTCGGCGGTGATCCGCTGCGCGGTCGTGCACGAGGGACGCGAGCTGCTGGTGGAACTGGAGATCGTCCCGGGCAAGGCCAACCGGGCCCGGCTGGGACGGTCACCGGCCCGCCGCGCGCGGGACGTCCTCGGCGCGTTGCGGCTCGTGCTGTTCGCCCCGGAGGACCTGGAACTCGTCCGGGGCGACCCGGCCGAACGCCGCCGCTACCTCGACGACCTGCTGGTCAGCCGCCAACCTCGGTACGCCGGCGTGCGGGCCGACTACGAACGGGTGGTCAAGCAGCGCAACGCCCTGCTGCGCACCGCGTACCTGGCCCGCAAGACGGGCGGGTCGCGGGGCGGGGACCTGTCGACCCTGGCGGTGTGGGACACGCATCTCGCCCGGCACGGCGCCGAACTGCTCGCCGGGCGGCTGGAGTTGGTCGCCGCGCTGGGCCCGCACGTGACGAAGGCGTACGACGCGGTGGCGGCGGGACGCGGGGCCGCCGGGATCGCGTACCGGCCGTCGGTGGAGCTGGCGGAGCCCACCACCGACCGGGAGGCCCTGGCGGCGGCACTGACCGCCGCGCTCGTGGAGTCCCGCGCCGCCGAGGTCGAGAGAGGCACCACCCTGGTCGGCCCGCACCGCGACGAACTGGCGCTGACGCTGGGCCCCCTGCCCGCCAAGGGGTACGCCAGCCACGGCGAGTCCTGGTCGTACGCCCTGGCCCTGCGGCTGGCCGGCTACGACCTGCTCCGCTCCGACGGCATCGAGCCGGTGCTGGTGCTCGACGACGTCTTCGCCGAGCTGGACGCCGGGCGGCGGGAGCGGCTGGCGGAGCTGGTCGGCGGAGCGAGCCAGCTGCTGGTGACCTGTGCCGTGGACGAGGACGTGCCGGCCTCCCTGCGCGGCGCCCGCTACGCGGTGGGCGACGGGACGGTACGACGTGTCGGATGAGCTTCCACCGGCCCGCCTGGGGCCGGTACGCGGCCGGCCGGCCGGCGACCCCGCCGACGCGGCGCGCGGCGCCGACCCGAGCCGCGGGCATCCGGCCGGGGGCGGTGACAACCGGGCGGACGGCGCGGCGCGCGGCGGCGAGCCGACCGCCGGCACGCCGTCCCGTGGCGATGCGGCCGGCGGCGCGAGCGGGCCGGAGCTGGCCCGGGCGGTGCTGGACGCGGCACGGGCCCGCCGGGAGGCGGCGGCCCGCACGCGTCGGCGTACCCCCGGCGGTGGGGGTGACGGGGGCGGTCAGGAGCGGCGTCTGCGTGGATACTCCGGTCCCGGACCGGATCCCCGCGACCCGCAGCCGCTCGGCGCGGTGCTCAACCGGCTCGTCAAGGCGCGCGGCTGGCAGCAGCCGGCGGCCGAGGCGACGGTGTTCGGCGCCTGGGAGCGGGTGGTGGGCCCGGAGGTGGCCCAGCACAGCCGCCCGGTGAAGCTGGAGGACGGCGAGCTGACCGTGGAGGCGCGCTCGACCGCCTGGGCCACCCAGCTCCGGCTGCTGGCCGGCTCGCTGCTGAAGCAGATCGCCAGCGAGGTCGGCCACAACGTGGTGCGCAAGCTGCACATCCACGGCCCCGCCGCGCCGTCCTGGTCGAAGGGCCCGCGCCGGGTCCGGGGCCGCGGCCCACGGGACACCTACGGCTGAGGTCAGCGACCCCCGCGCCGGGCCTCCCGCTCGGCGCGCTTGCGTTCCCGCTGCTCGCGGCTCCACTGCTTACGCCGCTCCAGGTCCTGCTTCCACGCCTCCCGGGCGTGGTGCGAGCCGCCCTGCACCGCGCCCTGCACCTCGGGCGGGCCCGCGAGACGCCGGTACGCCCAGGCCATCAGCCACCCGCCCTCGCCGGGGGCCTTCGGGGTGGGCTTCTCCTCGGTCATCGCCTGACCTCCCGCGCGGTGAACAATCGGCATGCGAACCATTGGTACACCATGCCGGTGGAGGACCTGCGCCACCCGCGTACCGCGCGGACCCAGGTCACCGCCGCCGTCGACCGGGTGGGCCCGTGCGTCGGCGCGCACAAGGGCTCAGGCGTCGGCGTACACGGCGAAGCCGCGGTCGGCGCAGCGGCGGTAGAAGGCGGCCAGCACCGCCAGCTCGGCGCAGGTGAAGTTCCACTGCGGCGGCTCGCCGCTCTCGTCGCGCAGCGCGTCCAGGCGGCTGTCGAGCCAGCGCAGCTGCTGCTCGGCCAACCGCCCGTCGGCGAGCAACGACCGCAGCACCTCGCTCACCGAGTCGAAGGTGACCGCCTCGCCGTGCGGGCGGTGGCCCGTCACGAACCGCTCGACGCCACCGGCGATCCAGGCGCAACCGTCGGGATCGATCACCGGGTCCTCGTCCTCCGCCGCCGCGTCCGTGGCGTAGAGCACACCTTCCAGGCCGAGCAGCAGATCGACCAGCTCGGTGTACGCGGTCGCCCGCACGGTGCCGGTCTTCGCGATCAGCTCGGCGAGCGCCGCGGTGGGCGCGGAGATGCGGGGCATGTCGACGATGTCGCCGAAGTCGACGAACTCGGCCGGTGCGACCGGGTCGTAGAAGCGGCCGGTCCGCGGCCAATGCACCGCGACGTTGTCCAGCCCCATCTGGTGTCACCTCTTCGAGAGCACGGATAGTTCGTATCGGCTCGATCGTCCGGTTCCGGCCGGAAAAGATCAAGGCCGGGTCGGCGGCGTGGCGGCTGTGACGTTTTCCGGCCCGGTCGACCGGCACCCGATCGTCAGGCGGCGGCGCCCCCGATCGCCCCATGGCGTGTAGGGGGAGTCGAGGGCGACGCGGTTCGGCCGGCTACGTCGGTCTCAGCCGCCTCGCAGGGGTGCCGAGTGGTGGTTCTGTCGCTGGCGCACAGTAAGATTGACCGCGAGACGAAGACCCGGTGCGGAGCGACGAGACACGGGCCCGTGAGCGGGGCCCGCGATCATTGTCCATGTCGGGTCGAGCCGATCGCGATCCGCGGGCAACCGCGGCGACCGGCGCGTTCGACCCGTACCCCGGAATTGTCCCCGGTGCCGGTCTGCGCGTCGACGTCGCGTCCTGTCCGCCGAACCCGCGCCCGACGCGCCACCAGGTGCGGACGGCGCGAGAAAGTGGCCGAGGGTGGCAGCGCAGGACAAGCAGGAGTACGGCGCCGGGTCGATCACCGTCCTCGAGGGGCTGGAGGCGGTCCGGAAGCGCCCCGGTATGTACATCGGGTCGACCGGTGAGCGTGGTCTGCACCACCTCGTGTGGGAGGTCGTCGACAACGCGGTGGACGAGGCGCTGGCCGGTCACTGCGACACCATCGACGTGGTGCTGCTCGCCGACGGCGGGGTCCGGGTCACCGACAACGGTCGGGGTTTCCCGGTCGACCTGCACCCGAAGCTGAAGAAGCCGGGCGTCGAGGTGGCGCTGACCGTGCTGCACGCGGGCGGCAAGTTCGACGGCAAGGCGTACGCCGTCTCCGGCGGCCTGCACGGCGTCGGCGTGTCCGTGGTGAACGCGCTCTCCACGAAGATGGCCGTGGAGATCCACAAGGACGGCTCCGTCTGGCGGCAGCAGTACCACAACTCCAAGCCGACCCCGCTGGAGAAGGGCGAGACGACCGACCGGACCGGCTCCGCGGTCGCCTTCTGGCCCGACCCGGACGTGTTCGAGACGGTCGACTTCGACTTCCAGACCATCTACCGCCGCCTCCAGGAGATGGCCTTCCTCAACCGGGGCCTCACCATCCACCTGCTCGACGAGCGGGTCCCGGAGGGCGAGGAGGGCAAGCCGCGCGAGGTCACCTTCTGCTACAAGGGCGGTATCGCCGACTTCGTCCGGCACCTCAACGCCTCGAAGAACCCGATCCACAAGACCGTGGTCGAGTTCGGCTCCGAGGAGGAGGGCATGTCGGTCGAGATCGCCATGCAGTGGAACGAGTCGTACGGCGAGTCGGTCTACACCTTCGCCAACACGATCAACACCCACGAGGGCGGCACCCACGAGGAGGGCTTCCGGGCCGCGCTGACCAGCGTCGTCAACCGCTACGGCACCGACAAGAAGCTGCTCAAGGGCGACGAGAAGCTCTCCGGCGAGGACATCCGCGAGGGCCTGGCCGCGATCATCTCGGTCAAGCTGGCCAACCCGCAGTTCGAGGGCCAGACCAAGACCAAGCTGGGCAACACCCCGGTGAAGAGCTTCGTGCAGCGGGTCTGCAACGAGTGGCTGGTCGACTGGTTCGACCGCAACCCGGCCGAGGCGAAGATCATCATCCAGAAGGCGTCCCAGGCCGCCCGGGCCCGGATCGCCGCGCAGCAGGCGCGCAAGCTGGCCCGGCGCAAGTCGCTGCTGGAGTCCGGTTCGATGCCGGGCAAGCTGGCCGACTGCCAGTCCACCGACCCGCGCGAGTCCGAGGTCTTCATCGTCGAGGGCGACTCGGCCGGCGGCTCGGCCAAGCAGGGCCGCGACCCGCGGGTGCAGGCGATCCTGCCGATCCGGGGCAAGATCCTCAACGTGGAGAAGGCCCGGATCGACCGGGTGCTCAAGAACAACGAGGTCCAGGCCCTGATCACGGCGCTCGGCACCGGGATCCACGACGACTTCGACATCGAGAAGCTGCGCTACCACAAGATCGTGCTGATGGCCGACGCCGACGTCGACGGCCAGCACATCCAGACGCTGCTGCTCACGCTGCTCTTCCGCTTCATGCGCCCGCTGGTCGAGCTGGGGCACGTCTACCTGGCCGCCCCGCCGCTCTACAAGATCAAGTGGAACAAGAAGGGCGACGACGCGCAGTACGCGTACTCGGACCGCGAGCGCGACGGCCTGATCGCGCTGCGCCAGCAGAAGAAGCCGAACGCGAAGCCGGACGACATCCAGCGCTTCAAGGGCCTCGGCGAGATGAACTACCCCGAACTGTGGGAGACCACGATGAACCCGGCGACGCGTACGCTGCGTCAGGTCACGCTCGACGACGCGGCCACCGCCGACGAGTTGTTCAGCGTGCTGATGGGTGAGGACGTCGAGGCACGCCGCTCGTTCATCCAGCGCAACGCCAAGGACGTCCGGTTCCTGGACATCTGACGGGTCACGGCGGGCCGGCCGGTCGTCCACCGGCCGGCCCGCCGATCCACAGAGTTATCCACAGCGCGGCCGGTATCCACAGCCGTTATCCACAGCACAAAAACGACTCTGAGTCTGATAAGGGTTAACAAGTGACCGATATCCCCGAGTCCACACCCAACGAGCCCGAGGTCCCGGAGACCGTCGCCGCCGTCGTCGCGCACGACCGCATCGAACCGGTCGGGCTCGAGGTGGAGATGCAGCGCTCCTACCTCGACTACGCGATGAGCGTCATCGTCGGGCGGGCGCTGCCGGACGTCCGGGACGGGCTCAAGCCGGTCCACCGCAAGATCCTCTACGCCATGTTCGACTCCGGCTACCGGCCGGACCGGGGCTACGTGAAGTGCTCCCGCGTGGTCGGCGACGTGATGGGTCAGTTCCACCCGCACGGCGACTCGGCGATCTACGACGCGCTGGTTCGCATGGCGCAGCCCTGGTCGCTGCGCTACCCGCTGGTCGACGGCAACGGCAACTTCGGCTCGCCGGGCAACGATCCCGCGGCCGCCATGCGCTACACCGAATGCAAGCTCGACCCGCTGGCCATGGAGATGCTGCGGGACATCGACGAGGACACCGTCGACCTCCAGGACAACTACGACGGCCGGGCCAAGGAGCCCACCATCCTGCCGTCGCGGATCCCGAACCTGCTCGTCAACGGCTCCGAGGGCATCGCGGTCGGCATGGCCACCAAGATCCCGCCGCACAACCTGCGCGAGATCGGCGCGGCCGTGCAGTGGTGCCTGGAGCACCCGGAGGAGGACGAGGCCACCACCCTCGACGCGCTGCTGGAGATCGTCAAGGGGCCGGACTTCCCCACCCACGGTCTGATCGTCGGCACGCAGGCGATCCAGGACGCGTACCGCACCGGGCGCGGGTCGATCCGGATGCGGGCCGTGGTGGAGGTCGAGGAGGACAAGCGGGGTCGCCCCTGCCTGGTCGTCAGCGAGCTGCCCTACCAGGTCAACCCGGACAACCTGGCCGAGCGCATCGCCGAGCTGATCAAGGAGGGCAAGCTCGCCGGCATCGCCGACATCCGCGACGAGTCCTCCGGGCGTACCGGCATGCGGATCGTGCTCGTGCTGAAGCGCGACGCGGTCGCCAAGGTGGTGCTGAACAACCTCTACAAGCACACCCAGCTCCAGGAGACCTTCGGCGCCAACATGCTGGCGCTGGTCGACGGGGTGCCGCGCACGCTCAACCTGGCGCAGTTCATCCGCTACTACGTCGAGCACCAGATCGACGTGATCCGCCGGCGTACGGCGTTCCGGCTGCGCAAGGCCGAGGAGCGGGCGCACATCCTGCGCGGTCTGGCCAAGGCGTTGGACGCCCTCGACGAGGTGATCGCCCTGATCCGGCGTTCGCCCACCGTCGAGGACGCCCGGCAGGGCCTGATCCGGCTGCTGGAGATCGACGAGATCCAGGCGACCGCGATCCTCGACATGCAGCTGCGCCGGCTCGCCGCGCTGGAGCGGCAGCGGATCCTCGACGACCTGGCCAAGCTGGAGCTGGAGATCGCCGACCTCAAGGACATCCTCGCCAAGCCCGAGCGGCAGCGCAGGATCGTCTCGGAGGA
This sequence comes from Micromonospora sp. NPDC049048, assembly GCF_043197615.1. Taxonomy (NCBI): domain Bacteria; kingdom Bacillati; phylum Actinomycetota; class Actinomycetes; order Micromonosporales; family Micromonosporaceae; genus Micromonospora; species Micromonospora sp. NPDC049048. The sequence continues at coordinate 249,724 of NZ_JBICTM010000006.1, read as the reverse complement.
GCTGGGCGAGATCATCGCCAAGTGGGGTGACGAGCGGCGTACCAAGATCGTGCCGTTCGAGGGCGAGGTCTCCATGGAGGACCTGATCGCCCGCGAGGACGTGGTGGTCACGATCACCCGTACGGGCTACGCGAAGCGGACCAAGGTCGATCTCTACCGTTCGCAGCGGCGCGGCGGCAAGGGTGTCAGCGGGGCGACCCTCCGACAGGACGACATCGTCAGCCACTTCTTCGTATGCTCGACCCACGACTGGATGCTCTTCTTCACCAACAAGGGGCGCGTCTACCGGGCGAAGGCATACGAACTGCCGGAGGCCAGTAGGGTGGCCAAGGGCCAGCACGTGGCCAACCTGCTCGCCTTCCAGCCCGACGAGCAGATCGCGCAGATCATCGAGATTCCGAACTACCAGGTGGCCCCCTACCTGGTACTTGCCACGAAGAACGGCCTGGTGAAGAAGACTCGACTCGAGGAGTTCGACTCCCCTCGGTCCGGCGGAATCATCGCGATCAACCTGCGCGACGAGGACGAGCTGGTCGGGGCGGCGCTCGTCGCCCCCGAGGAGGATCTGCTGCTGGTCTCGAAGAACGCGCAGGCGATCCGGTTCAACGCGAGCGACGAGGCGCTGCGTCCGATGGGACGGGCCACCTCGGGCGTCATCGGCATGCGCTTCAGCGAGGACGACGTCCTGCTGGCCATGGAGGTGGTCCGCGAAGGGCTGGACGTGCTGGTGGCCACGAACGGGGGATATGCGAAACGCACCCCGATCGAGGAATACCCCGTGCAGGGCCGGGGAGGTAAGGGCGTGCTGACTGCGAAGATCACTGAGCGGCGCGGTGGTCTGGTCGGCGCGGTGGTGATCGACCCGGACGACGAGCTGTTCGCGATCACCAGCAACGGTGGTGTCATCCGGACTCCGGTGAAGCCTGTACGCCGTACGCGTGACCGGAACACAATGGGGGTCAAGCTGATGGACCTTCCGGATGGCGTGACTATCGTGGCGATTGCTCGCAATGCCGACGAGCCTGACGAACAGGACTAGTTGAATGACGGAGACACAGGCGAAGTCGGGGAACACGGGGACCTCGGCCACCCCGGTCGACGAGGAGGCCGCGAAGAGCGGCACACAGGCGACCGGCCGCGCGGCCGTGGGTCGGGCCACCGTCCCCGCCGACGCGCCTGCCCCGAAATTCACCCGGGCTCCCGGAATGACACCGCCTCCGGACAAGCCCTCCGACGACGGGGACGCGGCGGACCGGACCGAAGCGGTGGCGGGCGACAAGCCGGCCGCCACCGCCAAGCCGGCGCCCGCCGCCGCACCGACGACGACACAGCCGTTGAAGCTCGGTGCCGCCCAGTCGGCGGGCACGACCGGGACACAGCCGCGGATCACGGGCGCCACCGGCACCCAGCCCCGCGTCACAGGCACCGCGAAGCCGCAGCCGGACGGCGCCCGCCCGACCGGCGTCGGTCGCCCCGCGAACGGGGGCGGCCTGCCGCCGGGGGTCGGCGGCGCAGCGGCCGTCGGGGCGGCGCGCGTGGGTGATGCGGTACGCGCCGCGCGTACGTCGGTCAGCTCGGCCGCGTCGCGCGGGCCGCGCCGGGCCCGGCTGAACCTCAAGCGGATCGACCCCTGGTCCGTCATGAAGTTCGCGTTCGCGGTCTCGGTGGTGCTCTTCATCGTCGTGGTGGTGGCCACCTCGGTGCTCTACCTGGCCCTCGACGCGATGGGCGTGTTCACCAGCGTCAACGACAGCCTGACCGACCTGGTCAGCGCCGGCGGCGGCCAGAGCACCAGCGGCTTCCAGATCACCGCCAAGGGCGTGATCCTCAGCTCGGCGCTGATCGGCCTGGTCAACGTCGTGCTGTTCACGGCGCTCGCCACTCTGGGGGCGTTCGTCTACAACGTCTGCGCGGACCTGGTCGGCGGCATCGAGCTGACCCTCGCCGAGCGCGACTGAACCACACCGGAAGCCGGGGCACCGCCGAGCGCGGCGCCCCGGCTTCCGCGTATTTCGAGGCACGTCACCGGCTTCGGCGGGGCCGCGCCGGGCAGCGTAATCGGCTGGGCCGGGCGGGACGCCTCCGGTAGGTTCGGAGGCGACGGCATCGCCCGGCCGGCACGCAGGCCCCGATTTGGGGCCGGACGGACGGATGGGTTAACCTTGCTCGTCGCCATGCGGGGCTATAGCTCAGTCGGTTAGAGCGCAGAGCTGATAACTCTGAGGTCGCTGGTTCGATTCCAGCTAGCCCCACCGCACATCGTCCGACGACAGTCGAGCACGAGGGGTAGGCCCCATGTTCAAGAAGCTTCTGATCCTGGCCGGCGTCATCGGTGTGGCAGCCGTGGTGGCCAGGAAGGTCAAGGCTTCCAACGATGAGCGCGCCCTGTGGCACGAGGCGACCACCGCGCCCGACCTGCGCTGACCCGCTGGCATCGCCAGCACCGGCGGCACCGCCCGCCGTGGGGGCCCTAGCTCAACTGGCAGAGCACTGCCTTTGCAAGGCAGGGGTTAGGGGTTCGAGTCCCCTGGGCTCCACCAGCACTTTCCTTTGTTGTGGCACCAGAACCGAACGACAGATGTAGTTCGGTGTTGAAGTGCCTGGTCAGCCGGGTTCGTTGATCTGGTCGATGACCTGTGGGTTGGTGGCCTGCCACTCGCTACTTGTGAGAGCGCGGGTTCGTTCAGCCAACCGGCGCAGGGCTGCCACCGCTTCTTCGTCCAACTGCCGGCCGCTGTAGCCGACGTAGGCCACGATCCCCGGTGCCGGCTCCCAGGCGAGGGTGCCGTTGCCGCCGAGCCCGACCGATACGACGGCCTGTCTCCCGTGGACCGGCCCGGCGTCTTCGGTTCGCCCTGCGTAGAGCTGGTCTTCGAATCCGCCGCCGCTGGTCACCGCTGTGTAGGTCAGGCCGCTGCCGAGCGCTTCCTGTTCTCCCACGCCGGCGCTGCCGTAGCGGATCTGATGGATGGCCGGCGGCCGGTAGGGACCCGTGGACACCACCACGTAGCCGGCCGGTTGGCGTACGACCGGGCGGCCGGCCACGATCGTGGTGCGGGCCGCGATCGCGATCAGCTCGGCCTCGCTCAGGTCACCCCGGATTCGCGCGTACGCCCCGGCGATCGACCACGTGACCATCCGGTCTTCCGCCCTGCCGATCACCGCGCCCACACCGACACTGCGGCCGACTTTCGGCGCGTCGACCGGGAACGTCACCACCGCTCCGTTCCTGCCGAGAGAGCCGTCCGCCCGACGCACCACCACGGTCCACGGGCCATTCCCCGCCGTACGGTCACATTGCTCCACAGCCGCACCAGGTCCGGCCGAGACTGGGGCGATCAGCAACCCGGCCACCGGGTCCACCGCCGCAGGATTCTGGTCCGCACCGAGCAGCTCGCGCGGCGGAACCGCAGAGGTCGCGGTCACCGCCGGCACCACGGGGCCCGGACTCGGACTCGGGCTCACCCGTGTCTCCCGCCGCACCCCGTGATCACCGGAGAGAACGACGGTCGCAGCAGCGACGACAGCGGCCGACAACCCGACCACGATCAACCACCGCGGTGTCCGCCACCGGGGATCGTCCGAGCCGAAAGTGACGACGTCCACACAGCCATCATCGATGGCGCACCTGTCGGGCGTCCACTGCTCGGCACGACCGCGCTTCGTACCCGTTGCCGGCGGCTGCGATCCGTGAGGCGCGGTCGGCGGCAGGCCCGGACGGGTCAGCCCGCGGCTGCCATCGCGGCTTGCAGGTGCTTCCGGGTGTCCTCGTCGAATGCGACGAGTCGTACCCGTTGAACGTCCGTCGGTGTGGACCTGATCGTCGCGACGGCGATCCGGGCGGCCTGGTCGGGAGGGAAGCCGTAGACGCCGGTCGCGATCGCGGGGAAGGCGACGGTCCGGGCGCCGAGTTCGTCGGCGACCTGGAGGCTCCTGCGGTAGCAGGAGGCCAGGACTTCGGCTTCACCGTGGCCGCCGCCTTCCCAGACGGGCCCGACGGTGTGGATGACGTGCCGTACGGGTGGGTCGAGGTCGAACGCCGGGGTCGGCATGGCGTCGCCCGGCTCGCAGGGACCGATCGCACCCCCGGCCTGGGCCAGGCGAGGCCCGGCAGCGCGGTGGATCGCTCCATCGACACCGCCGCCGCCCAGCAGGGACTCGTTCGCGGCGGTGACGATGGCGTCCACGTTGTCGCGCGTGATGTCACCCATGACGACCTCGATCACTGCCACAGCAGAATCCTGGCACAGGCACCCGGTCGGCGGCACGCGCGTGTGTTCAGCGCAGCGCCGCGCCGCGCATGATCGGATCGGATCTCTACGGTCGGGTGCGGTCGGGGGTTCCTCGGCCAGGCTTGACGTCGAAGGGAGGCCCTCGTGATCGTGGCACTCAACCGGCTTGTCGACCTGGTCGAAGAGCACCTCACCGAGGAGTTCGACGTCAACGGGTTGGCCAGGGCGCTCGGCACGACCGAATACCACCTGCGCCGGATGTTCTCGTCGTTGGCCGGCATGCCGTTGTCGGAGTACGTGCGCCGGCGCCGGATGACCGTCGCCGCTGCCGACGTCGTACGGGGCGAGGACGATCTGCTGAGCATCGCCGTCCGGCACGGGTACGGCTCAACCGAGGCGTTCGGTCGCGCGTTCCGGGCGGTGCACGGCGCCAACCCCGGTGACGTTCGCCGCGACGGAGGTCCCCTTCGCACACAACCGCAGCTCAGGTTCCGCCTGACCGTCGAAGGGAGCATCCCCATGGACACCCGCATCGTAGAGCGCCCCGCGTTCCGGCTCGTCGGACACGCAGCCCGGGTCCCGCTCATCCACCGGGGCATCAACCCGCACATCCAGCAGCACATCGCCGCGCTCCCGCCGCAGGAGCATCTCCGGCTGAAGTCCCTCAGCGACACCGACCCGGCCGGGCTGCTGCAGGTCTCCGACGACCTCGACCCCGACGCCACCGAGGGCAGCGAACTGACCTACCTGCACGGGGTCGCCGTGTCCCGGGACACGCAGGCCCCGGACGACCTCGACGCCATCGAGGTGCCGGCCGGCATGTGGGCGATCTTCCGCACCTCCGGACCTCATCCGCAGGCCCTGCAGGACACCTGGGCCGCCACCGCGACCGAGTGGTTCCCCTCCAACCCGTGGCGGCTGCGGCCGGGGCCCTCGATCGTGGCGATCCTCGATCGCGCGGACGACTTCAGCACCGCCACCTGCGAGCTGTGGCTGCCCGTCGAGCCGACGTGACGGACCTGCGGGAGCAGTAGACAGCAAGGATCCGGCCCGGCCACCCGCCGTCACCCGGTCGGGGGCCGGGCCGGTGATCCCGCAGCAGGCGTGCGGCCGGGGCAGGACCGTGGACCACCGGGGCGGTTCAGCCCGGGCGTCTACCGGGTCTGGCCCACCCCGCTGCTCGACAGCAGCTTGAGCAGCCCGTGGCCGTCCTCGATCCGCGCGTCCGGCTCGACATCCGGCAGCGCCGCCTCGCGGTCGGTGCGGGGCGACCGCATCAGGACCGCCGCCCCGGCGCCGGCGCGGCGGGCGCAGACGATGTCGCGGTGCACGCTGTCGCCGACGAACCAGCAGTCGCCGATCGGCACCGCGATGGCACCGGCCGCCAGCAGCGCCAGTTCCGGGTTCGGCTTCCGGGGCCCGGCCTCGTCGCTGTAGAACTCGGCCCGGAACAGCCCGGAGAGCCCCGCGGCGGCGAGGAAGTCCCGGTGGGCGGCGCCGCAGAGCGTGTTGCTGACGACCGCCATCGGCAGGCCGGCGTCGGCGGCGTGGCGCAACGCCTCGGGGATGCCGGGCCGCACCGCCCACCCCTCCCGCCAGGTCCAGGCGTACGCCAGCGGGGTCGCCTCCCGCTCGACGGCGTCGCGGGCCCCGCGCGGCCAGGAACGGGTCACGAAGTCGGCCCACATCCGGGCGTGTGTCAGCTCGACGGGGTCGCCCGTGCGGCCCACGTCGTCGCGCCACAGGGCGTACGCGCGGGCGCCCTCGCCGAGGTCCCGGACGATCTGCTCGTCCGGGACCGCGCCGTCGACGAGTTCGGCCAGCCGCCGCACCAGCCCGGGGGTGGCCGGTGGTTGGGGTGGCGCGTCGGCCAGGACGCCGCCGAAGTCCAGCAGGAGAGCCCGAGGGGTACGAAGCATGCCGCCATCCTCGCGCACCGGAGGGCGATTGAGACGGGCCGTGGTCCGTCGGGGCGGACCCGGGACCGGCCAGGGCGCTGCTGGCCGTGCTGCGCTACGCCGGCGCGTCGATGGTCGAGCCCGCCGTCGTGGGCTTCCGCGTGACGCGGTGGCGTCGGACGGGCAGGCCGAACGTCGGGTTGGCGACGCCCCAGGCGGCACCCTTGGTGACCGCCTCCTTGTAGCTGGCCGCGAGGCGCCCGGTCAGGGCCGCCCGTACGGCGCGGTCGTCGGCGGTGACGTACTGGATGAGGCCCTCCCGGCGGCCGAGCGAGACGCACTGGTTGAAGTAGCGGATCTGCCGGGTCGGCAGGCTTTTCCCGGTCAGGCGCGCGGCGATCGCGTCGGCGGCCTGCCAGGCGGCCGGAACTCCCGAGGCGCACGACATCCGCAGCGGCTTGCCCCCGGGGCCCTTGGCCATGGCCGCGTCGCCGACGGCGTACACGTCGGGGTGTGAGACCGACCGCATGGTCTCGTCGACGACGATCTGGCCGGAGCCGGCGACCTCCAGGTCGGTCACCTTCGCGATCGGGTGGACCGCGAAGCCGGTGGTCCACACGGTGACGGCCGCCGGGACGGCCCCGCCGTCGGCGGTGACGACGCGGTCGGCTTCGACGCCGGTGACGGTGGTGTGCTCGTACGCGGTGACGCCGAGCTTGTCGACGACCTTCCGGAGGTGCTTGCGGCCCTTCGGGGAGAGCCAGTCGCCGAGGCCGCCGCGGGTGACGATGGCGACGTCGAGGTCAGGGCGCGACTCGGCGAGCTCCGTGACCGCCTCCAGGCCGGTGAGTCCGCCGCCGACGACGACCACGCTCTGCCCGGCGTCGAGGCGGGCCAGGCGCTCGCGTAGCCGGAGCGCTCCGGGACGGCTGGAGATCTCGTGGGCGTGTTCGGCGGTCCCCGGGACGCCCTGCGGGTCCCAGCCGCTGCCGAGGGCGTAGACGAGCGTGTCGTACGCGAGATCCTCGGTGCCGTTCGCGTCGACGACGGCGACGGTCCTGCGCTCGACGTCGACGCCGGTGACCTTCGCGACCCTCAGCCCGACGCCGGTGCCGGCGAACATCTTCCGCAGCGGCCGGGGCCTGAGCTCCTGACCGGCCGCCAGTTGGTGCATGCGGACGCGCTCGACGAAGTCGGACTCCGTGTCGACGACGGTGATGGCCACGTCCTCCCGGTGGAGCCGCCGGGCGAGGCGGCCGGCGGCGATGGCTCCGGTGTATCCGGCTCCGAGGACGACGATGCGGTGCTGCGTGTGCTGCATGTGCATGCTCCTGTCTCGCGCGGGTTGCCACCTGAACCGGGTGGCCCGCCGTTTCCTGACAGGAACCGCACGTGAAGCAGGTCACATGACGGTCAGAAGGCGTGGAAGAGTGGTTCGCCGTGGTCGGTGGCGGCCCACTGGGCGGTGGCCCGTACGAGCTTGTCCGGGTTGCCCTGGGCACGGAGCGCGGCGATGCCGTCGGCGGTGACCTCCAGGCACATGATCCCGATGACCCGGCCGTCGACGACGGCCACCACTGCGGGGTCGCCGTTGGCCGTCCAGGCGTAGATCTCGGGCGTGCCGCCGACCAGGTCGCGCTTCGCCTTGCCGGGCTTGAACAGGCCCCACAGGAACTTCGCGACCGCGACCGCGCCCTCGAACGCCTTGGCGCGGGCCGGAACCTTGCCGCCGCCGTCGCCGACCGCGACGGCGTCCTCGGTGAGCAGCCGTACGAGCGACTCCATCCGGCCGCTGGTGGCGGCGGCCAGGAACTCCTCCGCGATCCGCCGGGCGGCGGCCTCGTCGACTTCCACCCGGGGCTTACCGTCGGCGACGTGCCTCTTGGCGCGGTGGAGGATCTGTTGGCTCGCGGCCTCGGTGATGTCGAGGATCCCGGCGATCTCGCGGTGCGGGTAGCCGAACGCCTCCCGCAGCACGTACACCGCCCGCTCGTGCGGTGACAGCCGCTCCAGGAGGGTGAGGACCGCGTACGAGACCGATTCGCGCTGCTCGGCGGCTTCGGCCGGGCCGAGGATCGGGTCCCCGCCGAGCAGCGGCTCGGGAAGCCACTGGCCCACGTAGGTCTCGCGGCGCGCCCGCGCCGAGGTGAGCTGGTTGAGGCACAGGTTGGTGAGGACCTTCGTGAGCCAGGCCTCGGGGACCTCGATGCGTACGACGTCGGCGGCCTGCCAGCGCAGGAACGTCTCCTGCACGGCGTCCTCGGCCTCGGCTGCGGAGCCGAGGAGACGGTAGGCGATGGCCTCCAGGCGGGGCCTGGTGGCCTCGAACCGCTCGACGTCGCGCCCGGTGAGGGACATGCTTCGATCCTAGGCACGGCGGCGCGACACCTGAGGGGCACACCCGCACGGCCGCCCACGGGCCGCCCGCCCCGGCAGGTTAGCGTCGCAGGTGTGACCACCGGATCCCCGCGCGTACTCCCGGCCGACAGCGGCATCGCCGAGGCCGCCTCCGTCCTGCGTACGGGCGGGTTGGTGGCCTTTCCCACCGAGACCGTCTACGGGCTCGGGGCGAACGCGCTGGACGCGCGCGCCGCCGCCCGGATCTTCGAGGCGAAGGCACGGCCCAGTTTCGATCCGCTGATCACGCACCTCGCCGACGCGGCCGAGCTGGAGAAGCTGGTCGGGGCGGTGCCGCCGACGGTGGCGGCGCTCGCCGGGCGGTTCTGGCCGGGACCGCTGACGCTGATCGTGGACCGGCCGGCGGCCATCCCGCCGATCGTCACCTCCGGGCTGGCGACGATGGCGGTCCGGGTGCCGGACAACGCGTACGCGCGGGCGCTGATCGCCGCGGCCGGGGTGCCCGTGGCGGCGCCGAGCGCGAACCGGTTCGGCCAGCTCAGCCCGACCCGGGCCGAGCACGTGGTACGCGGACTGGGCGCCGCCGTGGACGTGGTGCTCGACGGTGGGCCGACGCGGTGCGGCATCGAGTCGACGATCGTGGACGCCCGGGCCGGCCGGCCGGTCGTGCTGCGCCTCGGCGCGTTGCCGCTGGAGGCGCTGGAGGAGGCCGCCGGCCCGCTGACCGTACGCCCGGGCAGTTCCGGGCAGCCCGTCGCGCCCGGCACGCTGGCGGCGCACTACGCCCCGCGTACGCCGCTGCGGCTGGCGACGGGCGGGGAGCCGCCGGCGGCCGACGGGGTCCGGCGCGGCTTCCTGGCCTTCCGGGAGCCGCCGGCGGGCGACTGGGCGGCGGTCGAGGTGCTCTCCGCCGCCGGTGACCTGACCGAGGCCGCCGCACGACTCTTCGAGGCGCTGCACGAGCTGGACGCCACCGGGGTCGGTGAGATCGTGGTCGAGCCGGTTCCCGAGACGGGTGTCGGCCGCGCGATCAACGACCGGCTGCGTCGCGCCGCGGCGACCTGGCAGCCCGCGGGGTGATGCCGGCGCGGGGCGCCGCGAGCCCGCGCGGCTGCGTACGCGGGTTCAGTCGGGCGGGGTGAGCGGGACGGTCTCGCCCCGGGCGATGGTGCGGACGCTCCCGGCGAAGCCGCGCTGGCGGGCCTGCGCCACGAAGTGGCCCAGCGGCGAGCGGAACACCGGGTAGTCGTCGTAGTGGATCGGCACGGTGAGCTTCGGCCGGACCAGCTCGACCAGGTCGGCGCCCTGCCGCGCGTCCATGGTGAGCAGGATGCCGGCGATCCGGGTACCGCCCAGGTGGATCAGCATGGCGTCGATGTCCGGGTACCGCCGGGGGACGTCGGCCAGCATCGGCCGGTTCAGCGTGTCCCCGGTGACGTAGAGGCGGAACGCGCGGGAGCCGTCGCGTTCCAGGTCGATCATCGTGCCCATGACGTCGGGCAGCAGCAGGTCCAGCGGGCCCGGCCCGTGCCTGCCCGGCATCGAGGTCAGCCGCAGCGTCTCGGCGTCCCGGCGCAGCTCACGGGAACGCCAGGTGGGCAGGCCCTCGGCGGCCCGGAAGCCCCAGCGGCGCAGCTTGCGCTCGGCGGCGGGCGTGGTGACGATCGGCAGTTCCCGGTCGAGTTCCCGGCGGGCGACCCGGTCGAAGTGGTCGCCGTGCAGGTGGGACAGGACCACCGCGTCGAGCGACGGCAGTTGGGCGATCCGCAGCGCGGGGTCGGTACGCCGCCGCGACCAGAGCCCCTTGCCCAGGTACGCGCGCTGCCCCCGGTGCAGGAAGTTCGGGTCGGTCAGCAGGGTGAACCGGCCGATCCGCAGCACCGTCGTGGCGGTGCCGATGAACGTGACCTCGGGCTGCGTCGTCGACATGCTCAACCTCCACCGCTAGCCCTACCCGTGATCGGCGTCCCCATGTCGATCGGCCGTGTCCCCGTCGTCGGTTGGGGAGCGACCGGCGGCGTTCCCGTCGTCGTCGGCCGGGGAGGGCCCGGTGGCGTCGGGCCGATCGGGCTCCGACCGGGGCAGGTGTGCGACCAGGCGGGTGAGCGCGCCGTTGGCGAAGGTGGCGCCGAGCGCGGAGCCCGTCGCGATCGTCCAGCCGACCGGCCCGAGCGGCGTGCAACCGAAGAACTGACTGAGCCCCGGCGTCTGCACGACGGCCACCAGCACCCCCGCCGACGCGGCGGTGGAGGCGAGCACGGCGGGACTGGTGCCGCCAGCCAGCACCGTCTGCCCGAGCTGGGTGCCGACGAGCGAGACCAGCGCGACGGTGCCCGCCCGCCGGCGTCGCCCGGTGTAGCGGGCCAACGTCCAACCGGCCGTGGCGCCGAGCGTCGTGGCGGCGGCGCGCAGCCCGATCTCCCGGGTCATCGTCTCGCCCAGCGAGGTGTCCGGGCCCTCCTGGAGCAGGCCGTCGGCGTGGTCCGCGTCGGGTGGCCGGACCGCGATCGCCAACGCCGGTGCCAGGTCGGTGAGCAGGTTGACCAGGAGCAGTTGCCGGCCGGTGAGCGCCGAGCGGCCGGTGGCGGCGGCGGTCAGCACGCTGAACGCGATCTCGCCGAGGTTCCCGCCGACGAGGATGCTGAGCGCGTGGCGTACCGAGGACCACATCGCCCGGCCCTCGACCAGGGTGGCGATGATCGTCTCCAGCCGGTCGTCGGTGACCACCAGGTCGGCCGCCGCGCGGGCCGCCGGGGTGCCCCGCTGACCGAGGGCGATGCCCACGTCGGCCAGCCGGATCGCCGCGGCGTCGTTGGCGCCGTCGCCGGTCATCGCCACCGTACGCCCGCACCTCTGCAACGCCTGGATGATCCGGACCTTGTGCGCGGGGGTGCACCGGGCCACCACGTCCGTGGCGGCGAGCCGCGCGCCGAGAGCCTCGTCGTCGAGCCGGTCGAGTTCCGTCGCGGTGACGACCCGCTGGTGCTCGTGGTCGCTGATGGTGGACGCGATCGCCTCGGCGGTCGCCGGATGGTCACCGGTGATCATGATGGTGTGCACGCCGGCCTGACGGATGCGGCGTACGGCGGGGGCGGCGCTCTCGCGTACCCCGTCGGCGAGGGCCAGGAAGCCGACGAAGGTCAGCTCGTGCACCTGCTCGTCGGTGACGCCCGGCGAGTGGATCCGGCACTCGGCCACGGCGAGGATCCGGTGCCCCGCCCCCGCCCGGTCGGCCAGCATGGCGTGCAGCCCCGCGCGCCCGTCGTCGTCGAGCGGCTCGTCGCGTCCCTCCGGCCTACGCCGGCCCGAGCAGCGGGGCAGCACCGACTCCGGGGCCCCCTTCACGCTGAGCAGCAGCCGGTCGCCCGAGCGGCCGACGGTGGCGTGGTAGCCACGGGACGGCTCGAACGGCAGCGCGTCGACCGGCTCCCACCCCTCGGCGCCGGTCCGCTCGGTCACGCCCGCCACCTGGGCGCCGGAGCGGACCGCGCGGTCGGTCTGCTGGGCCAGGTCGTGGGGGTCGTCGGCGCCCGGGGTGGCGCGCAGCGCCGCCGCGAGGGTGTCCCGCAGGGCGTCGTCGAGCCGGTCGACCGGCGCGTACCGGCCGTCGTCGCCGACCCCGGCGAGCAGGAGCTGCCCCTCGGTGAGGGTGCCGGTCTTGTCGAAGCAGAGCACATCGACCCGGCCGAGCGCCTCGATGGTGCGCGGGTTGCGGACCAGCGCGCCGTGCTCCGCCAGCCGCCGTGCGGCGGCCAGCTGCGCGGCGCTGACCAGGAAGGGCAGCCCTTCCGGCACGGACGCGACGGCCAGGTTCGCGGCGGTCGCGGCGGTCTGGGCCAGGGGTACGCCCCGCAGCAGGCCCGCGCCGGCCACCGCCACCGCCGAGCCGGCGGCCAGCGGGATCGCCGCCCGGGTCAACCGGCCCAGCCGCGCCTCCACGCCGCTCGACGGCGGAGCCTGCCGGGCCATCGCCAGGCTCCGTCCCGCCTCGGTTTCCGCGCCCGTCGCGACCACCACCGCCGTTCCGTGACCGGCGGCGACGCTGGTGCCCTCGTAGAGCATCGACCGGCGGTCGGCGACGGCGGCGGCGACCACCGGCTGTTCGGTCTTGCCGACCGGCAGCGACTCGCCGGTGAGGGACGACTCGTCCATCTCCAGCCCGGCCGACTCCAGCACCCGGCAGTCGGCCGGTACGGCGTCCCCCGATTCGAGCAGGACGACGTCCCCGGGCACCAGCTCCTCGGCCGCCAGCGTCCGTTCCGCACCGTCCCGGCGTACGCGGGCGGTGACCGACGAGCGGGACAGCAGCTCGGCCAGCGACCGCTCGGTGCGGTGCTGGTGCACGGCCCCGAGCAGCGCGGACCCGCCGACCACGCCGCCGACCAGGGCGGCGTCGACGGGCGAGCCGAAGGCTGCCGAGAGCACCGCCCCGGCGGCCAGTACGGGAGTGAGCGGGTTGGCCAGCTCGTCGACGAAGGCGCGCAGCAGCCCCGTCGGCCCGTCGGGGCGTACGCCGTGGTCGTCCCGGCGGCGCTCGGCCTCGGCGGTGGTGAGTCCGTCCGGGCCGCTGCCGAGCTGGTCGAGCACGGTCGCGGACGGCATCAGGTGCCACGCGGTGACGGCCGGGGTCGGGCCGTCCGTCCGGTCGGGCAGCCGGTGCGCCCGTAGGACGCCGTGCGCGAAGGCCAGCGCTGCCGCCCCGTTCACGGGCACGACGGCGCGTCCGGGCAGCCGCGCGCGGGGGGCCGTGAGCGCACCCAGCGCGCCGAGGCCGGTGCCGGCCATGGCCAGGCCGATGTTCTGCCGGGCCATCCGGCGGGCCACCCCCGCCGCCTCGACCACCAGTGCCGCCACCCGCAGGTCGGCACCGAGCAGCAGGTGCGCGCCCCAGGGCGGCAGCTCCTCGGGGCCGCTGAGCCCCAGGCCGCAGTCGGCGACGCCCAGTGCGGCGCGGTCGGCGGAGGCCACCATCACCATGGCCCCGGCGCGTTGCAGGTTCCGCACCGACTCGGCAAGCCGGTCGTGGCCCGGCAGGTGGGCGTCGGCGAAGCCGTACCGCCGCTCGTCGTCGCCGGCCACGATCAGCCGCAGGCCGGCCTGGCGGGCGGCGGCCGACAGGGCGTCAACGCCCGGCGCCGGTTCCGGTTCGACCCGCAGCACGGCGGCGAGGGTGCCGCCGTCGGCGAGGCCGAGCAGGAGTCCGCCCGCGTCGCGCAGCCGCCGACTGTCGGTGGTGTCTCCGGGGTTCTCGACGTCCAGCGCCTCCAGCGGCCCGAGCCGCCAGCCGTCGGCGTCCCGCGGCTGGCGGGGCGCGGCGGGGTCGAAGAGGGCGAACGCGCGCGCGGCCACCTGCCCGGTGTCCGCCCCGGCCAGCGGCGCCAGATCGGCCAGCACGCCCCGGTCGGAGCCGAGCACGGCGGCGTCCAGCACCAGGGTGTCGATCCGGTCCAGTTCGCGCAGCACGCTGCGGTCCATCGCGATCACGCCACGCCGGGCGAGGATCCGGCCGAGCTGCGCGGCGTACCCCTCGCGTCCGCTGCCAGGAGCCTTGGGCAGCGTGGAGAGACCCAGCGCGGCGGCCCGCTTCGGGCCGACGACCGGCATCGTGGCGACTGCGGCGGCGCCCGCGTCGAGCATCCGGCTGATGTACTTCTCGACGGGGCCGTCGGGCTTCGGCAGGGGGCGCTCGATCTTCGGTACGGCGGCGGCGGCCCGTTCCGGATGCCCGGTCAGCCGATGTTCGGCCTGCGCCCACGCGCGGAGCTGGGCCCGCGCCTCGCCCCACTGCACCACCCGTTGCGCGCCGTCGAGCACGAGCCCGGCCCAGCCGCCCGTCAGGCCCAGCGCCACCGCCTCGGCCAGCGGGAACAGCAGATCGGCGCGGGGGTCGGCGCGTAGCCCCCGGTCCGCCAGCGCGTGCAGCCTGGGGTGCAGGTCGACCGCCACGAGCAGCCCGGCGACCTCCCCGGGCACCGGCGTGAACGGCAGGATCCGGGTGGCGGCGGCGAGGGTCAGGCCCAGGGCGTCGGAGGCCAGCGCGCCGAGGGTGCGGGGCGTGCGCGGCCCCTCCTCGGGCGGGTGCGGCGGCGGGATCTCCGGGTCCGGCTCGTGGGGGCAGGTGCGTTCGGTGCGGGCGACCGTCGCGATGAGGTCCCGCAGGGCGGGCTCCGGCGTACCGACGGCGACGACCACCCGCCCGGACGGGGCGTTGACCCGGGCCCACTCGACGCCGGGCATCCGCTCCAGCGCCGCCTCGACCTGACGCGCGAGGACGTCACCGCCGTCCTGGCAGACCCCGATCACCTCGATGTGGTGCCGGCCGGGGCGGGACCAGACCCGGCGCCGGCTCAGCCCGGCCACCCGCGCCAGCCGGGCCGCGACGGCACCGACGTTCCGGGACGCCTCGCCGACGACCGGCGGCACCAGGACCGGCGGAAGGAGCCGACCGGCGGCGCGGCCCAGGGAGATCATCGAGGCGTACGACCGGACAGGCGCCGGTCAGGCCCCTCGCTGCCGTTGCGTCCGCCGTACGCCATCTCGCCTCCCACTTGCGCGCTTCCGGCGGCCTGGCTTCCCGGCGGGACGTCCGTTATGCCCTCGGAGCAGCGGAAGTTCCTGCCGCGTGGCGGGCGAGGGCTGCCGCGCCAGGGTGTCCGCCGGCTCTCGGGCGGCCGGGGAGAGCTGGGTCACCCTTGACCTCAATCCGGGTTGAGGTCGGAGGCTGACGGCGTGCTGATCGAACTGCTTCGCTCCGAGGCGGGTCCGGGCGATTCCCGGGCCCGCTCCGGTGGACCGCTGTGGCTGCCGCGTCCGGCGAGCCGGAGGTGACCGACACGGCGGCGCCCGCCGCCCCGGAGCGGGAGGTCGGTGCTCGTCCCACCGGCGGGGCCGGCCTCTTCGCGCCCCGGCTACGGGCGATGACGGTGGGCAGTGTCGCGCTCATCTCGCTGCTCGCCTTCGAGGCGCTGGCGGTGGGCACCGCCATGCCGACCGTCGCGCGCAGCCTCGACGGGCTTGCCCTCTACGGCATCGCCTTCGGGGGACCGTTCGCCGCCGGCGTGCTCGCCATGGTCGCCTCCGGCATCTGGTGCGACTCGCGGGGTCCCCGGGCGCCGATGTGGCACGGGCTCGTCTGGTTCGTGCTGGGGCTGCTGCTCGCCGGGAGCGCCACCACCATGGGCGTCCTGGTCGCCGGCCGGATCGTGCAGGGCTTCGGCTCCGGCCTGCTCTCGGTGGCGCTGTACGTGATCGTGGCGCAGGCGTACCCGGAGGCGTTGCACCGGCGGATCTTCGCGGCGTTCGCCGCCGCGTGGGTCGTACCGTCGCTGGTCGGCCCGGCGCTGGCCGGCCTGATCGTGGAGCACCTCGGGTGGCGTTGGGTCTTCCTGGCGGTGCCGGCGGTGGCGGTGCCGGCGGTGCTGCTGATCCACCCCGGCCTGCGGGCGATCGGCGCGGGCACGGTCACCGGGCTGCCGTCCGGCGCGGCGGCCCGGATCGGCTGGGCCTGCGGGGCGGGGGTGAGCGCCGCACTGTTGCACATCGGGGGCCAGCAGCGCGGCGCCGCCGCCGTCGGGCTGGTGGCCGTGGCGTTGGCCGGACTGCTGGTCTGCGCGCCCCGGCTGCTGCCGGCCGGGTTCCTGCGCGCCGGCCGGGGCCTGCCCACGGTGATCGGGCTGCGCGGTCTCGCCTCGGCCGCGTTCGTCGGCGCGGAGGTGGTGATCCCGCTGATGCTCTCCCGGGAACGCGGGCTGTCGCCGACCGTCGCCGGCCTGGTCCTGACCACGGGGGCGCTCGCCTGGTCGGCAGGCTCCTGGGCGCAGGGGCGGATGCGCGCGCCGCGCTCCCGGGCCACCCTGCCGAGGGCGGGCCTGACCTGCATCGCCGCTGGGACGGCCGTGGTCACGCTCGCCGTCGCGCCGGCGGTGCCGGTGTGGGTCGGCGTGCTCGGCTGGGCCGGCGCGGGCCTCGGCATGGGGCTGCTCTACCCCTCGTTGTCGGTGCTCACGCTGGAGCTGTCCGCCCCGGGCGAGGAGGGCCGCAACAGTTCCTCGCTGCAACTGGGCGACTCGCTGTTCGCGGCGACCGTGCTGGCGCTGACCGGCGCGGTGCTCGCCGCGGGGGCGGCCCCGGGGCCGGCCAGCTACGCCGGCACGCTCGCGGTGGCCTCCGGGCTGGCCCTGCTGGGCGTCGTGCTCGCCGGCCGCGTGGTGCCCGGCGCACCCGGGGTCCGCGCCGGCTGACCGTCCCCGACGCCGTCGCCGTCCTCGGTGTCGACGAACCGCGCGCTGACGATCGTCGCGGCGGGCCGGACGGCGGCGAAGATGTGCCGGTTCGGTCCGGCGGCGCCCGCCCGGCCCGGGAGGATGGACGGGCGATGAACTTCCTGACCATCCTGCCGATGGCCGTGGTGATGGTCGCCGGGACGCAACTTGTCGCGGCGGTCTTCCTCGCCTCGGCGGAGCGACCGCGTGCCGCGTCGCTGGGCTACCTGGCCGGGGCCGCACTGGTGGTGGTGGGCGGCGTCACGGCGAGCTGGCTCGTCACCCGGGTGGTGCGGGTCGACGTCGGTGCCGGGGTCGGCGGGCGCGCCGTCGAGCGCCGGATCGACCAGGCGCTGCTGGTGCTGCTGGCCGTCCTGGCGCTGATCGTCTTCCTGCGCCGGCACACCACCGGCCCGGCGAGGTGGATGGGCGGCCTCCAGCGGGCGAGCCCGGCGTACGCGCTGCGGCTCGGCGTGCTGCTCTTCCTGGCCATGCCGACGGACGATCTGACCATGCTCGCCGTGGGGGCGAGCGCCGCGCGGCACGCCCTGTCCTGGTGGCACCTGCTGCCGTTCGTCCTGCTCACCCTGGCGTTGCTGGCCCTGCCGCTGCTGGCGTTGCTGCTGCTCGGCCGCCGGGCGGAGGTGGTGCTGCCCCGGATGCGGGACTGGACGGGGCGGCACTCCTGGGTGGTCAGCGAGATCGTCATCGGCTTCTTCGTGGTGCTGACGACGGCCGACCTGCTCCGGTGAGCCGAGCTGCTCCCTACGGGCCGACGCGCTCCGGGCGGGTGACCACCTCGTTGACACGTACGAGGGAACCGGCGCGACATGAACGGCTCCCGCGTTCATGTCCGACCTAACGTGACGCCATGTTCACCATGGTTGCCACCGTCATCCTGTACGTCGCCGGATTCGTCTTCCTCTACGGCGTGATCCGGCTCGCCGTCCGGCACTCCCTGGAGGAGATGGAGGTCCGTCGGGTCCAAGCCGAGCGGGCGGAGGAACTCGCGGTCGCCCGGGACCGCACGCTGCTGCGCGAGAACGGCTTCCTCACCGGCAACTGACGGCGTGCCGGGAGCCCGGGTCTGGTCGGATGCGAGGATCGCAGGCGTGATGGGGACGCTGAAGACCGAACCTGCCCGCAGCCGACTCGACCTGCTCGCTCCGCCGGTCGCCGCCGTCGTCGAGCGGTGGCCCGCAGAGGCGCCGGTGGACGTCGACGACGTGCTGGTGGCGCCGATCGACGGAGAGCTCGCCGACACCGCCGCCTTCTGTGCCGCGTACGAGGTGGGTCTGGACGAGTCGGCCAACTGCGTGGTGGTGGCCGGCAAGCGCGAGGGGGTCGTACGCTACGCGGCCTGCGTCGTGCTCGCCACCACCCGGGTCGACGTCAACGGGGTGGCCCGGCGCGCGCTCGACGTGCGCAAGGCGAGCTTCGCGCCGATGGCCGACGCGGTGGAGCTGACCGGCATGGAGCACGGCGGCATCACCCCGATCGGCCTGCCGGAGCAGTGGCCGATCCTGGTCGACCCGCGGGTGATCGCCACCCCGCACGTGATCATCGGATCGGGCGTACGGCACAGCAAGATCGCGCTGCCCGGGCCGGCGCTCGGCGCCCTGCCCGGGGCGCAGGTGGTGGAGGGCCTGGCCAGGCCGGTCTAAACGGTCACGAGCATCGATACCGTTGCACGTGAAACATCATGTGCGTCGATGTCCGTGGCCGGCGGTCGACCCGCGTCGTTCGCCTGTGGTCCGGGTCAGCCGGCCTCGGTCTCGCGGCGGTCCACCTCGGCGAGGGCGGCGAGGAGCGTCTCCGGCTCCTGGGCGCCGGTGACCGCGTACCGGCCGGCCAGCACGAAGGTGGGCACGCTGGTCACCCCGATCTGCCGGGCGGTGGCCAGCTCGTCGGAGAGTTCCGCCGTCCGCTCGTCGGAGTCGAGGAAGCGGCGGGCCTCGGCCGCGTCCAGGCCGACCTCGGCGGCGAGCGCGGCGAGCGCGTCGCGGGAGCCCACGTCGACACCGTCGGTGAAGTAGGCGCGGTAGAGCGCGTCGACCAGCTCGGCGGCGCGTCCGTGCTCCGTCGCCCAGGCGACCAGGCGGTGCGCGTCGAAGGTGTTCGCGGCGACCGCGCGGTCGAAGTCGAGCTTCAGACCCACCTGGGCCGCCACCTCCGTCACCTGACCGAACATCTGCCGGACCCGGTCCGGCCCGCCGAACTTCGCCGCCATCGCGTCGACCAGCGGACGCGGCTCCGGCACCGGTGACGGGTCGAGCTGGAAGGGCCGGTAGCGGACGGTCACCTCGCCGTCGTACGACTCCAGGGCCTGCTCCAGCCGGCGCTTGCCGATGTAGCACCAGGGGCAGACGACGTCGGCGTAGATCTCGATCTCCATGTCGGGTGACAACCCTCCGTCTAGCTGGTCTGTTCCCGGACCTGCCGCTTGAGCCGGGCCAGGATGGCGGTGCCGCCACGCACCCGCAGCGGGCTGATCGCCTGGGCCAGCCCCATCCGCTGATAGAGGTCGTCGGGCACGGCGAGCACCTCGTCCGCGCTCGCGCCGGCCAGCCCTTCAGCGAGGATGCCGGCGAACGCGCGGGTGGTGGGGGCCTCCGGCGGGCAGTCGAAGACGGTCTCGACCATCTTCCCGGGGGTCACCCGGGCGCGCAGGAAGAACGCCGTCTGACACTCCGGTACCTGCTCCATGCCCTCCCGCTCGGCGGAACCGGCGGGCAGCGGCGGGATGACGTCGGCGTACTCCAGCAGCATCTCGAGCACCACGTCCCGGGGCGCGGCGGCGAACTCGTCGACGATCTCGGACAGCCTGGCCGGCATGGATGACATGCCCCGAGGCTACCGCCGCCAGGAAGGGGCCCCTCCGCTACCGGGGGACCTGGGGAAGGGCCCTTCCGTGCACGTCAGACGGTGGGGGCCTGCTCGCTGATGTCGCTCAGCGCCGATTGGGGGTCGAGCTGCATCGCGAGGTCGCCGAGGGAGACGATGCCGACCAGCTTGCGTTCGCTGTCGCAGACCAGCACCCGCCGGATGCCCCGCTCCCGCATCAGGGCGGCAGCCTCGGCCGCGGTCGAGTGCTGCTCGATCATGACCACCTCACGGGTGATGATCGAGCCGATCGTGGTGGTGGCCGGGTCGCTGCGCTCGGCCACCGCCCGTACGACGATGTCCCGGTCGGTGAGCATGCCGGCCAGGGTGGCGCCGTCGGTGACCACGACGTCGCCGATGTCCGCCTCCTTCATCACCCGGGCCGCTTCGTCCAGGGTGGTCTCGGCGGGCAGGTAGATGACCTGCTTCGTCATGACGTCGCTGACCCGGTAACCGGTCATGAGAGCCTCCAGAACGCTTTCAGTCGATCGGACTGCGGTACCCCGTGGCACGTCCGCTACACCACGTTCCCGCGCTCCCGGTGTACCCGCTCGACGAGTCGGTCCGCCACCCCGTCCACCGGCAGTTCGACGCGCTCGCCGGAAGCCCGGTCGCGCAGTTCCACGTACCCCTCGGCGAGACGGCGGCCGACCACGACGGCGCGGGGGATGCCGATCAGCTCGGCGTCGGTGAACTTCACCCCGGCGGAGACGTGCGTCCGGTCGTCGACGAGCACCCGCAGGCCGGCGTCGGCGAGCCGCCCGCCGAGCTCCAGCGCCGCGTCGAGCTGCGGCCCCTTTCCAGCGGCCACCACGTGTACGTCGCACGGCGCGACCGCCTCCGGCCAGACGAGCCCCCGCTCGTCGTGGTGCTGTTCGGCGATCGCCGCGACCGCGCGGGACAACCCGATGCCGTAGCAGCCCATGGTGGGACGGACGGGCTTGCCGGCGGGGCCGAGCACGTCGACGGCGAAGGCATCGGTGTAGCGGCGACCGAGCTGGAAGATGTGCCCGATCTCGATGCCCCGCCGCATGGTCAGCTCGCCCGTGCCGCAGGCCGGGCAGGGATCACCGGGACGGACCTCGGCCGCCTCGATGGTGCCGTCCGGCACGAAGTCCCGGCCGCAGACCACGCCCGTCGCGTGCCGGCCCGGCTCGTTCGCGCCGGTCAGCCACGCGCTGCCCGGCACCACCCGGGGGTCGACCAGGTAGCGGATGCCGAACTTCGCCATGACCTGCGGGCCGATGTAGCCACGGACCAACTCGGGACGGGCGTCCCAGTCGTCGAAGACGTCCACGGTGGCCGGGGCGACCGCCGCGCCGAGCCGCTTCAGGTCGACCTCCCGGTCGCCGGGCAGCCCGACCACCAGCAGCTCGGCCTCCTCGACGCCGGGCCGGCGCAGGGCGAGCACCACGTTCTTCAGGGTGTCTGCGGCGGTCCAGTCGTCCCGCCCGTCCAGGCGCCGGGCGTTGGCCAGCCCGACCAGGCTGGCGATGGTCGGCGTCTCGGGGGTGTCGTGCACCCGCGCCGCCGGCTGGGCGTACGGGTCGGTGGCGGGCGGGGCGGGCGTGGTCACCGCCTCCGTGTTGGCCGCGTAGTCGCAGGCCGTGCAGCCGACGAAGGTGTCCTCGCCGACGGGCGTCGCGGCCAGGAACTCCTCCGACGCCGAACCGCCCATCGCCCCCGACGTCGCGCGCACGATCGTGTGCTCCAGCCCGAGCCGGTCGAAGATCCGCCGGTACGCGCCCCGGTGCCGGTCGTACGCCGCCGCGAGGCCCGCCTCGTCGAGGTCGAACGAGTAGGCGTCCTTCATCAGGAACTCGCGTCCACGCAGCAGGCCGGCGCGGGGCCGGGCCTCGTCCCGGAACTTCGTCTGGACCTGGAAGAGCGTCACGGGGAAGTCCCGGTACGAGGTGAACAGGTCCTTCACGAGCAGCGCGGCCAACTCCTCGTGGGTGGGCGCCAGCAGGTGCTCCGCGCCGCGCCGGTCGGCGAGGGTGAAGATGTCGTCGCCGTACTCCGTCCACCTGCCACTGGTCCGGTACGGCTCGGCCGGCAGCAGCGCCGGGAAGTGCACCTCCTGGTCGCCGATCGCCGTCATCTCCTGCCGGACCACCTCGGTGACCCGGTCCAGCACCAGCTTGCCCAGCGGCAGCCAGGTGTAGCCGCCCGGTGCGGCGCGACGGATGTAGCCGGCGCGCAGCAGGAGCCGGTGGCTCGGCACCTCCGCGTCCGCCGGGTCCTCGCGCAGGGTCCGGAGCAGCAGGGTCGACATGCGCAGCAGCATTGGCGCAGCGTACGGCGGCCGGCTGCGACAGGACGATCCATTTCGGGTACGCCCGGTCAGGACGGCTCTCGCGTCGGGCGGTGGACGAGGCCTGCTCGCGCCCCGTCCACCGCCCGATTCGAAGCCACCGACTTCGGGTGGACGTCTCGACCACCGACCTCGGGTGGGCGTCTCGCCGCAGACCCGAAAACCCGTCCAGCCCGGCCTGAAGCCGTGCGCGCCGTCAGCCGCCGTGGCCGGCCGGAGCGGACTCGTCCAGCAGGGTGGCGAGCCGCCTCGCCACCGGCGGGGCGTGCAGGTGCAGCCGGGCCACGTTGATGCTGTCCTCGCCGACCACCGCGAGCAGCGCCTGCGAGCTGACCGCGTAGACGCTCAGGTAGCCGCCGGCGTTGCGGACGGTGGACTGCTGGAAGTCGCCCTGACCCAGCCGGAGCCCGACCTGCCGGCCCAGCCCGTACGTGGTGGCGGCGAGGGCCGCCAGGTCGCTCGGGTCGACGTCGGTCTGCAGGTTGTGGGTGATGAGCAGGCCGTCCACGCCGCCGAGGACGCAGCCGTGCACCCCGGGGATCTGCAGGCGCAGCTCAGAGAGCTCGTGTCCGATCGCCGCGTACGGCAGCGACGCGTTCCCGGCCAGCGACGGCGGCAGCGGGCGCGGCGGCGGCAGGGTGCCCGTGCCCCGTGCCGTACGGCGGGGTAGGGCCGTCTCGGTGTCGTCGATTCCGCTCACAGCTCCAGGCTCTCCTCGATGGTGCGCAACTGGTGGCGGGCCATGGCCAGGTTGGCGCGGCTCTTGCTCACCATCAGGTACAGGAAGAGGCCCTTGCCGGTGCGGCTGGTCACCGGGCGGATCAGGTGGTACTGGGTGCCGAGCGTGATGAGGATGTCCTCGATCTCGTCGTTCAGGTTGAGCATCTCGATCGTCCGCAGCTTGGCGCGGACGACATCGGTGTTGCCGGCGGCGGCGACGGTCAGGTCGATCTCGCCGGTGCCGCCGGCCACGCCGAGTGTCATGCCGCTGTTGTAGTCGACGAGTGCGGCGCCGATCGCGCCGTCGATGCTCATCGCGGTCTTCAGTGCCAGGTCGAGGTTGGGCACGATGTTCTCCCAGGACTTACGGGCGGCGTCGCCGTCTGCTGTGCAGCGGGTGATCCGGCGGTGACATGTGGTGTGACCTTGTGAAAAGGTTTGGACGAGGCTTGCACACCGGGGGCCTCCGCGCACCCGGTGGCGCCGCCATCCACCTGACTGGACGGTGCGCGACGGCCGGCGGTCCCGCAAATGGGACGTTCCGAGGGTTGCCGACCGCGCCACCGAACTTCTCGTATCGACGCAGGCGGTGATCGTGCCCGCGGCCCCGGTCCCGGATCACGGTCCCGCTGTCCACGATGACCTCCGCCACGTTTGTCCGTCGGTCACCCCGCGGCCGGCCCTTCTGGTGAAGACTGTCCCGCGTCGGGAAGGGACCCTTCCTCCACCGGGGGCGCCCTATCCTGCCGTACGTCGGAGGGATGAACGGGTGCGCTGGCGCAGTTTCGTGGCGGTCGGGGACAGCTTCACCGAGGGCATGGACGACGCGTACCCGGACGGCAGCTACCGGGGCTGGGCGGACCTGGTGGCGACCCGGCTGGCTGCCGAGACCGGCCCCGACTTCCGGTACGCGAACCTGGCCATCCGGGGCCGGCTCTTCCCGAGCGTGGTGGCCGAGCAGGTGCCCGCCGCGCTCGCCATGAAGCCCGACCTGATCAGCTTCGCCGCCGGCGGCAACGACGTGCTCCGCCGTACCTTCGACCCGGAAGCCCTGGTCACCCGCTTCGACGACGTGGTGCGGAGGCTGCGCTCGGGCGGCGCCGACGTGGTCCTCTTCCGGTTCGCCGACGTGATGGCCCGGCTGCCCGGCCAGCGGCTCGTCGCGCCCCGGGCGCAGTTGCTCAACCGGACCGTCGGGGAGACCGCCGAGCGGCACGGCGCGATCCTGGTCGACCTGTACGCCGACGACACCTACCTGAACCCGATGCTCTGGAGCACCGACCGGCTGCACCTGTCGGAGACCGGGCACCGGCGGGTCGCCGCGCAGGTCCTCACCGCGCTGGGGGTCGGCTGCGACGAGGAGTGGCTCATGGTGCCGCCGCACCCGGCACCCACGCCCTGGCTGGCCGCCCGCGCCGCCGATCTGCGCTGGGCCGGGCAGCACCTGGCACCGTGGATCAAGCGCCGGCTGACCGGCCGTTCCTCCGGCGACACCGTCACCGCCAAGCGCCCGTCCCTCGGCCCGATCGTCGACTGAGACGTGCTCACCCTGCACGCCGCGCCGCTGCTGCGGACCGCGCCCGACACCCCACCCGTCGCCGGGGCCGCCGTCGCGGTCCGGGCCGACCGGATCGTCGCGGTCGGCCCGCTGGCCGAGCTGACCGGGGCGTACGCCGAAGCCCGGATCCGCCGCTGGCCGGGCACGCTCGGGCCGGGACTGCTGCACGACGGGCCACTGCCGGCCGCCGACACCCCCCGCGAGCGGGTGCACGCGCTGCTGCGCCGCGGGGTGACCGCCGTGCTGGCCGGCCACCTGACCGATCCGGCGCTGCGGGCCGCCGTGGAGCGCGGCGACCTGCTGGTGCTGCCGGCCGCCGTACCGCCGGCACTGGCGCCCGGCGGGCGCGCGGACCTGGCCGTCCTCGACGCCGACGGCGCCTGCCTGGTGACCGTGGTCGCCGGCCGGATCGCCCACCGCCGCGCCTGACGCCCTGCCCCGCGCCGCCGACGGACCTACCGGCGTCGGTCGGGCCCGTCGGCGGTACGTCGTCAGGAGAACCGGGTCCACGTGCGGGTGACGCCGGACCCGACGCCGACGATCTGGGCGGAACCCGTGGTCACGACGACCGTGCCGTCGCGCAACACCTCGACGGACGGGCTGCCGTCGGCGCCGATCCGCAGCGCGGCGGTCACCGCGGGCGCGTCGACGTAGCGTCCGTCGGCCCAGAAGCCGACGGTGCCGTACGCCCCGGTGACGGCGAGGACCCCGCCGTTCGTCGCGGCGACGTCGGAGGTGCCGTCGGGTAGGCCCGGTCGTTGCTCCCACCGACCCCCGACCAACCGCCACACCTCCGTCGCCGCCGTCACGCTGAACTCGCTCTCGCTGACGGTCACCAACCAGGCGTCGGCACCGTCGGGAGAGACGAGGAGCCGTCCGGCCCCCGCCCGCGTAGCGGTTGGCAACTTCCGCCAGGTCGCCGCCGCGTCATCGCTGACCAGGACAGTCAGCCGACCCTTGTCGCGTACGGTCAGCCAGAGCCGCCCGTCGCCGCCCTCGATGACCCGGTGGTCGGTCTCGCCGGTCAGGGGCACCGGGGGTTGCGGCCGGACGGGGCCGGAGCCGATCCGTACCAACTCCCCGCGGGGGCACTGCATGCCCCTCGCTCCCAGTCCGTCTCTCCCGGGGCAGCGGACGAGGAACCCGCTGCGGGTGGCGCTGCCCGCCTGCGTGGCCGGCGGCGGGGAGCCGAACGGGTGCCGGGACCAGGCCGCGCCGCCGTCGGTGGTCACGAGGTACCCGTCGCCGACCGTCAGCGTGAGACTCCGCTCATCGACCGGCAAGAGCCTTCCCGAGCCCTTCGCGTCGGGGAGCGGGGCCGTCGGTCGCCAGGTCACTCCGCCGTCGGCGGTCCGCCCGACGGTCCGGCGGCAGTCTTCCGCGCCCGGATCGGGCGTGTCGCAGGTGTCGAAGAGCGCCCAGCCGTTCCGGGCGTCGACGAATCGCAGTTCGGTCAGCCGGCCGGACACGTCGGGCAGGATGACCTTCCGATCGAGAAGCTCGTCGGTGGGTGGCGGCGACATCGTGGGGGCCGGTGTCGGGACCGGCGGGCCGGGGTCGACACCCCGCCCGGCGGCGAACGCCCCGGCCGGTCCGGCCAGGAGGAGCACGCCCACGCCCGCCAGCAGCCGCCCGCGACGCCGTCGCCGGTCGCGCACCCGGCGCTCGACCGCCGGAACGCCCGGCGGCCGGAAGCTGGTCATCGCGTCGGCCTCGAACTCGGCGAACATGTCGTCCAGGTCGTTCTCACGCACCGTGGGCCTCCTGCCGCTCGGTGAAGTAGGTGGCCAGCGCCGCCCGCCCCCGGGACAGCCAGGAGCGGACGGTGCCCTCGGGGGCGTCCAGCTGGTCGGCGATCTCCGCGATGCTCAGGTGCGCCAGGTGGTGCAGCACGACGGCCCGGCGCTGACTTGTGGGCAGACAGGCCAGGGCGCGGCTCAGCGCCACCCGGTCCGGTTCCGGGCCGGGAACGTGTTCCTCCCGCTGCCTGGCCAGGTGCCGGACGACGGTGCGGACCCGGCGTAACCGGCTGGTGGCCAGGTTCCAGGCGACCCGGCGGACCCACGCGGAGGGGTCGTCGTACGTGCTGATCCGGCTCCAACGCTCCAGCACCCGGCAGAACGCCTCCTGGGTGAGGTCCTGCGCCTCGGCGTGGTCTCCCAGATACGCGTAGAGCTGCACCGCCAGGCGGTGGAAGTGCGCCTGGTAGAAGTCGGTGAAGTCCACCGGTGACGCGGTCGCCCGGGGCGGTCCGGTTCGGTGCCGTACGGTCATGGCGATCCTCGTTGGTCGGCGGGTCTCGCCACTGTCACGCGCGACGCGTCGGATTCGCTGCACCGATTTCCGATGGCGGGTCGCCGGCCCGGGATGCGGCGTACCTTGGGGATCATGTCTGTGCCGAGCGATCCCGATCCCCGACTCCAGTCGTACGCGGACCCGCAGCGGTTGGTCACCACCGGCTGGCTGGCCGAGCACCTGGGCGACGAGGGGCTCGTCGTCGTCGAGTGCGACGAGGACGTGCTGCTCTACGACACCGGCCACATCCCGGGTGCCGTGAAGGTGGACTGGCACACCGAGCTGAACGACCAGGTGACCCGGGACTACCTGGACGCCGAGCGCTTCGCCGAACTGTGTGCCGCGAAGGGCATCGGCCGGGGCGACACGGTCGTCTTCTACGGCGACAACTTCAACTGGTGGGCCGCGTACGCCCTGTGGGTGTTCAGCCTCTTCGGGCACCCGGACGTGCGGCTGCTCGACGGCGGCCGGCAGAAGTGGGTCGCCGAGGGCCGCGAGCTGACCCGGGACAAGCCGGCCCGGCCCCGCGCCGAGTATCCGGTGCCGCAACGCAACGACGCGCCGGTGCGGGCGTACCGCGAGCAGGTGATGGCGCACGTGGCGGCGGGCCGCCCGCTGGTCGACGTCCGGTCGCCGGGCGAGTACACCGGCGAGATGCTGCACATGCCGGACTACCCGCAGGAGGGCGCGCTGCGCGGCGGGCACATCCCGGGTGCGGTCAGCAAGCCGTGGAAGTCCGCCGCCAACGACGACGGCACGTTCAGGTCGGCCGACGAGCTGCGCGCGATCTACGCCGACCAGCTCGGGCTCAGCCCGGGCGACGACATCGTGGCGTACTGCCGGATCGGTGAGCGGTCGAGCCACACCTGGTTCGTGCTGCGGCACCTGCTGGGCTACCCGCAGGTGCGCAACTACGACGGCTCGTGGACCGAGTGGGGCAACCTGGTCCGGGCTCCCGTCGTGAAGGGCGACCAGCCCGGCGGCTTGGCGGGCTGACCCGCCGACCGGTCCCCGCGCGCGCCGGCTGCGGCCCGCGCGGGGACCGGCCCCTTCGGTGGTACGACGGCAGAAGCGACCCGCTCAACCGGCGGGAAGCGAGACCGTCCCGGGCAGGTTCCGGGTCACGCCCGTGACCTCGCCCGTCTCCGGCCGCCAGCGCAGCAGCCCACCGGGGTCGTGGCGCAGCAGCACCGCGCCGTCGCGGTCCCAGCCGAGCACCTCGCAGCAGCCCTTCCAACGGTCCCGGCCCAGGTCGAGCAGGTGGGTCACCACGCGCGTCCGGGCGTTCAGCAGCGCGACGCCCTCCAGCCCGCCCATCGTGTCCGTGGTGATCCAGCCGGCGCGAGCCACCCGGTCTCCGCGTTGCCAGCCCCGTCCGTAGAACTCGTCGACCCGGTGACCGGGTGGTAGCGCGCGGAAGTCGACCGCGCCGATGGTGCGTTGCGTCTCGTCGTCGGTCCACCGGATCTCCGTCAGGTTCGGCGGCGTGCCGCCCAGTTCGAGCGGGACGTTCGGCGGGGCCGCCGGGTCGGGCGTGACCGCGTCCCAGGGAGACAGGGGCAGCTTCCGGGCGGCGCCCGTGGCCCGGTCCAGCTCGTACGTGGTGTCGTTGTCGCCGACGAGCAGCCGGTCGCCGGACCAGAGGACGTGTTCCAGGTAGCCCTTGAGCGGGTGGCGGCGTACGGCGGCGGTGGTCAGGTCGACCACGATCACCCCGTCGGTCTGGGCGAAGGCGGCAGTCCGCCCGTCCGGGGACAGGCTTCCGCTCTTCAGCGGCACGGCCTCGTTGCCCTCGGCATCGCGGGTCGGGGCGGGGGTGACCACGTCGAGGTCGCGTACGACGCCGTCGTCGCCGAGCACCCGGATCCGGCCCGCTACGCCGGTCTGCGGGTCGACCGGCTGGTGCAGCGCCAGAGCCCGGCGTACCGGCCGGTCGGAGAGCGTCGCGCCGACCGGGTCGCCGAGGCGGCCCAGGGGGTGCCCGGGGTAGGCCAGCTCGACCGGGGGCGTCTGTACGGGCACGGGGTGCGGCGTCGGGCTCCGGTGCGGTGTCGCGACGGCGGCCGGCGGCGGCTGGGTGGGGCGCAGGGCCAGTGCCGTACCGCCGGTGAGCAGGGCGACCGCGAGCGCGGTGGCGCCGACGGCGCGGCGGGCGCGACGCACCCGGCGGGCCCGTTCCCAGCCGGTCGCCGCCGGGTGTGCCGGTCGGACGTCCTCGGCGGCGACGGTGAGCAGCCGGTGCAGTTCCTCTTCCCTCACGGGTTTACCTCCATCCCGGGTACCAGGTCGTCGCCGGAGCGCCCCTCGTCGCGGCCGAGTTCCGGCGCGACCTCACGGAGCCGGCGTAGCGCCGCGTGGCACTGGCTCTTGACGGTGCCGACGGTGACGCCGAGCGCCTCGGCGGTGGCCGCCTCGGTGAGATCCTCGAAGTAGCGCAGCACCAGCACGGCCCGTTGCCGGGGTGGCAGGTGGCCGAGGGCGTCGCGCAGCGCGAGCCGCAGTGCCCCGTCGCCCTCGGTTGTGGCCCGCTCCGGCGGGTACGCGCTGAGCCACTCCCGGCGTCGTCGACGCCACCAGGAGACGGCGTCCCGGTAGAGGATCGTCCGCACGTACGCGGCCGGGTCGCCGTGCCGCACCGCGGGCCAGCGCAGGGCGAGCTTGAGCAGCGCGTCCTGGAGCAGGTCCTCGGCCTGGTGGCGGTTGCCGCAGACCAGGTAGGCCGCACGCAGCAGCCGGTGCTGGTGGCACTCGACGAAGGTGACGTAGCCGTCCCGCCCGTCGTCGGTCGTCGGCGCTCCCATCCGCGCTCCCTCCGGCCTTCGCGCGTTTCGCGTCACCAGTCAGACGCACCGGGCCCGGAAAAGGTTGGGCGATCCCATCAGTCCGTCGGGCCGGGACCGCTCGACGACAGGGGACAGCGCGGGGCCGGGCGGCTGGCTAGCGTTGCCGACAACCGGTCGCCAACATCCGTTGGCATGGACGGATGGAGGCCGATCATGCTGCCCGCGAACACGGACGTCCTGGTGGTGGGTGCCGGCCCGACCGGGCTGACCGCCGCGTTGACCATGGCCCGGCGCGGTGTCGGGGTGACCGTGGTCGACCGGCTGGACCAGCCGCCGCGGACCTCGCGGGCGGCGGTGGTGCACGCGTACACCCTGGAGGAGCTGGACCGGATCGGCGCCGGCGCCCCGCTGGTGGCGCGCGGGTTGCGGTCGCGGGGGTTCACCGTCCGTGACCGCGACCGGACGTTGCTCGCCGTGCCGTTCGACGGGCTGCCGTCCCGGCACGCGTACGCGCTGATGGTGTCCCAGTCGGTCACCGAGGAGGTGCTCGCCGGGCAGCTCGCCACCGTCGGCGTCCCGGTGCTGCGTCCGTACGAGATGACGGGGCTGGACCACGACGCGGCCGGTGTGGTCGCCACCTTCGCCGACGGCGCGACGGTACGGGCCCGCTACCTGGTCGGCGCCGACGGGATGCACAGCGCGGTGCGGGAACGGGCCGGGATCGGCTTCTCCGGGCCGGCCGGCGGTGCGGAGTCGTTCGCCCTCGCCGACGTGCGCGTGGAGAGCGCGCTGCCCCGCGACCGGGTCTCCTTCTTCCTGGCCGGCTCCGGGCCACTGGTCTGGGCACCACTGCCCGACGGGATCGTCCGGCTGGTCGCCGCCGTGGCCGAGGCGCCCGTCACCCCCGACCGTGCCTACTTCCAGGCGCTCCTCGACGAACGTGGGCCGGCCCGTCGCCCGGACCGGGTGGTCGAGGTGCTCTGGGGCTCCCGGTTCCGCATCCACCACCGGGTCGCCGACACGTTCCGCAACGGGCGGGTCCTGCTCGCCGGCGACGCCGGGCACGTGCACAGCCCCGCCGGCGGCCAAGGGATGAACCTGGGCATCGTGGACGCGGTCGATGTCGGCGACACCCTCGCGGACGTGCTGGCCGGCGGCCCCGACGGGTTGCTCGACGAGTACGCGGCCCGCCGCCGGCCGATGGCCGAGGAGGTGGTCACCTTCGCCGCCCGGCTGACCCGGCTCGCCACCCTGCCGCCGGCCGCCCGGCCGGCCCGTAACCTGCTGCTCCGCCTGGCCGACGCCGTTCCGCCAGCCCGGCGCGGCCTCGCGATGCGGCTCTCCGGCCTGCACCGCGCCGCCGGAGCGCGCCGCTAGCCCGCCCCCACCTGGTCGAGGGTCGAGGGCCCTGACGTGGTGCCCGCCGGCGGCGGACGTGAGCCATCCGACGGGAAACGGAGGCTCCACGTGGGGCCGGTCGAGGTCTACGCTTGCCCGGTGACGGTCGAGCAGCAGGCACGGGGCAGGGCGAACGGTGCCGCGGGGTCGGCCCGGCGCCGGTCCCGCAAGGACGAGATCCTGGAGATCGCGGTCGGCCTCTTCGCCTCCCGGGGCTACCACGGCGTCTCGATGGACGACATCGGCGCGGCTGCCGGGGTCACCGGCCCGGCGCTCTACCACCACTTCGCCGGCAAGGAGGCCATGCTGGTCGCCGCGCTGATCCCGGTCAGCGAGGAGCTGCTGACCGGCGGCCAGGAGCGCTCCGCCGGTCACCCCGACGATCCGCGCGGCGCGCTGGAGTCGCTGATCGACTTCCACGTCGACTTCGCGCTGGCCAACCCGGCGGTGATCGCCCTGCACCTGCACGAGCTGGACCGTCTTCCCGACGAGCCCCGCCGCCGGATCCGCCGGCTCCAGCGGCTCTACGTCGAGCAGTGGGTGACGGTGCTGACCACGCTGCATCCCGGCATGCCCGACGGCGAGGCGCGGGTGCTGGCCCACGCCGCGTTCGGCCTGATGAACTCGACGCCGTTCCTCGGCGGGGAGGTGGACCGGCGCCGCCGGGCCGAGCTGCTCCGCACCGCCACCCTGGCCGCTCTCGTGGCCCACCCGGGCGCGGGGTAGCGTCCGCCCGGGTGCCGTTTCGGACGGACGCTACCGCGTCCTGCGGGCCGTGACGGCGAGCGCGGGTGTTCCGCCCGACTCGTCAGCACGGCCCCGGATCCCCTGGTACCCGTCCTGACCCCGGACGCTGGAGGAAACATGATCGAGTCGCTGTTGGTCGCCAATCGGGGCGAGATCGCCCGCCGGATCATCCGGACCGCCAGGCGGCTCGGCATCCGCGCGATCGCGGTGCACTCGGAGGCCGACGCCGGCCTGCCTTTCGTGACGGAGGCCGACGAGGCGGTGTGCGTGGGACCGGCGAACCCGGCCCAGAGCTACCGCAACGTCGAGGCCGTTCTCGCCGCCGCCAAGTCGACCGGCGCGCAGGCCGTCCACCCCGGCTACGGCTTCCTGTCGGAGAACGCCGACTTCGCCCGTACCGTCGAGGCGAGCGGGCTGATCTGGATCGGGCCCGGCGCGGACGCGATCACCGCGATGGGCGACAAGATCAACGCCCGGAACCTGATGGCAGCGGCCGGCGTGCCGGTCGCGCCCGGCACCACCGACCCGGCGGCCGACCTCGACGCGGCGGTCGCGGCGGCGGCGGAGATCGGCTACCCGGTGATGGTCAAGGCCGCGGCCGGTGGCGGCGGCATGGGCATGGGCGTGGCGACCGACGAGGCCGCGCTGCGCACCGAGTACGACAAGGTGCGCTCCTTCGCCGAGCGGATGTTCGGCGACGGCTCGGTGCTGATCGAGCGGTACTTCCCCCGGGTACGTCACGTCGAGGTGCAGATCCTCGGCCTCGCCGACGGCCGGGTGGTGGCCCTCGGCGAGCGTGAGTGCTCGGTGCAGCGACGCAACCAGAAGCTGGTCGAGGAGTCGCCGTCGCCGGCGGTCACCCCGGAGCTGCGCGAGCGCTTCCTGGCGGCGGCCGTGCGCGCCGGCGAGGCGGTGAACTACCGCAACGCGGGTACGGTCGAGTGCCTGCTGGTCCCGCGTCAGCGGGACGCCAAGGGCGACGGCCCCGACTCCGAAGACTTCTTCTTCCTGGAGATGAACACGCGGCTCCAGGTGGAGCACCCGGTCACCGAGCTGGTCTACGGCTTGGACCTCGTCGAGGAGCAGCTGCGGGTGGCCGCCGGCCTGGCGCCGACCTTCGACCCGGACGCGCTCGCCCCGCGCGGGCACGCCATCGAGCTGCGGATCAACGCCGAGGACCCGAAGCGCTTCCTGCCCGGCCCGGGCGTGATCAGCACCTGGGTGGAGCCGACCGGCGAGGGCGTCCGGATGGACTCGGGCTACGTGGAGGGCAACACCGTCACGCCGTTCTACGACAGCCTGATGGCCAAGCTGATCGTCAGCGGCGCGACCCGGGCCGAGGCGATCGAGCGCGCGAAGACGGCGGTGGCCGCCTTCGAGCTGGCCGGCCCGAAGAACAACCTGCCCTTCTTCGCCGAGCTGCTGGAGAACGAGGAGTTCCTCTCCGGCGACTACGACACCGGCATCGTCGGCCGCATGCGCTGACCACCCGGTCCGTGGCCCGGGCGCCACCACCACGTCAGCGGGGTCTGGGCCACCTGGCCCGGATCCCGCAGGCGGGCGATCGGCTGGAACGCGCGGACGCGACGGTGCGGCGCGCGCAGCTCAGGGGCGGATCTTCCCGCGGCGCTCGGCGACCCAGAAGTCGCGCCCCTGCTCGGTGCCGAGCACCACGAACGCGAGCGCTGCCCCGGCGGCGTACACCCAGGCACCCGGCCCCGCGTCCCACCCGTCCCCGGAGGGGACGATCGCGAGCAGCCCGGCACCGGCAGCCGAGAGCAGCACGAGCCAGCCGACGACGACCCCGAGCCGCTCCCCGGTGCGACCCGCCGACCGCTTGCCGATCAGCGAGAGGAAGAGCAGCGTCGCGCCCGCGACCACGAGGAGAGGGAGGAACGTCACGGCGAAGAACGCGTCGGCCGCGCCGGCGGTGAACCCGATCGTCAGCATGCTCTCGTCGTACAGTTCGTCCTGCTCATCGAAGGCCGCGTACGGAAGCAGCAGCCCGACGACGACCAGGGCGGCGGCGATCAGTGACACGAGGCGCAGCAGAGCATTCTCGAGCCGGTCGACCCGCTCGCGCACCCGGCGCAGTTCACGCATCGAGTCGTCATCCACCACGGCGTCCACGGCGCGGAGACTAGCAGCCCGGCGGGAGTCCGACGATCCCGTGGCCGCAGCGGGGTTGGCGGGCTTTCGGCCGGTGACGGGGCCACCCTGGCGGTCGGCGCCGGCGTTCTGGTTCCCTGGGGGGACCAGCGGCCGGTCGGCGTCGCCGCCGGCCACCTCCACGAGAGGCGGCGCGGCGCGGCGGTATCAGGGCGGCCCGACGTCACAGCGAGGTGACCATGAGTCAGATGCCAGCAGCGGTGTCGATCCGGGAGGTCGGGCCGCGCGACGGGCTCCAGAACGAGGAGCCGATCCCGACCGAGGCCAAGGTGCGGCTGCTCGACGCGCTCTCGGCCACCGGGGTGAAGCGGATCGAGGCCGTCTCCTTCGTGCACCCGAAGGCGATCCCGCAGATGGCCGACGCCGACGAGGTGTGGCAGCGGGCCGCGAAGGCCGACGGCGTGCGCTACTCGGCGCTGGTGCCGAACACCCGGGGCGCGCAGCGGGCCCTGGCCGCCGGATTCACCGAGATCGAGGTGGTGGTCTCGGCCAGCGACACGCACAACCGGCGCAACGTCAACCGCTCCACGGAGGAGTCGCTGGAGGACATCGCCGAGCTGATCGACCTGCTGCACGGCGCCGGCGCGCAGGCCGAGGTGATCGTGGCGACCAGCTTCGGCTGCCCGTACGAGGGGGACGTCGACCCGGCCCGGGTGGCCGCCATCGTGGACCGGGTGGTCCGCGACGGCGCCGACCGGGTGGCCTTCGGCGACACCACCGGCATGGGTACGCCCCGGCGGGTCCGCGAGCTGCTGACGGCGGTACGCGACCGCAACGCGCACATTCCCGTGCTGCTGCACTTCCACAACACCCGGGGCACGGCGCTGGCCAACATGCTGACCGCGTTGGAGCTGGGGGTGACCGAGTTCGACGCCAGCGTGGGGGGCCTGGGCGGCTGCCCGTACGCGCCGGGGGCCAGCGGGAACCTGGCCACGGAGGAGGCGGTGCACATGCTGCACGACATGGGCGTCGACACCGGCATCGACCTGTCCGCCCTCGTCGAGGCGGCCGAGCTGGCCGAGCGGCTGGTCGGCAGGCAGCTCCCGTCCGGGGTGCTGCGCGCGGGCCCGCGTACCCGGCTGACGCCGCTGCCGGGCTGACCACAGGCGGGAGGGGCCGGCGTCGTGCCGGCCCCTCCGTCGTACCGGTCGGTCAGCCCACGGTGGTGAGCATGCTCGGCCAGCTGTCGCTGAAGATCTGCGACTCGGTGCGGTTGGCGCTGAAGGTGCCGGCGAAGAGGCTGGTCACCCGGTTCGCCTCGGTGGTGCTCGGGTACGGGTTGGTGCAGCTGGTGCCGGCGCTGCCGCCCGACATCAGGAGCGCGCAGTTGCCGTTGTAGTTGTCGGGCAGGCCGAGGATGTGCCCGATCTCGTGGGTCATGATCCGCAGCGGGCTGTACTGCTGGGCCTGCTGGGTGTCGATGTAGACCCGCCCGTTGCCGAGGCTGGTCCGCACGGCGTACGAGCCGCCGCCGGTGATCTGGTAGATCCGCAGGTTCGAGCCGCAGTTCGCCGTGAGCGTCAGGTTCGACGTGGCGTTGTTCCAGATCGAGGCGGCCTGGTTGGCGGTGCTGGCGAAGCTGCCCGCCTGGCTGGTGTTGTAGCAGATGGTCATGGCGGCGGACGCGGGCGCCGGGTTGGCGACCGTGACGCCGAGGGTGGCTAGCGCCGTCGCGGCGAACGCGGCCGCGAGCCGGTTGAGTCGTGAGGTCATCGCTGACTCCGATCCGGGAGGAGGGGGTGTCAGGAGCCTAGCCATAAAGATTCATGATTTTCAATGCCCTTGAGCGGCGGGACCGGGTGACGCCCCCTGGGCCGCCCCGGGGCGGTGGCGCGGACCCGGTCGGTCGCCGCCGTGGGTCGCCGGGCGTCGCGCGGATGCGCTAGCCTAACGATCGTTCAGGTCAGTCGGTCCGCCCGCGCGGTGACCGGCTCAGGTGGCGAGGGAGTCGGCGTGACGCTCGACGGTGAGGCACTGGAGCAGCTGCGCAAGCGGGCCCGGGCCGGCGGTGCGGACAAGTACCACGCGGCGAACGCCGCCAAGGGCAAGCTCTTCGCCCGGGAGCGGGTCGCGCTCCTGGTGGACGAGGGCTCCTTCGTCGAGGACGGCCTCTACGCCAACGCGATGGCCGAGGGGCTTCCGGCCGACGGCGTGGTGACCGGCACCGCCACCATCGACGGCCGCCCGGTCTGCCTGATGGCGAACGACTCCACCGTCAAGGCCGGCAGCTGGGGCGCCCGCACCGTCGAGAAGATCATCCGGATCATCGAGCGGGCCTACTCGACCAGCGTGCCGATGGTCTACCTGGTCGACTCGGCCGGCGCCCGGATCACCGACCAGGTCGACCTCTTCCCCGGCCGCCGTGGCGCCGGCAAGATCTTCTGGAACCAGGTCCGCGCCTCCGGCGCCATCCCGCAGGTCTGCGCGCTGTTCGGGCCGAGCGCGGCCGGCGGGGCGTACATCCCGGCGTTCTGCGACGTGGTCGCCATGGTCGACGGCAACGCCAGCATGTACCTCGGCTCCGACCGGATGGTCGAGATGGTCACCGGCGAGAAGACCACCCTGGAGGCCATGGGCGGCGCCAAGGTGCACTGCGCCGAGTCGGGCGTCGGGCACTTCCTCTGCAAGACCGAGGCCGACGCCCTCGACGTGGTGAAGCGCTACCTGTCCTACCTGCCGACCAACTGGACGCAGGCGCCGCCGGCCGCGCCCGCCGTCGCGACGCCCGAGAAGGCCGACCTGGCCGCGCTGGTGCCGGCGAGCGAGCGGCAGGCGTTCGACATGCGGCGGTACGTCAAGGGCCTGCTCGACGACGGCTCCTTCTTCGAGATCCAGGCGCTCTGGGCCAAGGAGCTGACCATCGGCTTCGGCCGGCTGAACGGCGAGGTCGTCGGCGTGGTCGGCAACAACTCGATGTTCAAGGGCGGCGTGCTCTTCGTCGACTCGGCCGACAAGGCGACCCGCTTCGTGCAGCTCTGCGACGCGTTCAACGTGCCGCTGCTCTTCCTCTCCGACGTGCCCGGGTTCATGGTCGGCAGCGCGGTGGAGAAGCAGGGCATCATCCGACACGGCGCCAAGATGATCACCGCGATCTCGGAGGCGACCGTACCCAAGATCTGTGTGGTGGTCCGCAAGGCGTACGGCGCCGGCCTCTACGCGATGGCCGGGCCGGGCTTCGAGCCGGACGCCACGATCGCGCTGCCCACCGCCAAGATCGCGGTGATGGGCGCCGAGGCGGCGGTCAACGCGGTCTACGCCAACAAGATCGCGGCGATCGGGGACGAGACCGAGCGGGCCGCGTTCGTGGCCGCGAAGCGCGAGGAGTACGAGCGCGACATCGACGTGGTCCGGCTCGCCAGCGAACTGGTGGTCGACGCGATCGTCGAGCCGCACGAGCTGCGCGCCGAGCTGGTCCGCCGGTTCGCCGCCGCCCGCACCAAGGAGCGGCACTTCTCCCGGCGCCGGCACGGCGTCACCCCGGTCTGATCCCGTCGCCGGCCCACGCGGCCGGCGCGGGCCCGCACCAGCGACCCGCCCGTTCCCGGCGTCACGAGCGCCCGGCGGCCCATCCACACAGGAGGATTCCATGGACTTCCGGCTCACCGAGGAGCAAGAGGCGCTGCGGGAGAGCGTGCGGGAATTCGCGCGCGAGGTGGTCGCCCCGGTCATCGCGGAGCACTACGAGAAGCACACCTTCCCGTACGAGGTGATCCGGCAGATGGGCAAGATGGGCCTGTTCGGCCTGCCCTTCGGCGAGGAGCACGGCGGCATGGGCGGCGACTACTTCGCGCTCTGCCTCGCGCTGGAGGAGCTGGCCCGGGTCGATTCGAGCGTCGCGATCACCCTGGAGGCGGCGGTCTCGCTGGGCGCGATGCCGATCTACCGCTTCGGCACCGATGAGCAGAAGGCGCAGTGGCTGCCGAAGCTGCTCAGCGGCGAGGCGCTGGCCGGCTTCGGGCTGACCGAGCCGGGCACCGGCTCGGACGCCGGTGGCACCCAGACCCGCGCGGTGCTCGACGAGTCCACCGACGAGTGGGTGATCAACGGCTCCAAGGCGTTCATCACCAACTCGGGCACCGACATCACGGCGCTGGTGACCGTCACCGCGGTCACCGGCACCCGCCCGGACGGCTCCAAGGAGCTGTCCACCATCATCGTGCCCTCCGGGACGCCGGGCTTCACCGTCGCGCCGGGCTACTCCAAGGTCGGCTGGAACGCCTCCGACACCCACGAGCTGACCTTCGACGACTGCCGGGTGCCGGCGGCGAACCTGCTCGGCGAGCGCGGCCGGGGCTTCGCCCAGTTCCTGCGCATCCTCGACGAGGGGCGGATCGCCATCGCCGCCCTGGCCGTCGGCCTCGCCCAGGGCTGCGTCGACGAGTCGGTCCGGTACGCGAAGGAGCGCCAGGCGTTCGGCCAGCCCATCGGCAACTACCAGGCGATCCAGTTCAAGATCGCCGACATGGAGATGAAGGCGCACACCGCCCGGCTGGCCTACTACGACGCGGCGGCGCGGATGCTCGCCGGCGAGCCGTTCAAGCGGCAGGCCGCGATCGCCAAGCTGCACGCCAGCACCATCGCGGTGGACAACGCCCGCGAGGCCACCCAGATCCACGGCGGCTACGGCTTCATGAACGAGTACCCGGTGGCCCGGTTCTGGCGCGACTCCAAGATCCTGGAGATCGGCGAGGGCACGTCCGAGGTGCAACGCATGATCATTGCGCGCGATCTGGGCATGTGACGGCGCCGGGCCCGCTGGCGTGGGGCAGGCCCCCACCGCGCCACCGGGCCCGCCGCTCGTGGCCGTCCGTCCGGGCCGCTGTCGGATATCCGTACCGCTGCGTCGGCAGTGTGACGATCGTCTGCCGTCGGTCGTACCCCGTCCGTACCCTTCCTGCCCATGACCCCGGATCGTGATCGTTCGTCCCAACCGGGCGGGCGTACCGGACTGCCGGAGTTGTTGCGCGGGCACCGGCTCGCCGCCGGCCTGACCCAGGCCGAGCTGGCGAACCGTGCCGGGGTGGGCGTCCGGACGGTGCGCGACCTGGAACGGGGCCACTCGTCCCGGCCGCAGCGCACCACCGTCGAGTTGCTCGCCGGCGCGCTGGAGTTGGCCGGGACCGCCCGGTCGGTGTTCCTGACCGCCGCCCGGGGCCCGGTCCCGGCCGCCCCGCCGGTCACCCACGGCGGCGCCCCGCCGGCCAGCGTGGACCCCGACCACCTCACCGGTACGCCGGCCGCGATCCCGCCCCCGGTCGCGCTGGTCGGTCGGGACGGCGACCTGGCCGAGTTGGTCGGGCTGCTCACCGACGGGCACGGGCCCCGGCTGGTCAGCCTGGTCGGGCTGGCCGGCGTCGGCAAGACCGCGCTGGCCCTGGCGGTGGCCCACGCCGTCGCCGCCGACCATCCCGGCGGCGCGGCCGGCGTGCTCGTCGGCGAGGGCTCGGACGCCGCCGACGTGCTCGCCGCCTCGGTCGCCGTCTTCGGCGTCGCCCGGCTGCCGGAGCTGACCGCGCGCCTCCACGGCCGGCCGGCGCTGCTACTCGTGGACGCGGCCGAGCGGGCCCCCGACTCGGTCGCCGAGACGGTGCACCGGCTCGCCCTTGCCGTGCCGTCGCTGCGGGTGCTGGTCACCGGCCGGCACCCGGTCGGCCTGCCCGGGGAGCGGGTGTGGCCGGTCTGCCCGCTCGACGTACCGCCTCCGGGCAGCGAACGGGAGGGCCTGCCGGCGCTGGCCGGCTATCCCGCCGTGGCACTCTTCACCGCCCGGCTCGCCCAGGTCCGCCGGGAGCCGCCCGGCCCCGCCGAGCTGCCCGCCCTCGCGGCCCTGGTACGCCGCCTCGGCGGGCTTCCGCTCGCCATCGAGCTGATGGCGGCGCGGGGCCGGATCCTCGACCTCAACGAACTGCTCGACCGGTACGGCGACCGCGTGCTCGACCTGGCCACCTCGTCGGCGGCGGCCGACCGGCCGGGCTGGGACACGACGGAGCGCCGCCCGGAGCGCCCGCGGACAGCGGTGGCGGAGACCCTGCGGGACGCGGTGGCCGTCAGTTACCGCCTCCTCGCCCCCGACGAGCGGGCCGCGTTACGCCGGCTGGCCGCCTTCGGCAACCGCTGGTCGGT
Source organism: Micromonospora sp. NPDC049048 (assembly GCF_043197615.1). NCBI lineage: Bacteria > Bacillati > Actinomycetota > Actinomycetes > Micromonosporales > Micromonosporaceae > Micromonospora > Micromonospora sp. NPDC049048. Next base: position 209,985 of record NZ_JBICTM010000006.1, on the reverse strand, counting down.
CGAGCTGGCCGAGGAGATGCTCGCCGATCCCGCCGACACCGACGGGACGGTGGTCGTGGACCCGGTCCCGCTGCTCGACCGGCTCGTCGAACTCGGCCTGCTGAGCGTCCGGGGCACCGGGCCGTTCCGGTTCCGCCTGCTCGACGCCGTACGCGACTTCGCCGCCGAGCAGGCGACCGGCGTCGGCGAGCTGACGGCGATCCGACGCCGGCACGCGCAGGTCGTCGCCCGGCTGGTCAATCGGACCGCGCCGGAGCTTGTCGGCGCCAACCTGCCGGCGGCGGTGCACCGCCTGGACGAGGTGACCGGCGACATCAGCTCCGCCCTGGCGCACGCCGCCGTCGACGACCCGTTGACCGCGTTGCGGCTGGCGGCGGCGCTGCCGCGGTGGTGGCGGTTCCGGGGGCGGGACGTGCCGGGCCGGCAGTGGCTGCGGCGGCTGCTGGCGGATCCGCGTACCGCCGACGTGGCTCCGGTGTTGCGGGCGTGGGCGTCCCTCGGGGTGGCCCGGCTCGCCGCCGAGCACGGCGCCGGGGCGGAGGAACTGCCGGCGGCGCGGCAGGCGCTGGCGGCGTTCCGGGAGGCCGGCGACGTCACCGGCGAACTGGCGGCGCGCACGGTGCTCTGTGCGCTCCTCGTCGGCCTCGGCGAGCACGACGAGGCGCGGACGCAGGCCGAGGCGGTGCTCGCGCTGGCCGTCCGGCACGGGCGGGTCCGGGACATGGCGGTGGCGCAGAACAACCTGGCCTGGCACGACATCCGGGTCGCCGACCTGGCGGCTGCCCGGCGCCGGCTGGCCACGGTCGACCGGCTCGCCGCGCAGGACGGGGAACAGCGGCTGCGGGTGCTGGCCCGGGCCAACCTCGCCGAGGTGTCCCGCCTGGAGGGCCGGTACGCCGACGCCGTCGAGGCGGGTCGGCGGGTGATGGCGGCGCTGTCGGATCTGGGCGACCCGGGCCACCGCCGCCGGGTGCTCGGCACGGTGGGGCTGGCGTTGGCCCGCGACGATCGTGTTGTCGAGGCGGTGGAGGTGCTGGCCGAGCTGCGCCCGCTTCCGGGGTCGCCCGTCCCGTGGCAGGGGGAGGTGTGGTCGCCGGGGCGCCTGCCGGGCCCGACGGCACCCGAGGCGCGCCCGGAGGACGGGATCTGCGCGCTGATCGAGGGGAACCTGGCTCTGCGCCGGGGCGATCGTGAGCTGGCGGCGGAGTGGTTCGCCGCCGCGGCCGAGGCGGGTGCCGGCGGCCAGGACCGGCGTGACGTGGTGGAGGCGTTGGTGGGGCTGGCCGCCAGCACGGGCGATCCCGCCGTGCTGGACCGCCTCGACGCGGCCTGCCGGCGGTGCGGTGTGCGGCTGCTGCCACACGAGGAGGAGCTGTTGGGGGCGTGGACCGCGAGCCGGACGCCGGATGGCGCGGGGATGCCGGGTCAGCGCGGTGCGGGTCGCCTCGTGGGGCGAACCGGGGGTGGCGCGGACGACGAAGCCCCTCTTGCTACCCCTCGCTCGTCGCCCGCGCCGTCACCCCCCGGTGCGTCCCCACTGCCCGAAGAGTAGCCACCGCACGCACGCGACTCCGCCCGGTTTGCTCGCCTATCGTCCCGTGGGTACGGCAGTTCTGCCGCTCTTTCTGCCGGTGCCGACGGCTCCCAGAAACGCTCAGGACGGCGAGCCGGCCCCGTCGTGGTCGGCGCCGGTGCTTCCGGCGGTGGCGCCGGGGTGCACGGCGTCGCGGACCCGGCGCAGCCCGTCGAGCAGGGCTGCCAGGGCCTCCGGGTCGAGTTGGCCGGTGAACCACTGCTCGATGATCTGCAGGTGCCCGGGCAGGGTCTCGTCGAGGCGTTGCAGTCCGGAGGCCGTGACGACCGCGAACGAGCTGCGCCGGTCGGAGGGGCAGGCGCGGCGGACGAGCAGCCCGTCGCGTTCCATCCGGTCCACCACGCGGGTGACGCCGCTGGTCGAGAGCGAGGTCTGCGCGGCCAGGTCGGTCATCCGCAACTGGTTGCCGGGAGATCGGGCGAGTCTGGTCAGCACCTCGAACTCGACCGGTGAGAGGCCGTGCTCCTCGAACTGGGCGGCGAACCGGGCCGAAAGCCCGGCGTGCGCCTCGACGAGCAGGCCGACGGCGGTGATCCGGGGGTCGTCGAACACGTTCTGGTCCACGCGCCCATCGTAGCAGTACTTGACAGGAGGAATATTGTTGTGCCTATAGTTGCTGTGGCAGTCGTTGGGCTACTAAACAATTTTCCCACGGAGGGCAGTTTCCATGACCAGCAGCACCGCACCGGTTACCCGCGACTGGGAAGGCCTCACGATCCCGACCGCCGGCACCTACCTGCTGGACGCGGCACACAAGCGCGTGGGCTTCGTCGCCCGGCACATGATGGTGAGCAAGGTACGCGGTGACTTCGCCGACGCGAGCGCCACCATCACCGTCGCCGAGGACCCGATGCAGTCCTCGGTCAGCGCCACCATCCAGGCGGCCAGCATCAACACCAACCAGGCGGACCGGGACGCGCACCTGCGCAGCCCCGAGTTCCTCGACGTCGAGAACTTCCCGACCCTGGAGTTCCGCAGCACGGCCGTGAAGTCCCGCGACGGCAACGAGTTCGTCCTCGCCGGCGAGCTGACCGTCAAGGGCGTCACCCGGCCGGTCGAGCTGGAGGTCGAGTTCGAGGGCGTCGGCCGCAGCCCGTTCGGGCAGGACATCTTCGGTTTCTCCGCCTCCACGGAGATCGACCGCGAGGACTTCGGCCTGACCTGGAACGTCGCCCTGGAGACCGGGGGCGTGCTGGTCGGCAAGAAGATCAAGATCGAGATCGAGGGCGAGGCCGTCCGCCAGGCCTGATCCGTCGTACCTCTGCCGGGCCCGCGCCGCACCACGGCGCGGGCCCGACGCGTGTACGCGGGACGAGCGCCGCCGCCCGGGGTGTAATTCGTCACGGCCCATTCGCGGTCCACTCCGGTGCCCGACGGTGTGGGCTGGGTAGAGATGCCGCCAGGAGCGCGTCCGCCGACCGGAACCCGGTCGTCCCGGCCGTGGGACCGCCGGGACCTCCTCTGGTCCCGACGACGCCGACACTCCTAACGTGGAGGGTTCACCACGCGCTAACCCGGACCGACACGGTCCGACTGCGCCTCGCGCCGGGAGGAAACATGGGCAGGGACGTCGAGCAGGGCGCCTTCTCCCGGGAGGACCGGGTCCGCTACCGACAGAAGGTCCGGCGGTGCCTGGACGTCTTCGCCCTGATGCTGGACGACTTCGGCTTCGACGCCGACCGGCCCATGACCGGGCTGGAGATCGAGCTGAACCTGGTCGACTCGGCGGCCGAGCCGGCGATGCGCAACGACCAGATCCTCGCCGACATCGCCGATCCGCTCTTCCAACCCGAGCTGGGCCAGTTCAACCTGGAGCTGAACGCGCCGCCCCGGCTGATCGAGGGCACCGGGTTCGCCGACTACGAGCAGGACCTGCGGGCCAGCCTCTCCCGCGCCGACGAGCGGGCCGCCAAGTCGGACGCGAAGATCGTCCTGGTCGGCATCCTGCCCACCCTCACCGAGCGCCACCTGGTGGAGGACAACCTCTCCACCAACGAGCGCTACCGGGTGCTCAACGACCAGATCGTCGGCGCCCGGGGTGAGGACATCGAGCTCGACATCCGGGGCGTCGAACGCCTCCAGACCCACACCGACTCGATCGCGCCCGAGGCCGCCTGCACCAGCCTCCAGTTCCACCTCCAGGTCGCCCCCGACAGCTTCGCCGACTACTGGAACGCCTCCCAGGCGATCGCCGGCGTGCAGGTGGCCGTCGGCGCCAACTCGCCCTTCCTCTACGGGCGGCAGCTCTGGGCGGAGACCCGCATCGCCCTGTTCGAGCAGGCCACGGACACCCGGCCGGACGAGCTGAAGGCGCAGGGCGTACGCCCCCGGGTCTGGTTCGGTGAGCGCTGGATCACCTCGATCTTCGACCTCTTCGAGGAGAACGTCCGCTACTTCCCGCCGTTGCTGCCCATCTGCGAGGACGAGGACCCGGTCGAGGTCCTGCACGGCGGCGGCGTACCGGAGCTGGGCGAGCTGCGCCTGCACAACGGCACCGTCTACCGGTGGAACCGGCCGGTCTACGACATCATGAACGGCCGCCCGCACCTGCGCGTGGAGAACCGGGTGCTGCCGGCCGGTCCGACCGTGGTCGACATGCTGGCCAACGCCGCCTTCTACTTCGGGTTGGCGCGCGGACTGGCGGAGGCGGAACGGCCCATCTGGAGCCAACTCACCTTCAGTTCGGCGGAAGAGAACTTCCACGCCGCCGCGCGACGCGGCATGGAGGCGGTCCTGCACTGGCCCCGCCTCGGCGAGGTGCCCGTGACCAAGCTGGTCCTGGACGTGCTGCTGCCGAGCGCCGCCGCCGGGCTCGACCGGTTCGGGGTGGCCCCGGCCGAACGCGACCGGCTGCTGGACATCATCGAGCAGCGCTGTCGTACGGGCCGCAACGGTGCCGTCTGGCAGACCGAGGCGGTCTGGTCGGCCGAGCGGCATCGGGGCATGGACCGCAAGGCCGCCCTGCACCACATGGTGCAGCGCTACGCCGAGTTGCAGCGCAGCAACGAGCCCGTGCACACCTGGCCCGTCGACTGACGGCCGGCCTCGACTTCGTCACCGAGGGCACCTGCGGACGTACGACGCCGAGGCCGTCCCGCCCGGGCGGCGGAGCACGCAGCGCCCGGGGTCGCCGGACCGGGCGCTTCCCCGCCGGGCTTCCCGACCAGGCCGGCGTTCAGCGGGTGCGGCGGCCGGACCGGGTACGGCGGCCGGTGGGCTGAGAGTCGTCCTCGGCCGGGTCGTCGGCGGGTGCGCCCGTCGACGCCGGCGTACCGTCCTCGGCGGCCGGGGTGGGCAGCCCTCCGCCGGACGGGGCCGCAGGACTTCCGGTGGCGGGAAGCGGCGCCGGTTCGCGTTCGGCGGACGTCGCCTTGCCCGTCGCGGCGGTGACCCGGTCCGCGGCGGTCGATGCTCGACGCGTGCCGGCGCGGCTGCGGGCGGGCGCCTTGGCGGTGCCGCTGCGCCCGGACCCGGTGTCGCTGTCGTCGGACGTCGCGGGAGCGCCGCTGCCGTCCGCCACCGTGCCGCTGCCGGTGGCATCGGTCGGCGCGTCGGCGTCGTCGGAGTGCTGTCCCGAATCGGGTTCGACGGGCTCGCCGGTGCGTTGGCGGGGCACCCGTACCGGCCCCCGGGCCGCGGCCCGTCGGGCGGCCCGCTGGGCGAGGACGGTGACCAGGACGGCGCCGCCGACCCCGATGATCACCGCGTACGGTGCGATCAGGTGCGCCGACACCTGCTCCGGGCTGATCGCGGTCAGCCTCGGCACCGCCAGGAAGTAGGCGATCGCGACGAGCAGCGGCCCGGCCGCACCCGAGACGGCGGCCCCGACGCGGCGGTCGGGATCCCGGGCGTCCCGGCTGGCGGCGAGGGCACCGATCACCAGCGCGGAGCCGAGGGACAACAGCGCGCCCGGCCAGTAGAAGTAGTCGCGGATCCAGTAGCGCCCGTCGTCGGGGCCGAGCTGCCAGATGCCGAGCTGTGCGCTGGTCAGGCCGCGCCCGGCCAGTACGCCGTCCACGACGGCGATCACGGCGAGCAACCAGAGCCAGCCGACGGTGGCGATCACGTTGTTCGCGGCGGCGCGCGAGCGCAGCGCCCAGACGGCCGTCAACACCCCGATCAGCACGCCGACCGCCGCGTAGACCGCCGCGACGTTGCGGGGCGAGTCGGTGTCCGCCAGCGTCACCGCCTCCCGGGCCGGTACGGCCACCAGCAGCACGGTGATCAGCGCGCCCAGCCCGGCGGCCCCGGCGAGCACGACGGAGCCGAGTACGCCGCCGGCCGGTCCGGCCGCAGTCGCGTCGACGGAATCCGGGTCCGGGGCCGGGGCCGGGGCGCGGTCGCGCAGCCGCTGCGCGAAGACCGCGCCGAAGACGGTCGAGGTGGCCGTGATCCAGGTGGCCCAGATCAGGCCCGCCACCCAGGCGGTCGCGCCGGCGGTCGCGTCCGCCGGTGCCCAGTTGATGATGCCCAGCCCGTAGCCGAAGCCCAGTTGGGCCGCGCCCGCGCCGGCGGCGACGCCGACAGCGGTCGCGATCGATGCTCCCCAGCCCTGTCTGGCCATGCGGGGGAGCGTAACGTCCCGTGGTCGGCGCGGCGAGTCGTGACGGTCGGCCCCGGGCCCAGCGCGCCGACGGGAGCGGGTACGGTCGCCGATGATCGAGGCGGGGTGGGCGTATGACGGACGAGGCGACGGGCGCGAGGGACGACGCCGGGTCGGACCGGTCGACGGTGCTGCTCAGGGGCGGGTTGGCCGTCGTGGTGCTCGCCGCCGTCGGCGCGACGGGCGGCTGGCTGCTCGCCGGCGGGGACGATTCGTCGGACCCACCGCCGACGGCGGCGGAGAATCTGCCCGCCACGAGCGCTCCCGCCGCGGACCGCCCGACCCCGGGCAAATCCGCGCCGGCGGCGGCTCCCCGGACGACCGCACCGAGCCGCCCTGCCGGGCTGACGGTCCCGGCGGTCGTCGGCGAGGACTTCGAGGACGCCCGCGACGAGCTGCGTGAGAAGCGGCTGGGCTGGCGGCTCGTCTTCGGCCGTGGCACGGGGACGACCGTGGAGCGGACCTCCCCGCAGGTGGGCACCGAGATCCAGCCCGGGCGCACCGTGACGCTCTACGTGAGCGGTCCGGCACCAGCCGCCACCGTGCCGGACGTGGTGGGCGACGACTGCGACGACGCGGCGGACGACCTCGTGGAGGAGGGCTTCTACCCGCAGTACCCCTCGGGTCGCACCGGCACCGTCAGCCGTCAGGACCCGGCCGGCGACAGCGCGGGCCGCTGGAACGACCAGGTGTCGATCTGGTGCGGCGACGCGCCCGAGGACGGCGGATCACCCTCCCCGACACCCTGACGGAGCGTCCGGCACGCTGATCCCGGCCGATGGCCCCGGGGACCGCTAGGTTGGCGGTCAGGGGCCCACGACGCCCGCCTGGGCCGGGAGAGGACGCGCCATGAGTGAGCGTCAGCGAACGAATCGTCGGCACAGTGTGGTGGTGTCTCAGGTCGGCACGCAGCGGAGCGGAGTGCCGGCATGAGCGACGACCGCCAGGAACCGCCCGCCGGGGAACACGACGACCGGACCCGGCCGCTGCCCCCGCCGGAGCGCTCCGGGCCGGCGGTCTGGTCGGGCCGGGCGGAGGTACGTCCCGCCGGGCCGGCCGACCAGTCGGAGGCCGAGTGGTACGCCGAGGAGCAGGGCTCGCGGCGTTGGTGGCTGCCGATCCTGTGGGGCGTGATCGTGCTGCTGCTGGTCGGCCTGCTCGGCGTCGGCCTGTGGCTGGCCCTCCAGCCGGGGGACGACGAGCCGAGCGGGCCCGAGCCGTCGCCGTCGCCGTCGGTGACCCGCGCGTCGCCGACCACCGCCGCGCCGACCTCGGCCGCCCCCACCAGTTCGTCGCCCTCGGCGTCCCCCTCGCCCTCGGCGCCGGCCCAACTGCCGATGCCGCCGGTGGTGAACCTGCCGCTGGCGACGGCGCAGGCCATCCTGGACGACGTCGGGTTGAGCCACCGGGTGGAGTACGAGACGTCCGACCGCCCGGCCGGCACGGTGCTGCGTACCGAGCCGGAGGCGGGCGAGCTGGTGCCGGAGGACGGGGAGGTGACGCTGGTGGTGGCCCGTGCCGCCACCTCGCCGACCGGCGGCGTCACGCCGTCGGTCGAACCGACCGCCACCCGGTGAGCCGCTGACCTCGCCGTCGGGTCACCACATGCGCCGTCTCGTCCCGACCATGCCCAGCCCGGCCAGTGAGATGGCCAGGCCGAAGATGCCGGACCAGAAGAGGGAGCGGCGGACGTCGTCCGGTGCGGGGCGGGCGGCGTGCGCGGTGTCACCCGGCGCGTCGGAGGGAACCCCGGTCCCGGCGGCGGCAGGTCCGGACCCGTCGGCCGCGCCGAGCGCGTCCCGTTCGTCCGGTCTGCCCAGGGCGTACGGGTCGTCGAGGTCGTCCGACGTGTCGTCGTACGACCAGTCGTCGTCGGGCGGGCCCTCGTCGACCACCGTGATCTCCGGCGCGGGCACCGGAGTGGTCAGTCGCGTGGTGGACGAGAGGGCGGGGTCGCGGACCACGACCACCATCGTGGTGGCGGCGCCGAACAGCGCCAGGAGTCCGAAGGCGTAGGCGATACGGGAGCGGTGGTGCCGCCGCGCGGCGGGCAGATTGACCATGGCCATCCCAGGTTCGGGGTCCTGGAGGCGCGGGGTGGAGCGTGCCGGGGTGGGCGTACCTCATCCTATGGCGACGGCACGCCCCACAGCTGCCGATCGCGCAGGTCAGCCCACCCGGACCGGGGTACGGGCGACGGGCCGGCGGGCCGTGCGCACGGTGTGCGGACGCGGCTCGGGGGCCGACCGCAGGTGGCGCAGCCCCTCCCGCTGGACGAAGATCGATCGCCGGCTGACCGCGTCCCCCGATGCGTTCAACTCGTAGCCTTCGAGCCAGATCCAGCCGTCGTAGGTCGGCCAGTCGAGCACCCGGATGACCCGGAACATGATGGGTCTGAGGAACTGGACACTCGCCGCGCGAGTCACGTGCAGTACGTCACCGGAGCGGGGAAGCACATGGGCTCCTGGGAAGGGTCGGCCGGCGGACGGGCCGGCGGTGAGGGTCGGGGGACGTCGATGGCCCGTGGCGGGTGGTGCCTCGTGGACCGGTGTCGTGGGTGGTGATGGTCGGGCCGTACCCGCTGGTGGCGGACCGCCACCCGACCAGCACCCGGCTGCTCCGGGTACCGCTCCCGCCGCCGCAGCCAACTGACGTGCAGCGGCGAGGTCATCAACCCGGGGCAGGTCTGGTTGTCGACTGTCGGGCGGCCCTACCGCCGCGCGGCCCGCAGACCGTGGGGTCACCACGGTCTGGAAGCGGACGGAGACGGTGAGTAGCCCGTGCCATACGGACAGAGTGCATCAGCGACGTGCTTCATGCAAGTTGCACGTCGACTTTTGCCGATACGTGAGCGGCTCGCGCAAACCGGCGCTTGAAGCCCTTCACGTCTGCCCTGCACACTGGGGTCCGGTTTCGCCCGTCGCGGCCGGCCGATGACCGGCACCACCCCACGCCGCGAACGACGCCCGCCGCACGACGGCCGCGCCCCTGGCGGGTGACGAGAGTGGCGCACGGCGATGCGGAGGTGGACCGGGGTGAGACCTGTCGAGGTGATCCCGTGAGCGAGCGGCGCAGCCCCACCATCCGACGCCGTCGCCTCGGCGCCGAACTGCGTCGGCAGCGGGAGTCGGCCGGGATAACCATCGAGGTGGTCGCCGAGCAGCTGGAGTGCTCGGCGTCGAAGGTCTCGCGGATCGAGACCGGCCACACCACGGCGACGCCGCGCGACGTGCGGGACATGCTGCGGATCTACGGCGTGGTGGGCGCCGAGAGCGACGAGTTGGTGCAGATCGCCCGGGAAGCGCGGCAGAAGGGCTGGTGGCACCCCTACAGCACGGTGCTCGTCGGCGCGTACGTCGGGCTGGAGGCGGCGGCCAGCTCGATTCGGGCGTACGAGCAGCAGGTGGTGCCCGGGCTGCTGGAGACCGAGGACTACGCGGGCGCGATGATCCGGGCCGCCCGGCCCGACTTCACGCCCGACCAGGTACGGCAACGGGTGCGTGTCCGTCTGGGCCGTCAGTCGTTGTTGACGCAGGATGATCCGGTCGATCTGTGGGTGGTGCTCGATGAGGCGGTGGTGAGCCGTCCGGTGGGCGGGGACGAGGTAATGCGTGACCAGCTCAAGCACCTGGTCGAGGTGGCGGAACTGCCGAACGTGACGCTCCAGATCCTGCCTTTCGAGGTGGGGGCGCACGCCGGCATGGACGGCACCTTCACGATCCTCAGCTTCCCTGAGCCCGGTGATCCGGATGTCGTGTACGCGGAGAATGCCACGGGTGGGCTCTTCCTGGAGAAGAGTGACGAACTGCAGAAGTACAGCTTCATCTTTGATCACATCCGAGCGGCGGCCATTCGTCCGGAGGAGTCCATCGCACACATCGCGAAACTGGCAGAGGAGCCGTTGTGGAAGTGGCGACCAAGGGGTTCCCCGTGGACCTGACGCAGGCGACGTGGTTCAAGAGCTCGAAGAGCGGGCCGAACTGTGACAACTGCGTGGAGGTGGCGTACGTGACGGGGGCGGTCGGCGTGCGGGACTCGAAGGACAAGACGGGCCCGGCCCTGGTCTTCGCCCCGGGTGACTGGCACGCCTTCGTCGCCGGCACCAGGGGCGGTGTGTTCGACAAGGGCTGACGGACCGGGATGCGACCGATGCCCCCGTCCGGCGATGGAGCCGGGCGGGGGCATCGTCGTGCCCGCTTCCGGGCCGGCCACGAAGACGTGTCGCCGTCGGCGTCGCCACATCGGGTCCCGTGTCGTTGTACCCCTCGATACGGCGCTGGTCGACAACCCGCCGCACGGATCGGCAACCGAGCGAGGCAGGCGAGACGGATGACGACGATCGGGTCAGAAAACCTCACCAACGGGCCGGGCAAGCCGGAACGGTTCGGGGGCAAGTACCGGGGGGCACGCCGGGACACCGTCCTCACCGAGGTGGTGTCGACCGACACCGAGATCGGCGGCAGGGAGACCCCGGCCGCCCCGCCGGAGCAGTCCGGCCCGCCGCTCTCCCTGCCCTCGCTGGATCCCAACCCGCTGACCGAGCCGTCGTTCCCGACCGGCAGCTGGTCGGTGGAGCCGGCCGAGTCGCTGGTCGACCATCCGCTGCTGCGCGGGCTGCTGATGGAGTTGCCGCCGAAGGGCAGCGTCCCCCCGCCGGGCTGGCTCGACCGGTGGTTCGAGGCGACCCGGGCGATCCTGGAACTGCTATACGTGCAGGGCCCCGGCCGGTCGCGGTGACGCCGGCCGCGCCGGCACGGCCCGTTCGACGAGCCGGTTGTGTCGCAGCGCGTGCCGTACGCCGATGGCGGCGACGCCCAGCACGCCCACGGTGACGGCCGGGCCGGTCACGCCGGGCCGGGACAGCAGGTCCGGGACGCTCGCCGCGGCCACCGCCGGCAGGATCGCCAGGCCGGTGAGCTGCACCGGCAGCCCGATCAACGGGTGCGCGGCGGAGGCTCGCAGGCCGTGCGGCGCCGGGGTCCGCGACGCCGAGGAGAGCGCGCCCGCGCCGGCTCGCAGCCGGCGTACCCGGCGCAGCGTGCAGGCCGCGACCACGAGCGCGGGGGCGGCGGCGAGGGTGAGACCGGCGGCCGCCCGGTCCGCCGGGGTCGCGTCGGCGCTGGAGAGCCCCGCGACCAGCACGGCGGCCGTCAGCCCCAGGCCGGTCAGCGTCAGGGCGAGCACCCATCCGGTACGCCGACGCAGGGCCCGGGCGTGGTCCAGCCGGGGCAGCCCGTCCGCGAGCCAACCGGCGACGAGCCAGACGGCGGTCAGCGGCAGCAGGACGGCGAGGTGGTTCTCCATGACGGACAGCCTTGCCCGTTTTCGACGATCGTGAATCCGGGCTGGTCCCCGGTTCGTCCCGCAACCGTCTCCCCTAGGGGCCATCTTCCCGGTGTTATGGGCAAGTCGACATGTTTGAATTCCTCTTTACGTCCCCCTACCCTCAGCCTGATCGGCATTCATCGATTCACTCGTCACGAGCAGTGGACGGTCGGTGCCGGTCGGAGGGAGTAGAAGATGGGTCTTCCACGCAGGTCCGTACTCGTCGGGGTGGCCACGCTGGCCATGGTGGCCACCGCCGCCCCCGCCATGGCCGCCGAACCGGTGGGCACGATCCGCGCCGCGGGCGGTGCCACCGCCGTGGCCGACAGCTACATCGTCGTCTTCAAGGACAACTCGGTCGCCACCAGCAGCGTCGGTGACACCGCGCAGCGCCTGGTCGGCCGGCACGGTGGCGCCGTCGCCCGCACCTACGGCGCCGCACTGCGCGGCTTCGAGGTCAAGGTGAACGCCAAGGCCGCCGCCCGCATCGCCGCGGATCCCGCCGTGGCGTACGTCGAGCAGAACCACACCGTCTCCATCGCCGGTACGCAGACCAACCCGCCCTCCTGGGGCCTGGACCGGATCGACCAGCGGGCCCTGCCGCTGAACAGCTCCTACACGTACCCGAACACGGCGAGCAACGTGCACGCCTACATCATCGACACCGGCATCCGGTTCAGCCACAGCGACTTCGGCGGGCGGGCCGTCTCCGGCTACGACGCCGTCGACGGCGGCTCGGCCGACGACTGCAACGGGCACGGCACGCACGTCGCCGGCACCGTCGGCGGCTCGGCGTACGGCGTGGCCAAGGGCGTCCAGCTGGTCGGCGTACGGGTGCTGAACTGCTCCGGCAGCGGCACGAACGCCGGCGTCATCGCCGGTGTCGACTGGGTGACCGCCAACGCGGTGAAGCCGGCCGTGGCCAACATGAGCCTCGGTGGCGGCGCGAACACCTCGCTCGACACCGCCGTACGCAACTCGATCAACTCCGGCGTGAGCTACGGCCTGGCGGCGGGCAACGACTCCGGCGGCAACGCCTGCAACACCTCGCCGGCCCGCACCGCGGAGGGCATCACGGTCGGCTCGACGACCAACACCGACGCCCGCTCGTCGTTCTCCAACATCGGCACCTGCCTGGACATCTTCGCGCCGGGCTCGTCGATCACCTCGGCGTGGTACACCAACGACACCGCCACCAACACGATCAGCGGCACCTCGATGGCGACCCCGCACGTGGTCGGCGCGGCGGCCCTGGTGGCCAGCGCCAACCCGTCCTGGACGCCGCAGCAGGTCCGCGACTACCTGGTGAACAACGCCACCGACAACGCGGTGACCAGCCCGGGCACCGGCTCGCCGAACAAGCTGCTCTACGTCGTCAACGGCGACACCCCGCCGCCGACCAACGACTTCTCCGTCTCGGTCTCGCCGACCTCCGGCTCGACCGCGCCGGGCGGCTCGGTGACCGCCACCGTCGGCACCGCCACGACCAACGGCTCCGCCCAGTCGGTGAGCCTGTCGGCCAGCGGGCTGCCGTCCGGGGCCACCGCCTCGTTCAGCCCGGCCACCGTCACCTCGGGTGCTTCCTCGACGCTGACCATCAGCACCTCGGCGAGCACGCCGCCCGGCACCTACCCGGTGACCGTGACGGGCACCGCGACCTCCGGCAGCAAGACCGCGACCTACTCGCTGACGGTCACCGGCACCGGTGGCGGCTGCTCCGGCACCAACGGCACCGACGTCGCGATCCCGGACACGAACGTCGCGGTGAACAGCGCGATCGTGATCACCGGCTGTGCCCGCAACGCCTCGTCGGCCTCCACCGTCGCGGTGAACATCGTGCACACCTACCGCGGTGACATCGTCATCGACCTGGTCGCGCCGGACGGCTCGACCTACCGGCTGAAGAACAGCAGCTACTTCGACGGCGCGGACAACATCAACACCACCTACACGGCGAACCTGTCGAGCGAGGCGGCGAACGGCACCTGGCAGCTGCGGGTGCGCGACGCCTACTCGGGCGACACCGGCTACCTGAACACCTGGACGCTCACCCTCTAGTCCGGTGCGAAGGGCCCCTTCCCGTCGCGGGAGCGACGGGAAGGGGCCCTTCCTTGCCGGTGGCGCGGCGTCAGACCGCGAAGCTGGTGGGGCGTTCGGTGGCCGGGGCCGGCGGCCTCGCCTTCCACAGCCCCGTCTTCTGGCCGGCGAGCCGGGTCAGGTAGGCCGGGTTGAGGATCACGTAGCGTTTCCAGAGCCGCTTCGGCTCCAGGCCGAGGCGCCAGAACCACTCCAGGCCCGCCCGCTGCATCCACGGCGGGGGCTGGCGCAGCAGGCCGGCGTGGTAGTCGAAGGCCGCCCCGACCGCCATCAGCGGCATGTCCAGCAGCGGCCGCATGGCGTACGCGAAGACCTCCTGGCGCGGGCAGCCCAGCCCGACCAGCACGAGCCGGGCCCCGCTGGCCCTGATCCGGTCGGCGATCTCGACGTCCTCGCCCGGCTGCACCGCCCGGAACTTGGACGGCTCGATGCCGGCGATCTTCAGCGCCGGGAACATCCGCTCCAGCGCCGGGATGAGCTTCGCCAGGGTCTCCTCGGTCGAGCCGTAGAGGTAGACCGGCAGCCCCTCGTCGGCGAACCGGGAGAGCACGTGCAGGGTCAGGGTCGGGCCATAGACCCGGTCGGTGAGCCCCGCGCCGTGCAGCAGGTTGAGCGCCCAGCGCACCGGCTGCCCGTCGGGAGTCACCACGTCGAAGGAGTTCAGCCGGGCGTTGTGCGCCGGGTCGAGCACCCCGGTCATCACGCCGTGCACGGCCAGCGCCGTCAGCGCCAGCGGGCGGCGTTCCTGCGCGGCCGCCACCACCTGCTCCGTCGCCGCGGCGTAGTCGGTGGCGTCGACCAGCACACCGAGGACGTTCCGCTTGCCCTTCCCGGTCATGACGCCGGCACCCACTTGTCGACGTTGGCCTCGTAGATCTCCCGCATGATCATGGGCACGTCGTAGACCTGCTTCCACTCGGGGTAGTCGGCCTGGAAGGCCTCGTTCGAGCCGATCCACCACTTGTGGTCGCCGATCCGGTTGGCCTCGACGTACTCGGTGACCATCTCCTGGCCGGTGATCTGCTCGGCGAGCGTGAACGCCTCGCGGTTCGAGGTGTTCGAGTGCCGTCCGCCGCCGAGGTTGTAGACCGCCGCCGAGCGCGGGTTGCGGAAGAACGCCTCGAACGCGGAGACCACGTCCGAGCTGTGGATGGCGTCGCGGACCTGCTTGCCCTGGTAACCGAAGATCTTGTAGGTCCGGCGCTCCATGTTGGCGCGCATGACGTAGCCGAGGAAGCCGTGCAGCTCCGTCGCGGAGTGCGCCGGGCCGGTCAGCGTCCCGCCCCGGAAGCAGGCCGTCCGCATGCCGAAGTAGCGGCCGTACTCCTGCACCATGACGTCGGCCGCCACCTTGGAGGCGCCGAAGATCGAGTGCAGGCAGGCGTCGATGGACATGTCCTCACGGATGCCCTGCTCGTACGGGTGCCCCGGCTCGATCTCCCAGCGGGACTCCAGCTCGACCAGGGGCAGGCTGTTCGGCCGGTCGCCGTAGACCTTGTTGGTGGAGCAGTGGATGACCGGCGCCTCGATGCAGTGCTCGCGCACGTTCTGCAGGATGTTGAGCGTGCCGGCGGCGTTGACGTCGAAGTCGGTGAACGGGTCGCGTACCGCCCAGTCGTGCGACGGCTGGGCGGCGGTGTGGATGACCACGGCGACGTCGGTGGCGTACCGCTCGAAGAGCTTGGCCAGCGCGGCCCGGTCCCGGATGTCGATGCTGTGGTGCGAGTACGCGGACCCCAGCTCGTCCGTCAGCCGCCGGACGTTCCACGCGGTGGACGCCTCCTCGCCGAAGAACTCCTGCCGCATGTCGTTGTCGATGCCGACGACCTCGAGACCGAGGCCGGCGAAGTGCCGGACCGCCTCGGAGCCGATCAGACCGCCCGACCCGGTCACGAACGCGACACTCACACGCCACTCCTGGTCCATCGGAGGCAGAAACCATCGGAGCATAGCGTGACGTACGGCACGCCCCGATACAGCGCGAGGGCCCCGCATCGCTGCGGAGCCCTCGCGTATTGGTGGGGAAGGGGGGAGTTGAACCCCCACGCCCTTTCGGGCACACGGACCTGAACCGTGCGCGTCTGCCATTCCGCCACTTCCCCGTGGCTTGACCTCGAACACTGTAGTCTGTGCCGGTCCTGCTGTCTCCAGCGGGCCCCGGACATCCTACCCGGTCCGTGGTCGTTGTGCCGATCGGTTACCGTCCGAGGAGCGGTTACCGTTCGTGGCGGACGAAAGAGTAGCACGGCATTATCGGCCCGCCCGAACGGGCCGCCGTCAGACGGCCGAGCGGCGTGTGAGCTGCGCGCGCGCCGGCCGGATACCATCATGTCCTCGGGACCCGAGGAGGAGCCGGTGAGCGTGCTGCAACGCTTCGAGAAGCGTCTGGAAGGCCTGGTCGAGGGGGCCTTCGCCAAGGTCTTCAAAGGGGTGGTCCACCCCGTGGAGATCCTCAACGCCATGCAGCGGGAGGCCGAGGCGCACAAGGCGATCCTGGCCGGTGGGCGCACGTTGGTGCCCAACCGCTACGTGATCGATCTCTCGCCCTACGACCACAGTCGTCTGGCGCCGTACGCTGCCGCGCTGGCCCAGGAACTGGCCCAGTCGCAGGCGGAGTTCATCGGCGAGCAGGCCTGGACGGTCTACGGCGACGTGATCGTCGAGATCGAACGCGGCGAGGGGCTGGACACGGGGATGTTCCGGGTCACCGCCGAGGTCTACACCGGCGGCGAGGTCGCCCCGGTCTCGGCGCCCGGCTACGACGCGGGCCCGCCCGCCTACCCGGCGTACGACCAGGGTGGCGGCTACGGTCCGCCGCCCGGGCACGGCGGCGGCCGTAACGTGCGGCTGGTCTCCGGCGACGGGCGCACCTACCCTCTGCAGATGGGCTCGACCGTGATCGGCCGTGGCGACCAGGCCAACCTGCGCCTGCCCGACGTCGGGATCTCGCGGCGACACGCCCGGCTGGACTTCGACGGCGGCCAGGTCGTGCTGACCGACCTCGGGTCGACCAACGGCACCATGGTCAACGGCCAGCGGGTCTCCGCCGTCGCGCTCAACCCCGGCGACATGATCCAGCTCGGCACCACGACGCTGACCTTCCGCGTGGACGGCTGACCCCTTGCCGGAGCTCGTCATCACCGTCGCCCGGTTCGGGTTCCTCATCCTGCTGTGGATCTTCGTGTTCACGGTGGTCGGCGTGATCCGCCGGGACCTCTTCGCGGGTGCCCGGTCCGGCCGGCTGGTGGCCGCCCCCCGGGCGGTCGGCGCGTCGCTCGGGCAGTCGGCGAAGCCGGCGAAGACGAAGCGCGGCAGGGCCGCCCACCAGCTGGTGGTGACCGCCGGTCAACTGGCGGGCACCCGGATCACCCTCGGCGAAGCGCAGATCACCATCGGCCGCGCCGAGGACTCGACCCTCGTGATCACCGACGACTACGCTTCGGCACGGCACGCCCGTCTGGTGCCGCGCGACGGCCAGTGGTTCGTCGAGGACCTCGGCTCGACTAACGGCACATACCTGGATCGCGCTAAGGTCACCGGACCAACCCCCGTCCCCCTCGGCGTGCCGATCCGGATCGGCCGCACTTCTCTCGAATTACGGCCATGACTCTGACCCTGCGCTATGCGGCCCACAGCGACCGCGGTCTGATCCGAGACGGTAACCAGGATTCCGTCTACGCCGGGCCGCGGCTCCTCGCCGTCGCCGACGGCATGGGCGGCATGGCCGCCGGTGACGTCGCCAGCAACATCGTCATCGGTGCCATGGCGCCGCTCGACGAGGACGTCCCGGGTGACGCCCTCGTCGACGCGTTGCGTTCGGCCGTGGGCACCGCCAACCAGCAGCTCCGCGACACCGTGGACGCCAACCCCCAGCTGGAGGGGATGGGCACCACGCTCACCGCGACCCTCTTCTCCGGCAGCAAGCTGGGCATGGTCCACATCGGTGACTCGCGGGCCTACCTCCTGCGCAAGGGCGAGTTCGCGCAGATCACCAAGGACGACACGTACGTCCAGATGCTCGTCGACGAGGGCCGGATCAGCGCCGAGGAGGCGAGCAGCCACCCGCAGCGGTCGCTGCTCACCCGGGCGCTCGACGGCCGCGACATCGACCCGGAATACAGCGTCCGCCAGGTGCTCCCCGGCGACCGCTACCTGATCTGCAGCGACGGCCTCTCGGGCGTGGTCAGTGCAGAGACCATCGGCGAGACGATGCGCGAGTACGCCGACCCGCAGCAGTGTGTCGAGCGGCTGGTGCAGCTCGCCCTGCGCGGCGGCGGCCCGGACAACATCACCGTGATCATCGCGGACGCCACCGACCAGGACATCGTCGAGGCGAGCCCGATCGTCGGCGGCGCCGCCGCCCGCGACCGGGGCATGGCGACCTCCGCCGACGTCTCCACGCCGGCCGCCCGCGCGTCCGCCCTCTCCGCGCCCCGCCCGCCGGCCCCCGAGGAGCCGTCGGCCAGTGCCGACGACGAACCGGAGCGCCCGAGGCGCCGGCCGGTACGGGCCGCCGCCATGTCGCTGGCGTTGCTGGTCCTCGCCGGTGGTGTGGTCTTCGGCGGCTGGAGCTACACCCAGCGGCAGTACTACGTCGGCGCGACCGAGAACGGCGAGGTCGCGGTGTTCCGGGGCATCCGGGGCGAGATCGCCGGCATCGACCTGTCGACCGTGCACTCGACCAGCCCGGCGGAGCTGGAGGACCTGACGCTGGCCGCCCAGGAACAGGTCAAGCAGGGCATCCCGGCCAAGAGCGAGCCCGACGCCGAGCGCCGACTGGCCGAACTGACCAGCGACGACCCGTCGAACCCGAACCTCAAGCCCGTCTGCCCGCCGAGCCCGAGCGCCGTGGCCACCACCACCGACCCGACACCGACCACCGGCCCGGTGTCGCCCGCTCCGACCGTCAGCGCGAGTGCGAGCGCGCCGGTCAGCGGCCGGCCGAGCACGCCGGCCGCGCCGACCACCACGCCCGACGCCCCGCCCTCCGACACCGACTCGCCGGCGCTCGATCCCGCCGCGTGCCGGTCGCCGGAGTAGGCGCGGCTCGATCCGAGGACGTTCCGTGACCGCAGCGGCCATTCCGGCATCCTCGCCCGCAACCGTGGGCGAGCAACCCGGCGTACGCCTGGCCCGGTCCCGGCGCAACGCCGAGCTGTCGCTGCTGCTGGTGGCCATGGTGCTGGTGGCCGCGTACGGGGCGATGGTCGAGGCGAAGGTGCTCGACACGGTCACGGCCGACTTCTGGATGCCGGCCGCCGCGCTCACGGCGGTCTTCCTCGGCCTGCACCTGGTGATCCGGTTCCTGGCGCCCTTCGCCGACCCGGCCCTGCTGCCGGCGGTCGCCCTGCTCAACGGGATCGGGGTGGGCTTCCTGCGCCGGCTCGACCTGGGCAACGCGGCCCCGGCCGAGCGGGAGGACCTGGCCATCTTCGCCGGTACGGGCGGCCGGCAGTTGGCCTGGACGCTCGCCTCGGTCATCCTCGCCGCCGGCCTGCTCGCCCTCCTGCGCGACCACCGCTCGGTGTCCCGCTACGCGTTCACCCTGGGGCTGGCCGGGATCGTGCTGGTGATGATCCCCGCCGTGCTGCCCGGGCGCTTCTCCGAGATCAACGGCGCGAAGCTGTGGATCCGGGTCGGGGGCTTCTCGATCCAGCCCGGCGAGTTCGCCAAGCTGGCCCTGCTGGTCTTCTTCTCCTACTACCTGGTGCGCAAGCGCGAGGTGCTGTCGCTGGCGAGCCGCCGGTTCCTCGGCATCGACTTCCCCCGTGGGCGCGACCTCGGCCCGGTGGTCGTGGTCTGGCTGATCAGCGTCCTGGTCCTCGTCTTCGAGAAGGACCTGGGCACCTCGCTGCTCTACTTCGGCATGTTCGTGGTGACGCTCTACATCGCCACCGAACGGGTCAGTTGGCTGCTCATCGGTCTGGTGCTCTTCTTCGGCGGCGTCTACCTGGCGTACGTCCTCGGCGATCTGGTCGGCGGACCGTTCGCCAACTTCTACCTGCGCGCCCAGATCTGGCTGGATCCGTTCGCGGACCCCTACGAGGACGGCTACCAGCTCGTGCAGGGGCTGCTCGCGCTCGGCACGGGCGGCCTGTTCGGCGCGGGCCCGGGCGGCGGCCAGCCCGGCCTGCTGCCCGAGGTGCAGAACGACTTCATCTTCGCCGGCATCGGCGAGGAGATCGGGCTCTTCGGCCTGTCCGCGCTGCTCGTGGTCTACCTGCTGATCGTCGAGCGGGGGCTGCGGGCGGCGCTGGCGGTGCGCGACTCGTTCGGCAAGCTGCTGGCCGGCGGCCTGGCCTTCACCCTCGGGCTCCAGGTCTTCGTGATCGTCGGTGGGATCAGCAAGCTCATCCCGCTGACCGGCCAGACCACCCCGTTCCTCTCCGCCGGCGGTTCCTCGCTGATGGCGAACTGGCTGCTCATCGCGGTCCTGCTCCGGATCTCGGACGGCGCCCGCCGGCCCGTCACCGGCGTTGGCGGCAAGGCGGCCCGACCGTCCGGCGGCCCGCCGGAGCAACTGCACGGTGCACCCACGGAGGTGATCAGGCCGTGAACGCACCCCTGCGCCGCGTCGGCATTGTCGTCATGGTTCTCTTCGGCCTGCTCTTCGCGAACCTGAACTGGATCCAGGCCTACAAGGCCGACGAGTACCGCACCAGCGACTACAACGGTCGGGTCCAGGTCGCCGAGTACGACCGCAAGCGCGGCAACATCGAGGCCGGCGGCACCGCGTTCGCGCTCAGCAAGGAGACCGACGGCGAGCTGAAGTTCCAGCGTGCCTACCCCGGCGGGGCGAGGTACGCGCACGTGCTCGGCTACAAGCCGGTCAACCTCGGCGAGACCGGCATCGAGAAGTTCGAGAACGACTTCCTGGCCGGCACCAGCGACCAGTTGATCGCCAACCGGGTCAAGGACATGTTCACCGGCGACCAGACCGGCGGCGGCAACGTGCTGCTCACCGTCTCCAAGCGGGCCCAGGACGTGGCCTACGAGCAGTTGCGGAACAACCGCGTCGACGCGTCCAAGGGGGCGGCGATCGCCATCGATCCGCGTACCGGGGCGGTGCAGGCGCTGGTCTCGATGCCCAGCTTCGACCCCAACCCGCTGGTCAGCCACAGCACCAACGAGGCGACGGCCGCGTACAACAAGCTGGAGCAGGACCCGGCGGGCCCGCTGAAGAACCGGGCCCTCGGCGAGGTGCTCCCCCCGGGCTCCACCTTCAAGATCGTGGTTGCCGCCGCGGCGCTGGAGAACGGCGTCGGCCAGGACACGAACATCCCGGCCGGGTCCAGCTACACCCCGCCGACCTCGGGCACCCCGATCCGCAACGCGGCGCCCTCGATCTGCCCCGAGGACGAGGTCACCCTGATGAACGCGGTGACCGAGTCGTGCAACACGGGCTTCGCGCAGATGGGCGTACGACTCGGCGCGGACAAGATCAAGGAGAAGGCCCGGCAGTTCGGCTTCGAGCAGGAGGATCTCACCGTCGGCCACCTCAACGAGGCCGGCCACCCGGTGGCGGCCAGCCGGACCGGCGACATGCAGAACCCGGACGGCAGCACCGACCCGGCCGCGTTGGCCCAGTCCTCGATCGGCCAGAACAACGTGCGGATGACCCCGCTGCAGGGGGCCATGATCGCCGCGGCGGTCGCCAACGACGGCAGCCAGATGCGGCCGTACCTGGTCCGCCAGCTGCTCGCCCCGGACCGCACCACCAGCTACTACACGGCCAAGCCCAAGGAGCTGCGGCAGCCGGTCAGCGGTCAGGTCGCCAGCGACCTGCGGGACATGATGGTCAGCGTGGTCAAGAACGGCACGGGCGGCAACGCGCGGATCAACGGCTACACGGTCGGCGGCAAGACCGGTACCGCCCAGTCCGCGCCGGACCGGCCCGACCACGGCTGGTTCATCGGCTTCGCCCTGGACAAGAACGGCACTCCGGTCTCCGCGGTCTGCGTGGTGCTGGAGCAGGCCGGCCCCGGGGGCAGCGCCGAGGCGGCCCGGATCGCCGGGCAGATCATGCGCGCCGCCATCGCCGACCCCGGAGGCCGCTGACATGCTGAGCCCCGGGGTGCAGCTCGGCAACCGCTACCGCCTGGACGAGCGGATCGCCAGCGGCGGCATGGGCGACGTCTGGCGCGGCACCGACCAGGTGCTCGGCCGTACGGTCGCCGTCAAGAGCCTGCTCCCGGCACTGCTCGACGACCCGGACTTCGCCGAGCGCTTCCGCGGCGAGGCCCGCACCATGGCCACGATCAACCACCCCGGCGTCGTCGACGTCTACGACTTCGGTAACGACCAGCAGATCGCCTTCCTGGTCATGGAGTACGTCGAGGGCGACGCGCTGTCGGCCACCCTGGCCCGGGTCGGCCGGCTCACCCCGGCCCGCACGATGGCGCTCGTCGCCCAAGCCGCCGACGCGCTGCACGCCGCGCACGTGAAGGGCATCGTGCACCGGGACGTGAAGCCCGGAAACCTCCTCGTACGCCCCAACGGCACGCTGGTGCTCACCGACTTCGGCATCGCGCGCTCGGAGCTGGTCGCCCAGCTCACCGCAGCCGGTTCGGTGCTCGGCACCGCCTCGTACATCTCCCCCGAGCAGGCCACCGGCGGTGTCGCCACGCCCGCGTCCGACGTCTACGCGCTCGGCGTGGTGGCCTACCAGTGCCTCGCCGGCCGCCGCCCGTTCGAGGGCGACAATCCTCTCGAGATCGCCATGCGGCACGTCCGCGAGGCGCCCCGGCCGCTGCCCGCCGACATTCCACCGCAGGTCCGTTCGGTGGTGGAGCGGGCGTTGGCGAAGGATCCGGGGGCCCGCTGGCCGAGCGCCGCCGCCCTGGCCGGGGTGGCCCGTCAGTTGAAGGCCCAGCTCTCCCAGCAGGCCCGGGCCGCCGGCCAGCCCATCTCCGCCGCACCGGCGTCGCCGGCTGCCCCGCCCGGTCGCGCCCAGGTGCCGCCGCCGCGTCCGCCGGTGTCGCCCCACCGACCGCCCGTCACCGCGCAGCCGCCGCGTCCGCCCATGACGGTCCACCGCCCGCCGGTGGCGCCGCACCGGCCCACCTCGGTCGCGCCCGCCGCGCCGGTCCAGCACCCGCAGATGGCGCCGCCCGGCTACCCGCGCGGCGCGGCGCCCGTGCAACCGGCCCGACCGATGCCGTACGCGGGACACGCCGTCCCACAGGTGCATCAACCGGGCGGACAGCGGTCCCGGCCAGGGATGGTGTTCCTCGCCATCCTCGTGGCCGTACTGGTCCTTGTCTGCTCCGGCGTGATTTCCTACTACCTGCGGGAGAGCACGAAGTCGGGTGCGGCCATGCCGCGGGCGGTGACGTCCGGCGCGCTGTGGCCCGACGGACGCGACGATCCGACCGGAACGTCGTACCGTCGACAGGAACTGCCCCGGTCGGGCGGCGACGAGACGACGAGCGAAGGACGACAGACGCGATGACAGCGCAGGCCCGCCTGCTCGGTGGCAGGTACCAGGTCGGCGAGCTGCTCGGCTACGGCGGCATGGCCGAGGTGCACCGCGGGCGTGATCTCCGGCTCGGTCGGGACGTCGCGATCAAGATGCTCCGGACCGACCTCGCCCGGGACGCCACCTTCCAGATGCGGTTCCGCCGGGAGGCGCAGAACGCCGCGTCCCTCAACCACCCGGCGATCGTCGCCGTCTACGACACCGGCGAGGAGACCGCGCCGACCGGCGAGACCCTGCCGTTCATCGTCATGGAGTTCGTCAACGGGCGGACCCTCAAGGAGGTGCTGGGCGTCGAGGGGCGGCTCCAGCCGCGCCGGGCGCTGGAGATCTGCGCCGACATGTGCGCGGCCCTGGAGTTCAGCCACCGGCACGGCATCATCCACCGCGACATCAAGCCCGGCAACGTGATGCTCACCCAGACCGGTCAGGTCAAGGTGATGGACTTCGGCATCGCGCGGGCGCTGGCCAGCGGCGCCACCACCATGACCCAGACCAGCGCGGTCATCGGTACGGCGCAGTACCTCTCGCCCGAGCAGGCGCGCGGCGAGGCGGTCGACGCCCGCTCCGACGTCTACGCCGCGGGCTGCGTGCTCTTCGAGCTGGTCTGCGGGCATCCGCCGTTCGTCGGCGACAGCCCGGTCAGCGTGGCCTACCAGCACGTACGGGAAACGCCCCCGACCCCGAGCGACATCAACCCGGACGTCAACCCCGCCGTTGACGCGATCGTGCTCAAGGCGCTGTCGAAGAACCCCCTCAACCGCTACCAGAGCGCCGGCGAGATGCGGGCCGACCTGCTCCGCGCGGCTGCCGGCCGCCCGGTGATGGCGACCCCGGTGCTGCCGCAGGAGGAGACGGCGCAGCTCGCCCCGGCCGCCGCCGGCTACGGAGGCGCCCCCGGTGCCCCGCAGACCCGGCAGATGCCGGCCCGGGTCGGTGACCCGCGCCGGCGTAAGGCGTCCTCCTGGCTGATCGCGACCTTCGCCGCCGTGGGCGTCCTCGCGGTCATCGCCCTCGTCGCCGCCCTGCTTAGCCAGCGCGGCGACGAGCAGACCACGGTCCCCACGGTGACCGGCCTGACCCAGCAGGAGGCGTTCGCCCGGATCCAGCAGGCCAACCTGGTGCCCAAGGAGGGCGAGCCGGTCACGAACAGCACCTGCAAGAAGGGGGAGGTGGTCAACCAGACCCCGGCTGGCAACTCCTCCCTGGAGCCCAACGGCGAGGTCGTCGTCCAGGTCTGTGCTGGACCATCTACCAAGGTCATCCCGACGGGCCTCGTGGGCTCGACCTTCGAGAACGTGGAGGAGCGGCTCAAGAGCGAGGGCCTCAAGGTCAAGAAGGAGTCGAAGGACAGCCCGCAGCAGGAGGGCATCGTCCTGGAGGTGTCCCCGGCCTCCGGTACGCGGGTGCCCGAGAACAGCCAGGTTGTCGTCACCGTCTCCAAGGGCAATGTCGGCAAGGTGCCCAACGTGGTCGGCTCCAGCGAGGACGACGCCAGGGAGGAGCTGGACGAGGCGGGCTACAGGGTCGACGTCAAGCAGGGCCGGGAGGTGCCGCCGGAGGAAGCTGGCCAGGTCACCTCGCAGACCCCGCGGGCGGGCAACGACCTCGCGAGGGGCAAGACCGTGACGATCGTGGTCACCGTGCCGAAGGCCGAGCCGACGCCCACCGACTCGACGAGCCCGACGCCCGGTACCACGCCGACCACCCCCGGCGACGGTGGTGGCGGTGGAGGCTTCCCGCTGCCGACGACTCCGCCGATCCGGCTGCCCGAGCGCTGACGCGTTGGTGAGCGCGGGGGAGCCTGCTGGGCCCTGCCCTGCGGACGCCGCCGGGCAGGGCCCTTCTGTTGCCGCCGGGCGGCACTTTCCGGGTGTCGACGACGAAGGACGGCCGGCGACAGGCACGGCGGGCCGGGGGAGCCGGTGGCGGCGACGCCTGATCCGTGCGACGGTGCTAAGCCTGGTGGCGCTGCTCCTGGCCAGCCTTCCCTGGCTCTGGACGACGACCGCCGCCCGCGGCCACCTGTACGGCGAGGCCGACGCCCCGGCTGCCGACGTCGTGATCGTCCTGGGCACCGCCGTGGCGGCGGACGGCCGTCAACCGGGTGACCGGCTCACCGGCCGGCTGGAGACCGCCGCCGCGCTGGTGGACAGCGGGCGGGCCCGGGTGGTCCTCGTGTCGGGCGACGGGGGTGGTACGTCCGGCGACGAGCCGACGGCGATGACCGCCCACCTGACCGAGCGGCTCGGTGTCGATCCGCGCCGCGTGGTGGCCGACCCGTTCGGCCTCGACACCCACGACACCTGCGCCCGGGCACGCGACGTGTACGGCGTCGAGCGTGCCCTGATCGTGACCCAGTCCTACCACCTCTCCCGCGCGGTGACGCTCTGCCGGCACCTCGGCCTCGACGTCGACGGCGTGGCCGCACGCTGCCCCGGCTGCGGGCCCGCCCTGCTCGTCGGCAAGGCGGTCCGGGACTACTTCGCCAGCGGCAAGGCGGCATGGGACGCGCTCCGAGGCAGGCCGCCGGCGGTCCGCTCGCCCGCCGACCCGGCGCTCCAGGACGCGCTGAAGAACTGACCCGGCGGCTACGCCCCCGGCAGAGGGATCGCGCCGCGTGCGGAAACCATCCGGCGGGCCTCGCGTCGGCACGATTTCGCGTCGGCGAGCAGAACTCGCGTCGGGCAGCCAGACCTTCCGCTCAGGCGGTGACGAAGGCGGCGCGACGGCGCGCGTCCACCTCGGCGGCCAGCGCCGGGGCCCGCTCCAGCGCCTCCGGGTGACCACAGGCGGCGAGCCAGTTCGCCAGCATCAGGTGGCCACCCTCGGTCAGCACCGACTCCGGGTGGAACTGGACGCCCTCGATCGGCAGCGTACGGTGTCGCATCGCCATCACGACCCCGGAACCCGTCCAGCCGGTGACCTCCAGCTCCTCGGGCAGCGTCTCGGGCAGTACGGCGAGCGAGTGGTAGCGGGTCGCGGTGAACGGGTCCGGCAGGCCGGCGAGCACTCCGACGTCGTGGTGGCGTACCTCGGAGGTCTTGCCGTGCAGCAGCTCGGGGGCGCGGGTCACGGTGGCGCCGAAGGCCTCGCCGATCGCCTGGTGCCCCAGGCAGACGCCGAAGATCGGCAGCTCGCCCGCGTACGCGCGGATGACGTCGAGGCAGATGCCGGCGCGGTCGGGGCTGCCGGGGCCGGGCGAGAGCAGGACCCCGGCCGCGCCGACCCTGCCCACCTCCGCGACCTCGATCTCGTCGTTGCGCCGGACCTCGCAGTCCACCCCGAGCTGGCCGAGGTACTGCACGAGGTTGAAGACGAACGAGTCGTAGTTGTCGATCACCAGGACACGCATCAGGGGCTCACTCGTCCGGGGAGGCAGGCGGGGTGTTGTTCTGGTCGGTGTCGTACGGCAGGTCGTGATCGTCTCCGGCCGGGGCGTCCTCGCCCTCCTCGCCGCCGGGCACCGCGTCGCCGCCGGGGTTGCCGGAATCCTGGGTGACCTGCACGTCGTCGAAGGGCAGCAGCGGCTCGGCCCACGGGAAGACCACGTACCAGAGCAGGGCCACCATCGCGCTGGCGATCAGCAGGCTGCCGACGAGCTTGCCGGGCAGCCCGAAGGGCAGCTTGCGCCAGATCCAGCCGTACATCGTCAGGCCCCCAGCTCCGCCGGGCGCCCCGCCGACTTGGGCTGGCTGCGCGCCAGCTCGGCATGGATGATCAGGCGTTGGTAGTTGTCGAACTTCGGGTTGCAG
Organism: Micromonospora sp. NPDC049048; assembly: GCF_043197615.1. NCBI lineage: Bacteria > Bacillati > Actinomycetota > Actinomycetes > Micromonosporales > Micromonosporaceae > Micromonospora > Micromonospora sp. NPDC049048. The sequence continues at coordinate 183,136 of NZ_JBICTM010000006.1, read as the reverse complement.
GTGGTCAGGGTGAGCATCGCCTTGGTCGGCTTCTGCCCGGGCTTACCCGGTACGGGCGCCACCACCTCGACCTGGGTGGGCTTGACGATCCGGCTCTGGGTCACCTTGTAGACGTGCCAGTCGGTCTTGCCCTCCACCACGATGATGTCGCCGTCGTCCAGCTCGTCTAGCCGCCAGAAGGTGGCGCGGTTGCGGTGCCCGGCGACGGAGAAGTTGCCGAGCTGGCCCGGCAGGGCGCTGGACGGGTAGTGGCCCGGGGCGTACCGGATGTCCTTCTGGGTGACGCCCTCGACGACGACCCAGTTCTTGTCGAGCTTGGGGATGTAGAGCCCGGCCATGGGCTTGCCCTGCACGGGTGGCTTCGGCTTGGCGGACGCGCTCGCCGACGGCGCGACGGTCGGGTCGCCTTCGGGGCCCCACGCCTGCGCCAGCTGCTGGCTGAGGTCGCTCTGGTGGGCGTCGACGATCGCCGACTTGCCCCAGACCTCGTAGCCGGCGAAGAGCAGCACCACCAGGCCGAAGGTGATCAGCAGTTCGCCGCTGATCCGGACGCCGGTGCGCAGCCGGGAGCCCAGCGACGGCCGGGTGAGCTCCGAGTAGACGCTCTTGTAACCCTCGCCGGTCTGCTCGGGGCGGAGCTGGACCACCCGCTCGCCCCGCCGTGGGCGGGGCTGCTCGGCGGGAGCGGCGGAGCCCTCGGGCTCGTCCGTCTTCGGCGGCCGGGGCACCGCGCCCATCAGGGCGGTCGACTCGACGAGGGCGGCGGAGGCGGTCGGCGTACGCCCGGGAACGGCCGGGATCAGGGCGGTGGCCCCGGGGTCGGCCTCGGGGGCCGGACCGGCCGGGGACGTCGGGGTCGACGGGCCGGTGGTCGACGCGCCCACCTTGGGGATGAAGGCGGTCGGCGCGTCGCCGGCCTGCTGGCCTTCCCGGGCGGCTGCTCGATCGACCGGCGGGCGGAGTGGGTGCTGCCCGCCACCGGCCCCGGCTGCGTTCGGCCGCCCGAAGTCGTCGGACGGCGGGGTGAAGTGCGGCGGGGTGAAGTGCGGCGGGGTGGAGTGTGGCGGAGCGGCCGGCCGTACCGGTCCGGCGCCGGACCACGGCAGTCCGCCGGCACCGGGCCCGGCGGGCGGGCCCGGATCGGCCGGACCCGGGCGGCGGAAGTCGGCCGAGTCCGCGCCGTCGAACCCCGCAGGGCCGCGTTGGCGGGAGCCGCCGCCATGCCAGTCGAAGTCGACGGGGCCCGGGCGGCCGGGCTGGGCGGGCCGGGCGGAACTGGTTGCGGAGCGGGTCTGGTCGGCGCTCGGCGGGAACCAGCTCGGGTTCGCGGGACGGGACGGCTCCGGTGCCGGGCGGCCGGGGTCGCGCGACCATCCGGCGGAGGGGGCGGCGGGCGCGCGAGGGTCGCCGCCGGTCGGGTCCGGCCCGTGCGGCGGGCGGGGGGCCGGGGAACGGGGCGGAAGCGTGGGTTCCGGCCAGGCGCCGGTCGGGGCGGGTCCGGGCCGGTCGACCCTGGGTAGGAAGGCGGTCGGCCCGTCACCCTGGTCGAGGTGGCGGCCGTCGCGCTCCCCGGGCCGGTCGTCCGGTACGCGACTCACCGGGGTACCGTCGCCGAGCGCAGTGTGGTCGAGTCCTCGAACGCCGGCACGGTGACCGTGGAGACAGTCTCCTTGTAGCCGAGCTTGTAGTCGTCGACCAGGTCCCTGAACAACCGGACTCCCTGAGAGTCGGCGAGGGCCTGCCGCAGGGCAGCGGGATCGCCGATTGCTACGATCTTGAATGGTGGGGAGTACACCCGCCCGTGTAGCAGCAGGGTGTTACCCACGCAGCGTACCGCGCTGGTCGACAGCACGCGGACGTTCATGATGGACATGGCCTCGGCGCCGCCCGCCCAGAGAGCGTTCACCACCGCCTGCACGTCGCCCTGGTGGACGACCAGGTCGTCGTTGGTGGCACCGGGCGGCAGCGTGCCGTCGTTGCGCCGGGGTGCGTCGTCGAGCTCCACCGTCACCCCGGGCCCGGCGAGCGCGGTGAAGCCGGCGCCCGCCCGGCTGGCAGCGGCCCTGTTCTGCTGTTCCCTGATCGGGCCGTCGGAGCTGGCCAGCGCGTTCGTGCGGCCTTCCACCTCGGCGCGCAGGTCGGCCGCCCGCTGTTCGCTGGCCGCCACCTCCGCGCGCCGGTCCTCGATCAACTGGTTGAGCTGGGGGCGGCGGTCCTCGCGCAGGGCGGTGCCGCCGGCGGTGGTGGCCGTGGTGGTGAAGAGCAGTCCGGCCGCGGCGGCGATCAGCGGCACGCCGATCGACCAGCCAGGTCGTCGCTGCCGTGGGCGCCGAGGCAGCAGCCCGGCGACCGCCCGCCGGAGCACCTTCTGCCAGGAGGCCGCGCCGGATGTGTACTCCACCGAGCCTTCCTTCCCCGTCGTCTGAGTCGGTCCGCGGAGGCGCGGGCCCCCGCGGCGACCCGTACAGTCCCGCCTTTTTCGGTCACTCCGTGCACCGGCCTCGCCCCATTCGTGGATTGGGCGGGCCTTCCGGACTACGCTAGCTGTCGAACATTATTGGCCATGGACCGTCGCCCCCGCGCCCGGTTGTCAGGCCGGACGAGGTCGTAACCCCTCTGGAGAGCGTCGTGCCCAAGTCTCAGGTCCGCAAGAAGAAGGTGTACACCCCGCCGACGGACGTCCGCCCGACGGCGACGGCGGCGACGCGCAAGCCTAGCCCGATCTGGTTGCCGGCCCTTGCGGTCGCCCTGATCGTCGTCGGCATCGGCTGGCTGGTGGTCTACTACCTCTCCGAGCAGGAATACCCGGTCATGTCGTGGGGCTACTGGAACCTCGCGGTGGGCTTCGGCGCGATGGTCGCCTCCCTGATCCTGCTCTCGCGCTGGCGCTGAGCGCCGCACCCCGCCGTCAGGTCGGCGGCGGGGGTCCCGGGCGCGGGCAGTCGTCGGCCCCGCGCCCGACGTGGAACGGCCACGCGCTCGGCCCCGCCGTCGACGGCGCCGGGGCTCCGGGTGACGGGGTCAGGTCGCACGGCGCGGTGGGTCGGTGCCGGAGCTATCCATCTCACTCGGTGGAGCCCTGCCCGGCGGTTGCGGTGCGCGCGCCCTATGGTGTGCGCAGGGCGGCGTGGCCGAGTGCGAGATGACTCACGTTACTCCTGGGTAACCTTGCGCGTAGGCTGCACTGAATGACCGAGCGGAGCGAGGTCATCGACCGGCCCGGTCGAGGGTGTGGCAGCTGCGGCTCGCCGATCGCGCCCTGACCCGGCCCCCGGTCGCCGAGCCGCTCGACAGGCAGCAGACCGGGGAGGCCAACTCGATGGGCAGCGTCCAGATCGTCACCACGATCCTCGCGTTCGCCATCACCGCCGTGGCGGTGTGGCTTGCGGCACGCGCGGTCATGAAGATGGTGGCTGTCATCCGGCTGGGTCAGCCGGATGCGACCCGCTTCGGGGACAAGGGCACCCGTACGAAGACCATGCTGGCCGAGACCGCCGGCCACACCCGCATGCTGCGCTGGAGCGTGGTGGGCGCGGCGCACTGGTTCGTGATGGTCGGCTTCATCGTCCTGTCGCTGCTGGTGCTGGAGGCGTACTTCGAGGTCGTCACGCCGACGGGCGGGCTGCCGCTGGTCGGCGGCTGGGCGCTCTACGGCCTGGTCACCGAGTGGCTCGCGATCCTCGGCATCGTCAGCATCCTGGTGCTGATCGCGATCCGGCTCCGCAACCGGCCCACCCGGCCCGGCGGGAGGTCCCGGTTCACCGGCTCGACCATGTGGCAGGGCTACTTCGTCGAGGGCATCATCCTCGCCGTACTGATCATGGGCTTCGTGATCCGGGGCTTCAAGGTCGCCACCGACCACTTCGAGTACCCGGTCTGGGCCGCCCCGCTCAGCCACGCCATCGGCGGCCTGCTGCCGAACTGGGCGGCCGGCGTCAGCGTCGCCGCGCTCATCAAGATCATAATCTCGATGACCTGGCTCATCGTGATCTCGCTGAACGTCACCATGGGCGTCGCCTGGCACCGCTTCCTGGCCTTCTTCAACATCTTCTTCAAGCGCGACCCGGGCGCGAACGTCTCCGGCCTCGGCCCCCTGCGGCCCATGACGAGCCAGGGCAAGCCGCTGGACTTCGAGGAGGCCGACCCCGAGAAGGACCAGTTCGGTGTCGCCCAGGTCGAGCAGTTCACCTGGAAGGGCCTGCTGGACTTCAGCACGTGCACCGAGTGCGGCCGCTGCCAGTCGCAGTGCCCGGCGTGGAACACGGGCAAGCCGCTGTCGCCGAAGCTGCTGGTGCTGAGCCTGCGCGACCACGCGTACGCCAAGGCGCCGTACCTGCTGGCCGGCGGCGGCAAGGACCTGACCGGCGAGGAGAAGGCCACCGCCGCCCAGCTCGCCCACGTGGACGTGCTGGCGCTCGCCGAGGCCGAGAAGCCGCTGATCGGCACCGCCGAGGACGGCGGCGTCATCGACCCGGACGTGCTCTGGTCATGCACCACCTGCGGTGCCTGCGTCGAGCAGTGCCCGGTCGACATCGAGCACGTCGACCACATCGTCGACATGCGCCGCTACCAGGTGCTCATCGAGTCGAGCTTCCCGTCGGAGGCCGGCGTCATGCTGCGCAACCTGGAGAACCGGGGCAACCCGTGGGGCGCCCCGCAGAACACCCGCGAGGACTGGACCAAGGGCCTGGACTTCGAGGTGCCGAGGGTCGGCGAGGTCGACGACTTCGAGTACCTCTTCTGGGTCGGCTGCGCCGGCGCGTTCGAGGACCGGGCCAAGAAGACCACCCGGGCGGTCGCCACGCTGCTCAACGAGGCGGGCGTGAAGTTCGCGATCCTCGGTGAGGGCGAGACCTGCTCCGGCGACCCGGCCCGGCGCATCGGCAACGAGTTCATCTTCCAGATGCTCGCCCAGCAGAACGTCGAGACCCTCAACGAGGCGTTCGAGGGCCGGGAGAAGGGCAAGCGGAAGATCGTCGCCACCTGTCCGCACTGCTTCAACACCCTGGGCAACGAGTACGGCCAGCTCGGCGGCGAGTTCGAGGTGGTCCACCACACCCAGCTCCTGGCGCACCTGGTCGCCACCGGCAAGCTCACCCCGGTGCAGCCGGTCGACGGCGGCGTGACCTACCACGACCCCTGCTACCTGGGCCGGCACAACCGGGTCTTCGCCCCGCCGCGCGAGGTGCTGGGGTCCGCGATCTCCGGTGAACTCACCGAGATGCCCCGCAACAGCGAGCGCTCCTTCTGCTGCGGCGCCGGCGGCGCCCGGATGTGGATGGAGGAGAAGATCGGCAAGCGGATCAACGTGGACCGGGTCGAGGAGGCCATGTCCACCGGGGCGAAGACGGTCGCCGTCGGCTGCCCGTTCTGCTCGACGATGCTCAACGACGGGGTGAACGGCAAGGAGGCCGGCGAGCAGGTCGAGGTCGTCGACGTGGCCAGCGTGCTGCTCCGGTCGGTCAAGCCCGAGCAGGCGCCGGGCGGCACCGACACCGAGCGGCTGCCGGTCGCCGGCTGACGCGTACCCCCTGTGACGCCCGAGGGGCGGCGGCACCCTTCCGGTGCCGCCGCCCCTCGGCGTGGTCCGGCCCGGTGCCGCATCGACTGGGATCGTTGATCTCCTGGGCCGATACCCTTGGTACGCAAGCGGTTGCGCAGGCGTGAAGTGGCCCCCGGTCACCTTGATTCCGCTGCCGGCCTTCCCTAATGTTGGGCACCGGCCGCTGTGGGTCGTCTGTCTCGCCCCTCTTCCCTCGCGCGAGGCGCCAAGCGGCCGGGTTGCAAAAGGAGTCGGTGCCGGTGGCAACCATGCCCCCTCATCGTCACGCACCGGGACGGTCTGCTCGCCCGGGTGGCCTGCGCAGGGTCGCCCACCTTCTGCTCACCCTGATCGCCGCGGCGGCGGTCGGCGCCGGCATGCTGGCCGCGCCCGCCCACGCCGAGCCCTCGGTCGACGAGATCGAGGCCGCGATCGACCAGAAGTGGCGGCAGCTCGAACCCACCATCGAGCAGTACAACAAGGTGCGGGCGCAGCTGAAGGTCAACCGCAAGAAGTCGGAGGACCTGCAGAAGAAGATCCAGCCGTTGGCGCTGGAGACCGAGCTGGCGATGGACCGGGTCGGTGCCCTCGCCTCCCGTTACTACATCTCCGGCCCCTCGCAGGAGATCGGCGCGCTGCTGGTCAGCGCCAAGCCTGACACGCTGACCGAGCAGCTGACGCTGCTGGACCGGCTGGCCGCGCAGGAGCGCAAGCAGCTCGAGGGCGTGACGAAGGTCCGCGAGAAGTTCGACGCGGAGAAGCAGAAGCTCGACACGCTGATCGTCTCCCAGACGAAGCAGCAGAACGACCTGGCGGCGAAGAAGAAGCAGATCGACGCCGACATCAAGAAGCTTGAGGCGTCGATGCCGGTGACGACGGTCAAGACCGTGAACTGCCCGACCATCAACGGGGTGGTCAGCGAGAAGGCCCGAATCGCGATCCGGACCGCCTGCGCCCAGGTCGGCGACCCGTACGTCTGGGGTGCCACCGGTCCGAACTCGTTCGACTGCTCCGGCCTGACCCAGTACGCCTACAAGGCCGCCGGGGTCCACCTGACGCACTTCACGGGCGCGCAGTGGAACGAGGGCAAGGCCATCCCGCGCTCCGAGGCGCGCCCGGGTGACCTGGTCTTCTTCTTCAGTGACCTGCACCACGTCGGCCTCTATCTCGGCAACGACAAGATGGTGCACGCGCCCCGGGCCGGCAAGCCGGTGAACGTCTCCAGCATCAACACGATGCCGGTGGCCGGGTTCCGCAGGCCCTGATGCGCGCCCGCTGATCCACGCAACGAAGGGCCCCCGGTCGGAGTCGACCGGGGGCCTTCGTCGTACGGGTGGATCAGCGGGGCGCGCCCAGCGGGGAGGGCACCAGGTCCACGTCGTCCAGGTTGACGTACATGATCCGGTGACCGAACTGGACCTGCACGTACCTGTTGTCGCCGCGGACGACCGTCCGGTCACCCGGGGCGGAGCCGTCGAACGTGACGGCCCGGTAGTACTCGCCGGGGAGCAGGTTGCCGACGGCGTAGCGCTCACCGGCCGACAGGGTGTACTGCAACGGCGAGATCGCCTGGTACGGCACGCCCCCCGGGTACGCGGCCTGCTCCGGGTAGGCCCGGCCGTACACCGGGATGGTGGCCTTACCGGCCTTCGGGGTCACGACGAACCCGACGGACCACTTCGCCGTCGGCTTCGAGGCGGGGTTGTGGAACCACCCCTTCTGCCCGAGGTACCAGATCGCGGTCCAGTCGCCCTGGACCTCCGCCAGCGCGTACGTCTGGCCGGCCGAGACGCGGGCGCCGTGGTCGGAGACGTACTTGGTGTTGGGGGTGCCGTCGGGCCGCAACGCGATGTCGTTGACCAGCGGCGCGTCGTGGCTCGGCGCGTTGTGCAGGAACAGCGCGGAGGAGCCGCGCAGCGGGCAGGGGGCCTCCGCCGGCGGCGGGTTCGGCACGCCCGGCGGCTGCCGGTTGCAGCCGGTGAACGGCGGCTGGTTGGTGGCGAAGTCGGGGTCGATGGTGACCAGCCCGGTCCGGTGCGTGCCGGTCGACTTGAACGGCGCCTTCAGCAGGTCGAAGTAGTGCGACCAGTCCCAGTACGGTCCCGGGTCCCAGTGCATGCCGCGCACGTTCGCGGCGACGGTGCCGGGGACGTTGTCGTGGCCGATGATGTGGTTGCGGTCCAGCGGGATGTTGTACTGCCGCGCCAGGTGACGGACCAGCTTGGCGGAGGTGCGGTACATCGCCTCGGTGTACCAGGTGCCGTGCCCGGCGAAGCCCTCGTGCTCCAGGCCGATGGACTTGGCGTTCACGTACCAGTTGCCGGCGTGCCAGCCGACGTCCTTGGTCTTGATGTGCTGGGCGATGTGGCCGTCGACCGAGCGCAGGGTGTAGTGCCAGCCCACCCGCTTCGGGTCCTTGACCAGGTTGACGCTGGGGCCGAAGTAGCCCTCGGTGTCGTGGATGACGATGTACTCGATCTTCTGCTGCGTGGGCCGGTTCGCCAGGTCGTGGTTGCCGTAGTCGCCCAGGGCGGGCCCGTACTGCTGGTACGGCGCCGGGATCCACTCGCAGGAGATGTCGACCGGGCACTCCAGCCCGTCGGGCCGGGCGAGCTTGCGCAGCCGCAGCCGGTCCAGCCAGGAACGGTCCGGCTGGACCGCGCTGCCGGCCAGCGTGACGCGCTGCCCGTCGTCGGTCAGCCGGCTGTCGCCGGTGGCGATGGTGGCGTACACCTCGTTGGCGAAGGCCGCCGCGGCGTCGGCGCTGTCCGCGCCCGAGTACCGGGCCACCGCGCCGTACCAGGCCGCGGGGTCGGTGCCGGCACCGACCGGGGCGCCGATCTCCTTCTGGTACGCGGCCAGCAGCGCCGCGCCGCCCCGGATGTTCGCCGTGACGTCCGTGCGCAGCGCCTCCTCGCTGGCGCCGGTCAGTTCCGCGGCGGCGTCGAGCGTCCGGAGCGCCTCGGCGGGCGGGGCGGCGGCCGGCGGCTCGTTGGCCTCGGCCAGGGACGGGCGGGAGTCGTCGCCGCGCGGGTCCTCGCTGCCCTCGTCGTGGTGGGTGCCGCCGGACAGGGCGGCGACGTGCTCGGCGTCGGTGAGGTGCATCGGTCCGTAGCCGCCGCTGGTGCTCGGCGTGCCGGCGTTGGTGTCCCAGCGGGACTGTAGGTAGGAGACCCCGAGCAGGACGCTCTCCGGCACGCCGTACTCGGCCGACGCGGCGGCGTACTGCTGCTGCCGGTCGGTCACCGGCGTCGCTGCGGCGGCGGATCCGGCGGCGGTGAGCGGCGTCGCCGTCAGGGCGGCGGCCACGGCGGCGGCCAGCAGGACGCGTCTGCTCCTCGATGTCGCTGACAGGTGCATCAGACCCCCAGTTCGGGCGGGCAAAGGTGGGGCCACCTTCGCCCCGCCCGCCGCCTTTGGTCAATACCTTTCTGTCTGACACTTCAGAAGGAAGAAAATCTTCGTCTTCCGGGTTGCGGATTCGCCAGGCGCGGGTGGGTACGGAGTGTCACTGCCCGCAGGGTTGCGGATCGATAACGGCCGTCTCTACTCTGGTCATTCGTCGGCCGGTGACAATCCGTCCAACCCGGGCGGTGGCGGTCCGACACCGCCGAGTCGCTCACGAGCGAGCCGGGGACCCAGGTTCCCGGGGTGAATCCGCAGCCCCTGCGGTAGGGCGTCCCCTTCCCGCCCGAACCCGTCAGCTAACCCGGTAGGCGGTCCGGAAGAAGGAGTACGCAGCCCGGTGGCACACCATGCCCCGCGGCCACCGTCGGCCCGGTCGGTCCGCACCGACCCGACGACGGCTGCGCCGCGCCCACGCTGGTACCGCTGCACCACCGCCCTCGCCGCCCTCGCCGCGTTCGCCGTCGTCCTGACCGGTGGCGCCACGGCGGCCCACGCCGAACCGACGGTCGCCGAGATCGAGCGGCAGATCGACGAGGACTGGAACAAGCTCGAACCGATCATCGAGCGGCACAACGCCACCCGACAGGACCTGGCCGCCAGACGCAAGCAGGCGAACGCGCTCGCCGCGCAGATCGGGCCGCTGGAGAAGCGGGTCGACGAGGCGATGGAGAAGGTGGGCGCCCTGGCCGCCCGCGCCTACAAGGGCGAGAACGTCTCCGTCGTCAACGCCCTGCTGGGCAGCCGCTCGCCCAGCGAGATGGTCGGGCAGCTCGAACTGCTCGACCGGTTCGCCCAGCACCAGCAGCAGGACGTGCGGCAGGTCGCCGAGCTGCGCGACCAACTGGCCGCGAAGAAGGCGCCGCTGGACGAGATGGTCGTCCAGCTCAGCCGCACCGAGGCCCAGCTCGCGGCGAAGAAGAAGCAGATCAACGCCGAGATCGACCGGTTGCAGAAGCTGCGGCTGCGGGTCTACGGCAACGGCGGCGGCGGGCCGCTGCGTCCCGCCCCCTGCCCGGCCGGCTACCCCGGCGGCCCGGCCGGTACCGCCGTGAAGTTCGCCTGTGCCCAGATCGGCAAGCCCTACGTCTGGGGTGCCGAGGGGCCGAACTCGTACGACTGCTCCGGCCTGATGCTCGCCGCCTGGGCGAAGGCCGGGGTCTCGCTGCCGCACAACGCCGCGCAGCAGCGCCGGGTCACCGCGTCCGTCAGCCGGAGCGAGCTGCGCCCGGGGGACCTGGTCTTCTACTACAGCGACCTGCACCACGTCGGCATGTACGTCGGCGGGGGCTGGGTGGTGCACGCCTCCCGCGCCGGGGTGCCGATCAAGATGAAGAAGGTCGACGACGGCCCGATCCACAGCTACGGCCGACCCGGCTGACGTGCCCGGAGGGTCCCCGCCCGGCGGGGGCCCTCCGCCCGCTCGCAGGTCGGGTCAGCGGGTCGGCCAGGTGCGCCAGTGCTGCCAGGAGCGGCTCGGGGTCGGCCCGCGCTGCCCCTGGTAGCGCGAGCCGTAGACGACCGAGCCGTACGGGTGCTCCGCCGGCGACGAGAGCCGGAAGATGCAGAGTTGCCCGATCTTCATGCCCGGCCAGAGCGTGATCGGCAGGTTGGCCACGTTGGACAGCTCCAGGGTGACGTGGCCGGAGAAGCCCGGGTCGATGAAGCCCGCCGTGGAGTGGGTGAGCAGGCCGAGCCGGCCCAGTGAGCTCTTCCCCTCCAGGCGGCCGGCGAGCTGGTCGCCGAGCGAGATGACCTCCAGCGTCGAGGCGAGCACGAACTCGCCGGGATGCAGCACGTAGGGCTCGCCGTCGGGCACCTCGACCATCGACGTGAGGTCGTCCTGCTGCTGGGCGGGGTCGATGTGGGTGTAGAGGTGGTTGTTGAAGACCCGGAAGAGCTTGTCCAGGCGTACGTCGATGCTGGACGGTTGCACCAACGCGGGCTCGAACGGCTCCAGCGCGAGCGTTCCCGCCTCGATCTCGCGGGCCAGGTCGCGATCGGAGAGCAGCATCCGCACACCTTAGCGAGCGACGTGCGTGACCTGCGTGTCGGAGTGCGTCTTCGTACAATTGTTCGATAGAATGCCGGCATGGCTTCCTGGTCCGAATTCGCCGCCGACGAGCCCCGCCTCGCCGACGGGATCCGCCTCCTCATGCAGCAGTACGGGCCGGGCTTCGGCTACCTGGCCACCGTCCGCGCCGACGGCGGGCCCCGGGTGCACCCGGTCTCCCCCGTGATCACCGACGAGGGGCTCTTCTGCTTCGTCGTCGACTCGCCCAAGCGGCGCGACCTGGAGCGCGACGGTCGCTACGCGCTGCACTCCTTCCCGCCGGAGGAGAGCGACGACGAAGCCTACGTCGCCGGCCACGCCCGGCCGGTGACCGACCCGGCCCGGGTCGCCCGGCTGGCCCGCAGTCACCGGGCCGCGCCCCAGGTCGACTGGCGGGTCTTCGAGTTCACCGTCGACGTGGCGATGCTGGCCCGCCGCGAGTCCGGTGTCGCTGGCGGGGCCGGCGAGTGGCACGGCCGCCCCGCCGTCCAGGTGTGGCTCGACCCCCACGCGGCTGCCGTCGGCACCGCCGTGCTGCCCGAGACCCGGTCGGGAAGCGTCGGCGGCCACGCCGCCCGCCCGGCCGCCTGAGACGCGGTGCGGCGCCCCGGCACCGTTCCCACCCGGGGCGCCGCACCGTGACCACCATCCCGCCCCCGGGCGCGGCCCACCGGCCGCACACACACCGGTGCCGGCCCCGTCGAGCGGAGCCGGCACCGGTGGAGTCGTACGGCTTGACTATGCCGCGCGGTACGCGTTCCAGGCGGTCAGCATGCGGCTGGCCTGCCCGGCGGTGAACTGGTACATGCAGGAGTCGTACGTGTAGTCCATGAAGTTGGTGATCGGGTCGGTGCCCGCGGTGCTGCAGGTGTCCCGCCCGGTCGGGCACTGGTAGGCCGGCGAAGCCTCGGCCGGCGTGTCGCTGACGCTGTCACCCGAGCCGGAGCAGCCGCCCTGGAAGGTGTGGTAGAGGTTCAGCCAGTGGCCGACCTCGTGGGTGCCCGTGTCGCCCTGGTTGTAGTTGGTGGCGGTGCCGCCCGGCAGCGACTCGCTCAGCACGACGACGCCGTCCATGGTGTTGAGCTTCCGGGCCGGGAAGGTCGCCCAGCCGAGCAGGTCGTCGCTCAGCTCACCCAGGTAGAGGTTGAGGGTGTTCTTGCCGCCCTCGCGCAGCGAGGTCTTCATCGACCGCTCCGCCGAGGAGCCCTGCACGATCGGGTACCAGGATGTGTTCGTCACCCGGTTGATCTTCTGGAGCTGGAAGCTGAACGCGGTGGCCGCGCCACCGGTCGCCCCGCTGAACGACTGGTTCAGCACGCTGATCTGCGAGTTGATCATCGAGTCGGGGATGTTGCCGCCGGCCCGGGTGCTGTTCTCCTGGATCACGTGCACCACCACGGGGATCGTGACGGTGGCCGCCATCGTGGAGGCGCCGGCGCCGGCGCGGAACCGCGCCCGCTCGCTCAGCGCGGCGGCCATGTCGGCCTCGCGCTCGCGGGTCTCCGCGAGGGTCAGCTCGTTCGGCTCGTGCTTGGCCTTGCCGCCGTGCTTGACGCGGGCATCCGAGTGGACGTCGGCCGGCTCGACGCAGACCTCACCGGGGGCGGCGGAGAAGGCCGAAGCGGCCGGGACGACGCCCACCGCGGCGGTGCTGAGCAGCAGCGCGAGGGTCGTCGACGCGACACCGGCCGTACGCCGGGTCAGCAGGTTGGGACGGAGTCCCATGGGCCCACCTCTTTCTGGCGGCGCGACAGGAGGTATGTCACGCCCTGGCTGTAAACGTTGGGCAGACGTTACAACCGATCGAGGGATTTGAGAATGGCTATGTGTTTCCGTCGTGGAACTTTTCCCTGGCGAACGTGTTTCGTGAGCAACTTTCGTCGATGGGAAGCGACCCGCGGTACCGGTTCGGACCCGAGCGTGCCGACCGCGCCAGCCGGGCTACGCGGCTGGGCGGTCGCGGCGGACGGGCTGCGGCCCGGCGGGGCGGCGGTCCGGCGGGGCTGCGGTGCGGCGGGGCTGCGGCCCGGCGGGGCTGCGCCGGGGTGGTGGCGCGGCGAGCGTGGCGGGCGGCGGTGCGGTGGGCCGGTGGCGAGGCAGTGGCCCGGCGGTGGCGTTGCAACCACCAGTTGAGCCCGCCCCAAGGGCCGTTCGCTGCCAAGGTCGCCGCGCCGGGTTGCGTCGGAGGGGTGCCTGGGTGCACCGGCGTGACGACTCAGGTACAGTGGTGCCGCCTGCGGGTGTAGTTCAATGGCAGAACATCAGCTTCCCAAGCTGACAGTGCGGGTTCGATTCCCGTCACCCGCTCCAGCGTGAAGGCCCTGGCCAGGACGGCAGTCCCGGTCAGGGCCTTCGATGTTCCACGGTCAAGGATCATGCGGCGTGCCATTGGCGTGCCATTAGCCCTGGTCGGAGGAGGTCGCCATGCCTGCGAAGCTAACCCGGGACGAGGCCGTGGCCCTCGTCGAGCGGATCATGCGGCTCGACTATGCCGACGACGTCGAGCTGAACGACTGGCTGGACCGACTCGAACGTGATCTCGTCTATCCGGGCTTCTCCGAGCTGATCTTCACGATCACACCGGAGTTGACCGCCACCGAGGTTGTCGATCGCGCTCTGGCCTACCGGCCGATCGAAGCCCGCGCCACCCCGTGGGTGGAGCCACCGGCCAACTAGCTTCACTTCCCGCCCCGCTCCTTGGTCTTCATACCGCCCTTGTCCTTGCGCTTGTCCTTGGCCTGCTCCTTCTTGGCCTTCTTGCGGTCAGTCCGTACCGCCTCGTGTAGGGCCTGGGCGATCGCGCGGTCAGCTTCTGCGGTCGCGTGCTGGTAGATCAACGCGGCCTGTGGCGAGTCGTGGCCCATCCGGGCCATCAGGTCGCGGGTGCTCGCCCCGGTCCTGGCGGCGAGGGTGTTGCCCGTGTGCCGCAGATCGTGGAAGTGCAGGTTCGGCTGTCCGATCCGGGACACGCTTGCCTTCCATGCGATGAGCTTGTTCAGGTTGCCCCGCCAGATCGGGCGCCCACTCTCGGTGGTGAAGACGAACGCGTCCGGGTCGTCGTCGACCTCGGCCGCCAGGTGGTCACGGACGACCTCGACGACCGCCGGGGGCAGGGTCACTGTGCGCCGGCCGGCCCGCGACTTCGGCGGCCCGAGCACCAGGCCGAGCCCGCGCTGTTCGGTGTACGCCTGCCTGATCCGGATCGTGCCGGCCGCAGTGTCGATGTCCTGCCGCTGCAACGCGGACACTTCGCCCCAGCGCAGGCACCCGAAGGCCGTCACCAGGACCAGGGCGCGGTACCGGGGCGGCACGATATCGGCCAGCTTGAAGAGTTGGGCGAGTGTGAGCACCGGCCGTTCCGCGGCCTTCTCCTGGTCGGCACCGGGTATCCGGCACGGGTTCCGGGTCAGGATCTGGTCTTCCTTCACCGCCGTCATCAGCACCGCGCGCAGCAGCCGGTACGCCTTGGCCGCCATGCTCACCGAGACGCCGTTGCCGAGCAGTTCCGCCCTCCAGTCGCGGACCATCGGCGTGTCCAGCCGGCCCAGCTCCACCCCACCAAGGCACCGCGCTGCGCGCGGTGCGGGCGCGGTGACCCGTCCGGCGGCAAGCCGCCCCGGCCGTCTGCGACGCCGGGGCGGGAAGCCGCCGACAGCCGACGGGCTGCCGCGCCCGCATCGGCTAGAGAGCGACGATCGGGACCAGGCCGTGACGATCGCCAGGGTGGCTGGCCGCCGTCGAGCTTCTGGCGATCGGCTGCCGCGCCGGCTGCGCCGGCTTGCCCTCGGTCCTCCTGAGTCACCCACACCCGGACCGGATCTGACCCCACCAGCGCCGCCTACGCTGTCGCGGTGGACGCGGGCAGGGTGTGGCGGCTGTACCACCGGGGCGAGCTGGTCGGCGAGATCGACGAGCAGAGTCACGACTTCCCGTGGACGTACGGCCGGTTCCGCCCGCTACCAGGGTTCGAGCCGCTGCGCCCGATCTTCGACGCCCGGAACGCCGCCCTCGACGCAGGCGACGACGAGGCCATGATCCGGATCGACGACGAGATCCGGGCCGCCCTCACCATGACCCATCCGGACGGCCGTCAGGTGGCCGAGTTCCTGCTCAGCATCGAGGACGACGAGGCCGGTTTCCGGTGGCACGACGGGCCGTTCGAGAACGGGTAGCGCCGGGCCATCCACGGGCCATAAGCCGGGGTAAAACCAGGCCAACCGAGGCCACCAGAGACCGCGCCGACCTGGGGAAACGCCGTACGGCATCCTGATCTTGTGCGATTCCCAAGCTGACAGTGCGGGTTCGATTCCCGTCACCCGCGCCACGTACGAAGGCCCTGGTCAGGACTGTGGTCCCAGCCAGGGCCTCTTGGCGTCTCATGGGCGGGCGGCTGTTGTCGTACGGTGTGTCGATGGATGGCCAAGATCGCGATGCGTACCTGGCCGCCGCCGCGGCCAACCTGACCTTCAACGCGCCGCTCGGCGAGCAGCGGGCGGCGGACCTGGTCCGGCGACTGGCCCCCACCGGGGCGGGCTGGCGAGCCCTGGACCTGGGCTGCGGCAACGGCGAGCTGCTGCTGCGGCTGTGTGAGGTCCACGGCATCGACGGCGACGGGATCGAGCGTGACGCCGCAGGGGCCCGGCTGCGCGCGACGGAGCGGGGACTCTCGGACCGGGTCACCTTCCACAGCGCGGACGCCGCCACCTGGGACCGGCCCGCCGACCTCGTCGTCAACGTCGGGGCGGGGCACATCTGGGGGGACGCGGCGCGCGCCCTCGCCGCGTTGCACCGCCTCACCGCGCCCGGCGGCAAGCTGCTCTTCGCCGACGGCTTCTACCAGGCCAGCCCCGGTGATCAGGTGCGCGAGATCTTCGGCGACCGGCCTGGCCTGGGGGCCCTGGCCCGGCTCGCCGTGGACGCGGGGTTCCGGCCGCTGCACGTCGCCGTGTCCACCCTCGCCGAGTGGGACGACTTCGAGTCCGACTGGCGCGCGGGCATCGAACGCCTCGGCACACCGCAGGCGCGCGCGTTCGCCGACCAGCGGCGCGACGAGTACCTCGACGGCTACCGCGACGTCGTCGGCTTCGGCTGGCTGATCCTGACACCGGCCTGAACGCCACCCCCGCACCCGTCCGGCCGGCCCGGGTGCCGGGGACGGCGGTCAGCCGACGGCGGCCGTCGGCAGTGGATCGCGCCGCGGTGCGGCGGCCAGGGCCAGCGTCAGCAGCGCGCTCGCCGCGCCCACCACGAAGAGCAGCGAACCCGCCGGCTGACCCAGCCACTCCCACAACGGATGCCAGGTGGGGTGCGGCTGGGCGCGGTGGTGACCGAGCAGGTCGGGGGCGGTCAGCAGGACGGGCGCCCACCAGAGGAACAGGGTGACCCCGAGCAGGACGCCGACCGTTCCCGGGGTGCGGCGCGCCGCCTCGGTGCGCCGGCTGGCCCACCCGAAGACCAGCCAGCCGAGGGCCGCGCCGAGCAGTCCGCCCGCGACCCCGGCCGGCAGCACGGCCGGGGGAGCCGCCCGGCTCAGCGTCAGCGACAGGTTGCCGCCGTCGGGCGACGGCGGGGCGGCCACATGCAGCTGGAGGACCGTGTCGCCGCGTCGGGCGAGCACGGTGGTGTCGGTGGTCGTGACGAGCGGGGCGCAGGTCTTGTCGACGCAGCCCAGGGCGCTGCGCACCGTCGGGGCGTACACCTGCCAGCCGGTCTCCCGCAGGCGCCGCTGCGCGAGCGCGAGCGTCTCGTCGGCGGACATCCGGGGTGCGCCGGCGGTGCCGGCCACGACCTCGCTCTGCTGGTATTCGCCGCCGTCGCCGAGCAGCAGGTTGTCGAGCGCCCGCACGGTGAGTGGCTGGCTGTAGAAGGTGAAGAGCGCCGGTGCCAGCTCGACGTCACCGAGGTCGTGACCGGGCAGCACGGCGGTGAAGACGGCGGCGGTCTCGGCCCGGTCGGGCAGCGGCGCAGAGGTCTCCCAGGCGGCGCGGGTGGCGAGGGCGGCGGTGAACAGGCCGCAGATGACGGCGGTGAGGGCGGCCCAGACGCCGACCGTACGGCTGGCTGGTCGTCCCAGCCGGCAGCGCAGGCCATGCCGGATCAGGTTGACGGCCTCGCGCGGCGTGGGCCGGGTGCGGCCCGGAGGCGCCGCGTCCAGCAGGACCCCGACCATCTCGTCGGCCCGGGCCCGCCGGTAGGCGCGGGGATGGCAGAACAGCAGCCGTCGGTAGCGGCGGGCGAGCCGGTCGCCGGTCGTGGGCATGGCTGTCCTCTCGATCGGTACGGGGGCGGTCAGGCGGTGCCGGGGCGCAGCGCGCGCAGACGGGTCTCGGCGGCGGTGGCGAGCTGGCGCAGCCGGGCGGTCTCGGCGTCCAGGGCGCGGATCCCGTCCGGGGTGAGGCGGTAGTAGCGGCGGAGCCGACCGTCGACGGTCTCCTCGCGGTCGGGCGCGACGAGCCCCTGCGCGTGCAACCGGTCCAACGCGGCGTAGAGGGTGCCGGGCAGCAGGGTGACGCGCTGCGCGGAGAGAGCGGTGACCTCCCGGATGATGCCGTAGCCGTGCCGGGGGGCACCGGCGAGCGCGGTGAGGATCAGGAAGGTCGGCTCACGCATCGCGGTCACGGTCGGCACCATATTCAGATCATCGATATATGGTCAACCCCTTCCGGACGCGCTTCCGGACAGCGGCGGCTCTAGGCTGGCGATCATGCGGATTGGCATCGTGATCCTTCCCGACCAGCGTTGGTCCGACTCGCGGCGCCGCTGGCGGCAGGCGGACGAGTGGGGCTTCGACCACGCCTGGACGTACGACCATCTGGGCTGGCGGGACCTGGTCGACGGGCCCTGGTTCGACTCCGTGGCCACGCTGACCGCCGCCGCGACGGTGACCTCCCGGATCCGGCTCGGCACGCTGGTCGCCTCGCCGAACTTCCGTCATCCGGCGGCGTTCGCCCGGCAGGTCACCGCGCTCGACGACGTCTCCGACGGGCGGCTGCTGCTCGGCCTCGGTGCCGGCGGGATCGGCTTCGACTCGGCCGTACTGGGCGGGGAGACGTTGCCGCCACGGCAGCGGGTGGACCGGTTCGCGGAGTTCACCGAGCTGCTCGACCTCATCCTGCGCGAGGACGGCACCACCTGGCGCGGGGAGTGGTTCTCCGCCGTGGACGCCCGCAACAACCCGGGCTGCGTGCAGACGCCCCGGGTGCCGTTCGTGATGGCTGCCAACGGGCCCCGGTCGATGCGGCTGGCGGCACGGTTCGGCCAGGGCTGGATCACCACCGGCCCGGACGCGGACGACCTGGAGAGCTGGTGGGGTGGGGTGGCTGAGGCCGCCGCCCGGATGGACGGGACGCTCGCCGCGGCCGGGCGCGACCCGGGCACCCTGGACCGCTACCTCTCGCTCGACTCCGCGCCGGTCTTCTCGCTGCGCAGCGCCGAGTTCTTCGCCGAGCAGGTCGGCCGGGCCGCCACCCTCGGCTTCACCGACGTGGTCACCCACTGGCCCCGGGCCAGCAGCTGGTACGCCGGTGACGAGGCCGTCCTGGTGGACGTCGCCACCCGTCTGCTACCCGAGCTGCGTCGCGCCTGACGGGCGAGGCCTGGGTGTCGTAGCGGCGGGCCGACGTACGCGTCGATCCGCCGCGCCCTCAGGTGCCGAGGTCCCCGGTGGCGATCCCGCCGTCGCCGCCGGAGACCAGCCGGAAGCGGATGCAGACAACCTCGCTGTCGTCGGTGACAGGGGTGCCCACGCGCGCCCAGTAGGCGGCGTGGCCCGCGCGCCACTCCTCGATGGAGCGGTCACCCTCCCCTTCGGAGCGGGCAAAGTCCCACGGCACGTCCGCGAAGCGGACCACCTCGACGCCGGTGACCTCCACGACGCCGACCAGCGCGTCCTCGTCGTCGACGAGGGCCAACCGCTCGCCGGCGTGTTCCAGCTCCTCGCCCTCCTCGGCGTACTCGGTGGTCAGCCCGGCGGTCGCCGTCTTCACTCCGGCGAGGACCAGGGTGTTGAGCCGCGTCCGCAGCTCACCGGGGGCGCCGAGGGCGAGGGTGCGCAGTCCACCGATCCGAGGCCACATCCCGCCGACGGTACCGTCGCCGACGGCCGCAGTCGTGACATTTCCGCCCCCACCGTCGGTGCGGCGGGCGCTACGGTGGGTGGGGCGACGATCGGGAGGCGGCATGGCGGACAGGCGCGTGGTGCTCATCCCCGGTCGGGGCTACGACACCCGGTTCCCGCTCTTCGTCTACGTCGGCGAGGCGCTGCGCCGCGCCGGCTACGCCCTGCACGCCGTCACGTGGGAGGTGCCGGAGCGGTTGGCCCCCGACCGGGAGGGGCCGGGGCCGGCCGTCGAGTGGGTGATCGGCCAGGTCGCACCGACCCTCGCCGAGCCGACGGACCTGCTGGTCGGCAAGTCGCTCGGCTCGATGGCCACGCCGCTCGCGGCCGACCGCCGACTGCCGGCCGTCTGGCTGACCCCGCTGCTGCACGTCCCCGACGTGGTCGACGGCCTGCGTCGCGCCACCGCGCCGTTCCTGCTGGTGGGCGGCACGGCGGACCCGTCCTGGGACGGCTCGCTGGCCCGCCGCCTCACCCCGTACGTGGTGGAGATCGAGCAGGCCGACCACGCGCTGATGGTGCCGGGTCCGCTGGCCCGCTCGGCGGAGGCGCTCGGCCGGGTCTCCACGGCCGTCGAGGACTTCGTCCAGATCAGGTGACCGGCACAGGCGGCGTCAAGTAGTCAGGTCGGCGCCGTTCACGAGCCCGCGTACGCGCAGCTCGGTGGCGAGCGCCGGGGGGCAGTCCAGCACGACCGTGGCGGTGCCGACCGGTTCCGCGCCCCGAGCGGCGCAGATCTCGTAGAGCGCGCGGACCTGGGCCCCGGTGGCGACCCAGTCGTCCACCACCAGCACCCGGTCGCCCTGGCCGAGGCCGTGATCCCGTACGGCCAGGTCGACCCGCCGGCCGCGGAAGTCCGGTGGGCTCTGCGCCCAGGTCAGCGCCCCGGCGGGCAGCCGGCCGTCGCCCGGCTTGTGCGCCGGCACGAAGCCGACCCCGAGCGCCGTCGCGGCGAGCGGACCGAGCAGGTATCCGGTGACCGCCGGCGAGACGACCACCGTCGGCCGCGCGGCCCGGAAGGGCTCCACGAGGGCCGGCCCCAGCCGGGCGAGGACCTCCGGGTCACGCCACCAGCCGGAGACGTCGCTGACCAGGTGGCTGGCGCCGGGGCCGGGGTCGATCCACCTGACCAGCGCGGCGAGGCGTCCGCTCAGCTCGGAGGGCATGCACCCATCCTGCGCCACACGAGCCGACCCGGGCCGCTCGGTCCACCTCGGGTCGGATGATCGGGTACACGTATCACTGCAATTACGGTCATAATACCGTGATCACGTTGACTTCGGATGTGCTTCTCTCGTTACGGTCCGACCCGGTTTGTTCAGGTGACGAAAGGACCGGACCGGTGGCTGGCAGGCACTCCCGTACCCGCATGTTCTCCTCGCCGGCCGGCATCGCGGCCACCGCGGCGGTCGGGGTGGCCCTCGCCGTCGGCGGCACCGTCGGTGCCGTCCAGCTCACCTCGGGCGGGGAGACCTCCCGGCCGGCCGCGCTCGACCTCGCGCCCACCGACCTGCCGGCCAGCGTCGCCCCCAGCGCGCCGGTCACCCCGCCGAGCGCCGGCACGTCGCCGAGCGCCAGCGCCTCGCCGAGCGCGACCGCGAGCCCGAAGGCCAGCCGGTCCGCCCAGGCCCCCTCCCGGAGCAAGCCGCGCACCGCCGCGCCGAAGCCCACCGCGACGAAGAAGAGCAGCACCGCCCGTCCGGTGGTCGACAGCGGCTCGTGCGGCGCGTCGTTCTACTCCGAGGGGCAGCTCACCGCCAACGGCGAGAACTTCAACCCGTCCGCGCTGACCGCCGCCCACAAGACCCTGCCGTTCGACACGATGGTCCGGGTCACCAACCCGGCGAACGGCAAGTCCGTGACCGTACGCATCAACGACCGTGGCCCGTTCATCGCGGGGCGCTGCCTGGACCTGTCCCGGGCCGCGTTCGCCGACATCGCCCCGCTCGACGCCGGCCACGTCGAGGTCCGCTACGAGGTGCTGGGCTGACCGCCCGCCGGGTGGCGAACGGCCGGGTGGCGCGATCCAGGTGGGCAGAACATCCTCGGACGACGGGCCAGGTTCATTCACCCGCTCACGTCCATCAGGCATGCTGTCCCTCGTACGCACGCGACCCTTCCAGTCGGGCCCCGGCCCACTGAGCCCCGGATCCCGCGCCGGACTCGGCGCGGCCTTCGTCCTGCTCGCGATCGTCTCGGCCGTGGAACTGGCCGACGGCCGTCCGGCGAACTACATCGCGCTCATGGTGGCCGCGCCGTTCCTGACCGCGGCGCTGGCGTCGTGGCGGATCGTGCTCGGCGTGGGCCTGGCCGCCACGGCCCTGGGGGCCGCCTTCGCGTTCGGCGAGGAGACCGTGGCGCTGCCCACGGCGGTCGCCGTCGCGGGCATCGCGCTGGGCACGGGGATCGCGGTCGCCACGGCAGCCGTACGGCAACGCCAGGCCGAGCGGATCGCCGAGCTGTCCCGGCTCGCCTCGGTCGCCCAGCAGGCCGTGCTGCGCCCGCTCGGTCCGCAGGTCGGCACGCTCTCGGTGGCCGCCCGGTACATCTCGTCCACCGCCACGGCGGAGATCGGCGGCGACCTGTACGAGGCGGTCGACACGCCGTACGGGGTGCGGATGATCATCGGAGACGTGCGGGGCAAGGGCCTCGACGCGGTCCGGCTCGCCAGCATCGTGCTGGGCTCGTACCGGCATGTCGCGTACGAGCGGGCGGACCTGCGGGCCATCGTGACCGACCTGGACCGGGCCGTCGCCCGGAGCGTGGGCGACGAGGACTTCGTGACCGCCGCGCTGGTCGAGGAGCGGGGCGGAACGCTCACCATCGTCAACTGCGGCCACCCGCCGCCGCTGCTGCTGCGCCGGGGCGCCGTCATTCCGCTCGAACCGCCGGCCCCCGCCCCGCCGCTCGGCTTCATGCCGGTGGTACGCCCCCGGGTCGAGCGCCTGGAGCCCGGCGACCGGCTGCTGCTGTTCACCGACGGGCTCGGCGAGGCGCGCCGGGACGGCGAGTTCTTCCCGACCGCCGACCGGGCCTGGCGGCTGCTCGGCCACGGCACCGTCGGCGACGGGCTCGCCTCGCTGGAGACCGCCCTGGTCGAGTGGGTGCACGGCCGGCTCGACGACGACATCGCCCTCGTCCTGATGGAGTACACGGGCTCGCGCGGCGCCGCGACGGTGGCCGTACCGAGCTGGGAGGTCGGCGCGGCCGAGAGCTGAGCCGACCCGTGCTGAGCAGGGTTCGGAGGTCCGTTCGCAACCCGAACGGGAAGTGTGTAATCGCCGTCACTTCTGAGATCGGCTTGTCGCTGCCTACCCATCGGTAATACAGTCGGGGTTACTGATCGGTAACACCTGTCCGGAAGCGGGGCCAGCGAGCATGACCCACTACAAGAGCAACCTTCGGGACCTCGAGTTCAACCTCTTCGAGGTCTTCGGGGCGGACCAGGCGTTCAACCAGGCGCCGTACACGGACCTGGACGTCGACACGGCGCGCGACATCCTCGCCGAGGTCGACCGCCTCGCCCGCGAGGACCTGGCCGCCAGCTACACGGACAGCGACCGCAACCCGCCGGTCTTCGACCCGGCCACGCACACCGCGCCGCTGCCGGAGTCGTTCAAGAAGTCGTACCGGGCGTACATGAACTCCGAGTTCTGGCGGCTGGAGCTGCCGACCGAACTGGACGGCAGCAACGCGCCCCGGGCGCTGGTGTGGTCCCTCGCCGAGCTGATCGTCGGCTCCAATGCCGCCATCTGGATGTACGCCTCCGGCCCGTCCTTCGCGCACGTGCTCCAGGTCGAGGGCACTGAGCAGCAGCAGAAGTGGGCCAAGCTCTTCGTCGACAAGCAGTGGGGCTCCACGATGGTGCTCACCGAGCCGGACGCCGGTTCGGACGTCGGCGCCGGCCGGGCCCGCGCCATCCCGCAGCCCGACGGCTCCTGGCACATCGAGGGCGTGAAGCGCTTCATCACGTCCGCCGAGCACGACCTCAGCGACAACATCATCCACTACGTGCTGGCCCGCCCGGTCGGCGTCGAGGGTGTCGGCGGCCCGGGCACCAAGGGCCTCTCCCTGTTCGTGGTGCCGAAGTACCACTTCGACGAGAACACCGGCGAGCTGGGCGAGCGCAACGGCGTCTTCGCCACCAACGTCGAGCACAAGATGGGCCTGAAGGTCTCCAACACCTGCGAGCTGACCTTCGGCGAGCACGGCGTACCGGCCAAGGGCTGGCTGCTGGGCGAGAAGCACGAGGGCATCCGGCAGATGTTCATGATCATCGAGAGCGCCCGGATGATGGTCGGCACCAAGGCCATCGCCACCCTCTCGACCGGCTACCTGAACGCCCTGGAGTACGCCAAGAGCCGGGTGCAGGGCGCCGACCTGACCCAGATGGCGGACAAGACCGCGCCGCGCGTCACGATCACCCACCACCCTGACGTGCGCCGCTCGCTGATGCTGCAGAAGTCGTACGCCGAGGGTCTGCGCGCCCTGGTCTGCTACACCGCCACCTGGCAGGACAAGGTGGCCATCGCCGAGGCGGCGGGCGACGAGAAGGCGACCAAGCTCGCCAAGCGGGTCAACGACCTGCTCCTCCCGCTGGTCAAGGGCGTCGGTTCGGAGCGGGCGTACGAGCTGCTCGGCCACGAGTCGCTGCAGACCTTCGGCGGCTCCGGCTTCCTCCAGGACTACCCGCTGGAGCAGTACGTCCGGGACGCGAAGATCGACACCCTGTACGAGGGCACCACCGCGATCCAGAGCCTCGACCTCATCTTCCGGAAGATCGTCCGGGACAACGGCAAGGCCCTGATGGCGGTCGCCGGCGAAGTCCAGGAGTTCATCGCCACCGAGGCCGGCAACGGCCAGCTCAAGGAGGAGCGGCAGGCGCTGGGCAAGGCACTCGCCGAGATCCAGAACATGATCGGCGTGATGACCGGCTGGCTGGGCGAGGCGCAGGGCGGCGACCCCCGGGCGCTCTACAAGGTCGGCCTGAGCAGCCGCCGGTTCCTGCTGGCGATCGGCGACCTGGTCGTCGGCTGGCTGCTCCAGAAGCAGGCCGACGTGGCCCTGAAGGCCCTGGCCGGCGAGGTCTCGGCCAGCGACAAGGCGTTCTACACCGGCAAGGTGGCCGCCGCCCGGTTCTTCGCCCGCGAGGTGCTGCCCCGCATCGGCGCCGACCGGCGGATCATCGAGGGCACCGACCTGGACATCATGGACCTCCCGGAGGAGGCCTTCTGACATACGCCGTGGCGCCCTGCGGCGCGGCGGTGAAGCCGGGGACGACTCGACGGTGACTCGGCACGACGGCCGGTGGGCGACAGCCCGCCGGCCGTCGTCGTCCGTCGTCGCCTGCCCCTGAGCTGGGTGCAGCTCCGCCAGGGGTGCGCGCCCGCGCTCTGTGGCGGTGCCCCCGCCCTGTGGCGGTGCCCCCCGTTCTGCAGCCGTGCAAGGGCCCCTGTGGCGGTGCCCCGCCCTGCGGCGGTGCACGAGCCCTGCGGCGATGCACCCGCCAGAGGCGGTGCACCCGCCAGAGGCGGTGCCGGACGTCGGGTACTCCCACGAACTCATCAGGTGCAACCAGCAAAGGTTGCTCACGGATCGTCACGACGGGCGACCGGTCGACCTCACCCTTTGCCGCTCCTTTGCTCTGCAGCCGCGGACGCACCAGTAACTCAGGGTGTCCGTTGCGTCCGTGGCTGCAGAGCAAAGGAGGCGTGCGGGTATGTCGTGTGGAGGGCCAAACGGGCTATCTATGGCCCCGGAGGCGGTATTAAGGTCGAGAGTCCGATTCGTCGTGCTGAGAATAGGTCACTTTCGGTAGTCGCGTTGGCTGCCCGATCGTGGTTACTCTCCGCAGTTGGGGCCGTGCGTCGGAGGTGCCCACGCCGGGATGGCAGCCGAGGCGCGGCAGCGGGCGGGTCCAGGGCGCTATTCGCAGACCTCATCCGGGTAGCCCGGCGGTGTGGCGGGTAACCGTCGCGAGGCCACGTCAGAGAACGCCCAGAGCCACCGCACGGGGGAGTGCAGCGCACATGGGCATTGGTAGCGGAATCTTCCTGATCGCCATCGGCGCGATTCTGACCTTCGCCATCAGAGCCAACGTCTGGTGGGTCGACCTGCGCGCGGTCGGCTGGGTGTTCATCCTGGCCGGGCTGGGCGTCCTGCTCACCACGCTCTGGTTCTGGCAGGACCGTCGCAAGCGGGCACGGACCCTCATCGTCGAGGAGAACCGGCTCTCGCACCCGACCGCGATGATGCCACCGCCGCCCGACCCGCCGCCGCCGACCGCGCCGCCGTCCTGACCGGGCTGGGACCGCGCGCCGCCGTCCTGAGCGGGCTGGGACCGCGCGTCGTCGTTTTGGCCGGCCCCGAGAGTTCGCGAGTCGCGAGCTGAGCCGCCCGCCGCGTACCGGCGGGCGGCTCAGGCGCGTGCGGTGTGCCGGTCGCTGATCGGCGCCCTGTTGTTGCCGAGTTCCGGCCAGGCGACCTCGGGCCGGTGCACCACCACGTCGCTGGTGCGCATTCCGTCCCGGTCCGCCCGCGCCGGGTCGAGCAGCGCCGAGAGCAGTGAGATGCCCGGGTTGTGCGCGATCAGCAGCACCGTACGGGCGCTCGGGTCCACGTTGCGGAGCAGCCCCAGCAGCTCCTCCGGGGCGGCCTCGTACGCGCCGGTCTCGTAGCGCACGACGGGGGCGGGGCCCGCCGAACCGCCCTCCGGCGGCGATCCGGTCATGCCCATCGCCACCCCGTGCCAGGTCTCGCGGGTGCGCCGGGCGGCCGAGCAGACGACCACGTCCGGCAGCAGGCCGTGCTTGGCCAGCCACGCGCCGGCAGCCGCGGCGTCGGCCTGGCCCCGCGCCGACAGGGGGCGCTGTACGTCCGGTGTCTCCCCGGGCGGCTCGGCCTTGGCGTGCCGGAGCAGCACCAGTGTGCGCCTCTGGGCGGCAGCGTCCGTCATGTCCCCAGCTTGCCCGATTGGCGATCAGAGCGCCTGGGTAAGTCGATGGATGCCGCAACCTCACCGATGGCCGCGGCGGAAGGAAACGCCAGGGGACAGCCGAGGAGGCGACGAAAATGGGCTTTGGTAGCAGTATCTTCCTGATCGCGATGGGTGCGATCTTCGCGTTCGCCGTGGAGGCGGATCTCGGCTGGCTCAACCTGTCGGTGGTCGGCTGGGTGCTGATGCTCACCGGCGTGGCCGTCCTGCTGATCACCCTCCACTTCTGGAACTCGCGTCGTCGGACCGTGGTCGCCAGCGCGCGTGGCGACCGGGTGGTCGCCGAGCAGGTCGTGCCGGTGCAGGACGACCGGGTCGTGGAGGAGTACCGCGAGGTGCGCCGGCCGCGCCGCACCGTCTGACGTCCGCACGCATTCTTCTGCCGGGGCTCCGCCACGTGGGCGGGGCCCCGGTACGCGTCCGTCAGGTGTGGAACGTGCGCCCGGCCACCTTCAGCCCGCGTCAGGCGAAGAGGGCGAAGTAGATGGCGATGTGGTGGCAGAGCGCGGCCAGGAGCGTGCAGGCGTGGAAGAACTCGTGGTGGCCGAAGACGGTGGGCCAGGGGTTGGGCCGGCGAAGCGCGTAGAAGACCGCGCCCACGGTGTAGATCGCGCCGCCGACGATGAGCAGCACCAGGGCCGTGACGCCACCCTGGTGCAGGATGTCGGGGAGCATGGCGACCGAGACCCAACCGAGCGCCAGGTAGAGCGGCGCGGAGACCCAGCGCGGGGCGTGCGGCCAGACCAGCTTCAGCGCCACGCCCGCGAGCGCGCCGCCCCAGACCAGCGCCAGCATGATCGTGGCGGGCCGGGGTCGCAGCAGCAGTACGCAGAACGGCGTGTAGGTGCCGGCGATGAACACGAAGATCATCGAATGGTCCATCCGGCGCATGATCTGGTAGCCGCGCTCCGACCACACCCGTCGGTGGTAGAGCGCGCTGGTGCCGAAGAGCCCGCACACCGTCAGGCTGTAGACGAGGCAGCTGACCAGCGGGGCCCAGCCCGGTCGGGTCGCGGCGATCGCGCTGAGCACGATGCCGCAGAGCAGCGCGACGAAGAACGCGTACGTGTGCAGCCAGCCGCGCATCCGGGGCTTACCGATGTCGACCGGCTTGAGTCGAAGCCGTGCGGAGGTCGTCACGCACTTAGGTTACGACACCGTAGGTTACTTTCAAGTAGTGCGTCCGCTCACGTGGGACGGCCGCCGACCGGCCCTGGCGCCGTACGCCGGTCGGGGAGTATGGCGGGATGCGGATCCGACCCGTCGGGGCGCACGCCCTGCTGATCGACTGTGCCGGCGCCGACCAGGTGGAGGCGTGGCGGGCCGAGCTGTGGCGGCGGCGCGAACACGGCGAACTGACCGCCGTCGAGATCGTGCCGGCGGCCACCACCGTCCTGCTCGACGGCGTGCCGGACCCCACGACGACAGCCGCGCGGATCGCCGCCTGGCAGCCCCGGCCGGGCACCCCCGGGCCCTCCGACGCGTCGGCCGCCGCCAGCGCCGACCAGGTCGAGGTTCCGGTGACGTACGACGGGGAGGACCTGCCCCTCGTCGCCGACCACTGGGGCGTGGACGTGCCGGCGGTGGTCGACCGGCTGCGGCGTACCACGTTCCGGGTGGCCTTCTGCGGCTTCGCCCCCGGGTTCGCCTACCTGACCGGGCTCCCCGCCGAACTGGCGGTGCCCCGACTGCCCACCCCGCGCCCCCGGGTGCCGGCCGGCTCGGTCGCCCTGGCCGGCCCGTACGCCGGGATCTATCCGACGGCCTCGCCCGGCGGCTGGCTGCTCGTCGGGCGCACCGGAGCGCCCCTCTTCGACGTGCACGCCGACCCGCCGGCCCGGCTCACCCCGGGCACCCGCGTACGCCTGGTGGCCGCGTGAGCGGGACGATCGAGGTGCTCCGGGCCGGGGCGCTGACCACCGTCCAGGACCTGGGCCGGGCCGGCTGGGCGCACCTGGGCGTACCCCGGTCGGGGGCGCTCGACCCGACCGCGCTGCGGCTGGCCAACCGGCTCGTCGGCAACCCCGAGTCCGCAGCCGGGCTGGAGATCACATTGACGGGCTGCGAGCTGCGGTTCCACCGCGCGGCGGCGGTCGCCGTCACCGGTGCCGAGACCGCCGTACGGGTCGGCGACCGTCCCGGCGACGTCGGCCGGCCGCTCCCGGTGCCGGCCGGCGCGGTGCTGCGCATCGGCCCACCCCGCGACGGCCTGCGCAACTGGCTCGCGATCGGTGGCGGGATCGCCGTCGAGCCGGTGCTCGGCAGCCGCGCCACCGACACCCTCTCCGGGCTCGGCCCGCCGCCACTGCGCGACGGCGACCGGCTGCCCCTGGGCGCACCGACCGGGCCGCCCGCCGGCGTGGACGTCACCGTCGTGGCGCCCACCCCGACCGAGCTGCGGCTGACCCTGCGCCTCGGCCCCCGCGACGACTGGTTCACCGCGACCGCACTGGACCGGCTCTTCGGCAGCGCGTACACGGTGAGCCCGGTCAGCAACCGGGTCGGCGCGCGACTCACCGGCGCGACGCTGCCCCGCGCGGTGGCCGGGGAACTGCCCAGCGAGGGCATCGTGCTCGGCGCGGTGCAGGTGCCGGCGGACGGCCAACCGCTGGTCTTCCTCGCCGACCACCCGACCACCGGCGGGTACCCCGTCGTCGGGGTGGTGGACGACGTGACCCCGCTCGCGCAGGCCCGCCCAGGCACTACGGTCAGGTTCCATGGACCTCAACGCTGACCTCGGCGAGGGATTCGGCCTCTGGCGGCTCGGCGACGACGCGGCGCTGCTGGACCTCATCACCTCCGCCAACGTCGCCTGCGGCTTCCACGCCGGCGACGCGTCCACCATGCGCCGGGTCTGCGAGGTCGCCGCCGAGCGCGGGGTGGCCGTCGGCGCGCAGGTCGGCTACCGGGACCTCGCCGGCTTCGGCCGGCGCCACATCGCGTACGACTTCGCGGAGCTGCGCGACGAGGTCACCTACCAGCTCGGGGCCCTCGACGCGTTCTGCCGGCTGTTCCGCACCCGGGTCCGCTACCTGAAGCCGCACGGGGCGCTCTACCACGCCGCCGCCCGCGACGAGGTCCAGGCTGCGGCGCTGGTCGCCGCCGTCGGCGACTACGACGACCAGCTGCCGCTGCTCTGCCCGCCCGGCTCGGTCCTCGCCCAGCTCGCCGCCGGGGCGGGGCTGCGGGCCGTCGCCGAGGGCTTCGCCGACCGGGGCTACCTGCCCAACGGCTCGCTGGTGCCGCGCACCGCCCCGAAGGCGCTGGTGACCGACCCGGAGGAGGTGGCCGCCCGCGCCGTCCGGATGGCCACCGAGCGGGCCGTCGTCGCGGTCGACGGCAGCGTCGTTCCGTGCCCGATCGAGTCGATCTGCCTGCACGGCGACACCCCGGGCGCGGTCCGCTGCGCCGAACTGGTGCGCGCCGCCCTGATCGACGCCGGCGTCACGCTCACCCCGTTCGCCTGAGCGGGGTCCCACCCGCCAAGGACCCCGCCCGGCGTCGGCCGTGGCCGGGCGTCAGGCGTCGTCCAGGCCCCTGAGCACCAGCGGGAGCCGGGCCGTGGCACCGTCGACCACCCGCACCGGTACGCCCCAGTCCTGCCGGGTCAGGTGGCAGGCGGCGTGCTCGACGTCCGCGTCGCAGGTCGCCGCCTGGGCCGTCACCTGGAGCACGCCGCCGGCCACGTCGCCGTTCACCACCAGCCTGCGGGACAGCTCCGTGCCGGTGCCGGCGCCCTCCAGCAGCAGCTCCGGCGGCGAGGCCGACACCACCAGCCGCGTCGACGGACCGTACGTCTCGTCGAGCTTCTGCCCTGGCGCGGGCGTGAAGATCACGTCCAGGGTGACCTCGCCGGCCGCCACGTCGGTGGGCTTGCGCTCGGTGCGGTGCCGGGGACCGTCGACGGTGCTCGCGCCGGCCGCCGACAGCGCGCCGGGAGCCAGCCGGGTCAGCCGGTGCGCGGCGGACTCCACCACCAGCACCCCGCCCTCCGGGGTGAGCACGAGATCGCTCGGCTCGGCCAGCCCGTCCGCGACCGTCGAGACCTGCTCGCTCGCCGGGTCGAAGCGACGCACCGCCCCGTTGTACGTGTCGGCGACCAGCACCGAGCCGTCCGGCAGCGCGCACACCCCCAGCGGGTGCTGGAGCAGCGCCGCCGACGTCGGGCCGTCGACGTGCCCGAAGTCGAAGAGCCCCTGCCCGACGGCGGTGCCCATGACGCCGTTCTCGACGTAGCGGACCGCGCTGGTCTCGCTGTCGGCCACCCAGAGCCGGGCACCGTCCGCGGAGACGGAGAGGCCCGACGGCTGCGCCATCCACGCCTCGGGCAGCGGGCCGTCGCGCAGCGCCTCCACGGTGGTGCCCGCGTACATGCCGGCGGTGCGCTTCACCGGGTCGAACCACCACAACTGGTGGATGCCGGCCATCGCGATGACGACCTTGTCGTCGTACCAGGCCAGGTCCCAGGGGGAGGAGAGGTCGACCGAGAGCGCGTCGTGGGAGTGGTCGTCGACCGTCGCGCGCCACTGCCGGCCGGTGCCGGCGACCGTCACCACTTCGCCGTCCGCCAGCCGTACGCCGCGCAGCAGGTGGTTGACGGTGTCGGCGACCACGAGGTCGTAGCCGGCCACCTCGGCGGTGTGCGCCGGCAGCAGGCACAGCCCCTGCGGCTCGGAGAAGGTGGCCGCCCCCGCCGGACCGTCGGCCCGGCCCCGGGTGCCCGTCCCGATCCGACGTACCAGCGTCTCGCCGTCGCCGGCCAGCTCCGCCAGCGAGTGCCGGGCCGAGTCGGACACCAGCAGGTTGCCGTTCGCCAACAGCACCGCCTTGCCCGGGAAGCGCAGCGTGGTCTCCGGCTCGGCCGGCGGGACGTACGGGCCGTCGCCCCGGTGCAGGGTGCCCTTCGCCTCGTGGGTGCCGATCAGCTCGTCGATCAGGCGGGCGAGCCCTTCGGCGTGACCCTCACCGGCCATGGTCGCCACCACGTAGCCCTCCGGGTCGATGACGGAGAGGGTGGGCCAGGCGCGGGCCGCGTACTGCTGCCACATGTCCAGCTCGGGATCGTCGAGCACGGGGTGGTGCACGCCGTACCGCTCCACGGCGGCGGCCAGCGCGTCCGGGTCCTTCTCGTGCTCGAACTTCGGCGAGTGCACGCCGATCACGACGAGCACGTCGCCGTACTTCTCCTCCAGCGGGCGCAGCTCGTCGAGCACGTGCAGGCAGTTGATACAGCAGAAGGTCCAGAAATCTAACAAGACACAGCGACCTCGAAGGTCCTGCAAGGTCAGGTTCCGCCCACCCGTGTTGAGCCACTGCCGGCCCCGCAGTTCGGGGGCACGTACGCGCGCTGTCGTTCCCATGTCAGCCAGCCTGCCATGTCTCGCTGGAGCCGAGCCGGGCTCCGTGACCCGGAAGACAAGGATCCTCGGCCCGCCGGGGGAGCCTCGTCGCGCCTGCTCAGCGGGATGAGGCGGTCGGCGCCCGGGCTTTCGTCCGGCAGCGCCCGCAGGGCGGGCTCACTCCGCGCCCCCGGTCGCCAACCGCGCTCCGGCAACGGACGACGCTGGCAGACGTCCGTTTCACGACGGGCGAGTTCGCCGGCCCGAGGCTCAACGGGTCGTCGGGCGTGAGGCTCATCCGCCGGACCAGGATCGCGCCATCGGACATCCTGGCGGGATCGGGCCGGGCGGCAGCCAGGCGGCGGACATGGGCTGTTCGCGGTAGGGCATCGGGGCTCCTCGGGACGGGGGCGAATCGGTACGGTGCGCGGCATGGGCGCTCTCAAGCCGTGACACATCGCCACGCTGTGCTGTGTCGTTTCGTCCGCCGCGCTCATTGGCGGCCTGGTCTGGTTCCTGGTCACGCGGGCGAACCGGCGCCAGCCGGGGCCGACGCTGCGGACGCCATTTCGGTGCCGGTCGTCCCACGGGATGGTTGGTTGGCAGCCGACGGGCCGCGACAGGTCGACCGGAGCCGTTACACGACCTGGCGGGCGATCGTGGGGAGGACGAAACCGTCCTCGGCGAGCGCACTGGCGAGTTCGTGGCGGCGATGGATGCCGAGCTTGCTGTAGGCGCGATGGAGGTGGTTCTCGGCGGTGCGCGCCGAGATGGTCAGCGCCCTGGCGATCGCGGGGGTGTCCATACCCGTCGCGGCGAGTTCGCTGACCTGCCGTTCCCGGTCGGTCAGAGCCGGAGCGGTCCTGGGCTCGGGCAGCCACTCCGGCCAGGTGCCCTGGTGTTCGCCGAGTAACCGCTGGGTCCTTCTGGCCAGTGCGTTCGTGACCCGGCCGCCACCGAACATCGCCCCGTTGGCCGCAGCTTCCAATGCGAAACCGCGGTATCCGAGCTCCTCGAACGTGGCGCTGACCCGGTTGAGTACCCGCGCGTCCCGGCGGGCCAACGCCTCCGCGTGCTCGGCGAGGAGGGCGAAGAGTCTGCCGTCCGTCTTCGCGGCGAGTTCGCGGACCCGGCTGGCCACGGCGGCGGACGGGGCGAGCCGCACCTCCACATGCAGGAACTCCGTGGCCATCAGCAGATCCCCGGCCCTGACCGCCTCGGCCGCCAGGCGGCGTAGGAGGGTGGCAGCTCCGGTCCGGTTGCCCGAGATGACCAGTGACCACACCTCGCCGAAGGCGCCATAGTCGACAGCGGCGCGAACCGTCGCGCCCCGACGGAGTCGGGAAAGCAGTTCCTGTGCCTTCCCGACCTGCCCGAGTTGCGCCTCGACACCGACGCCGATCGCCAGCAGGGTTTCCCGGAACCTGAAGCCGACCCGCTCGGCGGTGAGCGCACGGGCCTCACGCAACCACCGTGCCGCCTGCCCGGCGTTTCCCTGGTAGTAGGCGCAGATCCCGCCCGCGAGGGCGATGGTGGCGACCCCGTCCGGCGTGCCGTGCTCCACGGCGTCCCGGTAGTAGCGTCCCACCAGGTCCGCCGCTTGGCGGACGGCACCGGCCATGATGAGGGCCTGCACGTGAGTGGCCTGGAGGAGCGCGCGCATCGCCGGCCAGATCGATGGCTTTCCGTCCAGGTCCGTGGGGAACTCCGCGACGGCCCGCTCGGGTCTTCCGCCCAGCAGCAGGAGTCGCGGGCGGAGCGGCGGGACCACGCCCGCCAGGAGCGGGTCGCGCGGCGGGTGCTGCGAGAGCTGGTCCACCGCGTCGGCCGCCTCGGCGGCCGGGCCGCCGAAGGCCATGACGAACGCCTCGGCCGCCAGCAGGTCGGCGTGGACGTCGGCGGGCAGCGCGGCCCGCGCCTCGGCGACCATCCGGAGCGCGCTGTCCGGCTCGTCGATTCCCCAACACCGGTTGACGGCGCGCAGGGCGGCGGCGTTCGCGCGTGCCGCCGGATCGGTCAGATTCCGGTACGCCTCGGCCAACCAGCGCTCTGCCGAGCGATGACTGCCCCGGGCAAGCAGTGCGCGGCCGAGGTGCCAGGCGGCTGCGGGCCCGTGCACCTGTCGTGCGAGTTGCTCCGCGGTGGCCGCGTCGTGGCCGAGTAGCGCCTCCGCGGAGGCTCGCAGCACCTCGTCATCGGCAACCTCGAACCGGGCGGCCAGCCGCCACAGGACGTCGCGGACCCGGTCGGGGGACCCGGTCGCCTGCAGCGCCGCGACCAACTCGGCGTGCACGCGCCGGGCCCGCAACGGCCCGGTCCGAGTCCGGACGGTGCGGGCGGTGAGTGGGTGGGCCACGGTGACCGGCGTGGACGGGTCGGACGGGTCGAGCCGGATGAGGCCGAGCTCCTCCAGACGTTCGATCACCGACATCGGGGCCAGGCGTTCGATCACGTCGACCGGAGCCCCGGCGCCGTAGGCGATGTATCGCAGTGCTGCGGTCTCCTCCGTCGACAGCGACTCCAACGGTCCCGTCAACGCGTCACCGGCCCAGGCCCGGACGACCGTGCCCTGTCGCCAGCCCACCACGTGATCGTGGAGGGTCAGCGCGTCGTTCTCTACCGCGTTCCGCAGCAGTTCGCGCAGGAGGAGCGGGTTACCGCCGGTGAGCCGCCACAATCCGTCCGCGGTGAGCCCGTCGACGTCGGTACCGAACGCGGCGGAGATCAGCTGCCTGGTGTGTTGCCAATCCAGTGGTGCGAGATCCACCCGGTCGAGCCGTACGGTCCGGCGCAGCACATCGACCGGGCCCGCGCCGATCGCGGTCTCCGCCGCCGCGAGCAGCACCCGCACCCTGTGTTCTGAGGCCAGCTTCCCCACGAGTCGCGCGGCGGCCTCGTCCAGGCCGCTCACGTTGTCGACGGCGAGAACCACCAGGTGCTGTCCGGTCGGTCGAGGAACGCTCTCGATGAGCCGGTGCAGGGCTCCTGCCGACGCGGTGTCCAGCGGCTCCACCCGCGGAGTCACGTGATGGGCCACACCGAGCGGAGCGCCATGGTCCGTCATGGTTCCGTTGGCTGGCAGCACATGGTGACCCTTGGCCACGCAACGGTGCAGGACGGCCTCCAGGACCCGGCTCTTGCCCACTCCCGTAGGCCCCGTGACCAGCACTGCGCGCCCCTCGGGCGCCAACAGCCGATCGATCGTCCGGTCGATGTCGTGGGCGCGACCCACCAGTGGCCACCGCCGTCCGATCTGAGCGGTCGACCTGATCATCGCGTCGGGCACGGGAACTCCTGTTGGGCGGGTGTTCGCAGCACCGGGGTCACGAGGCCGGTCTGCCAGGATATCCGGCTGGCAGGCCTCCTTGATCGAGCGCCGGGCCCGGGTGCCGGCACGTCCGGTCGACTCGCCCTGCCCAGACGGGTAGCCGTCCCGCCCATTCGCCGATGCCCTCGGCCGCCGGACACCGCTGTCCGTCCACAGCCCCGCCCGCGGGCCTTGTGTGACCTGGGGCACATTCATCTGAGTATTCGCTACTCAGGCGTGCGGGCGAGAGGTCGGGACATCATCAGTGCTGACGCCAGTCGGAGCGTGTGAATTCCGCTGATTGGCGGAAAGAGCCATTTGTAGCCGCAATCTCCGCAGCACCAGAAAGTGGGTTGTCCACAAAATGCTGTACGACCGAAACCTCAGAAGATGGGGGGCTCGTGTGCTGCTTGCCGCCGCTCTCCTCATCGGTTCAATTACCGTTACGCCGCCAGCCGTCGTGCACGCCAAATCGCCAACGACCAACGTCCAATACGGCCTGGCCTGGGTCGACTTCAACGCCGACGGGAAGACTGATTACTGCGATCTAGGGGGTTCGGGTCTGAGGTGTGTGCTCTCCACGGGCACCGGCCTCGGCCAGCGGATCACGGGGTTCAACCACGACCCCGGTTACAAGGAGGGGCGGGCCTGGGTCGACTTCAACGGCGACGGTCGTACCGACTACTGCCGTGTGGTCGGGTCCGGAAGCAAGTCCCTGTCCTGCACCCTGTCGAACGGCACGTCTTTCGGGCCGACGCATACGTCGGGCGGGCTCGACCCGGGCTGGACCGCAGGTCAGGCCTGGGTCGACTTCAACGCGGACGGGCGTGCCGACTTCTGTCGGGTGATCGGGACCTGGAGCCAGAAGGTGCAGTGCACGATCTCCACGGGCAACGGGTTCGGTGCCACCTACACCTCGGGCAACCTCGACGCGGGCTGGGACGCCGGTCGGGACTGGGTGGACGTCAACGGGGACGGGCGGGCCGACTACTGCCGCGTCGTGGGTTCCAGCAAACTTCAGTGCACGGTCTCCACAGGCGCCGGGTTCGGTGCCACCTTCACTTCCACCACGCTGGACGGTGGATGGGACGACAGCCGCGACTGGGTTGACTTCAACGGCGACGGGCGCGCCGACTACTGCCGGGTCGTCGGAAATCTCTCGAAGTCGGTCCAGTGCACGCTCTCGACGGGCACCAACTTCGGGTCGACCATCACTTCGCCTGCGATGGATGTCGGGTACTGGGTCACCCGAGGATGGGCCGACTTCAACGGTGACGGTCGCCTCGACTTCTGCCGCATCAACAACGATCGCGGCGTCTGCACGGTGTCGAACGGCAGCAGTTTCGGTGCCACCTATTCGCACCCGTCCACGAACTACAGCTATGTCGGCGCGAACGGGTGGGCGGACCTCAACGGAGACGGGCGAGCCGACCACGCGGCCCTTGAGGAGCAGACCACCTTCTACCTCTCCACCGGGACGGGTTGGGGTGGCCCCTTGACCAGTCCGCTCCCGTACGACTGATCCTCGGCGGTGCAAACGACAGCGGGGCCACGGATGACCGTGGCCCCGCCGTCACACTGTGAGTTACTGGCCTGCCGGCTTGAGGCAGAGCACCCGGTTGGCCCCGCCGCCCTGGAGCACCACGTACGGCTGGCTCGGGTCGGCGCACTTGTCCTTGGCGTCCACCTTGGAGACCACGGTGAAGGCGCCCGCCTCGCCACACTCCGCCGCCGCCGCGTTCTCGCCCGACTTCTTGACGCAGCTGCCGACGGCCGGGTCGAACGCCGGGGCCGGATCGTCGCCGCCGACCTTGCCGAGCAGCATGAGCAGGCCCAGCGGCACCGCCAGGATGAGAATCGCCGCGACGAGCACCGCCGCGAGCACCCGACCGTTGCGGACCTTGGGCGTGGGGGGCTCGGCCTTCGGCTCCGCGATGGGCTTGAACGAGTCGAACCGTCCCTGATCCTGGTCCGTGCCGCCCTGGTCCCACGAGGAGCCGGGCTGCTGCGGGGGCGGGAAGGCAGGCGGGAACCCGCCGCCCGGCGCGGGCTCAGCGGCCGGGCCGGGGCCGTAGCCGGGTGCCGCGCCACCGGCGGCCGGCGTACCGAAGGGGTCGGCGGGTGGCTCCGCGCTGTCGTGCGGCCGGACCCCGTTGACCGGCCGGGCGTTGGCCGGTGCGTCGACGAAGGAGGGCACGCCCGGCGGGAAGGCGGGGGGTGCGGCCGGCGAGGCGGGCGCCACCGGGGAGACCGCGCCGAAGACGGCGGTTCCGCCCGGCGCCCGGTCGTCGAAGCGGGCGTCCGGCTGGTCGAAGCGGGCGTCCGGCTGGTCGAAGCGGTTGTCCTGGCCCTGGTCGAAGCGGGCCTCGGGGCCCTGGTCGAACCGGTTCTCCTGGGCCTGGCCGAAGCGCGGCTCCTGGTCGAACCGAAGCTCGGGCCCCTGCGCGAAGCGCGGGTCGGGCCCCTGACCGAAGCGCGGGTCCGGTCCCTGGTCGAAGCGCGGGTCGGGGGCGTGGTCCGGCCGGTGTGCGTTCGGGTCGTCCTGCTCCGGCTCGTCCGTCGGCTCGGGGCGGGTCGGCCGGCCGTACACCCGGGGCTGTGGCGCGGGCGTACCACCCGGCCGCAGGTCCTGGTCGGCCGGCGGCATGACCCGGCTGGCCATCGGCACCGAGGCGCTCGCCGAGACGCTGCCGGCGCCCGGCTC
This sequence comes from Micromonospora sp. NPDC049048, assembly GCF_043197615.1. Lineage (NCBI taxonomy): Bacteria > Bacillati > Actinomycetota > Actinomycetes > Micromonosporales > Micromonosporaceae > Micromonospora > Micromonospora sp. NPDC049048. Next base: position 145,676 of record NZ_JBICTM010000006.1, on the reverse strand, counting down.
GGCGGCCTCCGGCGACGCGACGCCCGCCCGTCCGCCTGCCTCCGGCGAGGTGCGCGGGGCGGGGACCACCGGGCCGGCGGGCGACTGCGGCTCGTCGTGCCGGGAGCCGGCCTGGGCCCAGGCCGGCTGCTCCTGCCCGTACGCCGGCGGGCCAGGCTGCTCGGGGGCGAACTGGGCCGGCGGGGCGAAGTCGCCCGGGCCAGCGGCGGCGGCCAGGCTTGCGCCGGGTACCCGCTGCTCCTGCGGCGGGAGCGGCACCGCGTTGGCCGGCGAGATGCCGGGCCCCGGTGGGGGCTGGTAGATCGGCGGCTCCTCGGCCCGCTCCGGCTCCCAGCCGTTGCCGGCGCGGGAAGGGGCGGGCTCGTTCGCCTCCGCGCGGCCCCACGCCTCGTCCGCCGACCATGGCTCGACGTCCGGTACGGCCGGGCGCTCGGGGGCGTTGCCGGCCCACTGCGGCGGGTGCTCCGACGCGGCACCCCACGGCTGCTGTCCGCCGTCGCCGGGCACCGGCACGGAGGCCCGGCCGGGCGGGGTGGCGGTGGCCGGCGGGGCGCCCCAGCCGTTGGCGTCCCGGTCGTCGGGCGCTGCGGGCACGGACGCGGCACCTCGTGCGGAGCGCTCGTCCCGGGCCGGCCACTCGTCACCCTGGTGCTGGTCGCCTCGGGGCGCGTCGTCGTGAGAGGTGGCCCGGCCGTCGCCCGGACGCTGCTCCGCACCGGCGTCCCAGCCGGGCTGCTCGTCCTGCTGCTGGCCGCCGCCGGCCCAGCCGCCGGAGCGGTTCGGGTCGTCCTGGGTGGGCCAGGGCTGGGCGGCGGGTGCGGGTGCGGGTGCGGCCTGCGGGACGCGGGCGGCGCCGCGTGCGGCGGGCTCGGGCTGTGCCCAGGCGGGCGACGCCTGCTCGGCCGGTGCCCAGTTGGGCTGCTCCTCCTGCTGCTGGCCCCCGTCGGCCCAGCCGCCGGAGCGGTTGGGGTCGTCCTGCTGGGGGTTGCCGCCGGCCCAGCCGCCGGAGCGGTTCGGGTCGTCCTGCTGCGGTGCCGGGTCCCAGCCGGGGGCCTGGTCCTGTGCGGACTCGGCGTTCCAGCCGCCGGAGCGGTTGGGGTCGTCCTGGGTGGGCCAGGGCTGGGCGGCGGGTGCGGGTGCGGGTGCGGCCTGTGGGACGCGGGCGGCGCCGCGTGCGGCGGGCTCGGGCTGTGCCCAGGCGGGCGACGCCTGCTCGGCCGGCCCCCAGTTGGGCTGCTCCGGGGCGGGGTGCGGCTGTTGCGGCGGCTGCGGGGCGGCGGCGGCCCAGGCCGGCCCGGACTGCTCCTGCGCACCCGGCCACGCCGGCTGCGGCGATCCGCCGGCCGGCCCCCACTGGCCGGGCTGGGCCGGGTCGGTCTGCTGCGGTGCCTGGGCGGCCCACGCGGGGGCCGGCTGCTCACCCTGCGCGCCCCAGGCGGGCGGGTTCGGTCGCGCCGGCGGGGGCGGGGGCGCCCAGCCCAGGTCGGGGGCGCCGGCGCCGTATCCACTGTCCTGCTGCGCCGGGCGGTCGCCGTACGGCGCCGGTCCGCCGGCGCCCGGCGACACCTCGTCCGGCTGCTGGCCGGGGTGGTGCGTGCCCTCGGACGTCATGCGTGCGCCTCCTCCATCACCTGTCGGCCGCCGCTGCCGATCGGTCTGCTCGGCAGGGTGGCCGGCGTCGCCGGTGTACCCGCCGTGCCGGCTCCCCGCACCGTATCCGGTGACCGCCGGAGGGCGTCCGGGGAGCACAGTCGTCACTCCCCGTGGCCGGACGGTGTCGAGCGGCTCTTGTCGACTCGATTGGTCCGGCCGGCGGGCGACGACCGAAGCCCACCGTACCGGGCGCTGGAGCGAGGTGGAATCCCGGTGTCAGCCGCCGCGAAACGCCGATGACCCGCCCGGGGCAACCGGACGGGTCATCGATCTGGAGGAGTTGAGGAAGGCTTTGGGTCGTCAGCTCATGTGACGCTGGGCGATGGCGAGGATCTCGTCGCGGACCGCGGGCGAGTTGGCGGAGCGCAGCGCGTGCTCGATGGCACGGGCGCGGCGGTTGGCGTCGCGGCGGTTGCGGATTCGCTCGATCATGCTCATGGGTCTCTCCTCCTGGCTATTCGGTTGTCAGCCCCTTGATGTCTCTATTGAACACCAAGACGACCCGAACTTCCATCGATTGTTAGGTGAGCTGGGACACCAGCCTAACGATCGAAGGTGGAGGGTGTTGGTGACCGACGTTTCCTTCCCCAACGGAAACGGCCGGTGTGCCGGGCGTCAACCCGTGGCACACCGGCCGTTCGGCTGGCGTCAGGACCGTCAGGTCCAGGCGAGCAGAGCCGCCTCCGGATCGGCCAGGAACTCCCCGATGTCGCGCAGGAACTTCGAGCCGAGCTCACCGTCGATGATCCGGTGGTCGAAGGAGAGACCCAGCGTGGTGACCTGACGCGGCTTGACCTTGCCCTTGTGCACCCAGGGCATCTCGCGTACCGCGCCGAAGGCCAGGATCGCCGACTCGCCCGGGGGCAGGATCGGCGTACCGGTGTCCACTCCGAACACGCCGACGTTGGTGATCGTCAGCGTGCCGCCGGACATGTCGGCCGGCGAGGTCTTCCCGGCCTTGGCCGTCTGCACCAGGGCGGTCATCGCGTCCGCCAGCTCGCGCAGCGAGAGCCGGCCGGCGTCCTTGATGTTCGGCACGATCAGCCCGCGTTCGGTGGCCGCCGCGATGCCCAGGTTGACGTAGTCCTTGACGACGATCTCGTCGCCGGCCCAGGTCGAGTTGAGCATCGGGTGGCGCTTGACCGCCAGCAGCACCGCCTTGGCCACCAGCAGCAGCGGCGAGACCCGCACGTCGCGCCACTCCCGCCGGTTGCGGAGCCGGTCCAGGGCCTTCATCGCCCGGGTCACGTCGACGGTCAGGAACTCCGTGACGTGCGGCGCGGTGAACGCCGAGCGGGACATGTTCTCGGCGGTGAGCTTGCGTACCCCCTTGACGGGGATGCGCTGCTCGCGGTCCGCGCCGAAGCTCGCGGCCACCGTGGCCGGAGCCGACACCGCGAGCGGCTCGGCCGCCGCCGTGGCCGCGCTCGCCGCCCGCTGTACGTCCTCCCGGGTGACCGAGCCCAGCGGGCCCGACCCGGTCAGCGTGGACAGGTCGACGCCGAGATCCTTGGCGAGCTTGCGTACGGGCGGCTTGGCCAGCACCGGTCCGCCGGCCGGTGCGTGACCGTTCGACGGCGCGGTGACCACCGGGGCCGGCGGCGCCGGTGCGACCGGCGCAGCGGCCTGGGCCGGCACCTGGGCCGGCGCCGGCGTGTCGCCCCGGCGGGGGCGGCGCTTGGCCGTCGTGCTCCGCGGGCCGTAGCCGACCAGCACGGCGGTACGCCCACCCGGGGCGGGACCGCCGATCAGGCCCGGCTCGACCGCACCCTCCGCCGGTGCCACCTGGACCGCGGCCAGCGACGCCGCCGACGGGGTGGGCAGGGCGGCGTCCGGGGCGCCGGTCGTCGACGCCTCGATCGGGCCCGCGCCCGGGTCGGTGTCGATCGCGATGATCGGCGTGCCGACCTCGACCGTGCTCCCCTCCGGGTGGAAGATCGCCTGCACCTGGCCGGCCCACTTGGCCGGGATCTCGACGGCCGCCTTGGCCGTCTCCACCTCGACGATCGGCTGGTTCAGCTCGATGACGTCACCGACCTTGACCAGCCACGCGAGGATCTCCCCCTCGGTCAGGCCCTCGCCCAGGTCGGGCAGGTTGAACTCCTTGATCCGCGACATGCCGCTCACCAGCCGAAGGTGCGGTCGACGGCGTCGAGCACCCGGTCGAGATCGGGCAGGTACTCCTCCTCGACCCGGGCGGCCGGGTAGGGGGTGTCGAAGCCGGTCACCCGCAGCACCGGGGACTCCAGGGAGTAGAAGCACTCCTCGGTGATCCGGGCCGCGATCTCCGAGCCCAGGCCCAGGTTGCCCGGGGCCTCGTGCACGACCACGCAGCGGCCGGTGCGCTTCACCGACCCGTACACGGCGGTCAGGTCCAACGGGGACAGCGAGCGCAGGTCGATGACCTCCAGTTCCCGGCCGTCCTCGGCGGCGGCGGTCGCCGCGTCCAGGCAGGTCCGCACCATCGGCCCGTACGCCAGGACCGTGGCGTCCGTGCCGGGCCGGACGACCCGGGAGGAGTGCAGCGGGTACGCGTCGGACAGCGGGGCGTCCAACTCGACCGGGCCCTTCTCCCAGTAGCGCCGCTTCGGCTCCAGGAAGACGATCGGGTCGTCCGAGGCGATGGCCTGCTGGATCATCGTGTACGCGTCCTGCGGGTTGGCGCAGGACACGACCTTCAGGCCGGCGGTGTGGGCGAAGTACGCCTCCGGCGACTCCGAGTGGTGCTCGACCGCGCCGATGCCGCCGCCGAACGGGATCCGGATGACCATCGGGATCCGCACCTTGCCCTGCGAGCGGTAGTGCATCTTCGCCACCTGCGACACGATCTGGTCGTACGCGGGGTAGACGAAGCCGTCGAACTGGATCTCGCAGACCGGCCGGAAGCCGCGGATGGCCAGGCCGACCGCGGTGCCGATGATGCCGGACTCGGCGAGCGGGGTGTCGATCACCCGCTGGTCGCCGAAGTCCTTCTGGAGGCCGTCGGTGATCCGGAAGACGCCGCCGAGCTTGCCGACGTCCTCGCCCATGATGACGACCTTCGGGTCGTTCTCCAGGGCCTTGCGCAGACCGGTGTTGAGGGCCTTGCCGAGGGTGAGCGTCTCCGTGGCCATCAGTGCGCGCTCCCCTCGAACGACTCCAGGTAGCTGGTGAACTGCGCCCGCTGCTCGTCGAGCTCGGGGGAACCGTGCGGGTAGACGTGGTCGAACATCGTCACCGGCTCCGGGTCGGGCATGGCGAGCACCCGCTCGCGCAGGTGCACCGACTCCGTGCGGGCCTGCTCGTCGACGGCCGCGAAGAAGTCCGCGTCGGCGAGCTGCTGCCGGGTCAGGAACGCCTTCATCCGGGCGATCGGGTCCTTCGCCTGCCAGGCCTCGACCTCGCTGGCGATCCGGTAGCGGGTCGGGTCGTCGGAGGTGGTGTGCGCGCCCATCCGGTAGGTGTAGGCCTCGATCAGGCTGGGGCCCTGGCCGAGCCGGGCGTTGTCCAGCGCGTGCCGGGTCACCGCGTACGACGCGAGCACGTCGTTGCCGTCCACCCGGATGCCGGGGAAGCCGAAGCCGCCCGCCCGCTGGTAGAGCGGCACCCGGGTCTGGCGCTCCAGCGGCTGCGAGATGGCGTACTGGTTGTTCTGGCAGAAGAACACCAGTGGGGCGTTGAAGACGCTGGCCCAGACGAACGACTCGTTGACGTCGCCCTGGCTGCTGGCGCCGTCGCCGAAGTAGGCGATCACCGCCTCGCCGTCCTCGGTCCCGGTCTTGCCGTCCATGTGGACGCCCATGGCGTACCCGGTCGCGTGCAGGGTCTGCGCCCCGATGACGATCGTGTACATGTTGAACTTGAACTCGTTCGGGTCCCAGCCGCCCTGGTCGACTCCCCGGAACAGGCCGAGCGGCATGATCGGGTCGATGCCCCGGCAGTAGAGGACGCCGTGCTCGCGGTAGGTCGGGAAGGCCATGTCCTGCGTACGCAGCGCGCGTCCCGAGCCCACCTGCGCGGCCTCCTGGCCCAGCAGGCTGGCCCACAGGCCCAGCTCGCCCTGGCGCTGCAGCGCGGTGGCCTCGGCGTCGAGCTTGCGGACCAGCACGAGGTCGCGGTAGAGCCCGCGGTACTCCTCGTCGGTGAAGTCGACGCGGTACTCGGTCCCGTCCGGGCCGGTCGCGCTCTCGATCCGCTCACCCTCCGGAGTGAGCAGCTGCACCAGCTGCGGGTCGCCGGTCGCACCCTTCTTGGAGCGGGGTGCGGCTCGTCGGCCGCGACTGGAGACCCCGGGGTCGCCCTTTGCCATCCGTCTCTCCCTGTCTGTCTGCGTCGGCGACGGGGGGTCACCCGGCCGCGCAACTCGTGCGCCTGCCCGGCTGGTGCCGGGCGGGTTCCTGGCGGCCGCGCCTAGCCCCGGTGGGGGTTGCCGCGCGGCGCGAGCCGGATTCTGGCCGAACCCGGTTCGGGAGCGCCGGCCCCCAGCCACGCCTGCCGCGAGGGTGCGCGGAGGTCGTGGCTGCGTTGCCGTCGTGGTCCATATTCGCATCACACGTGAGCGCCCCCACAGTGCGCCTTCCCCGGGCCGTGGCGCTGACCCGCTTCGTCACCTGCGGCGCCCGGTGTCCGGTACATCGACGCGCGGCCGATCCGGTGCTGGTTCGTCACCGTTCGGACACATACGCGTGTCGACACGCTGTGCAGGGTTGGCTGACCCAGCGTCACTGGTCCAGGCTGATTGACGCGGGATCGCCCCGCGTCGGGCGGTTTGCCGCTTCCTCGTGTCCGGGCGGTGCCCCGGGTGCTCGGGTCGGTCGCCGTACCGGGCCCGTCCGCCGTCCGAGCCGACGAAGGGAAGTGCGTGGTGTCCGAGCCAGGTCCAGATCCCGCCACCGCCCTGCTCGGCCGGCACCGCGCCGCCGGTGGCTACCGCCGGCTGGTCGGCGCGCACCGGGCCCCCGCGTCGGGCGGCCCGTCCCGGGGCTACCTGCTCACCGTGGCACTGCTCGCCGGCACCGCGACGATGCCGGTCCTCGCCGCGATCAGCACCGGCTCCGCCACCGTCGGCAGCACCGCGCTGCCCGACAGCGGCACCCCGTTCCTCCCGACCCCCTCGGTGGGCCCCGTGGTGATCCCGGCACCGGCGACGAGCCGGCCGCCGGCTGTCCCGTCGACCCCGTCCCCCTCCGTGGCGGCCCCGGACGTGTGGTGGACCCTCGCGCCCTTCCCGCGTACGCCGGTCGTCGCGGCGCCGGCCCCGCCACCGCCGCCGCACGGGCCGGTGGCGCGTCCGAAGCCGCCACCGCCGCCCCGGCCCGGCGGCCGACCGGTCCCGTCGCCGCCTCCGGCGACCCCGAGGCCGTCCCCGTCCCCGTCCTCGTCTCCCTCGCCCAGCCACAGCCCCAGCCCGAGCCCGGCGCCCACGCCGACCGGCGAACCGACCTCGGCGGAGCCGACGAGCACCCGCTCGCCCGAGCCCACGGCGACCTCGGAGCCCAGCGACTCCCCGTCACCGGACGACCCGCCCGCCACCGCCACCAGCGACCCCGCCCCGACCGCCGCAGACCCCGATCCGACGACCGCCCACCCCGATCCGACCGCCAGCGACCGTGGCCCGGCAGGCGGGCCCGGCCGGAGCGGGCACCCGGACGGCCGGCCACGGGTACGGTGACGGTCGACGGCAGCGTGACGGCCGGGTGATCGAGTTCGTCGAGGTCCACCAGGTGATCCACGGCGGGGTACCGGCCCCGGTCGGAGCGCCGGGGTACGGGCGGTTCCGGGCGGCGTCCCGGGGCGGAGCAGAGGCGGGGCGCTGAGCGGATCGGGCGGTTCGGGCGCTGGTGGCCGGCCGGCGCGGCGGGCAGGGTCAGCCCGGGGCGCGGGACCCCGGACCCCTCCGACCGCCGTACCGCGACCCGGCTGGACGCTGTGGCTCGCCCGGGTCGTGACCGAGCTGACCGCGCCCGCCATCCTGGTCTCGGGCCTGACGCTGACGGTCGGCTGGCACAGCACCCGGGGCGGCGCGCACGGGCTGGCCTGGGGACTGCTGGCCGCGCTCTTCGTCAGCGGCATCCCGTTCGCGTACATCCTCGGTGGGGTGTGGCGGGGTCGGCTCACCGACCATCACGTGGGGGTCCGTGAGCAGCGCCGCGTGCCGCTGCTGTTCGGGCTCTGCTCGGTCGCCGCCGGGCTGGCCCTGCTCGCGGTGCTCGGCGCGCCGCGCCCGGTGCTGGCCCTGGCCGCCGCCGGGCTCGTCGGCCTGGTGGTCGCCGTGACGGTGAGTCACTGGTGGAAGGTCTCCATCCACTCGGCCGTGGCCGCGGGGACGGTGGTCGTGCTGGTGCTCACGTTCGGTGCCGGGTTGCTGGCGACGGCGCCGCTGCTCGTGCTGGTCGGGTGGTCCCGGGTGCGCCTGCGCGACCACACGGTGCCCCAGGTGCTCGCGGGGCTGGCCCTGGGCGCGCTGGTCGCGGCCCTGACCATCGCCCCCCTCCGCTGACCCCCCACCCGGCCCACCCTCGCCCCGGACGCGGTCGATCATGCAGTTGTGGTGCCCCGCACAGGGCGTGGAAAGCCGCTTTCCGCCCACCACAACTGCATGATCGACACCAGCAGGGGGAGGGGGCGTGGGTCAGGCGGGGTCGTCCGTCAGGCGGTGGCGGTTGGCCTCGATCCAGGCGTCGAGGGCGGCCGGGTCGTCGGGGTCGACGCCGTCGGCCATCAGCTGCGCCACGGCGGCCGTGGCGGGGCTGCGGCGCTCGCCGGTGCTGTAGAGGCGGGCGAACTCCGGCACCATCTCCTCGATGGCCGTGTCGGTCTGGGCCACCGCGCGCTCGGGCAGGCCGCGTTTGCGGGCCGCGTACCCGGCCCAGGCGCGCAGCACCCGGGGCAGCAGCGCGGCGTCGTCCATGTCCAGCACCGCCCGCCGGTGCACCCAGTCGAGCAGGAACAGCCCGGCCACCGTGGGGCTCCACCGCAGCGGGTCGGCGTCCGGGAAGCCGGCCGCGTGGTCCAGCAGCAGGCTGAGGCAGAAGTGCAGCGAGGCCAGCTCCGCCCCGTCGATGGCGTCCAGGCCGAAGCGGGCCGCCTCGGGCGAGGCGAGGAACCGGCGCACCAGTTCCGTACGCTCGGCGGCGGAGAGCGGCTCGGCGGCCGGCGCGGGGGTCGCGCCGAGCGCCCGGGGCAGCCGGGCCAGGCGGGCGCCGAGCAGGGCGCGGTCGGTGGCGAGCGAGCCCTCCCCGGGCAGCTCGGTCAGGCCGTCGGTGATCGCCAGGTGGCGGGTCACCTCGGCGCGCATCCGGGCCGGCTCCTCGTCGCGGAACCAGGTCAGTTCGTCCCCGGCGCACATCTGCCGCACCTGGTCGAGGATCCGGTCGGGCGGCCCACCGACGAAGACGTCCTTGGTGATGCCGATGTTGTGGTCGAGCAGCGTCACCACGGCGTGCGGCGAACCGCCGGCCGGGTCGTCGTAGGCGAAGGTCGCCAGGTAGGAGGTCTGGTCCCCGTACACGTCGCCGTAGGACCAGCAGCCGGTCAGGTGCACGCGGCCGAGGTGGGCGGCCCAGGCGGGGGTGGCGGCACCCGGGCGGACCCGGCCCGTGCCCTCGGCGTCGGGGACCAGCGCGGCGAAGACGGAGCGGATCGTGGTCGCCGCGGCCGAGCGGCGGCGGGAGGTGGCGGCCAGGAATCCGGCCACGAAGTCCCGGACGGCGGCGTCACGCTCGGTCTCGGCGACCGAGTAGACGCTGCCCAACAGGGCCGCGCCGAGCATCTCCGCGTCGAGGGCGTTGTCCAGCTTGGCCACGTCGCGGGCGGCGTGCAGCACCGCGTCGTACGGGGTCTGAGGCGTTCCCATCCACCGACCCTACGCCGCCACCCGCCCCAGAGCGGTACGAGCCGACCCGAGCGGCGCGCCCGCGTCACGGCCCTGCGTCGCGCCTGCGGCGGCACGTGCCCGCCGAGCCGCGGTCGCCGGACACGGAGTCCCAGCTCAGCGGCCGGCGGCCTCTCGCAGGGCCGTGCGGGCCTCGGCGTAGGAGGCGAGCACCTCCCGCACCGGCGTCAGCACGTGCTCCTCGCCCACCGTCGACACCGCCGCCGTCAGGCGCCGCTCGGCGCGGCGACGGGCCCGGCGGGCCGCCCAGCGCAGGATCGGTCTGGTCAGGGCGGCCACCAGCAGCCCGGCGAGCAGACCGCCCAGGAGCAGCAGAGTGGGCAGCGGCACCTCGCCCACCATCGGGTGCTCCAGCGCGGGCAGGCCCAGGGCGCGCAGCGCGTAGCCGAGCGCCAGCCAGCCCAGCCCGGCCAGCGCGGCCAGGGTCACCAGCCACTGGAGGCCCCCCACGAGCCGCCACCAGAACGGGCGCCGGTCCATGCCGAGGTCCGTGCCGGCCACCGCGCGGTCGAGCGCGTCCGGCAGGACATTGAGGCGGGAGCGGGCGGCGGCGGTCACCGCCGCGGGCCAGGAGGCGGGCAGGTCAGCCCCGGCCCGCTCGGCCACCGACCGGATCGCCAGCCCGAGCGCCGAGCGTTGGGCGGCGGTGGGGTCGGGCACCGAGGTCGCGGCGACGAGGCTCTCCGCCGGCTCGTCGCGGCCGGCGGCGGGACCGGGCAGGTGCAGCCGGCGCAGCGGGTCGGGCCGCAGTCGCCGCCAGCCCCGGACCAGCGGCCAACCGGTGGTGGCGGCGCCCCGGTGCCGGTACGCCTGCTCGACCGCCTCGGCGACCGCCGGCACCCCGGCCGCGCCGGCCAGCGCCCGATGCAGCGCGGTGACGGCGCCGTCGTCCGGCCCGCCGGCCGGCGAGGCGCCGCCGACCAGCTCGTCGAGCCCGGCCACCACCGCGTCCACGTCGCCCTGGAGCCGCCGCAGCGCGGCCTGCCGTTCGGCCACGGTGCGTTCCAGCGCCTCCCGCAGCCCGACCATGCCGGCCGGGTCGACGGCGGTGGTCGCCAGCAGCGGTACGCCGTCCAGGCCGTCGGTGTCGAGCAGCCGGCGCAGGTCGGCCAGCACCCGGGGCAGCTCGGCCGGCGGCAGCCGGTCGGCCTGGTTCAGCACGACCATGGTGACGTCCCGGTGCCGGTGGAACTCGCGCAGGTAGCTGGTGTGGATGACGCGGTCGGCGTACTTCTGCGGGTCGACCACCCAGATCACGAGGTCGACCAGGCCGAGCAGGCGGTCCACCTCCATCTGGTGGGACCGCTGCACCGAGTCGAAGTCGGGCAGGTCGAGCAGGATCAGCCCGTGCAGGGCGGACTCGTCGTCGGCGTCCAGCACGCTCTCCCGGACGAACCGGTGCCGGGGCAGCACGCCGACCCAGTCGAGCAGCCGGTTGCCGCCGTCGAGCGGCCCCCAGACACAGGCGTGCGCGACACCGGTGGTGGGGCGGCGCACCCCGACGGCGGAGAGTTCCATCCGCGCCAGCGCGTTGAACAGGCTGGACTTGCCGCTGCCGGTCGCGCCCGCGAGGGCCACCACCGTGTGGTCGCGGGAGAGCGCGAGCCGGGTGCCGGCCCGCTCGACCAGGGTGTGGGCGGGCACGAGCTGCGCGTCAGGCAGGTGACCGTCGACGACCGTGAGGAACCGGCGTACGGCGTCGAGGCGGGCGACGAGCGCGTCGGCGTCCACCCGTTGGTCGCCGCGGAACGCGTCGCGCATCCGCCCGACGATGTTGGTCATGTCCCTCCACCCTCGGTGCCGGGCGGGCCGGCGACGGCCGCGTCGCCGAGGCCGCTGCGGTTGCGGGCGATCTCCACCCGGTTGGCGGCGCCGCGCAGGGCCTCCGCGGTGTCCGCTGCGGGGCGCGCCTGCGCCGTGCGGTCCAGGTAGCGGGCGGCCTCGTCGTCGAGCAGGGCCCGCACCCGGTCCAGCAGATCGGCCCGGGCCTTGGTGGCCAGCGTACGCACAGCCTGGTCGCCGAAGATCGCCTGGAGCACGGTCTGCGCGGCGACGGTCGTGCCGGCCCCGGTGGCCACCTCCAGCCCGGTGGGGATGAACGCCGTCGAGGCGAACACCGCGATCATCACGGCGAGCCCGGTGGCGTTGACCGCGTACGCGGCCGTCCGGGCCACGAAGCGGCGGTCGCCGCCCTCGGCGCGGACCAGCTCCAGCACGCCACGCTGCCACTCCCGGACCAGCCGCTCGGCCCGCTCGGGCAGGTCGGCGGAGGGGTGGGCCAGCTCCGGTTCGAGCAGCGCCGCCCCGGCGGGATGGGCCTTCCACCCGGTGTACGCGTTCTCGGCCGCCTCGGCGGCGACGCCCCGCAGCAGGGTCACCAGCTGGGACTCGATCGCGTCGCGCAGCTCGGACGCGGGCGCGGGCCGGCCGGTGACCGCCGCCACCACCCGGTCGCGGAGCCGCCCGATGCGGGCCTCCATGGTGCGGAAGAACTCGCCGGTGCCGACGAACTCCTGCCAGCGGGCCAGCACCTCGCCGCGGAGCAGCCGGCCGTCCTTCAACCCCTGCCCGACGGTCCGGTACGCCCCCCGGTACGCGGCCAGCACCCGCTCGTCGAGCGCGTCGGCGGCGGTGATCTGCTCCTCGGCGGCGGCGGCGAGCCCGTCGACCGCCGGGTGCAGCGCGGCGAGCGCGCCGTCGAGGGTCTGCCGCACCACGGCGGCGCGGGCGTCGGCGTCGGCGGCCAGCCGGGCGAACCAGGCGGCGAGTGGCGCGGTGACCCGCTCGGGCAGCAGGCCCTGCCCGTCGACCCAGGTCTCCGGCAGCACGAAGAGCGGGGCGGCCCCCAGATCCTGCGCGGCGAGCATCTCCGACAGGTGGGCGGCGATCTCGTCGGCCGCCTCCGCGGGCACCCGGTCCAGCACCATGGCGATGACCGCGCCCCGGGCGCGGGCGCTGCGCAGCAGCTCCCAGGGGACGGCGTCGGCGTAGCGGGCGGCGGTGGTGACGAAGAGCCAGAGGTCGGCGGCAGCCAGGAGCTGACCGGCCAGGGCCCGGTTGGCGTCGACCACCGAGTCGATGTCGGGGGCGTCGAGGAAGGCCAGCCCGGCCGGCAGCGCCGGGGCGGTGACCAGTTGCAGGGTGCGCGAATCCTCGCTGGGCTCGGTGGTGCGGGTGAGGCCGGGCAGCAGCTCGCCCTGGCGGAACCAGCCCGAGTCGGCGGGGTTGCAGACCAGCACCGGGGAGCGGGTGGTCGGGCGGAGCACGCCGGCGGCACTCACCCGCGCCTGCACCAGGCTGTTCACGAGGGTGGACTTGCCCGCGCCGGTGGACCCGCCGACCACCACGAGCAGCGGCGCGTCGAGCCGGCGCAGCCGGGGCAGCAGGTAGTCGTCGAGCTGGTCGGTGAGGTTGCCGCCGGCCCGCCGGGCAGGCTCGGCGGAGGGAAGCGCGAGCGGGAACCGGGCCGCCCCGATCGCGGCACGCAGGCCGGCCAGTGCGGCGGGCAGGTTGTCGTCCCCCGTGGTTGCGGGCCGGTCCTCCCCGGCGTCGATGGGGCCGGTGCGGGCTGCGACGGTGGGCGTGCCGGACGGGATGGCGGAATCGCCGTGCGTCGTCACCGCTAAAGCGTGCCCGACCGACGCAAGGGAAGACAACCGGGCGGTACGAACCTGGGGTTGCGTCGGGTCCGCTCAACCTCGACTTGACGATTTCGCGGGGCGTGGCACTATTGAGTCAAGTTCACTCAACTTGTGGTGGGGTCGCTGCGGGCGACGCCCGCCGGGCAGCTCGGACGGGCCCCGCCCGTCACCTGCCCACAACGTGATGAAGCGAGGAAGCGAAGATGGCACGTGCGGTCGGTATCGACCTCGGCACGACGAACTCCTGCGTCAGCGTTCTGGAGGGCGGTGAGCCCACCGTCATCGCCAACGCTGAGGGCTCGCGGACGACCCCGTCGATCGTCGCGTTCGCCCGCAACGGCGAGGTGCTCGTCGGTGAGGTCGCCAAGCGCCAGGCGGTGACCAACCCGGACCGGACGATCCGCTCGGTCAAGCGGGAGATCGGCACCAACTGGTCCGTCGACATCGACGGCAAGAAGTACACCCCGCAGGAGATCTCGGCCCGCACGCTGATGAAGCTCAAGCGGGACGCCGAGGCGTACCTGGGCGAGCAGATCACCGACGCGGTGATCACCGTCCCGGCCTACTTCAACGACGGCCAGCGCCAGGCCACCAAGGAAGCGGGCGAGATCGCCGGCTTCAACGTGCTGCGGATCGTGAACGAGCCGACCGCGGCGGCCCTGGCGTACGGGCTGGACAAGGGCTCCAAGGAGCAGACCGTCCTGGTCTTCGACCTCGGTGGCGGCACCTTCGACGTGTCGCTGCTGGAGTTGGCCGAGGGCGTTGTCGAGGTCAAGTCGACCAGCGGTGACAACAACCTCGGTGGCGACGACTGGGACCAGCGGATCATCGACCACCTGGTGAAGACCTTCCGCGGCGAGCACGGCATCGACCTGGGCCAGGACAAGATGGCCCTCCAGCGGCTCCGCGAGGCGGCCGAGAAGGCCAAGATCGAGCTGTCCGCCGCCACCACCACCAACATCAACCTGCCGTACATCACGGCCGGCGCGGCGGGCCCGCTGCACCTGGACGTGACCCTCAGCCGGGCCGAGTTCCAGCGGATGACGCAGGACCTGCTGGACCGCTGCAAGGGCCCGTTCGAGCAGGCCGTGAAGGACGCCGGCATCAAGGTCTCCGACGTCGAGCACGTCATCATGGTCGGCGGCTCGACCCGGATGCCGGCCGTGACCGACCTGGTCAAGCAGCTCACCGGCAAGGAGCCCAACAAGGGCGTCAACCCGGACGAGGTCGTGGCCGTCGGCGCCGCCCTCCAGGCCGGTGTGCTCAAGGGTGAGGTCAAGGACGTCCTGCTGCTCGACGTGACCCCGCTGAGCCTGGGCATCGAGACCAAGGGCGGCATCTTCACCAAGCTGATCGAGCGCAACACCACCATCCCGACCAAGCGCTCCGAGGTCTTCACCACGGCGGACGACAACCAGCCGTCGGTGCTGATCCAGGTCTTCCAGGGCGAGCGGGAGATCGCGGCCTACAACAAGAAGCTCGGCACCTTCGAGCTGACCGGCCTCCCGCCGGCGCCGCGCGGCGTGCCGCAGATCGAGGTCACCTTCGACATCGACGCCAACGGCATCGTCAACGTCCACGCCAAGGACCTCGGCACCGGCAAGGAACAGAAGATGACGATCACCGGCGGCTCCTCGCTGCCGAAGGACGACATCGAGCGGATGCGCCGCGACGCCGAGGAGCACGCCGAGGACGACAAGCGTCGCCGCGAGGAGGCCGAGACCCGCAACCTGGCCGAGGCGCTCCAGTGGCAGACCGAGAAGTTCCTGGCCGAGAGCGGCGACAAGCTGCCGTCGGAGTCCCGTGACCAGATCAACGAGGCGCTCGGCGAGCTGCGCGGCGCGCTCGGCGGCCAGGACATCGAGAAGATCAAGTCGGCGCACGAGAAGCTGGCGCAGGTCTCCCAGCAGGCCGGCTCGCTGCTCTACAACCAGCAGGGCGAGCAGCCGGGCGAGGCCGGCCCGGGTGCCGCAGGTGCTGCCGGCGCGGGTGCGACCGGCGGTCCGCAGGCCGGCGGCGCGGACGACGTGGTCGACGCGGAGATCGTGGACGAGGACAAGGACAAGAAGTGACAGTCCCCGGACACGGAACCACGGCAGAGGGATGAGGTAGCCCCATGACGGAGAAGCCACGAGCTGCCGACCCGGGTGCGACCGGGTCGGCGCCGGGTGGCTCCGCGCCCGCCGAGCAGGCCGGCGACGGGCCGCGGGTCGTCATCCGCAACAACCGCAAGATCAGCGAGACGTCCGAGCCGGCCGCCGCCGACGCCGGCTCGGACGCCCCGGCCGAGGGCCTGGTCGAGGAGTCCGAGGTCGTCGTCGACGAGATCGAGGTCGAGGCGACCGAGGTGACCGGCCCACCGGTGGTGGACGCCCCGGCCCAGGCGGTCGACGGCGGTCCGACCGGGCTCGGCGCCGAACTCGAGGCGCTGCGCAAGGACCTCGACGAGCGGACCCGGGACCTGCAACGGGTGACGGCGGAGTACGCCAACTACCGCAAGCGGGTGGACCGGGACAAGGGCCTGGTCACCGAGCAGGCGACCGGCGCGGTGCTCGCGGCGCTGCTGCCGATCCTCGACGACCTGGACCGGGCCCGCGAGCACGGCGACCTGGTCGGGCCGTTCGGCAGCGTGGCCGACCAGCTCGTCGCGGCGCTCGGCAAGTTCGGGCTGGCCCCGTTCGGCGAGCAGGGCGACCCGTTCGACCCGACCCGGCACGAGGCGGTCGCGCACCAGACCTCGGCCGACGTCACCGAGCCCACCTGCGTGCAGGTGATGCGCCGGGGCTACCAGGTCGGTGAGCGGCTGTTGCGGCCCGCGATGGTCGCGGTCGCCGACCCGGAGTAGTGCGGAACGACGACCGGACCGTCCCGCCCGCCCACCGAGGGCGGGCGGGACGGTCGGTCCCCAGCTAGGGAAGGGGGTGGACCGGTGAGTTCCAAGGACTGGATCGAGAAGGACTTCTACGCCGTGCTGGGCGTGGACAAGGCCGCCTCCGCCGACGACGTCAAGAAGGCGTACCGGAAGGTGGCCCGGGATTCGCACCCGGACCACAACCCCGGCGACCCGAAGGCCGAGGAGCGTTTCAAGGCGGCCTCCGAGGCGTACGCCGTGCTCGGCGACGACGCCAAGCGGCGGGAGTACGACGAGCTGCGGTCGCTGTTCGGCTCAGGGGCGTTCCGGCGCGGGGCCCGGGGCGCGGGCCAGCCCGGCGGCGTGCCGTTCGACGTCTCCGACCTGTTCGGGGGCGCCGCGGGCGGGGGCGGTGACCGTCGCTTCGGCGGGGCCGGCTTCCAGGACCTGTTCAGTTCGATCTTCACCGGCGGCGCGGGCGGTCCCGCCGGTGGTGCGGCGGCCCGTGGCCCGGCCCGGGGACGGGACGTCGAGGCCGAGGTGGCCCTCGACTTCGGCGACGCCGTACGCGGGGTGACGTTGCCGCTGACGCTGCGCGCCCCGGGCGTCTGCGACACCTGCCACGGCAACGGGGCCAAGCCCGGCACCTCGCCGCGCACCTGCCAGGTGTGCCACGGGGCCGGGGTGACCAACCGCAACCAGGGGTCGTTCAGCTTCTCCGAGCCGTGCCGCAACTGCCAGGGCGTGGGCACGGTCGTGGAGGAGAAGTGCCCCGAGTGCCAGGGCACCGGCGGGGTCACCAAGACCCGCACGCTGAACGTGCGCTTCCCGGCCGGGGTGGCGGACGGCCAGAAGATCCGGCTGGCCGGGCGGGGCGAGCCGGGCGCGCGGGGTGGCCCGGCGGGCGACCTCTTCGTACACGTCAAGGTGCGGCCGGACGAGCTGTTCGGGCGTACCGGCGACGACCTCACGCTGACGGTGCCGGTCACCTTCGCGGAGGCCGTGCTCGGCACGGACCTGCGGGTGCCCACCCTCGACGGCGCGGTGACCCTGCGGGTGCCACCGGGCACGCCGAGCGGCCGGATCCTGCGGGCCCGGGGCAAGGGGGTCCTCCGCCGGGACGGCCAGGCGGGCGACCTGCTGGTGACGCTCGACGTGATCGTGCCCGCGAAGGTGTCCGACGAGGCGCGTGCGGCGCTGGAGAACTTCGCCGCGCAGACCCCGCCGGCCGCCCGGGAACATCTCGAGGCGCGGGTACGTCGATTCAGTTGACCCGGTGTTCAGTCGGCTCGGTGGAGCGCACGCGGAGGTGAGCGGGATGTCGGACCAGTACGTCGGCTCGGGTGACCCTGCCTACGAGGCCAAGGTGCTGATGATCTCGGTGGCGGCACGGATGGCGGGAATGCACCCGCAGACCCTGCGCCAGTACGACCGGCTGGGCCTGGTCCAGCCCGGCCGTGCCGCCGGCGGCGGGCGCCGGTACAGCGTCCGCGACGTGGTGCTGCTGCGCGAGGTGCAGCGGCTCAGCCAGGACGACGGCATCAACCTGGCCGGGGTCAAGCGCATCATCGGGCTGGAGCGGTTGCTGGAGGAGGCGCAGCAGCGGGTGGCCCGGCTGGAAGCGGAGCTGGACGCCGCGTACCGCCGGATCGCCGAGCTGGAAGCGTTGGCCCGCTTCCCCGGCAGCGACCTGGTGCCCACCAACCGCACCTCGACCGCGCTGGTGGTCTGGCGTCCCCGCCGCCCCGAACGCTGACGAAGCCACCTCACCAGACCGCGCCCGGCCGCTCCCCCGGCCGGGCGCGGTCGTCTTGCGCGCGACGTTGCCGTTTTGCCAGCGGGGGCGGGACGGGATCCGCTAACCTGCGAATCAGGTCCAACCCGCTCAATCCGGACTTCAATGGCAGGGGGAGCCATGACGGAAGCCGCGAAGAAGGTTGCCCAGCAGACGGAGGAACGGCTCCAAGAGGTGGCGAAGAACGTCCGGGAGAAATTCGACCGGGTCACCGAGAGCGGCTTCACCGACATGGCCAAGGGCGGCGCGTTCGCCGACCGGACCGACGATGGCAAGGACAAGGCGAGACGCCGGGAACAGGGCGGATCGGAACACTGACGATCCGCCGACGTGCGGGCCGGGACCCACGGGGGGCCCCGGCCCGTTCGCCGTCCGGAGGCGGGCCGGGACGTTGAGGTGCCGGCGAGGGCCCAGGTCTTCGCGTTGAGGCGTCAGGCGATGCGGCGGTTTTCCCGGACCAGGCCGCCCTCGCACCAGTCGCGGTAGACGAAGAGTTCCGGGCGGGCCAGCAGCACCCGACTGTTGTACGCCCAGGTGCGCATCAGGTCGTCGCCGGTGCGCTCGGCTTTCTCGACCAGCTTGCGGAAGCGTCGCTTCGGGTGGGCGCGGAAGTTCGTCCGGATGCCGTCGGCGGCGTAGATGTAGAGGCAGTGCAGCGCGAACCGGCGCGCCGGGCAGGACGGGTCCATCGCCAGGTCGAAGAGCACCGCCACCAGCCGGTCGCCGGAGACCAGCAGGTCCCAGTCCGGCGGCATCGACGTCAGCGGTACGGAGTCAGGCTGGTAGGCCCACGCCCGCAACTCGACGGGGGTGGGGTCGACGGGGTTGGCGAAGCCGTGGAACGTCGACTCCTGCACGCTCAACGGTCAACCTTCCGCACTCGTCCGCAGGGGCGTCGCCGCCCACGGGCTCTGGCTGTTGGGGCGAAACGGTAACCCGGAGCGCTGATCGACGGTAGACCCTGAGGGGAGCAATTCGACATCCGTTGGCCAGGGGCGGGCCGACCGTACGGTCGATCCGCCCCCAGCCAACTCCGGTCAGTCCGGTACGACTGCCGGACGGGCCTGTTGGGCCGCGACCCGCTGCCGCAGCCAGCGCTTGAACCACGCGAAGTCGGGCAGCCGCGCCAGCATCGGCCCGGTCACCACGGTGATCAGCACGTACGCCGTAGCGAGCGCCGCCAGTTTCGGCTCGACGCTGCCGGCTGCCACCGCGAGGCCCGCGATGACGATGGAGAACTCGCCCCGTGGCACGAGGCCCAGGCCGGCACGCCATCGACCTGGCTCGGCGATGCCGACCCGGCGGGCCGCCAGATAGCCGGTGAGGGTCTTCGTCGCCATGGTGACGATCGCCAGCGCGAGCGCGGGCAGCAGCACCGGCGGGATGTCCCGGGGGTCGGTGACCAGGCCGAAGAAGACGAAGAAGACCGCCGCGAACAGGTCACGCAGCGGCGTGAGCAGCTCTGTGGCGTTGTGCGCCACCGGCCCGGAGAGCGCGATGCCCACCAGGAACGCCCCGACCGCCGCCGACACCTGGAGCTTCGCCGCGATGCCGGCCACCAGCAGGGTCATCCCGAGTACGCCGAGCAGCAGCGCCTCCGGGTCCTTCGCCGACATCGCGGTGGAGATCAGGTTGCCGTACCGGATGGCGACCACCAGCACCAGGAGTACGGTGCCGACCGCCACGCCGAGCGCGATCCCGCCGCCGAGCAGGCCGGTGCCGGCGAGCACGGCCGTCAGCAGGGGCAGGTACAACGCCATGGCCAGGTCCTCGATCACCAGCACCGAGAGGATGACCGGCGTCTCCCGGTTACCGAGGCGGCCGAGGTCGGCGAGCACCTTGGCAATCACGCCCGAGGAGGAGACCCAGGTGATGCCGGCCAGCACCAGGGCGGCGACCCAGTCCCAGCCGAGCAGCAGCGCGAACGCGGCCCCCGGCAGTGCGTTGAGCAGCCCGTCGATCAGCCCGGCGGGGGCCGCGGCGCGCAGGTTGCCGACCAGCTCGTTGGCCGAATATTCCAGGCCGAGCATCACCAGCAGCAGGATCACGCCGATCTCGGCCCCGACCGCGAAGAACTCCTCGCTGGCGTTGAGCGGGAGCAGCCCGCCGTGCCCGAACGCGAGCCCGGCGAGCAGGTAGAGCGGAATGGGCGAGAGGCCGATCCGGCGGCTCAGCCGGCCGAGGAGACCGAGCAGGAACAGCAGCGCGCCGACTTCGATGAGCAGTGTTGTCGTGTGGTGCATCCGCGCCTCAGCCGTCCGGGTCGCTGTCGGCGAGGATGGCTGTCACGCCGTCGAGGCCCTTGCGGGTCCCGACGACGACCACCACGTCACCGGCCGCGAAGCGGAAGGACGGGTCCGGCGAGGCGATCACCTCGCCGTGGCGCAGCACCGCGACGATCGAGGCGCTCGTACGGGAGCGTGCCTGGGTGTCGCCGAGCTTCCGGTTGACGTACTTCGACCCGGCCGGAATGGCGATCTGCTCGGTGAGCAGCCCGGCGGCCTGGTCGCGCAGCCCGGAGAGCTGGCCCAGCATCAGGGACGCGCCGAGGATGTCGGCGAGCGCCTCCGCCTCGTCGTCGGTCAGCGGAATGTCGTGCTGACATGAGTCGGGATCGTCCGGGTCGTACAGGACGAGGTCACGGCGGCCATTGCGGTGGGAGACGACGCCGAGGCGGCGGCCGGATTCCGTCAGCAGATCGTGACGGACCCCGATGCCGGGCAGGGCGGTCTGTTCGACACGTACGCGCACGGCCGTCAGGCTACTCCCTGCCGTCACCTGGGAATCCGATCAGGAGTACGCCTTCCGCAGCGTTACCCGTCAGTGCTTCTCCGCCACGAACACGCCGACGCCCTCAAGCGTCTCGGTCAGCCCGGTGGCTCGCAGAATCATCATGGCCTTGCCCACGACGGTGTCCGAGACGCCGTACTCCTTGCAGAGTTGCGCCCTGCTCGGCAACTTCGCGCCGGGCGGCCACTCGCCGGATTCGATCTTGTTTCGTAGCTCGTCTGCGAGCATCTGGTACTGCTGCTTGGGCATGCACACTCCCCGGATGGCACGCCCATTCGATCACGCAGGTACCTCCAATCTCAAGCAATCGGTGGTTTGTCGTTGACCTACAACCGGTACCGATTGTAGGTTCCTCTCGAACGCTTCCGGATGGCACTGGAGCGCTCAATCGGCTGGGACGGGAACTTCCCCCGTGGCCCGTCCCGGCTCCATCGGCCCTGCTGCCGTACCGCCGAAGGAGGCTGCGGTGGTGGGGCGGAGCGGCCCGGCCGCCGGGACCTGGCCGGGCCGCTCCTTCCAGCGCGAAGGGGTGATGCGGCGTGTCCCGACCGATTCCCGACCCGGCCCGGCCGCGATGACCGGGCGCTACGTCATCCATCTGCCGGTCGCCGCCGCCGACCTGGCGCGGGCCAAGCTGCTCGCCCGCGCCGCCGGCCGGTCGCTGGCCTTCCTGGCTCGCGCGGACCTCGGCGGGATCACCGTGTCGACTGAGGACGACCAGGGCGTACGACACTGGGTCTTCTGCGACCGCAGGCTCGACGGCGGCCGTCGGTGCGCCCTGCGGGCCGACCACGACGCACCCTGCGCCGCGCGCCCGGCGGGGCGGGCGCGCGGCTGACATCGTGGCCGTGAGTGATCCAGCTCACAGGGCTAGGGTTGAGCGGAATAGGCTCAACTCTGGGAACGTCACTTCCCAGTGGACACGCCGATCCCGGGGGAGCCCATGAACACGGAACGTCTCACCACCAAGAGCCGCGAGGCCATCACCGGTGCCGTCGCGCTGGCGAACCAGCGCGGCCACGCCACCGTGGAGCCCTGGCACCTGCTGCTGTCACTGCTGGACACCGACGGCTCGACCGCCGCCGGCCTGCTGCGCGCCGTCGGGGCCGACCCCGCCGAGCTGCGCCGGGTGGCCCAGCGCTCGGTCGACAACCTGCCCGCCGCACGGGGCTCCAGCATCGCCGAGCCGACCCTGGCCCGGGAGTTCGTCAACGCCATCGGGGCCGCCGAGCAGATCGCCCGGCCGCTCGGCGACGAGTACACCTCCACCGAGCACCTCCTCGCCGGCCTGGCCCGTGTCGGCGGCGCGGTCTCCGTCGCACTCAAGAACGCCGGCGCCACCGAGGAGAACCTGGTCGCCGCGTTCCCGACCGTGCGTGGTGGGGACCGGCGGGTCACCACCGCCGACCCCGAGCAGACCTACCAGGCCCTGGCCAAGTACGGCGTGGACCTCACCGCCAGCGCCCGCGACGGCAAGATCGACCCGGTCATCGGCCGGGACTCGGAGATCCGCCGGGTGATCCAGGTGCTGTCCCGGCGTACGAAGAACAACCCGGTGCTCATCGGCGAGCCGGGCGTCGGCAAGACCGCCATCGTCGAGGGCCTGGCCCAGCGGATCGTCGCCGGCGACGTGCCCGAGTCGTTGCGCGAAAAGAAGCTCGTCTCGCTCGACCTCGGCGCGATGGTGGCCGGCGCGTCCTACCGGGGGCAGTTCGAGGAGCGGCTGAAGTCCGTCCTGGAGGAGATCAAGAACTCCGACGGGCAGGTCATCACCTTCCTCGACGAGCTGCACACCGTCGTCGGCGCCGGCAAGGGCGAGGGCTCGATGGACGCCGGCAACATGCTCAAGCCGATGCTGGCCCGCGGCGAGCTGCGGATGGTCGGCGCGACCACGCTCGACGAGTACCGCGAGCACATCGAGAAGGACCCGGCCCTGGAGCGGCGCTTCCAGCCGGTGCTGGTCGGCGAGCCGACCATCGAGGACACCATCGGCATCCTGCGCGGCCTGAAGGAGCGCTACGAGGTGCACCACGGCGTACGCATCACCGACGCCGCGCTGGTCGCCGCCGCCGCCCTGTCGGACCGCTACATCACCGACCGGTTCCTGCCGGACAAGGCCATCGACCTGGTCGACGAGTCCGCGTCCCGGCTCCGGATGGAGATCGACTCCCGGCCCGTCGAGGTCGACGAGATCGAGCGGGCGGTGCGCCGGCTGGAGATCGAGGAGATGGCGCTGGCCAAGGAGCCGGACGCCGCGTCCGCCGAGCGGCTGGAGCGGCTGCGCAAGGAGCTGGCCGACAAGCGCGAGCAGCTCACCGCGCTGTCGGAGCGCTGGCAGTTGGAGAAGAGCCACATCACCAAGCTCTCCACGGCCAAGGAGGAGCTGGAGCGGCTCGGCGGCGAGGCCGAGCGGGCCGAACGCGACGGCGAGCTTGAGCGGGCGGCCGAGCTGCGGTACGGCCGCATCCCCGCCCTCAAGACCGAGCTGAAGCAGGCCGAGGAGGAGCTGGCCCGGCTCCAGGCCGAGGGCGCGATGCTCAAGGAGGAGGTCGGCGCCGACGACATCGCCGCCGTGGTTGCCTCCTGGACCGGCATCCCGGCCGGCCGGCTGCTGGAGGGCGAGACCGCCAAGCTGCTGCGGATGGAGGAGTCGCTCCGCGCCCGCGTGGTGGGCCAGGCCGAGGCGGTCGGCTCCGTCTCCGACGCGGTACGCCGTGCCCGGGCCGGTGTCGCCGACCCGGACCGCCCGACCGGCAGCTTCCTCTTCCTCGGGCCGACCGGCGTGGGCAAGACCGAGCTGGCCAAGGCGCTCGCCGAGTTCCTCTTCGACGACGAGCGGGCCATGGTCCGCATCGACATGAGCGAGTACGGCGAGAAGCACTCCGTCGCCCGGCTCGTCGGCGCCCCGCCCGGCTACGTCGGCTACGAGGAGGGCGGCCAGCTCACCGAGGCGGTACGCCGCCGGCCGTACTCGGTGATCCTGCTCGACGAGGTCGAGAAGGCGCACCCGGACGTCTTCGACATCCTGCTCCAGGTGCTCGACGACGGGCGGCTCACCGACGGCCAGGGCCGTACGGTGGACTTCCGCAACGCGATCCTGATCCTCACCTCCAACCTGGGCTCGTCGGTGATCGGCGACCTGACGCTGGCCGAGGAGCAGCGCCGGGAGGGCGTCCTCGCGGTGGTCCGCTCGCACTTCAAGCCGGAGTTCCTCAACCGCCTCGACGACATCGTGGTCTTCGCCGCGCTGCACGGGGACGACCTGCGGGCCATCGTCGACATCCAGCTCGACCGGATGCGCAAGCGCCTCGCCGACCGCCGCCTCGGCCTGGAGATCACCGAGCCGGCCCGGGTGTGGCTCGCCGAGCACGGCTACGACCCGATCTACGGCGCTCGCCCGCTGCGTCGCCTCGTCCAGACGGCGATCGGCGACCAGCTCGCCAAGGCCCTCCTCGCCGGCCAGATCCGCGACGGCGACACGGTCAAGGTCGACCTGGCAGAAACCAAGGAATCCCTGACGGTGACCCCGGCCTGACCCCCACCCACCTATCCAGCCGTCCCGGTCGGGCCGCAGGCCGGGACGGTTCCCTGTCGATCAAGAGGTTCGCGTCTGGGCGGCGCACAGTTGAGGGCGTAAACCTTTTGATCGACAGGGTGGGCGGCGCGCGGCGAGGGAAGGAGACAGGGCATGTTCGGGATCGGGAAGAGACGCGACCGGGAAGTGGCGGCGGCGCTGGACGAGTTGCGGCAGGCGGACACGGTGGCCTTCGGTGGGGTGGGCATCGCCGGGACGACGCTGCCGGTGACCGAGGCGTACCGGCGGGTGGAGGCGGCACTCGCCGAGGACCCCGAGGGCGTACGCGGCCAACTCGACCGGCTGCTCGCGGAGGCGACACCGGCGGGCCGCGTCTACGCCGCCACGCTGCTGGAGCACGTCGACCGGGCGGCCGGGCGGGCCGCCTGGACGGCGCTGGGCGACGACCGGGGTGAGGTCGGCACCTTCGCCGGCTGCGTCATGGGCCGCACCACCGTGCGCGAGTACGCCGCCGAGCGCCTCTCCCGCGGCTGACCGGCACCGGTCGGGAGCGGGCCCACGGGCACGCCGAGAACGGGTACGCCGGGTGACTGTCCCTTCACTCAGTCGACAGCAGGTTTCCCCAGGTGCGCGGGGTTGTTACCGTCTCCGCCGACGTACCTGGGGAGGTGGTCGGGTTGAGCGGGACGCTCGCGTACCTGCTGGCGGCGGTGGGCTGCCTGGTCGGGGTGGCAGGTCTGGTCGTGGCGGCGGTGGCCTGGAACCGGTCGCAGTCACGCCCGTCACAGCGGGCCGAGGGACCGGGTGACCCGTTGCGGGACCGGGACGCCGACGCGTTGCGCGGTGACCCGCGACGCCTGAAGCCCGGCGACATCGTCGAGATCCGTGGCGTCTCGTACGCGGTGCGCGGCTCGATCCGCCTCGTCGAGGGTGGCTGGAGCTGGGTCGAGCACCTGCTCGACGACGCCGCCGGCGTACGGCGCTGGCTCTCCGTCGAGGAGGACCCGGAGCTGGAGCTGGTGCTCTGGGGGGCCGAGCAGGGCGCCACCCTCACCCCGGGCGCCCCGACCCTCGACTTCGCCGGCCGCCGCTACAACTGGAACGAGTCCGGCCAGGCCCGCTTCACCGCCGTCGGCAACACCGGCCTCGACCCGACCGGCACCATGCGGTACCACGACTACCAGGCGCCCGGCGGCGCCCGGCTCTCCTTCGAGGCGTACGGCGAGGCGGGCTGGGAGGTGGCGCTCGGCGAGCTGCTGCACCGCGGGGACGTGATGATCTACCCGCAGTCCGGGGTGAGCTGATGCTCGTCACCCTCGACGCCCCGTACGTCGACACCAGCGCCGCCGACCTCAGCCTGGCGCTGGACGACGTCGAGCGACCCGCGCTGCACGTGCTCGACCTCGACCTGCCCGGCGGCGTCCGGCTGCGGCTGCGCCTGCTCGGCGCCTCGCACCAGGTGGTCCTGCACGCGCCCGGCGCCGCGCTGACCGAGACGGTCGCCTGCCTGCCCGGCCGCCCGCCCGAGCTGCCGCCGGCGGTACGCGACGAGGCGAACGGCTACGACTTCACCGCGACGGTGCTGCGGCCCGCCGGCGCGGGGCTGAGCGAGCAGGTCGCCGCCCTCCGCGCCGACCTGGCCGACGACCCGTACGCGCTGGTGGGGGTGTTCCCCGGCGACGTCGACGCGGTGACCGCGCTGGCGGTCACCCCCGATCCGCCGGCCGGCACCCTCGCCTGGCGCACCTGGCACGCGTATCCCCAGACCAACGAGCTGGTCCTGACCGAGACGGTGGTGGCACTGCGATGACGTACCGACGCTGGTTCGTGGTGGGGGTCGCGTTCGCCGTCATCGGCGCGCTGGTCGCCGCCTTCGCGATCTTCTACGGCAGCTTCTCCGCGCGCGGCTTCGTGGAGGACCGGTACACGCGGGCGGCGAGCCGGGACATCGGCGGCAACGCCGTGGCCTACACCTCGCCCCGTTCGCCGAGCCAGGTGGCGAAGGAGGTCACCGACGCGTGGCAGCCGGCCGACCAGTACGTCGACGGCAGCGGCGTCTACCTGCGCTACGACGACGACTCGGTGGTGATCCTGCCGATCGCCGCAGGCTCGGTGATCCTGCTGGAGCACATGCGCACCGCCTATCCCCGCTACCACTCCACGGTCGGCTCCCACTGGGGCTGGGGCCGTGGCAACACCGTCCGGGGCGGCGGCCCCGGCAGCGGCAAGTGACGCACCGACCCCCCTCACCCTGGAGCCTCCTGTGCAGACCCTCGTCACCGATCTGCTGGTCACCCTCGCCTACGGGGCGGTCGGCGTCCTGCTGATGGGCATCGGCTACGTCCTGGTGGACCTCGCCACCCCTGGCAAGCTCAACCAGCTGATCTGGACCGAGCGCAACCGCAACGCCGCGCTGCTGCTCGCCTCCAACCTGGCCGGCGTGGGCATCATCGTGGTCGCCGCGATCGCCGCCAGCGACGACGACTTCGTGCTCGGCATCATCGGCGCGTCCGCGTACGGGATCCTGGGCCTGGTGATCATGTCGGCGGCGTTCGTGCTGCTGGACGTGGCCACGCCGGGCAAGCTCGGCGAGATCCTGGTCGACCAGCAGCCGCACCCGGCGGTCTGGGTCTCCGCCACCGTGCACCTCGCCACCGGCGCGATCATCGCCGCCGCCATCAGTTGATGACGACGGCGAAGCAGCCCGGCGGGCCGGCGGGCGGAGGCCCGACCAAGAGCGGTAGCTGGGCCGTCTGGGTGGTCGTCGGCGTGGTCGTCCTGTGCTGCGTGGGCGTCGGCGTGTTCAACAGCCGCGACGGAGGCGACGACGTGCTGCCGCCGACCTCGCAGGAACGCGGCGACACCGTGCCGATTCTGCAACGCTCCAGCGCCAGCCAGGGCATCTGCTACGGCTGGGTGCTCCAGGACTACTACGAATACGCCGACCTCAGCGTCGGGTCGAACCTCGGCGACGGGGTGGCGGTCGAGGAGAACGCGGCCTGTCCGCGCTGGGTGCAGGTGGTCGCGCGGGTCGCGTACACCCCGGAGAGCAGCGAGAGCAACGACTTCGCCCGCGTCCGGGTGGAGACGTCCGACGACGTCCCCGCCAGCACCCGCCTGAAGATGGAGAACGGGCTGGAACGGCTCGGGCTGACCGAGGACGCCTTCGTCGACGAGCCCGGCTGGGCCGTCACCCGGGCGGCCGTCTCCCTGCCGCTGCTCGCCGCCGAGGCGGGGCTGGTCGATCCGGCACCGACCCCGACGGCGGCGACCGCCGAGCCGGCGCCGCTGCCCGAGGCCGGTAGCGACCTCTGGCGCGACCGCTGGGGCTACCTGCTCGCCGCGGTCGGCCTGCTGCTGTTCGCCGCGCTGCTGTTCGCCGCCGGGTTCTGGCAGCGCAGCCGCCAGCGCCGCAAGGGCGCCGGGGGGCAGGGGAAGGCATCGGCGACGGCCGTCCCGGCTCGCGGGCGTACGCCGGAGGGCCGGTGACCGTCGACGCGCCGGCACCGCCCGCGCGGTGGCGGCTGGCCCGCGCGGCGGTGCTCGTCGCCGTCTTCGTCTGCGCCGCCTGCGGCCTGGTCTACGAGCTGGCCCTGGTCGCCCTCGGCAGCTACCTGATCGGGGACACGGTCGGGCAGGCCTCGATCGTCCTCGGCGTGATGGTGTTCGCGATGGGCGTGGGGGCACTCGCCGCCAAGCCGTTGCAGCCCCGGTCCGCCCCCGCGTTCGCCGCGATCGAGCTGGCCCTGGCCCTGCTCGGCGGCCTCTCCGTGCTCGGCCTCTACGCGGCATTCGCCTGGCTGGACCTCTACGGCCCGGCGCTGGTCGCCACCGCCTTCGTGCTCGGCCTGCTGATCGGCGCGGAGATCCCGCTGCTGATGGTGCTGCTGCAACGGATCCGGGAGCAGGCCGCCGGCAGCGCGGTGGCGGACCTGTTCGCCGCCGACTACGTCGGCGCGCTGCTCGGCGGGCTGGCCTTCCCGTTCCTGCTGCTGCCGGTCTTCGGCCTGCTCAAGGGCGCGCTGGTGGTCGGCGCCGTCAACGCCGTCGCCGGGCTCGCCCTGGTCTGCACGGTCTTCCGACAGGAGCTGAGCCGCCGGGCGCGCGTCGCGCTCGGCGCCGGCAGCGTCGTGGTCCTCCTCAGCCTCGGGTACGCGTGGGTGACCGCGCACGACTTCGAGCTGACCGCCCGCCAGCAGCTCTACCGGGACCCGGTGGTGCACGCCGAGCGCAGCCGGTACCAGGAGATCGTGCTCACCCGCTCGGTCGCCGAGACCGGGCACACCGGCACCGACCTGCGGCTCTTCCTCAACGGCGACCTCCAGTTCAGCTCCGTCGACGAGTACCGCTACCACGAGGCGCTGGTGCATCCGGTGCTGAACGGCCCGCGCGGCGAGGTGCTGGTGCTGGGCGCGGGGGACGGTCTCGCCGTACGCGAGCTGCTGCGCTACCCCGACGTCCGGCGGATCACCGTCGTGGACCTGGACCCGGCGGTGGTGGCGTTGGCCCGCAGCGAGCCGCAGCTGCGCAGGCTCAACGGCGGGGCGCTCGACGACCCCCGGGTGCGGGTGGTGCACGCCGACGCGTTCGCCTGGCTGCGTACCGCCGCCGACCGGTTCGACGCGGTGGTGGCCGACCTGCCCGACCCCGACGAGACGGCCACCGCCAAGCTCTACACGGTCGAGTTCTACGCGCTGGTGCGGGCGGTGCTCGCCGACGGCGCCCGGCTGGTCGTGCAGTCCGGCTCGCCGTACTTCGCGCCCCGGTCGTACTGGTCGATCGAGGCGTCGCTGCGCGAGGCGGGCTTCGCGACCACGCCGTACCACGTCGACGTGCCGTCCTTCGGCGACTGGGGATTCCTGCTGGCCGCCGCCGGCCCGACCGCGCCCGCCCTGGCTCTGCCCCCGGACGCGCCCGCGCTGCGCTTCCTCGACGCGGCGACGCTCTCCGCCGCCGGCAACTTCCCGGCCGACCGCCGCCGGGTGGACGTGCCGGCCTCCACCCTGCTCCAGCCGCACGTGCTGGAGTACGCCCGCGCGGAGTGGCGCGGCTACTGAGGCGCCGGCCGCGACCCGCGATCGCCGCCGTCCCGGCGGGTCAACGTCGTTCTGACGTGCCGGACTGGCCCGACCTGGATACGGTGTGACCGCGATCTAGGGAAGGAGAATCATGGTCGATTCCCACAACACGCCGGCCCGCACCCGGCCGGGTGTGGTGACCATATCCACGTACCTGCTGTGGCTGTTCGCGCTCACCCAGCTGATCGGCCTCATCATCACGCTCTCCACCATCGGCACCATCTCGAAGACGCTCGACGACGCGTACCGGGGCACCGACGCCAACGGCGCGCAGAACCTGGCGGACATCACCACGATGATCGCCGTCGGTGGGGCCGTCTTCGTGCTCCTGCTCGCGGTCGTGCTGGCCGTGCTCGGCGTGTTCAACAACAAGGGCAGCAACGGATCGCGGATCACCACCTGGGTGCTCGGCGGCATCATGGTCTGCTGCACGGGCGGTGGCCTGGTCAGCGGGCTGGGCGGCGGTGTCGGCACCGGTCAGACGACCGGCAACGGGCCGAGCCCGGAGGAGATCCAGCGTCGCCTCGACGAGGCGCTGCCCGGCTGGGTCAACCCGGTCACCACCCTCCTCGGCGTGCTCGGGCTGCTCGCGCTGCTCGCCGCGCTCATCCTGCTGGCGCTGCCGAAGGCCAACGAGTTCTTCCGCAAGCCGAAGCAGGCCTGGGAGCCGCCCGTCCCCGGTGCGGCCTACCCGCAGACCGGGCAGCCCGGCTACCCGCCCACGCCCGGTTACCCGCAGCCGGGCCAGCCGGGTCAGCCCGGTTACCCGCAGCCCGGTCAGCAGGGTTACCCGCAGACCGGCCAGCCCGGCTACCCGTCCACGCCGGGGTATCCGTCCGCGCCGGGGCAGCCGCAGGCCCCGGACCAGCCGGGCCACCCGCCGGCCCCGGGCAGCCAGCCGCCGTCCGCGCCGTCCGGCGGGGACCAGCCGGGAACGAACCCGGGCGGCGATCAGCCCGGCTCGGACCGTCCCGGTCCGACCCCGCCGCCGGTGAGTTGACCGATCGATAACAGCGACGCCGACGGTCCCTCCGAGTAGGTTGCAACCCGACACCTACCGGAGGGACTCGTCGTGTCGTACCCCGATCGGGCACCGGCCCGCCGTCCGGCCGTGGTCACGGTGGCCGTGGCGGTGCTGGCGCTGATGGCGGTCGCCGCCCTCGCGTACGCCGCCGCCGGTGTGGCGACACGCCCCGGCACCGTCGACCGGTTCCGCGCCGCCGCGGCGGGCACCTCGGCACTCCCGGACCAGATCGACCGGACGGTCACCCTGCTGGGCGCGTCGACCGTGCTGACGGCGGTGGTGAGCCTGCTCGCGGGACTGCTCCTCGCCGGTCTCGCCCTCGGCCTGTGGGCCGGCCGGGACGGCGCCCGCACCGGGACCTGGGTGGTCTCGGGGCTGGGACTGATCGCCGGGTGCTGCGGGCTCGCGCTGCTGGTCGGCCAGCGAGTCACCCCGCTGGGATCGGGCGGGAACGACCGCGCGACGGCGGAGCTCTTCGGCCTCCTCGCCGAGGCGTACCCGTCCTGGTGGATCCCGCTGGGGGCGGGGCTTTCCGTCGGCCAGGTGCTCGGTTACCTTGTGGTAGCCGTGCTGCTGGCACTGCCGGCGGCGAAGGCATGGTTCCGCCGGCACCCCGTTCCGCCCCCGCACCACCACCCGCCGTCCGCCCCGCACCATCCCCCGGCGTCGCCCGCGTCGCCGCCCGCTCCGCCCCCGTACCAGCCGCCCGGGGCGCCTCCCGCGCCCCCGTACCCGCCGAGGTGAGGACAGCCCGTGACGCTCGATGAGTCGACCGGCGAGCGGCGGGCCCTGATCACCGGGGCGACCGCGGGCATCGGTGCCGCCTTCGCCCGCCGGCTGGCCGCCGACGGCTGGCACCTGGTGCTGGTGGCGCGGGACGCGGCCCGGCTGGCCGCGACGGCCGACGAGCTGACCGGGCGGTACGGCCGGGAGGTCGAGACGATCCCGGCCGACCTGTCCACGGACGACGGTTGCGCGACGGTGGAGCGGCGGCTGGCCGAGGGGTCGCCCGTCGAGTTGCTGGTGAACAACGCCGGGATCAGCCTGAACACCCCGTTCCTGCGGTCGTCCGCCGAGGACGAGGTGCGGTTGCTGCGGCTCAACGTGCACGCCGTGCTGCGGTTGACCCTCGCGGCCCTGCGTCCGATGACCGAGCGGCGCTCCGGGGCAGTGATAAATGTCTCTTCGGTGGCGGGCTTCGGCGCGGTCATGCCGGGTTCGACATACTCCGCCAGCAAGGCGTGGGTCACCAACTTCAGCGAGTCCGTCGGCCAGTCCGCCCGGCCCTTCGGCGTACGCGTGATGGCGCTCTGCCCCGGCTACACGCGTACGGAGTTCCACGAGCGCGCCGGCATCAACATGTCGAAGACACCGGAGTGGATGTGGCTGCGGGCCGACGACGTGGTCGACGAATCCCTTCGTGACCTGCGGAAAGGCAAGCTGGTCAGCGTTCCGGCGTGGAAGTACAAGCTCGCCGTGGCGGGGCTGCGGCACGCGCCCCGGCGGCTGCTGGAGGCGGTGTCCCGGGACACCCGGGGCCGGATCGGCCGCGACAACGGCTGAGCGCCGGAGCGGAGCCGACGCGATCCGTCGGCCCTCGTCAATAGTCCGCTATGTCCGGCTGAACGGTCGCTCAGCGTAGCCGGTTCTCGCCGCCCGCCGGTCGCTCCCAGGGCTGATCCGGGTGGACCCGACACCCGGCTCCCAGACTTGAGCAGTACCCTCTATCGGCATGGGGGACCACGAC
The DNA here is from genome assembly GCF_043197615.1 of Micromonospora sp. NPDC049048. Taxonomy (NCBI): domain Bacteria; kingdom Bacillati; phylum Actinomycetota; class Actinomycetes; order Micromonosporales; family Micromonosporaceae; genus Micromonospora; species Micromonospora sp. NPDC049048. The sequence goes on along the minus strand of NZ_JBICTM010000006.1, from coordinate 113,689 downwards.
GACCTGCGTAAATTCATCACTGACCTGGCAGTGGTCCACGGCCGGGTGGTGCTCTCCTCCGGCCGCGAGGCCGACTGGTATGTCGATCTCCGTCGCGTCACGCTCCATCACCAGGCCGCTCCGTTGGTGGGGCGCGTGATGCGTGACCTGACGGCCGACTGGGAGTACGACGCGGTGGGCGGGCTGACTCTCGGCGCCGATCCGGTGGCGATGTCGATGCTGCACGCCGCGTCCCGGGTCGGTCGCCCGCTGGACGCGTTCGTGGTCCGCAAGGCGGGCAAGGCGCACGGGCTCCAGCGCCGGATCGAAGGGCCGGACGTGGCCGGTCGGCGGGTGTTGGCGGTCGAGGACACCTCCACGACCGGAGGAAGTGTGTTGACGGCGATCGAGGCCCTTCGCGAGGTCGGGGCCGAGATCGTGGGTGTGGCGGTTATTGTTGATCGAGGCGCCGGCGACGCGGTGCGAGCCGCCGGATTGCCGTATCGGGCGGCCTTTACGTTGGCTGACCTCGGCCTTGTGGCGTGAAAGTCTGCCGATTCGGATCCGCCGATATGCAGGCGGATCGATGCTGCTGGTGGAAGGATGGAATACGTGGGAACTGCGTTGGCTGAAATGACTATGCCTCAGATCTCGCCGCTTGCCGGCGAGCCGATCGAACGTGCCGATGCCGAGCGGCTCGCGGGGGTCCTCAAGGCCCTCGCCGACCCTGCTCGTCTTCGGCTGCTCAGCCTGATCCAGTCGGCCCCCGAGGGCGAGGCGTGCGTGTGCGACCTGACCGCGCCTCTCGGCCTCTCGCAGCCGACGGTCAGTCACCACCTGCGTATCCTCACCGAGGCCGGCTTGCTGGAGCGGGAGAAGCGCGGTGTCTGGGCCTACTACCGGCTGGTGCCGACGGCGATCGCCACGATCGCCGATCTGCTGACCCCGCCTCGCAAGCGCGCCACCAAGAAGGCGCGCTGACCTTCACCGGTCGTCCGGTGCCCTCCCCGACCAGGGACGGCACCGGACGGTCGGTCGGTCAGTGCTTGCCGTAGTGCTCGCGGGTCTCCCGGATCGCCTCCTCGGCGGCGGCCTGCTCCTGCGGCGTGGTGCCGCGCCTGGCGGCCATCCGCGCCCGGAGCAGCTCGACGGCGATCGGCACGACCGAGACCAGCACGATGCCGATCAGGATCATCTCGATGTTCGCCTTGACGAACGGGATCTGGCCGAGGAAGTAGCCGAGCACGGTGACGCCCGTGCCCCAGAGCACTCCGCCGATCACGTTGTAGATGACGAACGTGCGGTAGTTCATCCGGCTGACCCCCGCCACGATCGGCGTGAACGTCCGCACGATCGGCACGAACCGGGCCAGCACGATGGAGCGCGCGCCGTACTTCTCGAAGAAGTCGTGCGCCTTGAGCACGTTCTCCTGCTTGAACAGTCTCGAGTTCGGGCGGCGGAACAGCGCCGGGCCGACCTTGCGGCCGAACGCGTACCCGACCTGGTCGCCGGCGATCGCCGCGATGGTGATGAGCAGGCAGACCAGCCACAGCGGGTAGGTGATGTACTTCCCGTCCGCGGTGAGCAGCCCCGCCGTGAACAGCAGCGAGTCGCCCGGCAGGAAGAACCCGATCAGCAGGCCGGACTCGGCGAAGACGATCACCAGGATGCCGATCAGCCCGAACGTCGAGATCAACACCTCTGGATCGAGCCAGCTCGGCCCCAGGGCCAGGGTGGTGGTGGGCGTCGGCACGAGGCGACCTCCGATGTATGCCGGTCGGTGACGGAACGTCCGTAGTCTAGGTGGCTGGCCTGCCCGCCCGGTGCTCGACGTCACAGCGCGCGAGGCGGAGCCGGCCTGTCCGGGCGGCGTGGGCGGAACCAGCCCGGCCCGCCCGCCGCCTCAGCGGGGTGCGACGAGGAGCGTCTGTACCGCGCCGCCCACGGTGCCGTCGGCGTCCGCCAGCCGGCTCGCCGCGACACCGGAACCGTGCGGCCCGATCGTGGTGGCCGAATCGAGCAGGAGCCACTCGCCGCGCGGCGGCCGGTGCAGGGTCACCGTCAGGTCGACGTTCACGAACAGCCAACGGGCCAGGTCCAGGCGCGCGCTGACCCCGCTGCCCGAATCCGCCACCAGCAGCGCCAGCTCCGCCGGGCGGACGGGCTCGCCGGGCAGCAACGGGATCCGGGGCCGTGCCCACACCCGGGCCGGCCCCGGTTCGGCGAACCCGCCGGAGACGAAACGCCACTGCATGGCCGACAGGTAACCGGCGGAGTGCGCGGCGGCCCAGTACTCCGGCTCGGTGCCCGCGTCCGGCCCCGGCACCGGCGGCCCGTCGTCGGCCGTCGCGGGCGTCGGCTCGGCCGAAGCCAGGATGCGCCAGCCCCGGGCGTGCAGCACCTCCTGCCCACCGGCCTCCGCGACCCCCTCCACGAGGGTGATCCGCCGGCCCGCCCGGACCGTACGCACCCGCAGCGTCAGCTCCGCCACCGGCACCGGGCGCAGGATGTCCACCGACACCCGGGTGAGGAGCTGGCCGTCGACCGGGTCGTGCCCGGCGAGCGCGCGGGCGAGCAGTGCCGACGGCGGGCCGGCGTGCTGGGCGGCCGCATCCCACGGGCCGGCGGTCGCCGGGGTGGCAACGAACCGGCCGTCGCCCGCCGGCTCGTAGAACGCCTCGTACGTCATGGCCGGCGACCCTACCCGCGACCACCGACGGCCGGCACCCGCCGGGCGGTGTCACAGCCGGGGATCGACCGGCTCCGACTCACAGGCCAGGATCGCGAAGACCAGCTCGTGCCGGCGCCACACCGGAGCACCGGCGACCAGCGCGTCCAACGCCGCCAGCCCCAGCCCGTGCTCGCGCAGCGCCAGCCCCCGCTTGCGCCCCAGCGACCGGCGGCGCAGGACGTCGAGCTGCTCCGGCTCGTCGTACCCCGGACCGTAGATGATCCGCAGGTACTCCCGTCCCCGGCACTTGATGCCCGGCTGGAGCAGCGAACCCCGCTCGCTGCGGGCGGCAGGGCCGGCGTACGGCTTCACGACCATGCCCTCGCCGCCGGCCGCCGTCAGCGCCAGCCACCACTGCGTGGCCTCCGCCTCGGCGGCCGGATCGGCCAGGTCGACGACCTGCCTGCGGGTCGGCGTGAAGAACTCCGGGTCGGCGGCGCAGAGCCGGTCGGCCAACCCCAGGTGCCAGCCGTGGTCCCGGTCGGCGTAGCTGGCCTTCGCGCCGGCCAGCACCGCGAACGGGGCCAGGGTCACCCCGCGCAGCCCGTCGGTCGGCCCCACGTACGCCCGGTAGGCGTCCGAGTAGGCCAGGATCTCGTCGCGGCGGCGGGCCATCCGGTCCCGCAGCCCGTCCACCGGCAGGCCCCGACCGGCCGCCGCCTCCAGCGCCGCCAACGCCGCCGGGAGCGCGGCCCGGCCGGCGGCGCCGACGCCGGCGTACTGCTCGCGGATCAGCCCGCCCGCCTTCGCCGACCAGGGCAGCAGCTCGCAGTCGAGCAGCAGCCAGTCGGTCTCCAGCTCGGCCCAGAGCCCCGCCCCGCCGACCGCCGCGCGCACCCGGTCGAGCAGCTCGGTGTCGAGCGGCGCGCCGAAGAACGGCCGCCCGGTACGCGTGTGCACCACGCCGCCGCCCGGACCGAACGGCCCGCCGTCGGGGTCCCGGCAGACCAGCACCACCGCCCGCGACCCCATGTGCTTCTCCTCGCAGACCACCCGGTCCACGCCCGCCGCGCGGTAGTCGGCGAACGCCTGCGCCGGGTGCTCCAGGAAGCCGTCCGCCCTGGCCGTCGAGCAGGGCGCCATCGTCGGCGGCAGCCAGGCCAGCCAGCGCGGGTCGACCGCGAAGCGGCTCATCACCTCCAGCGCGGCGGCGGCGTTCTCCGCCGGCACGGTCAGCGACCCGTACGCGTGCTCGACGTGCCGCCGGCCGACCACGTCGGTCAGCTCCAGCACCTCGTCGGGTCGGGACGGCGCGGCGGTCAACGGGCGGGACGGCGCGTACCACTCCCGCTCCGCCGGCACCGAGACCAGCTCCCGCTCCGGGTAGCGCAGCGCGGTGAGTCGGCCGCCGAAGACGCAGCCGGTGTCGATGCAGATGGTGTTGTTCACCCACGTCGGCGTCGGGGTGGGCGTGTGCCCGTAGACCACCGTCGCCGAACCCCGGTAGTCCTGCGCCCACGGGTAGCGCACCGGCAGCCCGTACTCGTCGGTCTCGCCCGTCGTCTCGCCGTAGAGCGCGAACGCGCGGACCCGGCCCGACGCGCGGCCCTGGTAGGCCTCCTTCAACCCGGCGTGCGCGACCACCAGCCGCCCGCCGTCCAGCACGTAGTGGCTGGTCAGGCCGTCGATGAAGGTCGCCACCCCGGCCACGAAGGCATCCGGCTCCGCCGCCAGCTGCTCCATCGTCTCGGCCAGCCCGTAGGTGAGCCGCACGTTCTGCCCGCGTAGCCGGCGCAGCAGCTTCTGCTCGTGGTTGCCCGGCACGCAGATCGCGTGCCCGGCGGCCACCATGCCCATCACCAGGCGGAGCACGCCGGGGGAGTCCGGGCCGCGGTCCACCAGGTCACCGACGAAGACGGCGGTACGCCCCGACGGGTGCGTCGCGTCCACCGGCCGGCCCCGCTCGTCGCGGCGCAGCTCCCAACCGAGCCGGAGGAGCAGCGTCTCCAACTCGGCGCGGCAGCCGTGCACGTCGCCGACGATGTCGAACGGCCCGGTCAGCTCCCGCCGGTCGTTGAACAGCTTCTCGTAGCGGATCTCGGCCGCGTCGATCTCCTCGACGCCGCGCAGCACGTGCACCTTGCGGAAGCCCTCCCGGGCCAACAGCTTGTACGACCGGCGCAGGTCGCGCTGCATCCGGGCGAGCACCTGCCGGCCGAAGGTGCGGTCGGCGCGGCCCTCGGTGCGTTCCCAGGCCAGCGCCTCGGGCACGTCCAGCACGACGGCCACCGGCAGCACGTCATGCTCGCGGGCCACCCGCACCAGAGCGGCCCGGGCGTGCGGCTGGAGGTTGGTCGCGTCGACCACCGTCAGCCGGCCCCGGCGCAGCCGTGTCGCGGCGACGTGGTGCAGCGCCTCGAACGCGTCGGCGGAGGCGGACTGGTCGTTCTCGTCGTCGGCCACCATCGCCCGGAACGCGTCCGAGGAGAGCACCTGGCTGGGCGCGAAGTGCCGGCTCGCGAAGGTGGACTTGCCGGAACCGGAGACGCCGACGAGTGCGACCAGGGCCAGCTCGGGGATGTCGAGGACGGTCACGGGGTCTCCTTCCGGGTCAGCACGACGAGCTGGGTGGGGGTGCCGACCTCGGGATCGTCGTCGCCGACGCCGCCGAGCGCGGCCGTGTAGCCGTACGTGGTGGACACCCGGTCGACCCAGGCGGCGAACTCCGCGCGGGTCCACTCGAAGCGGTGGTCGGCGTGCCGGAACCGCCCGGCGGGCAGCCCCTCGTAGCGCACGTTGTACTCGACGTTCGGCGTGGTCACCACGACGGTCGCCGGCCGGGCGTGACCGAGTACGGCGTCCTCCAGCGCCGGCAGCCGGGACGGGTCCACGTGCTCGATCACCTCCATCAGCACCGCCGCGTCGTACCCGCGCAGCCGGTCGTCCCGGTAGGTGAGCGCCGACTGCCAGAGCCGGATGCGGTCCCGCTGCCGCTCGGGCAGCCGGTCCAGCCCCAGCCGCCGGGCGGCCAGGGTCAGCGCGTGCGCCGACACGTCGGTGCCCACGATCTCGGTGAACCGGCGGTCGCCGACCAACGCGGCGAGCAGGGCCCCGCCGCCGCAGCCGAGGTCCAGCACCCGGCTCGCACCCGCCTCGACCAGCGCGCCGAGCACCGCCTCCCGCCGTCGCGCGGCCAGCGACGCCCGGCGCGCAACCAGCTCCCCGCCGGTGTCGTCGACACCCCCGTCGACCTGCGTTCCGTCGCCGGGCTCCTCTCCGTCGCCGGCCGGCCCGTCCGCGACGGGTTCGTCGGTGGGCTGCCGCTCGGCGAGACGGGCCAGGGCCAGCCCGGCCAGCGCCCGCCGGTGCGCCAGGTAGCGGCGGACGATCACGCCTCGCTCCGGGTGGTCGGCCAGCCAGCCCTCGCCGGCCCGGATCAGCTTGTCGACCTCGTCCGGGGCCACCCAGTAGTGCTTCGCGTCGTCCAGCACCGGCAGCAGGACGTAGAGGTGGTTGAGCGCGTCGGCGACCCGCAGCGTGCCGGTCAGCGTCAGGTCGACGTACCGACTGTCGCCCCACTCCGGGTGTCGCTCGTCGAGCGGGATTCCGGTGGCGGTCACCGTCCAGCCGAGGGGGCCGAACAGCCGGCCCGCCACGTCCGCGCCGCCCCGGCAGCGCAGCACCGGCACCCGCACCTCCAGCGGGATCGGCGTACGGGCCAGCTCGGGGCGCTCGCGGGACTCGCCGCGCAGGGCCGAGCGGTACACCCGCGACAGCGCGGAGGAGAGCAGGCTCGACGCCGCGTAGGGCCGGTCGTTGACGTACCGCCCGAGGGTGAAGCTGTCGGGGGTCGGGGCCTGCTGCCGGCCTCCGCCCTTGCCCCGCGCGCCGGCCAGCCGCAGCGGATCGACGTCGAGCAGCAGGGCGGCGGTGCAGCGCTGCTCGTCCGCCTCCGGGTAGAACACGTGCGCGGTGCCGACCGGCACGTCGAAGGAGTGCGCCCGGTCGGGATGCTTGACCAGCAGATGCCCGAGGTCGGTCGCCGGCCGGTGCGTGGTGGTCAGGGTGAGCAGCACGCGCCCAATGGTGTCAGCTGCGTCGATCTTGCGTCGTCCCGTTTTCTCGGTTGCGGTGGTGGTTTCCGGGGAGCCCCGCCCGCTCCGGGCGGTCAGGCTTGATCCCTGCGCGGGCGGGGCTCCCCGGAAACCCGTCGTGGTTTCGGTTCGTCCGGGATCTCGGCCGTAGGTGGGTGGGGCGCGTGCCGTCTGGTGGGGCGCGTGCCGTCTGGGTGGGTGTCTGGTGGGGTGCTTGTGCAGGTGGGTTTTGGGGTGGTGTGGGGGCTGGATGTGGCGGTGCCCCGCCGGCCTGGGGTCGGCGGGGCACCGGTGGTGCGGGTGGATCAGGCGACGAAGCGGGTCCTGCGGCGCTTGGCCACCAGGTAGCCGCCGACGCCGGCGACGAGCAGCAGCCCGCCGATGCCGGCGATCAGGCCGGTGGACTCACCGGTGATCGGCAGGCTGCCGCCGTCACCGTCACCGTCACCGCCTCCGTTGCCGCCTCCGTCGCCGGACGCGTTCACCAGGATCTTGGCGGTGTCGTTGGCCGGCTTCAGATCCTCGTAGAAGCCCCCGTCGCACTGGCACGGGATGTTGATGTCGACGGTGCCCGTCGCGTTGGCGACGACCTTGTCGATCCGAAGTCCGAACTCGAAGGTCTCCGCGTCGCCGGCCTTGAGGAGCGGCTGGGCGTAGCAGAAGTAGGTACGGGCGCCCGGCTCGCCCGGCTCGCCCCGATCCTCGCCCTTCACGGGCATGCACTCGTCGGGGGCGTCGACCACGGTGGTGCCCTCGGGAACCGCGACCTCCATGTAGGTCACGGAGGACCCGCCGCGCTGGTAGTCGAGGGTGGCGGGACCGTTGTTGCGGAATCCGACGGTTGCGGTGACCCGCTCGCCCGCCTTCCCCTTCACCGAGTCGCCGACGGCGCCGAGGTCGGTGCCGTTCTTGCCGGTGGCGGTGACCACCATGCTCGACCAGTTGTTCTCCGGGTTGATGTCGACCTGGGACGAGCGGGCCCGGACGTTCGGGGCCGAGAGGCTCAGGGCCGCACCGTCGCCGGGCTCACCGACCGAGTAACCGTTGTCGGTGAGGTACTTGCTGAAGTCCTCGAACTCGGCGACGGTCATCCAGTTGTAGTAGCCGTAGTCCCTGCCCGGGGCGTAGGTGTCCGCGCCCAGTTGGTACGCCATCGAGCCGGAGTGGATGGCCCCCGGGGCCACGTTGTCCGAGAACCGGCAGGTGCGGAGGTATCCGTCCTCGTAGGTGCAGTTGCTGTGACGCTTGTCGGCGCGGATCGCGTGGTCGTTGTCGAAGACGGCGACGGCACCCTCGGCGGTGGTCTGACCGGCGTTGCCGAGCACGATCGGGGCGGTGAACCGACTGCCCGGCGCCGCGGAGACCTTCACCTCCGGCCCGCCGGCGAGGTCGACGCCCTCACCGATGCGGATCTGCGACGTGTGGCTCGTCGGCGCCAGACCGTCGGCGCTCACCGTCACCTTGAGCTTGCCGGCGTCACCGTCCTTCGCCTCCGCCGTGGGCACGACCGCCACGTTGAAGTAGCCGGAGGCCCAGTCGTACAGGTCGTGCTCGAAGGGGTCCGTGCAGACGAGGACGCCCGCCTCCGGCGAGGTGCACTCGGAGTCGAACTCAGACTTGACCTGCACCTTGTCCGCGAAGTCGCGGTAGTCGAACCGGGCCGTCAGGCCGAACACGGTGACTGGCTCGGAGGCGAACATGAGGGGCGATTCGAACTTGCCCTCGGATCCGGCCGCGATGGTCAGGTCGCTGAAGTAGACGCCGAGCTCGACGTCGGTGTCCTCGGCGGACGCGGGACTGGCGGAGGCGGCGACGAGCGCGCCTGCGACGCCCAGCCCGGCCAGCCAGCGCCGAGTGGAGTGCTTGAGCATTGGGGGTTCCTCCCGTGGGATTGCCAGGAGTGGCCAGCGGATCTTAAGGATTCCTAAAGACTCGTGCTGCCCGGTCCGCCTCCGGCGGCCGAACATCGACCGAATGGCTGACCAGGATCGCCGCAATGTTCCGGCCGCCCACATCCGTCATCAGGAGCAGGAGTCCGGGAGGTGCAGTGACGTACGAGGAGTTCGCCGACTCACGGCTGGCCGCGCTGCTGCGGTACGCGGTCATGCTGACCGGCGACCCGCACCAGGCACAGGACCTGGTGCAGGACACCATGGTTCGGGTCCAGCTCAACTGGCGTCGGGTGGTTCGCGCCGACTCGCCTGAGCGTTACGTCCGCCGGATGCTGACCAACCAGTACGTCGACTGGCGGCGGGGCTCCTGGATGCGTCGGGTGCTGCTACGCGCCGACCCCGACGAGGCGGTGCCGGCGCCGGTCGACCATGCCCAGCACGCCGTGGAGCGGGACCAGATCTGGTCCTGGCTGTCGCGGCTGCCACGCCGGCAGCGGGCCACGCTGGTGCTGCGCTACTACGAGGACCTGCCCGACGCGGAGATCGCCGACATCCTCGGCTGCGCTGTCGGGACCGTCCGCTCGTCCATCTCCCGCGCCCTGACCACGCTGCGCGCCGAATACGTGGAGGCCCGATCGTGATCGAGGACGACCTTCGCGCCGCCTTCGCCCGGCACGAAGCCCTGGCCCCGCCCGCCGGCCCGCTGCGGTCCGCCATCGACCGGCTCGCGGCTGCCCGTCGCCGTCGCCGGCTGCGGATCCAGGCCGGCGGTGCCGCCCTGGCCCTGCTCGGCGTGCTGGGAATCGGGGTAGCGCAGCTCACGCCCGACCGGGTCGCCGACGATGCCACCCTGCTCGCCGAGCCCGCAGAGCCGGCACCGACGGACGCGTTGAACATCCTGCTGCTCGGCGCGGACGGCTCGGCGAAGGAGCCTGCCCGGATGGCGGACTCCGTACTGCTGCTGCACATCCCGGCGGACCGCAGCCGGCCGTACCTCATCTCACTGCCCCGCGACCTGACGGTGCCGATTCCCGGTCACGGGACCGACAAGCTCACCGCCGCCTTCGGGTACGGCGCCGGCGCCGGCCGGCCCGACCTGAAGCGTGGCTACGAGCTGACCCGCCGGGTGGTCACCGACCTGACCGGCGTACGCGTGGACGCCGGCGCGGTGCTCACCTACCCGGTGCTGCGTCGGCTCACCGACGAGGTCCACGGCGTGGAGGTCTGCCTGCCGGGTGAGGTGCGCTCCATCCACACCGAGCGGGTCTTCCCGACCGGCTGCCAGCGGCTCGACGGCGCCGCCTCGGTCGACCTGTTGCGGCAGCGGCGGGGACTGCCCGAGGGCGGGCTCGACCGGGACCGGCACGCGCAGCTCTTCGCCGCCGGGCTGATCCGTCGGGCCGGTGAACAGGGCGTGCTGACCAGTCCCGGCAGACTCCTCGCCCTGGCCGACATCGTCGGCGCGGACCTGATGACGGGCGGCGATGGCACATCTCTCGTGGACCTGCTGAGGGTGCTTCCGGCGCTGAAGTCCGTCGACCCGGTCGGGCTCAGCCTTCCGGTCGGGCCGCCGGAGGGCGTCGGCTGGCGGCTGTTACCGGATCCGGAGCAAGCCCCGGCGTTCCTCGCGGCGTTGCGGGAGGACCGGTTGGCGCAGTGGGCGGCGCGGCATCCGGACCAGGTCAACCGCACCCGCTGACGCACGGCCGGACGGATCGGGCGAGCCGTCCGGCCCGCGTACGGATCAGCGGTACTCGTCCTCGTCGACGGCGGCCACCCGGGCCTGCTCCATCGCGTCCCAGTCGCCGACCTCCAGGCCACGGTGCGGCTCGGCGTCGGCGTCGCCGGGGGCGACCACGGCTGCCTGCTCGACCGCGTCGGCCGGCTCCGCCTCCATGTCGCGCTCCTCGGGGCTGAGGTGGTCGCTGGGTGCGAAGTCCTCTTCGGGCTGACCCATATCAGTCCCTCCCGGGATCTCGGCGGACAGTTCCCCACACACCGTACGGGCTGCGACCGCCGGCCGCTCGGAAGCCGAGTCGACCGAATCGCCCCACCGGCCGGTGCCCCCGGTGCCAGGATGGGGCCGTGGGCTTCCTGATCCGGTTGGCGATCACCGCCGTCGCGCTGTGGATAACCACGCTGATCGTGCCCGGGGTGGAGGTGAGCGGCCGGTCCGGTGCCGACAACGCCCTCACGCTCGTCGTCGTGGCGTTGATCTTCGGCGTGGTGAACGCGGTGCTCAAGCCGCTGATCAAGGTCTTCGGCTGCGTCTTCTACCTGCTCACCCTCGGCCTGTTCGCCCTGGTCGTCAACGCCCTGCTGTTCCTGCTGACCGACTGGATCGCCCGGGCGCTGAGCCTGCCGTTCCACGTGGACGGTTTCTGGGCCGCGTTCTGGGGGGCCATCGTGATGGCCGTGGTGACCTGGCTGATCAGCGTCGCCGTGCCCGACAGGTGGGAGGGGCGGTGAAGCGGCGGCCACGGACCGGGCGCGTACCGGGTCGGTTGTGCCGGCAGCGCTCTTCTACGGGATACTGCCGACGGTGGACAGCGCGGTCCGGCGCACCCAGGGACAACAGCGGCCGGTGACGGCCGAGAGCGGTAAGTAAGGAGCGTTCGACATGCCCATCGCTTCCCCGGAGACCTACGCGGAGATGCTGGACCGTGCCAAGGCCGGCCGGTACGCGTACCCCGCGATCAACGTGACGTCCTCGCAGACCCTGAACGCGGCGCTGAAGGGCTTCGCCGACGCGGAGAGCGACGGCATCATCCAGGTCTCGACCGGTGGCGCCGAATACCTCTCCGGCCCCTCGGTGAAGGACATGGTCACCGGCGCGGTGGCGTTCGCCGCGTACGCGCACGAGGTCGCGAAGAAGTACCCGGTCAACATCGCCCTGCACACCGACCACTGCCCGCAGGAGAAGCTGGACAAGTTCGTCCGGCCGCTCATGCAGATCTCCAAGGAGCGGGTGGCCGCCGGCCAGGAGCCGCTGTTCCAGTCGCACATGTGGGACGGCTCGGCCGTACCGGTGGCGGAGAACCTGCAGATCGCGGCCGAGCTGCTGGACCGGGCCGCCGAGGCCAAGATCGTCCTCGAGATCGAGGTCGGCGTGGTCGGCGGCGAGGAGGACGGCGTCGAGAACGCCATCAACGACAAGCTCTACACCACCGTCGAGGACGGCCTGGCCATGGTCGAGGCGCTCGGCCTGGGCGAGAAGGGCCGCTACATGGCGGCGCTGACCTTCGGCAACGTGCACGGCGTCTACAAGCCGGGCAACGTGAAGCTCCGCCCCGAGATCCTCAACCAGATCCAGGAGGCCGTCGGCGCCAAGTACGGCAAGGAGAAGCCGCTCAGCCTGGTCTTCCACGGCGGTTCCGGCTCGCTGCTCTCCGAGATCCGCGAGGCGCTGGACTACGGCGTGGTGAAGATGAACATCGACACCGACACCCAGTACACCTTCTCCCGGCCCGTCGCGGACCACATGTTCCGCAACTACGACGGCGTGCTCAAGGTGGACGGCGAGGTCGGCAACAAGAAGATGTACGACCCGCGGGTCTGGGGCAAGGCCGCCGAGGCCGGCATGGCCGCCCGGGTCGCGGAGGCCTGCGAGCACCTGCGCTCGACGGGCACCACGCTCGCGAAGTGACGCCCTGACGCGTACCGCCGACGGCCGGCTCCCCACCCGGGGGCCGGCCGTCGTCCGGTTGGTGGGCCCCTCGCCTACCCGGCGGTGAGCACCCGGACGGCCTCGTGGACGTCGTCGGTGAGGTGCACGGAGTTCGACAGGTCGCCGAACGGCGAGGTGCCCAGCAACGGCCGCAGCAGTGACTCCACCGGAAGTTCCTCGGTCCAGTACGCGCGGTCCAGGAAGACGTACGCGCCGCTGGCCCCGTCGGTGCCGTAGTAGGTCTTGGTGGCGGCCTGGAACACCTCCTGCACGGTGCCCGCCCGCCCCGGGGCGAACACGATCCCGCCCCGGGCCAGCCGCAGGATGGTGTCCTCGCGGATGGCGTTCGAGAAGTACTTGGCGATCCGACCGGCGAACAGGTTCGCCGGCTCGTGCCCGTACAGCCAGGTCGGGATGGCCAGCCCGCCGGCGCGGGCCCAGTCCACGTCGCCGCCGGCCAACTGCGCCGAGTCGGCCCGGGAGACGCTGCCGGGGTCCGCGCCCCGGGGCTGCGGCAACGCGACCGGCCGGCCGTAGAGCTCGCGGACCCGCAGCGCCACCGCCGTGTAGCGGTCGTGGTCGGTGAAGTCCGGCGCCGTGGCGAGCAGGTCGATCGCGGCGTCCAGGTCCTCGGCCGGCCGCAGCGCGAGGTGGGCGCCCAGGTTGGCGGCCTCCATCACCCCCGGGCCCCCGCCGGTCACCACCAGCCGGTCGGCCCGGGCCAGCTCCCAGCCCAGCACCGCCGCCGTCCGGTACGGCGCGCTGCCGCGCGGCACCGCGTGCCCGCCCATGATGCCGACCACCGACTGCGGCCCGTGGGTGGCCAGCCAGGCGCGGGTGGCATCGGCCAGCGCGTTGTCCACGCCGTGGTCGTGCAGCCGCTGCCCGAGCGCCTCCCGGACGTCCGGCAGCGCCCCGCCGTGCGACCGGAAGTGCTCGTAGACGCGGGTGTCGTACATCCCGGCGAACCCGCCCTCGGCGAAGCCCGCGGCGAGGTCCTCCGGCGTGTAGAGGTGGGACGGCTGGGTCGGGTAGGGCAGCCCGGAGAACGGCGGCACCACGTTCGCGCCGCGCCGGACCAGGTCGGCACCGACCTCGCGGGAGGCGAAACGGCAGCCCACGAAGAGGGTGCCGGTCACCACGACGTCGGTGAGGTCGGGGACGGGGTCGAGGTCGAGCCGCAGCCCCTGCACGGTCAGCCCGACCAGGCTGCGGGTGGTCAACCGCCGGTCGAACTCGGCGCGCGTCTCGATCTCGTCTGTGCAGGTGTGCGGCTCGATGACGTCCGCGGGAGGTGGGGTCGGCACCCTGGCCATCCTGCCCCGCCGGGTCAACCGGCCAAACCCGCGCATGGGCGCCGGACCGACGGAAGCCCGGCGGCCGTGGCCACCGGGCTTCCGCAGTACCCGGTCCTGGGGAGGCTCCGGACCAATAGTTGTAGTCGAAAGTATCGGCCGGGGGCATGGGCCGCAGGCGTGACCAACTCCTCAGCCGTTCAGCCAGCCGGCTCACCCAACCCCCTCGCGCGCCCAGGAGCGAAGCGGGTTGAATGGGGCGATGCAGAACCTGTTGCCAGAACCACCGGCCACCCTCCTCCCCGCGCACGACGAGGCCGACGCCGCGCTGGCCGCCGCCGAGAAGGCGAGCAGCGACGAGGCGTACGCCGAGGTCGCGGCGCGCTTCCCGACCTACAGCGCCGGCTGGGGTGCGCTGGCCGCGCGGGCTCTCGCCGCCGGTCAGGTCATTCCGGCGTACGCCTACGCCCGCACCGGCTACCACCGGGGCCTGGACCAGCTGCGCCGCAGCGGCTGGAAGGGCTTCGGTCCGGTGCCGTGGTCGCACGAGCCGAACCAGGGCTTCCTGCGCTGCCTCTACGTGCTCTCCCGGGCCGCCGACGAGATCGGCGAGGCCGACGAGGCGGCCCGCTGCGCGCAGTTCCTCCGCGACTGCGACCCGGCCGCCGCGGACGCGCTCGCGAGCAACTGACGTCCGGGCCGACGGCCGGCGCGGCGTCAGTTCCGCCCGGCGGTCGGCCCGTCGGAGCCACGAGCCGCGCGCCTACAACCCCTCCGCGACGGAGGCGGCGATCTTCAGCCAGGCGTCGCGGGTGGCTGCGGAGAGCCCGCCGTACCGGATCGGCTCGCCGGTGTCGATGAGCCGCTCGTACGGCGCGAGCAGCACCGCCCGCGTACGGGCCGCGAAGTGCTCCTGGATCGCCGGCAGGTCGATCTCCTTGCGCGACGGCGGCATGGAGACCACGGTGACCGCCTGCCGGACCAGCCGCTGCCGGCCGCTCTGCTCCAGGTGGTCCAGCATCCGGGCGGCCGTCTCCGCCGAGTCGTTCCTGGCCGACATGGTGACCACCAGTTGGTCGGTGGCGTCCATTGCGGCCTGCCAGTTCTGGGCCCGGACGTTGTTGCCGGTGTCCACGAAGATCAGCTTGTAGAACCGGCTGACCACCTCGCGGATCTCGGCGAACGCGGCGGCGGTGAGCATCTCGCCGCCGGTGGCCGACTCGTCCGAGGCGAGGACGTCGAACATCCCCTCGCCCTGCGAGCGCACGTACTGCGACAGGTCGCCCACCCGGCCGTGCGCGCCCTGGAACTGCCCGAGGTCCCGCAGCATGTCGCGCACCGTACGGGAGTGGAAGTCCTGCTGGGCGCGCATCCCGAGGGTGCCCTGGGTCTCGTTGTTGTCCCAGGCCAGCACGTAGCCGCCGCGCTTCTGGCCGAACGTCATCGCCAGCAGCAGGATGGCCACCGTCTTGCCCGCGCCACCCTTCGGGTTCACCACGGTCACCTGGCGCAGCCCGCCGAAGTTGCGGCGTACCGTCTCGATGTCGCGCCGCAGCTCCTGCTCGTGCCGCCCCGGCGGCAGTCGCAGCCCCATCCGGTTCGCCACCGCCCGTACGCCCATCGTGGCCACCGGGTCGGCGGGCCGGACCTGCCGGCGGCGGGCGAAGTCCTCCGCCGTCGGCGGATCGGTGATCGCCGGGTGCCAGTGCGGGTCGGGCTGTGCCGGCGGCACCGCGGTGACCCCCTCCGCCGGTTGGTACGCCTGCGGCGGGGTCGGGGCGGGGCCTCCCGGTGCGGCCTGCTGCCAGGGCGGTGGATACCAACCGGGCGGGTACGGGCCGGCCGGCGGCGCCGGAACGCCCGGCTGCGGGGGATACGGCCCAGCCTGCTGCGGCGGATACTGTCCGGCCTGCTGCGGCGGATACTGCCCGGCCTGCGGCGCCGGATACTGCCCGGCCTGCGGCGGGTACGGTCCCGCCTGCTGCGGCGGGTACGGCCCAGGGGGCGCGGCCTGCTGGGCCGTCGTCGGGTCGGGCCCGAGCTCCTGCCCGGATGCCGCCGGGTCGGGCCCGATGTCCTGCCCGGGTACCGCCGGGCCAGGCCCGATGTCCTGCTGGGCCGGCGCCGGGTCGGCCCGGAGGTCCGTCGCTGGCGCGACGGGCGCGTCCTGCCCGGCCGGGTCCTGCGGGAACGGGCCCCGGTCGGCGGGATCAGGCTGGGCGGTGCCAGGCCGAACGGCGTGCTGGAGGCGGTCCTGCCGAGGGTCGGCGGGCTGGGGCGTGGGCACCTCGTCGGCGGCGCCGGGCCCGGGGCCGACGGCTGCTGCGGCGGGTCGCTGCGGCGGCTGCGCCCACGGCGACGTCGCGGGCACCCGCGCCCCGCCCTGGGCCGGGCCGCCGCTGGTCACCGCGCTACCGGCACCCCCGTTCACGCGGCGGGCGGCACTGCCGTTCGTCGGGCCACCGGCATGCTCCGTCGCCGCGCCGCCGGCACCGCCGCCTGCGGATCCACCGACCCCACCACTCGCGGAACTGTCAGCACTCCCGTTCGCCGCGCCACCGTTGGCCGCACTGATGTCTGCCGTGCCGCCGTTGGTCGCGTCGCCGTTCGCCGTGCTGATGCCTGTCGTGCCGCCGTTCGTCGAGCCGCCGCTCGCCGTGCTGATGTCTGTCGGGCCGCCGTTCGTCGGGCCGCTGTTCGCCGTGCTGATGCCTGTCGTGCCGCTGTTCGTCGAGTCACTGTTCGTCGGGCCGGCGGCAGCGACGCCGCCCGTGGACGGTTCCGCCGGTTCCGCCGGGTCGTCGACCTTCGCGGCGTCGGCGTCGGGGTCGGCGATCGGGTGAGGGGCGTCAGTCCGCCCGACGGATCCGCCGGGGCCGGGCGCCGGGTCGTGGGCCGACGTCCGGTCAGCGGAGGAGGAGCCAGCCGCGGCCGCCGGCGCGCCGTCCCGCCGCCCGGTGGGATCCGCGCCCGGTCCGCCCAGGCCCACGCCGGTCCGGGCGCTGGCCAGGGGGCGTGGGGACGCGACCGGGATGGGCGCGGCCGGCTGATCGAGGCTGAAGGGCATATCGAGGTCCACGCGGCCGGGCCCGGTCTGCGGAGTCCGGGGAACCGGTACCCCGCCGGCACCGGCTCCCGGCAGACTTCCGCCCGTCCCGGTCGGGACCGGCGGACCAACCGGTGCGCCCGGTGCGGCCTGCGCGGCGGGCGGCGGCGGTGCCCAGGCCGAGGCGTCCGGCGCCCACCCCGAGCCCGTGCCCGGTGGGGCCCCCGGGGCGGTGCCCGGCGGAGGGCCCGGGACCGTGCCCGGTGGGGGTCCCGAGGCGGTGCCCGGTGGGAAGCCCGGAGGCCCCGAGGCGGTGCCCGGTGGGAAGCCCGGAGGCCCCGAGGCGGTGCCCGGTGGGAAGCCCGGAGGCCCCGAGGCGGTGCCCGGCGGTGGCGACCAGCCGGTGTCAGCGCTTTGCGGCGCGGTGGTTCCGGCGCCGGGGTGCGGCACTCCGGCTGTCAGGGAGGGATAGTCGGCCGGCGAGGGCGGGTGCCCCGGCCGGCCCTGGGGCGGGACGGGGTGCGGGGGCGAGGCGGCCGACGCCCAGGGCGGTGTGCCACTGCCGTCGATCTGGTCCGGCGGCCAGAGCGGCTCGATGTCCCGCTCCGGCATCGGCTGCTGGCCGGGCGCATAAACCCGGTCGACGTTCTCGTCCACCACGGTTCCTCCCCATTCCTCCTGCCGAGGATAGGCCCAGTGGCCGTGTCCGGCCGGCCGTCGCGGGCCGGCCGCGCCGGTCGGACCGGAGACGCCGAGGTCAGCTCGCCCAGACTGCCCAGGCGCCCGGTTCGGTCCACCAGGACCGCTTCCGGCCCAGCTCGCCCTCGGCCCCGTCGTCGAGGAACGGGACCTTCCCCTCCCGGGGCAGCACGGCCACGGCCCGCCCCCGCGCACGTCGTACCTCCAGGCGCACCCGCTTGCGGCCCCACTTCGAGCGGGTCACCACGGGGACGGCCACCGCCACCTCGACCAGCCCGTCCGTCGGGTCGGGGCCGGCCAGCAGGGCCACGTCGTCGAGCTTCGCGTACCCGCCGGCGTTGCCGATCGCGCAGGCCAGCAGCGGGTCGTCGCCGTTCGAGAGCACGGCGTCGTCCACCTCCACCCGGGCCCGCCAGTGCAGCGGCCGGCCGCTGTCGTCGGCGGCGCCGAACAGCGCGCCGTCCAGGGTCACCGAGCCACCGTCGTTGCGCAGCAGGTCGAGCCGGCGGGGCTCGCCGTCCAGCACCGCGGCGACCACCGCCGCCGGGTCCCGGGGCAGCCCGAGCTGCGCCGCGAGGTCACGGTGCGTCGTGCTCCGGGCCGGATCGAGCGGGAGTACGCCGAGGGGCGGCAGGTCCGGCACCGTACGGTTGTCGGGCAGGTCGTCGGGGCGGCGACTGGGCGGCGGAGCGTACCGCCGGACGAGCCGGCGCACGACGGCGCGCAACTGGGCGTCACTTGCCGAGGCGACCACGAGCCGGACCTTGGAGTCCGGGTCGGGCCAGGTGAGGCCGTCCGCGCGGGGCGGGCCGTCGAACCGGGCCAGCACCTCGTCGATCTCGGCGTCCGAGCGGGCGGTGACCATCTCGACCCGGGCACCCCGGGCGGTCAGCGCGTCCGCGCAGGCCAGCACCGGCACCCGTGGAGTGTCGCAGCGCCCGTCGGCGGGGGCGCAGGCGTCGGTGGTCGTGCCGTCGGCGTCTGCCGTCGCGCGGGCGTCGGTGGCGGTGCCGTCGGCGTCTGCCGTCGCGCGGGCGTCGGCCGGGCCGTCCCCCTTCTGAGGCGCCGCGCCGCAGCAGCCGCCACTGCCGCAGGCCCCGCCGGGCGCGTCGCGCTCCGAGCCGAGGGTGAGCAGCACCACGTCGTACACGGAAGGGCCTCCTACCTCCTACGCGACCCCTGCCGGCCGCGCCACCACTACTTGTTAGCCTGACACCCCGGGCTCGCTGACCGGTCGCCACCTGGCACCCGAGCCTTCTGGAGGCGAGAAGATGCCAGCGATCGTGCTCCTCGGTGCCCAGTGGGGCGACGAGGGCAAGGGCAAGGTTACCGACCTGCTGGGTGAGCGGGTCGACTACGTCGTGCGCTACTCCGGCGGCAACAACGCCGGCCACACCGTGATCACCCCGGACGGCCAGAAGTACGCGCTGCACCTGATGCCGTCCGGCGCGCTCTCCCCGAGCGCGATGATCGTCATCGGCAACGGCGTCGTGGTGGACCCGAAGGTGCTGCTGGCCGAGATCGACGGGCTCGCCGAGCGCGGGGTCGACGTCAGCCGGCTGCGGATCTCCGGCGACGCGCACCTGATCATGCCGCACCACCGGGCCCTGGACCGCGTCGTCGAGCGCTACCTCGGCAGCTCCCGGATCGGCACCACCGGCCGGGGCATCGGCCCGGCGTACGGGGACAAGGTCGCCCGGATGGGCATCCGGTTGCAGGACTTGCTCGACCCCGGCATCCTGCGCAAGAAGCTGGAACTGGCGCTGCGCGAGAAGAACCAGCTGCTGTTCAAGGTCTACAACCGCAAGGCGATCGACGTCGAGGAGACCGTCGAGGAATACCTGCGGTACGCGGAGCGGCTCAAGCCGTACATCGCCGAGACCCGGGTCATGCTCTGGGACGCGCTGGACCGTGGCGAGACCGTCCTGCTGGAGGGCGCCCAGGCCACCATGCTCGACATGGACCACGGCACGTACCCCTTCGTGACCTCGTCGAACCCGACGGCCGGCGGGGCCTGCGTGGGCGCCGGCATCCCGCCGACGGCGATCAGCAAGGTGATCGCGGTCAGCAAGGCTTACACGACGCGCGTCGGCAGCGGGCCGTTCCCGACGGAACTCTTCGACGACAACGGCCAGCACCTGCGCAAGATCGGCCACGAGTACGGCACCACCACCGGCCGGGAGCGTCGCTGCGGCTGGTTCGACGCGGTCGTCGCCCGGTACGCCTGCCGCCTCAACGGCGTCACCGACCTGGTGGTCACCAAGCTCGACGTGCTCACCGGCCTGCCGAAGGTGCCGATCTGCGTCGGGTACGAGATCAACGGCGAGCGCTTCGACGACATGCCGATGACCCAGACCGACTTCCACCACGCGACTCCGATCTACGAGGAGCTCGACGGCTGGTGGGAGGACATCACCAAGGCGCGCACCGAGGACGAGCTCCCCGAGAACGCCCGCCGCTACATCGCCCGCATCGAGGAACTCTGCGGCACCAGGGTGAGCGTGGTCGGCGTAGGCCCGGGCCGCGAGGAAAACGTGGTCCGCCACCCCCTCCTCCCCTAACCCACCCCCTCCGGGCCCCCGCCCACTGGCGACTCGCGCGTTGATCAAGAGGTTTGTGTCCCTGTCCGGCCTGGATTCGGACGCAAACCTCTTGATCAACGCGGACCGGTTGGGAACAGGGTGGGAGTTGTCCACAGGGACGGTGCGGAGCGCGGGCGGGCCGTCATCGTGGTGGGGTGAGTGTCGATGTTCTCCGCCGCATCGCCGGTCGCCAGGACGGGGTGGTGACGGCCGCCCAGGCGTTGTCCGCCGGCTTCAGTCGGAGCCAGATCCGGCACCTGTGTCGCTCGGGTCGTTGGCTACGGGTGGCGAGGGGTTGCTTCGTGCCGACCCCCGAGTTGAGCCCGGCCGCGCTCCGCAGAGCCCGCATTCGGGCCGTTGTCGCCAGCCTGGGGCCGGGCTCGGTCGTCGTTCTCGACACCGCAGCCGAGCTGCATCGGATCGCCGGGCTCCGGCCGGCGTCCGCCATCCACGTGTCGCTGCCGCCGAACCGGCCACGACCACAGCGGATCACCGACCCTGACGTCGTGGTGCACCAGCTCACCATCCAACCGCACGCCGTGGGCGAGGTCGCCGGAATGCCCGTGACCACCCCGCTGCGGACGCTGGCCGATGTCATTCTCCGGAAGGACCGTTACTCGGCGGTGTGCGTACTCGACTCCGCGCTGAACCGGCAGGTCGTCACCGAGCCCGACCTGGCTCGGATGCCGGCTCTTCTCGTGGGCCGTAGGGGAGCCGTCGCGGCCCGCCGTCACCTGACTGAGGCCGACGGGCGCGCACAGTCCCCGCTGGAGACCCGGACGAGGCTGCGGTGTGTCGACGGCGGCGTACCGCCCGACGCACTTCAGTTGGAGGTCCGCGACGGGGACGGTTGCCTGCTCGGCATCGGCGACCTCGGTTGGCGGGCGGCGCGGGTGATCGCCGAGGCGGACGGACAGGCACCCCACCGCACGCCCGGGGCGGTCTTCGAGGACCGGACGCGGCAGAACCGGCTGGTCAACGCCGGTTGGCGGATCCTCCGCTTCACCTGGGCCGACACGCTGCGCCCCGACTACATCCCCTACACGGTCAGAGCGGCCCTCCGCCCCGACTGACCCACCCGCTCACGGTGATCAAGAGGTTCTGGTCCGTCCTGGGGCGGAATTGGGACGCAAACTTCATGATCAACGGGGCCGGGGAGGGGGTCAGTAGGATGCGGGTGTGCGCGTACTTCTTCTTGGTGGTGGGGGGCGGGAGCATGCGCTCGCGCTCGGGCTGGCTGCGGATCCGGCCGTCGAGCAGCTGGTCGCGGCGCCCGGTAATCCCGGCATCGCCTCGGTCGCCTCGCTGCGGGCCGTCGATCCGTGCGACCCGGCGGCCGTCGCCGCGTTGGCGGTGGAGAGCGGGGCCGACCTGGTGGTGATCGGGCCGGAGGCGCCGCTGGTGGCGGGCGTCGCCGACGCCGTACGCGCCAAGGGGATCCCCGCCTTCGGGCCGTCCGCGGCGGCGGCCCGGCTGGAGGGCTCGAAGGCGTTCGCCAAGGACGTGATGACCGCCGCCGGCGTGCCGACCGCCCGCGCGTACACCGGCACGGACGCGGAGAGCACCGGCAGGGCGCTGGACGAGTTCGGCGCGCCGTACGTGGTGAAGAACGACGGGCTCGCCGCCGGCAAGGGTGTCGTGGTGACCGACGACCGCGCCGCCGCGCTGCGGCACGCCGAGGAGTGCGGCCGGGTCGTCGTCGAGGAATACCTCGCCGGCCCGGAGGTCTCCCTCTTCGTGGTCACCGACGGCGAGGCGGCGGTGCCGCTGCTGCCCGCGCAGGACTTCAAGCGGGTCGGCGACGGCGACACCGGCCCCAACACCGGCGGCATGGGGGCGTACGCGCCGCTGCCCTGGGTGCCGTCCGGCCTGGTCGACGAGGTCATGCGCGACGTCGTCCACCCCACCCTGGCGGAGATGGCCCGGCGGGGTACGCCGTTCGCGGGCCTGCTCTACGTCGGGCTGGCGATCACCGCCGAGGGCCCCCGGGTGATCGAGTTCAACGCCCGCTTCGGCGACCCCGAGACGCAGGTGGTGCTCGCGCTGCTCGAGACGCCCCTGGCCGGGCTGCTGCACGCCGCCGCGACCGGCACGCTGGCCGGGCACCCGCCCCTGCGCTGGCGCGACGGTGCCGCCGTCACGGTGGTGCTCGCCGCCGACGGCTACCCGGCCGCCCCGCGTACCGGCGACGTGATCACCGGTGCCGAGGAGTCGGGGATCATCCACGCCGGCACCCGCCGGGACGCCGACGGGGCACTTCGCTCCGCCGGTGGTCGGGTCCTGTGCGCCACCGCCACCGGCGCCGACCTGGCCGCCGCCCGCGACGCCGCGTACGCGCTGGTGGGCGGCGTGGAGCTGGCCGGCGCGCACCACCGCACCGACATCGCCTCGGCGGCCGTCGAGGGGCGGATCAGCATTCCGGGCTGACCGGGCAACCTCCCCCCTCCCCGCCTCCGTTTGAGCGGTGAGGCGAGGAGGTGGCGGGATTTGCCTGCCGACATCGAGGGCTACCGCGAGTACGTCGTGGCGCGGCTGGAGCCGCTGCGCCGCACGGCGTACCTGCTCTGCGGCGACTGGCACACGGCCGACGACCTGGTGTCGACGGCACTGGTCAAGCTGCTGCGGCACTGGCGGCGCGTGTCGCGGATGGACAGTCCCGACGCGTACGTCCGGCGCACCCTGCTGCGGGTCTGGCTGGACGAGCGGCGCCGGCCGTGGCGGCGCGAGGCGTCCTGGGCCGAGGTTCCCGACGCCGCCGTCGGTTCCGCGACCGACGGTGCCGCGGAACGGCTGACCGTCCTCGCCCTGCTGGCCGAGCTGCCGCCGCGCCGCCGCGCGGTCCTGGTGCTGCGCTACTTCTGCGACCTCTCGGTGGAGGAGACCGCCCGGGAACTCGGCTGCACCACCGGCACCGTCAAGAGCCAGTCGGCGCGCGCGATCGAGGCGTTGCGGGGCCGCCTCGTGGGCGCGCCGGCCCGAGCCGAGGAGAGCCGTACCGATGGATGAGATCGCCGAGCAGATGCGCAGCGCGGTGGCGTCGCCGCCGCCCACCCGGATCGACGTGGACCGGCTGATCGCCGCCGACCGGCAGCGCCGCCGTCAGCGGGCCTGGGCGGCGGCGGGCACCGGGGTCGCGCTGGTGGCCGCGGTCGCGGTGACACCGGCGCTGCTCGGCGGACCGGCCGCCGGTCCCGGTGGGTTCGCCGCGCCGCCGGCCGGCGCCGGATCCCCGACCGCCGACGCGTCGCTCTGCCCGGTGGCGGAACCGGTGCCGAGTGGGCCGCCGGCGCCCCAGCAGTCGTACGACACGGTGCGCGACCGGCCGACCGAGCGCCCCGACGACGGCGTGGCCCGGCTGACCCTCGTGTTGCGTCCGGCGCTGGGGGCCGTCGTGCCGGCGGGGCTGGCGATCGACGGCACGATCCCCGGCTGCGACTCGGTCCAGTTCACCTACGAGAAGAGCCACTGGCACTACTACGCCCGCGCCCAGCTGACGCGGAGTGGACAGGCCGACAACCTGACGGTGAGTCTGATCCCGACGGCCGCCGACGAGCCCGTCGGGTGCGCCGCCGCTCCCGATCCCGGCTCCTGTACGGGCAGCAGCCGACTGCCGGACGGCGGGACCCTCGCCTATGGCTCGTCCAGGCCCGGTAAGGATGGCTTCGAGCAGCGTTGGGCGCAGGTGCAACGGGCGGACGGCACGACCGTGTTGGTGACGACGGACAACCATCACGTCGACGGCGGTACGGACGGCGCGCCGCCGACGTTCAGGTTCGGCCCACCGCCGGTGCTCACCGTGGCGCAGTTGACCGCCATCGCCACCACGGGCGGGTTTACGCTCTACCCCTGACACCGGGTGCCCCAGCAACCCGGAACCCGGCGGGGCAGCACCGCTGACCGAGGGCCTCAGCGCCCCGCCTGGCCTCAGCACGCCCCGGCCTCAGCACCCACGATCGGGATCTCAGCTCCGGGTGGACATCCGGTGCTGGCCGGGCGGGTCGCCGGCCCGGCTGCCGGCCAGCCCGTCGTGGGGATGCGCGGCTCGGTGTGGGAGGGGAGCGGTGCCCCTGGCGCGGGGCGCGTCCGGGTGCGCCGCCGAGGCGTACTGGCCGTTGAGCGGGACGGGCTCCGCCACCCGGCCCGGCTGCTGGGGGCGGGGCGGGGCGGGCGGGTAGCGGGGTGGCTCGTCCAGCGCCCGCAGCGCCGGCAGCGGTGCGGCGGTCAGCGTCGCCGCCAGCAGCGCCCCGGCCAGCACCAGGAAGGCGGTACGCAGCCCGAGCCACTCCACCAGCGGCCCGGCGAGTAGGTAGCCGGCCGGTCCGGCGGCGTACGCGAACGAGGTCATCACCCCGACCACGCGCCCGCGCAACCGTTCCGGCGTGCGGGTCTGCATCGCGTAGTTGGACAGCGGGTTGACCGGCCCGTACGCGAGACCCATCGCGACGGCGAAGCCGATCATGGCCGGGAACGGCGGCAGGGTGGCCAGCCCGACGAGGGCCACGCCGATGACGACGAGGGAGATCGCCAGCAGGTTACGGCGGCGGATCCGTCGGCCCGCCACGCCGGAGGCGAGCGCCCCGACGACTCCGCCGGCGCTCGTCGCCATCAGGACCGCGCCGAGCCGGGCCGGCTCACCCCGGTCGACGAACCACGCCGGCAGGAGCACGCCCTCGACCGGCAGGTAGAGCGCGGCCAGCACCAGCGTGAGCAGCGCGATGGTCCGCAGCAGCCGGTCCCGCCAGACGAACCGCAGCCCTTCGACGGTGCCGTGCCACAACCCGGCCGGGGGGCGTTCAGGGCGGCCGGCGCCGGGCAGCCGTACGGCCGCGATCATGGCGACGGCCAGCACGAATCCGGCGGCGGTCACCCAGAGCGTCGAGCCGGCGCCGATCGTGGCGATGAGCACGCCGCCGACGCCGGGTCCGATGAGGAACGCGAGTCCCCACACCGCCTCGTGGACCCCGTTGGCCCGTTCGATCCGCCAGCCGGCGGCCTGCGCGGCTTCTGGCAGCAGCGTCTCCCGGGCGGTCAGGCCGGCCGGGTCGAACACCGCGCCGAGCACGGCCAGCGCCACGATCCAGCCGAGGTTCAGCCCGAGCAGCGCGTCGACCACCGGGATCGCGGCGACCGAGACGGCGGAGAGCGTGTCCGAGACCAGCGCCGTACGCCGCCGGCCGAGCAGGTCCACGACGGTGCCGGAGAGGAGGCCGGACAGCAGCAGCGGCAGGGCGGTGGCCGCCGCGACCACGCCGGCGGCGGTGGGGCTGCCGGTGCGTTCCAGCACCAGCCAGGGCAGGGCCACGTTGGCCACCCCGTTGCCGGTGTTGGAGAGCAGCGTCGCCGCCTCGACCAGCAGCAGCGGGGTCCGCCGCGGTCCTGGCTGGCGGTGCCGGGCACGGTGGCGGTGCCGGGCACGGCGACGCGGTCCGGAGCCGATCATGGTTTCGCCAGCCTAGGGGCGGTGGGGCATCCGACCAGTAACGGCCGGGGAACGGTCAGCCGTGGTAGTAGTCGCGCAGCTCGCGGGTCAGCACCTTGCCGGTGGCGTTGCGGGGCAGGTACTTCACGAAGATCACGTCCCGGGGTACGGAGAAGCGGGCCAGGTAGTGCCGGACGTACTCGCGGACCGCCTCCGGGTCGAGCGTCTCGCCGGGGTGCAGGGCGAGGAACGCGGCGAGCCGCTGGCCGTACTGCGGGTCCGGTACGCCGATCACGGCGGCCTCGCGTACCTGCGGCAGCCGGGCGAGCAGCTCCTCCACCTCGGACGGGAAGACGTTCTCCCCGCCCGAGACGATCATGTCGTCGGCCCGGCCGTCGACGAAGAGCAGCCCGCCGGTGTCGACGCGTCCCAGGTCGCCCGTGTCGAGCAGGCCGTTGCGGCTCTCCCGGGTGGCCCCCGAGGTGTAGCCCTCGAAGAGCATCTCGTTGCCGACGAAGATCCGGCCGACCTCACCGGTCGGCACCGGCCCGCCGGCCTCGTCGAGGATCGCCAGCCGGGTGCCGTGCGGCGGACGGCCGGCGGTGGTGGGCGCCGTGCGCAGCTCGGCGGGGCCGGCGATGGAGGCCCAGGAGACCTCCGTGGAGCCGTAGAGGTTGTAGAGCACATCGCCGTAGACGTCCATGAACCTGGTGGCGAGGCCGCCCGGCAGCGCGGAACCGCTGACCGCGACCACCTTCAGCGGGGGACGCGGATCCGGCGGCGGCACCTCCAGCAGCCGTTGCAGCATCACCGGTACGGCGAAGAGCGCGTCGCAGCGATGTGCCGCCAGCGCGGCCAGCGTGGCGGCCGGGTCGAAGCGGCGGTGCAGCACGACCGTTGCCCGCAGGGCGAAGCACACCTGGAGGGCGGCGTACCCCCAGGTGTGGAAGATCGGCGCGGCGATCATGACGGTGTGCCGGGCGTGCAGCGGGATGCGGTCGATGATGGAGACCAGCGGGCCGAGGCCGCTCGGCGTGGGGCGCCGGGCTCCCTTGGGGGTGCCGGTGGTGCCGGAGGTGAGCACGATGATCCGGCCGTCGCGCTCCGGGGGGCGCAGGTCGTCGGCGAGCCCGCCGACGACGAGTTCCTCCCGGGTCCGCTCGTCGACGCGCTGCACCTCGGCGGGGAGGCTGGTGACCCGGTCGGCGAACTCGTCGTCGTGCACCAGCGTCCGCAGCCGCTGCTCCTCGGCCATGGTGGCGAGCTGGGCGGCGGAGAGCCCGGTGTTGACCAGCACCACGTCCGCGCCGAGCAGGATGGCGGCCACGATCGTCTCGACCATGCCGTGGTGGTTGCGGCAGAGCACGCCGATCCGGTCCCCGGCCTGCACCCCGAGGGCCCTGCGCATGCCCCGGGCCAGGCGTTCGGACCGGTCGAAGAACTCGGCGTACGTCAGCCGCGTGCCCTGTTCGTCGATGACGGCCACCCGGTCGGGATCGCGGGCGGCGGCCTGGCGCAGCTCGCCGGCGATGCTCCAGCCCCAGGTGCGCAGCGCCTTGAGCTGGGCGGCGACGCGGACCGGGCTGCCGAGGGCGATGAGCCCGCGTCGGGCCAGGGTGGCGACCAGGAACGGCAGATCCATGACATGGCCTCCTCGTGCGGTTCGCGTGGGTACGGGACGGAACCTCACGCGGGCGAACTGGAGATCAATCAGCGGAGCTGTGCGGGGGTGTGGCTGCGTACGGGCCGGTGCGAGCGGCGGCCCGTCGCTGGGCGGACCGGGGCGTCCGTTCCTCGGGGGCCGGCAGGGGGCACACCCGAGGAACGGACCGTCGGTCAGCGGATCTGGACGCCGGAGATGGCGCGGGAGATGACCAGCCGCTGGATCTCGGAGGTGCCTTCGAAGATGGTGTAGATCTTGGCGTCGCGGTACCAGCGTTCGACCGGGTGGTCCCGGAGGAATCCGGCCCCGCCGAGCAGCTGCACGGCCTTGTCGGTGACGGAGACGGCCACCTCACCGGCCTTCAGCTTGGACATGGAGCCCTCGCCGGCGGTGAAGGGCCGGTTGTTGCGGCCCATCCAGGACGCCCGCCAGACGAGCAGCCGGGCGGCGTCGATCTCCATCTTCATGTCGGCCAGCGCGAACGCGACCGCCTGGTTCTCGATGATCGGGCGCCCGAACTGGACCCGCTCCTTCGCGTAGTCCAGGGCGTACTCGTAGGCGGCCCGGGCCACGCCCAGCGCCTGCGCGCCGACGGTCGGCCGGGAAAGCTCGAAGGTGCGCATCGCCGCCTGTCCCGAGGCGCGCTTGCCGGAGCGGGCCCGGTCGAGGCGTTCGAGCAGGGCGTCCCGGCCGCCGAGCAGGCAGCGCCCCGGCACGCGTACGTCGTCGAGGAAGACGTCCGCGGTGTGCGACGCGCGCAGGCCCAGCTTGCGCAGCTTGCGGGTCGCGCTCAGGCCGGCGGTGCCCGGCGGTACGACGAACGCCGCCTGCCCGCGGGAGCCGAGCGACGGGTCGACCGAGGCGGTGACCACGTGCACCCCGGCGATCCCGCCGTTGGTGGCGTACGCCTTCTGCCCGCGCAGCACCCACTCGTCAGTCGCCTCGTCGTAGACGGCGCGGGTGCGCATCGCGCCGACGTCGGAGCCGGCCTCGGGCTCGGTGGTGCAGAACGCGGCGACGGCCGGTTCGTCGACGGTGCCGAAGCACTGCGGCACCCATTCGACCATCTGGTCGGGGGTGCCGGCGCCGTAGATGGCGGCCACCGCGAGGGAGGTGCCGAAGATGCCCAGCCCGATGCCGGCGTCACCCCAGAAGAGTTCCTCGCTGGCGATCGGGAGGGAGAGGCCGGTGGGGTCGGCCCAGCAGGTGGCGAGGAACTCGAAGCCGTACAGGCCGACCTTCGCCGCCTCCTGGATGATGGGCCAGGGAGTCTCCTCCCGGGCGTCCCACTCGGCTGCGGCCGGGCGCACGACCTCGGCGGCGAAGCCGTGCACCCAGTCGCGCAGATCCCGCTGTTCCTCGTTCAGGTCTAGCGAGAACTCGGCCATGTCAGGCCTTGGGGATGTCGAACAGGTTGGCGATGTTGGCGGCCAGGCCCAGGTCGCCCTTGGCCTTGAGCTTGCCGGTCATGAACATCATGACGGGGTTGGCGCCACCGGAGACGATCTTCAGGAACTCGACCGGGCCCATCGTGAGGCTGAGCTTCGGGTCGTGCTGCGGGGTCTCGTTGACGGTGCAGGCGCCGTCGGCGATGGCCACCTCGTAGGTGTCGGTGCCACCGTCGGGGCGGCCGGTGATGTTCCAGTGGATGACCGCGTTGGTCGAGCCGGCCCGGTCGGCGCGGAAGAGCTGCGGCATCCGGCCGAAGACCTCGCTGAGGATCTTGCCGCGCAGGTCGCCGGACATCACCTCGGCGATCTTGTCGTCCGGGGTGGACTTGACCAGCTGGGCGAACTCCTTGGGGCCGACGTTCGCGAAGTTGGCCGGGTCGAAGTCAGTCATGGGGCTGCACCTTCCGGGAATTGGCTACTCGTGCGTAACCTTACGGGCGAGTAGGTATGCTCGCAAGGTGTCCACCCCGCCCACCTTCAAGCGTCTCCCCCGCGCCGTACGCGAGCAGCAGATGCTCGACGCGGCGGTGAAAGTGTTCTCACGCAGGGGATTCCACGCGGCCAGCATGGACGAGATCGCCGAGGACGCCGGCATCTCCAAGCCCATGGTCTACGCGTATCTCGGCACGAAGGAAGAACTCTTCGTCGCCTGCCTGCACCGGGAGGGCACCCGGATGATGCAGGCCATCGCCGGGGCGGCAGCCCCCGAGTTGCCGGCCGACGAGCGGCTCTGGCGAGGGCTGCGCGCCTTCTTCGGCTTCGTCGGGGCGCACCGCGACGGGTGGGCGGTGCTCTACCGGCAGGCCCGGGGCGAGCAGCCCTTCGCCGGTGAACTGGCGGGCATGCGCGCCCGCCTCGTCGACGTCGTCGCCGGGATGCTCGACCACGCGCTGCGCGCCGAGGGGCGCGAGGTCGGCGAGACCGACCTGGAGGTCGTCGCGTACGCCCTGGTGGGCGCGACCGAGTCGCTGGCCGACTGGCTCGCCGACCACCCGGAGGCGGACCCGGGGAAGACCGCCACCCGGATGATGAACGTCGCCTGGCTGGGCGCCGGCCAGCTCCTCGGCGGCGTCACCTGGCACCCCCCGGCCGCCCCCGGCTGAGTGGCGCCGGTTCCACCCGTCGCCCGGTTCAGCGGTGCCGTGCGCGGCGCCGCCTGCGGTGACGCAGCCAGCGCAGCGCCTCCAGCAGCATCGTCACCGCCAGCGAGAGGCCCAGGCCGGCGAGGATGCCCTTGACCGGGTCGCGCTGGAAGGCCAGCCCGCCGAAGTAGCCGAGCAGGGCGCTGTAGAGCGCCCAGCTCACCGCCGCGACGGCGTCGAAGAGCAGGAACGACCGGAGCGGGTAGCGGACCGCGCCCATGGTGAGGGTCACCGCCGTCCGGCCACCGGGCACGTACCGGGCGGTGGTGAGGATCAGCCCGCCGCGCCGGTGCACCGCCCGCCGGGCCCACTCCGAGCTGGCCCGGCGCCGGCTGCCGTCCGGGAAGCGGGCGAGGCGGTTCGCGCCCCCGCCGCGCCCGATGGCGTACGAGACGTGGTCGCCGACGAAGGCCCCCAGCGCGGCGGTGACGATCACCGCCACGAGGTTGGGGTTGCCCCCGGTGGCGAGCACGGCGGCGGTGATCACGGCCGCCTCACCGGGTACGGCGGGAAAGAACGCGTCGACCGCGGTGAGCCCGAAGATCAGCAGGTACACCCACGGTGAGGTGACCAGCTGCCGGAGCAGGTCGAGCGCGGACTCCATGCCTCCCATGCTCGCGGGGCACGACCCGTCCGGTGGCCGAGTCGCCAGATCACCCGCATCGGGCACCCAGCAGCGGGGCGAGCAGCGGGCCGTGCGACGTCTTGTCGTCGGCCGTGGGGCCGTGCGACGTCAGCACCACGGGCGCCCCCATCTCCGCGTGCACCGCCTCCGCCCAGTCGGGTGGCGCGGCGTCGTACACCGGGCGGGCCCGCAGCAGACGGGCGGTGAGCGCGCCCTGCCGGTCCAGGTCACCGGGCGGACCTGGGACAAGCCGGTCGGTGGTGTCGTAGCGGCGGCAGATCCGCAGCCCCGGGCCGGCGAGGTCGAGGTGGGTCAGCGCCAGGCCGTCGACGCCACCGGCGGCGGCGAGGGCGTACCGGTGGGCGACCGCGTCGAAGTGGCCGAACCGGAAGCGGCCCTGCCAGGGGTTGGTCGGGTTGTGCGGGTCGGCCAGCGGCAGGGTCGGGTCCTCGGTCACCAGCGGGCCGGGCCCGTGCCGGGTGGTGACCACGCGCAGCACCCCGATCCGGGTGGCCGTGCCGGCCTGGCCCGCCTCCGCGAGCAGCCCGTCGACGTTGGCGAAGGTGGTGGTGCTCCACGTCGTGTACGGGTGGAAACCGTGCCACTCGTCGAGCAGCACCCCCTGCGCCCCCTCGAACACGCACGTCCCGGCCCTCAGTGCCCCGGCCAGCCAGCCCCGGCCGACGATCGCCACCCGCCCGGCGAACCCGGCGAACGCGGGCAGGCAGTCGTCGACGGGCGGCGCGTCCAGCGGGCCGAGCTCGGCGGTCAGCCGGTCCCGCAGGGCGGTCAGCCGCCGGCGGAGGAGCGCCGGGTCGCCGCAGTCGGCCACCCGGGGCGCCTCGTCGGGGTGGGCGAGGCCGTAGGCCACGGCCTCACCCACCCCCAGCCCGCAGGAGCCGTGCCGGTCGGCTCCCCGGGCGATCTCCCGCGCCCGGTTGGCGGCCCGGTGGTACGGGGTGGCGAGCAGCGCCTCCCCGTCCACCGTCAGCCGGTCGAGCGCGTCGGGCACCCCGACCGAGGCGAGGTGGTCGGCCTCGGCGGCCAGCGCCAGCGGGTCCACCACCACGTGTCGCGACAGGTGCGTACGGACACCGGGGTGGAACGTGCCGGCACCGAACTGCGCGAACGTGTGGTGCCGCCCGTCGCGCAGCACGACGTTGTGCGCCGCCTGCGCGCCCCCGTTGAAGCGGATCACCGTGTGCACGGGCCGGGTGGCGCAGAGCCAGTCCACGACCGTGCCCTTGCCGGCGTCCCCGTAGCCGAGGTCGACCACCGCGACGTGCCGGTTCACAGGGCCTCCCCGCCGCCGCCGTGACCGCAGCCGCAGCCGGAGCGGCAGTCGATCACCGTCACGTGCCTCACAGTCGGGTCACCTCGCCGCCGGTGTCGCGGAACGCGGGCAGCGTCGACGCCTCGGCGCGCCGCCCACCGCGCAGGCGGGCCAGCGCCTTCGAGACCGTGCCGGTGGCCCCGGAGCCGGCCCGGTCGAGGTCACGCAGGCCCTCGTCCAGGTCGATGGCCTGCTCGCCGAGCCCGACGGTCAGCGCGATGGTCTCGCAGACCGCGTCGAGGTCGTCCAGCACGACGGCGTTCTGCCCGAGCAGGTCGCGCCAGAAGTCGAGCACCTTGGCGTTGCCGGAGTAGTGGCTGCCGGCGGGGAGCAGGTAGTAGGTGTCCCAGCGACGGGTCACCTCGTCGACGATCTGCCGCAGCGGCACGTCCTCGCGCAGGTCGTCGCCGATGACTCGGGTCACCTCGCGGGCCTTCACCTGCGGGTACGCCAGCTCGTCGCCGATGATGAACAGGTAGCCGCGCCGGCCGCGCTTCTCCCAGGAGTCGGTGACGGTGTGCCGGGCCATGAAGTACATGGCCAACTCGTACGACTCGGTCATCTGTCCGCCGCCGCCGCCCTCCAGCACGATCCGGCCGAGGTCGTCGTCCATCCGGTTGTCCGACTCGAACTGGCCGACCTGCAACGGCACCCGGTCGCAGGTGGCGTCGCCGATCGCGCCGAACATGATCTGCGGGTCGCTGGCATAGCCCTGCCGTTGCAGCAGCCCGAGCAGCTGCGGCAGCTTGGTCTGCAGGACGCGCGGCACGTTGCGCATCGAGCCGGTGACGTCGAAGAGCACCGCGATGGGCGTCGACCGGGGGTGCTCGTCGGAGTCGCGGCTCTCCCGCATCGCGTCGCGGGGGTCGAGGGCGGGGTGCACGGTGCGCGCCCCGCTGTCGCTGTACGAGAACGCGCTCTTGCCGGTGCTCCGGCGGTAGCGGTCGGCGGCGTCGTACACGTCGGTGGACCACATTCCACTGCCCATGACAGCTCCTTAGGGGGTGAGGGTGAAGGGTCGGAAGGTGCGGGGGCCGTAGAGCCGTTCCAGCACCTCGTCCAGTTCGCGCAGCAGGCGCCAGGCGTCGGCGGGCCGGGCGGTCAGGGCCCGCTGGCGGCAGCCCCGCGCGAAGGCGTCCAGCTCGCGCGGCGCGCGCGGCCCCATGAGCCAGCTCATGCATCCGCTGGCCATGGCGATGTCGGTGCCCGGCCCGCAGGGCCGCTTCCGGGGGACCTCGTCGGGGTACCACCGCGCGTCGTAGCCGGGCACCAGCGCGGGGATCGTGCCGCCCACGGGGGCGGAGAAGCACCAGTCGACCAGCACCACGCCGTGCGCGTCCGGCTCGATCAGCACGTGCGGCGGCAGGACCGCGCCGTGCACGACGCCCGCCTGGTGGGCCAGGCCGAGCGCCACCAGCAGCCGGCGCCACATCCAGGCCACGTCGCGGGCGTCCACCCCGTCCGGGTACGCGCGCCGCACCTCGGTCAGGTCGTGCAGGCCGGGCGCGGTGGCGAGGACGTTGATCCGCCGTTCGGCGCCGGTCGCCGCGTCCCGGTGCCGGAAGTCCTCGACCAGCCGGGGCACGTACGGCAGGTAGCGCGGGTCGCCGCGCTCGGCGATGGTGCGCAGGGCGTGCGCCTCGCGGGCCATCAGGTCGTTGTCGGTGGGGCGCCGGGGCAGCTTGAGCAGCCGGTCGGCGCCGACGTCGTAGAGGTCGGCCAGGTCGCCGGAGTGGGCCGCCGTGCCGAGTCGGTAGTCGCCGAGGACGGTGACCTGCCGGGCCCGCCAGCGGGTGGTGACCCGGACGAACGCGTCGGTGGCCTCGGCGCGTACCGCGGGGTCGGCGGGCAGGCGGTCGGGGTGCAGGGCCGCGACCAGCTCGCGGTAGCGCCGGGCCGGCTGGTCGGTGCCGAACAGGTCGGCATCGGTGCGGGCCGCCGCGACCAGGCGGACGGCCTCGGCGGTCCTCATCGGACCGTCTCCTCCCGGGCGGGGCGCAGCAGCGCCGGGTGCAGCAGCCGGGCGTCGCCGGCCCGGTAGAGCCGGGCGCGGGGGCCGCCCCGGGCGCCGCCACGCTCGGTGCTGGTGCCCGTGCTCTCGACGAAGCCCGGCACGGAGAGCACCTTGCGGTGGAAGTTGCCGGCGTGCAGCGGATGGCCCCAGACCGTCTCGTAGACGGCGCGCAGCTCGCTGATCGTGAACTCGCCGGCGAGGAAGCGGGTGGCGAGCGGGGTGTATTCCAGCTTGGAGCGGGCCCGCTCCAGCGCGTCGTCGATGATCCGGCCGTGGTCGAAGGCGAGCTGCCGGCTGGTCAGGGCGGTCACCGGCAGCCAGATCGCGTCGTCGGCGTCGCTGCCGGCGGCCGGGTCGGGCAGGTCGGGGGCGAACGCGAGGTGGGCGACGGAGACGACGCGCATCCGCGGGTCGCGGTCGGGGGCGCCGTAGCTGCCCAACTGCTCCAGGTGTACGCGGCGCAGCCCCTCGCCGCCGAGCCCGGTCTCCTCGGCCAGCTCCCGTCGGGCGCCGGCGGCCAGGTCCTCGTCGGGCTGGACGAAGCCGCCGGGCAGCGCCCAGTGCCCCTCGAAGGGCGGCTGCCCGCGCCGGATCAGCAGCAGGTGCAGCGCGCCGTCCCGGATGGTCAGCGCCACCACGTCGACGGTCACGGCGACCGTCGGATAGGCCCCGGGGTCGTACGCGGCCAGGAAGTCCTGCTCGTCAACCATGTCTCTCTCAATCTGAGAACATCTCGTTGTGAGAAGAACTTAGCGCACAAGAACGCCCCTGCCAAGCCCCGGTTCACGGAGTCGGCAGGGGCGCCTCAGCGCACGAGGCCCGCCAGGTGTGGGCGACCGCGCGAGTCGTGCAGGGCGAACCCGCCATCCGGCAGCAGGCTGAAGCTCACCGTGCTCGGCAGCGGCACCGGCAGCTTGAAGGCCACCTCGACCGTGTAGGCGTCCGGCAGCCGGTTCTCCAGCGCGGCCAGGCAGCGGGCCTTGCTCCACATCCCGTGCGCGATCGGCCGGGGGAAGCCGAACAGCCGCGCGCCGAGGCGGGAGGTGTGGATCGGGTTGTGGTCGCCGGAGACCCGCGCGTAGTCCGTACCGACGCGGGGCTCGACCCGCCAGTTGGCCGAACCGGCCGGCGGCGTGGGTCGCCCGGCCTGGTCGCGCCGCCCGCCGCCGCCCCGCTTGCCGTCCCTGCCGAGGTACGTCGAGACACCCCGCCACACCTCCGTCCCGTCGACGGAGCCGACCACCACCACGTCGACCTGCCGCCCCCGGTCGTGCGGGCGCAGGTTCTCGGCGTACGCGCGGAAGTCGAGGGTCTCGTCGGCGGTGACCGGGCGGTGCACGGTGATCCGGTTGCCGACGTGCACCACCCCGGTCAGCGGGATGGGGAACTCCGGCACGGTCATCAGCCGCAGTGCCAACGGGAAGCCCATGACGTGCGGGAACGTCGCGGGCAGCCGGTCGGTGAGCCGGAACCCGCAGACCCGGTCGTAGTCGGCCAGGTGCGTCCGGTCGACGGTGACGCCACCGACGGCCAGCTCGACCGCCGGGACGCCCGCCGACGGCCGCCCACCGCCGAGACCGGGCAACGCGCCGAGCAGCGCCCGCCGGTAGAGCGCCCCGGCCGCCGGCATCCGGGTCAGCTCGACGCGCTCCCGGGTGACGGGCCCGGCGCTCCCAGCCAGGTCCCGCGCCGCCTCGTCGGGCCGGGCGTGCCCCGAGAGGTCGTGCGTCTCCTCGACGCTCGGGTCGGCACCGGGCCGGCGGACCGCGGCCAGCGTCTCCTCCGACAGGGCCTCCGTGGGGCCGTCGATCAACTCGTGCAGGGACAGGTCCTCCGCCGGGCCCTCCGTTGGCTCCTTCCGCCCGGCCATCACGCCCCCAGCAGGCTCTGGCCGCAGACCCGTACGACGTTGCCGCTGACCGCGCCGGAGGCCGGCCACGCCAGCCAGCCGATGGTCTCGGCGACGTCCACGGGCAGCCCACCCTGGGACATGCTGTTCATCCGCCGGCCCGCCTCGCGGACCACCAGCGGGATGCGCGCGGTCAGCCGGGTCTCGATGAAACCGGGGGCGACCGCGTTGACGCTGATCCGCCGCTCGCGCAGGGCGGGGGCGAGCGAGTCGACGAGCCCGATCACGCCCGCCTTGCTGGTGGCGTAGTTGGTCTGGCCCCGGTTGCCGGCGATGCCGGCGATCGAGGAGACCGAGACGATCCGGCCGCCGGCCGGGATCAGCTCCCGTTCCAGCAGCACGTCGTTGATCCGCTCCTGGCTGGAGAGGTTGACGTCGATGACCGAGTCCCACCGGTCGGCGTCCATCCGGCCGAGGGTCTTGTCGCGGGTGATGCCGGCGTTGTGCACGACCACGTCGACCCGTCCGTGCCGCTCCGCCAGGTGCTCGGCGAGCCGCTGCGGGGCGTCGGGGGCGGTCAGGTCGAGCTGGACGGCGGTGCCGCCGATCTCGTTGGCGACCGCCGCCAGTTCGTCCCCGGCCGCCGGGATGTCCAGCGCCACCACCCGGGCGCCGTCGCGGGCCAGCACCCGGGCCAGCGCCGCGCCGATGCCCCGGGCCGCCCCGGTGACCAGCACGACCTGCCCGTCCAGCGGGCGGTCCCAGTCCGCCGGCGGCTCGGCCGTGCCGGCGCCGATCCGGACCACCTGCCCGGAGACGTACGCGGACCGGCCGGAGAGCAGGAACCGCAGGGTCGCCTCCAGGCTGGTCCAGGTGCCGGCGTCGGCGTCCTTCGTGGCGTACACGAGCTGGGCGGTGACGCCCCGGCCGAACTCCTTGCCGATGCTGCGGGTCAGCCCCTCCAGGGCCCGCTGGGCGGTCGCCTCCCGGGGCGATCCGCACTCCTCGGGCGGGGTGCCGAGCACGACGACCCGGCCGCTGGGCAGCACCGACCGGGCGTGCGGGTGGAAGAAGTCGTACAACTGGCGCAGCTCGGTGGAGTCGGTGATGCCGGTGGCGTCGTACACCAGGGCGGCGAAGCGCGCGGTGGACTCCACGGCGCCGGGATCGCCCAGCTCGACCCCGGCGGCGGCCAGGAACCTGCCGGCCGGCTCGGCGAGCCGGCCGCCGGTCGCGGCGCCCAGCAGGACGGGGCCGGGAACGAGGGGGTCGCCGGGGGCGTGCCGGCGCAGTCGCGGCGGGTCGGGCAGCCCGAGGCGCTTGACCAGCGTTCGGCCGGCCCCCGATCGGACGAAGCTCGCGTACCTGTCGGTCATAGGCGTAGCCTACTGGCGAGTAGGTTCAGAGCAAGTCTTTCGAGGAGGCGGGATCGTGCAGAGCATCCGGCGGGTCGCAGTCATCGGCGGCAACCGCATCCCCTTCGCGCGGTCCAACTCGCGGTACGCCAGCGCGTCGAACTCGGACATGCTGGGCGCCGCCCTGGACGGGCTCGTCGCCCGGTTCGGCCTGGCCGGCCAGCGCGTCGGCGAGGTGGTGGCCGGTGCGGTGCTCAAGCACGCGAAGGACTTCAACCTGACCCGCGAGGTGGTGCTCGGCTCGAAGCTCGACCCCCACACCCCCGCGTACGACATCCAGCAGGCCTGCGGCACCGGGCTGGAATCGGCCATCCTGGTCGCCAACAAGATCGCCCTCGGCCAGATCGAGGTGGGCATCGCCGGCGGCGTGGACACCACCTCCGACGCGCCGCTCGCGGTCAACGAGGAGATGCGCCGCACGCTGATCAGGCTCAACAGCGCCCGCACCCTCGGCGAGCGGCTGAAGATCGCCGCGAAGCTGCGCCCCGCCCAGCCGTTCAAGCCGGAGATCCCGCGCAACGCGGAGCCGCGTACCGGGCTGTCGATGGGCGAGCACGCCGCCCGCACGGCGCTGCGCTGGCAGGTCGACCGGCAGGCCCAGGACGAACTGGCCCTGCGCTCGCACCAGCGGCTCGCCGCCGCGTACGACCGGGGGTTCTTCGACGACCTGCTGACGCCCTACCTCGGGCTCACCCGCGATGCGAACCTGCGCCCGGACACCAGCCTGGAGAAGCTCGGCTCGCTGAAGCCCGTCTTCGGCGCGAAGGGCCCCGACGCCGAGGCGGCGACCATGACCGCCGGCAACTCGTCGCCGCTGACCGACGGCGCCTCGACGGTGCTGCTCGCCAGCGAGGAGTGGGCCCGCGAGCACAACCTGCCCGTGCTGGCCTGGTTCTCCTGGTCGGAGACCGCCGCCGTCGACTTCGTGCACGGCGACGAGGGGCTGCTGATGGCCCCCGCCTACGCGGTGCCCCGGATGCTGGCCCGGGCCGGGCTGACCCTCCAGGACTTCGACTTCTACGAGATCCACGAGGCGTTCGCCTCGCAGGTGCTGGCCACCCTGGCCGCCTGGGAGTCGCCGGAGTTCTGCAAGGACCGGCTGGGGCTGGACGCCCCGCTCGGCGCGATCGACCGGGAGAAGCTCAACGTCAACGGCTCCTCGCTGGCCGCCGGGCACCCGTTCGCGGCCACGGGCGGGCGGATCGTGGCGACCCTGGCGAAGCTGCTCGCCGAGAAGGGCGGCGGCCGGGGCCTGATCTCCATCTGTGCCGCCGGCGGCCAGGGCGTGACCGCGATCCTGGAGCGCTGACACGGCAACCTGACCCGCACACGCCGAGCCGGGCAACCTGCCCGGCCCCGCGCTCCGTCCCCTGGGCATGAGGCGACGAAGGCGGAACGCGTGAAGTCGGCCGACGAGGACGAGTACCGGCAGTTCGTCGAGGCCCGGCTGGAACATCTGCGCCGCACGGCGTACCTGCTCTGCCGGGACTGGCACACCGCCGACGACCTCGTCTCCATCACCCTGGGCAAGCTCTACCGGGCCTGGATCCGGGTCCGCGCGGCGGAGAACGTCGACGCGTACGTCCGGCAGGTGCTCACGCGCGCCTGGCTGGACGAGCGACGGCGGCCGTGGCGGCGCGAACGCAGCACCGACGAGGTCCCCGACGACGCCGCGCCGGACACCGCGCCCGACCTGGCCGACCGGGAGCTGCTGCTCGACCTGCTCGGCAAGTTGCCCGAGCGGCGGCGCG
Source organism: Micromonospora sp. NPDC049048 (assembly GCF_043197615.1). Taxonomy (NCBI): domain Bacteria; kingdom Bacillati; phylum Actinomycetota; class Actinomycetes; order Micromonosporales; family Micromonosporaceae; genus Micromonospora; species Micromonospora sp. NPDC049048. The sequence goes on along the minus strand of NZ_JBICTM010000006.1, from coordinate 75,102 downwards.
CGGTGGTGGTGCTGCGCTTCTACTGCGACCTCTCCGTGGAGGAGACCGCGCAGATCCTCGGCGTCACCACCGGCACGGTGAAGAGCCAGGCCGCCAGAGCACTGGAATCGCTACGCCTGCTGGCCGTGGACCAGCCGGTCCTGAGGGCAGGGAGGTTCGCGTGACGTACCGGGAGATCTTCGACGCGGCGATCGGCGACGCGCCGCCCTCCTCGATCGACGTGGACGGGGTGATCCTGCGGCAGCGCCGGCTGGTCCGCACCCGCCGGCTCGGGGCGTACGCCTCGGCGGCCGGCGGGGTGCTCGCGCTGGTGCTGGGCGCGGGCCTGGTGGTCGACCGTCCGGACATGCAGCCGGCAGCCTCGGCATCCGCCTCGCGCCCCCCACACCGCAAGAGCAACCAGAACCTGCCCACGGAGGCAGCAGAGCGCTACCAGAACGGATTGGCCGCGGCCCTCGGCGCGCGGGCGTCCGGCGTCCGATGGGTACCACTGACTGCGGTGGGTCGCGGCGCACTCCCGACGGCACCGGCCGGCGAGGCACCGGTCGGGGGCGCGTACGAGGACTTCCGCAACGTCGGTTTCTCGGTGCACGCCTACCCGGTCGACCCCGCCGGCGCGTTCAGCAACGAGGTGTCCGCCCTGGCCCTGGCCGAGCCGCAGCCGGGCATGAACCGCGACGTCATGGACTGCGGGAAGCAGGTGGTCGACTCGTGCGGCCTGTCGGCGGGGCCGGACGGCGCGCGCGTCCGGGAGACCGCAGCCGTGCGCGCCCATGGGAGCGGAGACGTGTTGCACTACCGGCGGGTCGACGTCCTGCACCGCGACGGCACCTGGATCAGGATCTCGCTGCACAGCCGTGACGGGCGGTTCGTGCTCACCCCGGAGCAGCTCCGGGAGCTCGCCCTCGATCCGGCCGCCCGCCCCACCTGGTGACCCGGGTCCGTCGAGGACGGGCGGCGTTGCCGGGCAGCCGGTCGCGACCCTCCAGGCGGACAGTCTTTCCGACGGTCTCTGCGTCCCGGGGCATTGAGTCGGCCCCGGGACCTACTTGATCGTGCCTGCCGGGGCGAGCCATCGCACGGGCTGCCCGGTGACCTCGGAGATCTGGTCGAAGTCCCGGTCGTAGTGCAACAGGGAGAGGCCCTGGTACTCGGCCGTCGCCGCGATCAGCAGGTCGACAGCGCCGGCAGACCGGTGGGTACCCCGAGCGGTGAGCTGCTCCTGGATCTCGGCCGCCCGCTCGTAGATCCGGTCCGGCATGCTCACCCAGTTGAACACCGTCCGAAGCCGGTCCCCCAGCCATCTGCGGTCGGCCAGCGAGCGGGCCGAATAGAGGAACTCCAGTTCGACCAGCGGGCAGACCGCAAGCAGGCCGGCCGTGAGTGGCTGCTCCCATCGGGCCTGGGTATCGGGATCACGCAGCAGCCGGACCAGCGCACTGGTGTCGACCAGGTAGTCGGCGAGTCTCACGACCGGTACGTGCTCTTGTCGAGCAGTTCGTCGAAGTCCCCGGCCTGGGCCCGCCCGCTGAGTTCGGCGAGGGCGCGGGCGCGCCGGAGGCGGGCAGCCCCTTCCCGCAGCGCGACATTCACCGTGTCCTTCTTGGTCTTGGTGCCGAAAGCCGCAGCCGCGTCGGCGAGCGCCTCGTCGTCGATGTCCACCAGGATCTTGGTCACTGCGCGCCCCCTATATACCGACAGCTTGTCGAGTATATCCAGCGCCGGGGTGGCCCGGTGCGGGTTGAGGCCGCGCGCCGCAGCCTCGACCCGGCCCCACCGGCGGATGGGCAGATGCACGCCCGCTCGCCCGGGTCTCGCATCCGCCCGCCGGGTCAGGCGGTGGCACCGCCGTCGACGGCGATCGACGCGCCGGTGATGTGCCGGCCGCCCTCGCCCACCAGGTGGCTGACCGTCGCCGCGACGTCCTCCGGCGTGCCGTAGCGCCCGAGGGCGATGTGTGACCGCTGGGCGTCCGCGCTGGCGCTGTCCGCCCGGTTCATGTCGGTGTCGGTGGAACCGGGCAGGACCAGGTTGACGGTGATCCCGCGCGGGCCGAGTTCGCGGGCGAGTGCCCTGGTCAGGCCGTTGACGGCGGTCTTGGTCATGGCATAGACGCTCACCCCGGGGGCCGGTACGCGGCTGGCGAAGCTGCTGCCGATGTTGACGATCCGCCCGCCGTCGCGCATGTGGCGTACCGCCGCCTGGGTGGCCAGGAACACCCCGCGTACGTTGACGGCGATGGCCCGGTCGAGGTCGTCGAGGCCGACCTGCCCGATCGGCCCGGACGAGAACACCCCGGCGTTGTTGACCAGGATGTCCAGCCGCCCCAGCTCGGCGACGGTCCGCTCGACCGCGTCGACGACCGTCGTACCCTCGGCGCTGTCGGCCTGGATCGCCAGGCCGGTGCGGCCGTACGACGTGATGTCGGCGACGACGGCCTTCGCGCTCTCCGCCGCGTTGCGGTAGGTGAACGCGACGTGGGCTCCGTCTTCGGCCAGCCGGCGTGCGACGGCGGCGCCGATACCGCGGCTACCACCGGTGACCAGGGCGACCCTGCCGGTAAGTCTGGACACTCTTCTTCATTCCCGTCAGTCGGCTCAGCAGGGTGATCACCATAGCCAGCCGGTAACCCTGACGATGCGGTGCGGGCGGGTCCGGGAGAATGGGCGCCGTGACGACGATCCCGAACGTGCTCGCCAACCGGTACGCCTCACCCGAACTGGTCGCCCTCTGGTCGCCCGAGGAGAAGATCCGGATGGAGCGGCGGCTCTGGCTCGCCGTGCTCCGGGCCCAGCGGGACCTCGGCGTGCCCGTGCCGGACGGCGTGGTCGAGGCGTACGAGCGGGTGCTCGACCAGGTCGACCTGGCCTCGATCGCGGAGCGGGAGCGGGTCACCCGGCACGACGTGAAGGCCCGGATCGAGGAGTTCAGCGCGCTCGCCGGGCACGAGCACGTGCACAAGGGGATGACCTCCCGGGACCTCACCGAGAACGTCGAGCAGCTCCAGGTGCGCCGCTCGCTGGAGCTGATCCGCGACCGCGTGGTCGCCACGCTGGCCCGACTGTCCCGGCTCGCCGTCGAGCACTCCGACCTGGTCATGACCGGCCGGTCGCACAACGTCGCGGCGCAGGCCACCACGCTGGGCAAGCGCTTCGCGTCGGCGGCCGAGGAACTGCTCATCGCGTACGAGCGGCTCGACGACCTGATCAACTGGTACCCGCTGCGCGGCATCAAGGGCCCGGTGGGCACCGCCGCCGACCAGCTCGACCTCTTCGACGGCGACGCCGACCGGGTGGCGGAGCTGGAACGCCGGGTGGCCGGGCACCTCGGCTTCAGCCGGGTGCTCGACAGCGTCGGGCAGGTCTACCCGCGCTCGATCGACCTGGCGGTGCTCTCCGCGCTGGCCCAGATCGCCGCAGCCCCGTCGTCGCTGGCGACCACGATCCGGCTGATGGTCGGCCAGGAGCTGGCCACCGAGGGCTTCAAGCCGGGCCAGGTGGGCTCCAGCGCGATGCCGCACAAGATGAACACCCGCTCCAGCGAGCGGGTCAACGGCTTCGCGGTGATCATCCGGGGCTACCTGTCGATGGTCGGCGAGCTGGCCGGCGACCAGTGGAACGAGGGGGACGTCTCCTGCTCGGTGGTGCGCCGGGTCGCCCTGCCGGACGCGTTCTTCGCCGCCGACGGGCTGTTCCAGACCTTCCTCACCGTGCTGGACGAGTTCGGCGCGTACCCGGCGGTGGTCAACCGGGAGCTGGAGCGCTTCCTGCCGTTCCTGGCCACCACCAAGCTCCTGGTGGCGGCGATCCGGCGCGGCGTCGGGCGTGAGGTCGCCCACGAGGTGATCAAGGAGCACGCGGTCGCGGTGGCCCTGGCCATGCGAGAGAAGGGCGCCGCCGAGAACGACCTGTTCGACCGTCTCGCGGCGGACGGCCGCCTGGGCCTCACCCGTGGCGAGATCGACGCCCTCGTCGCCGACCGTACGGCCTTCGTCGGCGCCGCCCCGGCCCAGGTCGAAGCGGTGACCCGCCGCATCGCCCCAGTGGTGGAAGCCCACCCCGAGGCAGCCACCTACACCCCACCCCCCATCCTCTAACCCCGCCCCCTCCCGCCCTCTCCCTCTCGGGGCGTCGATCATGAAGTTGTAGTCGCGACACGCCGACGAGGCTGGCAACAACTTCATGATCGACGCTTCCCCGGAGGAGGGCGTCAGAGGTGGGTCAGGAGTCGCGGGTGGGGGTTTCGGCGGCCGTGCGGAGGTTGGGGGCGCTCGCCGGTTCGGCGATGCCACCCGGGGACTCGGCGAAGGCCGGGTCGTGCGCGGTCTCGGCGGCGACCAGCGGCTGGTCGGGCGGCATGACGTCGGGCATCTTGGGCGCCACGATCACGGCCGTGCCGTACGCGCAGATCTCCATCCACATCTCGCCGCAGTCGCGGCTGTCGAAGCGCATCCCCACGACGGCGTTCGCGCCGATACGGCGGGCCTCCTCGCCGAGCCGGGCCACCGAGTCCGTACGCCACCTGGTGAGGTTGTCCGGGGCCATCGGGTCGTACGCGCCACCGCGCAGGTTCTTGACGCCCTCGCGGTACGGGTTGCGCGTCCTGGCCATCGACGACACCACTTCGCCGAGGATCTGGCGGATCTCGTACCCGGGTAGTTGCTCCGTCGTCACGACCAGCACGCCTCCGATGCTGTCAGGGTGCCGGGGCGCCGGATCGGCGGCCTTGTTCACCTGATCGGATGCTGCAAAACGGCGCGGCGCGGACGGCCGGCGCGCTGCCGACCATCCGCGCCTAGCGTGGCGCTAACCGTCAGACACCGGCCGTCTGGGTGATCCAGGCCCGGTTGTACGCGACGCTGCCGTAGTTCTGGATGCTCTGGCCGTCGGCGGTGGAGGCGACGCCGACCTGCGCGCCGTTGTAGAACTGCGGGCCGCCCGAGTCGCCCCGCCAGGCGTTGCCGTCGATCCGGGTGCTCCGGATCGCCTGCCCGCCGTACGCGTCGGTGGCGCTGTTGCTGGTCACCCGGACCGTCGCGGTCTTGAGCTGGGTGGAGGCCGAGCAGCCGCTGTAGCAGGTCATGCCCCAGCCGTAGATCGAGTTGGTGGAGTTGATCGGCGGGTTGCTGTTGGCCAGCGTGACGTACGAGGTGCTGACGGAGCTGGACAGCCGCATCAGCGCCAGGTCGTAGCGGCTGTAGGTGGCGCTGACGGTGCGGGTCTGGCCGCCGGAGGTGCGGTTGACGCTGCCGACCCGGACGGACATCGTGCCGCTGATGCAGTGCCGGGCGGTGAGCACCCACTGCGGCGCGATGATGGTGCCGGAGCAGGTGAACGATCCGTTGCTGAGCACGGCGGCGGCCCACGGGGCCGACGAGACGGTGCCGCCGCCGATGATGGGCTGCGGACCGGCCGGGGCGGCGAGGGCGCCGGAGCTGGCACCGAGCAGGCCGGCCGCTGCGGTGGCCAGGACTGCGATCATGGATCGGATGCGCATGGGGCTCCTTCGGGGACGGGGCCCGGGTTCACCGGGTCGAGCTTTCGGCCGGCGGACGGGGGTGGCCCGCCGCCGGGACGTCCGATCGACGTATGACGATGTACGGTAGGGCCCCTGAGATGTCGTTCACAAGAGATCCATCCGAAGTGATGGATGCGGCGGTATGGCGGGGCGGGTGTCCGGCGGTGCGGCGGACCTCGACCGGCGGCGGCCCCGGGCGGGTGGCGGAGCGGGGCGAAACGGGCTGGTCGGCAACGGATGCGCATCGGGATCGCAACGAACCCGTATCGGTCCCCGGGCGCCCGTGCGAGGAATGTCGAACGCTGCCTGACCCGCGTCCGGCCGGTGCGTCCCGGACGGTATCTGCCAGGTAGGCTGGCTGCGCTCGCCCGTTGTGGGTCGGCACCCAACTGCGTACACAGTCAGGAGTGCCCAGTGCCTCGCGTCGTCGTCGACGTCATGCTCAAGCCCGAGATCCTCGATCCCCAGGGCCAGGCCGTCGCAAACGCGCTGCCCCGGCTCGGCGTCAGCGACGTCGCCTCAGTACGGATCGGCAGGCGGATCGAGATCGAATTCGCCGGTGAACCCGACCTGGACCGGGCCCGGGAGATCGCCGACAAGCTGCTCGCCAACCCGGTCATCGAGGACTTCACCGTCCGCCTGGCCGAGGCCGACGAGATCGTGGACGCCCGCTCGTGACCGCCCGGGTGGGTGTGGTCACCTTCCCCGGCTCGCTCGACGACGGGGACGCGGCCCGGGCCGTCCGGATCGCGGGCGCCGAGCCGGTCCGCCTCTGGCACGGTGACCCGCAGCTGCACGGCGTGGACGCCGTCGTCCTGCCCGGCGGCTTCTCCTACGGCGACTACCTGCGCTGCGGCGCCATCGCCCGGTTCGCCCCGGTGATGGAGACGATCGTGGACGCGGCCCGGGGCGGCCTGCCCGTGCTCGGCATCTGCAACGGCTTCCAGATCCTCTGCGAGGCCCACCTGCTGCCCGGGGCGCTCACCCGCAACCAGCACCTGCACTTCCGCAACCGCGACCAGGTCCTGCGCATCGAGTCGGTCGGCACCGCGTGGACCAACGCGTTCCAGCCCGGCCAGGAGGTGCTGATCCCGGTCAAGAACGGCGAGGGCTGCTACGTCGCCGACACCGCGACGCTGGACCAGCTCGAAGCCGAGGGCCGGGTGGTCGCCCGCTACGTCGGCGGCAACCCCAACGGTTCGCAGCGCGACATCGCCGCGATCACCAACCCCGCCGGCAACGTGGTCGGCATCATGCCGCACCCCGAGCACGCGGTCGAGGCGCTCACGGGCCCCTCCCTGGATGGCCTCGGCTTCTTCACCTCGGTGCTCAAGCACCTGGTGGGGGCACCCGCGTGACCGTACGCGGCATCATCGGTCGGCTCACCCGCCCGTCGAACGGACGCGAGCGCAGCGAGGAGACGTCATGACCAGCCATCCGGACGAGGTACGGGAGAACGCGGAGGAGTTCCCGGCCGCCCCGGCGCACCCGGTGGAGCCGCGTCCGGCCGCCGTCGTGCCGCCGGCCGGGGGCCCCGGGCCGGCGCCCGTCGACTGGGCCGACGGCCTGGACACCGTGTCGCGCGCCGGGGGCACCCCCGGTGAACTCCAGCCGTACGCCGAGCTGGGGCTCCGCGACGACGAGTACGAGCGGATCCGGCAGATCCTCGACCGGCGGCCCACCCAGGCCGAGCTGGCCATGTACTCGATCATGTGGAGCGAGCACTGCTCCTACAAGTCGAGCAAGGTGCACCTGCGGCAGTTCGGCGAGAAGGCCCCACCGAGCGACCGGCTGCTCGCCGGCATCGGCGAGAACGCCGGCGTGGTGCAGATCTCCGACGAGCTGGCGGTGACCTTCAAGGTCGAGTCGCACAACCACCCGAGCTTCGTCGAGCCCTACCAGGGCGCGGCGACCGGCGTCGGCGGCATCGTCCGGGACATCCTGGCCATGGGCGCCCGCCCGGTCGCGGTGATGGACCCGCTGCGCTTCGGCGCGGCCGGCCACCCCGACACCGCCCGGGTGCTGCCCGGCGTGGTCGCCGGCATCGGCGGCTACGGCAACTGCCTGGGCCTGCCGAACATCGGCGGCGAGGTCGTCTTCGACCCCTGCTACCAGGGCAACCCCCTGGTCAACGCGCTCTGCCTCGGCGTGCTGCCGGTCGACCGGCTCCAGAACAAGGCCGCCGCCGGCCCCGGCAACGTCGTCGTGCTGATGGGCGCCCGTACGGGCCGCGACGGCATCGGCGGCGTGTCGGTGCTGGCCAGCGCCACCTTCGACGAGGGCAGCGAGCAGCGTCGGCCGTCGGTGCAGGTCGGCGACCCGTTCATGGAGAAGCTGCTCATCGAGGCCTGCCTGGAGCTCTACGACGCCCGGCTGGTCGTCGGCATCCAGGACCTCGGCGGCGCCGGCCTGACCTGCGCGCTGACCGAGACCGCCGCGGCGGCCGGCACCGGCATGCGGGTCTGGCTGGAGCGCGTGCCGCTGCGCGAGGCCTCGATGGAGCCGCACGAGATCCTGGCCAGCGAGTCCCAGGAGCGGATGCTGCTGGTCGTCGAGCCGGAGAAGCTCGAGGCCGTGCTCAAGACCGCCGAGAAGTGGGGCGTCTGGGCCACCGCCATCGGCGAGGTCACCCCGCCGGCGCCGGACGGCCAACCGGGCCGGCTGCTGATCACCTGGCGCGACCAACTGGTGGTCGACGTACCGCCGGGCTCGCTGGTCGACGACGGCCCGGTCTACGCCCGCCCGATGCGCGAGCCGGCCGACCTGATCCTGCTCCAGGCCGACCGCGCGGAGACGCTGCCCCGGCCGGCCGACCCGGAGGCGCTGCGCGAGACCGTGCTGCGCATGATCGCGTCGCCCAACCTGGCCGACAAGACCTGGGTCACCGAGCAGTACGACCGCTACGTGCTGGGCAACACCGTGCTCGCCCAGCCGGAGGACTCGGGCGTGATCCGGATCGACGAGCGGAGCGGGCTCGGCGTGGCGCTGTCGGTGGACGGCAACGGCCGCTACGCGCGCCTCGACCCGTACCACGGCACGAAGCTCGCGCTGGCGGAGGCGTACCGGAACGTCGCCGTCACCGGCGCCAAGCCGATCGCCGTCACCAACTGCCTCAACTTCGGCTCGCCGGAGGACCCGGGCGTGATGTGGCAGTTCGCCGAGGCCGTCCGTGGCCTGGCCGACGGCTGCGCCGAGCTGGGCATCCCGGTCACCGGCGGCAACGTGAGCTTCTACAACCAGACGGGCGCGGCGCCGATCCACCCGACCCCGGTGGTCGGTGTGCTCGGCGTGCTCGACGACGTCGCCGACCGCGTGCCGATGGGCTTCCAGGCCCGCCCGGGCGGTGAGCACGACCAGATCTTCCTGCTCGGCGAGACGCACGTGGAGCTCTCCGGCTCGGAATGGGCCTGGGTCACCCACGAGCACCTCGGCGGCGTACCCCCGCAGGTCGACCTGGCCCGCGAGCGGCTCCTGGCCGACGTGCTGGCCGAGGCCGCGCGGGTCGGGCACCTGAGCTCCGCGCACGACCTCTCCGACGGCGGCCTCGCGCAGAGCCTGGTGGAGTCCTGCCTGCGGCGCGGCGTCGGCGCCCGGGTCGCCGTGCCCGAGCGGTTCGACGGCGGCTCGATGCCGTTCGTCTACCTGTTCAGCGAGTCCGCGGGCCGGGTCCTGGTGTCGGTGACGCGCGGGCACGAGAAGGCGTTCACCGCCCTCTGCGCCGAGCGCGGGGTGCCGTTCGAGCTGATCGGGGTCACCGATCCGGCCGGCGGCGCGCTGGAGGTGCACGGCCAGTTCCGGATCGGCCTGGACGAGCTGCGCGCCGCGCACGGCGGGACGCTGCCGCGCCTGTTCGGGGGCGCGGGGGTCGTCGATGTGCCCGCGCCGGCCGCCGGTGTGGCGGGTGCGGTCGAGGCCGTGCCGCTGCCCGTCGCCGAGCAGGCCGAGGCCGCGCCGGTGGACCCGTCGGCCGTCGCGACCGAGCCGATCGCGTCGGCCGCGCCGGTCCCGCCGACCGGTGCCGTCGAGCCGGTGGAACCGGTCGAGGCGGAGACCGACGCGCCCGACCCGGAGCAGCCGGCGGTTGAGGCCGACGGTCCGGCGGCACCCGACTCCGGTGCCGCCGAGCCCGGTCAGCGCTGAGGCGTGGCCGCTACCGTCCACGTCCAACCCAATTCCGGCGCCCGGTTCGACTGGGGGCTGACAGGGGCGGCCGAACTCGGCCGGGTGTGCGCCGTGCTGGTGGTGGTGGACGTGTTGTCGTTCACCACCGCCGTGGACGTCGCGGTCGGGCGCGGTATGCGGGTGCACCCGTTCCCGTGGGGCGAGCAGGCGGCCGACTACGCACGGCGCGTGGGCGCGGTCGCGGCGGTGGGCCGTCGGCAGATGACCCCGGAGCATCCGTGGTCGCTCTCGCCGGCCGCGCTGACCGACGCGCCGGTCGTCGCCGACCTCGTACTGCCGTCGCCGAACGGCTCGGCGATCAGCGCGGCGGCGAGCGCCACCGGGCTGCCGGTGGTCGCGGCCTGCCTGCGTAACGCACGCGCCGTCGGCCGTTGGCTCACCCGTCAGGGGTACGGCTCGACGGACGCGCCGGTCGGCGTGATCGCCTCGGGTGAGCGCTGGCCGGACGGCTCGCTGCGGCCCTCCGTGGAGGACCAGCTCGGGGCGGCCTGCGTGCTGGACGCCCTGTCGGGTGCGCCCGGTGGTCTCTCCGTGGAGGCGGCCATGGCGCTCGCCGCGCTCGCCAGCACCCCCGACGTGGCCGCCGCCGTCCGTGGCTGCGTGTCGGGCCGCGAGCTGATCGAGGGCGGTTTCGCCGGGGACGTCGAGGTCGCCGTACGCGTCGGCGCCTCGGACGTGGTCCCGGTGCTGCGCCAGGGCGTCTTCTCCGCCGCCTGACGGCCTTCCCGCCGCGGACGGCGCCCCGTCACCGGCTCGCCGCGCCGGCCGCCTGCTGGCCCTGCCCTGCGTGGCCCCACCGCCGCTGCCCCTGCTGGCCCGCCGCCGCTGGCCTTTCTCGCCTGCTGGCCTGCCGCCGCTGGCCTCGTTGCCCGGTGGACCTGCCCTGCGTCGGCCCTCGCGCCTGTTGGTGGACCGCCGGACGCAGCGGCGAGGGCCGCCCGGAGTTCCGGACGGCCCTCGCCGTGGTGTTGTCGTCGGGGCGTGCCCCGGGCGGATCAGTCGTCCAGCCAGTCCAGCCGGCGGCCACCCCGGTCCTGCTGCGGCGGGCCGTCCGGGCGACCGCGACCGCTCTGTGGGTCGTCGTAGCCGCCCGGCTGGCCGTAGCCACCCTGGCCGCCGTAGCCGCGATCGTCGTAGCCGCCCCGCTGCTGCGGGGGCTCCTGACCGTAGCCGCCGCCCTGGCCGTAGCCGCCCTGGTTGTCGTACGAGGTGGGCTGGTCGTAGCCGCCCGGCTGACCGTAGCCGCCCCTCGGGGCCCCGGACTCCTGGCCGCCGTAGCCGCCCGGCTGGCCGTAACCACCCCGGTCGTAGCCGCCGGTCGACTCGCCGCCCCGGCCGTACGCCCCGGGCTCGGACTGGCCGTAGCCCTGACCCTGCTCCGGCTGGTAGACGCCGGTCGCGTACGGGTCGGCCGGGGCCGGGTACTGGGTGGCGTCGCCGGTGTAGCGGCCGGTCGGCTCGTCGTACCGCTCGCCGTAGCCCCTGCCGCCCGCCGGGGCACCGTAGTCGTTGCCGCCGCCCGCCGGAGCGCCGAAGTCGTTGCCGCCGTAGCCGCCGCCCGAGGCGGGGGCGTTGCCGTAACCGCTGCCGGAGGAAGGGGCGTTGCCGTAACCGCCGCCGGAGGAGGGCGCGTTGCCGTAGCCGCCGCCGGCTCCACCGCTGCCGTAGCCGCTGCCCGAGGAGGGTGCGTTGCCGTAGCCGGCACCGCCGTAGCCACCCGAGCCGGCCGGCTCGTCGCCGTAGCCGCTGCCACCCCAGCCCTGCTGGCCGCCCGCCGCGCCGTAGGGCTGCGGGGGAGCGCCGTACGGGTCCGGCGGCACGTCGTCGACCACGGGGCGGTGCATCATCGTCGGGGCGTCGCTGAGTGCGGCGCCGCCGACCATCGTCGGATCCGGCGTGGCACCGACCCGGTTGACCACCCGGGTCTGGTCGTCCGAGCCCCGGAACGCCCCGCGAGCCGCCGGAACCGCACCTGCCGCGGCACCCGCCGGCACGTCGTCGTCGGTCTCGTCGGCGTTGTCCTTGCGGCGCAGCCACAGCAGCACGATGGTGCCGACACCGGCGGCGACGAGCAGGCCGCCGAGCAGGATGATCAGCCAGGAGCCCATGCCCCCGGAGTCCTCGTTGCTGGCGTTGGCAGCCGCGCCCGGGCTTGCCTCGCTGCTCTCCTCGGGGGTCTCCTCGACCGGTTCGTCGGTGGGGAGGGGCTCCTCGCTGGCCGAGGGGGTGGCGCTCGGCGTCGTCTCGACCTTGATCGCCAGGGCGATGCGCTGGCCGGTGATGCTCTGCCCGGCGGAGGCGTCGAAGCTCTTGGTGCCGTACACCTCACCGACGCTGGCGCCGACGGCGAGCCGGCCGGGCGCGATCGGCTTCTCGCTGGTGCCGGTGAAGCGGAAGTTGCCGTTGTCGTCGCTGATCGTGTCGATCTTCTTGCCGGCGCCGTCCTGGAGCATGACCACCGCGTTCGGCACGGCCTTGCCGTTGGCCTGGACGACCACCTTGCCGGAAACCGACTTGACGGTCTGCACCTGCGGGGGCTCGGACGGCTGGGCCCGGCCGTTGACCTTGAGCTGGAAGGTGGCGGTCCGTCCGGCGCCGGACTTGTCACCCTCGGCCGCTACCGTCACGGTGACGTTCGCGTCGCCGGCGTTGTCGCTGGCCCGCAGGCGCAGCAGCCGCAGCTGCGGTCGGTTGCCGGGGATCTCCCCGCAGCCGCCGCAGGTCACGCCGCTGGGGAGGCCGGCGAGGCTGACCTGGACCTTCTCGTCCTCGTCGCCGGGAGTCACCTGGGCGGTCACGACCGCGTCACTGCCGGCGTTGAGGGTGACCGAGCCGGGCGAGACGTTGACGTCGGCGGCGAGGGCTGGTGTGGCGGGGGCAGCGAGCAGAGCGCCGACAACCAGCGCCACGACCACACCGGCCCGCTGCTTCCAGGCACGTCGGTGTGTTGACACGTCCACCGCCTTCCGGACTGACTTCCCTCGGCGGCGGGTCGCCGGGCCGGGGATCATCACAGTACGAATACGCCGTCGGCAACTATGCCTTGTCTGACCGGATCGGCGCGACCCAGGGCCAGCGTCAGGCGCGAGGTGCTGAAGCCGTATCGTCCCGTCGTGTCCTCTCCGCACATTAAGTCCGCCGCAGTCGCGGCGGCGTTGTCGGCGCTCGACGAGGGGCGTACGCCCGAACGGCCGGTTCTCCGGGAGGCGGTCCGTACCCTGTTGACCGCCCTCGCGGAGCGCGCCCCCGGCCGATCGGTGGAGGTGCGTGTCCCACCTTACGGTGCAGTTCAGTGCGTTTCCGGTCCCCGACACACCCGTGGCACGCCGGCGAACGTCGTCGAGATGGAGCCCGGAACGTGGCTGGCGGTGGCCACCGGGCGGCTCGGCTGGGCCCAGGCGATCACCGAGGGTCGCGTACGAGTGAGCGGAATCCGGGCGGATCTCTCCGCGTACCTGCCGCTCTAGCTGCGGCGACACCTGCGAGGGGTGACGCGTGGGAGCGGCATCGTGACTTTCTGTGTCGACAGGGATTCGCGTACACTGTCAGGCGACGAACAGTGGTCCCGGTCGAGGAAGGCGGATCCGCTCCCCGCGTGATTCCGCAAGGCCGGTCCAGACCAGCATGAGGGAGCGCAGGTGCCCCGAGGCGACGGCCGGCTGAGCCACGACCTTGATCCCCAACGACCCGGTCCCCAGGACGCGTGTGGCGTCTTCGGCGTCTGGGCGCCCGGGGAGGAGGTCGCCAACCTCACCTACTTCGGGCTCTACGCCCTCCAGCACCGGGGTCAGGAGGCCGCCGGGATCGCGGTCAGCGACGGTTCGGGTGTCGTGGTCTACAAGGACCTCGGCCTGGTCGCCCAGGTCTTCGACGAGCCGACCCTGGCCAGCCTGCGCGGGCACGTGGCGATCGGGCACGCCCGCTACTCCACCACCGGCGGCTCGACGTGGGAGAACGCCCAGCCGACCATCCGGTCCACGACGTCCGGCACCACGATCGCGCTGGCCCACAACGGCAACCTGGTCAACACCTCCGAGCTCCAGCGCGAGGTCACCGAGCGGGGCCTGGTCGCCGACGGTTCGACCAACGACACCTCCCTGGTGACGATGCTGCTGGCCAGCCGCCCGGACCTGTCGGTCGAGGCGGCGGCGCTGGAGGTGCTGCCGCAGCTGCGCGGCGCGTTCAGCTTCGTGTTCATGGACGAGTCGACCCTCTACGCGGCCCGCGACCCGCACGGCGTACGCCCGCTGGTGCTGGGCCGGCTGGAACGCGGCTGGGTGGTCGCCAGCGAGACCGCCGCGCTGGACATCGTGGGCGCGAGCGTGGTCCGCGAGGTCGAGCCCGGCGAGCTGATCGCGATCGACGAGGACGGGCTGCGTTCCAACCGGTTCGCCACGCCCGAACCCAAGGGCTGCCTCTTCGAGTACGTCTACATCGCCCGACCGGACGCCACCATCGCCGGGCGCAACGTGCACTCCGCCCGGGTGCAGATCGGCCGGCAGCTCGCCAAGGAGCACCCGGTCGAGGCCGACCTGGTCATCCCGGTGCCGGAGTCCGGCACCCCGGCCGCGATCGGCTACGCCGAGGAGTCCGGCATCACCTACGGCGCCGGCCTGATGAAGAACCCGTACGTCGGGCGCACCTTCATCCAGCCGTCGCAGACCCTGCGTCAGCTCGGCATCCGGCTCAAGCTCAACCCGCTGCGGGAGAACGTCCGGGGCAAGCGGCTGGTCGTGGTCGACGACTCGATCGTGCGCGGCAACACCCAGCGGGCGATCGTGCGGATGCTGCGCGAGGCCGGCGCGCTGGAGGTGCACGTACGCATCTCCTCGCCGCCGGTCAACTGGCCGTGCTTCTACGGCATCGACTTCGCCACCCGTGCCGAGCTGCTGGCCAACGGCCTGGACAACGACGGCATCCGGCGCTCCATCGGGGCGGACACGCTCGGCTACGTGTCGCTGTCGGGCCTGATCGCCGCCACCGAGCAGCCGAAGACCCGGCTGTGCCGCGCGTGCTTCGACGGGGAATACCCGATCGAGCTCCCCGCCGGCAACCTGATCGGCAAGCACGTCCTCGAAGGGGTGGGCCGGCGGGTCGCCGCGCAGGTGTCCGACACCCCTGAACACAACGCCCCGCTCGTCGCCACTCCGGGCGGCGTGACCACACACCGCCCGTAGCACCACCCGGCGCGACCCGGTCACCGCCGGCCCGGCGCCAGAACCAAAGGGGAGAACCGTGACGCACGTGTCCGAGCGCAGCGGCGCAGGAAGCAGCCCGACCGGCGCCAACGGCGACCGCCAGCCCTGGACGGCCGGCACCAGCCGCCCGGCGCGCAAACGCTCGGTCTCGTACGCGGACGCCGGGGTCTCGATCGACGCGGGCGACCGCGCCGTCGAGCTGCTGAAGTCGAAGGTGAAGCAGACCCGGCGCCCCGAGGTGATGGGTGACCTGGGCGGCTTCGCCGGCCTGTTCCGGCTGGACACGAAGAAGTACAAGAACCCGATCCTGGCCTCCTCCACGGACGGCGTGGGCACCAAGCTGGTGATCGCGCAGCAGATGGACATCCACGACACGGTCGGCATCGACCTGGTCGCGATGGTCGTCGACGACCTGGTGGCCTGCGGCGCCGAGCCGCTGTTCCTGCTCGACTACATCGCCACCGGCGAGGTCGTGCCGGACAAGGTCGCCGAGATCGGCGCCGGCATCGCCGACGGCTGCCGGTACGCCGGCTGCGCCCTGCTGGGCGGCGAGACCGCCGAGCACCCGGGCGTCCTGCGCCCGGACGAGTACGACATCTCCGCCACCGGCGTCGGCGTGGTGGAGGAGAGCGACATCCTCAGCCCCGAGCGGGTCGAGGTGGGCGACGTGGTCATCGCGATGCGCTCCTCCGGCCTGCACTCCAACGGCTACTCGCTGGTGCGGCACGTGCTGCTGGGCGCCGGCCGGATGCGGCTCGACGTGGTGATCGACGACTTCGGCCGGCAGCGCACCCTCGGCGAGGAGCTGCTCACCCCGACGAAGATCTACGCGCAGGACTGCCTCAAGCTGATCGCCGAGGCCGAGGTGCGGGCCATCGCCCACGTCACCGGCGGCGGCATTCCCGGCAACCTGGTCCGGGTGCTCCCCGAGCACGTCGACGCGGTGGTCAACCGGTCGACCTGGAAGCCGCAGCCGATCTTCGACCTGATCCAGTCCAAGGGGCGGATCGAGGACCCGGAGATGGAGGCGACCTTCAACATGGGCGTCGGCATGTTCGCGATCGTCTCCGCCGAGGACGCGGACCGCGCGCTGGCCACCCTGACGGGCCGGGGCGTCGACGCGTGGCAGGCCGGCGAGATCATCGAGGGCTCCGGCAACGTGCAGATGATCGGCCAGCACACCCGGGGCTGATCGACTCGCGGTGATCGTACGGACACCTGATCAGGGCTTCACCCGAGTGGCTGTGGCCGCCTAGCCTGAAGGGCACCCTCAAGGCGGTCGGGGCCTCCCGTCCGGGCTCCCCGACCGCTCTTCAGGCGCTGAGGAGGGCAATGGCTGCTCGGGGACGGTCACTCAGCGGGATGCGCGGCCTGTCCGCCGTCCCTTCCTACGTGGTCATGCAGCCGACCACTCTGTGTAACCTCGACTGCGCCTACTGCTACCTGCCGTTCCGCGCGGCCGACCGGCGCATGCCGGTGCCGGTGGCCGAGGCGGTCGCCGCGTCGGTGAACCCCTGGGCGGCGGCGGGCCGCTTCTCGGTGGTGTGGCACGGCGGCGAGCCGTTGGCGGCCGGCCGGGAGCACCTCGCCGCGCTGATCGCGCCCTTCGGGCCCGAGGTCGAGCACCATGTCCAGACCAACGCCACGTTGATCGACGACGCCTGGTGCGCGTTCTTCGTCGAGCACGGGGTGCGGGTGAGCGTGAGCGTGGACGGCCCGCGGGAGCGCAACGGCGACCGGGTCACCCGGGGCGGCGGGCCCGCGTACGACCGGATCGTGCGCGGGGTGGCGGCGCTGCGCCGGCACGGTCTGCCGTTCTCGGCGCTGGCGGTGGTGGGCCGACCCGGGCCGGGCCTGGCCACCGAGCTGTACGACTACTTCCTCGACCTCGGCTGCGACGTGCTCGGCGTCAACATCGAGGAGACCGAGGGGGTCAACCGCCGCGACAACTCCCACGACGCGCGGCTGGTGAGCGCCTTCTGGGCGGAGCTGGTGGCGGCCTGGCGCCGGGAGCCCCGGATCCACCTGCGCGAGGTCGAGTGGTCGCTGCGGTACGCCGCCGCGGTGCTGGACGGCACCGCCGACGACGTGCTGCCCCGGCGGCTGGACCCGATCCCGACCATCGGCCACGACGGCTCGGTGACGGTGCTCTCGCCCGAGCTGGCCGGCTTCACCGACGTCCGCTACGGCGACTTCACCAGCGGCAACGTGCTGGCCACCCCGCTGGCCGAGATCCTCGCCCACGCGGACCGGACGCCCTGGGTCGGCGAGTTCCTCGCCGGCGTCGAGGCGTGCCGCTCTTCCTGTCCCTACTTCGGCTTCTGCGGTGGCGGCCACGCGGCCAACCGCTACT
Organism: Micromonospora sp. NPDC049048; assembly: GCF_043197615.1. Lineage (NCBI taxonomy): Bacteria > Bacillati > Actinomycetota > Actinomycetes > Micromonosporales > Micromonosporaceae > Micromonospora > Micromonospora sp. NPDC049048. The sequence goes on along the minus strand of NZ_JBICTM010000006.1, from coordinate 57,852 downwards.
TCGAGCTGGGGCGTTTCGACGGTACGCAGACCGCGCACTGCCGGAACAGCAAGATCCACTTACTGGAGGGAGTGTTGGAGCATGCCCGAGACCACCAGTCACCGGCAGCCTGACCGGAGGGCGGACGCCCCGGACGAGATCGCCGACCGGGTGCGGGAAGCCGCGCCGGGACTCACCGCACTCCTACGCGAGGCCGAGGCCGCGCGACGACTACGGGCCGAGGTGGCGGCTGGCGACGGCGCGAGCGCCGTCTGCGCCTGGAACCACTTCGAGAACATCCCGACGTTCTACAACTGGAACAACCGTCCCCGCTGAGGGCGGACCGTGATCAGGGACCTGCCCTGTCGACCGGAGCGTTCTCCGGAGAGGGCAGGTCCCTGATCGTCGGTAGTGGCGCCGCTTCGATGGGCACATGCGTGAGCACGCGGGCGATCACCGCGTGCTCAGCTGTTACCGGAGGTCAGCGGGGCGGACGTACCCAGGGATCCGGGTCTTCGTCCGCGTGATCCTCATCATCGTCGTCGACATACTCTTTGTAGTCGTCGTCGAAGTTGTGCTCAGACTTACCAGCACCCGCCAGTTCGCGCTGCAAGGCGGTGAGGTCGGTGTTCGGGGAGTGGTACTTCAACTCCCGCGCCACCTTCGTCTGCTTGGCCTTAGCACGGCCGCGCCCCATGGCTCGACCCCCTCGCACAGAATGCGGGGCAGCCCGAAGGCGGGCCCCGATGACGTCAGGCATCTCTCGTGGCTCTTACGGTACATGGGGATGCCACCGTTCGGCACCTCGGGTTACCGTCGACCGACACCGCGCGTCGCGGTCATCCGGACGTCACCGATTGTACCCGGTAAGGACCGGTGCCGGGAGCGCCCGTGACACCGGGCAAAGCCGCGCGAAATCAGCCTAACCGGACGAGCCGCCCGGTGGGGCCGGGGGCGGAACCGGACGCTCCGCCCCCGGGGCGCTCAGCGCAGGTGGATCGTGCGCAGGCGGCCGACGTCGGCCATCCGCCGCTCCGCCAACCGGTCCGCCGCCACCGCCGGCGGCACCCCCTCGGCGTCCGCCAGACGCAGGATCTCCCGCGTGGTGTCGTAGATCCGGGTCGCCCGCAGCTTGGCCCGCTCGAAGTTGAAGCCGTCGATCTCGTCCGCCACCTGGATCACGCCGCCGGCGTTCACGACGTAGTCCGGGGCGTAGAGGATGCCACGGTCGGCGAGGAGCTTCTCGATGCCGGGGTGGGCGAGCTGGTTGTTGGCCGCGCCCGCGACGACCTTGGCGCGCAGCACCGGCACCGTGTCGTCGTTGAGCGCGCCGCCGAGCGCGCACGGGGCGTACACGTCGATGTCGGCGGCGACCAGCGCGGCGGCGTCGTCGACCAGCGTGACCTGCGGGTAGGTGGTGCGCGCCCACTCCAGGGCCTTCGGGCTGACGTCCGTCGCCACCACCTCGGCGCCGTCGTCGATCAGGTGGCCCACCAGGTACTTGCCGACCTTGCCCAGGCCGGCCACGCCGACCCGCCGGCCGGCGAGGGTCGGTGCGCCCCAGAGGTGCTCGGCCGTGGCCCGCATGCCCTGGAACACGCCCCAGGCGGTGAGGATCGAGGAGTCGCCGGCGCCGCCGTGCTCGACGCTGCGGCCGGTGACGTAGGAGGTCTCGCGCGCGATCACGTCCATGTCGGCGACGTAGGTGCCGACGTCGCAGGCGGTGTAGTAGCGCCCGGCGAGGGACTGCACGAAGCGACCGTACGCGCGCAGCAGCGCCTCGCTCTTGATCCGCTCGGGGTCACCCCAGATGACCGCCTTGCCGCCGCCTAGGTCGAGCCCCGCGAGAGCGTTCTTGTAGGCCATGCCCCGGGAGAGGTCGAGCACGTCGGCGAGGGCGTCGGACTCACTGGCGTACGGGTAGAACCGGGTCCCACCGAGCGCGGGGCCGAGCGCCGTGGAGTAGATGCCGATGATCGCCTTGAGGCCGCTCTGCTTGTCCTGGCAGAACACGACCTGTTCGTGACCGCTGGATCCCGGGTCTTCGGTGCTGGTGAATACGCCCATGGCTCGCTCCTGGTGTGGGGGGGTGCGTCCTTGTGGGACGCGGACCGGTGGACCGCCGGCGGGATGCTGCCGGTGCCGCTGAGCCTAGTATCGGCCGACGCCGTCCGGCCGCCCCCGGCTCGCGTGATCGCGCTGCCGACGACGGTCGGGTTCCGATTCGTGGGAGGATCGCGCCGTGCCGTCCCTCTTCGCTTCATACCTGCGCGTGTACGAGCCGCTGACCGCCTTCGACCGGGACCGCCAGTCGTACTGGCGGCGCTACGTCGAGCAGGGGCGCGCGGTGGCACCGGTGGAGGGGCCGGGCCGGCAACGGACGGCGGTGCTGGAGGCGCTGGGGGCCGGCTGGACCCGGCTGCCCGACCTGCCGGACGAGGCGTACGTCCTGGAGACCGACGAGAGCCTGCTCGTCTGTCCGTGGAACCTGCGCATCCGGGTCGCCGAGGCGGCGCTGAACGCGCGCGACGGGGTGCCCCCGGTGCTCGCCGACGCCTTCGTCCCGCCGGTGCTCGCCGGTCAGGCGAAGGCCGTGGTGGAGGACTGGCGCAGCGGGGCCCGGGTGCTGGAGCACGGCGTGCCGCGGGTGCACGAGCAGATCGCCACGTGGGGCGTGCCGCTGCGGTGGTTCGTGCTCTTCGACCCCCAGGAGCGGCACCACGTGACGCGTCCCGGGCGCCGGGCGCTGTCCTACCGCACGGACATCTCCAAGGCGCGGCGCCGGTCGTCCCGGGCCCTGTCGGTGCTGCGCAAGTCGATCGGCGACGCGCCGATCACGGAGGCGGTCGAGGAGGCCGCCCGCTGGCTGGAGGAGTTCCACCCCCGGTCGATGGTGGAGCTGGACTACGGCGGCCTGGTCGAGCTGCTGTCGGACGAGACGCTGGCCGCCGACGACTCGCCCGAGCTGGTGGCGACCGGGCTGGCCGGGCTGTCCAGGGGCGAGGCCGAGGAGGCTTCGGCGGCGTACGACAGGCTGGTCGCGCGCTGGCGGGCGGTCCAGTTGCTGGAACGGTGCAACTGACGCAAAATCGCCCAAAAGACGGCGCAAAGTCGAGGCTAGTTCGTAGTTGACGCATCACGAACCGTGATCATGAGTCCGAATAAGGTACTTTCTGCCGTGTAAAAGTCGCATAAATCGGGCATGGTTCATCCGTCCGTCTAGGGACGTTCGGCCGTTCGGCCCATGTCGGACATCGGGGACTAGCCGGACCATGGGAGACGCGTCGGCCGGCGGGACCCCGGCCGATGTCTATACATGTGGAGGAGTGACCGATGGCATCGCGAACGCACGAACCAGAGCCGCTACTCACACCGGCCGAGGTGGCGTCGATGTTCCGTGTCGACCCGAAGACGGTGACCCGGTGGGCCAAGGCGGGCAAGCTCAGCGCCATCCGCACGCTGGGCGGACACCGCCGGTACCGGGAGTCGGAGGTCAGGGCACTGTTGCAGGGACAGATTCCCCAGCAGCGCCAGGGGGACTGACCGAACGGGAGTAAACAGACCTGCACGAAGGGCGGCGGACCAGATCCGCCGCCCTTCGTCGTGTCCGGGCCCGCCCGCGTACGCGCGGCGGGGCGGTCAGGCGCCGGTCGACGGCCCGTCCGCGAGGACGACCCGGATGCCGATCGTGCCGCTCTCGCCGCGCCGCAGGCGGCTGCCGAGCATGCTCAGCCGGCCGAGCATCCGGTACTTCTGCTTGATCAGCTCGCGTACCCGCCGGGTTCCGGCCACGTCGCAGAGGGTCGCGTGGGCGGGGACCGCCTCGCCATGCGGCCGGCCCCGGACGTCGCACGGCGCCACCGTGACGTCCCCGCTGCGCCGGATCCGCTTCACCTTGCCGGCGTCCGCGGCCGACCACACCGCCAGGGCGTCGCCGTCACGCACCGCCCAGACCGGGGTCGGCACCGCCCGACCGTCCTTGCGAAACGTCGTGAGCAGGATGTACTTCTCCGCGCCGAGGCGGTCCAAGGTGGTCACCCCGCCAGGATACGACCGGTGCGGCTGACTGACCGGCCGGATAGCGTGAAGCCCGTGACGGCCCAACCACAGATCGGTGACGTGTTCGGAGAGCTGGTGCGCGACGCGTACGCCGTGGCCACCGGGGTCGGCCCCCGGCCGCTGGCCGGCGGGCGGCTGCCGCGGCCGGTCATCGAGATCATCGAACGGGACGACGGGCTCGTCAACGGCGCGTCCGCCGGGCACTACCTGGACCCGCCGGCGGACTGGCAGCCGTACGACCACCGGGCCGTGGACCGGGTCCGGGGCGCGACCCTGGACGTCGGCGTCGGTGCGGGCCGGATCGCGCTGCTGCTCCAGGAGCGGGGCGTGCCCGTCACCGGGCTGGACACCTCGGCCGGAGCGTTGGCCGTCTGCCGCCGCCGGGGCGTACGGGAACTGGTGCACGGCACGGTCGACGCGCACGTCGCGGACGGCCGCCGCTACGACACGTTCCTGCTGCTCGGCAACAACGTCGGCCTGCTGGAGGGGCGCGAACGGGCGCCGGCCCTGCTGGCCGCGCTCGCCGCGCTGGCCCGGCCGGGAGCGCAGGTCATCGCCCAGGGCACCGACCCGTACGGCACCCGGGACCCGGTGCACACGGGCTACCACGAGCACAACCGGCGCCGGGGACGCCTCGGTGGGCAGCTCCGGCTGCGGCTGCGCTACCGGGAACTGGGCACCGAGTGGTTCGACTACCTGGTCTGCTCCCCGGACGAACTCGCCGAACTCGTCCGGGGCAGCGGCTGGCGACTGACCGACGTGGACGATCGGGACGCGCCGTACTACCTGGCCACCCTGCGCCTCGCCGGCTGACGCCCGCACAGGGCGCACGGAGGGGCACCTCCTGGCGCTGTCGCTGGAGGAAGGTGCCCCTCCTGACGCCCTTCGTACCGGAAGGGCTGTCAGCCCTAGACGGTCGGGGAGAGCTGCTCGGGCGGGAGGCCGCCGTCGCCGTCGACCACCTCGTCCGGGGTGCCGTCCTCGTCGAGGTCGACCATCGTGATGTCCACCTTGCCGTCGTGGTCGGTGTCGAACTGGTACAGGTCGGGCTTGCCGTCCCCGTCGGTGTCGGCGACCCAGACGTCGGTGCGGCCGTCGTTGTTGGTGTCGGCGCGCAGCAGGTCGACCCGCTCGTCCCCGCGGGTCTCCACGGTCTCCGCCGTCTCGGCGGCGTGCACGGTCTCCGGTGCCTGGCTCATCTGGCCGTCCTTCCCTCGGTTGGCTGCCGTGGTACCCGATCCGCCGCGCCCCCACGCATGTCGTGGAGGTCGCCGCTGCATAGGGTCGGCGCATGAGCGAGTGGAGCGGTTGGCGGGGCGCGGGTCAACCCCGTCCCGCCACGGGAGACGGGGAGGCGTCATGAGCGACCGCTTTGTCGTGGTCGGGGCCGGCACGATGGGGCTCGGCATCGCGTACGTGGCGGCCGGGGCGGGACACGCCGTCGAGCTGGTCGAAGTGGACCGGGCCCGGGGCGCGGCGGCCGTCGAGCGGCTCGGGGAGCTGTGGGACAGGGCGGTGGCGCGCGGCAAGCTCGACGCCGACCGGGCCGCGACGAACCGGGAGCGGGTGACGCTGCGGGCGGGGCTCGCCGAGGTCGCCGAGGAGCCGGCCGTGGTGGTGGAGGCCGTACCGGAGCGGCCGGACCTGAAGCGGACGGTGCTGCGCGAGGCCGAGGCGCTGCGGCCGGCGCTGCTGGGCAGCAACACCTCCAGCATCCCGATCGCCGCGCTGGCCGAGGGGCTGGCGCGGCCGGAACGCTTCCTGGGGCTGCACTTCTTCAACCCGGTCTGGGCGATGGCCCTGCTGGAGGTCGTCGTCGGCCCGGCCACCGCGGCGGAGACCACCGCCGAGGCGGTCGCGCTCGCCGGCCGGCTGGGCAAGGACCCCGTCGTCGTACGCGACATGCCCGGCTTCGCCACCTCCCGGCTCGGGGTCACCCTCGGGCTGGAGGCGATCCGGATGGTCGCCGACGGGGTGGCCAGCCCCGCCGACATCGACAAGGCGATGGTGCTCGGCTACCGGCACCCGGTCGGCCCGCTGGAGCTGACCGACATCGTCGGGCTGGACGTGCGGCTCGACATCGCGCGCACCCTCCAGGCCGCGTACGGCGACCGGTTCGCCCCGCCGCCGCTGCTCGAGGAGATGGTGGCCGCCGGCCGCCTGGGCAAGAAGTCCGGCCAGGGCTTCTACCGCTGGGAAGGCGGGACCCGCTCGTGAGCGGGCTGCGGATCGAGGAGCAGCCGGACCGGCTGGTGGTGACGCTCGACCGGCCGGAGAAGCGCAACGCCATCGACGCCGACCTGATCGCCGAGCTGCACCAGGTCTGCGCGGAGCTGGAGGCGCGGCCCCGCCTGCTGCTGCTCACGGGCGGCACGGAGGGGATCTTCGCGGGCGGGGCGGACATCGGGCAGCTGCGTGAGCGGGGCCGGCTGGACGCCCTCGCGGCGATCAACTCGGCGGCCTTCGCCCGGATCCGGGCGCTGCCGATGCCGACCGTGGCGGCCGTGGACGGGCCGGCGCTGGGCGGGGGCGCCGAGCTGGCGTACGCCTGCGATCTGCGGGTCTGCACGGCGCGGGCCGTGTTCGGCCAGCCGGAGGTCCGGTTGGGGATCCTGGCCGGCGCGGGCGCGACCCACCGGCTGCCGGCGTTGGTCGGGGAGGCCCGGGCCAAGGAACTGCTCTTCACGGGCCGCCGCGTGGACGCCGAGGAGGCGCTGCGGATCGGGCTGGTCAACCGGGTGGTGCCCGAGCCCGGCGAGCTGCTGCCCACGGCACACGGGCTGCTCGACGAGATGGCGAAGGGGTCCGCGCTGGCGCTGCGGCTCACCAAGCTGGCGGTCGACGCGCCGGCCGCCGCGCACCCGCACCTGGACCTGGTCAGCCAGGCGGTGCTCTTCGAGGACGAGGAGAAGCACCGGCGGATGACGGAGTTCCTCGAGCGGCGACGTCCCCGCTGAGAGCACTGACGACGACGGCCGCACCGGTGACCGGTGCGGCCGTTCGTGCCGATGGGGCGTGGCTCAGTGCCGGATCTGCACCCCGGCGTCAGCCAGCGCCCGGATCACCTGTGCGGACTCGGCGAAGCCGATGATCAGCACGGCCTCCGCGCCGAAGTTCTTGATCTCCTTCGCGCCCGCGTCGAAGTTCACCGGGTTCGCCTTGGCGTCCTCCGGCGGGTCGTAGGTCAGCAGCTTCAGCCGGTCGCCGTCGATGCCGGCCCGCTCCAGCTCGGCCCGGACGGTGCCCTGGAGGCCCTCGCCGTAGGAGTCCTTACGGGCCACGATGGCGATCTTCTGCGGCCCGTCGCGGAGGATCACGTCGGCCAGCGCCCGGCCCTGGAGGCTGTCCGGCGGGGCGGTGCGGAAGTAGAGGCCGTTGTCGTCCAGCTCGGTCAGGCTGGCGTCGGTGTTCGACGGGGCGAACAGCACCTTCCCGGCCTGCACGACGTCGGGCAGCACGGCCCGGGAGATGCCGGAGGCGCCGGCGCCGATGATGACGTGGACGTTGCGCCCGACGTGGCTGGCCACGGTGGCCTTGGCGACCGTCGGGTTGGTGCCGTCGTCGCCGTCGATCCAGACCACCGGCTCGCCGAGCACCCCGCCCGCCGCGTTGATCTCCTTGATCGCCAGCTTGGTGCCGGCGCTGAGCGGCGGGTACGCCAGGGCCAGGTCACCGGTCTGCGGCAGCAGGCCGCCCAGGACCAGCGGCGAGCCGTCGCTGCGGTCGGTGCGGCCGCCACGCTGTTTCTTCGCCTTCGGCGGGGCCTTGGTGCTCGCGGCCGACTCGTCACCGGCACCGACGAACTCGGTCTTGCCGTCGTTGAGCCGCTGGCCGTCGAAGTGCAGGGTGCCGTAGCTCGCGGTGGACGGCTCTCCGGCGTCGGTGAAACCGGCCCGGGTCAGCGAGACGCTGCGGTACTCGACGTCCTGGCCCGCCCGGGCCAGGGTCAGGCACTCCGCCACCCGCTCGCAGCGCTGCCCGCCGTTGGTGACCCCGACGATCTGCTTCGCGATGGCGGCCGGGTCCGTCGTGCCCGCGAGCTGGGCGGCGATCGCGCTGATCACCACCGCGTCGTACGCCTCGGCCGAGTAGAGGAAGTCGCCCAGTTTCGGGTCGATGGACCGTAGCCGGTTCTTGAAGTCCTCGGGCAGGGGCGTCATGGGCGTGGTGCCCTTCATGCCGTCGACCAGGCCGGCGCGATCCTTCAGCTCGGCAGGGTACGAGTTCAGCATGTTGCCGTCGGTGCCGTAGAGGCGCACCTGGTGGGTGACCGCCTCCTCGGGCTCATCGGTCCCGCAGGCGCTCGTGGCGAGCAGGAACGTCGCGCAGGCAGCCAGGGTGGCCGCCCGCGAGGCGCGTGACTTGAACATGGTCGTCCTTCCTCCGGCGAAGGTCCGCTGCGCACATTAGCGTGCTGGCGCGTGCTGCGGGACCACGGAGGTGCGTCAATCCGCAGGTCGCCCGCCCTGACTACGCACGGTAACCATCGGCGGATGGCTTGACCCTCCCCCGTACCGTGCTGTGGGTGACGGACTCACCACAGCAGACGCTCGACGACGCGACCGCCGTGCTCCGCTCGGCGCTGGCCGGGGACGGCGACGCGGTGGCGGGGGCGTTCGACGCGGTCGTCGACCGGTCGGGACTGGCCGGCGCGTACGGCGTGGCCTGGTGTCTTGCCGCGACGATGGTCGGCGATCCGGTGCCGGCGGGCGCGTGCGCGCTGGACTTCCCGGGCATCGACGAGGCGGGCTACGACACCCGCTGGGTGGCCCGCTTCGTCAGCGCGTACGCCAACGCCGACGACGACACCGGCGAGGCGCTGTTCGGGGCGGCGGCGGCCGACGGGCTGCTGCCGGAGTGCCTGCTCACGCTCGCCGGGTCGACCGTGGCGACGCTGCGTAGCCGGGCAACCTGACCGCTTTCGGGCCTCTTCGGCCGCGGGAAACGCCGGCGGCCGGTCGGTCGCGGTGCGGCGGGGCCGGGGCGGCGTGACAGGCTGAGGGGCATGTCCGACGCCATGCTCAGCAAGGTGCGCAAGCTGCTGGCCCAGGCCGAGGATCCGGCCTGCACTCCCGCCGAGTCGGCCGCCTTCACCGCCAAGGCCACCGAGCTGATCGCCCGCTACGGCGTGGACCGGGCGCTGCTGGCCGCCCGGGACCCCGCCACGGACCCGGTGGGCGACCGGGTGGTCGAGGTCGTCGCCCCGTACGCCCGGGACAAGGCCGGCCTCCTCGCCGCGGTCGCCGATCCGCTGCGTTGCCGCTGCGTGCGTCGCCGGGAGGGCGCCGGCTTCGCCATGCACCTGTTCGGCTTCGCCAGCGACCTGGAACGGGTCGAGCTGCTCTTCACGTCGCTACTGGTGCAGGCCGCGCACGGGCTGGCCGGCGCCGAGACGCCGGTCGGCGCCCACGTCGCCGCCTTCCGGCGGTCGTGGCTGGCCGGGTTCGCCCACGTGATCGGGGCGCGCCTGCGGGCGGCGGAGGCCGGGGCTGTCGCCGAGGCCGGCGAGCCCTCGGTGGCGCTGGTCCTGGCCGACCGGTCGGACCGGGTCCGGCACCGGGTTGCCGAGGTGTACCCGCGGCTGCGTACCGCCGCGCCCCGCCGGCTGGCCGGCGGCGGGTTCGGCCCGGGTGCCGAGGCGGGCCGTCGCGCCGACCTCGGCGGGCGTGGTGTCGCCACCGCACCGGGCGCACCTCCCGGCCTCGGCCGCTGACCCCGCCGCCGGTCAGCCGGCGTGGGCGGCGACCCTGGCGGCGTAGCGGGTGAGCAGCTCGTGCCAGCCGGCGGTCAGCGCCTGCCGGTAGCCCTCGGCGGCCTCGCCGTGCCGGTCGAAGTGTCGGTGCTCGACCTGCACCCGGGTCCGCTCCGGCCCGTCCGGGTGGAAGAGCACCTCCACCTCGCTCGCCTTCGCGGGATCCGGCACCGGTGCCCGATCGGCGCCGATCTGCCAGGTGAAGACCAGCCGCTCCGGCGGATCCCAGGTCAGCACCCGGCCCCAGTCGCAGCGGAAGCCGTGCGGCCCGATCTCGTAGAGCATGCCGCCGGCGCGCTGCTCCATGCCCAGGTCGGCGAGCTGCTCCGGCCCGGACCAGGTGTATTCCACCACCCACCACTGCGCCAAGGCACCGGTGAACACCTCGAACGCCAACTCCGCGGGGGCGGGGACCAGGAGGGCGCTGCGCAACACGAATCGTTCGGACTCTTGTCGGACGTCGGCCAGGTCAGCCATCTCCTGTCCCATAGGCCGGGACCATACCGGCTGATGCCCGGGTGCGCAGCTTCCTGCTTGCCGGCTTCGGGCTCTCTTTCCGGCCCTGTCCTACTGCTGGCGACCCTGCGGCCCAGGGGACGCATCGGCCGAGTGGGCCGCCGGGCTCGACGTGGCGGGAGCGCCGCCGCGTCGCGAGAGAAGGCCCGCGAGGCCGCCGTACGCGGGCCGGGCCGACGTGATCGGGGCGGGCGACCCCACGGGTTCGACCATCCGCTGCTGTCGGACGTCGACGGCGCGGTGGCGGAGCAGTTCCGCGCCGGTCACGGCCGTGCCCGGTGGCGGTCGCGTCGCCGCTCCGGCGGGATGTTCGCCCGGATAGCGGGTACCCGCGCCGAACGGTCCCGGCCGGCCCGGCCGGAGGATGCGGAGCGGGGATCATGAGCGAGAACGCGCAGCAGCGGGAACCGGAACGGCGCGGCGGGGAGGCCGAGCCTGTTCGGCGCGGCGGGGGCGGTGAGCCCACCCGTCGGGGCGGGGAGGCCGAGCCGGACGTCCTGCTGGACATCCCGGAGGTGTCGGTCGACTCGATCCGGCTCGCGGTGGACGGGTTGGACGCCGACGTGTCCCTGCGCACCCGGCTGGCCAATCTCCTCGAACTCGACGCCGGGGTCCGGGTGCATCTGCGGGGCGTCGAGCTGGACATCACCGGGGTGCACGCCGAGGCGCTGCTCAAGGTGCGGCTGGAGAAGCTGGTGGAGATCCTCGACCGGGCCCTGACCACCATCGACCGCAATCCGCAGATCATCGAGGCGCTGTCGCGTACGGCGACGGCCTCCCTGGACGACGTCGACCGGGCGACGCAGCGGGTGACCAGGCTGGGCGATCAGCTTCCCGGTGGGGTCGGAAAGCTTCCCACACCTGCCGGGCAGGGTCCGTTGGAGCGGCCCGGCGGCGCGACCGACGACCTCGGTCAGCAGGTGGGCGCGATCGGCGCGGTCGCCGACCGGACCCTGCGGGAGCCGGGTGGCCCCGGGCGGGGCGGGGAGCCCGGAGCCGGACAGGCTGGGACGTCCGGGACCGGGGAGGGTGGGAAACCCGGGGCTGGGCAGGCCCATCCGGGTGGCGGCCTCGCGAGCGGATCGGGGGGCGGAGGCGAAGAGGGCCAGGCGCAGCGCGCCCGCGAGCAGGCGCAGCGCGAGGCGACCCACCGGGAGCCGGGCAAGCCCGAAGAACCGGAACGCGGCCAGGGCGGGCAGCAACCGGGTGGGCAGCCATCGGGCGGTCCGGGCCAGGGCGGGCAGCAACCGGGCGGTCCGGGGCACGGTGGGCAGCAGCCGGGCGGTCCGGAGCGGGGCGGGGCGCCATCGGGTGGTCCGGGCCAGGGCGGGCAGCAACCGGGTAGTTCGGGGCAGGGTGGGCAGCGGCCCGGTGGTTCGGGGCAGGGTGGGCAGCGGCCCGGTCGAGAGGAACAGACCGCGCAGAAGCCGGGCGGCGAGAGGGTCGGTGGCCCCGGGGGAGGAACGGCCGGCGGTCCCGGCGGTGGGCAGGGTGCCGGGCAGCGTGAGCCCTCGGGCGGTCCCTCCGAGGGCGGACCGGGCGGAAAGACCGAAACCTCCGGCGGTGCAGGTGGCGGCGCGCAGAGCGCGGTCCAGTTCGCCGAGCAGGCGGGAGAGACGCTGAGGCAGGCCGGTCGGAGCGTCTGGGAGGCGATCCAGGGCGGGATGGCCCAGCACCGCCAGCAGAAACGCTGACGCGGCGGCGTGGCCGGCCATGGTGATCAGTCGAGGACCCGCAGTACGGTCGTGACCACCACGAAGAGAGCGATCGACGCGCCCGAGGTGATCCGTACCCACCAGGGGCTGCTGGTGGGTACGCGCAGGAACAGGGCAGCCGCCACGCCGACCACGACCATCTGACCCACCGCCAGGCGCCCCGGGTTCATCACCTGCGCTGTGGGCGGTGCCGCCAGGGGCATGCCGTCAAACGGAGGTCGCCGCGACGCAGAACTCGTTGCCCTCCGGGTCGGCCATGACGATGTGGTGCCCGGTGACGTCCTCCAGGACGGTCGCGCCCGCCTGCACCAACTGCTCGGACTTGGCCCTGATCCGCGCCCAGCGCTCGTCGGGGGTGCCGTGCCCGGGCACCCGGACGTCGATGTGCAGGCGGTTCTTCGCCGTCTTCGGCTCGGGGACCTTGAGGATGGAAAGCGCGGGCCCGACGCCCCGGGGATCGCACAGCCACGCCCCGTCGTCGACCGAGTCGTCCTCGGGCAGGTCGAAGCTCGCGTACCACTCCTCGCGGGTGCGGAAGGGGGCGGGCGGCGGCTCGTCGACATAGTCCAGCGCCGTCTTCCAGAACTCGCCGAGGAGCTTCGCGTCCCTGCAGTCGAGGGTCAAACTGATCCTGATCGCCACGGCGGGACGGTAGCGCGCACGTCCGACAGCGCGGCCCGGCCAAAGGAGGTTCCGCTCCTGATGACCGTCGATCCGGGGGTGGGGCCGTGTCCGGCCGGGGCGGAGGCGTTCTTCCGGCCTTGACGTCACTCCGATGATGGCCTCATGAGCGTGGACGACCCGGACCCGGTGATGATCGCCCTGCGCGTGGCGATAGTGGTCCTCAGCCTGGCCTGGGTCGTCCTCGGACTGCGTGTGGCCACGTCACGACGGTTTCCCGCAGCCTGGGTTCGGCTCGCTCGCCTGACGCCGAGCCAGCAGGCCCAGCCCGTCCGTCTGGGCGGCGCCCAGGCCATGATCGGTGCGGGCCTGCTGATCCAACAGGCGCCGTTTGTCATCGCCGTGCCCTATCCGGTGGGAGTCGCCCTGTTCGCGGTCTCCCTGGCGTTGCTGCTGACCGCAGTGGGACTGTCCGCGCCGCTCCGGCGCTAGCCACGCCTGGCGAGGGCTGGGGCCGTCAGGGGGCAGGAGCCGGGCAGCGTCGATTCGCCGGGAGGGCGTACAAGAAGATCCCCACCTGCGTTTCCGCTGGTGGGGATCCCTTTAGCCCGGCGAAAGGCTATGTGGCCAGGGGCGGGGTCGAACCGCCGACCTTCCGATTTTCAGTCGGACGCTCGTACCAACTGAGCTACCTGGCCGTGTTGCTCGGTTCATGCTACCCGCACGGCGAATTCTCCGCCGGGAGGGTCACACGCCCCGATACGCAGAAAGCCGCGCATGGCGCGGCGTTCAGCGCTGGCGGTCCTGACGGGACTTGAACCCGCGACCTCCGCCTTGACAGGGCGGCGAGCACTCCAACTGCTCCACAGGACCTAGCTTTGTTGCCTCCGACCGAAGCCGGACCGTGCCCCCAACGGGATTCGAACCCGTGCTACCGCCTTGAAAGGGCGGCGTCCTGGGCCGCTAGACGATGAGGGCGGCCCCGCCATCATTGCACACTCGCAACTTCAAGCGGACTTGCTCCCATCCGGCCCCGCCGGAGGCTTGGATAGCTTACGTGATGGTCGGTCTCTCGACCAAACCGGTATGGCCCCAGCCACAACGCCCGACAAAACCGCAGGTCAAGAGGGTTCTAGCGGAGCTGGGCGATGCCGAAGCGGCGCTTCAGGTCGGTGATCAGGTGTGGGCAGGCGGCAAGCGTGGCAGCCCGATCGCCGCCCCCGTCGTGCAGCAGTACGACGGAGCCGGGCCGGGCGGCGGCGCGTACCCGCTTGGAGATCGTCGCGGCGGTCGGCTTGCCCCAGTCCTGCGGGTCGACGTTCCAGTGCAGCGACCGCATGCCGAGCTGCCTGGCGACCGTCACCACCTCGCTCGTCCACCGGCCGCCCGGCTGGCGGTAGAACGGCACCTTGGCGCCCGGCACCGCCGCCCGGATGGCCGCGTTGGTGCGCAGGAGGTCCCGCCGGATCTCGGCGACCGGCCGCCGGGCGAGTTGCAGGTCGTGGTTCCAACTGTGGTTGCAGAGCTGGTGGCCCTCGCGCACGATCCGCCGGAGCAGCTCGGGGTGCCGGCGGGCCTGCGTGCCCACCACGCAGAACGTGGCGGTGACCCGGGCCGCCCGGAGGCGGTCGAGGACCTTCGGCGTCCAGTGCGGATCCGGCCCGTCGTCGAAGGTCAGCGACACCGTCCGTGCGCCGGTCGTACGACGCAGGCCCGCCGGAAGCTTGGGCGGCAGCGGGCGGACCAGCCGCCTGGGCGGGGCGGTGGGGGTCGGCCGTGGGCTGACCGACGGCGTCGGCTCGGCCGGCAGCGGGGCGGAGGCGACGGGGTCGGGGCCGGCGGCCCGCCGGCCGCTCGTGGCGCCGTCGCCGCAGCCGCCGAGGAGGAGCAGGGCCAGACCGGCGGCCAGCAGGGCGCGTGGACGCATCGTTCGCTCCCGGAGGGGTCGGGGTCGACGGACCTCCCGACGCTAGTGGACGCCGTTTCGCGTCGGGACCCCCGGTCAGTACGCCGAGGCCTGGCCCAGCGAGTCGCACAGCGCGAGCGCCAACGAGACCGCCTCGCTGAGGTCGACCGGCCGCACCACCCCGGCGGGGAGCGAGTCCGCCAGCCAGCCCGGCCCCGCGGCGAGCACCAGCAGCGGGCGGCGGGGCGCGGCGAGCAGGGCGTTGAGCTGGGCGGGGTCGGCGGTGGCCCGGGTGTGCGACCAGATCACCGCGGCGGCCGGCCCGGTCCGGCTGACGGCCTCGACCAGCGCGGGCAGCGGCATCCGGGCGCCGAGCATCCGGTAACCGACGCCGGCCTCGGCGAGCGCGGCGGCGAGCGCCTCCAGCGGCAGGGTGTGCTGCTCCTCGTCGGCGCAGGAGAGCACGATGCGCGCCGGGCCGGCGGGCGCGGCGGCCCGGGCGACCACCGCGAGCGCCTCCGAGACGCAGCGCGACATCAGGTGCTCGACCTCGATCAGGGCACCGGTGGCGGCGTGCCGCTCGCCGATGCCGAAGAGCACGGGGCGCAGCAGGCCGTCCCAGGTGGCGATCACCCCGTCCGCGTGCAGGGCCCGGGCGATCGTCTCGCCGATCGCCACCGAGTCCAGCCGCATGGCGGCGCGGGCCAGCCCGCGGGCCGCCGGCCCGGCCCGGCCGACCGGAATCGTCGATCCGCCGCCGTCCCGAGCGCCGACGGTGGGAACCCGTGGCTGCGCGCCGGCGTCGGCGGGTACGGCGTCCGGCGCGCGGCGTGCCCAGCGGGCCGCCTCCGCGGGGGTGACCCCCTGGGCGGTGAGCCGACGCATGATCTCCAGGCGCGCGAGGTCGGCCGGCGTGTAGCGCCGGTGGTGCCCGGGGACGTGCTCGCTGGGCCCGAGGCCGTAGCGCTGGTGCCAGGTGCGCAGGGTGGTGACGGCGACACCGAGCCGCCGGGCGACGGCCCCCGCGCTCAGTGCCTCATCGGCCACCCGACCGCTCCGGCGCGTCGTTCGGCGGCGGCCCGACCGGGTCCGGCGGGCCGACGGTCGGCCCCGCGGGGTGCAGCAGCCGGTCCACCACCCCGCCGAGCCACGGCGCGTACGGGCGGGGGTCGGTGTCGATGTCGGCCAGCAGGGCGACGGGGTCGACCCAGCGCAGCTCGGCCACCTCGTCGGGGTCGGGCAGCAGCGGGTCGCCCGGCTGGAACCCGCCCCGCAGGACGTGGTCGTACTCGAACTCGATCCGACCGGTCGCCGGGTCCTCGGCGTAGTAGACGTACACCCCGACCTCGGTCAGCTCGACCGGGCCGGCGCCGAGTTCCTCGCGCAGCCGGCGGTTGGCGGCCTCGACGAGGGACTCGCCGGGCGCCGGGTGGCCGCAGCACGCGTTGGCCCAGCGCAGCGGGAAGCGGGTCTTCACCGGCGCCCGCCGTTGCAGCAGCACCCGGCCGTCGGGGTCGACGAGCAGTACGGAGAAGGCGCGGTGGAGCTGGCCCGGGGCCTGGTGGGCGGCCGACACGGTGGTCTCGCCCCGGGGACGCCCGGCGTCGTCGACGAGCTCGACGAGGTGCTTCTCGCGGGTGGTCACGGCAGGTGTCTCCCGGGTCGGAGGGGGAGGGCCATCAGGCACCTCCGGTGATGCGGCCGGCGGCGAGCTTGCCGGAGATGAGCACCATGGGCACGCCGACGCCGGGCTGGGTGCCCGAGCCGACGAAGACGACGTTCGACAGCGTCCGGTGCAGGTTCGACGGGCGGAACGGGCCGGTCTGGAAGAGGCTGTGCGCGGCGGCGAACGGGGTGCCGGCGGCCATGCCCTGCTCCGCCCACTCGGCCGGGGTCACCGCCCGCAGCACCTCGACGCCGGCGCCGAAGCCGACATAGCCGCGCTCCTCCAGGGTGCCGACGAGCTGGTCGGCGTAGCGCTCGGTGAGGTCGCCCCGCCAGTCGAAGGGCGCCCGGTCGAGGTTGGGCACCGGGGCGAGCACGTAGTAGGTGTGCCGCCCGGCGGGCGCCACGGACGGGTCGGTCCGGCTCGGGTTGGTGACCAGCAGGGACGGGTCGCTCATCAGCTCGCCCCGCCGGATGACCTCATCGAAGGTGCCCTTCCACGACCGTCCGAAGTGGATGTTGTGGTGGGCGATCTTCCCATATCCCCGGGTCGACCCGACGTGCAGGACCACGCAGGAGGGGGAGTAGGTGAGCCGGCGCGGACGGCTCGGGGGCAGCAGGTCCCGGTAGGCGACCGGCAGGTCGGGATTGAGCACGACCACGTCGGCCGGGATCAGCTCGCCGTCGGCGGTCACGACGCCGCTGGCCCGGCCGTGCGCGGTCTCCACCCGGGTCACCGTGGTGTCGTAGCGGATCTCGACGCCGTGCTTCTCGGCGGCGCCGGCCATGCCCCGGGAGACCGCGTGGATGCCGCCGCGCGGGAAGTAGACGCCGGCCACCGAGTCGAGGTACGCGATGACCGCGTAGATGGCCAGCGCGTCGTGCGGCGCGAGGCCCGCGTACATCGCCTGGAAGGAGAAGATCCGCTGGGTGCGGGGATCCCGGAAGAACTGGTTGATCTTCGTCTGGAGCCGCCGGAACGCGCCGCCGGCCAGCAACCTGACCAGGTTGCCGGTGAGCAGGTCGGTGGGGGCGTCCAGGTTGCGCTCGATGAAGTCGGCGCGTTCCCACTGCCAGAGCTTGCGCGCGTAGTCGACGAAGCGCAGGTAGCCGTCCGCCTCGCGGGGCCCGCACACCCGGGCGATCTCGGCGGCCATCCGGGTGGTGTCGGTGATGACGTCGAGGGTCGAGCCGTCCGGGTAGTACGCCCGGTAGGCCGGGTCGAGCGGGGTGAGGTCGAGCCAGTCGTCCAACTCCTCACCGACCGCACCGAGCGCCTCGGCGATCAGGTCGGGCATGGTGAGCACGGTCGGCCCGGTGTCGAACTCGTAGCCGTCCACGCTGAGGCGGCCGGCCCGGCCACCCGGCACCGGCTCGCGCTCCAGCACGGTCACCTGCCGACCGCTGCCCGCCAGGTGCAGCGCGCAGGCCAGACCGCCGAGCCCGGCTCCGACGACGACCACCCGGTCCGTACGCCCGTCGACGGTGCGCACGCGACCACCTCCTTGTGCGAAGTTGCCCATCATGCCCGCCGACTGGTGGCGGCGGTGGCGAGACCGGCCAGCGCTGTGCGGGCGGTCTCGTCGATCGACGCGGTGCCGAGCGCGGCCAGCGCCTCGGTGACCCGGTCGGAGATCATGCGCTCGACCCGCTCGACGGCCCCGGTGCCGGCGACCAGTTCGGCGAGGCGGTCGACCTCCGCGTCTCCCATGCCGGCGCCGAGACCGTCCAGCGCGCGCCGCTGGGTCGGGGTGGCGAGCTGCCGGGCCAGCATGAGCAGCACGGTCGGCTTGCCGGTGCGCAGGTCGTCGCCGGCCGGCTTGCCGGTGGCCGCCGGGTCGCCGTAGACGCCGAGGAGGTCGTCGCGAAGCTGGAAGGCCTCGCCGACGGCGAGCCCGTAGCGGGTGTAGGCGGCGGTCAGCGAGTCGTCGGTGACGCCGGCAAGGCGGGCGCCGAGGAGCAGTGGCCGTTGCACCGTGTAGCTCGCGGTCTTGTAGCGGGCGACCCGCAGTGCCCGGCCGGCCGACCAGTTCGCCGCGTCGCTCTCGCCGAGCACGTCGAGGTACTGCCCGGCGATCGTCTCCACGCGCATCTGGTCGTAGCAGCGCCGCACGTCGAGCAGGCGGGCCGGCGGCAGCGCCGCCTGCCCGAGCAGCCGATCGGCCCACACCATGCAGAGGTCGCCGATCAGCACCGCGACCGTCTCGCCGAACCGACGCGGGTCGCCCCGGTGGCCGGCGGCGGCGTGCCGGGCGGCCAGCGCCTCGTGCACGCTCGGCTGGCCCCGGCGGGTGGCGGAGGCGTCCATCACGTCGTCCTGCACGAGCGCGAAGGTGTGCAGCAGTTCCAGGGCGGCGAACGCGGGCAGCACCGACGCCAGCGGACCGGTGCCGTCCGGCACGCCACGCCACCCCCAGTAGGCGAACGTGGGGCGGACCCGCTTACCGGCGGCCAGCACGCAGTCGCGCGCCGTCGCGGCGAATCCGCCCATCGCCGCGTCGATCTCGGTCAGCGCGTCGACCTCGGTGGCCAGGAAACCGGCGAGAGTGCTCTCCACCGCCGTGACCAGGTCCTTCGTGTACGCGGCCAGGACCGCGCGAACGGGATCGTCCCCCTCGGCCGGGCCGACAGGAACGACGCGGAGCGAGTCACCCGTAACTGCGTCGTTGGCCATGCGGCCGAGCGTACCCTAGGCTACGAGTTGCGTCGATTGTTGCGTCGGTAATTGAGGAGGGCCGGTGGACACCGATCTCGCCGCGGCCTATGGCCGCTGCCGTGAGCTGCACAAACGGCACGGCCGCACCTACTATCTCGCCACCCGGCTCCTACCCACATGGAAACGGCGACATGTCCACGCCTTGTATGGATTCACGCGCTACGCCGACGAGATCGTCGACCGCACGGAGGAGCTGCCCCCGGCCGAGCGCGCGGCCCGACTCGACGACTGGGCCGGCCGCTTCGTCGCCGGGCTGCACGGCGAACCGGTGGACGACCCGCTGCTCCCCGCCGTGCTGCACACGATCGCCGTCTTCGATCTCGACCGGGACGACTTCGCGTCCTTCCTCAAGAGCATGGCGATGGACCTGACGGTCACCTCGTACCGCACCTACGACCAGCTGCTCGACTACATGGAGGGCTCGGCGGCGGTGATCGGCACCATGATGCTGCCGATCCTGGGCAGCTCCGACCCGGCGGCGGCCCGGGAGCCGGCCCGCCAGCTCGGCTTCGCCTTCCAGCTCACCAACTTCATCCGGGACGTGGCCGAGGACCTCGACCGGGGGCGGACCTACCTGCCCGACGACGACATGGCCCAGTTCGGCGTCACCCGCGAGGAGTTGGTCGAGGCGCGCGCCCGGCGTCACGCCACGCCGCGGATCCGGGAGCTGATCGCGTACGAGGTGACCCGCGCCCAGACGCACTACGCCGCCGCGGCCCCCGGGATCACGTTGCTCGCACCCGCCTCGCAGGCCTGCATGCGCACCGCGTACGCGCTGTACGGCGGGATCCTGGACGAGGTGGCCGCGCGGGACTACGACGTCTTCGCCGGCAGGGCCCTGGTGCCGCAGCGCCGCCGGATGGCGGTGGCCGCCCGCGCCCTGCTCACCCCCGTCGGCACGCCGGTGGTGGTTCCCGGGCCCGCCGTGGTGCCCGGTCCGGTGGCCGTGCCGACCCCGTGACGGCCCCGCTGCCGCCGACCGTCCGGCGACGGTCGGCGGCACGGTGCCGTGGCGGGCTCCGGAGATCGGGAAGTCGGCGGGCGTACTAGCCTGGCGCGGTGGCGAGCGATTCTCACTCGGGCGGCCGTGGGCTCCCGGGTCCGGTGCGGGCGGTTCTCAGCAGCGTGACCGCTGTGGCGTTGGCGCTGGGCGCCATCTACGCCCTCGGGCCCTGGTCGTCGGAAGCGCCCCTGTCGGGCGGTGCTCCCCGTCCGGTGGGCGCTCCCGTGCAGGTCGACGGCCGTACCGTTTCCGTGCTCGGTGCGGGCGACATCCTCGTCCACCCCGAGTTGTGGGACCAGGCCCGCCGCGACGGCGGTGGCCAGCTGGACTTCGGCCCGATGCTGGCCCCGGTGCGCCAGGCGGTCAGCGCGGCCGACCTGGCCCTGTGTCACCTGGAGACCCCGCTGGCCCCGCCGGGAGGCCCGTACATCGGCTTCCCCAAGTTCAGCGTGCCGCGCGAGGTGGTGCAGGCCATCAAGAGCACGGGGTACGACGGCTGCTCGACCGCGTCGAACCACAGCCTCGACCAGGGGCAGGACGGCATCAAGCGGACCCTCGACGCGCTGGACCAGGCGGGCCTCGGGCACACCGGCACCTACCGGACGAAGCGGGAGTCCGGCGAGCCCAAGATCTACCGGGCCAAGGACGTGAAGATCGGCCACCTCAGCTACACCAAGAGCTTCAACGGCCTGCGCCCCCCGGCCGGCAAGGAGTGGGTGGCGAACCTGATCGACGTGGAGGCGATCCGGCGCGACGCCGCGGCGTCCCGCGAGGCCGGCGCCGAGATCGTCGTGGTCAGCCTGCACTGGGGCACGGAGTACGAGCACGAGCCGGACGTCGACCAGCAGACCTGGGCCCGCCAGGTCGCCGCCATCGAGGACGTGGACGTCGTCTTCGGGCACCACGCGCACGTCGTGCAGCCGATCGAGCGGATCGACGGCACCTGGATCATCTACGGCATGGGCAACCAGATCGCCCGGCACGCCGAGCCGCTGAACGTCAACCGGGACGGTGCGATGGTCCGGGTCACCTTCGCCCCGACGCGGCAGACGAAGAGGTGGAAGGTGGTGGCTGTTGAGGCGCTCCCCACCTTCGTTGATCTTAATCCGGCCATCCGTTTGGTCGATCTCGAACAGCGGTTGGCCGATCCGGCGCTCTCACCCGGACGGCGCAGGATCTACGAGGCGGCGGTCGAGCGGATCGAAGGAAACCTCCTGACCAGGGCAACCGAATCGGCGGGCCTCGTGGTGCGCGGGGTCGCCCCGCCCCGCTAGCCGCCGGCGTCCCAACGGCGACGACCGATCGGTCACGGACCACCTTCGACAGCCCCTTGCTAGCATCTCGCCGCGACCGCCTGCCGGTCGGCAGGTCAGACGGATCCGGGTGATCCGACGGGGGGCTGTACCGGGAGAGGTTGTCGTTCATGCCAGGCAGGTCGGCGCCGCTCGCCTTAAAGGACTTCGACGCGGGCTCCGTCGAGGATCAGAAGCAGCTGGTGGCCTGGCGGCGGCGGGCCCTGGACCAGCAGTTGCCGGCGGCGGCCTTCCCGGCCGGGACGAGCGCGCCGTCCCTGGTCTACCTCTGGGCCACGATGTTCGTCGTCGCCGTCGCCGTCCTGGGCTTCGCGCTCCACGGCCAGCGCGGCGTGCTGCCGGCAGTGGTCGACTCGCAGCGGGACGTCGTGACGAAGCTGGCCTCCAGTCTGCGACTCGAGGCGAGCCGCACCTTCGTCGAGCTGGAACGCACGGTGTCCGCGCGGGGGACGACGCCCGACGCCGAGTTGCTGGCCCGGGTGGTCGGCGACGGCACCGGATACAACGGCGCGGCGGTCGTGGAGACGACGTCCCGGCAGGTCCTGGCCGCCAAGGGCGCCGCCCCGCCCATGGACCTGCTGCCACCGGTGCTGCCGACCGGTCACGCGTTCGCGGTCACCACGGCGGACGGCCCGCTGCTGGTGTATCCCGCCGTGCTGGACGGCACGCGTGTCGTCCTGGCGACGCGCCCGGTGACCATGCGCAACCTGCGGCTCAACCCGGACGCGGGACACGGCGTCCACATGCTCACGGCCGACGGCCGCAGCAGCCTGATGCAGGGCGCGAACACCGTCGCCCCCGGACACCTGCCGAAGGTCTTCGAGGGGCTGTCCGCGTCCGGCTCGCGACAGAGCCGCGAGATCGTGGTCAAGGAGTGGGCGGACCGCCGGTTGCTGGTCTCGTCCGCGCCGGTCGGCGACACCGGGCTCGTGGTCGTCTCCCTGCTCAGCACGGAGGTCAGCGAGGGCACCTCGAGCGTCGGCGGGATCCTGCTCGGGGCCAGCCTGCTGGTCACGGCCCTGGCCAGCTTCCTGCTCATGCGCAAGTCGTTGGTCCGGCCGGTGCGGGCGCTCCTCAGCCAGGCCAAGGCCGACGCCTGCGGCGCCCAGACGCCGCAGCGCGCTCCGATGCGGATCCGCGAGGCCCATCGGATCGCGCGCGCACTGGCGCTGACCTCCGGTGACCAGTTCGCACCGGGCAACCGGTGGCGGCCGACCGTGCTCCAGGGACTGACCGTCGCCGTCGTGGTCGCCCTGCTCTGGCCGGCGGCGGCCATCGTGATCGCGTTCCAGGCCGACGATCCGACGATCCCCGTCCAACTGGTACGCGACGAGGAGAACCGGGCGGAGGAAGCCAGCAGCGCCCTCGGCAACCTGCTGAACGACGGGCTGTCGACGGCCTCGCGCGTCTCCCGGGCGGTGGACGTGCGGGACGTGGCGCGGACCGAGCGGATGCTTGAGCGGGAACTCGGCGACGAGCGACGGTTCCGGGCGCTCTACCTGGTGGATCAGAGCGGAAAGGTGGTGGCCGGGGCCGGCCGGGATCCGCTGCGTACCGCCGAGCCGGTGCCGGGCGAGATCGGCGTGCGCCTCGACAACGCCGTGGACCGGCTGCCGGTGGTGTACGCCTTCAACCAGCTCGACGACGGCCACGCGGTGATCGGGGAGTTCGACCCGGACCGCCTCCTCGCTCTGGTCCGCCGGGTCGACGGTCGGGTCCGGGTCGTCGACGCGGATCTGCGTACGATCCTGGACTCGGAGGGTTTCCAGGTCTTCCAGCCGCTACAGGGCGAACTGGCTCGGGAAGTCGCCGTCGAGGTGTTGCCGGGCACGACCGTCGGCCGGTCGACCACCGGGGACGGGCAGCCCGCGCTGATCGCCGCCACCGGGCTGACCGCGCCGTCGACGGTCGCGCACCTCGAGTGGGCCGTCGTGGTCGAACAGGACGTCGCGGTCCTGCGCCTGCCGGCGTCGGTCGAGCGGCGCTGGACGCTGCTGCTGGCCGGCGGGGTGGTGGGCATCATCCTGCTCACGCACGTCTGGCAGCTCTACATCTTCGTCCGGCCGTTGCGGCGGCTCGCGTCCTTCGCCGACCGCATGAGTCAGGGGACGCTCGACCTGCCGGTGCCGCCGCAGCGTCACGACGACATCGGCGCGCTCGCCATGTGCATGGAGATCTGCCGCCAGGTCCGCCACACCGGGTCCGTCCGGTTCGGTGGGGCGCTGCGCATGCGCGGTGCGGGCACCGACCGCACCACGGTCCTGCCGCGGGTCCGGCGGACGGCGGGGGCGCACGGCAGCCGGGCGACGAAGGGCTGACATGTTCTACCTCTACACCGTCTACAGCCTCTGCTGCCTCGCGCTCGTGGTGGCGGGAGTGATCGAGCAGCGCAACCACTACCGCAACCTCAACACCATCCCGCACCGGGTGCTGGTGAACGGGATCCGGGGCAAGAGTTCGATCACCCGGCTCTGTGCGGGCGCGCTGCGCGGTGGCGGGAAGGTGGTGGTGGCGAAGACCACCGGCACCGCCGCCCGGTTCATCTTCCCGGACGCCAGCGAGGAACCGGTGCACCGCAAGTTCGGGATCGCCAACGTCGTGGAGCAGATCGGCATCGTCCGGCGGGCCGCCGTCTACCACCCGGACTCGCTGGTGATCGAGTGCATGGCGGTGATGCCGGCGCTTCAGGAGATCAACCAGAGCAAGCTGATCCGGTCGAACATCGGGGTGCTGTGCAACGTCCGGGAGGACCACCTCGCCGAGATGGGCCCCACCCTCGACGACGTCGCGCGGTCGCTGAGCCGCTCGATGCCCGAGGGCGGCATCTGCATCACCGCCGAGAAGGACAGGCTGTCGATCCTGGAGCAGGAGGCGGCCAGGCGGAACTGCCGGTTGATCGCGGTGGACCCGGAGTCGGTGACGGATCAGGAGATGGCCGGCTTCGGGTGGATCACGTTCAAGGAGAACGTGGCCATCGCGCTCGCCGTCGCCGCTGAACTCGGGGTCGACCGGCGCAGCGCGCTGACGGGCATGTGGTCGGCGCCGCCCGATCCCGGAGTGCTGTCCGTCGCCCGGGTCCTGCACCGCAACCAGCGGGTCCGGTTCGCCAACATCTTCGCGGCCAACGACCCGGAGTCGACGTACATGAACATCGAACAGCTCGAGAAGCAGCGGCTGATCGGCCGGCCGTTGACGATGGTGATCAACTGCCGGCCCGACCGTGTGGAGCGGAACGGGCAGATGGGTACGCTCGCCGGCCGGGTGCAGCCGCAGAGCGTCGTGCTGATCGGTGAGATGACCCGCAGCGCCCGGGTCAACGTTCCGGCCGAGCTGCAGAGCCGGGTCGTCGACCTGGGCGGCAAGCTCCCGCCGGACCGGTTGCTGGCCGAGGTCATGGCGGCCGCGGGCGAGAACGGGTCCGTGGTGGCGGTCGGCAACATCCACGGACAGGGCGAGGTGCTGTTGCACGAACTGGCCGCGCTGCCGAGCTGGGAGCCGCAGGACGGCGCCCGCGGCGACTCGATGCTCCGGACGCAGACGACGCCCGGTTTCGACCTGGACGGCGAGACCGTCTTCCTGGAAAGGACCCGTCGGTGACGTTCGGAGGAGAACTCAGTGCGCAGCTCGCCACCGCCTGCCTCGGCATCGGCCTGGTCTTCGCGCTGCTCTGCTATCTGACCACCAACCTGTCGCCCGGCGGCATGATCACCCCGGGCTGGATCGCGTTGGCCCTGATCGAGGACCCGCTACAGGCGGGGGTGATCGTCGTGATGACCGTCGTCACCTACGGCCTCACCCGGCTGATGCAGCGGATGGTGATCCTCTACGGCAAGCGCCTCTTCGCCGCGATCGTGCTGCTCAGCGTCTTCCTCCAGATGACGCTCTTCGTGATCGTCCAGCGTGACCTGCCGCTGCTCTTCGCGCACCAGACCCTGGGCTTCGTGGCCCCGGGGCTGATCGCGTACCAGCTCGTGCGGCAGCCGCCGAAGGCGACCGTGCTGGCCACTCTGATGGTCACCGCCATCACCTACGGCGTTGCCTTCAGCGGCGTCGTGGCCGGCTTCGTCCCGGTCACCTGACTGAGACCCACCTACGAGGGATCGGCATGAACTACCGGACCTACTCCCGTACCCAGGCGATGCTGATGACCGTCGCCGCCTTCGCCCTCCTGGCGGGTGGGAGCTCCTTCACCTACGTGGCCGTGCGCCACACCACCCCCGAGCCGGTCGAGCTGACTCTGGGCGAGGAGGCCGAGGTCGCCAGCACGACCGCCGGCGAAAACTACCGGCGGTTGACCGGGCCGGACCGGACCGAGATGCTCGATGCGGAGGGCAGGACGGTCGCGATCATGACCGACGGTGCCCGTACGGTGCACATCGCCGGCCCGCGACGCACCTTCGCCGAGCCACGGTTCACCAAGGCCAAGGTGGAGGCCGAGTTCTGGGTGCGGCTCGCCCCGAAGGAGTGGCGGGCGGGCGCGGAGAAGGAGAAGTGGTTCGTCGACTGGCTGGCGAAGGCCCGCAAGGACCGTTCACCGGATGTGCTGGCGGTGGCCCGCGAGTACACCTATGTGGCGAAGCCGAAGAAGGACGCGGAGGGACGCCAGTACTCCGGCGACGCGGCCTTCGGGCCACTGTCGGACAAGGACCCGGACGGCCGCGCGGAGAACTCGGACTTCTACGACTACCTCGGGGTGTCGTGGTCGTTCCCCGACAAGGAGGAGAAGCCCGCGGCGGCGCACATCCGGAGCCTGGACTGCTCGGGCTTCCTGCGGATGGTCTACGGCTACCGGCTCGGCTACCCCCTGCGCGGCACCAACACCGCCGGCCCGGGTCTGCCCCGCCGCGCGTACGCGATGGCCGCCGTGGGACCGGGCACCCTGCTGATGCCGAACACCGGCAAGCGGGCGCGCGAACTCGACCGGCTGCTCCCCGGAGACCTGCTCTTCTTCAACGCAGGCCCGGTGCAGGGCGCCAACATCGAGCACTCCGGGATGTACCTCGGTGTGGACGACCGTGGCCACCACCGGTTCATCTCCAGCCGTACCACGGCCAACGGGCCGACCATGGGCGACCTCGGCGGCGAGTCGATCCTCGACGGCACGGGCTACTGGGCGCTGCGCTGGCGGACCGCCCGCCGGATCTGACGCGGCCGGGGGTCACGCCGGGGTGAGTTGGCCCGCCAGCGCGGCCACCACCAGGTCCCTGGCCTCCGCGTCGCGCCGGAAGGACCAGCTCAGCTCCAGGTGCACGAAGACGCTCTTCGCCTCGGCGGCGGCGCGGCCCTGCTCGTTGCGCTTCCCCTCCAGTTGGCCGCACCGGTTGACCCACGCCCGGCAGACCTTCAGGCCGGCGTCGGAGAGGCCGTCGGCGATCCGGCGGGCGACCGGACGCACCGGGGCCGAGCCGGTCGACACCACGGCGTCGGAGGACGGCAGGTTCCGGTCGGCGAAGCCGTGCAGCTGGACCTGGTCGAGGCCGTTCTCGGCGAACTCGATCGCGAGGACGTGGAACAGCGACCTCTTGTTGTGCGCCACGTCGGCGTCGCCGTTCCCGGCCTCCCGGTGGGCGCCGGCGACCAGGAGCACGCTGGCGGGCACCTGGCGGTGCAGCGACAGCCCCAACTTCTCCGTGTTGATGTCGAACCCCGGATGCGGCACCTCGATGACCGTGCGTGGCGTCGCGCTCCGGTCCACCAGCACGGCACCCCACGTCCGGTCGTCGGAGCCGCTGGCGAGGTAGAGGCTGAACGGCCTGCCGGTCGCGGGGTCGGCCCCGTGGTGGGCGTCCAGGCCCAGTTCCGCGAAGAGCGGATCCGTGTCGGCGGTGGTGCTCCAGTCGTCGAGCAGGGCGCGTACCGCCTGCCGGGCCGTCGCCCGCTCCGTGGAGTCCGGATCGCGGTAGGGGTTCTCCCGGGACAGCCCGGCGGTCAGCCCGGCGATGAGCAGCTCCGGGTCGGGATCCTCCCGCTTGCCCGGCTCAAGCTTCTCGTCGGCGCAGGCACCCGTGCCGAGTAGCGCGACGGTCGCCGCCGCCAACAGTTCCCGACGGGTCGGACCAGGGGCCGTAACCGGTCTGCGCACCCGTGCAGGCTAGCCGAGGCGCCCGGGGGCGCGGTGTGCCGATCCACCGGGGCGTTCCGGGGTGCCGACGGGCTTCGGTGGGTCGCACGCCGCCCTCAGCGCGCGGGCTCGCCGTGCCGGCCCGCGCCGGCGGCGAACCGGGCGGCCCCGGCCGCCGCGTCGGCGGCCAGCGACTCCGTCCCGTACGCCAGCTCGACCTCCAGCGCCGCCGGTTCCGGCAGGCCGGCGCCGGCGAGCACCGCGGCCCGGTCGTTGCGCAGGCAGGTCTGCGGGTGCCGGGCGATCTCGGCCGCCAGCCGCTCGGCCGCCGCCCGGGACTCGCCCGGCGCGACCAGCCGGTTCACCAACCCCATGTCGTACGCCTCGTGGGCCGGCACCGGCCGGCCGGTGAGGATCAGGTCCATCGCCCGGCTCTCGCCGATCAGCCGGGGCAGCCGGACCGTGCCCCCGTCGATCAACGGCACCCCCCAGCGGCGGCAGAACACCCCGAGCACCGCGTCGGACTCGGCGACCCGTAGGTCGCACCAGAGCGCCAGCTCCAACCCGCCGGCCACCGCGTGACCGGAGATCGCGGCGATCACCGGCTTGCTGAGCGCCATCCGGGTCGGACCCATCGGGCCGTCCCCCTGCGCCTCGACCCGGTTGCCGCTCGGCGTGCCGATGGCCTTCAGGTCGGCCCCGGCGCAGAACGTGCCGCCGGCTCCCCAGAGGACCGCCACCGAGGCGTCGGGGTCGGCCTCGAAGGCGCGGAACGCGTCGGCCAGCGCCCGCGCCGTCGCCCCGTCGACCGCGTTGCGGGCCGCCGGCCGGTCCAGGATCACCGTGGTCACCGCCGCGGCGCGTTCGACGCGTACGCCCATCGGGACAGCATGCCCCCGGCGGTGCCGGTGGCGCCAGGGGCGCCGGTGCGGGGCGGCGCCGAGGCGCCAGGGGCGTCAGGGCCGGCGCGGGCGGACCAGGGTGGCGCCCAGCGCGGCGCCCACCACGCAGGCCACCCCGGCCACCTGCGGCCAGGCCAGCAGCTCGCCCAGCAGCACCAGCCCGACCAGCGCGCCGATCGCAGGTTCCAGGCTGAGCAGGATCGCGAAGACCCGGGCCGGCATCCGGCGCAGCGCCGCCATCTCCGCCGAGTACGGCAGCACCGACGACAGCAGGGCCACCGCCGCGCCCAGCGCGAGGGTCCACGGGTCGAGCAGGGCCGTGCCGCTGCTGGCGACCCCGAACGGCAGTACGGCCAGCGCGGCGACGGTCATCCCCAGCGCGAGGCCCCGGCTGCCCGGCACCCGGGCGCTGACCGCCTTGCCGAGCAGCACGTAGCCGGCCCAGCCGACCGCCACCGCCAGGCAGCACAGCAGCCCCAACCGGTCCACCCCGGTCCCGCCGAGCCCACTGATCAGCAGCACCCCGCCGCCGGCCAGCACCGCCCACGCCACGTCGGCGAGCCGGCGGCTGGCGGTGAGCGACACCAGCAGCGGCCCGGCGAAGCCGATGGTGACCGCGACGCCGAGCGGCACCCGTTCCAGAGCCGCGTAGAAGGCGAGGTTCATGACCGCCAGGGACAGCCCGAACGCCCCGACCAGCCCGGCGGTACGCCAGCCGAGGCGCAGCCCCGGCCGGGCCAGGACCAGCAGGACGAGCGCGGCGAAGCCGAGCCGCAGCGTGGTGGTGCCGCCCGCGCTGGTGCTGCCGAAGAGTTGCTTGGCGACGGCCGCCCCGACCTGGGTGGAGAGCATGCCGAGCAGCATCAGCAACGGGGGCGGCACGGCCCGGGGCTGCCCCAGCGCGAGCGTCAGGCGGCTCGCCGGTCGACCGGCCGGCAACAGGCGGGAGGAGAGTGCGTACACGCGGACCACAGTGGCCGTGGACGGTACGGTCCGCGACCCGATTCCCACGCCCGGCCAGCGGCGCGTCCCGTTTACGGGCCGGCGGGGGCCTCCTCACGTACCGCTGCGGATCCGTCACCGCCGACCGGTTTGCGGCGGCTCCTGCCGGGAAGTCGGTACGGGTGCGAGCAATCCTGACGAAGATCGAGCAGGCATCCGGGCTGGACCGGGTCGGCGACCGGTTGCAGCGTGCCGTCCAGGCCACCCTCCGACCGCAGCGGGTCCGTGACCTGCTGCACGGCGTCTGGCTGGGCCATCCGCTGCACCCGGCGATGGTGCAGGTGCCGGTCGGCGCGTGGATCAGCACGGCGATGCTGGACCTGATGCCGGGGCAGCGCCGGGCCGCCACCACCCTGTGCGCGGTGGGTACGGTCAGCGCGCTGCCGGCCGCGGTCGCCGGCCTCAACGACTGGGCCGCGCTGGCTCGCGACCAACGCCGGGTCGGCCTGGTGCACGCCGCGGCCAACAGTGTCGGCCTCGCGTTCTACGCCGGCTCGGTGGCCGCCCGGACGACCGGCCGGCACAACCTCGGCCGTACGCTCGGCTTCCTCGGCCTCGGCGCGGCCAGCATGGGGGCGTACCTCGGCGGGCATCTGGCGTACAAGCAGGGCGCGCAGGTCAATCAGAGCATCTCCGAGCTGCACCGGATGAGCGACGGCTGGCACTCCATCGCCGACATGGCCACCCTCCCGCAGCGCGAGCTGATCACCCGGGAGGTCGACGACGTCTCGGTGATCCTCTACCGGCACGGCGAAGAGGTCACCGTCATGCTGGAGCGTTGCCCGCACCAGAGCGGCCCGCTGGGCGAGGGCGAGGTGCAGGAGATCGACGGGCACGCGTGCGTCGTCTGCCCGTGGCACGGCAGCGCGTTCCGCCTCAACGGCGGCGAGGTCGTGCACGGCCCGTCCGGCAACGACCAGCAGATCCTGCCGACCCGCGTCGTCAACGGCGTCCTGGAGACCCGCCTCCCCTGACCGGGTCCCACCCGGCCGGCGTGGGTCACGCCCACGGTGTGGAACACGGCACCACTCTGCCCACCGCCCACGGCGGGTCGGTCAGGGGCGGCGGTGGCGGCCGATCGACGTGTCGGGCGTGGAGCCGCTGTGGGCCCGGCCGGTCAGCCCGTTGTCGTGGGTGCCGGCGCCCGGGGCGGTCGTGCCCGCGTGGTCGCTGGGGTGCGCAGAGGGGCCGGCAGGGGATGCCGCCTCGTGGCTGTCCGTACCGCCCCGGCCGGCCGTGGTCGACCTGCCGCGCGACGTGGTGCGGACCCCTCCGCGACCCGCGCCGCGTCCCGCCAGGACGGTGCCACGGCGGGCGGCGACCGTGGACCGGCCCGCGCCCGCCGGCACGTGCGCCGGGCGGCGGCGCAGGCCCAGGACCGCGCCGATCTGCGCGCCGACGATGCTCGCCACCGCCAGGACGGCGGAGACCGCGAGGGGCCGGTTCACCCGGTCGGGGTCGCTGGCCCGGGCCGCCCCCACCGTCACCGTGGGGGCCTGACCAGCGTCCGTCGCCGGCAACACCGGGGCCTCGGCCGCCGGCGGGGCCGGCGTCGCGCGTTCGGGGGTGGCCTGCCCGGGCGCCGGTTGCGGAGCCGGCCGCGCGGGCGCGGGCGTGGTCGGGCGGGCGACGAGGCGGCCGGTGGCGTGCCGGCGGGCACCCCGGTCCTCGGCGTCTCCGGGAAGCTTCAGGAGCTGCCCCGGGTGGATCCGGTCGGGGTCGCCGAGCCGGTTCAGCTTCGCCAGTTCCCGGTAGTCGTCGAACTCGTCCAGGTAGCGCTGGGCGACGGCGCCCAGGTGATCGCCCCGGGCCACCCGGTAGACCGCCACCCCGTCGTCGGAGGTGACCGACGCGTCCGAGACTGCCGACGCGTCCGAGGTGGCCGACGCGGGCCGCACGTGCGGAACATCCGTGGCGGGCTGAGCGGGCAGGGCGGCCGACAGCGGCCGGGCGACCTGAGCCGTCGAGGCGGGCCAGGTGTGCGACAGCGGGGCGGCCTCCGCACGGGCCACCGACGCGGCCGAGGCCGCCGTCGTCGCGTACGGGCCGGCGACCGCCGTCGCCGCGCTCGCCGCCGGGCTCGCCGCGAGGATCAGCGCGACGGAACCGACCAGCGCGGCGGCGGCCCGCTGCTGGCGGCTCATGCCGGGCAGTCGGGGCGCGGGCCGGCGCAGCACCTGCGCGCAGAGCTCGACCAGCACGGAGAAGGCGAACGTGGCCCAGCCGAACCAGCCGGCCAGGGCCAGCGCCCGCAGGAAGAGCCGCCCGTCGTCGCGGCTGGTCAGCGTCGAGCCGATCTCCGCGACGGTGGGAACGTGGTCGGGCAGCGGGTTGCCGGCGAGGGCGAGCAGCGCCACCGGCGCGCCGACCAGCACCGCGCAGAGCACGACGAGCGCGCCGAACCCGGTCAGGATCCGTCCGGTCCGCCGTACGACGGAACGCCCCGATGCGGCCATGGCTGCCTTCCCTTCCTTACGGTGCCCCGGTGAGCGGCCGCGCGGTCGCCTCCCCGGAGACGGTGACGGTCTCGTCGAAGCCGAACAGGCCGAGCAGGGATCTGCGGTGCGTGACGGTGACGCGTACCCGGACCCGGGTCTCCCCCTCGACGACCGGGAAGCTGACGGTGTGGCCGGCGGCGCCGGCCGCGGCGAGGTAGCCGGCGACGGCCCGGCGGGCCTGTGGGATGTTGATCCGGGTGGGTCCGCCCTCGATGGCGGTGGCGCGGTCGATGGCCTGGCCGCCGGCGCGGGCTGCCTCGGCCGCGAGGTTGTCGGCCCGCTGCAACGTGCGGAGCTGGCCCGCGCCGTCGAAGGCCATGGCGATGACGGCGAGGACACCGAACATCGCCACGGCGAGGAAGATGCTCACCCGACCCCGGTCGCACCGGCCGGCGGTGGTCATCCCCTGCTCCGGTAGCGGTCCAGCGGCGACGTGAAGCTCGCCGACACGCGCGTGCCGCCGGGCATCCCCGGCAGGGCGGACAGGCGCAGGTCCGCGTAGGAGACCGTGCACGCGATCCGGACGGTGACCGAGGCGTCCCGCCCGACCGGGCTGCGGAACGCCGCGTCGAAGCTGGTGGGGGCGCCGCCCACCGCGCCGCTGAACGTCACCTCGGGAGTTCCGGTGCAGTTCAGCCCGCGCCAGTCGAGCTGCCGGCGGGCCGCGTCCCGGGCCTCGGCGCGGGCCGTGCGCGCGTCCCGGGAGATCGAGGCGGCCCGGGCGGCGTCGTGGGCGGCGGCGTCGATCGCCTCGCCCGCCACGGCGGTACGCCCGGCCACGCCGGCCAGCACGATCAGCGCGATGAAGGCCGGGGCGAGCACCGCCACCTCGATCGAGACCGAGCCCCGCTCGGCGGTACGACTCATGGCCTGGTCCACCGTTCCACGGTCCCGTGGGCGGTCTGGCGTACCCGGAAGCTGACCCCGGGTACGACCGACAGGGACCGCCCGCCCACCGTGCAGGTCACCTCGGTCCTGGTGCGTTGGCAACTCGGCTCGGGATCCTCCCAGCCGACGAGCCAACCGCCCGAGGCCCGCAGGAACTGGACGGCCCGGGCCTTGCCGGCCCCGGCCGGCGCCTGGTGCAGCCGCTGGGCGTTGACCCCGCTCTGTGCGGCGTGGAGCGCGGTGGAGCGGGCCACGAACCAGGCGGCGGTCTGGATCGACGCGAAGAGGAGCAGCAGGATCGCCGGCAGCACCACCGCCAGCTCGACCGGGCTGGCCCCGCGCTCGTCCCCGCCGGCCGTGACCCGCCAGGCGACGGCGCGACGGCTGACGACGGACGTGACGGGGTGCCGGGCGGCGGTGGCCGCCCGGCACCCCGGGGCGGAGTCTGCTCGGCGCACGACCCGGCGTTACTTCGGGTCCTGGTGGGTGGGAATGTTGTCCATCCAGTCGTTCGCGGAGGCGAGGGCGGCGGCGGTGACCGCCATCGCCACGGCGACCAGACCGAAGATGATCACGGCGGTGGGTACGGGGCTGTCGCCCCGCTCGCCGTCCTCGCGCAGCTCGGCCAGGCGTGTCGTCAGGGCGATGTGCAGGCGGTTGATGACGGACATGACGTGCTCCTTCTCTCGGGGACGGATCACAGGCGGGCGACGAACGGATAGACGGCGAAGCCGAGCAGGACGAAGACGAGCAGCGCCCCGGGAATGTCGAGCCGGCTCGTCACCCCCTCGGCCCGCGCCAGGCTGTCGGTGCGGATCTGGTCGCGCAGCGAGTCGGCGCGGCTGCGCAGGGTCTCGTGCACCTGCGCGCCCTCGCTGCCGGAGGCGCGCATGATCGCCCCGACGTCGCCCAGTTCCGGGATGCCGATGCGCTCGGCGAGGTCGCGAAGCTCGTCCCACGGCGAGTGCATCTGCATCTGGGCGATCCGCAGGGACTCGGAGATGCGGTCGAAGACCCAGCCGTCGCAGACCGCCGCCGCCCGCTCCAGCGACTGCACCGGCCCGTGCGCGGCGGAGAGTTGCAGGGCGACCAGGTCCAGGTAGGTGCAGACCGCCTGCCGGAACTCGTCGCGCGCCTTCTCTGCCTGGTCCAGCACCGACCGGTGCGCGATCAGGGCGCAGAGCAGCGCCAGCCCGAGGCTGCCGAGCACGGGTACGACGAACGGCAGCCGGATGCCGACGGCGAACAGGGTGGCGCCGAGCAGCGTCGGCGCGGCGAGCCCGATCAGCGTGGAGAGCAGCATCGACAGGGCGTACTGCTCGGGCGTCCGGTCGATCAGGGCGAGCTGCCGGTGCGGTGGCCGCAGCCAGCCGGACAGCCCGGTGAGCCACTCCAGGCGCCGGTCGACGGGCGCGGCGAGCTGCCCGCCGCCGGCCGGTTGGTGCAGCCGGCGCAGCGCGGGCCCGAGCGCGGGGGTGGCCGGCACCAGCTCGCGGACCACCAGGAAGACGCCCAACCCGACCGCCGCCCCGCCGCAGACGGCGATCGCGAGCTGCCAGTTGACGACGACACTCACGGGGCTGGCCTTTCGTTCGCGACTGCGGGGCTCGCAGGCTCACTCCTCGCGCTCACGGGGCTGGCCTTTCGTTCGCGACTGCGGGGCTCGCAGGCTCACTCCTCGCGCTCACGGGGCCGGCCTTTCGTTCGCGACTGCAGGGCTCGCAGGCTCACTCCTCGCGCTCACACCAACACCTCTTCCGGGTTCGGCGCGGGCAGGAAGCGCGCCGGCCGGCGGGGCTGGCTCATCGACCGCACCCAGGCCAGCAGGCCGACGAAGGCCGCGCCGAGCGCCGCCATCACGAGCTGCCCGAAGGGCGTGCCGTACGGGCTGATGTACTCGGTGTTGAGCAGCCCGTACGCGACGGTGGCCAGGGTCATCCCGGTGAGGAAGCGCACCGCGAAGCGGGGCTGGGTGCGCTTCGCCTCGATCTCGCGGCGGGTGGCCACCTCGGCCGCCGCCGCCTGCGCGATCGAGCCGAGCACGTCGCCGAGGCGGTCGCCCCGGTCGGTCACGTGCAGGATCAGTGCCGCCACCACCTGGTCGCAGACGGGGTCGCCGATCTCGTCGGCGAAGGCGAGCAGGGCGGAGCGGGCCAGCCAGCCGGCCTGGAGCCGGGCGGCGAGCAGCCGTACCTCCTCCTGGATCTCCTCCGGCGCGGTGGCGACGGTGCCGATGATCGTCTGCTGGAGTCCCTGGCCGGTGGCGGAGACGTCCTTGAGCCGGCGCGTCCACTCGCCGACCGCCTCGACGCGGGCGATGGCCCGCTGCTCGGCCTTGCCGACGGAGAACAGCCACGGGGTGCCCGGAACGGCCACCGCGACCAGCAGGCCGACCACCGGCAGACCGGTGAGCAGGAAGGCCAGCGCGCCCGCGACCAGGGCGCCGACGAGCAGCGCCTGGTGCGCCCGCTGCTCGCGCGCGGTGGTGCCGGAACCCTTCCACAGCCGGTCGAGCCCCCGGCCCGCGCCGGGCCCGCCGGGTGGCCGGCGGGTGCCGACCAGCGCGACGACCGCCAGCAGCAGCCCCGCGACGCAGGCGGCCCCGGAGACCACCGCGATGAGTTGGACGTTGTCCAGCACGGGGGTCACCGCCGCCCGAGGCGGGTGTGCCGGGGCCGCCGCCACGCGCCCGTGCCGGCCTCGATCCACCGGCTGAGCAGCCGGGCGTCGTAGCCGACGCGGAGGAGCTGGGCGCGGATCCGTTCGGGCAGGTGCCGGGGTACGGCCCGCCCGTCCGGCCCGGGCCCGAAAACCTGGGTGGTGGTGATCCGGTTGCCGTCGCCGACGCCGATGACCTCCTCGATGTGCGAGACGAAGCGGTGCTTGCGCCCGCCGATCGCCGTCTCGTCCTCGACGGTGACGTAGACGATCAGGTCGAGCGCGTTGCCGGCCATCCGGCGGGCCTGGTCGACGGTCATCTCCCGGCCGTGCGCGAGCGCCAGCTCGATGATCCGCTCGCTCACCCCGGCGGGCGTACGCGCGTGGATGGTGCACATCGAGCCACGGCTGGTCGTCATGGCCTGGAGCATCGGGACGATCTCCCGGGACCGGACCTCGCCGACGATGATCCGCAGCACGCCCATGCGCAGGGAGACCGGGATCAGGTCGGCGATGCTCACCTCGCCGGCCGGGCGGCCGTCCGCCCCGCGTTCGCCGTGCCCCTCTCGGGCCTCGAAGCTCATCACCGCCCGGTGCTTGAGCCGGCGGCGGGCCGGCAGCAGCTCGCGGCTCTCCTCCAGCAGCACGTACGGCTCGTCGGCCGGGATCTCGTCCATCAGCGCCCGGATGACGGTGGTCTTCCCGGCGCCGGCGAGCCCCGCCACCATGATGTTCAGCCCGGCGCGCAGGGACGCGCGGAGGAAGTCGCGCACCAGCGGATCGATCATCTCGTCGAGGTCGTCGCGGCCCCCGGCGAGGTCGTCGAGGCTCACGTCCAGCGTGTTGTGCTTGCGGATGACCGCGTACGGGCGGTGACTGACCAGGAACACCGCGGCGAGCCGACTGCCGTCCGGCAGTTGCAGGTCGAGCGTGGGCTTGGAGGTCGACAGCGAGCGCTCGGTGGCCCCCGCCCGGCGGGCCGCCGCCTGGAGGATCTCCACCAGTTCGTCGTCGCTGTCGGCGATCGGCTCCACCCAGTCGACCCCGCCGCCGTGGCGGGTGACGCGTACCTGGTCGCAGCCGAGGATGTGGACCTCCTCGATGGTGTCGTCGACGAGCAGCGTCTGGAGGCGGCCGAGCCCGGCCAGCTCGGCGGTCACCTGGTCGAGCAGGATGCGCTCCTCGCCGGCCGCCATCGGGGTGCCGGCCCGGCGCACCGCGTCGGCGTACTCGGCCACCACCGCCACGGCGAGCCGGGCGCGCTCGGTGTCCTCCTCGTCGACGGTGAACTCCCGGCCGCGCTGCCACAGGGTGAGCCGTTCGCTGAGTTCCCGGCGCAGCTCGCGGACCACCTGGAAGTCGACCCGGGGCCGGGGAGGCGGCTCGGGCCGGGGCGCGGCGACCGGCACCGGCAGCGGGGCCGAATGGTGCCGGCCGTTGGGCGGGGCCAGCGGCGGCACGGTCGACGTGGCGCCGGGCGGGTACCGGCGCGGGTCGCCGGAGACCGGTTCAAACCGCATCCGGCACCCCCTGCGACACGGGCCAGGCCAGCCGGGCGCGCCGGCGTTCCAGCAGCGCCCCGACCGGTACCTCCAGGGCTCCGGCCGCGCGCATCAGGGGTCGACCGGCCCGCACCGTGCCGCCCAGGTTGAGCACCTCGGCCGTACGCGGGTCGTGCGGCAGCCGGGCGATCACCGGCAGCCGCAGCGCCTTGCTGACCTCGCCGCTGCCGTGGCCGTCGCCGACCAGCAGCAGCCGCAAGGTGCCCGGCGGCACCCGGTGCTCGGCGAAGTCCCGCTCGATCGTCCGGACCAGCGCCCGGGTGCCGGAGAGGTCGGGCAGCCGGGCGCCGCTGACCAGCAGCACCACCGAGGCGGCGCGCAGGACGGGCCACGGTGGACCGACGACGTGCAGCCGCCCGCAGTCCACCACCACGTCGTACGGCGGGTCGCCGCCCTCCAGGCTGCCGAAGAAGTCGGCGAACCGCTGCCAGAGCGGGGTGACGCTGCCAGCCTGGGCGGGATCGACGACGCCGGGCAGCAGCAGCCGCTCCCGCTTCGGCGCGTCCAGGTCGACCAGCTGCGACCAGAACGCCGACTCCAGGCTGCCGTCGCGCAACTCGCCGACCGCCAGCTCGCCGATGCCCCGGGGGCCGTCGAGCGCGCCGCCCAGGTAGCCGGCGAGGATCGACCCGCCGGCCGGGTCGCACTCGGCGAGCACCAGCCGCCGGTGCCAGGTCAGGGCGCAGGCCAGGGCGGTGGTGGTGACGCCCGGGGAGCCCTTCGCCGACACCAGCGCGATGATCGCCATCCTCAGGCCGCCTCGGTCAGGACGACGGCGAGCCGCTTCTGGCTGGACAACGCGACGACGGCAGGCACGTCCCGGACGGTGAGCGCCAGGTAGACCACCACCTCGTCGTCGTTGTCGGAGGTGACGGCGTCGATGACGGTCGCCTCGAAACGGGTGGCGGCGCCGGCGGGCCGGTCGTCGTTGCCGTCCGGCGTGCTCACCAGCAGGACCTTGTCGCCGGGGTGGAGCCTGCGGGCGGGCACCTCGGCGGGGCCCAGGCCGAGCGCGAACTGCTGCTGGCCGGGCCCGAGCAGCGGGTCGTCGGTGAGCTGGGCCATCGTCAGCAGCGTGCCGGGGGTCAGCGACACGGCGGCCCGCTTGCCGACCACCTCGTCGAGCCGGCTCGCCGGCACCGGGGACAGCCCCTGGCCGCCGGCCACCTGCACCGGGACCAGGTCGTCGGCGCTGACCTGCCGGCCGACCTCGACCGGCCGGGCCACCGCCAGGTAGCTGCCGGTGGCGCGTACGGAGGTGACCGCGAACGCCGCCCCCAGGCCGCCGAGGGCGATCAGCAGTACGGCCAGGCCGAGCAGCCCGGGCCGCATCCGGCGCTGCCGGACCACCCTGGGTGGGGCGACCGGGGCGTCCACCGGCCCGGTCCCGTTGCGGGTCGCCACACTCACTGGGTCACCACCTGTAGTTCGTTGATCCGGATCGGGACCGTCTCCGTGGTCCGGCTGACGGGGATGACGCCGCTCTGGTTGCCGCCTCTCCAGGTCACCGTCCAGTACGTCGTGGCCCGCACCCGGTAGTTGCCGGCCTTCGGGTAGCCGCTGTCGTAGCCGCAGTCGGGGGAGGGCCGGCCGGCGAACCTGCCACCGGCCTGGTACGGCGTGCCCGCGTCAGCGCACTCGACCTTCTGGCCGTTGCCCATGTCCCAGACGATCCGGTCGAACGTCGCCGTGATCGTCACGGTCAGGCCCCGCTCCCTCTCCGACGCCCGCTGCGTCGGCCCGAAGTACTTCCGGGCGTCGCTGGTGCCCCACATCCAGACCGGCAGCCCGACCAGCCCGGGACCCTTGCTGCGGCGGGGCGCGACCGTGATCGGGGGTGCCGCGATGGTGATCTTGGCCAGCGCCCGCCGGGCGAGTTCCTCCGGATCGGGGGGCGCGCCGAAGCCGGGCGGCGGGGCGTCGCGCAGCACGTTGGTCTGGGTGCCGAGTTGGCCGCCGTTGCAGGTGCGCGTGTACCACTGCTGGCCCTCGGGGGCCTCGGGCTGCGGTTGGGCGAGCTTGTAGTAGCAGCCGTCGCCGTTGTTGAACCAGCCCAGCACGTCGTCGTAGCACTTGACGGTGCGGCCGTTCCACTGGCACTTGCCGCCACCCCCGCCGCCCGAGTCGCCGCCTCCGCCGTCGTTGCCGCCCCCGCCGGGGCCGCCCGGGGTGCCGGGATCGTCGTCCCAGACGCTGCAGTCGCTGTGCCCCGGCGGGCACTCCGCGCCGGGGTCCGCGCGCCCGGCGGCGATCGCGGGCACGGCCGCCCCGAGCGCCAGCAGCAGGGCCAGACCGGCGCCCGCGAGCCACCTGCGGGTCGGCCCGCGTGATCCGCCCGGGCGGGTCAGCACGGCAGGTCCTCGTGGGAGGTGCCGGCGCTGATCAGCCAGCGGCCGTCCGGGTAGCGGGTGGCGGTGGCGGTGGCCAGGTGCCGCGTGCCGCGGGTGCCGGGTACGACCCGCTTGTCGCTGGCGTAGACCAGCCGGTAGCCGGTGGCGTCGAGGCAGTCCTGGATCTCCACGGTGGGCGGGCTCGAATCCAGGCTCACCGAGGTCACGGTGGGGTCGGAGACCAACGTGCCGGTACGCATCGCGCCGTGCTCCTTCGCCTTGCGGATGGTCAGCCGGACCCGGGTCAGCAGCGGGTCCGCGAGGAACCGGGACAGCTCCGGGTGGTGGGGATCGCCGCGCCCGCTCGCCTCGCGGGAGGCGGCCAGATAGCCCGCGTACGCGGTCAGCGCCGCCTTCCTCGCCGCCTGTTCGTCGGCGGCCCGGGGGGTGGGGGTGGGGGCGTCCCCGGCGGTCGGCGCGCGGGGGGTCGTCGCGGGCTCGGCGCCGCAGGCCGGGCCCGCGCCGAGCGCCGCGATGGCGAGCAGGCAGGTTGCCCATCGGCTGAACCGCCGTCCGCGCACGTCGTGCCTCCTCGGTGGCGACCCGGGGGCCGGCCTGGCGGCCTCCGGGCATGCGGCGACGCGCCCGGATGAGGCCGTCCGGACCTTCCGGAAAACGCCGCCGCATTTACCGTTACGGATCTCTATGGATTCAATGTCCCGCGTTGTCCTGTTGTTTGTTGTGGGTTGCACCACACCCAAGGGGCGAGCATAGGCTGACGTTCGCCGATGCAACAGAGGCAATTGGTTCGAACACTTTGAGTCATGACGGGTGGTGACGGTCGGTGATTGCGGCTGGTGGCGGCGGGTCGGGCGGCGAGGGCTGGCGGGGTGGCCGGTGGGCCGGTCGCGCGGGCGGTGTCCTCGGTGGGCGGGGAGCCGTCGTGGTGGCCGACGCGTGTCCCGGACGTGGCGTCTGGTCCGATCCGTCCTGTGGAAAAACGCACCGATATTGTGCTGGTGTGGGATTCCCGCGCGTGCAGCCGCGCTATTCCCACGTGCAATTCAGGGCATTGTCCGGCAGGGGTCCGCGCCGCTCCGGCCGTTACCCGCCGATGATCACATTGCTACCCTTCGTGTTCGCTCGCCGTGCCGAACCACGGGGGCGATCGTGGCGCTGACCCGGCCGCCGACGGTGGCGGAGCCGACCGCGTCGACACTCGCCGTCCGTGTGGCGCGGCTGCTGGCCCTACTCGCGCTCGCCCCGGCGCTCCGGCTCGCCGTGATCCGGCACGCCGTACCGCCGGGGGTGGCGACCCGGACCGGGTGCGACGCGTGCGGCGTCCCGATCGGGCTGGCCCGGCCGTGGCCGGCGCTCGGCCCGGCGGCGCGGTGCGGCCGGTGCGGGGCGCGCGTCGGCCCGCCACCCGGCACGGTGGAACTCGCCGTCGCGGCGGCCGTCGGAGCGCTGGCGCTGCTCGGGCCGCCCGTTACCGTGCTGGTCGCGATGGCCTGGTGGTGGGTTTGGGCGATCCCGCTGGTCTTCGTCGACGTGGCCGTGCACCGGCTGCCCGACCGGCTCACCTGGCCCGCCGCGGCCGGGACCTGGCTGCTGCTGGGGCTGGCCGCTCTCGCGGGGCCCGGTCCGGCGCCGTGGCTGCGCGCCACCGCCGCCGGGTTGGCGCTCGCGCTCTTCTTCGCCGCCACCACGCTGCTGCTCGGCCGGCGCGGATTCGGCCTGGGCGACGCCAAGCTGGCGCTCGGCGTCGGCGTGCTGCTGGGCTGGTACGGGTGGGCCGCGCCGGTGGCCGGGCTGCTGCTCGCCCTGCTGCTCTCCGGGCTGCTCGGCGTCGTGCTGCTGCTCGCCCGGCGCGTCGGCTGGCGCAGCCACCTGCCCTTCGGCCCGTTCCTCGTCCTCGGCACCGTCGGCGCCCTCTTCCTGTCCTGACGGTGCGGGGCGCGCCCGGGCAACCGCAGGCCGCTACTGATCCCCGGGCAGGGCGGTGTCCGGCCCGGCAGGCTGTACCCCGGCAGGCTGCCCAAGCCGGGCTCCGGGGCGGGTACCGGAGGCGGTCAGCGGCGGGACGTCGGGGTGGCCGGGTCGGGGGCGGGGTGCTCGGCGTGCCGGGTGCGGCGGTGCAGCAGCCCGGCGGCGGGCCGGGCGAACAGCGGCGTGAGTAGGGCGGCGAACAGGGCCCCGAGCAGTAAGCCGGCGACCACGTCGTGCGGGTAGTGCACGCCGACGAAGGTGCGGGAGAACGCGGCCAGCGCCGCCAGCGGCAGCGCCACCAGCCCGACGCGGCGGGACAGCAGCAGGGTCGCCACCGCCAGGCCGCCCGCGATCGTGGAGTGGTTGCTGGGGAACGACCAGTCGCCCGTCGGCGGGCACTCGTTGGCGATGATGGCGAGTTCGGTGGCGAGCGCCCGGCAGGGCCGCTCCTGGTCGACCAGCGTCTTCAGCAGCTCGCTGCACCCGTACGCGAGCACGACCGGCACCGGCGACACCAGGGCGTACGCGCGGTCGCGCGGTCCGCCCCGGAGCCGGGACAGGGCAGCGATCAGCCACAACGCGCCCAGCAGCAGGATCGCGCCCTCGGTGAAGTGCTCGGCGAACCACTGCACCGGTTGCGGGGTGTCGGCGGCGAAGTCGACGATGTCCTGGTACAACTCGACGCTGATCTCCGGCACATCCGGGCTATCCGCAACAATCATGACTCACCTCACTTAGGGTTCATACCCCGTTTACCTCGCGAACAACCATGGAACATCTGGAAGCCAGGCGCATGGTGCACTGGTTGGGTAGTTCCCCCGACTTTCGTCTCAGCGACCTCTCAGCCCGTTCTGCTTCGATCGACCCGGTACGTCGGACTTCTGGAGGCGCAGTGCAGGACACCCCCACCGCCGATCGGCCGCCGACCGGGCAGGTCACGGGGGACGAGGCCTGGCGGATCCGGCGTACGGAGGCGGACATGGACCGCCTCGCCGAGACCGAATCGATCTTCGCCCTGAGCAACGGTTGGGTCGGCTGGCGGGGCAACCTCGACGAGGGCACGCCCTACGGGATGCCCGGCACCTACCTCAACGGCTTCCACGAGCGGCGCGAACTCGACCACCCCGAGGACGGCTACGCCTTCCCGCAGTTCAGCGACACGGTGATCAGCGCGCCGAACGCGGCCCTGATCCGCCTCTGGGTCGGCGGCGAGCCGCTGGACGTACGCACCGGCACCCTGCGCACCCACGAACGGGTGCTCGACCTGCGCGCCGGGGTGGTCGAGCGGCACACCGAGTGGATCTCACCGGCCGGGCACGGCGTACGCGTCCGCAGCGTCCGGCTGGTCTCCCTGCCCCGGCGCCCGGTGGCCGCCGTCCGGTGGTCCGTCGAGCCGCTGGACGGCACGGTCGAGGTGCGGGTCTGCGCCGACCTGCTCGCCAACGAGCGGGTGCCCGAGCGCGCCGACGACCCCCGCGCCGCCTCCGTGCTCACCGACCCGCTGACCGCCGAGTACCGCCACTCGAACGGGCACGACGGCGTCCTCGTCCACCGCACCGTGCACAGCGAGCAGCGGGTCGCCGTCGCCGTCGCGCACGAGGTGGCGGCCCCGGAGGGCGTCGCCTCCGGCGTCGACTGCACCCCCGACCGACTGCGCCTCACGCTGACCGGGACGTTGCGCGCCGGCGAGCGGCTGCGACTGACCAAGTTCGCCGCGTACGAGTGCACCCCGGTCGACGCCATGCCACCGCCGGAGCTGGCGGGCCTGGTCGTGGCGGAGGCCGACGCGGCCCGCGCGGACGGCTTCGAGGCCCTGCTGGCCGGCCAGCGCGCGGCGCTGGACGTGGCGTGGCGGACCGCCGACGTGCAGCTCGACGGCGACGCCGAACTCCAGCAGGCCATCCGGTTCTCGGTGTTCCACCTGCTCCAGGCGGGCCGGGCGGACGGCGACCGGACCATCCCCGCCAAGGGCCTGACCGGCAACGGCTACGACGGGCACGTGCTCTGGGACACCGAGGGCTACGTGCTGCCCGTGCTGACCTACCTCGACCCACCGCTGGCCCGCTCGGCGCTGCGCTGGCGGCACGCCCACCTGCCGGAGGCCCGCGAGCGCGCGGCGGAGCTGCGGCTGACCGGGGCGAGCTTCCCGTGGCGCACCCTCGGCGGGCGGGAGTGCTCCGGCTACTGGCCGGCCGGCACCGCCGGGCTGCACCTCAACGCCGACATCGCCGACGCGGTGCTGCGCTACGTCGCCGCCACGGGCGACGGCGAGTTCCTCACCGGGGCCGGGCTGGAACTGCTGGTCGAGACGGCCCGGCTCTGGCACGGCTTCGGCCACTGGTCCGACACCGGCACCTTCCACCTGCACGGCGTGACCGGCCCCGACGAGTACAGCGCCCTGGTGAACGACAACCTCTTCACCAACCTGATGGCCCGGCGCAACCTGCGCGGCGCCGCCGACGCCGCCGAGCGGCACCCGGAGGCGGCGGCCCGGCTCGGGGTCGAGGCGGCCGAGGTGTCGGCCTGGCGCGCCGCCGCCGACGCGGTCTTCATCCCCTACGACCGCAAGCGTGGGGTGCACCAGCAGTCGGCCGGCTTCACCGAGCAGCCGGAGTGGGACTTCGCGCACACCTCCGACGACGACTACCCGCTGCTGCTGCACTTCCCCTACCTGGAGCTGTACCGCAAGCAGGTGGTCAAGCAGGCCGACCTGGTGCTCACCATGCAGCGCTGCCCGGGGGAGTTCACGGCCGACGAGAAGGCCCGCAACTTCGCCTACTACGAGGCGCGGACCGTCCGGGACTCGTCGCTGTCGGCCTCTCCGCAGGCCGTGCTCGCCGCCGAGGTCGGGCACCTCGACCTGGCGTACGACCTGTTCGCCGAGTCGGTGCTCCAGGACCTGGCGGACCTGGGCGACAAGACCGGCGACGGGCTGCACCTGGCGTCGCTGGCCGGGGCGTGGCTGGCCCTCGTACAGGGCTTCGGCGGGATGCGCGACGACCGGGGGGTGCTCTCCTTCGATCCCCGGCTGCCGGCGGCGATCGACCGGTTGGCGTTCCACCTGCGCTGGCACGGTCACCGGCTGCGGGTCACCCTGACCCGTGCCGGGGCCCGCTACGAGCTGCCCGACGCCGACCCGGAGACCGGCGTCGAGCTGTGGCACCACGGCGAGCCGCTGCGGGTCACCGGGGCCGGGCCGGTGACCCGGCCGATGCCCGAGGTGCCCGACCCGGGTCCGGAGCCGCCGTCCCCGCCCGGCCGCCGCCCCGCCCGCCGCTGAGGTGTCACTCGACGGGCGTGCCGGGTTGCGGTTCGCCCGCGGGCTGACGGCCGACGACTGACGCGCCGGACATCCGCTGCCGGACGACCTCCAGCGCCTCGAAGGCGTACGCCCAGTTGTGGCACTTGAAGCTGCGCAACCCCTCGATGGCGGTACGGCAGTCCGTGCAGCGCACCCCGGCGATCGCGTCCGGGACCTCGGTGTTGACGTACCTGCGCTCGCCGAGGATGACCGTCGCGATCATCATCCGGTCGTGTACGCCGGAGAGGGCGGAGGAGACGATGTCGTACCAGTTGACGCGGCGGCCGCACTTCGGGCAGTCCGGCTGGTCGCCGCTGACCCACAGCGGGGCGCCGATGCTGCGCAGCGGCATGCCGAGCAGCTTCTCGATCCGCCGTACGTCCGACTCCGGCGTCGTCCACCGGTGCGCGCCGGGCAGCGAGGCGGGCGAGTCGTAGACGGCACGGAACAGGACCGGGTCGACCTCCACG
Source organism: Micromonospora sp. NPDC049048 (assembly GCF_043197615.1). Taxonomy (NCBI): domain Bacteria; kingdom Bacillati; phylum Actinomycetota; class Actinomycetes; order Micromonosporales; family Micromonosporaceae; genus Micromonospora; species Micromonospora sp. NPDC049048. Next base: position 12,946 of record NZ_JBICTM010000006.1, on the reverse strand, counting down.
GTCTCGCGCTGACTGGTCATCGGTGCCTCCTCCACGATCGGTCGCCCGCACCGTCGTCGCAGGTGGGGCGCGTACGACCGGATCAACGACGACCGGGGGTCCGGTGTTGTCCGTCCGGTGGCGCGGGACGGCTATCTCGACGCCGAACGGACCGTGGCGAGCTTCCTCGGCCGCGGCGAGCTACGCGTCGCGGGGCCGCAGGCCGCGCAGTGCCGTGTCCACCACCTGGTCGGCGTACGCGTGGGTCAGGGGGCCGGTGCGCTGGAGCCAGCGGTTCAGGATCGGGCCGAAGATCAGGTCGACGGCCACGTCGAGGTCGACGTCCTCGGCGAGTTGCCCGGCACGCCGGGCGGTGCGCAGGCGCTGCTTCTTCAGCTCGCGCATGGGCCCGTCCAGCCGTTCCGCGTAGTCGGCGGCCAGGGCGGGATCGTGGACGATCTCGGTGTGCAGGGCGCGCATGGGCTGGTCGTAGCGCGGGTCGTTCAGCTCGTCGACGGTGGCCCGCAGCACCAGTTTGAGGTCGGTCGCCAGGTCGCCGGTGTCCGGTAGCGCGCCGTCCTGCGGGCCGTCGGTCGTGAGCGCGAGGAAGGCGTCGAAGAGGAGCGCGCCCTTGGAGGGCCACCAGCGGTAGATCGTCTGCTTGCCGACGCCGGCCGCGGCGGCGATGCCCTCGATGCTCAGCTTGGCGTAGCCCAGCTTTCCGACGAGGTCGAACGCGGCGGCGAGGATGGCGCGGCGTGCCGTCTCGCTGCGACGGCTGGAGTCGGGGGCGACCTTCCGGGTGGGCACGCGGCCAATGTAGCAGCGGATGAGACGAGACGGTCCGTCTTGACAGTGGGTGCCGGTCGGGTAGGGTCACTCGCATCGACAAGACGAGACGGTCCGTCTTGTCAGGGAAGGGGTACCCATTGGAAGCCGCAGCCGCCGTACCGCGGGTCTGGTTCATTACCGGGGCCAGCCGCGGCCTCGGTCGCGCCTTCGCCGAGGCCGCGCTCGCCGCTGGCGACCGGGTCGTCGGCGTGGCCCGGGACGTCTCGCCGCTCGACGACCTCGCGGCCCGGCACCCCGGCCGCCTGCTGGCCGTGCCCCTCGACGTCACGGACCGCGCGGCGGTCTTCGACGTCGTCGCCCGCGCGGTACGGCACTTCGGCCGGCTCGACATCGTCGTGAACAACGCCGGCGCGCTCTTCATGGGCATGGTCGAGGAGTTCACCGAGGCCGAGGCCCGCGCCCAGCTGGACCTCAACTTCTTCGGCGCGCTCTGGGTCAGCCAGGCCGTCCTGCCGCACCTGCGCGCCCAGGGCGGCGGGCACGTCGTGCAGATCTCCAGCATCGGCGCGCTCGGCGGCTTCCCCAGCACGGGGCTCTACAGCGCGAGCAAGTTCGCGCTCGAGGGCATGAGCGAGGCGCTGGCCGCCGAGGCCGCCCGCTTCGGCATCAAGGTCACCATCGTCCAGCCGGGCGGCTACTGGACCGATCTCTACACCAGCAGCACGGCGGCCACCCCGGACCCCGCCTACGAGCCGCTGCGGGAGGAACTGGCGCGGCAGTGGGCGGAGGGGTCGATCGACAGCGATCCCCGGCTGGCCGCCGAGGCGCTGATGAAGCTCGTCGCCAGCGAGGACCCGCCGCTGCGACTGCTGCTCGGCAGCATGGTCTACGACCTCGCCTTCGACATCTCGAAGCGACGCATGGACGTCTGGGCGGGCTGGGAGGAGGTGAGCCGCGCCGCCGAGAAGGCGATCCCGGCGCCGGGCACCGAGCCGACCTGACCGCTGGCCGTGTCGGCGGGGTGTGGGCCGGCTCGTTCCATCCTCGGCCGTCCGGGGACGGCCCGTCCGGTCGTGACGATCGCCATGCGGGCGGGGTCTCCACCGCACCTGAAGAGTAGGGTCCGGTGGGCCGTTGTCCTGCGCGACCGCAGCCCGCGTGGACCTGGGCAACGACGCCTGGACGACCCCGATGGTCGGGTCCGTACGCGATGTGACCCTGACTGACCCGCCCCGGTCGAGGCGGCGTGACGCACGCCTGTCGACGTGCTCCCCGAGTGGAAATGGCTGTATGTCGTCTGTGCTGTCCGCGGCCCCCCGTCCGCGCCTGCCCCGGCCGTCCTGGCTGTCGCCGAAGGTGTTCCGCACCGAGACCCTCGCGGGGCTGGTCGTGGCCTTGGCGTTGATCCCGGAGGCGATCTCCTTCTCGATCCTCGCCGGGGTCGACCCCCGGGTGGGGATCTTCGCCTCGTTCACCATGGCGGTGACGATCGCGATCTGCGGCGGGCGGCCGGCGATGATCTCCGCCGCCACCGGCGCGGTCGCCCTGGTGGTCGCTCCCCTCGCCAGGGAACACGGCCTCGACCACCTCGTGGCGGCGGTGATCCTCGGCGGGGTGATCCAGATCCTGCTGGCGGTGCTCGGGGTCGCGAAGCTGATGCGGTTCATCCCGCGCAGCGTGCTGGTCGGCTTCGTCAACGCCCTGGCCATCCTGGTCTTCGCCGCCCAGGTCCCGCATCTGCTCGGCGTGCCGTGGCTGGTGTATCCGTTGGTGGCTGTCGGACTGGTGATCATGGTGGGGCTGCCCAGGGTCACCCGGCTCGTGCCAGCGCCGCTGGTCACCATCGTGGTGCTGACCGTGGTCACGGTGGCCGCCCACGTCGCGGTCCCGACTGTGGGTGACGAGGGTGCGCTGCCGGACAGCCTGCCCACGCTCGGCGTACCGCGGATCCCGTGGACGACGGAGACGCTGGCCCTGATCGCCCCGTACGCCCTGGGGATCGCCCTGGTCGGGTTGATGGAGTCGCTGCTGACGGCGAAACTGGTCGACGACATCACCGACACCCCGTCCAGCAAGACCCGGGAGGCGTGGGGCCAGGGCGTGGCGAACATCGTCACCGGGTTCTTCGGCGGGATGGGCGGCTGCGCGATGATCGGCCAGACGATGATCAACGTGAAGGTGTCCGGCGCCCGTACCCGGCTGTCGACCTTCCTGGCCGGCGCCTTCCTGCTGTTCCTGGTGGTCGCGCTCGGTGACGTGGTGGCGCTGATCCCGATGGCGGCATTGGTCGCCGTCATGATCATGGTCGCGGTGTCGTCGTTCGACTGGCACTCGGTCGCCCCGGCCACGCTCCGACGGATGCCGTACGGCGAGACCGTCGTCATGCTGACCACCGTCGGCACCACCCTGGCCAGCCACAATCTCGCCATCGGCGTCATCGTCGGCGTGCTCACCGCGATGGTCGTCTTCGCCCGCCGGGTCGCCCGCCTGGTGGAGGTGACAAGCGTCCTCGACCCCGACGGGACGACCCGGATCTACTCGGTGCACGGCGAGTTGTTCTTCGCCTCCAGCAACGACATCGTCGGCCAGTTCGACTACGCGAACGACCCCGACTCGGTGGTCATCGACATGACGCACGCCCACGTCTGGGACGCCTCCTCCGTCGCGGCCCTCGACGCGATCACCACCAAGTACGCCGCCCGCGGCAAGACCGTCGAGATCATCGAGTTGAACCGCCCCAGCGCCCGCATCCACGGCACCCTCGCCGGCCGGCTCGGCGTCGGCCACTGACGGCCCCGACGTCGTACGGCTGCCGGTGCGACTCTCCTCGGCTCCCGGCGGGAGCCGACAGCGCCCGCCGCAGGTGGGGCCGACCGTGGCGGAGGCGCACTACGCTCCGGGCCACCTGAAGGAGAGGGAAGATCAATGCGTAGGACCCTGCTGCCCGTCGCGGCGCTCGCCCTGGTGGCGGCGCTGACCGGATGCGTCACGATCAACACCCCGGCGGACGACCCCGACCCGGCTGCCTCGGGGCAGCCGACGGCCAGCACCGTCAGCGTGGACGACGGAACAGCGGACCCGGCGCCCTCGGCCGTACCCGACACGTCCGGAGCGCCCGCCACGCTCCGGGCGCTCACCTGCGCGCAGCTCAAGACCGCCGTCCTCGGTAACGGATCCGAGCGGTACAACGGCTACCCGGATCCGATCCCGCTGGTCGACGGCATGTGGTCCGGCGAGGACGGCACCGTCGTCCACATGCAGCAGCCGTGCGCCATCGGCGACCTGACCGGCGACGACGCGGCCGACGCGGTGGTCCCGGTGCTGATGGACGGCGGCGGGACCGGCAAGTTCTGGCAGATCGTGATGTACGGCAACATCGACGGCAAGCCCGTCTACGTCACCATGGTCGACATCGGCGACCGTACGCCGGTCGAGTCGGTCTCGATCAAGTCGCGACGGGCGACGGTGGTCTACCTGACCCGCCCCGAGGACGCGTCTTCGGCGGAGGTCGCCGTCCGGCGTACGGCCGTCTACGAGCTCAGCGGCAGCCGGCTCGTCGAGGTCGGCCACACGGACACGCCGTACACCCCCTGAGGCGTCCAGCCCGGCGTGGGCGTCGACCTGGCGAGCTGAACGGCGGCGTCCGTCATCAGGATCGGCGCGACGTCCAGCCTTGCTGGTGCAGCCGTTCGATGCCGTCGAGCAGCAGGTCCAGCGCGAACTCGAACTCGAACTGGTCGTCGCAGCCCTGTCCCACCACCGACTCGTCGTCGTGGGACGCCGCCGTGGAGATCTCCGCGAGGTGCGGGAACCGGGCTGCGACCTCCGGCGGTAGGGCCGCCGGCGGATCGGGACTGGTCGCGCCGGACCGGCCGGCGTCGCGCGAGGCGTCGAAGAGTTCCTGGCTGAAGCCAAGGATCCGGCTGCCCATCGCGTGCATCACGTGGTGGGCGAGGTCGGTGGAGAACCCGCCGGCCCGGAGGGTGCCGACCATCGAGTCGAGGTAGGCGAGGACGACCGGCGTCGCCATGTTCCGCGACTCGATCGCGAGCGGCACCCAGGGGTGCCGCCGCAGCACCTGTCGCGCCGAGAGGATGCGTCGACGGACCTCGTGCTTCCAGTCGGACCCGGGTGCCGGCGGGTCGATCTCGCCGACGACGACGTCGATCATGCCGTCGAGTAGCTCGTCCTTGTTGGCCACGTGCTTGTAGAGGGCCATCGGCACGACGCCCAGGTCCTGAGCGAGGTTGCGCATGCTGAGGGACCCGATCCCGGCCTCGTCGGCGAGGGCGACGGCGGCGCGCAGGATCCGGTCCCTGCTCAGCGGCGTCCGGCGCAGCGTTCCAGCCTGGTCAGCCAACTCGCGTCCTCGTCTCGGCGGCGGTTGAAACCATAACCGCCTTGACGAGTGTACGGCGTACACCTAGCATCGGTTCCATCAGGTGTACGCCGTACACCTTGAGGGGAGTGAAGATGAAGGCGATCGTCCAGGACCGGTACGGCCCGCCGGAGACACTCACACTCGCGGACGTCGACACGCCGGTGCCGGCAGCCGACGAGGTGCTCGTGCGGATCGGGGCCGCCGCGCTCAACGCGTACGACTGGCATGCCATGCGGGGCGATCCCCGGATGGCGCGGTTGGCCATGGGCCGGTCGCGGCCCCGGGCGCGCATCCGTGGCCGCGACTTCGCCGGCACGGTCGAGGCCGTCGGCGCCCATGTCCGACAGGTACGCCCAGGCGACGCCGTCTTCGGCGACCTCGGCGACGCCAACGGCGCCTTCGCCGAGTACGTGTGCGTGCCGGCGACCATGGTCGCGCCGAAGCCGACGAACCTGACGCCGCAGCAGGCGGCCGCCCTGCCCCTGGCCGGCGTCACCGCGCTCATGGGGCTGCGCGACGTCGGGCAGGTCGAGCCCGGCCACCGCGTCCTCGTCAACGGCGCCTCCGGCGGCGTGGGCACCCTGGCCGTCCAACTGGCCAAGGCGCTCGGCGCCACCGTGACGGGGGTGTGCAGCACCCGCAACGTCGACCTGGTCCGCTCCCTCGGCGCCGACCACGTGGTCGACTACACCCGCGAGGACTTCACCCGCACCGCCCGCCGCCACGACGTCGTGTTCGACCTGGTCGGCAACCGCTCACTCACCGCGCTCCGGCGGGCGCTGACCCCGACCGGGACGCTGGTGCTCTCCGGCGGCGGCGTGTACCGGGGCGGCAGCCTCATCGGACCCGTCTGGCTCCTCGCGCGCGGGCGGCTGCTGGCACCCTTCGTACGGCAGCGCATCGTCACCCTCGCCACGGCACCCAGCCGACAGCACCTCGACACGCTCCGCGCCCACGCCGAGGCCGGCCGCCTCACCCCGGTCATCGACCGGACCTACCCGCTGCACGAAGTGCCCCAGGCCATCCGGTACCTCGAAGGCGAACACGCGCGGGCGAAGGTCGTCATCTCCCTCTGACCCACGGCTCCTCGTGAGGGTGCCGCTCTCCGCCCCCGGTGGCCGCCCTCGCATCGATGCTCGACGAGCATGCACGGCCCACGTGCCGCCGAAATGTGCCGACGGTCGTGTCGACAGCGGCGGAAAAATGGGCGAGCGGTGCTGATCTTCGCTGGCCATACTGGTGCCCATGAAGCTTGCTGAGGCACTTGCGCTGCGCGCGGATGCGGCGCGCCGCGCCGAACAACTCCGCGCCCGCATCACCGCCAGCGCCCGCTACCAGGAGGGCGAGGCACCCGCTGAGGACGCCTCGGCTCTCCTCGCGGAGGCGGGCGAGGTGCTCGGCGAACTGGAATCGTTGATCCGGCGGATCAACCGCACCAACGCCGCCACCGCACTGGAGGGCGGCACGCTCACCGACGCACTCGCGCGCCGCGACGTGCTCCGTCTGCGCCACAACGTGGTCACGTCGGCGGCGGACGCCGCGGCCGGCGAGGGCCAGCGCGCGTACCGGCAGCTGCGATCGGAGCTGAAGATGGTCCCGGCGCTGCCGGTGGCGGAGCTGCGCAGGCAGGCCGACGACCTCGCCCGGCAGCTGCGCGAGGTCGACACGCTGATCCAGCGTACGAACTGGGAGGTCGAGCTGCTGGACTGACGAGTTGCGGAGCAGGTAGCCGACGTGGAGGCGTGCACGAACCCGAGAGCCGGCGGGTAATCCGGCTCACTCCTGGCGCGCCGAGGGCAGGCGCAGGGGTTCGACTCCCCGCACACACCGCACGCCCAGCACAGCACACAGGTGACGGCGCACAGGGCACGGCACACCACCAGGTGCAGATCCACGACGGCGAGGGTGGGACAGGGGACTTCCGCAACCTCGTACGGCCCGGCTGTCGGGCGACCGATCACCGAAATCCTCGCCCACGATCGGCGGCAGCCGGGCCGCAACGCCCGCTTGTGCTCCCCGGGTACGCGGGACCTGCTACGCCCGGACCGTGCCGGGCACCGGGCGCCACCAGACTCGGGCCGTCAGCGCGGCGACGGCGACGGGCGCGAGTACGACGGCCAGTGCCAGTCCGCTGCGGAAGTCACGCGGCAACCAGAGCACGTTGTCGCCGATTCCCGCCGCGTGGGCGAGCAGAGCGAAGCCGTACGCCGACAGGAGCGCCGCTGCGGTCACACCGGCCCGGCGCCGTAGCGCCCTGGCCTGTCCCATCGTCCCGGCGCGTCGCATGGTCCTGGCACGTCGCATCGTTTCGGCAGGTGGCGTCGTCCCGGCACCTGGCGTCGTCCCGGGGCGTCGCGTCGTCCCGGCACGTCGCGGAGCAGGTTGCCGGACCCGCGTGGGCGCCAGAACCGCGCTCGCTGCCCCGACCGCCGCGGGCGCCGTGCCGGTGAGGACGGCCTGCACCCGCAGCAGGCCGCGGACCACCCAGCCCAGCAGTGGGAAGACGAACAACATCGCGCCGACGCCGTGCACCGCCCAGGCGCCTGCCAGCGTGGGGCCGCCCCAGGCGTCGTAGTACGTGCTGGCCCAGACGCTCCCGTCGTGACCGTCCAGGCCGAGGAGGGGCCGCAGCGGATAGCCGACGTTGACCAGCATCAGTCCGGCGAGTACGGCAGTGACGGCGGTCGCCGCCGCCGCGAACGGCAGCGCAAGCACGCCCGACACGAACCGACGGGACGCGATGGTCCGCATGGCGGACGGCACCGCGATCACCGCCACACCGAGCCTGCGCCACATGACGGTGCCGTACGTCTGCCGGATGCAGCGGCGCAGGGCGGAGACCGTTTGCTTCGTCATGCTGGTCGATCCTTCGCCCTCCCGGCAGCCCTGACCACAGGGTTTCCCCCGGAACCGCCCCGGAAGATGCTCGCGCCCTGCGTGCCGGGTCGAGCTTGGTCCGACCCGGCACCGGTCCGTCCGTCAGCCCCGGAAACGACGGAGGCGGGCGAAAGCGGTTCTGGTTCTTGCGGTGGGGGAGACCGTCGACAACGTCTCCACGTACGCCTACCTGGACGGCGACCTGGTGATCGTCTTCGCGTTCAGGCGGGCTGACCATCCCTTCCCCGAGGACCTGGGCAAGGTCTTCGCCGCCAGGATCCCACCGGGACGAGTTCGTGGCCACCGTCGGGGATGCAGCCGACCTGCTGGACGCCGAGTCGGTTGACGCCGGTCCGCCCCGGTGAGCAGACCGCCATGCCGGTTGATCCAACCTCGTCGGCCGGGATCGCTATCGTGCGACGGTGACCGCTGGTGCCGAGCGTCCCTTGCTCTTCCTCGACGTGGACGGTCCACTCATCCCGATTGGTGGAGGGCTGCCCGAGGCCCCCGAAGGATACGCAGCCAGGGCCGGAGCGACCGGCCAATGGGACGGGATCTCCAACCCCCTCCTGTCGAGGCTCGATCCGGTGCACGGCAAGCGGCTCAGCGCGCTCGGGTGCGATCTGGTCTGGGCCACCACGTGGATGGCCGATGCGAACGAGGACGTGGCACCGCGAATCGGCCTACCGGAACTGCCGGTCCTCGACTGGCCGGAAGAGGACGAGGAGCAACCGATCCGGCGGCTGCACTGGAAGACCAAGGCCCTGGTCGCCTGGGCGGCCGGACGGCCCTTCGTGTGGGTCGACGACGAGATCAGCGACGTGGATCGAGCCTGGGTAGCCGCCAACCATCCCGGGCACGCACTCCTCCACCGTGTGGACCCGCGGGTTGGACTGTCCGATCCCGACTTTGCCGCCATCGAGCGATGGCTAGCCGACACGTGCCAAGCCTGATCAGGAAGTCGGCGTCTCGGACCCTCGCACTACCACTTCCGGCGCCATTCGAGGCGACCTCGATGCGCCACAGCCGGGAGGTCACCTCGCTGGACGTACAGCACCTCGTCCTCGGCCCACCAGACGTCGCCGGCGCGAAGGCAGACCGGAACCTCCAATCTCAGAGCGAGAAGACAGCCGCCGGAACTGCCGGGCAGCCCCTCCAGGTCGTTCACCAACTCCATCCGGTCTGCGGCGACGGGCTCGGTCATCACGCCACCATCTTGCCTGCTTGCCTGGCCCAGGCGACTCCTTGACCTCAAGCGCCATCACGGTCTGTGAGCTGCCATTCTGGGTTCTTGGCCTGCTGAACGGATTCGTCGGCGTCGCGGGTGCTTGTAAATGGGCCGCCAGGGACTCGAACCCTGGCCGGACGTCGCGACAGATCATCCTGAATCGGGTCGATCCGGCCCCTGGCCAGGGCGGCGGCCCTCATCGCCTCTCGACGTACTACAGAGTCAAAAAAATCCCTGACAGGTATCGCTCGTCAGGCAAGACCTCCCGGCGACGCCCCAGGCCGTTCCGACCGTGCTCGTCCGGCCTCACGGATTCCAGTAGACGAGGACGCTGGCCTGGTCGAAACGTCGCTCCTTCAGGTCGGCACGTTGGATCACCCAGTGGATGCTCGCGCCGCCTTGTCTGCCGCCGTGGAACTCGGCAAGCAGAACCCAGTCACCATGGTCGGGGGGCCCGCCACCGCGCACTGGCCCGTCGTAGCAGGACCAGCCGGAGGGGTTGGCGCCCAACCACGCGGGGTTGAAACCGTTGCATTCAGTGCCGTAGCCGCCCAACAGCAGCGGCGTCGTCCAGCCTCCATAAGAGAACATGCCGTCCGGCACGTCGTGCAGGACTTCCTTCCACACCTCGGTCATTTCTTCGAATGGGGGATCTCCCGGCAGCGGCGGAGACCACGGGGGCCCCGGGATCGTCTTGACGTAGGGCAGAGATATGTCGACCGTGAGGTGCAGGTCGCCCTGTGGAATCTCCGCGTAGACCTCGGCGAATTCCTCGTCGTCCGGAGGGAAGTCGGGCGAATACTGCTCTCGCTCCTCGACTGCCACGCCTGCCGGCACGTACATGACCTCGCCCCAGCCGCTTTCTTCGGGCCAGCCGAACAGCAGCAGTTGGCCGTCGGATGGTAGTGGAAGGTCGGTCACGTCTGCCGGAAGAGCAGCGCAGTCGATGGTGGCGATCAAGGGGAACTCGGGGTCCTCGGCGTCGGCCGGAAGCATCACGGGTCCACGGATAGCGCCTACGACCGGCCCGTCACCCCCCTGCGTCAGGAGGGCGGACGGGCGGGCGAGCCCTAGCCAGTGCTCCACGTCGGCAGCGGGGATGTCGCGGCGCAGCGCCTCGTCGCGGACCTGATCGATGATCTTCGCGTTTCGGGGGAGCACGAGAGCACCGTAGATCAACCGTGCGACGTTCCCGATCCCGCCAGATCTGGTGTCGCTGGCTGCCCAGAGCCCGCCGGGCTGCCTCGCTGTACGACCACCGCCGCTGAACCTACTTACGGCTGCCGGCGTCCGCCATCTCCGGAACGCGCTCGCTGTCGCAGATCCTCCAAGCGGCCACCCGCGCAGAGCAGCCGGTTCAGCCGCCTGCGCGCATGCACATCACCTTGGCCGAGAGTCGCCAGCTCGACATAACGGCCGGCGCGAGCAAGTAGATCCATGTGCCACAGGTGTGCGTTATGGCGCTCGTGGTCGGTGCTGTAGCACTCCGCAACAGCACCGACCACTGCGATTGCTCGGTCCCAGTCGCCCCGTTCCTCGGCGACGCGCGCAGTCTCAGACCAGTGAGGCACGGACGTAATCCTAGGTAGCGCTGACCGTCAGCTTGAGAATCGGGTTGATCTACACCGTGAGTAGCCGCCCAGGCCACCGCCCGGGACGCCGCCGGCCCAGCCTGGCGCCCCAGTTCGCCATCACGATGGAGATCTACACGGTAACGGAGGCCGGGTCGACCAGGTCCCGCTCGGCCGCGTCGCCCTCCTCAAGCTCCGCGATCGAGCGGCGCAGGGCTGCGGCGTTGGCCGGGTTGCGAAGGAGGTCGGTCTCCTTCATCGACTCGTACTCGGCGAGCGGCACGATGACCACCGGCTCGTGTCCCGACCGGGTCACCACTACTTCCTCCGCGTCGTTGATGACGCTGTCGAGTTCGGCGGCCAGGTTCTGCCGTAGCTGGGTGAAGTTGACGGTCCGCATGACCACCTCCGGGGTAGGTACAGACGGGTGGGCCTGCGTCTCGTCCCTGGCCGACCTGGCGCTGGACCGACGGGCGCAGCTGCACTTGCTGATACACGAACCAAGATCACAGCCCAAGCGACCCCACGAAGGGCCGCCGACCAGCGGAGGAGTGGGCCGCCAGGGACTCGAACCCTGAACCTATGGATTGCCGGCGAGCCGGCCTTCTGCGGCGTGGTTCGAGGTCATCCGGGCTGCTGGCGCGCTTCTCGACCGGGTTCGGCTGGCACGGCTGCTGTACTTCGCTGCTGTACTGCTGGCGTCAGACGAGGCGCTGGATGCGGACCTTGGGCTGCTCGTTTCTGAGGTGGCCTTCCTTGTGTTGGCGGACCTGCTCGTTCCAGATCTCCTGGTCGTAGTCGGGGTCGGGTGGGATCCACTTGTGGGAGCCGTCGCTGTAGTGGAACTTCTCGTCGCCGGGTCGCAGGATGCTCATCGGGTCCAGCCGAGGAATCGACGGTGCAGGCGGCCGGCGGGAACGTGGGCCAGGTCCTGGGCGGCGTCGACGAGCTGGGCGGCCAGGTAGAGGGCCAGCGACACCGGGGCGCCTTCGTACTCGGCTCGCAGCTCGCGCCGCCGAGGCTGGCAGGGCCAGTCGGCACCGCAGTCGCCACACGCCCAAGCCGGTGTGACCGGAAGGTGCGTCGTCATCGTGGCGCGTCCGGGCTCGGCCAGTGGCCGCGGTTGATCGGGATGGGATGGCGGCTTCGACAGGGTAGATCGCTTCCGCAGCGGCAGATGCGCCGCCAGTGCCGCCATGACCAGATAGGTCGGTGCCGGCGCGCGAGGGTGAGCGCTGCTGCCAAGACGTATTCGTCGTAGAACACGCGCCGCCGGCGGTTGTCCCGCCTTTGGTCGTAGCCGGCGTTGCGCGCGGCACCTGCGGTCGGATCAGTTGCATCGTTCGGTCTGGTCATCACGCTTCCCGCCGGCGCTGGCGATCCCGTGGGCACCCGGTCAGCCGTCTCCGGAGACAGGGCACCCACGGCAGGACGACCCGGCCGCCAAGCTGGGTAGCCCCACGAGCAACTTAGGACGCAATGTGCGCAGGGTCAACAGCTACGACACATAGCGTTGTAAGTCGAGCGTTCGGTGTGGTCTGCTTGCACCAGCCGCCAAGCTGGGAGCACCACCTATGTCTGAAGCTGCCTACCTACAGGTCGCCCGGGATATCCGCGAGCAGGTCAGCTCCGGCCAGTTGAAGCCGGGCGACAAGCTGCCGTCGTTCGCTGCCCTCTGCGAGCACTACGAGGTCAGCAACACCGTGATCCGGGCCGCCATGCTGCTGCTCAAGGCCGAAGGACTGATCGACGGCCGGCAAGGCAAGGGCGTCTACGTCGCCAACCCGCTTCCCCGGTAACGGCGGTCGCCACCGAGGCTCGACACCCTCGCTTACGAACTCTTGTGGAGGTCGTCGGGCATCGTCCGGCCACGTTTGCAACCTCGGATGACGATCCGTCCCCGGCTGCCGGTAGTCGGGGGATCCGTCTACTTGCGGCGAGTCTCGCCTGGCATGCACCGCTTTGGTTGCTCGTGTGGCCACGCGACCTACATCCCGCACTTGGTTAGGCGGCCCACGACGCCTGAGGTTCCCCCGGTAGCTCGGAGGCTTTCGATCATGCTCTGATGGAGCTGAAGGGAGTCATCCGTGGCAGCACCGAAGAAGTATCCCGATGAGC
>NZ_JBICTM010000005.1:490089-566649 GCF_043197615.1 Micromonospora sp. NPDC049048 | reverse complement strand
CAGTGTGGAGTTGCTGGTCAGGCATTGTTGGTTCGTGGTGGGGCGTGAGTTCGTCATCCGGGTCCTGTGACACCGGCACGGACGAATGCGGGAACGGTGCCCCCGCGCGTGTGCGGATCGGTAACGGCGGGCGCCGGTACGCATTCTCGTGCGTTCGTTTCCCGGTCGCCTGAACCATTCGTGGTCGTCAAATCAGCGCGCATTTTCCGGGCACGACGAAGACGCGGTGGTGGGGCCTCCGGGTCTCGGAGGTCCCACCACCGCGTCGTCCTGCTGTCGTCGACGAGGGCGTCCGTCGCGTACGGACACCGCGTCGGGGTTCCGGCTGCGGGCCGGCGGGTCAGCTCCCGCTGGTGAGCACGTTGCCGTCGTCCGGGCGCAGGGCCCGGGAGCGCCGGAAGTCGCGGTGCACGAAGATCCGCTGGAGCCACCGGTCGCGCCCGTCGTAGCGGGGCGTGAACTCGGTCCGGCCGTGCAGGGCGAGCCGGTTGTCGACGAACGCGAGGTCACCGGGCTCCAGGATGAACGTCTGGCGGACGGTGCGCAGCGCGTCGCCGAGCATCGACAGTGCCTGCGTTGCCTCGGGGTCGAGAGGGAACGAACTCTCGAAGTCGACCTGGACGTCCGGGTCCTCGAAACTGCCGCTGAGGATGCCGTGCGGCTCCGGCGCACTGCGCAGGTCACCGAAGGACGCCGGCGGTTCCGTGACGAACCGCGGCTCGTGCAGCACCCTGCGGACCTGCTCGGACAGCAGGGGCAGCGCGTTGCGGATCGACGTCACCTGGAGACCGGCCACGTTGTCGTGGTCGTTGCGCAGGCAGTGCAGCCCGACGTAGTCCGGGCGGTAGACGTGGAAGGCGTTCTCCACGTGCATGGACAGCATCACCGAGCCCGCGTTGCCCTGGAACTTCTCCATGCCGGGCACCGGCACGACGTCCTGCACCAGCGCGCCGCTCTTCTCCTCCTTGAAGGCGATGAGTTCCCCGAGTTGCAGCCCGAGGAGCACCTGCGCGGCGGCGGACACGGTGGACTCCCGCTGCGCCGAGCCGGCCACGGTGGGCGTGGCGGGCAGCTCGTCGGCGTCCACGGGCAGGTTCCGCACCAGCAGCACGGCGTCGGGCCCCGGATCCCAGGCGAAGCGCCGCACCATCTGACGCAGCCGTACGGGCAGGTTGCTGGACAGTTCACGGGCCGACGCGAGCCAGGCGGCCGCGTCCACCAGGCGCGGCGGCCGGCCCGCCAGGTAGCGGGCGATCGTGTCGACCTCGATGTTCTCCTCGCGGGTCAGGACGATCGAACGGTCGGTACTGCGTGTGGGCTGGACGTCGACGGTCACGCCGAGCCTCCTCTGCTGACGTTCGAGACGGTGTGTGGGTTGAGCGATCGGTCAGTCGTCGTCCTCGTCGTCGTCCCAGAACGCGTCCTGCAGATGCTCTGCGAGCTGCCGTGGCGTCGGGTTGGCGAACAGGTCGGCGAGCTGGACCGGCATCGCCAGGTCGGTCCGCACCCGCTGCACGAGCTGGGCGCCCAGCAGGGAGTGACCGCCGCTGGCGAAGAAGTTCGAGTCCGCGTGCAGGCCCGGCCGGTCGAGCATCTCGGTCCAGATCCCGACGAGGGCGGCGGTCGTCTCGTCCGGCGGCTCGACGTCGGCCGACGCCCTCGTGGCGGCGAGCGAGACGAGGGCCGTGCGGTCCACGGTGCCCGCCACGGTCACCGGCAGCTGGTTCAGCACGACCAGTTCGGGCGTGAGCGGCAGGGCGGCGCGGGCGTGCTCACGCAGCCGCTCCGCGATGTCGGGCTTGCGGGACTCGACGAACGCGACGACCGTGACGTCCGGCGGGTCACCGGCGTCCGTGGCGTCCGTGGCGTCCGTGGCGTCCGGCGTGTGGGCCGGGGACCCGACGGCCGCGACCGCCTCCACGTCCGGGTGGGCGGCGAGGACGGACTCGACGTCGCGGAGATGGATCCGCTGGCCGGCGACGCGTACGTGGGCCGACAGCGGGCCGACGACGTCGACCCGGCCGTCGGGAAGCAGGCGCGCGAGGTCGCCGGTGCGGTGGAACCGCCCGTACGTCGGGTGCTCGCCGAAGCGCGCGGCGGTCAGCTCCGGCCGGTTGTGGTAGCCGGAGGCGAGGGCGCCCGCGACGCACAGCTCCCCGCGTACGCCGATGCCCAGCTCGTGCCCGGTGCCGGGCTCGGTGACGAACACGGGGCCGGTGGGGACGACGCCCGCCGTGTCCCCGCCGCCGAGTGCGGCGTACCCGGCGACGCCGGGCGTGCGGTAACCGTGGTGCGGGGTGCCGCCGGCGGCGCGCACCTGCGCGGCCAGCGGGCGGGGCAGCGGTTCGTGCGACACCAGGACGGCGCGTCCCGCGAGCCGGTCACCGGCGTGCTCGACCACCTGACGCCACGCCGCCGGCGGCGCCTGCACCACCGTCACCCCGTGCCGCTGGACCAGCTCACCGAGCGCGTGGCCGTCGGCGCGGGCCCGGTCGGGGGCGACGACGACCCGGCCGCCAGTGCTCAGCGCGACCAGCAGCTCCGTCAGCGCCGCGTCGGTCGCGGCGCTGCTCAGCCAGGCGGCGACGGCCGGCCCGGTGGCGACCCGCTCGACGAGCCGCGCGACGGCCCCGGCCAGGGCCCGGTGGGTGACCGTCACCGCGAGCGGCGCGGGCGCGTCGAGGTGGTACTCCAGGTAGGCCACCGCGTCGAGGTCGGCACCGGACGGCGCCTCGGTGCGGATCGCGTCGGCGGCGGTGGGGACGGCGGGGATGGGCACGGCGCCGGGCACGGGGAGGCCCTCGGCCGCCAGCACCGGGGCGGCACCCGAGTCGGCCAGCCGCGCCGCGAGGTCGGGGATCGGCTGGGCCGGGTCGAGCAGGACGCAGCGGGCGCCCGCCAGCCACACCCCGAGCCACGCCGCGGCCAGCTGCGCGCCGCGCGGCGCCAGCACGGCGACCGTGTCCCCGCCCGAGGCCGCGACCAGGTCCCGGGTGGCGAGCGCCGCCGACCACAACCGGCCGTACGACACGGCGTCGCCGTCGTCCTGCACGGCGACGAGGTCCGGGTTCGCGGCGACCGTCGCGTGCACCGCGTCGAGTACGGACGCCGTGGCGGCCCCCGGCGTCGGCGACGCCGGCAGGGCGAGGTCACTCGCGCCGAGGCGGGACAGCCGCGCCACCGGCCGGTCCAGCTCCTCGCCGAGCTGTACGAGCAGCGCGTCGTAGCGCTCCAGCAGCAGCTCGACGTCGGCGGCGTCGAAGGCGTCGACGCAGAACGCCGCACGGACGGTCGTCGCGTCCGGGCCCGGCATGATGAAGAACTCCAGGTCGAAGCGGCTGTAGCCGTTCTCCACCATGACGTGCCGCAGCGGCATCCCGGTCAGCGTGAGCGAGGCGTCTACCGTGC
This sequence comes from Micromonospora sp. NPDC049048, assembly GCF_043197615.1. Classification (NCBI taxonomy): domain Bacteria; kingdom Bacillati; phylum Actinomycetota; class Actinomycetes; order Micromonosporales; family Micromonosporaceae; genus Micromonospora; species Micromonospora sp. NPDC049048. The sequence goes on along the minus strand of NZ_JBICTM010000005.1, from coordinate 563,241 downwards.
CGGGCACGTAGTTGAACAGGTGCCGGAAGAACGAGCTGCGCCACGACGACGGCGCGTCGCCGAGCACGGCAGGGGAGACGTGCTCCAGCGGTACGTCCGCGTGGCTGATCGCCTCCAGGAAGGTGCTGCGCGTCTGCTTCACGATGGCGCGGAAGTCGGCGTCCGGGTCGAGCCGTACCCGCAGCGGCACCAGGTTCGCGTGGTAGCCGATGGCGTTCATGCTGCGCTGGTCCCGGATGTTCACCGGCGTGCCGATGACCACGTCGGAGCCCGCGCCGTGCTGGGCGAGCAGCAGCGAGTACGCCGCGAGCAGCACCACCGCCTCGGAGGCGCGCAGTTCGCGCTGGAACCGGCGTACCACGGCGCGGGCCGGCGCGGAGAGTTCGTGGTGGACGGTCCGGGCCCGCAGGGACGGCGCCCCGACGGGCGGCCGGGCGCACCACAGGCCCGCCTCGGCGGCCCGCAGCCCGTCGAGGTTCTTCCGCCAGTACGCGACGCTGCGCTCGTTCGGCGCGCGTTCGGCGAGCGCGGCCACCGGGGCGTCGTCGGGCCGGCCGCCCGCCGCCAGGCTCTCGTACGCGACGAGCAGCTCGCGGAGCAGGATCGTGGTCGACATGGCGTCGAAGTTCAGGTGGTGCACGACGACGCAGCACACGTCGGCGTCCGATCCCGCGCGGATCCCCGCCCGCACCAGGGGGCGGCCGTCGATCGCGAAGGGCTCGGCGGCGAACGCGGTCAGGTCGGCGTCCATCCCGTCGTCGCCGGCCGGGACGTCCACCACCGGCACGTCGAGCTGGTCGGCGGCGAGCACCTCCCGGGTCAGCGTCGCGTCGTCGGAGCGGAACACGGTGCGCAGCACCTCGTGGCGGGCCAGGACCGCCCGCAGCGCCGCCGTGAACAGCCCGCGGTCGATCCGGCCGGTCACCTCGAAGGCGACGGCGACGTTGTTGACCCCGGTGTCCGGCACCAGCCGCTCCAGCAGCCACATGGCTGCTTCCTTCCTGCTGGCTGCGATGCTCATGCTCACTCGTCCCCTCGGTCGGTGTCGGCGCAGACCTCGGCGAGTCGCGCCACGGTCCGGTTCTCCAGCACGTCGCGCAGGGACAGGGTGAGCCCGCGCCGGCGTGCCTCGTTGACCAGTTGGGCGGCGCCGAGGCTGGTGCCGCCCCGGACGAAGAAGTCGTCGTCGACGCCGATCGAGGAGACGGCCGTGTAGGTGGCGAAGAGCTCGCACAGCAGCGCCTGCAACTCGTCGGCCGGCGCCCGCCCGCCCGGGGCCGCCTCGACCTCCGGCGCCGGCAGGGCCGCCGTGTCGAGCTTGCGGTTCACGGTCAGCGGCAGCGCCGGGAGGCTCACCACGGCGCTCGGCACCATGTACTCCGGCAGCGTCTCGGCGAGGTCCTTGCGCACCTGCTGCGCGTCGACGCGCACGCCCTCCCCTGGCACGACGTACGCGACGAGCTGCTTGACCTCCGGCGCGTCGGTACGGATCACCACCGCCGCGTGCCGTACCTCCGGACGGCGCAGCAGCGTCGCCTCGATCTCGCCCAGCTCGATGCGGTAGCCGCGGATCTTGGCCTGGTTGTCGACCCGCCCGCAGAACTCGTACTCGCCGTCGTGGGTGGGGCGGACCCGGTCGCCGGAGCGGTACATGCGCGAGCCGGGCGGGCCGAACGGGTCGGGCAGGAACCGCTCGGCGGTCAGGCCCGGCCGGTGCAGGTAGCCCCGGGCCAGCTGGCCACCGGCGATGTGCAGCTCGCCGATCTCGCCGGGCGGCACGGGGCGCAGCTCGTCGTCCAGCACGTGGTAGCGCACGTCGGGCATGGGTTGGCCGATGGGCAGCGGCCCCGGCGGCACCGGCTGGTCGGGTTCGATGACCACGGTGCTGCACCCGACGGTCGTCTCCGTCGGGCCGTACTCGTTGATGACCCGCGCGCCGGGGTGCCGGCGGCGCCACGCGTCGACGGTCTCGCCGAGCAGCAGCTCACCGCCGGCCATCAGCTCCCCGGTCGGGGACGCCTCGGCCGGCAGCGCGGTGAGCAGCGGGATGTGCGAGGGCGTCACCTTCACGAAGGTGGGGCGCTGCTGCCCGGCCGGTCCGGCGGCGGGCGTGCCCATCTCCTCCAGGGCCCCGAGGTGCACGCAGCCGCCCGTCATCAGCGGCGCGTAGAACGCGGTGACCGTCAGGTCGAACGCGAACGAGGAGTGCAGCAGCGCCCGGCCGCGTACGCCGGGGTAGGACCGCACGACGTGGCGCAGGTACGTGCCGAGCTGGCGGTGTTCGATCACCACGCCCTTCGGGCTGCCGGTGGAGCCGGAGGTGTAGATGACGTACGCGGTGTTGGCGGGCCGCAGCGGGGCGAGCCGCTCGGCGTCGGTGACGTCGGTGTCCGGCTGCCCGGCGTACGCCTGCGGGTCGTCGAGCAGGACCTGCGGCACGTCGTACGCCGGCAGGGCGTGCCGGTCGGCGGCGGTGGTCAGCAGCAGCATGGGCCGCGCGTCGGTGAGCATGTGCTCCAGCCGCTGCGGCGGGTGACTCAGGTCCAGCGGCAGGTAGGCCGCCCCGGCCTTGAGGGTGGCCAGCGCGGCCACCACCAGGTGCGCCGAACGGATCCCGATCGCGACGAGCCGCTCCGGTCCCGCGCCGAGCGCCACCAGCCGGTGGGCGAGCCGGTTCGCCTCGGCGTCCAGTTCGGCGTACGTCCTGCGGTGCTCGCCCCACACGACGGCGGTGGCGTCCGGGGTACGCCGCACCTGCTCGGCGAACAGGTCGGTGAAGAGCGCGGGCTCGTGGCCCGCGGAGCCCGGTGCCACCGCGCTACCCCGCCACTCGCAGGCCGGCGTCCGCACCGGTCATCAGCCCGGAGACCGCGGCGGCGACGTCGGGGTGGCGCAGCATCTGGTCGTGGTCGACGTCGAGCCGGATGGTCTGCCCGAAGACCTGCTCCCGCTGCGTGGAGTGGGCGGAGGTGATCGCCGTCGCCGTCTCCCACCGCGGGATCGGGTCGATCTCCGCCGCCGCCCGCAGGTAGCCGACGAACGACGCGAAGCTGCCGCCCAGATCGCCCCGGACGTCGTCGTCCAGCCCGAGCCTGCGGCCCGCCACGTCGATCGCGTCGCGGAAGATCCCGGCGAGCGCCGGACCGATGAGGGTGAGGTCCTCGATCCCGTGCTTCTCCCGTACCGCCTGGCCGTCGGCGTGGAACGCGGCGATCTCCTCCGGGGAGAGGATGCTGCGCAGCGCGTCCGCGGCGGCGTGGAAGTCCCGGTAGAGCCCGACGATGTTCGGCAGCTCCGGGTCGAGCAGGATCAGCCGGGGCGCCTCGTCCTGTGTCTCGGCCAGCCGGGACGCGAGGGGAGCGGCGAAGACCGCGCCCACGCAGTAGCCGATCACGGTGTCGACGGTGCGTTCCCGTCGGCGGACGCCCTTCGCCCACCGCTCGACGTAGTCCGCGCCGGACATGGTCTCCTCGGCGCCGTTGGCTGGCGCCACGGTCTCCCAGATCTCGCCGGGCGCGCTCAACAGGGGGACCAGGTCGCGGAAGCACGCCTGGGTGCGGCCGGTGCTGGTGAAGTCGACGGTGAGCGTGAGACCGCCCTGCCCGCCCTTGCGCAGTATCTGCCAGGAGTTCTTCTTCACGATGCAATCCCTCGTCGTAGCGATGCGTACGTTCGTCGTGCGGAGGTCCGGGCGGTCGCGGACGTCAGACGCGGGCGCTGTCCCGCAGGTAGCGCAGGGTCACGGCGCCGCCGAGCACGACGGTCCACCCGGCGAGCACCAGGGCCGCGAGCCCGAGCCGGGAGTCGGCCTCGAACGGGCTGTGCCCGACCTCGGCCAGCCAGTGGCTTGGCATCACGGCGGACACCTTCTGGAGCCACCCGGGGAACGCGACCGACGGGAACAGCGCGCCGCCGAGCACTCCGAGCAGCATGTGCGAGACGGAGGTGAGGACCTGCACGCTCTCGGCCGTGGCGACCTGGCCGATGAAGACGCCCAGCAGGGCGAAGGGCAGGGTGCCGACCCAGACGCCGAGGACCAGCTGGAGCCAGCCGCCCAGCGGCAGCTCGACGCCCTGCAACAGCGCGCCGGTGAGCGCCACCGCCGTGATGGCCGGCAGCGCCACCACCATCGCCGCGGCCAGCTTCGCGGTCAGGTAGGAGGTGGGCGACAGGGGGGTGATGCGCAGCTGGCGCTGCCACCCCGTCGACCGCTCGATCGCCACCCTGGTGCCCACGTTCAGCGCCACGAAGAGCGCCCCGAAGGCGGCGAGGCCGCCCAGCAGGTGCTCGCTGAAGTCGATGCCGGTGCTCGCGACGACCTCACCGCGGAACAGGTTGGCCTGCATGAGGTAGAGCAGCGTCGGGAAGAGGAACGCGACGATCCAGAACTTGCGGGCCCGGACCACCCGTCTGACTTCGATCTTGAGAAAGCCCGTGCTCATCAGGCGGCCCCGTCCTTCGTGGCGGTGAGGGCCAGGAACGCCTGTTCCAGGCCGAGGGCGCCGATCTCCACGTCGCGTGCCCGGGGATGGCGGGCGAACAGCTCGCGGGCGACGGCGTCGGAGTCGGAGCAGACGAGTTCGAAGCGCTGGCCGCGGGACTCGACGCTCACCACGCCGGGCAGCAGGCGCAACTGCTGCACGGTCGTGTCCGGCACGGTGGCGGACAGCGAGCGGCCCGCCACCACGGAGCGGATCTCCGCGACCGTGCCGTCGGCGATGATCCTGCCGGCCTGTACGAGCACCACCCGGTCGGCGAACTCCTCGGCCTCCTCCAGGTAGTGGGAGGCGAACACCACGGTGCGCCCGGAGTCGGTGAACTCCCGCATGGCGGCCCAGAACACGCGGCGCGACTCGACGTCCATCGCCACCGTCGGCTCGTCCAGCACCAGCAGCTTCGGGTCGGACACGAGGGTCATCGCCAGCCGCAGCCGCTGGCGCTGCCCACCCGAGAGCCGGGTGCGGCGGTCGGCGATGTCGGTGAGGTCGGTGCGGCGCAGCACCTCGGCGATGGGCAGCGGGGCGGCGTGCAACGACGCCACCATCGTGAGCAGCTCGCGGATCGACACGTCGTCGAGCAGCGCGCCGTCCTGGAGCGTCGCCCCGATGACGCCCCGGGTGATGGCCTCCCGGGGGGTGTGCCCGAAGACGCGGATCTCGCCGCGGTCGGGGCGGCTGAGCCCCAGGATCATGTCGACGAGCGTGGACTTGCCCGCGCCGTTGGGCCCGAGCAGCGCGACCACCTCGCCGGGGGCGATCCGCAGGTCGATGCCGTTGACGGCCCGTACGTCGCCGTACCTCTTGTGCACGTCGGACACGTCGATCGCCTGCGGTTGCACCGCACCGAGCGTGGGTGTCGCCACGAGGTTCGCAATTGCGTTGCTCATTGATTTCCCCATTTAGATCGGTGCGGGTATGCGAATAGTATTTAGCAGCGCCGCCGAGTGGGGAGCCAGGAATTCCGGGGCCGCCGTCGCGAGAATTGGCGTACGTGGCGCCTCATTCCGGGGTACTGAGGGGTGACCGTAGGGGTTACCCCGCGCCGGCCGTACCCGCCATCGTCGGACCTGTCGTGGTCCTGGGCTGCGCATATCCGCGGCCCGTGTGGGGGAGGTGTTCGTGACACGCCAGCAGCGAAACGGTGACCGTCATTCGTCGATCGGCGACGCGGTCCGTGACGACGTCACGGCTGAACTGTTCGCCTTTCCACACATCGACTTCTTCCGGGAAACTGCCGAGGGAACCGGAGTGGAATTGACCGGTAACCGCTCCGCCACCCCCTGCCCGCCGGCGGTCGTCGCGACCGGCCGGCACGGGCACCCGGTGGTGAGCTGACATGCGGCGCCTCGCCGCCGCGGCCGAGCGGGCCGACCGGCTCGGGCCGATGCTCGGTACCTTCCTGCACCGCTTCCCGACCGACGGACCGGGCACGGACGGTCCGCTGCGCGGCACGCTGGTCGGCGTCAAGGACGTCGTCGCCGTCGCCGGCGCGCCGAGCACCTGCCAGAGCAGCGTGCACGACGCGGCCTGGTGGGCCGACCGCGACGCGACCGTCGTGGCGCGGCTGCGGGCGGCGGGCGCCGTGATCGTGGGCAAGACCACGATGGCGGAGCACGCGCTGTCCCGGCCGGACCCCGACGCGCCCTTCCCGGTGCCCCGCAACCCGTGGGACCCCCACCGGTGGACCGGCGGGTCGAGCTGCGGCAGCGCCAACGGCATCCCCGCCGGGTTCTTCGACGCGGGTGTCGGCACCGACAGCAACGGCAGCATCCGGATCCCCGCCGCGCTGTGCGGCGTGACCGGGCTGAAGCCGACGCAGGGCCTCCTGCCCGCGGCGGGCGTCCGCCCCCTGGCACGGTCGGTCGAGACGGCGGGTCCGCTGGCGCGTACGGCCCGGGAGTGCGCCCGGCTGCTCGCCGTCATGGCGGACCGGCCCGAGGAGCTGTCCCGGCCGCCGCTCGCCGATCTCGCGGGCGTCCGCGTCGGCGTGCCCGGTGACCTCGTGCGGTACGCCGCCGCGCTGACCGACGACACCGCCGCCGCCTTCGACGCCGCGCTCGACGAGCTGCGGGCCGCCGGCGCCGAGGTCGTCGACGTGCCGTTCGACGAGGCCTTCCCGCTCTTCGCCGCACAGCTCGTGACGATGCTGGTGGAGGCGTTCGAGGTGCACGGGGCGCACTTCCGGGCGCGCTGGAGCGACTACGGCCGGCCGTTCCGGTGGAACGTCGCGCTCGGCGGCGTGCTGCCGGCGGAGACCTACCTGCGGGCCCAGCGGGTACGCGGCTGGGGAGCCGAGGCCCTGCGGGCGCGGTTGCGCGACGTCGACGTGATCGCCACGCCCGCCTGGCCGTCCGCCGCCCCCCGCTACGACGACCAGGCCAGCCTCCAGACCATCTCCTTCCTGCCCAGCATCTGGAGCGCGGTGGGCTTCCCGGCGCTGGCGCTGCCGATGGGGGCCGACGGCGACGGGTTGCCGCTGTCGCTGCAACTGGCCGCCGCTCCCGGCCGCGACTTCGAGCTGGCCGCCGTCGCCGACGTCTACCAGCGGCGTACGGGCTGGCACGAGCGCGAGCCGAAGCTGGAACTCGTCACGGACCTCGCGCCCGTCTGCGCGCCGGAGGCGCCGGCCGACGGCGTCGACCCCGTCCGGCGGGAGCGCCTTTCCCGGGCGTTCGACGAGCTGGGCGTCCCGCTCGGGGACAGCGACCTCGACCAGGTGACCATGACGTGGACGAAGGTCGAGGCGCTCGCAGGGGTGCTGCCGGACCTTCCGGTGGACGTCGCGCCGATCGGGGCCGGTCCGCTGACCGGACGGTGAGCGCCGTTCCGGGCCGCGCGCCACGCGTACCTGCCCTTCGGCGGCGGGGCCCGGGCGTGCGTCGGCATGCAGTTCGCATTGCAGGAGGCGACGGTGGTGCTCACGGCGTTGCCGACGCGTTCCCGGGTGGACACGACCGACATGACCCTCACGCCCCTGCTGACGTTGCGCCCGGTGCACGCCCAAATGACCGCCCGCTAGGTGCGGCGGCGTACGCGTACGCGCGGGGACGGCGCGGGCGGACCACGGCGCGCCGTCCCGGCCCGTGCCGGCGGACAGCCCAGGCGTGCCGCGTGCGACGCACGGGTGGGGCATGAGGACGACACGGTCGGAACATGACACGGCGGGGGTTGGATCTGTCGTCGGTCGCCGGCAGCCTGATAGCCATGGATGACGTCGTGATCGAAGTGGACGAGCTGCGCCGCAGCTACGGGGATTTCGAGGCGGTCCGGGGGATATCCTTGCGGATCCGCCGGGGTGAGCTGTTCGCCCTGCTGGGCACCAACGGTGCCGGCAAGACCACCACCATCGAGGTGCTGGAGGGGCTGCAACCGGCCACCTCGGGCCGGGTCCGGGTGCTCGGGTTGGACCCGGTGCGGCAGCGGGCCGCCCTGCGCCCCCGCACGGGGGTGATGCTCCAGCACGGCGGCTTCACCGGCGCGCTGACCGTCCGCGAGACGGTGGAGATCTGGCGGTCCCTGACCGTCCGCCCGCACACCGCCGCCGAGGTGTTGGAGCTGGTCGACCTGACCGGCCGGATGGACGTGGCGGTCGACCAGCTGTCCGGCGGCGAGGGCCGCCGACTGGAACTGGCGCTGGCCGTGCTCGGCCGGCCCGAGGTGCTCTTCCTCGACGAGCCGACCACCGGCATGGACCCGGCCTCCCGCCGCCGCACCTGGGACGTCGTCCGCGAACTCCAGGCGGGCGGGACCACGGTCCTGCTCACCACGCACTACCTGGAGGAGGCGGAGGTCCTCGCCGACCGGGTGGCGATCATGCGCGGCGGGCACGTCGTCGCCACCGGGGCGCCGGAGGACGTCGTCCGCACCCTGCCCGCCCGGATCACCTTCCGGCGGCCGGCGACGGACTCGCTGCCGGAGCTGGCGCACTCCACCCGCCTGGTCGACGGCGACCGGGTGATCTACGAGTCCCGGCAGCTTCAGGCCGACCTCACCCAGCTGCTCGACTGGGCGAACGCGGGCGACGTCCGGCTGGCCGCGCTGTCGGCGCGACCGGCCACCCTGGAGGATGTCTTCCTGGACATCGCCGCCGACCACCTGACCGACCAGCACGCGGAAGCGGAGGCCGCCCGATGAGCGAATCCACCACGACGCGGATGCCCGGCGCCACCGTGCCCGCCGCGTCCAACGACCGGGCCACCAAGCCGATCTGGCAGATCGTCGCGATGCTGAAGATGGAACTGCTGGCGCTGCGTCGCAACTGGACGGCGACCGCGATGTCCGTGGTGACCCCCTTGATCATCGCCGTCCTGCTCGTCAGCGAGTACGGGGGCGAGACGGTGTCGGGCGTCCGCCGGGTCGTCAGCGTCACCACCCTGATCATGGTCTTCCTGGTGCACCACCACCTGACCACCGTGTACGCGTCGCGCCGCCAGGAGCTGGTGCTCAAGCGGCTGCGCGCCGGGCTCGCCTCGGACCGCACCATCCTGTTCGGTACGGCCAGCAGCACCGTGGCGATCTTCCTCGCCCAGTTCGTGCTGCTGGTCATCTACGCCGTCCTCGTACCCGGCCTGCCGGTCCCCAGAAACCCGCTGGTCATGGCGGTGGCCCTGCTGTTCGGGTCCGCGATCATGGCAGGGTTCTCGGCCGCGCTCTCCGCCGTCACCCGCAGCTCCGAGGCCGCCATGCTGACCACCCTGCCGACCGTGGTGATCTTCCTGGGCACCCCGGGTGCGATGGTGCCGCTCGGCGCGCTGCCGGAGTCCGTGGAGCGGGTGCTGTGGTTCCTGCCGAACGGGCCGTTCACCGAGGTCATGCGCGTCGGCTGGCTCGGCAGCACCGACGAGGGCCAGGCCCTCGGGTTCGCCGGGGTGCTCGTCGAGACGCTGCCCTCCTTCGGGGTGCTGCTGGTCTGGCTGGCGGTGGCGCTGTTCCTGGCCGACCGCTACTTCCGGTGGGAGCCCCGGCACGGATGATCGAGGCAGCCGTCGCGCCCTCCGGTATCGGGGGCATGCGCATGGACAAAGCGCAGGTCGAGCGGGAGCTCGGCCTGCGCCGCGCCCGTGCCGTCACGTTGAGCACCGTCGGCAGCGGGGTCCTGGTGACGTCGCTGCTGGCCGCCGTCGGGCTGGCGCGGGAGGAGGATCCACGCTGGGCGGTGGCCGGGACGGTGGGGGTCGTCCTCTTCGTCGTCGGGCAGAGCGGAGCACTCTACGGGGCGATCACCCCGTGGCTGGCCGAGTCGACGCGGCGCCGCCTGCTCGCGGGGTTCGCCTCGGCCGCCGTGCTCTCCGTTCCGCTGGTCGGGCCCGTGGGCGGGCCGGAGTGGGCGACCTGGGGATTCCTGGGCGCGTCCCTGATCGGCTCGGTGTCCCTGCTGCGGCAGTGGTGGGTCGCGGTCCCGGCGGTGCTGCTGTCCGTGGCGACGGCCGCCGGGGTGGCGGCCTGGAACGGGGCCCCGGTCCGGGACCAGGTCACCGTCGTGGTGGTCGCCGGCCTCTCCACGGCCGCGTGGAACGCCCTCCAGCTCTGGCTGTGGGGGCTGCTCGTCGAGGCGCAGCGGGGGCGGGCCGCCCAGGGTCGGCTGGCCGCGACCGAGGAGCGGCTGCGGTTCGCCCGCGACGTGCACGACCTGCTCGGGCACAGCCTCTCGGTCATCGCGCTGAAGGCCGAACTGGCGTCCCGGCTGGCGGCCACGGACGCGGGACGGGCCAGCCGGGAGGCGGCCGAGGTGCAGCGGTTGGCCGCGTCGGCGCTGGTCGAACTGCGCGAGGTGGTGCACGGGTACCGTGCGGTGGACCTCGGGGACCAGATCGCCGCGGTGGAGCAGGTGCTGCGTTCCTCCGGCATCCGCTGCGCCGTGGCGCTGCCCCCGGACGACGTGCCGCCGGAGATCGCCCGGCAGTTCGTCGCGGTGCTGCGGGAGGCCAGCACCAACGTGCTGCGCCACAGCCGGGCCACCTGGTGCACCATCGAGATCAGCCAGGACGAGGACGAGGTACGGATGACCATCACGAACGACGGCGCCGAGGGGGCGTCGCCGGACCGGTACAGCTTCGGGTTGCGCGGGCTGTCCGAGCGGCTGGCCGAGGCCGGGGGGACGCTGCGCCACCGGATCGACGACGGGGTGTTCCGCCTCGACGTGACGGTACGGACCCGCCCGTGATCAGGGTGCTGCTCGCCGACGACGAGGACCTGATCCGGGCGGCGCTGGCGGCCCTGCTGGGGCTGGAGTCCGACCTGGAGGTGGTGGGCGAGGCGCCGGACGGGCGGGCCGCCGTGACCGCCGCGCTCGCCCACCGGCCGGACGTCGCCGTGGTGGACCTCCAGATGCCGGCCCTGGACGGGCTGGAGGTGACCTCGGAACTTGCTCGCGTCCTGCCCGACTGCAAGGTGGTGATCCTGACCGGGCACGGCCGCCCGCCGCACCTGCAACGCGCGCTGGCCGCCGGGGCCAAGGGGTTCCTGCCCAAGGGCGCGCCGGGTGGGACGCTCGCCGACGTCATCCGCCGGGTGCACGCCGGCGGCCGGTACGTCGACCCGGCCCTGGCCGCCGACGCGCTCACCGCGCCGGAGTGCCCCCTCACACCGCGGGAGCTGGACGTGCTCCGGCTGGCCGAGTACGACACCCCGGTGGCGGAGGTGGCGCGGCGTACCCATCTCTCCGCCGGTACGGTCCGCAACCACCTCTCCGCCGCCGTCAGCAAGCTGCGCGTGGCCAACCGGGCCGAGGCGTTCCGTACCGCCCGGGACAACGGTTGGCTCTGACGGTGCCGCTCAGATGAGCACGCTCCAGGTCACCGGGCCGACGAGACCGTCGCTGACGAGGCTGTTGCGGCTCTGGAAGGCGCGCACCGCGCTGGTGGTGACCGAACCGAAGTCACCGTCGACGAGGAGACTCGCGCCCCGGGCGTTGAGGGCGGTCTGCAGGCCGCGCACGAGGTCGCCGGAGTTGCCCTCGCGCAGGGGCAGGACGAGCGCGGTCCAGGTGATCGGGCCGACCAGGCCGTCGGCGTAGAGTCCCTTGCTGCTCTGGAAGCTGCGTACCGCGCTGGTGGTGCCGGCTCCGTAGACGCCGTCCACGACGACAGAGATGCCACGCGCCCGCACCAGGTACTGGATCACCCGGGGCACCCAGCCCGAGGCGCCCTGGCTGACGCTGGGGTAGCCGGTGCTGCCCACCGGCGCCGTCGAGCCGAGGGTGATGCCCCGGTTGGCCAGGAACACCCGGGGGTCCAACGTGCTCAACCGGGGCAGGTGGATCTCGAAGTGCAGGTGCGGGCCGGTCGAGTTGCCGGTGGTGCCCATCAGGCCGATCAACTGGCCGCAGCTGACCTTCTGGCCGTCGCTGACCAGCACCCGGTGCAGGTGGCCGTAGTAGGAGAAGTAGCTGTCGGCGTGGTTGATGTGGACGCTGTTGCCGGTGCGACCGGCCAGGGGGCCACTCGTCGTGTCGCCCGGGTACGAGTTGGTCTTGATGTCCCGGACGGTGCCGTCGGCGGTGGCGTAGACCGGGGTGCCCTGGCTGTTGGCCACGTCCCAGCCCAGGTGGCCGGGCCGGCTGGGGCTCTTGTAGCCGGAGGTCAGGGTGCCGCGGGTGGGGTTGCTCCAGCCGGCGACGGCGGCCAGCGCGGGGCTGGGCAGGCCGAGGACCCCGATGCCGGCGCCGACGCCCAGCGCCGCGAACAGGGCGCGTCGGCGGGCCGGTACGTGGAGCAGTCTGCCTGTCTCCGGTGCGTCACACATTGTGGCCTCCGATGTTCGTACCGTGCGGGTGGGTTTGACGGTGGAGGCCGAATCGTAAATCTTCTATATCGAGCGAGGCAATGCTGAAACTTTCCTACGGGCCGTCACGTGCTGTCATCCCCTGAGGTCGACGAACCGCAGGCGTTCGCGAACCCTGATCGTCAACTTCGGGTTGACGACAGGTGGACGTCAACCTATGGTTGACGCATGACGGAACCGGTGCAGATGAGCAACCCCGTACGCCTCGACGACCTGATCCAGGCGATCAAGAAGGCCCACCCCGACGCGCTCGACCAGCTCACCGACGCGGTCATCGCGGCCGACCACCTCGGCGACATCGCCGACCACCTGATCGGCCACTTCGTCGACCAGGCCCGCCGCTCCGGCGCCTCCTGGACCGAGATCGGCCGCAGCATGGGCGTCAGCAAGCAGGCGGCGCAGAAGCGCTTCGTGCCGAAGGCCGACGACCCGCCGCTCGACCCGCAGCAGGGCTTCAGCCGCTTCACCCCCCGCGCCCGCAACGTGGTGATGGCCTCGCAGAACGAGGCGCGGGCCACCGGGCACGCCGAGATCCGCCCCGAGCACCTCGTGCTGGGGCTGCTCAGCGAGCCCGAGGCCCTGGCCGCGAAGGCGATCGTCGCCCAGGGGGTGCCGCTGGAGCGCGTACGCGAGGCCGCGACGGCCGCGCTGCCGCCCTCGACCGCCGAGGTGCCCGACCTGATCCCGTACGACGCCCAGGGCAAGAAGGCGCTGGAGCTGACCTTCCGGGAGGCCCTGCGCCTCGGGCACAACTACATCGGCACCGAGCACGTCCTGCTCGCGCTGCTGGAGCACGAGAACGGCGCGGGGCCCCTCAGCGGGCTCGGCGTGACCAAGGCCGCGACCGAGGAGTGGGTGGCCGCGGCCCTGCGGACCATGCAGATTCGGGAGTGACCCGCCTCAGGGCGCGGCGGGGAAGCCGTAGCGGGCGGCGTGCTCGGGATCCGTCGGGTCGACCTGACGGATCCCGGCGTCGGCGAGCCGCTTGTTGACCTCGTCGAGCCGCTCGCGCACCAGCCGGGCCTCCTCCTCGGTGACCCGGCCCCGGTGCGGCCTGCCGGCGTGCTCGATCGTGCCGTAGTCCACCCGCTCCGCGCCCTTGCGGGCCTTCGGCGGGCGGACCCGCTCGGCCGTCTTCAGCAGCTGCGCCATCGGCACGTCGGTCGCCAGCGCGTCGAACTCGCTCGCGGTGAGGACCACCCGGCGCGGCTCACCGTCGCCGTGCCGGTCGTGGATCTCGACCACCGCGACGTCGAGCGCGGCGTCGTCGATGCTCTCCACCTCGACCGGGGTGGCGTCCAACCGCACGGGCCCCGCGACCAGGTCCGGGTGTTCCAGGACGACGACGCGGACCACCTCGTCGTCGGGCTGGATGACCGTGCCGCTGAAGTCGGAGACGTGGATCGTCTTCTTGCCCATGCGCGGAGCTTCTCCTGTCGTAGGCCGGGATTCCGGACCAGAAGAAATTACCCGACAGGTGTGCGAAAGCCGCCGGTGGACCGTCCGGGTGTGTCGCGGAGCCGCCCGGCCTGGCGCGGGATGCTCAGCGGGTGTTCGAGCCGCCGCGCGAGGAGGCGCCGGCGGGCTGCTTGTCGACCTCGCTCCACCGGACCGCGCGGTTGCCCCGGTACGCCGACTGTGCCGGGAACCGCCCGGGGGCTTCGGTGCACCGCCAGAGTCGCTCGGGGTCCTGGTGGTAGCGGTCGTTCGGCTGAATCGGCATGACCTTACCGTCCCAAACAAAGTTGTCCATGTATGGAAATGGATATGACGACTGATCGGCGTCTCTGGTTCCCGTGATTCGCTGTCACCTTTCGAATCGACGGTCGTCGGTGTTCGGGTGTGTCTACCCGCCCGCCGGGCAGTCCAACCCTCGCGCCGGCCCCGCACCACACGACGCCGGCCCGGCGGGCCGTCCGATGCCGGGCGGGCCCGCCGCCGACGGGTTCCGTCGCGAGGGGCGCCCGGCCCGCGTACGGTGATCGTCGGCGAGGCGGGCCGGCGGCGGACCGCCCTCCAGGGAGGACCGTCGACGGCCGGGGGAGGTGGGCGGCGATGCTCGACCGGCGGCTGCACCTGCACCTGGCGAGCTGGCTCGGCCAGTGGCCGGCCGGGTCGGGGTTGCATGTGGTCGGCTCGCACCGACGGGCCCGACCGGCCTGGGACGGCCGGCTCCGGCCGGCCGTCGCGGTGACCGCCGGCGCGAGCACGGTGCTCTCCGTCGCCCCCGACCGGGTCGCGGCGGTCCGTGAACTGGTCCGGCGGCCGGGCGGGCCGCCGCTTCCGGCGTTGCCCGCCGCGGTGGGGCGACCCGGCTGGGCGGTCCACGACGACGTGTTCCGGTGGAGCGTGGCGCCGGCCCCGTTGCCGGACGTGGGGGAGTGGACACCCCCGGCCGCCGCCGGGCTGCCGTCCTGGCTGCGCCTGTTCGACCGGCCGGTGCTGGTGGTGCGCGACGCCCGGGGGCGCTACCTGGCCGGCGTCGGGATCAAACGGCACGACACGTACGGCCACGAGTTGGCGGTCGGCACCGCGCCGGCGGCCCGGGGGCGGGGGCTGGCCCGGCGGCTGGTCGCCCAGGCGGCCCGCCGGGTGCTCGACGAGGGGGCCGTGCCGACCTATCTGCACGACCCCGCCAACACCGCCTCGGCCAGGGTGGCGACCGCCGCCGGTTTCCCCGACCGGGGCTGGCGGTCCTTCGGCGTCTACCCGCCCTGAGCGGGCGTGCCGGTGCCCGTCGCGGGGGAACGGCGACCCGCGCGGCTCACCCCGGGCGGTGGGGGCGCGGACCGTGGTTCCCGGGCCGGATCCACGGTCCGCAGTCTCCCCCAGGGCCCGCGGGTGGTGTGCGTGCCCATCACGCTACGTATTTGCTGGAGCGACGGCAAGGTGCCGCAGGTGTGGTCCGGCTGTCGAATAACGGACTCTGACCTGCGGCTATTCGAAAGATGGCGCCCTGAAGGTTTGGTGACGCAGCGTACGAATGACGTCTATGCGCCGCCCGACCGGCGAGCGGTGGCGGTGTCAGCCGGCCAGGCCTAGCACCTCGGCGGCGGCCCGGCCGCAGGCGTGGCTGGCGCCGTACGTGGTGACGAACGCCCGTACGCCCGCCGGGCGCCAGCTGGAGGGCCAGCCCATCTCGACCACGGTCACCGGGTGCTCGGCGGCCAGCGCGGTCACCAGCTCCATGCCGCCCGGCAACCGGTGCAGGTGGCGGCCGACCAGCACGATCGGCCGGTCACCGGCGAGCTGCCGCAGGGCTGCGGGCCCGGTCTCGGTGGCGACGACGCGCAGCTCCTCCGCGCCGTCCAGGTGCGGGGCGAGGCCCCACGGCACCCGCCCCTCGGCGATGGTCGAGGTGGCGTGCAGCTGGACGATCAGCGGGCGGTCCAGCCCGGTCAGGTCCCCCTCCACCCGTACGGCGCGCCGCGCCGCGGCGTACCCGAGCCCGTCGGGGGTGGCCGCGGTCGCGCCGGAGGGCCGGGTCCAGGCGGCGAGCGCGGCGGCGCGACCGGCCGCCTCCTCCACCCGCGCCCGGTCCAGGCGGCCGTCGCCGAGCGCCCCGACGATCTCCGCGACCACGTGTTCGACCAGCCCGGCGTCGACCTGGGCGCCGATGCACAGCAGGTCGGCGCCGGCGGCCAGCGCCCGTACGGCGGCCGGCCCGACCCCGCCGGCCGCCACCGCGGCGCCCTTCATCTCCAGCGCGTCGGTGATGACGGTGCCGGTGAAGCCGTACTCGGTGCGGAGCAGGTCGACCAGGACCGCCCGGCTGAAGGTGGCGGGGCCGTCACCGGTCAGGGCCGGCACCCGGATGTGCGCGGTCATCACGGCCCGCGCGCCGGCCTCGACGACCGCGGCGAAGGGCGGCAGGTCGCGGAGGCGCAGCACGTCGAGCGGTACGTCCACGGTGGGCAGCTCGTGGTGGGAGTCGGCGACCGTGGCCCCGTGTCCCGGAAAGTGCTTGGCGCAGGCGGCGATCCCGGCGGACTGGAGCCCGGCCACGGCCGCGGCCGAGTGCGCCGCCACCCGGATCGGGTCGGCGCCGAACGAGCGGGTGCCGATCACCGGGTTCTCGTCGGCGCTGTTCACGTCCACGGTCGGCGCGAGGTTGACGGTGACGCCGAGCCCGGCCAGTTCCGCGCCGATGGCCGCGTAGACCCGGTGGGTCAGCTCCACCTCGTCGATCGCGCCGAGCGCCGCGTTGCCCGGGTACGGGCTGCCGGTGGCGTGCGCCAGCCGGGTGACGTCACCGCCCTCCTCGTCGATCGCGACCAGCACGTCCGGGCGGCCGGCCCGCAGGGCGGCGGTGCTCGCCGCCACCTGCTGCGGGTCGTGCACGTTGGTGCCGAACAGGGTGTGCCCCGCGAGCCCCTCGCCGACCAGCTCGACCGCCCAGTCCGGGGGGACCGGCCCCGGGTACGCGGCGAGCAGCGTGCCGAGCGCGAGCCGGCGCAGTCCTGGATCCAGCCCCACGTGATCTTCCCCTTTCGTCCCCGGCGGCACGTATGTCGTACCGGCGGGGGTCGGTGACGTACCGGGTCGGCCGAGCAGCCGGCCCCCGGGCGGCCGATACGCTAGCGGCTACCCGCTCGCAGGTCGGTCTACAGTTAGCAAGGTTTATCAAAAATAGAGGACGTGGCATGAGTGCGACCCGGCTGCCCGGCACCCCCCGCCTGTTGCGGGTACTCAACGACCGCGCGGCGTTGGAGCTGTTGCTGGAGCGGGGGCCGCTGACCCGGGCGCGGCTCGGCGAGCTGACCGGGCTGTCCAAGGTCACCGCCTCCCAGCTCGTCGAGCGGCTGGAGGAGCGGGGGCTGGTCACCCGGGTCGGCGAGCAGGCCGGCGGGCGAGGACCGAACGCCCAGCTCTATGCGGTGCGGCCGGGCAGCGCGCACGTGGTCGGGGTGGACGTGGGCGCCGATCGCGTGGTCGCCGCCTGCGCGGACATCACCGGGGAGGTGATCGGCCGCGTCGAGCAGTCGACCCACGACACCGACGATCCCGTCGGGGTGGTGCACAACGCGGTGGTCCAGGCCGCGAGCAGCGCCGGGGCGCAGCTGTCGAGCGTACGGCGCATCGTGCTGGGCACCCCGGGCCTCGTCGACCCCGGCACCGGCGACATCACGTTCGCCTTCAACCTGCCCCGCTGGCACACCGGCCTGCTCGCCGCCCTCCGGGACGACCTGCACACCCCGGTGGTCTTCGAGAACGACGTGAACCTGGCCGCCGTCGCCGAGGCACAGTCGGGCGCGGCCCAGGGGCTGACGGACTTCGTGCTCGTCTGGGTCGGCGCCGGCGTCGGCCTGGCGATCGTGCTGGGTGGCCGGCTGCACCACGGCAGCAGCGGCGCGGCCGGCGAGATCGGCTACCTGCCGGTGCCCGGGGCGCCCATCCCGCGCGACGTGTCCCGCCGGGCGAAGCCGGCGTTCCAGCAGCTCATCGGCGCGGATGCGGTCCGCGACCTGGCCCGCGCGCACGGCTACCCCGACGACAGCGGCGCCGCCGCGGTACGGGCGGCGGTGGCCGACGGCACCGCCGGCGGTCCGATGCTCGACGAGGTGGCCCGCCGGCTGGCGCTCGGTGTGGCGAGCACCTGCGTGGTGCTGGACCCGCCGCTGGTGGTGCTCGCCGGCGAGGTCGGCCAGGCCGGCGGGGCGGCGCTGGCCGAGCGGGTGCAGCACGAGGTCGCGGCGATCACGCTGGTCCGCCCCCGGGTGGTGCCCACGGGGCTGACCGAGGAGCCGATCCTGCGGGGGGCGCTGCGTACCGCGCTGGACGCCGTCCGCGACGAGGTCTTCGGCTCGACCGTCGGCTGACCGGGGCCGCTCGCCCGCCGACACGCACCGCCCGCCGTCCGCCGCCGGGCAGGGTCGGCGGGGTCGGCGGACGGCGCGCGTCATGTGAAGGAATATTTCATCGTCGGCTGCGATGCTGCAAGGTCCTGCCGCGTGCGGGTCCGTGCCGCGCCCGGTGCCCGCGACCTCGATGACCCTCCGGGCGTCACATCAGGTCGCGGCGGCGGAACGCCACGAAGGCGGCGACGGTCAGCGCGCCCGTCAGCCCGAGCAGCAGGACCAGCGACGACTGCCAGGTCACCGTGTAGAGGCCGGTGCAGGAGGCAGCCGACGGGTTGAGGCACGGCTGGTAGTCCCAGAACTCGACCCGGCCGTTCAGCCAGGCGGCCACGTAGCTGGAGAGCATGTAACGGTCCACCTTGAGCACGTCCAGGATCTCCATCACCAGCCGGGCGCCCAGCTCCCACACCACCAGGTATCCGGCGACGGTGCCGAGCGCCGCCGAGGTGTGCCGGCCCAGGGTCGCGACGGCGAACCCGATCGCGGTGAGCACGAGCACCAGCAGCAGGCCGCGCCCCCAGGTCACGCCCAGCGAACCCCAGAACTCCCCGTCGAGTCGCCCCGGCCGCCCGGCGAACCGGCCGATCAGCCAGAAGGTCCCGAGGTACGCCGCCGAGGCGGCCACCGACAGCAGCGTCATGCCGCCGAGCAGGGTGCCCAGTTTGGTGCCGAGGACGGTCATCCGCCGGGGGCGCCAGAGCAGCAGGTTGACCACGCCGCCCGAGTTCAGGTCGGCGCCGATGTAGGAGGCGCCGACCAGGAAACCGAAGAGCGCCAGGAAGCCGATGAGGAAGTAGAGCAGTGGCTCGGCCTCCTCGGCGAAGGTGAACACCCCGGTGAGGAAGTCGGACGTCACCGGGGCCCGCTCCATCAGGGCCGGGTCGATCTCGCTGCAGTCGTCGGGGAGGTACTCCTGCACGTCGTCCCCGACGACGATCCCGCGCTGCCGGTCCAGGCAGAGCTGGTGGGTGCGCTCCAACTCGCCGCGCGCGACGGCGGCGTCGCGCTGGGCCTCGAAGACTTCCACGTCGGTGGGCCGGTGCGAACTCGCCAGGGTGGTCGCCGCGGTGACGCCGAACGCGAGCACCAGCAGGACGAGCATGAGCTGCACGAAGCGCCGGGCGCCGAGACGCTCCAGCTCGGCACGGACCAGGTTCACGCGTCCACTCCCCGCACGTCGAGGTCGAGCACCGGTTCGGAGGGCCCGTCGTCGGGCAGTACCGAGTCGTCCACCTGCCGGGGCAGCGACGGGTGCGTCGCCGTGCCGGTCAGTTCGAGGAAGACGCTCTCCAGGTCGGGCCGCAGCGGGGTCAGCTCGCGTACCCAGAGGCCCGCCTCGCCCAGCGTGCGGCTGACCTCGGTCGCGTCGTCCACGTCGCTGACGACCAGGTGGTCGTCGTGCCCGGTCGCCGCCAGCCCGGCCGCCGTCAGCAGCTCCACGGCCCGCTGCGGATCGTCCACCCGCACCAGCAGCTCGTGCCGGTCGTGGCCGGCCAGCACCTCGTCGACGCGCCCGGCCGCCACCCGCCGCCCCCGCGAGATGATCGTCACGTGGTCGCAGATCAGCTGGATCTCGGCGAGGATGTGGCTGGAGACCAGCACGGTCACGCCGGCCTCCGCCAGCGAGCGCATCAGGTCCCGCATCTCCCGGATGCCGGCCGGGTCCAGCCCGTTCGCCGGCTCGTCGAGGATCAGCAGCTCCGGGTCCTTGAGCAGGGCGGACGCGACCGCCAGTCGCTGCTTCATGCCCAGCGAGTAGCCCTTGACCCGCTCGTCGCCCCGGTCCCGCAGGCCCACCTGCTCCAGCACCTCGTCGACCCGCGCGGTCGGCACGCCGCCGGCCCGGGCGAGCAGGCGCAGGGTGCGGTGGCCGGTGAAGTTGCCGAAGAACTGCGGGCTCTCCACGATCGCCCCGACCCGCCCGGCCACCTGGGACAGCCCGTCCGGCGAGCGGACGCCCAGCACCGTCATCCGGCCCGCGTCGGCGCGTACCAGCCCGAGCAGGGCGCGCAGCGTGGTGGTCTTGCCCGACCCGTTGGGGCCGAGGAAGCCGTGGATCTGACCGGCCTCCACCAGCAGGTCGAAGCCGTCCACCGCCACCCGGCGGCCCTGCCGCAGGCTGTGGAACGTCTTGCGCAGCCCTTCGATCTCGATGACCGCGCTCATCCGCGCGGCTCCGTGCTCCGACCGGGCATGGACCGTCCTCCGGTTGTGGTGACCAACGACACGGCGCCTCACCCTATGGCCGCAGCGCCGCCCGTGGGGGGTGCCTCGGCGGTGCGTGGTTGGATGGTCGGGTGACTGGGGACGAGGATCTGGTGGTCAGCCTCGACGGCGTCGGCGTACGCCGGGCTGGCACCGCACTGCTGCACGACGTCGACTGGCGGGTCGAGCTGGACGAGCGCTGGGTGGTGCTCGGGCCGAACGGCGCCGGGAAGACGACCCTGCTCAACCTCGCGGCAGGGCGGCTGCACCCCACCACCGGCACCGCCCACGTGCTCGGCGAGCGGATCGGCCGCACCGACGTCAACGAGCTGCGTACCCGCATCGGGCTCTCCACCGCCGCGCTCGCCGAGCGGGTGCCCGCCGACGAGCGGGTCAGCGACGTCGTCGTCACGGCCGCCTGGTCGGTGCTCGGGCGCTGGCGCGAGAGCTACGACAGCAGCGACGAGGCCCGGGCCCGCGCCCTGCTGAACCAGCTCGGCATCGGCGGCCTCGCCGAGCGCACCTACGGCACCCTCTCCGAGGGGGAACGCAAGCGGGTGCAGATCGCCCGCGCGCTGATGACGGACCCGGAGCTGCTGCTGCTCGACGAGCCCGCCGCCGGGCTCGACCTGGGTGGGCGCGAGGACCTGGTCGCCCGGCTGGCCGAGCTGGCGTACGACCCGGACGCCCCGGCGCTGGTGCTGGTGACCCACCACGTGGAGGAGATCCCGCCCGGCTTCACCCACGCGCTGCTGCTGCGCGAGGGCGCCGTGGTGGCGCAGGGGCTCCTCGACGACACGCTCACCGGCGACAACCTCTCCAAGACCTTCGGGCTGCCGCTGGTGGTCGAGCGTTCCGGCGACCGGTTCACCGCCCGCGCCGCCTGAGCGACGCCCCGGCCCGGACGGGAACCGCCGCCGGGGTCCTAGACTTCGCCGCAGCGCAACCCGGCGGCGAGGAGGTGGCGATGCGGCAGACCCGGGTCGTCGTGGTGGGCAGCGCCAACATGGACCTGGTGGGCACCGCCCCCGCCCTGCCCCGGCCGGGGGAGACCCTGCTCGGCACCGACTTCGTCATGGTGCCCGGCGGCAAGGGCGCCAACCAGGCCGTCGCCGCCGCCCGGGCCGGCGCCTCGTGCGCCTTCCTCGGGGCGATCGGCTCCGACTCGTTCGGCGTCACCCTGCGGGCCCGGATCACCGCCGCCGGGGTCGACACCGGGCAGCTCCGCACGACGTACGGCACGTCGGGCGTGGCGTTGGTGATGGTCAACGCCGAGGGCGAGAACGCCATCCTCGTCAGCCCGGGTGCCAACGCCTCGATGACCGGCCTGACCGAGCCCGAGCTGGCCGCCGTACGCGGGGCGGACGTGCTGATCGCGCAGCTGGAGATCCCGGTCGGCACGGTGACCGAGGCGGCCGTCGTCGCCCGGGCGGCCGGCACCCGGGTGGTGCTCAACGCCGCCCCGGCCGTGGCGGTGCCGCCGGAACTGCTGGCGGCGACGGACCTGCTGGTGGTCAACGAGACCGAGGCGCAGGCGCTCACCGGGCGCGGCCGGGACGAGCCGTCGGCCCTGCTCGACCTGGCGCCCCGGGCGGTGCTCACCCTCGGGGCGGAGGGTGCCTGGTACGGCGACCGGGACGGCACCGCCGTGCACGTGCCGGCGGTCAAGGTGGACGTGGTGGACTCCACGGCCGCCGGGGACGCCTTCACCGCCGCCCTCGCGGTCGCCTGGGGCGAGGGGCGGGACGTGGTCGACGCCGTGCGCTGGGCGGCGGCGGCCGGGGCGGCCTGTGCCCGCCGGCTCGGCGCCTCCGTGGCGCTGCCCAGCCGGGCGGAGATCGACGAGCTGTACGTCCCCGCCTGATCCGGGCGACGTGGCGACCGCCGGTCACGCCTGACGGCCGGTCACGCCTGACGGCCGGTGCCGTCGGTCACGCCTCGGGGTCGTCGGTGAGCTTCTCGCCCCGGCGGCGGAGCATACCCAGCCCGGGGATGCCGGCGACGGCGAGCTTCAGGTCGCGGGTGACGTCGAGCAGGTCGTGCAGGTCCGGGCCGACCCGGTCCAGGGTGGCCAGGATCGGCAGGATGTCCGCCGTCAGGTGCTGCTTGAGCTTGGGCAGCTCGTCGACGAGCCGGATCGCGGCGGTCACCTCCTCGTGGCTGAGCTGCTCGACGAAGCGGTTCGCCATCGGCGCGCCCCGCCGCAGCGTCGGCTCGTACGCGGCGAGCAGCTCGGCCGCGGTGGCCGCCGCCTCCGCCGCGGTGCCCACGGTGCCGGCGGCCCGGCCGGCCACCGCGTCCGCCTCGGCGACCACCGCCCCGGCCGTGCGCGCCACCTTCTCCGCCTCGCCGACCACGACGGCCGCGGCGGCGGCCACCTCGGTGGCCGTCTCGATCGCGGTGGTCGCGGCGGCGCTGATGACGGCCACCTCCCGGACAGCGCCCTCGGCGTCGGTGAGCACCCGGTCGGTGCGGTCGAGGGTCTGCTCGATCCGGTCCACCATGCCGTCGATCCGGTCCACCGTGGCGTTGACCCGGCTCAGCAGGGCCTCCACCGAGTCCAGCACGGCGAACGCGCGGGCCGGCACGGCGGCGAACGAGGCCGCCGAGCCGAGGGCCTGGTCGAGGGCGGAACGGGTCAGACCGACGACCGCGGCGGGCCGGGGGAGGGGAATCACCATGGCACCAGTGTGCGTCGCCCGCGCCCGTACCGCCGGACAGGGCAGCCCGGCTTCGGCGGTTCAGGAGTCCGTGTGCTGCTCGACCGCGCGCTGCACCGCGCGGTAGATCTGCCCGAACCGCAGCGCGTCCGGCGTACGCAGCAGCAGCACCTCCCGGCCGTGGTGCTGGACCCAGAGCTCGTGCACCTTGCTGCCCCGCTCGTAGGAGCGGTCGAGCCAGCCGAGCGGGATCTCCAGGAAGGGGGTCAGGGCCAGCGCGCCGACCACGCACGCGGCGAGAATGATCAACGCGAGCTGCCACTCGCCCCGGTCCTGCGCCGACCACGCCAGCGACAGCACGCAGACCACCGCGACCAGCGGTGGCAGGGAGAGGAGCAGGACCAGCACGCCGCGACCCAGCACCCGCCCCCGTACCGCCAGCGTCTTCGGGCCCTGCGCGTGCCAGACGTACGTCACGTCGGCGATCGCCACGGCGTGCCCGCCCGCCCGGATCGACTCCGACGTCACCTGCACCGCGTCGTCCCGGTAATAGAGGGTCATCACTAAGCCTAACCACTCGTGGGCGATCCCCCGCGAGTGTCCGCGCCCCGTCCGCGGGCGAAAGGGTGACCGCTCGCCCGCTGTCGAGCTGAATCGTCTACGACATCGCCCGGCGCCCGGCGGCCTGCCCTTCGCCGGTTGACTCGTCTACGACATCAGCTCGACAGGGCGCGAGGGGCGACCATTGCCGCCGCCCCGACGTCACGGCCTTCGATCCGCTTCGCTGGGCGCGGACCCGTCGGACTCCGCCCCGCCAGGTGGGGCAGCTCGACAGCGTGGTGTGGGCAGTGCGGGGCGGGCGGCGGGTCGCGCGGGGTGGGTACCGTGACCGGCTATGACCGAGCAGGAGCGCAACGTCGAGGTGGTCCGCCGCTACCTGCGGACGTTCGTCACGAAGGACGTGACGGAGTTGCGCGCGGTGGTCGACGAGGACGTGCTGATCTACGGTTCCGGCCGTCAGGTGCGGGGACGGCGGTACGTCGAGGGGGCCGTGACCTCGCCGGGCCTGACCGTGCTCGATCAGGAGCTCGTCGAGATCTTCGCCGCCGACGACCGCGTCGTGGTGTCACTGGCCCAGACGTACCGGCGCGACGCCACGGGCGCGACGGCGGTGCAGAGCACCTGCAAGATGTACCGGCTGGCGCAGGGGCGGATCGTGCAGTTCTGGGGCGAGCAGGACCTCTTCGGGCTGCTGCGGGGCCTGGCCATGCTGCCGGACGAGCCGATCGAGTTCTAGCGGCACCGCAGCGGCACCGAAGCGGCACCGAGGCGGCGGCGGAGTGACGGCGGAGCGACGGTCAGCGCCGGCGCGGCGACACCGGCTGGCTCGCCTCCACCGCCCGCTGCACCGCACGGTAGATCTGCCCGAAGCGCAGCGCGTCGCCGGTGTGCAGCAGTCGTACCGGCTGGCCGCGCCAGCGGGCCCAGATCTCCAGTTGCCGGCTGCCCCGCGCGTACGAGCGGTCGAGGTGCTCGAAGAGGAAGTCGGCGACCGGACCGACGGCGAGCCCGACCAGCACCGAGGCGCCGACGATGGCGATGGTGACGGTGAGGGAGCGGTCCAGCCAGAGTGCCAGCGCGATGCCGAGGGCGGCGGCGACCAGGGGGCCGGCGAGCGCCGCGCCGATCGCGCCCCGGCCGGCGAGCACCCGCCAGGACCGGCTGCCGCGTTGGTGCCAGACCATGCTGATGTCGGCCAGCCGGAAGGTCCGACCGTCCACCCGGACGGCGGTCGAGGTGACCTGCACGGACCTGTCGTCGTAGTACGTGATCATGGCGGTACTCCCGGTGGCGGGCCTGAGACCACAGTACTTACCCCAACGATCCGGGCCGTAAGGTTGGCACGCGACTTCGACGAGGAAGTGAGGGCCAGCGTGGGCGAGTTCGTGCGGTTGGAGACCAAGGACGGCATCGGCACCATCCGGCTGGAGCGGCCGCCGATGAACGCCCTGAACACCCAGGTGCAGGAGGAACTGCGCGCCGCCGCCGCGGCGGCCACCGCCGACCCGGACGTCCGCGCCGTCATCGTGTACGGCGGGGAGAAGGTCTTCGCAGCCGGCGCGGACATCAAGGAGATGGCCGACATGTCCTACGTGGACATGGCGGACCGGGCGGCCGACCTGTCCAGCGCCCTCGGCGCGATCGCCCGGATCCCCAAGCCCGTCGTCGCCGCGATCACCGGCTACGCCCTCGGCGGCGGCTGCGAGCTGGCGCTGGCGTGCGACTGGCGGGTGGTGGCCGAGGACGCGAAGCTCGGCCAGCCGGAGATCAAGCTCGGCATCATCCCCGGCGCGGGCGGCACCCAGCGGCTGGCCCGGCTGGTCGGCCCGGCCCGCGCCAAGGATCTGATCATGTCCGGCCGGATGGTCGACGCCCAGGAGGCGCTGCGCATCGGGCTGGCCGACCGCCTCGCCCCGGCCGCCGAGGTCTACGACACCGCGGTCGAGCTGGTCCGCCCGTACCTCACCGGTCCGGTGCAGGCCCTGCGCGCCGCGAAGCTCGCCGTCGACGGCGGCCTGGACATGGATCTGAACTCCGGCCTGGCCTGGGAGAGCCAGCTCTTCGCGGCACTCTTCGCCACCGACGACCGGCGCGAGGGCATGGCGGCGTTCGTGGCGAAGCGCAAGCCGGACTTCACCGGCCGCTGACTGACCCGGCCGGCGAATCGAGAACTGTTCACATTTGGCCTACCGGTAAGTAGCGTGTGACTCCGGCCGAGCGGACGAAGGGGAGACGATGACGGAGCGGATCGAAGGTCACGGCGGGGAGCTCGCGCTCGCGGCGCTGCGCGCGTACGGGGTGCGGGAGATGTTCACCCTCTCCGGCGGGCACGTCTTCCCGCTCTACGACGCGGCGCACAAGGCCGGGTTCCCCCTCTACGACGTGCGGCACGAGCAGTCGGCGGTCTTCGCCGCCGAGGCGGTGGCGAAGCTCCAGCGCCGCCCCGGTCTCGCCGTGCTCACCGCCGGCCCCGGCGTGACCAACGGCATCTCCGGGCTGACCAGCGCGTACTTCAACGCCTCGCCGGTGCTGGTGCTCGGTGGCCGGGCCCCGCAGTTCCGCTGGGGCTCGGGCAGCCTCCAGGAGATGGACCACCTGCCGCTGGTCGCCCCGGTCACCAAGCACGCCGAGACGGTGTTCAGCGCCGACGACATCCCGCGCGCCGTGACCGCGGCCCTGACCACCGCGCTCACCCCGCACCGGGGCCCGGTCTTCCTCGACTTCCCCCTCGAGGCGGTCTTCTCGGTCGCCGACGCCGAGCTGCCCGCGCTGCCGGGCATCGCGCCGGTCGAGCCCGACGCCGACGAGGTGACGAAGGCGGCCGACCTGATCGCCGCCGCCCGCCGCCCGGTGATCATCGCCGGCTCCGACGTCTACGCCGGGGACGCCGTCGACGCCCTGCGGGCCGCCGCCGAGTCGCTCCAGGTGCCGGTCTTCACCAACGGGATGGGCCGGGGCGCGCTGCCGCCGGAGCACCCGCTCGCCTTCGCCAAGGCCCGCCGGGTGGCGCTCAAGGGCGCCGACGTGGTCGTCGTGATCGGCACCCCGCTGGACTTCCGGCTCAGCTTCGGCGACTTCGGCGACGCGAAGGTGGTGCACGTCGTCGACGCGCCCAGCCAGCGCGCCGGGCACGTGCAGCCGGCCGCCGCCCCCGCCGGTGACCTCCGGCTGATCCTCACCGCCCTGGCCGAGCACCCGGGCGACCGGGCCGAGCACGCCGACTGGATCGCCGACCTGCGTACGGCGGAGGACGCCGCGAAGGCGCGCGACGCCGAGGAGATGGCCGCCGAATCCGACCCGATCCGTCCCGCCCGGGTCTACGGCGAACTGCGCAAGGTCCTCGACCGCGACGCCATCACCATCGGCGACGGCGGGGACTTCGTCTCGTACGCCGGCCGCTACCTGGAGCCCGCGCAGCCCGGCACCTGGCTCGACCCCGGCCCGTACGGCTGCCTCGGCACCGGCATGGGCTACGCGATGGGCGCCCGGGTCAGCCACCCCGACCGGCAGA
Organism: Micromonospora sp. NPDC049048; assembly: GCF_043197615.1. Classification (NCBI taxonomy): domain Bacteria; kingdom Bacillati; phylum Actinomycetota; class Actinomycetes; order Micromonosporales; family Micromonosporaceae; genus Micromonospora; species Micromonospora sp. NPDC049048. Next base: position 536,165 of record NZ_JBICTM010000005.1, on the reverse strand, counting down.
TCTGCGTCCTCATGGGCGACGGCGCGGCCGGCTTCTCGCTGATGGACGTGGAGTCCCTCGCGCGGCAGAAGCTGCCCGTGGTGATCGTGGTCGGCAACAACGGCATCTGGGGCCTGGAGAAGCACCCGATGCGCGCGATGTACGGCTACGACGTCGCCGCCGACCTCCAGCCGGAGCTGCGCTACGACCAGGTGGTGAGCGCCCTGGGTGGGGCGGGCGAGACGGTGGCGAAGGCCGGCGACCTCGGGCCGGCGCTGCGGCGTGCCTTCGACGCCGGCGTGCCGTACCTGGTCAACGTGCTCACCGACCCGGCCGACGCGTACCCCCGCTCGTCGAACCTGGCCTGAGTCGAACCCGCCGCCGTCGTCGGGCGACCGGCGACGGCGCGGGGCTCAGGCGCCGGGGGTGGATTCCTCGGGGCGGTCCTCCTCGCGCGGCGGCTTGCCGTCACGGCGGCGCAGCTCGTCCTCGCGGCGGCGCAGGTCCTCCTCCCAGCGGCGGAACAGCTCCCCGTCCTCCCGGCGGGAGCGCTCGCCGAGCGAGCGGAGGAACTCGGGGTCGTCGTCGGGGGCGACCGGGCGGGGCCGTTCCCGGCCCGGCAGGATCCCGCCCTTCGGTGACCCGCCGGCGGGGCGGCCGGCGACGCGCTCGCGCCCCGCGGCGAACCAGGCGAGGGACCCGAGCAGCGGGAAGAACAGGATGATCAGCACCCAGGCGATCCGGGGCAGGGCTTTGATCTCGCCCTCCTCGGCGGAGAGACAGCTGATCAGCGCGAAGACGGCGAGGACGATCTGCACGAGGAAGAGGAGGACGTAGAGCCGGGCCATGCGTCAATCATGGCCTACCGGCTCCCGTCAACCCAGTCCGCGCGCCGCCAGCAGGGTGCCGAGCAGCGCGAAGCCGGCCGTGGCGAGGGCGACCAGGGGTAGCGACCGCCCGTAGCCGGGGGACGGGCCGGTGCCGGTGGCCCGCCGCCAGCAGACCGCCAGCGCCGCGCCCCAGCCGAGCACGGCCACCCCGGCGACCAGCGCGCCGAACGCCCCGCCGGCGGGCGGGCCGGTGAACGCGAGCCGCACGGTCAGCACCATGATCACGGTGAGTGCCAGGGCCGTACGCCGCCAGGCCAGCCGGGTCCGCTCCGGTTGCAGCCCGGGGTCGCGCGTCGGCGGGCCGGGCCGTGGCGATCCCGGGCCGCGGCGACCGGATCCGTCGGGCCGGCGCGGAACCCGCCGGCTCACCGGCCGCCGACCGCCCGCGCCAGCACCGCCGCCACCAGCAGCAGCGCGCCGAGGCCGACGGCGAGGGCGAGCACCGCCGGGAAGCGGGAGGCGGGCAGCTCCTCGCCGAGGCGGATGGCCCGTTCCGTACGCGCCCAGTGGTCGACCGCCCGTACGGCGACCGCGCCGCCGAGCAGCAGCAGCGCGATGGCGATCACCTCCCGCAGGGGTGCCGGCGGTAGGAACTGCGCGGCGGCCAGGCCACCCGCCACCAGCGCCAGCCCGGTACGCAGCCAGGCCAGGAAGGTCCGCTCGTTGGCCAGCGAGAAGCGGTAGTCGGGGGTTTCGCCGACAGCCCGCAGTTCGCGCGGGTCGAACCAGCGTCTGATCGCCTGCCACACGTGGTCATTATCCGTTTCCGGCCGGTCGTAGCCTCTAATGATGACCGATCTTGACGCCCGCATGCTGCGCGACGCCTACGACGCCCAGATCCGCCCGGAGATTCCGGACCCGCTGCCGGCCGGGGTCACCGTGGAACGGGACGGCCCGCTGGTCCGCGTCCTCGGCCTCGACCAGCGCGGCTTCCTCACGTACCGCACGCTGGACGGGCTCGCCGGGGCCGAGCTGGACGCGTTGATCGCCCGGCAGGTGGAGTTCTTCCGCCGGCGCGGCGAGGCGGTGGAGTGGAAGCTCAACGGTCACGACCAGCCGGCCGACCTGCCCGACCGGCTGCGCGCCGCCGGGTTCGTCGCGGAGGCGCAGGAGACCGTCGTGGTCGGTCCGGTTGCGGCGCTGGCCGCCGCCGTGCCCGTGCTGCCCGAGGGGGTACGCCTGCGCGAGGTCAGTGCCCGGGAGGACCTGGAGCGGATCGCCGCGATGGAGGAGGCGGTCTGGCTCGACGACCGCAGCCACCTGGTGACGGGCCTGGCGAAGGAGATCGAGGCTGGCCCGCAGTCCATCACGGTCGTCGTCGCCGAGGCGGACGACACGGTGGTCAGCGCCGGCTGGGTCCGCTACCAGGCGAACACCGCCTTCGCGACCCTCTGGGGCGGCTCGACCCTGCCGCAGTGGCGGCGGCGGGGCATCTACCGGGCGCTGGTCGCGTACCGGGCGCGCCTGGCCGAGCAGCGTGGCCGGACGCTGCTCCAGGTGGACTGCTCGCCGGACAGCCGGCCGATCCTTCAGCGGCTCGGCCTCGTCCCGGTCACGACCACCACCCCGTACGTCTACACTCCGTGATCATGGAACAGCGGTTGACGGCCGAGGAGCGGCTGACTCTCAAGACGGGCGCGTTCGGGGCGGTGTTCCTGGTCGCCAACGCGGATCCGGGAATGCTCGCCCTGTTCCGGGAGAGCTTCGCCGCCTCCGGTGCGATGGCCGACAGCAGCGGGGTGGTGAAGGAGGCGCTGACCAGCGGCCCGCTGCCGAAGCTGCCCCGCGACTCGGTCCTGGAGGCCGAGTCGGTGGTGCTGCCGGCGCTGGGCCGGTCCGTACGGATCCTGCGGGAGAAGTCGCCCGGGGACGTGGCGGGCTACCGCGAGGTGGTGCTGGCCGCGGCCGAGCGGGTGGCCCACGCGCACCGGGGGGTGGCCCCGGCCGAGGCGGCGGCCATCGAGCGGATCAGGGACGCCCTGGACCAGCCGGAGTGAGCCGCTGCGGCGACCAGAGCGCCCGGACGGCGGCGCGGACGCACCGGTCGCGGAGCCGGCCGCACGCGCACCGGTACGCCTCGGGTCGCGTCCGGCGGCAGAGGTGTCGAGGGGCGTCGGGACGGCCGTGGTCGACGCCGGAGACGGTGCTCCACGCGACGGCGCTGGCATGTTCGGACATTTCGTGACACCTCCGTGTTTGCTAGATTACCTGCCCGCTACGCCGTCCGTGAGCTGTGTCACCCTGAGGCTGCCGGAGGCGAATGCTACTGGCAGGTAACATTGCGCCGTGGGCAACTGCACAGCGCCGCGCGGTTGACCGGCGTCAACGGACGCGCGAGGCTGCGGCCCAGACCGGGCGAGCGATCGCAACACCAACAGGAGGGTTGTCGAAGCGCGATGAACATCGTCGTACTCGTCAAGCAGGTGCCCGATTCGGGCGCGGACCGCAGCCTGCGTAGTGACGACAACACCGTCGACCGCGGTTCGACGAACAATGTCATCAACGAGATGGACGAGTACGCCATCGAGGAGGCGTTGAAGGTCAAGGAGGCGCACGGGGGCGAGGTCACGGTTCTGACCATGGGTCCGGACCGGGCGGCCGAGTCGATCCGTAAGGCGTTGTCCATGGGCCCGGACAAGGCCGTGCACGTGGTGGACGACGCCCTGCACGGTTCCTGTGCCGTCGCCACCTCGAAGGTCCTCGCCGCTGCGCTCGGTCAGTTGAACGCCGACCTGGTGCTCTGCGGCAGTGAGTCGACCGACGGTCGGGTGCAGGTGATGCCGCACATGATCGCCGAGCGGTTGGGCATCGCGGCGTTGACCGGTGCCCGCAAGCTCACCGTCGACGGTTCGACGTTGACGGTCGAGCGGCAGACGGAGGAGGGCTACGAGGTGGTGACCGCTTCGACGCCCGCCGTGGTGTCCGTCTGGGACACGATCAACGAGCCGCGTTTCCCGTCGTTCAAGGGGATCATGGCGGCGAAGAAGAAGCCGGTGCAGACGCTGTCGCTGGGTGACCTCGGTGTCGCTGCGGCCGAGGTGGGTTTCGAGGGTGCGACCAGTGCCGTGCTGGAGCACAGTAAGCGTCCGCCGCGTTCGGGTGGGGCGAAGGTCACCGATGAGGGTGATGGTGGCGTGAAGTTGGTCGAGTTCCTGGCCACCGAGAAGTTCGTGTGAGGGGTGTGAACGTGTCTGAGGTTCTCGTCGTCGTCGAAGCTACTCGGGAGTTCGGCGTCAAGAAGGTCACCCTGGAGATGCTCACCCTCGCTCGCGAGTTGGGTACCCCGAGTGCGGTGGTGCTCGGTGGCCCGGGCGCCGCGGAGGCGTTGGCCGCCAAGCTGGGTGAGTACGGCGCGGAGAAGATCTACGCGGCCGAGAGTGAGGAGATCGACGGCTACCTGGTGGCGCCGAAGGCGACCGTCGTGGCCGACCTGGTCTCCCGGACCCAGCCGGCGGCGGTGTTGTTGGCGTCGTCGCAGGAGGGCAAGGAGATCGCTGCCCGCCTGGCGGTGAAGTTGGACAACGGCATCCTGACCGACGTGGTGGGTTTGGCCGCGGATGGTACCGCCACGCAGGTGGCGTTCGCGGGTTCCGCGATCGTCACGTCGAAGGTGACGCGTGGTCTGCCGTTGGTGACGGTGCGGCCGAACTCGGTCACCCCGGTCCCGGCGGCGGCGACCCCGGCGGTGGAGCAGCTGACTGTCGCGGTGGCGGAGGCCGACAAGCTGGCGAAGGTCGTGCAGCGGGTCGCCGAGCAGAAGGGCTCCCGCCCGGAGTTGACCGAGGCCGCTGTGGTGGTCTCCGGCGGTCGGGGTGTGGGTAACGCCGACAACTTCAAGCTGGTCGAGGAGTTGGCGGACCTGCTCGGTGGTGCTGTCGGCGCGTCGCGGGCCGCCGTGGACTCCGGCTACTACCCGCACCAGTTCCAGGTGGGGCAGACCGGTAAGACGGTGTCCCCGCAGTTGTACATCGCGCTTGGTATCTCCGGGGCGATCCAGCACCGGGCTGGTATGCAGACCTCGAAGACCATCGTCGCGGTCAACAAGGACGGCGAGGCGCCGATCTTCGAGTTGGCCGACTTCGGCGTCGTGGGCGACCTGTTCAAGATCGTCCCGCAGGCGGCGGACGAGATCCGCAAGCGCAAGTGAGCTGACGCCCGCCCGGGCGAGGGCCGGAAACCGTGACACGGTTCCCGGCCCTCGCCGTCTCCGGGCCACGCCCGAACGACCCCCGGGCCCCGCGTCGGCCTGCGACGATGGAGACGCTCTCCAGGGGTACCCGGGCCCGGCCCTCCCCGCGCGGAACAGGAGTGTGTCGATGCCGGCCAGGACGTCCGAGGGCGAACACCACGCACTCGCCGTGCACGAGCTCGTGCTGCTGTTCGGGACCGACACCGAGCACGGGCTGACCGACGAGGAGGCGGCGGCCCGGCTCCAGCGGTACGGGCCCAACGTGCTGCCCCGCGCGGCCGGGGGCGGAGCCCTGCGTCGCCTGCTGCGGCAGTTCCACAACCCCCTGATCTACGTGCTGGTCGCCGCCGGCGTGGTCACCCTGCTGCTCGCCGAGTACGTCGACTCGGCGGTGATCTTCGGGGTGGTGCTCGTCAACGCCGTCGTCGGCTTCCTCCAGGAGTCCCGTGCCGAGGCGGCCCTCGACGCGCTGCGGGCGATGGTGCGTACGCAGGCCCGGGTGCTGCGCGCCGGCCGGCAGCGCCACGTGTCGTCGGACGACCTGGTCCCGGGGGACATGGTGCTGGTGGAGGCGGGGGAGAAGGTGCCCGCCGACCTGCGGCTGGTGCGCGCCGCCGAGCTGCGGGCCGACGAGTCGGCGCTGACCGGCGAGTCACTGCCCGTACGCAAGGACGAGGTGGTCGTACCGGTCGAGACGCCGGTGGCGGACCGCCGCAACCTGCTCTACTCCGGCACCCTGCTCACCTCGGGTACGGCGGTCGGCGTCGCGGTGGCCACCGGGGCGGAGACGGAACTGGGCCGCATCCACCGGCTGGTCGGCGGCGCGGAGGTGCTGGACACGCCGCTGACGGTGAAGCTGGCCCGGTTCAGCCGGCTGCTCACCGTGGCGATCCTGCTCCTCGCCGCGGTGACCTTCGGCATCGGCGTGGTGCGGGGGCAGGACGCCGGGGAGACCTTCACCGCCGCCGTGGCGCTGGCCGTGGGCGCGATCCCGGAGGGCCTGCCCGCCGCCGTGACGATCACCCTGGCGATCGGCGTGTCGCGGATGGCCCGCCGCCGGGCGGTGATCCGGCGGCTGCCGGCGGTGGAGACGCTGGGCAGCACCACGGTCATCTGCACCGACAAGACCGGCACCCTCACCGAGAACCAGATGACGGTCCAGGTGCTCTGGACGCCGCAGGGCCGCTACGAGGTCGAGGGGGCCGGCTACGTCCCGACCGGCGGCATCCGGGACGCCACCGGTGGCCCGGCCCCGACCGGGGAGGGCCCGCTGCGCTGGTCGCTGCTGGCCGGCGTCGGCTGCAACGACGCCCGGCTGGACGAGCAGGACGGCCGCTGGGTCGTGCTGGGCGACCCCACCGAGGGGGCGATGCTGGTGGTGGGCGCCAAGGTGGGGCTGCACGCGCAGGAGGTCGCCGCCGAGCTGCCCCGGGTGGCGTGCGTCCCGTTCACCTCGGAGCGGCAGTTCATGGCCACCCTGCACGACCGGCCCGACGGCGGGCGGGTGGTGCTCGTCAAGGGCGCGGTGGAGCGGGTGGTCGAGTGGTCCGGCTCGGCGCTGCGCCCCGACGGCTCGACGGGGCCGCTCGACGCCCCGGCCGTGCTGGCCGCCGCCCACGAGCTGGCCGCCGAGGGGCTGCGGGTGCTCGCCACCGCGATGCGGCCGGTCGGCCCGACGGACGGGCTCGTGGAGGAGGAACTGGCCGGCACCCTGGTCCTCACCGGGCTGCACGCGATGCTCGACCCGCCCCGGGCCGCCGCGGCGGCGGCCGTCACCTCCTGCCACCGCGCGGGAATCGACGTCAAGATGATCACCGGGGACCATCTGGCCACCGCCAGCGCCATCGCGCGCCGGATCGGGCTGCTGCGTACCGAGCCCGGCCCCGGGGACGTGCTGACCGGCGCCGACCTGGCGGCGCTGCCCGCCGGGGAACTGCCCGAGGCGGTACGGCGGGCGTCGGTGTTCGCCCGGGTCTCGCCGGAGCAGAAACTGCGGCTGGTGGAGGCGTTGCAGGCCGACGGCCAGGTGGTCGCGATGACCGGTGACGGGGTCAACGACGCCCCCGCGCTGCGCCAGGCCAACATCGGGGTGGCCATGGGCCGCAGCGGCACCGAGGTGGCCAAGGAGGCCGCCGACGTCGTGCTCACCGACGACGACTTCGCCACCATCGAGGCGGCCGTCTCGGAGGGGCGCGGCGTCTTCGCGAACCTGACCAAGTTCATCACCTGGACGCTGCCCACCAACGCGGCCGAGGGACTGGTCATCCTCGTGGCGATCGTGCTCGGCTCGGCGCTGCCGATCCTGCCGAGCCAGATCCTCTGGATCAACATGACCACGGCGGTCTTCCTCGGCCTGACGCTCGCCTTCGAGCCCAAGGAACCCGGGATCATGGACCGGCCGCCCCGCGACCCGGGCCAGCCCCTGCTGACCGTCGCGCTGGTGGTCCGGGTGCTGCTGGTCTCCGCGCTGCTGGTGGTGGGCGCCTGGTGGCTGTTCGAGTGGGAACGGTCCAGCGGGGCGGAACTGGCGCAGGCCCGTACCGCCGCCGTGAACCTCTTCGTCACGGTGATGGCGTTCTACCTGTTCAGCTGCCGCTCCCTGACCCGCTCGCCGTGGCGCCTGGGCCTGTTCAGCAACCGCTGGCTGATCGTCGGGGTGCTGGTGCAGGCCCTCGGCCAGCTCGCCCTGACGTACCTGCCGGTGATGAACGACCTGTTCCGTACGGCTCCGATCGGTGGGCAGGCGTGGCTGCGGATCCTGGGGATCGCCGTCGTGGTCTCCGCCATCGTCGCGCTCGACAAGCGGTTCGGCTGGTTCGGCCGCCGCCTCGGCTGAGCTGCGCAGGCGGCGGCCACGCTGCCGGCCACGGCCGAGTCGCTGCGGCGGCCACGTGCGGGCCTCAGCCGAGTCGCTGCGGCCACAGGCGGGCTTCGGCCGCGCCGCTGCGGCCAGGGTGGCGATGGGAGCTGATCGGTGGGCCGGGGAGCTGAGCCGGCCCACCGATCAGCCCGTCAGGGTGCCCCTCAGCAGGCTGTTGCCGGAGTGGGCGGTGTTGTTGTCGTACGCCTCGGCGGAGACGTCGACAACCGAGTATGTCGCAAGGTCGACGTTGGGTGGCAACGGCAGCAACTCGTCTGTCGCGTCGCCGAGTACGCCCACCGAGAGCATCTCCATGTTCCGCGGGTTGATGAGCCAGACCTCGTAGTACCCCGGGACGTCCGGGAGATTCGTCAGATGCAGGTGCAGCCTGCCATTGTCGAAGACCCGCGCCTCCCCGTTGGCGTCCGGTGGCGTCGTGCCGTACGCCTTCAGCGGGGCGCTGGCCAGCACCACCCGCTGCGGGTCGGGCTCCGGCGTCGACCCGGTCGCGTCGAGCACGACGAGGGTGCCGACGACGCCGGCCGCGGCGGCGGCCACCGCGGTCGTGGCGGTCACCGCCCAGCGCGACCACCGGCCACGCCGGCGCGACCGAGCGGAGACGACCCCGCCCACGGCGTCGGACGGCCGGTCCCCGGAGGCACGCTCGGCGGTGGGCCGCTCGGCGCGGGGGGCGGGCAGCGCCGGGAGGGCCTCCGCCGCGCGGATCTCCGCGACGATGCCCTGCCAGACGTGCTCCGGCGGGTCCGGCAGGTCGTGCAGGCCCTGGGCGCCGGCGCCGAGGCCGGCCACGTGCTGGAGGGTGTCCATCTCGGTCCGGCAGTGCGTGCAGCTCTCGAGGTGGGTGCTCTCTCCGGCGTCCGCCTCGGTCTCACCGAGCGCCAGGAAGACCAGCCGGTCGTGGTCCAGATGCGACACCGTCCACCTCCCATCTGCGTTTCAAGCTCGCCATGCCGCGGCGGATGTGGCTTTTCACCGTGCCGAGCGGCACCCCGGTTACCGTCGCTATCTGCTGGTGGGTCAGGTCGTCGAAGAACGCCAACTCCAACATGCGCCGTTGGTCGTCGGGCAGCCGGGCCAGCTCGTCGGCGACGACCAGCCGGTCGACCACCGTGTCGGGATCAGGGCCCGTGCGCGCCGGCTCCGGCAGTTGCCGGACCGTCTCGACCACCCGGGTCTCCCGGGCGGAGGCCCGCAGCCGGTCGATGACCTTGCGTCGGCCGATGCCGAGCAGCCAGCCGACGAGCGAGCCCTTGGCCGGGTCGAAGGTGTCCCGCGCCAGCCAGGCGGCGACGAAGGTGGTCTGGGTCACGTCCTCCGCGTCGCTGCGGTTGGCCAGCGTGCTGGTGGCCAGGTGCAGGACCGCCCGGCCGTACCGGTCGTAGGCCTCCCGCAGGGCCAGTTCGTCGCCCGCGCGGAAGCGGGCGGGGAGGTCGTCCTCGGGTGGGTACGGCTCCTGCCGTGCCGCTGTCACAGGGCGGCTCGCCTTCCAGGGGGCATGCCCGACTGTAACTCCCACAGCCATCGCCCCACCTTTCCGGTCGGTCTGGTCTCGGTGGCTATTCGCTCCGGTGGCGGTGCGCGGATGCGGATCCGGCGGACGAAAAGAAGTTGCTCCCGGCCGCATCCAGCCGTGGCGGGCCGGGCGTAACTCGTTTTGCACGCCAGGCGTGACGAACCAGCACCAATCACCAGGAGGCAGACATGCAGCTCTCGTACTTCCGCCGGGTCGCGGCGGGCGGCGCGGTCGCCGCGCTGACGTTCGCCGGAGCCGGCGCCCTCACGGCCACCCCCGCGTACGCCGCCACGTCCAAGGTGTCCGTCGTGCACGGCATCCCGGACACCCCGGTCGACGTGTACGTCAACGGCGAGAAGACGCTGGACAACTTCAAGCCCGGCGACGTGGCCGGCCCGCTCAACCTCGAGGAGGGCGCGTACGACATCGCCCTCACCAAGCCCGGCGAGCCGATCGCTCAGGCCATCCTCAGCGTCGACGACGCCGCGGTGCCGGGCGGGGCGAACATCAGCATCGCCGCCCACCTCGACGCGGCCGGGAAGCCGAAGATCACCCCGTTCGTCAACGACACCAGCAAGGTCGGTGCCGGCAAGGCCCGGCTGGTCGTCCGGCACACCGCTGCCGCCCCGGCCGTGGACGTGCGCGCCGGTGGCACCCCGGTCTTCGAGGACCTGACCAACCCGAACGAGGCCAAGGGCGACGTCGACGCGGGTGCCGTCAAGGCCGACGTGGTGCTCGCCGGCACCGACACCGTGGCGATCGGGCCGGCGGACCTGAACCTCAAGGAGGGCACCGCGACGATCGTCTACGCCATCGGCTCGGCCGAGGCGAAGAACCTCGCCGTCGTGGCGCAGACCATCACCGGCCTGCACTCGGCCCCGGCCGGGGTGCCCAGCGGCGACGGCGGCCGGGCCGGCACCGGCGTGGACACCTGGTGGTACGTGCTGACCGGCGCCGGCGCGCTGCTCCTCGTCGGCGGCGGGGCGCGGGTGGCCACCGCCCGGACCGGTCGCAGGTGACGGTGCGTCACCGCGGGGCGCTGGCGGCGATGGCCGCCGGCGTCGCCGCGCTCACCGTCGCAACCGTCGTCGCCTGCGGCTCCCGGCCGGCCGAGGACGTCGGCGCCGACGAGGCGGCGGCCCTGGCCAACGCCACGCCGGCCCCGTCGGTCACCCCCGGTGACACCGCCTCGGTCCCGGTCACCGCGGGGGACCTGCCCGACGGTACGAAGACCGTCCCGCCGGTACGGCTGGAGATCCCGGCGATCGACGTCACCGCCACGGTGAACGCGGTCGGCATCAACCGGCGCACCAACGAGTTCGAGGTGCCGCCCAGCGTCGACCAGATCGGCTGGTACCGGTACGGGCCGGGCCTGGAGACCGACGCCGGCTCGGTGGTCGTCGCCGGCCACGTGGACAGCGCCACGCAGGGCAAGGGCGCCTTCTACCGCCTGCGCGAGCTCGACGAGGGCGACACCGTCACCGCGACCGGCAGCGACGGCAGGGCCCGCGCGTACCGGGTCGTCGCCCGGGAGGAGTACGACAAGACCAGGATCCCGCTGGACCGGTACTTCGCCCGTGACGGCAAGCCGCGGCTGACCCTGATCACGTGCGGTGGGCCGTTCGACGCCAGGGCCCGCAAGTACCGCGACAACATCGTGGTCACGGCGGTGCCCGCCTGATCGGGCGGAACCGGCCCGCCCGGGACGCCGGCCCCGGTGCACGGAACCGGGGCCGCCCCACCGGCAGGGTCCGGCACCGGGCGGGGCGCCCCACCGGACGGGGCCCGGCGCCGGACGGGCCCGGCGGCGGGCGGTGGGGAGCGCCCTTCCCGTCCGGTGCCGGCATCCGTGGCGTCGCACGGGACCCTCCGGCCTCCGGCGGGTCGGGCGCCGGTCGTAGGCTGAACCGTGATGGCTTATCTGGATCACGCGGCGACCACTCCAATGCTCGACGAGGCACTGGAGGCGTACGTCGCCACCGCCCGCGAGGTCGGCAACGCGTCCTCCCTGCACGCGGCCGGTCGCCGTGCCCGGCGGCGGGTGGAGGAGTCGCGGGAGCGGGTGGCCGCCGCGCTGGGCGCACGGCCCTCCGAGGTCGTCTTCACCGGCGGCGGAACCGAGAGCGACAACCTCGCGGTGAAGGGCATCTTCTGGTCCCGCCGGTCGGCCGACGCCCGGCGGGACCGGGTGGTCTCCAGCGCCGTCGAGCACCACGCCGTGCTCGACGTGGTGGACTGGCTGGTCGGCCACGAGGGGGCCGGCGTGGGGTGGCTCTCCGTGGACGCCACCGGCCGGCTCAGCCCCGACGAGCTGCGCGCCGAGTTGACCGCGCACGGCGACCGGGTCGCGGTGGTCACCGCGATGTGGGCCAACAACGAGGTCGGCACCGTGCAGCCGGTCGCCGAACTGGCCGCCGTCGCCGCCGAGCACGGGGTGCCGTTCCACACCGACGCCATCCAGGCCGTCGGGCAGGTGCCGGTCGACTTCTCCGCCGCCGGGGTCGCCGCGCTGACCGTCACCGGGCACAAGCTCGGTGGGCCGACCGGGGTCGGCGCCCTGCTGCTCGCCCGCGACGTGGCGGCCACCCCGCTGCTGCACGGCGGCGGCCAGGAGCGCGACGTACGCTCCGGCACCCTCGACACCGCCGGCATCGTGGCCTTCGCGGTCGCCGTGGAGGCGGCGGTCAAGGGCCAGCAGGAGTACGCGGCCCGCATCGCCGCGCTCCGCGACGACCTGGTCGAGCGCGTCCGGCACGCGGTGCCCGAGGTCGTCTTCAACGGCGACCCGACCGACCGGCTGCCGGGCAACGCGCACTTCTCCTTCCCGGGCTGCGAGGGCGACGCCCTGCTGCTCCTGCTGGACGCCCAGGGCATCGCCTGCTCGACCGGCTCCGCCTGCTCCGCCGGGGTGGCCCAGCCGTCGCACGTGCTGCTCGCCATGGGCGCCGACGACGACCGCGCCCGCTCGTCACTGCGCTTCACCCTCGGCCACACCAGCACCCCTGCCGACGTCGACGCCCTGATCGCCGCCCTCCCGGCCGCCGTCGACCGGGCCCGCCGCGCCGCCGCCCTCCGCACCCCCCGCTGACCCACCCCCGCCCCCCGCCCTTTGCCCCACGCCCGCGCCCCCTCCCAATGCGGTCGATCATGCAGTCGTGGTGCCCGGAACATGGCTTATGCAGCGTTCGTGCCCCACCACAACTGCATGATCGACTCGCCGCTGGCGCGACGGGGCCCGCGCGGGGCTGCTCGTGCGGGGCGAGTGCCGGGGCCGGGAGCCGGGGCGGAGAGCCAGGGCGGGAGCCAGGGCCGGGAGCTGGGGCGGGGAGCCAGGGCGGGAGCCGGGGGCGGGAGTTGGGGGCCGGGGGAGTCGGGTGGTGGGTGTGGGTGGGGGGCCGGGGCGGGGTTGGCGCGGGGATAAGGTCGGTGGGGCGAAGGGAGTGAGCCGGTGAGGGTGTTGGCGGCGATGTCGGGCGGGGTGGACTCGGCGGTCGCGGCGGCGCGAGCCGTCGAGGCGGGGCACGACGTGACCGGCGTGCACCTGGCGCTGGCCCGTAACCCGCAGACCTACCGCACCGGCGCGCGCGGCTGCTGCACGCTGGAGGACTCCCGGGACGCCCGGCGGGCCGCCGACGTCATCGGCATCCCGTTCTACGTCTGGGACATGGCCGACCGATTCCACTCCGACGTGGTGGACGACTTCGTCGCCGAGTACGCGGCCGGTCGTACGCCCAATCCCTGCCTGCGCTGCAACGAGAAGATCAAGTTCGCGGCGGTGCTGGACCGGGCCGTGGCTCTGGGCTTCGACGCCGTCGTCACCGGCCACCACGCCCGGCTCGGCACGGACGGCCTGCTGCGCCGCAGCGTCGACCTGCCGAAGGACCAGTCGTACGTGCTGGCGGTGCTCACCCGCGAACAGCTGGACCGGTCGATCTTCCCGCTGGGCGACTCGACGAAGGCGCAGGTCCGCGAGGAGGCCGCCCGACGGGGGCTGGCCGTGGCCGACAAGCCGGACTCGCACGACATCTGCTTCATCGCCGACGGGGACACCCGTGGCTTCCTCGCCGGGCGGCTCGGCGAGGCCCCCGGCGACGTGGTGGACGCCGCCACCGGTGCCGTGGTGGGCAGCCACACCGGCGCGTACGCGTACACGGTCGGGCAGCGGCGCGGGCTGCACCTGGACCGCCCGGCCCCGGACGGCCGACCGCGCTACGTGCTGTCGATCACGCCGAAGACCAACACCGTCACCGTGGGTCCGGCCGAGGCGCTGGAGGTCTCCCGGGTGCGCGCCGAGCGCCCGGTGTGGACGGGTGGTCCGACACCGGACGCGCCCCTGGAGTGCGAGGTGCAGCTGCGGGCACACGGCGACGTGGTGCCGGCGACGGTCGAGCTGACCGCCGGCGGTCTCCGCGCCGAACTGCGCCGCCCGGTCCGTGGGGTCGCCGCCGGGCAGGCCATCGTGGCGTACCGGCCGGACGCCGCCGGCGACGTCGTGCTCGGCTCCGCCACCATCGCCGGTTGACCGGCCGGCCCGGTGTCGCGGGCGTCGGGCGGGACCGGCCGGCGTACCGGATAGTCTTTCGCCCGTGACAGATCAGGCGTGGCCGTGGCCGGCCGGCGCGGCGACCGGCATCGGCTCGCTTCCCGGCACCGACATCGCCGAGGCGCAGCGGATCGTCCTCGGTGAGTTTCCCGCCCTGCCCCACCTGGCGGAGCTGCCGGCCCGGGGCCCCGGCGCCGACCTGATCGGCCGGACCGCCGGCCTCCTGGTCGAGCTGCCGGTGGAGCTCTACGCGAGCCGCTGGCGCATCGCCCCGCGCCCGGGACGGGACCTGCGCCGCGCCCGGGACCTGATGGAACGCGACCTGGACCAGCTCGCGGAGCAGGCCGAGGAGTACGCGGGACCGATCAAGATCCAGGCTGGCGGCCCGTTGACCCTCGCCGCCTCCCTGGAGCTGCCGATCGGCGGCCGGATGCTGCGCGACCCCGGCGCGGTCCGGGATCTCACCGGCTCGCTCGCCGAGGGGCTGCGCGGGCACGTCGCGGCGGTCGCCCGCCGGCTGCCCCGCGCCTCCGTTCTGCTCCAGCTCGACGAGCCGTCGCTGCCGACGGTGCTCGCCGGGCGGGTGCCCACCGAGAGCGGGCTCGGCGCGTACCGTGCCATGGAGTCGGGCGTCGCCGCGTCGCTGCTGCGCACGGTCGTCGAGGCGGTCGGGGTGCCGACCCTGGTGCACTGCTGCGCGCCGGACGTGCCGCTGGAGCTGATCCGCTCGACCGGTGCCGCCGGCGTGGCCCTCGACCTCGGCCTCGTCACCGACCTGGATCCGCTGGGCGAGGCGATCGACGTGGGGCTCGGGCTGCTGGCCGGCGCCGTGCCCACCGCGCCGTCGCCCGCCGGTCGCGCGCCGACCTCGGCACAGGTCGCCGACCGGGTACGCAAGCTCTGGGACCGCCTCGGGTTCCCCCGCCGCCAGCTCGCCGAGCAGGTCGTGGTGACCCCGGCCTGCGGTCTCGCCAACGCCACCGGCCAGTACGCGCGCGCGGTGCTCGCCGCCTGCCGGGACGCGGGGCGGCGGCTCGCCGAGGATTGACGTTTGCCGTCGTATGGGCGGGGCAGGATGCCGACATGATCGGACAACTGCGCACAGTGGTCATCGACTGCCCTGACCCTCGGACCCTGGCCGGTTTCTACTCGGAGCTGCTGGGCCTGCCCCTCGACGGCAACGACTTCCGCGTCTACGCCGATCCGGCCGGTCATCGGATTCCTTCCGTGGATACTTCGGCCTTCAGGCCGGAGAGGAAACGGAGCCCCTGCGGAGCAGGGCAGGAAAAGCCCATCCGCCGCCAAGGCGGATGGGCGTCCACTCGCATGCCACCGCAAGGCTTACTGGCTAGCTTGCTAGATTGTGAGACGTAACCAAGACCGTGAAGCGGGCGTTCAAGTTCCGCTTCTACCCGACCGACGCGCAGGTTTCCGAGCTTGCCCGCACGTTCGGGTGTGTCCGGCTGGTTTACAACATGGCGTTGCAGGCCCGCACCGAGGCGTGGACGCTGCGCCAGGAACGGGTCAACTACAACGCCACGTCGGCGATGTTGACCACGTGGAAGAAAACCGACGACCTGGCCTTCCTCAGCGAGGTGTCGTCGGTGCCGTTGCAACAGTGCCTGCGGCACCTGCAAGTCGCGTTCACGAACTTCTTCGCCAAACGAGCCCGGTACCCGAGCTTCAAGAGCAAGAAGAAGTCGCGCCGGTCGGCGGAGTACACCACCAGCGGGTTCCGCTACCGCGACGGCCGGCTCACCCTGGCGAAGATGACTGAGCCGCTGGACATCGTGTGGTCCCGGCCGCTGCCCGAGGGCGCGAAGCCGTCCACGGTGACCGTGTCGCAGGACACGGCCGGTCGCTGGTTCGTGTCGCTGCTGTGCGACGACCGAATCGAGCAGGTTCCCACTTCGGGCATGGTCGGCGTTGACGCCGGCCTTGACAGCCTGCTGACCCTCTCCACCGGAGAGAAAGTCGTAAACCCGAAGCATGAGCGCCGTGACCGGGCCGCGCTCGCCCGCGCCCAACGGAACCTGTCCAAGAAGGAGAAAGGCTCCGCGAACCGGGACAAGGCCCGACTCAACCTCGCCCGCGTGCACGCCCGGATCACCGACCGCAGGCGGGATCACCTGCACAAGTTGACCACTCGGCTCGTTCGTGAGAACCAAACGATCGTGATCGAGGATCTGACCGTGCGCAACATGGTCAAAAACCGCAGCCTGGCTCGTGCTATCAGCGACGCGGCTTGGCGGCAGTTCCGCACCCTGCTCGAATACAGGGCCGACTGGAACGGCCGCAACCTCGTTGTTGTGGACCGCTGGTTCCCGTCGTCCAAGCTGTGCTCGGCGTGTGGTGCGCTCGCTGAGCGGATGCCGCTGAACGTGCGGTCGTGGACCTGCCGGTGCGGCACTGTCCACGACCGCGACGTCAACGCGGCCCGCAACATTCTCGCGGAGGGGCTCTCCGTGATTGCCTGTGGAGGCGGTGTAAGACCTCAACGAGAGTCCTCTCGGACGGGGCGTCCGTCGGTGAAGCAGGAAACCTTTGGGGTGACCCAGGGAATCCCCGTCCTTTAGGGCGGGGAGGATGTCAACCCTTCTGCCTGGTCTTCTCTCTCCGGCTGACCCGACCACCGGGCGACCGGCACGCCGACCTCGATGCCGCGTGGCGCGGGGCGCCGGGGCGCCGGGGCGGTGCGGGCGGCGGGCGGCCAGGGGGCGGCTCGTCGCCCGGTGGTGCGGGTTGCGGCCGGGCGGCATGATCGCGGAATGATCGACACCTCGCTCCGGCGGGCCGCCGGCTCCCTCTTCGGCCTCGCCTACGGTGACGCGTTGGGCAAGCCGACCGAGTTCCTGACCGTCGCCGAGATCGTCCGTCGCTACGGGGCGGCCGGCCCGCGCGACCTGACCGGCGATCCGGCGCTGGTGACCGACGACACGCAGATGGCGCTGGCGGTCGGCTGGGCGCTGCACGACGCGCCGGCGCTGACCCCGGAGGCGGTCGAGCCGCTGCTGCGGGGCCGCTTCCTCGACTGGGCGGCCAGCCCGGAGAACAACCGGGCGCCGGGCATGACCTGCCTGCGCGCCTGCGCCGAACTCGGGCGCGGGGTGCGGTGGCAGGACGCGACGGTCGCCGGCTCGAAGGGCTGCGGGGCCAACATGCGGGTCACCCCCGTCGGCTTGGTCGACGTCGGCCTCGACACCCTCGCCGGGCTGGCCCAGCTCCAGGCGGGGCTGACCCACGGCCACCCGACCGGTCTCGCCGCCAGCGAGCTGACCGCGTACGCGGTGCGGCTGCTGCGCGACGGGGCGGCGCTGGCGGAGCTGCCCCGGCTGCTCGTCGACCGGGCCCGCGAGCAGCGGCGGGTCTACCGCGCCGACTGGCTCGGCGACCTCTGGCAGCGCCCCGGGGTGGACGCGCCGGAGGAGTTCATCGCCCGGGGCTGGGACGAGTGCCTCGCCGTCCTCGGTCGCCTCGACGCCGCGCTCGCCGGCCCCGACGACGGCGGCGACCCTTGCCGGCACACCGGCGAAGGGTGGATCGCCGAGGAGGCGCTGGCCACGGCCCTGTTCTGCGCGATCCGGCACGCCGACGACCCGGTGGCTGCGCTGGCCCGGGGCGCCACCACCGCCGGCGACTCCGACTCGATCGCCGCGCTGGCCGGCGCCTTCGTCGGCACGGCGCGGGGCATGGCGGCCTGGCCCGCCCCGTGGGCCGCCCGCATCGAGTACGCCGACCAGCTTGCCACCCTGGCCGGAGCCTGGGACTGACCCCGGCCGCGCCGCCCACCGTCCGACGGCACCGGACCGGCGCATCGGCGACACCGGGCCGCCGCGTCGGCGTACCCCGGATCCAAGGGGTTGCGCACCGGCGACAGGGGCGCATCGGCGGCACTGGCGCACCGGCGAAGCCCGGACCCTGGTCGGGGGCGACGCCCGCGACCCACGGTCGGCCCGACCTCCTGGTCGGCCCGACGGTGGCGCGGGTCAGGCGCCCGGCAGGTGGGGGAGGCGGCGGATGCGACGCCACAGGGTGGGGTCGCAGTCGCCGGCCTGGCGGGAGAAGCCGGCCAGCGGGACGTGCGCCGGCTCGGCCAGGTCCACGAAGCTGTCGTGGTCGGCGTCGGGGTCCCACTCCCGGGTCGGGATGCGGACGTGGTCGTCCCGGGAACTCTTGTCCTGACTGGTGATCTTCAGGACGTCCGCGCCCCGGGCGTCGGCGCGCAGCACCAGGCAGGGCCGCACCTTCGAGCCGGTGCCGTCGGCGTACGGGACGTCGGCCCACCAGATCTCGCCGGGACGCGGCGTACCGGCGGGGGCCCGCTCGGCGGTACGCGGTCGGGGCGGCGCCGTGGACCGGCCGGGGCCGCCCCGTGACGTCCTGCGGCCGGGCCGGGCGTCCGGACGCCGGGTGGCGTCGCGCCCGCCCCGCCGGCGCTCGTTCCACGCCCAGCCGGCGGCCACGGCCGACACGATCGCCGCCGCCCAGAGCAGCCACTCCGGCATCCGTACCCCCGCCTGGTCAGTGGGTGCGGCGCGGACGCCGCGGGTTCGACGGCGGCGCGGACCGCCCACGCGGGTACCGCCGTCCGGCGATCCTCGCACGGCGGTGGCCCCGTCGCCGCTCGGGCGCGGCGGGCGGCCGGCGGATTGTCCCACCGGACCGATACGGTGCCGAGGTAGCGGAATCACGGGAGGTCGCAAGGTGTCCGAGGAAGCCATCGCCCAGCAGGTCACTCCGGCGCAGGAGGCGGCCGCGGGCGCCGAGCCGACCCCCGATGCCCGGGAACGGCACGCCACGCTCAGCCAGGAGCTGACGGACCACCAGTACCGCTACTACGTGCTGGACGCCCCGACCATCCCCGACGCCGAGTTCGACCGGCTGCTGCGGGAGCTGGAGGCGCTGGAGGAGCAGTATCCGGCGCTGCGCACCCCCGAGTCGCCGACCCAGCGGGTCGGCGGCACCTTCTCCACCGACTTCACCCCGGTCGCCCACGCCGAGCGGATGCTCTCCCTCGACAACGCCTTCGCCGACGAGGAGTTGGCGGCGTGGGCCGAGCGGGTCGAGCGGGACGCGGGCGGGCCGGTGCCCTACCTCTGCGAGCTGAAGGTCGACGGCCTCGCCATCAACCTCACCTACGAGCGCGGGCGGCTGGTCCGGGCGGCGACCCGGGGCGACGGGCGCACGGGCGAGGACGTCACGGCCAACGTGCGCAGCATCCGCGACGTGCCGGGCCAGCTCGCCACGTCGGACGAGTTCGGCGCCGTGCCGGAGTTCGTCGAGGTCCGGGGCGAGATCTACTTCCCGGTGGCCGCCTTCGCCGACCTCAACGCCGGGCTGGTCGAGCAGGGCAAGCCCCCGTTCGCCAACCCGCGCAACGCCGCCGCCGGCAGCCTGCGCCAGAAGGACCCGCGGATCACCGCGTCCCGGCCGCTGCGGCTGGTGGTGCACGGCATCGGCGCCCGGCGTGGCTTCCAGCCGGTGACGCAGTCCGAGTCCTACGCGGCCCTGCGGGCGTGGGGGCTGCCCACCAGCGACCGCTGGCGGGTGGTGCCCGACCTGGCCGGTGTCGCCGGATACATCGCCCACTACGCCGAGCACCGCCACGACGTCGAGCACGAGATCGACGGCGTGGTGGTCAAGGTCGACCCGGTCTCCATCCAGGGGCGGCTCGGCTCGACCAGCCGGGCGCCGCGCTGGGCGATCGCCTTCAAATACCCACCGGAGGAGGTCAACACGAAGCTGCTCGACATCGACGTCGAGGTCGGGCGCACCGGCCGGGTCACGCCCCGCGCCGTCCTCCAGCCGGTCAAGGTGGCGGGCTCCACCGTCGCGTACGCGACCCTGCACAACGCGCGGGAGGTCGAGCGCAAGGGCGTCCTGATCGGCGACACCGTGGTGCTGCGCAAGGCCGGCGACGTGATCCCCGAGGTGCTCGGCCCGGTGGTCGACCTGCGCCCCGCCGACGCCCGACCGTTCGTCATGCCGACCACCTGCCCGGCCTGCGGCACGCCGCTCGCCCCGGCGAAGGAGGCGGACGTCGACATCCGCTGCCCCAACTCCCGCACCTGCCCCGGTCAGTTGCGGGAGCGGGTCTTCCACCTCGCCGGCCGCAAGGTGTTCGACATCGAGGCACTCGGCCAGAAGGGCGCGGCGGCGCTGCTCGACGCCCAGGTCATCACCGACGAGGGCGACCTGTTCTCGTTGGACGAGGAGCAGCTCGCCCGCTCGCCCTTCTTCGTCAACAAGGACGGCACGCTCGGCAGCAACGCCGTCAAGCTCCTCGACAACCTCGCCGTGGCCAAGGAGCGCGACCTGTGGCGGGTGCTGGTGGCCCTGTCCATCCGGCACGTCGGCCCCACCGCCGCGCAGGCGCTCGCCCGGCACTTCCGCTCCATCGAGGCGATCGACGGGGCCAGCGAGGAGGAGCTCTCCTCGGTCGACGGTGTCGGGCCGACGATCGCGGCGAGCATCCGGGAGTGGTTCGCCGTCGACTGGCACCGCGAGCTGGTCCGCAAGTGGCGTGAGGCCGGCGTACGGATGGCCGAGGAGACGGTCGACGAGGGCCCGCGCCCCCTGGAGGGGCTCACCGTCGTGGTGACGGGCACCCTGCCCGGGTTCAGCCGCGACCAGGCGTCCGAGGCGATCCAGAGCCGGGGCGGCAAGGTCAGCGGGTCGGTGTCCAAGAAGACCTCCTTCGTCGTGGTGGGCGAGAACCCGGGCTCAAAGGCCGACAAGGCGGCCAGCCTGAAGGTGCCGGTCCTGGACGAGGAGGGTTTCCGGGTGCTGCTCGACGCGGGCCCGGAGGCCGCCCGGGAGGTCGCCCGCATCGAGGAGTGACGCGCGGGGGACGAGCGGGCCACCGGCCGGCGGGGCAGGTCGAGATACCAACTTAATTACGACTAGGACCGATTCGCGACTGTCGTGCCGGGCATTGCGACACGGAGGGCGTTTCATTGGTGGCACGGCGTGCCACCGGGTCACGCCCTCGTGGACCGAGTGCTCGGGAGGTGTGATGGGGGCCGCGGACTCGCGAAACTCCGTTCCGCCTGGCCGGGCACGCCCGTTCTTCGCCTTCGTCTGGACCGTGGTCGCGCTGGCCGCGGCGTTCTGCGTACGCCCGCTGATCGAACTGCCGGCCGAGCTGCCGCGACTGCCGGTGGCGTTCTGGGTGATGGCGGCCCTGGCGGTCGGCTGTGACGCGCGCCCGTTCGTGCCGCCCGGGCGGCGGCAGACCTCGGCGGTCTTCCCGTCCACCTGCTTCACCTTCGCCATCCTGCTCGGCTGGGGGTTCGGGCCGGCGATCCTGGTGCAGGCGGTGGCCGTCGTCGTCTCCGGCTGGCGGATGGGCCACGCCCCGTGGCGGACGGCCTTCAATGCCGCCCAGTACGCGGCGGCCCTGGGCGCCGCGTACGCGGTCACCTGGCTGGGGCCCGGGAGCATCTTCGACGGCGGCCGGCTGCGCGGCACCGACGTGCTGGCGGTGGGCGGCGCGACGGTGGCCTGGTTCGTCGTGAACTACGCGCTGGTCAGCGCGGCCGTCCGGTTGCGCTTCGGCGACCGGTGGTGGCCCAGCCTGCGGCAGGGGCTCGGCTTCGAGCTGCTCTCCACCGGCTCGTTGCTGCTGCTCGCCCCGGTGCTGGTCGCGGCGGCGCGGGCCAGCGCGGCGCTGATCCCGCTGGTGCTGGTGCCGCTGTTCGCCGTCTACCGGATGGCCCGGCTCAGCGTCGAGCAGCAGCAGCTCGCCTCCCTGGATCCGCTCACCGGCCTACCCAACCGCAAGGCGCTGCTGGCCGAGGTCGGCGAGCAGGTGCACCTGCACGCCGAACGGGCGGCCCGCGGCATGCCCGGCGCCCGGCTGGCGTTGCTCCTGATCGACCTCGACCGGTTCAAGAACGTCAACGACGCGCTCGGGCACGCGGTGGGGGACCGGCTGCTGGTCGAGGTGAGCGCCCGGCTGACCGGCGTGGTCGGCGCGGGCATGGTCGCCCGGCTGGGCGGGGACGAGTTCGCGATCGTGATGACCGGCCTGGAGGACGTCGACGAGGCCCGTGAGCTCGCCGGGCGGGTGGTCCGCGCGCTGGCCGAGCCGGTGTCGCTGGACGGTTTGCCGCTCGACGTGGGCGGCTCGATCGGCATCGCGTTCTTCCCCGAGCACGGCGAGGACTTCGCGACCCTGATGCGCCACGCCGACGTGGCCATGTACGACGCCAAGCACCGCAACGACACGGTGGCGATCTACACGGCCGAGTCCGACCACAACTCCGCCGAGCGGCTCGCCCTGCTCGCGGACCTGCGGCGGGTGCTGGAGGCGGGCCGTCGGACGACCGTCCCGCCCGGGCCGGCGGGCGCGGCCGAGCTGACGGAGGACGGCGAGCCGGCGGACGACGGCGCGCAGCCGCCGAAGGCCGGCGACGCGACCGTGGCGGGCGTGGGCGCTGACGGCTCCCCGGGCGACGGGGCGGTGGGCGCTCCGGCGGCAGCGGCGCCGGCCGGTCGCCTGCGGGGTGCCGGGCGGGCCGGTGCCGCGCGGGGCGGCGACGGGGCCGAACTCCCCGCTGACCTGGCCGGTTCGGGCCGCTGGGCCGACCCGGCCGGAGCCGGCCGCTGGGCTGACCTGACCGGGGCCGGTCGCTGGTGGCTGCGCCGCCGCCGGCAGCGGCCCGGGCCGTCGACCGACGACGAGCTGATCAACCGGATCGTCACCGCCGCCGACCCGATCCGCCGCCGGCCGGCGGCCGCCGCGGAGACCGGCCCCGACCGGGCCGACGGCTCCGGCCGCCGCAACGGCGCCGAGCGGCGGGGCGGGCAGGGCGGCGCGGTCGTACGCCGACAGGACCCGCCCGGCGACCACGGCGCGCGGGACGCCGGCGACGGCCTGTGGGACGGCGACGACGCCGCGCGGCACGGCGGCGACGGCCGGACCCCGACGGGCCGGCGCGGCGCCCGGCACGACGCGACCCGCCGTCGGGACGCGGACCCCGCCGTAGCCGTCGACGCGGGCGAGATCACGATGTACTACCAGCCGCAGATCGCCATCGCGACCGGCGAGGTGGTCGGCGTGGAGGCGCTGCTGCGCTGGCGGCACCCCCGCCGGGGGATGGTGGACCCGGAGGAGCTGATCCGGGTCGCCGAGCAGAGCGCGGTGATGCGGCTGCTCACCCGCCGGGTGGTGGACGACGTGGTCGAGCAGCTGGCCAAGTGGTCGGCTGCCGGGATGAGCCTGCCGGCGGCGCTCAACGTCAGCGTGCGGGACCTGCACACCGGCGAGATCGCCGACCAGATCGCCGACCGGCTCGCCCGCTTCGGCGTGCCGCCGCAGCGGCTGCAACTGGAGATCACCGAGGGTGCCCTGATGGCCGACCCGCGTCGGGTGCTGGCCACCATCACCCGGCTGCACCGGATCGGCGTGGGCATCTCGCTGGACGACTTCGGCACCGGCTACTCCTCCCTCCAGCACCTGCGGCGGCTGCCGCTGTCGGAGGTCAAGGTGGACCGCTCGTTCGTGCTGGGGATGGCCGAGGACGCCGACGACGCGGCCATCGTGAAGTCGACGATCGAACTGGCGAAGGCGCTCGGGCTGCGGGTGGTCGCCGAGGGCGTCGAGGACGAGCGCACCTGGCGCATGCTGTACGCGGCGGGCTGCGACGCGGCGCAGGGCTGGTTCTACGCCCGGCCGATGCCGGCCGAGGAACTTGTCGGCTGGCTGGCCCGCTACCGCCCGGTCCGCCCGACGCCCAGCCCCGACGCGGAGATTCCCCGCCGGCACGCCCGCTGAGTCACCCGCCCGTCGGCGCGGGACGCCCTTCCGCCGCGCCGGAGGGGGAGTCGGGGACGCGCCGCCAGGGCGGAACAATAGACTCGCTCCGGTCACCGCGCGTCACGCAGTTCGGCCGCGCGGCCGACACCCGGTCCGACCCGCAGCACCGTCACGAAGGGGGCACCGATGGCCGCCATCTCCCGCGAGGAGGTCGCGCACCTGGCGCGACTGTCGCGGCTCGCCGTCACGGAGGAGGAGCTGGACACCTTCGCCGGCCAGCTCGACGTGATCCTCCAGGCGGTCGCGCAGGTCGGCGAGGTCGCCGCGGCGGACATCCCGCCGACGTCGCACTCGGTGCCGCTGACCAACGTCCTGCGGGACGACGTCGTGGTGCCCGGGCTGACCCCGCAGGAGGCGCTGTCGGGTGCGCCCGACGCCGAGGAGCAGCGGTTCCGCGTACCGCGGATCCTGGACGAGGATGTGGCGTCATGAGCGGGCTGATCATCAGGCGCGGTGTGCGCGGCGCTCAGTGCGCCGGTGAGCGAAGCGAGGCGACGGCATGACGGACCTGACCAGAATGACCGCGACGGAGATCGCGGGGCTCGTCGCCACCGGCGAGGCCTCGGCCGTCGAGGTCACCCGGGCACACCTGGACCGGATCGCCGCCGTCGACGACCGGGTGCGCGCGTTCCTGCACGTCGACTCCGAGGGCGCGCTCGCCGCCGCCGCCGAGGTGGACGCCCGCCGCGCCGCCGGCGAGGAACTGGGGCCGCTGGCCGGCGTGCCGGTCGCCGTCAAGGACGTGCTGACCACCAAGGGCGTGCCGACCACCGTCGGGTCGAAGATCCTCGAGGGCTGGCGCCCGCCGTACGACTCGACGATCGTGCAGCGGCTGCGGGCCGCGGGCACGGTGATGCTAGGCAAGACGAACATGGACGAGTTCGCGATGGGCTCCTCCACGGAATACTCGGCGTACGGGCCGACGCACAACCCGTGGGACCTCAGCCGCATCCCGGGCGGCTCGGGCGGCGGCAGCTCCGCGGCGCTGGCCGCGTACGAGGCACCGCTGGCGATCGGCTCCGACACCGGCGGCTCGATCCGTCAGCCCGGCGCGGTCACCGGCACCGTCGGCGCGAAGCCCACCTACGGCGGCACCTCCCGCTACGGCCTGGTGGCGTTCTCGTCGTCGCTGGACACCCCCGGCCCCTGCGCCCGCACCGTGCTGGACGCGGCGCTGCTGCACGAGGTGATCGGCGGGCACGACCCGCGCGACTCCACCTCCATCCCGCAGCCCGTGCCGGACGTGGTGGCCGCCGCCAGGCTCGGCGCGACCGGCGACCTGACCGGCGTGAAGCTCGGCATCGTCACCGAGTTCACCGGCGAGGGCGCCGAGCCGGGCGTGATGGCGGCGTTCCGCGAGTCGGTCGACGCGCTGACCAAGCTGGGCGCCGAGATCGTGGAGGTGTCCTGCCCCCACTTTCGCTACGCGCTGCCGGCGTACTACCTGATCGCCCCGAGCGAGGCCTCCTCCAACCTGGCCCGGTTCGACGGCGTCCGCTTCGGCCTGCGGGTCGGCGACGACGGCAACCGGTCGCTGGAGGAGGTCATGTCGCTGACCCGGGAGGCCGGCTTCGGCGCCGAGGTCAAGCGCCGGATCATGATCGGCACGTACGCGCTCTCGTCGGGCTACTACGACGCCTACTACGGTCAGGCGCAGAAGGTCCGTACGCTGATCACGCAGGACTTCACCGCCGCGTTCGAGCGGGTCGACGCGCTGATCTCGCCGACCACCCCGTTCGTGGCGTTCCCGCTCGGCGCGCGCACCTCGGATCCGTACCAGATGTACCTGGCCGACCTGTTCACCATCCCGACGAACCTGTACGGCGGGCCGGGCATCTCGGTGCCGTGCGGGCTCTCCGACGGGCTGCCGGTCGGCTTCCAGATCATGGCCCCGACGATGGCCGACGACCGGATGTACCGGGTCGCCGCCGCGCTGGAGAGCGTCGTCGGCACGCTCACCCCGCCGGCACTGTGAGCCGCACGGGGCGAGGCGGGACCACCGCCTGAGCCCCGGATCGTCCCGCGCCCGGTGCGGTCACCACGACCGCGCCGGGCGCGGCTGTCGTCGCGACGACACGACGATCTCCGATCAGGGGATTGTCCGCGTTCGGTGGCACTGGTCGAATAGGCTCCAAGCCTGCTGGATCGACTGGATCCCGGTCCGCTGGCGGACGCGAGCGGCTCCGATCAAGACCTGGATGTGCGATGGGGACACTTCGCCCGGTCATGGCCCTGACGATGGTCGTCGCGTTGCTGCTGGGCGCCGTGCAGCCGGCCACCGCCGCCACCGAGACCGTCACCATCACCTCGGACAAGCCCCGGTCGGTCATGTACCTCGGGCAGGTGTACGCGATCCATACCGTCGAGGCCACCGGTGGCACCGGGCCGTACCGGTTGTCGGTGGTGTCGGGCAGCCTGCCGTCGGGCATGCTCGTGGTCGGGACGTCCCTCGGGGGCGCTCCGGACTCGCCGGGCACGTACACGTTCACGCTGCGCATGACCGACGAGAACGACCGCTACGACGAGCAGACGGCGACGATCGAGGTGCGCGAACCGAAGGTGGTCATCACCTCGGGCAAGCCCCGGTCGGTCATGTACCTCGGGCAGGTGTACGCGATCCACACTGTCGAGGCCACCGGTGGCACCGGGCCGTACCGGTTGTCGGTGGTGTCGGGCAGCCTGCCGTCGGGCATGCTCGTGGTCGGGACGTCCCTCGGGGGCGCTCCGGACTCGCCGGGCACGTACACGTTCACGCTGCGCATGACAGACAAGAACGACCGCTACGACGAGCAGGACGCCACAATCGTCGTCGCCCAGGCCGCAGCCGCGTTCACCTCCGGCGACCCGCCCGCCGGCACGGTCGGCCGGCGCTACTCCTTCCGGTTCACCGCCGACGGTGACTCGGACATCGCGTTCGCCCTGGCCGGCGGGGCACTGCCGGGCGGTCTCACCCTCGACAAGGAGGGCGTGCTCAGCGGCACCCCCGGAAGCGCCGGCACGTTCACCTTCACGGTCCAGGCGAAGGGACGCAGCACCAGTGCCACGAGGGAGGTGCCGCTGGTCGTCGCCGCTCCTGCCCCGACCACCCCCACGGCGACCCCGAACGGCCCGACGGCCACGCCGCCGTCGAGCGATCCGACCGCCGCACCGTCGGACAGCAGCCCGGCCCCCCAACCGACGGCCACGCCGTCGAAGGCGAGTGGCGCGTGGCTGCCGATCACCGGACCGGGCTCGCCCCTCGTGTTGGTGCTGCTGAGCGTCGTGGCCTTCTCCATCGGTGGCATCCTGCTCGTGCTGGCCTACAACCGTCGTCGGCGCTTCACCACACCCGACTGATGCCCGCCGAGCCGGGCAGACGGAGCGGTAGGACCGGCACCGCCAGGTGGTGGCACGCCTCCCGGAGGCCGCGTCACCGCAGCCACGCCACGCCCGCGCGTTGATCTCGAAGCCCGGCAGCGGGGTGGCCGGACCAGCCGATTAGGCTGGAACGGTTCTGTCCGGATCGCGCCTGGAGCTCAGATGACGACGACACTGCCCGCGTACGACGAGGTCGTCGCGCGCTACGAACCGGTGATCGGCCTGGAGACCCACGTCGAGCTGGGCACGAACACCAAGATGTTCTGCGGCTGCCCGACCGACTTCGGTGGCGAGCCGAACACCCGGGTCTGCCCGGTCTGCCTGGGCCTGCCCGGCTCGCTGCCGGTCGCCAACCGGGCCGCCATCGAGGCGACCATCCGGATCGGGCTGGCGCTGAACTGCTCGATCGCCGAGTGGTGCCGGTTCGCGCGGAAGAACTACTTCTACCCGGACATGCCGAAGGACTTCCAGATCAGCCAGTACGACGAGCCGCTGTGCTTCGAGGGCTACCTGGACGTCGAGGTGAACGGCGAGCTGGTGCGCATCGGCATCGAGCGGGTGCACCTGGAGGAGGACACCGGCAAGACGCTGCACGTCGGCGGCGCCACCGGGCGCATCCACGGCGCCACGGAGTCGCTGGTCGACTACAACCGGGCCGGCATCCCGCTGGTGGAGATCGTCACCAAGCCGGTCCCCGGCACCGGCGCGCTCGCCCCCGAGGTGGCCCGCGCGTACGTCACGGAGCTGCGCGACGTGATCCGCTCGCTGGGCGTCTCGGACGTGCGGATGGAGGAGGGCTCGCTGCGCTGCGACGTGAACACCTCCCTCAACCTGCCCGGCCAGGAGTGGGGCACCCGCACCGAGACCAAGAACGTCAACTCGCTGCGGTCGGTCGAGCGGGCCGTCCGGTCGGAGATCATCCGGCAGGCGTCCGTGCTCGACGCGGGCGGCCGGATCACGCAGGAGACCCGGCACTTCCACGAGGACACCGGCGACACCACGCCGGGTCGCTCCAAGGAGACCGCGACGGACTACCGGTACTTCCCGGAGCCCGACCTGGTGCCGCTGGCGCCGGACGCCGCCTGGGTCGCCGAGCTGAAGGCCGCGCTGCCGGAGCTGCCCCGGCTGCACCGGCGCCGGCTCCAGGAGCAGTGGGGTCTCTCCGACGCGGACATGCAGTCGGTGCTCAACGCCGGCGCGGTCGAGCTGATCGAGGCCACGGTCGCCGCCGGCGCCACCCCGGCCGCCGCCCGCAAGTGGTGGCTGGGCGAGCTGTCCCGGCGGGCCAACGAGACCGGCGTGGAGCTGGCCGACGTCGGGGCCACCCCGTCGCAGGTCGCGGAGCTCCAGGGCCTGGTGGACGCCGGCAAGCTCAACGACAAGCTGGCCCGTACCGTCCTGGAGGGCGTCGTGGCGGGCGAGGGCTCGCCGACCGAGATCATGACCAACCGGGGTCTGGAGGTCGTCTCCGACACGGGCGCGCTCACCGCCGCCGTCGACGAGGCGATCGCCGCCAACCCGGACATCGCCGAGAAGATCCGCAGCGGCAAGGTCGCGGCGGCCGGTGCCCTGGTCGGCGCGGTCATGAAGACCACCCGCGGCCAGGCCGACGCCAAGACCGTCCGCGAGCTGATCCTGGAGCGCCTCGGCGCCTGACCGGTGTGGAAGGGCCCGGGTCCTGACCTTTCCCGGCTAGGAAAGGCCCTTCCGCACACCTGAGCCGCCGCGTGCGCCCGTCGTGCGCGGCGGCTGTGCACCCCGCGCCCGCCCGCCGCACCCCGCGCCCGCCCGCCCCCGACGGCCGTCAACGGTGACGTGCCAGACCCCTGGAGCCGACCGTGAACCGTACCGACCTCGGCGTCCTCGACGAGATCCAGCAGCGGGTCCTGTGGCTCGCGACCCGCATCGTGGACGCGGCCAACCACGACCGGGACACCGGCGACGGGGTGAAGGTGGGCGGGCACCAGGCGTCCAGCGCCTCGCTGGTCACCGCCATGACGGCGCTGTGGTTCGCGCATCTCGACGCCGAGGACCGGGTGGCGGTCAAGCCGCACGCCTCGCCGGTCTTCCACGCCATCCAGTACCTGCTGGGCAATCTCGACCGCTCCTACCTGACGAGGCTGCGCGCCCGGGGCGGGCTCCAGTCGTACCCCTCGCGCACCAAGGACCCGGACGAGGTCGACTTCTCCACCGGCTCGGTCGGGCTGGGGGCGGCGGCGCCGCTCTTCGCCGCCGCGACCCGGCGTTACGTCGACGCGCACTTCGGGGCCCGTCCGCATTCCCGGTTCGTCGCGCTGATCGGTGACGCCGAGCTGGACGAGGGAAACATCTGGGAGGCGGTCGCCGATCCGGCCACCACCGGCCTGGGCAACGTCATGTGGCTGGTCGACTTCAACCGGCAGTCGCTGGACCGGGTGGTGCCCGGGGTGCGGATCAACCAGTGGCGGGGCCAGTTCGAGGCCGCCGGCTGGCACGTCGTCGAGGTCAAGTACGGCCGCAAGCTCGCCGAGGCGTACGCCCGTCCCGGCGGCGAGGCGCTGCGCGACTGGATCGACGCGATGCCCAACGAGCAGTACCAGTCGCTGTTCGGGCTCAGCGGCCCGGCGCTGCGTACGCAGTTCCTCGACGGCGCGCCCGACGGGATCGAGGCGTTCATCGCCGGCATCGGCGACGACGAGCTGGGGCCGCTCGTCACCGACCTGGGCGGCCACGACATGGCGGCGATGCTCGACGCGTACGCCCAGTGCGACGCCGTCACCGACCGGCCCAGCGTGGTCTTCGCGTACACCGTGAAGGGTTGGGGGTTGCCGATCGCCGGTAATCCGCGCAACCACTCGGCGCTGCTCAGCACGGAGCAGGTCGACGCGCTGCGCGCCGCCCACGGGCTGACGCGCGAAACCGAGTGGGACCGCCTGGACCCGGCGTCGGAGGCCGGCATCCGGGTCGGCGAGCGCCGGGAGGCGCTGTCTCGCACGCCGCGCGAGCGGGCGCTGGGCGTCGCGGTCCCGGAGACGACGCGGGTACGCGCGAACAAGCCGATCTCGACGCAGGAGGTCTTCGGGCGGGTGCTGGTGGAACTGGCCCGCAACCCCGAGGTGGGCCGCTACCTGGTGACCACCGCGCCGGACGTGGCGACCTCCACCAACCTGGCCGGGTTCATCAACAAGACCGGCGTCTTCGCCCCCACCCGGCAGCGCTCCTGGACCGAGGACCGGATGTTGCGCTGGACGGAGAGCCCCGCCGGCCAGCACATCGAGCTGGGCATCTCGGAGATGAACCTGTTCCTGCTGCTGGGGCAGCTCGGCCTCGCCTGGGACCTGTCGGCGCAGCCACTGCTGCCGGTCGGCACGGTCTACGACCCGTTCGTGCTGCGTGGCCTGGACGCGTTCCTCTACGGCACCTACTCGGGCTCCCGGTTCGTGGTCGCCGGCACCCCGTCGGGCATCACGCTCGCCCCGGAGGGCGGCGCCCACCAGTCGACCATCACCGCCTCGGTGGGCCTGGAGCTGCCCGGGGTCACGTTCATCGAGCCCGCGTACGCGGCCACCCTGGACTGGCTGCTCTGCGACGCGCTGGGTCAGATCGCCGGCGGCGCGGCCCCGTCGACGACGGCCGCTCCCGCCGAGGACGGCGCGTACTACTTCCGGCTCAGCACCCGCCCGATCGACCAGGCGCCCTTCGAGGCGGCGCGGGCCCGGCTCGGCGACGCGGTGCTGCGCCGGCAGGTGGTCGCCGGGGCGTACCGGCTGGTCGACGCCCACGAGTCGTACCCGCACCTGGCCGACGCCCCGGTGGTGCAGCTCGCCGCCTCCGGCGCGGTACTGCCCGAGGTGCTCGCGGCGGCGGCCGAGCTGGCCGAGGAGGGCATCGCCGCACACGTCGTCGACGTCACCTCGCTGGACCGGCTCTACCGGGCCTGGCAGCGCACCCTGCGCCAGGGCGTACGCACCGCCACCGTGCCGAGCGTGCCGGGCGCCCTGCGCTCGGTGTTCGCCGACCGGGTGCCGGTCGTCACGGTGCAGGACGCCGCCTCGCACGCCATGGCCTGGCTCGGCTCCGCGCTCGCCGCGCCGGCGGTGCCGCTGGGCGTGGACGAGTTCGGCCAGTCCGGCAGCGTCCACGAGCTGTACGAGCTGCACGACCTGCTGCCGGGCAGCATCGTCAACGCCGCCCTGGCGGCCCTGTCCCTGCGCTGAATCCGCACCAGGCGGCCCGTGTGCCGCGGCCACGCACCCGGCCACCGGGTAGGCGCGCCGAGGCAAGGCGGAACGCGGCGTCGAGGCACTTCGGCAGGCGTGTCGAGGCCCTGCGGGACCGCGTGTCGAGGCCCTGCGGGACCGCGTGTCGAGGCCTTGGGGACGGCGCGTCGAGGCCCTGCGGGACCGGGCGTCGAGGCCCTGCGGGGGATGCGGCGCGGAGTTGACCGGCGACCAACGCGCTTGTCACGGAAAGTGATTGCTGCGCGATGTTCCGTAGTGTGGCGGACGGTGCGGGGTGCGACGGTACCCCCTCACGCCCTTTGCTCTGCAGCCACCGACGCACCAGCTCGATGAGCAGCATAAATGTAAACCCCTGCGATTTGCGGCCAGCTGCAAATCGCTACCTGGAGTTACTGGTGCGTCCGTGGCTGCAGAGCAAAGCGTCCGAAGGCATGGGTGGCCGTGGACGCGGATGGCTACGCACCGTCACAGCCGCGACAAGGTGTGCCGGGCGTTCGGTCAGGCAACGGGGAGCGGACGGTCAGCTGCCCGGGCAGCGACAGGCTGGCATGGACGCGGCGACGGCCTGACCTGGCGGCTGCGGCGGCGATGCGGGCCGCTGGCATGAACACGAGGACGGCCCGACCTGGCGGCGGTGCTGGCCTGGCATGGCTGCGGCTGGCTAGGACGCGGCGATGCCGGAAGCCAATGCGGCCCGTTCGGCTGGGGTCAGGGGCAGCGTCAGCGGGTCGGGGTGGGGGTGACCGGGACGGGCGCGCCGGCCTTCGGGTCCTCCACGACGTGCCGCTCCAGGTTCACCTGGGCCTGCCCGGTGCCGCCGACGGTGATGTCGTCGTACGCCTGGAGCAGCTTGTCCTGGTCGAAGTAGAGCACGGACATCGACAGCGGGGTGGGCTGCTCGCCCTCCAGGCCGCGCAGGCCGGCGCCGCCCGTGGAGCCCTGCACCATCAGTTGGGTGGGGCCCTTTCCGGGCACCTCCGGCAGCTTCGAGACCTGCCGGGAGTGGGTGTGTCCGGCGAGCACCAGCGGGCAGGTGCCCGACAGCGGGCCTGCGGAGGCCGGGTCGTGCACCAGCGCGATGTCCACCGGGCGCGGTGAGCTGCGGATCGTGGCCGCGAGCTGGTCACCGGCGCCGATGAGCTGGTCGGCGGTCTGCTGGGTGAGGCCGCTGCCCGCCGGCGAGGTGTTCTTGTCGGGGGTGAAGCGCGGGTCGCCGATACCGGCGATGGTCAGCCCCGCGACCGTCGTGGTCGTGTTGCTGAGCACGATCGCGTTCGGCTGACGGGCCACGGCCGCCGCGGTCCGCCCCGAGTCGTGGTTGCCCCGGATGTAGACGTACGGCTTCTTCAGCAGGCCGATCGAGGCGACGTAGGAGGCCTCCGGCTCGGAGCCCCAGTCGGTGATGTCCCCGGTGTCGATCACCACGTCGATGTTGAACTGCTCGACGACGGTGCGGATGAGCTGCCAGCCGGTCGGGTTGAGGTGCATGTCGGAGACGTGCAGTACGCGGGTGGTGCCCGGGGCGGGTTCGTAGACGGGCAGCGACGACACGGTGGTGTAGAGCTGGCTGACGTTGCCGACGATGCGCTGGAGCTGCTCCGCGTACCGGGTGTAGTCGTTGGCGATCCGCCGGGCGTCACCGACGATCGCGGGGGCGTTGACCAGCAGCCCCTCGTAGCGTGGCTCCTCGATCGACTCCGGTCGGATGGTGGCCGCGGCGGTGCCGAGGCTGCCGGCGGTGACCAGCAGCGCCAGCCCGCCCGCCCAGGCCGCCCGGCGGGTGTCGCGGAAGACCAGCAGGGCCAGCAGCAGGGTGACCAGCACCGCCGAGGCGAGCGTCCGCAGGCCGAGCCGCAGCACGCCCTCGCGGACGTCGTCCACGGCCGACTGGCTGGCCCGGTTGATGCTCGCCGGGTCGTCGAGCAGCGCCTCGGTGCGGCTCTGGTCCAGCGCGCCCAGCTCCACGGTCAGGTGGGTGGGCCCGTCGTGGCTGTCGAGCAGCAACGCACCCAGCGGCGGGATGTCGACGGTGGTGCCGCCGCCGACCGCCGGCGCGACCGAGAGGTCAGCCTGGAACGGGCCGATGTCGGTGCTCACCCGTCCGCCGGCGAGTACGCCGATCACCACGCCGACCAGGGCGATGACGAGGACCGCCATGGTCACCCCCGTGGCGCGGAGGGCGCGCCGGCCGGCCCGGGTGGCGTCCACGGGACGGGTCCCCCGGCGCGGGGCACGGCCGGTCACCGGGCGCTCGTCGTCCCGGTTCGCGTGCTGTTCGTTCTCCTGGCCGTCCATGATGAGATTCTGACCTGCCCATTGAAGGATCTTGGGAAACCCGGGAAGCGCCCGTGCGTCAGCTCCGGCCGGCCCCGCCGCCCGCGAAGACCAGCCGCAGCAGCCGGTCGTCCTCGGGTACCGGCTGGCCCCGCCCGTCGTGGTTGGAGGTGCTCACCCAGATCGAGCCGTCGGGCGCGGCGGCCACGGCCCGCAGCCGCCCGAACCGGTCGGTGAGCAGCTCGCGCGGCTGGCCGAGCACGGTGCCGGTGTCGGTCAGCTCGACCAGCCAGAGCCGCTTGCCGCGCAGGCACGCGGTGACGAGCAGCCGGTCCGCGGCGGTCAGCCCGGAACAGGAGGCGTCCGACGTCGGCCACTGCGCGATCGGGTTGACGAAGCGCTTGTCGTCGTCGCGCCCCTCGACCGTCGGCCACCCGTAGTTGCGGCCTTTGGTGATCTGGTTGATCTCGTCCCAGGTGTTCTGGCCGAACTCCACGGCGTACATCCGCTTGCCGGCGTCCCAGGCGATGCCCTGCACGTTGCGGTGGCCCAGGGACCACACCGGGGAGTTCGGGAACGGGTTACCGGGCGCGGGCTTGCCGTCCCTGGTGATCCGCAGGATCTTGCCGCCGAGGCGCTTGACGTCCTGCGCCTGCGGCCGGTCCCCGGCGTCACCCGTGCTCGCGTAGAGCAGGCCGTCCGGGCCGAAGGCGAGGCCGCCGCCGTTGTGGATGCCGGCCTTGGGGATGCCGGTGAGGATCGGGGTGGGCGTGCCGCCCAGCTCCAGCCGGGCGATCCGGTTGTCGCGCTCGGTGGTGTAGTAGACGAAGATCGACTTGTCGCGCTGGTAGTCGGGCGAGACGGCGATGCCCATCAGCCCGCCCTCGCCGGAGGCCGCCACGTCGGCGATGGTCTGCACCGGGACGACCTTGAGCCCGTCGGGCCCCGACTCCGGGCCGACCCGCAGGATCCGGCCGCTGTCCCGTTCGGTGACCAGCGCGGCGCCGTCGGGCAGGAAGGCGATCGCCCACGGCACCCGCAGGCCCTTGGCCAGCACGGTGGTCACGACCTCCTGGCCGGCGCCGCCGGGGCTCGCCGTCGCCGACGGCGTCGGGAAGGTGGGCGGTTCGCCGGCCGGGTCGGGCTCGGGCTCGCCGAAGCTGCAACCGGCGGTCGTCAGCAGCAGCGCCGCGCACGCGGCCGCCAGGGCCGTCCGGAGACGGTGGATGCGAGGGTACGGGGCACGGGCGCTCACCCGCCCCAGGGTAGCCCGCCGGGGCGCTCGACCGGTGTCGACGGATCGGACCAACTCCGCCCGTCCGGGTGCCGGAGCCGCCCCGCCCCGCGCGCCGCCCCGCCGGGGGCCTATCGTCGGCGGGCGTGAAGGTATGGATCCCGCACCAGGACGGTCTGGAACTTCTCGGGGAGCTGCCGCCGGAGGTCACGGTCGAGGTGGCCGAGGACATCGCCCGGCTCCCCTCGGAGGGCGCCGGCGTCCGGTTCTGGGTGCCTCCCTTCCTGGCCGGCCGGGCCGCCACCGCGCTGCTGCGCGAGCTGCCCGACCTGGCGGTGGTGCAGCTCCTCTCCGCCGGCGCGGACGCGTGGGCCGGCCGGGTCCTGCCCGGGGTGGCGCTCTGCGACGCCAGGGGGGTGCACGACCCGTCCACCGCCGAGTGGGTGGTCACGGCGATCCTGTCCCAGCTGCGGGCCTTCCCCGCCTTCGCCCGCGCCCAGGCGAGGCGCGAGTGGGCGTACGGCGAGGTGGCCCCCACCGACGAGTTGACCGGCAAGCGGGTGCTGATCGTCGGGGCGGGCTCCATCGGCACGGCGGTACGCGACCGGCTCGCGCCCTTCGAGGTGAGCTTCACGCTGGTGGCCCGCACCGCCCGCCCCGAGCAGGGCGTGCACGGTGTCGAGGAGCTGCCGGGGCTGCTTCCCGAGGCCGACGTGGTGGTGCTGCTGGTGCCGCTGACCGAGCAGACCCGGGGGCTGGTCGACGAGCGCTTCCTCGCCGCCATGCGCGACGGTGCGCTGCTGGTCAACGCGGCGCGCGGGCCGGTGGCCCGGACCGGGGCGCTGGTCGCAGAGCTGCGTACCGGCCGGATCTCGGCCGCGCTGGACGTCACCGACCCGGAGCCGTTGCCCGCCGACCACGAGCTGTGGACGATGCCGAACGTGCTGCTCACCCCGCACGTCGCCGGTTCGGTACGCGGCCTGCTGCCGCGCGCCTACCGGCTGGTCGCCGGGCAGATCCGCCGGTTCGCGGCCGGCGAGCCGCTGATCAACACGGTGGTCGACGGCTACTGAGCGGGGCCGGCCGGGCGACGCTCAGGCGGCGGCACCCGGCAGGGTCTGGCCGGTGGCGGAGACCAGCCGGGGCAGGTCGGTGCCGCGTACGGCCGGGAGCGTGACCTGCTGGCCGTCGTCGAGCAGGGCGACCGCCCGACCGCGCCGGTCGGCGGCCAGTTCGACGACCCGGTCCCAACCGATGCGGCGCTGCCCGAGCAGGGCCCGCAGCCGCAGCTCGCGGGCGTCCGCGTCGGTG
This sequence comes from Micromonospora sp. NPDC049048, assembly GCF_043197615.1. Classification (NCBI taxonomy): domain Bacteria; kingdom Bacillati; phylum Actinomycetota; class Actinomycetes; order Micromonosporales; family Micromonosporaceae; genus Micromonospora; species Micromonospora sp. NPDC049048. Next base: position 499,954 of record NZ_JBICTM010000005.1, on the reverse strand, counting down.
CCCGCCCGCCATGCCCAGACCCCGACGGCGAGCGGGACGAGCAGCACCGGCAGCAGGTACCACCGGGCGCCGGCCACCGGCAGGGCGCCGAAGAAGGCGACGATCGCGGCGGCCAGGTAGGCCTGGTGGTGCCGGAAGCGGACGGTGTCGGGGCTGCTCACCCCCTGATGATCCCACTCCCGCCGTCCCCCGTACGCGGCGGGCCGCGCCGGACGACGTCGTGCCGTCGGTGACGGGGATCACTGTGGCGTCGGCGTTACCGCCGTCGTGTCCGGTCGTTGGCGACTGATGGGCAGCGGACTCACCCCGGGGTCCGGTGCCCGCACCGTCGCACCGCCCGTGCCCCCTCACGAAGGCGACCGCCGTGCCCCTCGCGTATCCGCAACGCGCGTCGATTCCCCGTCCCGCCAGACCCGACACCCTCGTCCTCGCCGCCGTCGCGCTGCTCCTGCTCGCCGGCGCGGCCGGTCGGCTGCCCGTGCTGGCCGTGGTGGCGCTGGCCGGCGCCGCCAGCTGCGCCCTGGCCGGCACGCGGCTGTCCCGGCTCATCGCCGCGCCACCGGCTCCCGCGCAGGTCCCGGCCCGGTCCCGCGCCGCCCGCCGGCGCGCGGCGCCGCACCGCCGGGTGGCCGTGCTGCTCGACGCGGCGGTGGTGACGGCGGGGCTCACCGCCGCCGTACTCCCACTCGCCGCCGCCGGTCACCGGCGCGCCGTCGTCGTGTCGGGGCTGGCTGTCGCCGCCGCGCTGTTCGTCGCGGGCCTGCCGCCGACGACGCTCCGGCCCCGCCCGGCCGCCCGGGCCCGGCTGCGCGCGGCGGTCGACGCGACCGTCGCGGGGCTGGGGCTGGTTCTCGCCGGCTGGCTGCTGCTGCCCCGCGAAGGCCTCGACCCGCCGCTCCGGCTCGCCGTGGCGGTGGCCCTGGGCGGGCTCGCGCTCGCCGTACTCGTCGTGTCGACCGGGCCGCTGCGGCGTACCGGCGCGGCCCACTGCCGGACCGGGGCGGCGCTCACCCTGTCCGGGTTGGTGGTGCTGGCCGCGTTTCCGGCGGGCGGGACACCGGACCGGGCCGCCCTGCTCGCCGTACCCCCGCTGGTGGGTGGGGTGCTGCTGACGGCGGCGGGGGCGCGGCGGGCGACCCGCGCGGAGCCCGCCCCGCCCGACCCGCCGACCAGGGTGTGCCCCCGGATCGTGATCCCGGCGGTCGCGGCGGTGGCGGGCACCGGCTGGCAGCTCCGCCACGGCGGGCCGCCGGATCTCACCGCGGTCCTGCTCGGGCTCGCGCTGGCCCCGCCGTTGGTGCTCCGCGAGCTGCTCCGCGCGGACGACGGCTTCGGGTCGCTCCGCGCCGAGGACCCGCCCGCGCGGCACCGGTCGACCGACCCGGAGCGGTCGGGCGAGCCCGCCGACCGGCCGGCGCTGCTGCGGGCCCTCGCCGCCCGCCGGGACGCGCCGGCCCCCGCCGGGGCGCTGCTCGTCGTCGACCTGCACGGCGCCGGACCCGTCGCCGACGGCCACCGGGCCCGCGAGGACGTGCTCGCCGAGGCGGTCCGCCGCGCCCGTGCCGTCGTCGGCCCCCGCGACCTGGTCGCGGACGTCACCGCCACCGGCTTCGCCGTGGTCACCGAGGTCGGCCCGGTGCTGGCGTACGCGCTGGGCATCCGCCTGCTCGCCGCGCTCAACGGCACGTACGAGGTGGCGGGCGGGGCGCTGTGGCTCCGGGCCGGCGTCGGGCTGGCCGAGATCGGCGACGGCGGCCCGGAGGAGGTGCTGCGCCAGGCGGACCTGGCCCGGCGTCGGGCCGTGCAGCTCGGCCGCGACCGGGTCGAGTGGTACGACGCCTACCTGGAGGAGCAGCTCGTGCGCCGGCTCGACCTGGAACGGGAGCTGCCCGGGGCGGTCGCGCGCGGCGAGCTGGACCTCGTCTACCAGCCCGTGCTCGACCTCGCCGACCGGCAGCCGGTCGGCACGGAGGCGTTGCTGCGCTGGCGCAGCCCGGTGCTCGGCACGGTGCTGCCCGCCGAGTTCCTGCCGGTGGCCGAGGACCTCGGCATCGTGGGCGAGCTGGGCTGCTGGGTGCTGGACCGGGCCTGCCGGCAGCTGGCCGCCTGGTCCGGGGGCAGCCGGCAGCTCTGGATGGCGGTGAACGTGACCGTACGGGAGCTGGCCGCGCCCGACTTCGTGCCGCGGACGGCGGCCGTGCTGGACGCGTACGGGTTGTCGCCGGACCGGCTGGTGGTCGAGGTGGCGGAGCCCCGGGTGGGCGCCGAGCTGCCGACGGTGGTGGCCCGGCTGGCCGGGCTGCGCTCGCTGGGCGTGCGCACCGCGCTCGACGACTTCCGGGCCGAGCACGCCTCGCTGGCCCAGCTCCGCCGGCTGCCGATCGACCTGCTCAAGGTCGGTCCGCAGCTGGTGGACCCGGCGGACCCGCAACGCCCGCTGATCGACGTGGTGGTCAACGTGGGGGACCGGCTGGGGCTGGACATCGTGGCGGAGGAGCTGGAGTCGGCGAGCCTGGTCGACGGCGCGCGGCGGGCGGGCTGCCGCTACGGGCAGGGTTTCGCGCTGGCCCGCCCGGCCACCGCCGAGCGGGTCGAGGCGTACTTCGAGGAGTTCCCCTCGGCCTCGCGCTGACCCGTCCAGCGCTGACCCTTGCGGCGACCGGGCCGCCGGTGGTGTCGGAGGCGGCCGGACCGGTCGCCTCCGACACCGGCGTCACCGCAGGTAGGGGCCGGTCTCGCCGACCTTGCCCGGCGCCGGGTTGCCCGGCAGGTCCAGCACGTACGCCCGCAGGTTGCCCTGCCCGCTGACGGTCGCCGTGAGCGTCCCGTCGGTGACCGTCCGGACGTCGCCGGTCACCGCGTCGGTGTACCGGCCGTTGGGCACGCCGGTGAACGTCGCGCTCCCGGAGACCGTCACCAGCACGAAGCTGTCCACGCCGCCGGCCGTGAAGCGCCGCTTGTACGCCATGGAGTTGCCGCTGATCCCCTCGGTCGAGTACTGCCCCTTCTGGAGGGCCGGCACCGCCCGGCGGATCTGGTTGAGCCGCTGCACGTGCTTGACGAGCGGCTTGTCCAGGGTGCTGGCCACGGGCCCGGTGGCGGAGCCGACCCGGCCGAAGTCCGTCGCGGTGACCGTGCCCGCCAGGTGGCCGCCGTAGTAGGCGCGGCCGGTGGTGGCCAGCGGGCAGGTCGGCCCGCAGTCGATCTTCGCGCCCTTCTGGAACTCGATCTCCGAGCCGTAGTAGAGCGTCGGGATACCCCGGAACGTCCACATGAGGCTCATGTTCTCCGCCCAGGCGTCGGTGCCGCCGGTGTAGCGGGTGTTCGACTTGTTCGGGCCGTAGTCGTGGCTGTCGACGTACACGACGTTGTAGGTCGCGTCGTTGTAGCTGTCGTCGGAGTCCCTGCCGTTGCCGAAGGCGTTGTTCGCGTCGCCGAAGTTCATGTGCATCCGCATGTCGATGACGTTCATGCCGGAGAACTTCGAGTGGTCCGGCGCGTGGTAGGTGTTCCCGCGCAGGAACGCGTTGTCGCTGGTGGGCTGGCCGTTCGGGCCGAGCAGCTGCTCGTGGTCGTACTGCTCGATGGCGGCGCGCACGTCGTCGGCGCTGTACTCCTTGCGCTCCTTCCAGGTGAAGAACTGCGCCGAGTGGTTCACCGAGCCCCGGTTCCACTTGTCGTTGACGAACGCGGCGACCTCGCCGAAGACGTAGAAGTCGCGGCCCTTCTCGCCGTGCGTGGCGAGCGCGTGCTGCTGGATGGCCGGCAGGAACCGCCGGTTCCAGGTGACGCGGGGGATGTGCACGGCGGTGTCGATGCGGAAGCCGTCCACGCCCATGTCGATGAACTTGTTGTACGAGTCGATCAGGTACTTCTGCACGGTGGCGTTCTCGGTGTTGAAGTCGGCCAGGTCCTCGTGCAGCCAGCAGCTGCGCGAGTCCTCGCCCTCCCAGTTGCCGATCCAGCACTGGTGGTAGAGGTCGGCGGGGAACAGCTTGCTGGTCGGGGTGGGCCACTGGCACTCGTAGAGGCGGAAGCCCTCGGGGCTGGTGCCGGCCGGGGCGCCCCAGCGGGGGCACTGGTTGCCGGCCGGGGCGGTACCCGACCAGACGTCCCCGTTGTAGGGCCGGCCCTTGGCGAGGGCGTTCTGCGCCGGGGTCAGCTCCGGGTCGGTGCCGGGGTGCTCGACCATCGGGTCGTACTCGCGGCCCGGCTCCTGCCGGCTGTACATCCACTTCCACTGCTCGTCGCGGGTGCCGTACACGGTGGGGGTGAACAGGCCCTTGGCGCCCCAGCGGGAGCTGTGGTTGTAGACCACGTCCTGGAAGATCTTGATGCCCTTGGCGTGCGCGGCGTTGATGAGGTCCTGGTAGCTCGCGCCGGGGCTCTCCAGCCGCGGGTCGACGCGCTGGAAGTCCCAGCCGTGGTAGCCGTGGAAGTCGTAGTCGGAGCGGTTCAGCACGACCGGGGTGATCCAGAGGGCGGAGAAGCCGAGCCCCTTGACGTAGTCCAGCTTGTCGATCAGGCCCTTGAAGTCGCCGCGGAACATCGGGTCGTCGTTGGCCGCGTTGCCCGACTTCACGTGCTGACTGCCGCCCCGGTTGTTCGTGCTGTCGCCGTCGGCGAAGCGGGCGGTCATCACGAAGTAGATGCTGTCCTCGCGGGGGTCGCCGCCGAGCGGGGTGCCGGGCGCCGGCGCCGGCGGGGTGGTGCCGGTGGTGACGGCCACGGGGGCGCTGGCCGGGGAGGTGTTGCCGGCCGCGTCGTACGCCCGGACGGTGTACTCGTAGCGGGTCTGCGGGCTCAGCGCGCCGTCGACGTGGCCGGTGCCGGTGGTGGTGGCCGTGACGGTGCCCTCCGGCCCGCCGGTGCGGGTGAGCCGGTAGCCGGTCACGCCCCGGTCGTCGGTGGACGCGGCCCAGGACACGGCGACGCGCAGCCCGTTGGCGGTCGCGCCCAGCCCCGTGGGGGTGGACGGGGCGGTCGTGTCCGGTGTGTCGGGTGGGCACGGTGAGGCCGCGCCGGCGGTCACCACCCCCGCCTTGACGGTGCTCACGCCGGTGCCCAGGGTGTAGTCCGCGCCGTTGTTGTTGTCCCAGGCGCCGGCGCCGTTGTTGAACGCCGCCCGCAGCGTGGTGGCGGTGCCGAGCTCGACCACCCGGCGGGCCCATCCGGTGCAGCCGGCCGCCATCGGTACGCCGGGGACGGTGGTCCAGGCCCCGCCGGCGGGCTGGTAGTGGATGTTCGCGGTGGCCCAGCCCCTGGTCCCGACGTGGTACCAGACGTCGGCCGTCCGGCCGGTCGACGGGTTCGACGGGGTGGGCGTGGGGGTGCCGGCACACGGGTCGCCGGTGCCGACCACGCCGTCGGCGACGGTCACCGTCCCGGTGCCGGTGCGGTAGTTCGCGCCCCGGTTGTTGTCCCAGGTCGTGCCGTTGTGGTTGAACGTCACCTGGAGACCGGTGGCGGTGCCGGCGTCGACGGTGCGCTTGCGCCAGCCGGCGCACGCCGCCTCCATCGCCAGCCCGGGTACGGCCGTCCACGCGCCGCCGTCCGGCGCGTAGTGGATGTTGACCTGGCCGGTCCAGGTGGCGGCGGGTCGGTAGTAGACGGTCACGGAGTTCGCGGCGGCGGCCGTGCTGAGCGGGGCCAGCCCGACGGTGAGCCCGGCGGCCAGCGCCACCGCGATCATCCGTCGTCGCCCGGTGCGGGAATGCATCGGAGCTCCTAGGGGGTGGTTGTCGGCGGGGGCCGACGGGACGGGGGATGCCCTGCGGGAACAGCCGTCGCCGGGGGGAGGAGCTGTCCGGATCGGACAGTGGCGTGACGTTTAACGTCACGGGTTGACGAATGTTTCTGCAAGGTCTTGCAAGTGGCGAGAAAGTTACCACCATCGACGTCCCGGCACCAGGCGTTCACACGGATCGGGCGCCGCCTGCGGGCGCGGGGTGCGACCTCGGGCGGGTCGCCGGGAGGCGGGGCAGCCGGACGGCTGGCGGGCGCGCGGCGTCGCGCGCCGGAACCTGGGGCTCGGCTCGGGGTGGGCCGCTGACCGGAGTCGACGTGCGGTGGTCGCGTAGGGGAGAGGCTGAACCGGTTCAGCTGGCGCGCGGGGGCGCCGTGCTGCCCCGGGGCGTGAGGTGGGCCGTCCCGTCCTGCACGCGGCGGGCCGGCGAGCCGCCGATCACCGCGAGCAGTTCCCGGGCGGCGTGCGCGCCGTACGCCGGGATGTCCCGGCCGAGCGCGGTCAGCGGCGGGTGCACCAGCTGGCAGAGCGGGGAGTCGTCCCAGGCCACGATGGACACCTCGCCCGGTACGGCGAGGCCCATCTCCTGGGCCACCGAGAGCCCCGCTATCGCCATCACGTCGTTGTCGTAGATCACGGCGGTGGGCCGGCCGGCCGAGCTGAGCAACCGGCGGGTCGCGCGCGCCCCCTCCTCGCCGGTGTAGTCGGACGGCACGGTCACCGCGTCGGCCAGGCCGAGCCGCCGGCACACCTGGGCGAACGCCTCGGTGCGGATCTCGGTGTGCAGCAGGGCCGGCAGCCCGCCGACGCGGGCGATCCGGCGGTGGCCGAGGGCGAACAGGTACTCCACGGTCTCGACCAGCGCCGCGGCGTCGTCGGACCAGACGCTGGCCAGCCCGCCGGTGCCGCCCGGGCCGCCGATCACCACGGCGGGCAGGCCCAGCTCCTCCAGCACCGGCACCCGCCGGTCGTCGACGCGCAGGTCGCAGACGAGGACGCCGTCGACCCGGCGCTCGCCCCACCACCGCCGGTAGACCGCGACCTCCGCCTCCTGGTCGGCCACCACCTGGAGCGTGAGCGCGTACGACCGGGCGGAGAGTTCGGCCTCGACGCCGCTGATCAGCTCCATGAAGAACGGCTCGATGCCGAGCGTGCGGGCGGGCCGGCAGAGGGTGAGGCCGACCGCGTCGGCGGTGGCGCCGGAGAGGGAGCGGGCGGCGCGGCTCGGGTTGAAGCCGATCTCGGCCGCGATGGCGAGGATCCGCTGCCGGGTGGCCTCGGAGACCCCGGGCTGGCCGTTGAGCGCGTAGGACACCGCTCCCTTGGACACCCCGGCGCGTCGGGCGACGTCGGCGATCGTGGGTCGCTTCACCGGCGTACTCCTCCACTCTCCCGCCGGGGCGGGTGGCACCACGAGGCCGGGGGCGGCCGGCGGCGATCCACGCTACTGCACCGGCCGCGGGGGAGCCGGCGCGACCGCCGCGCGGGCACCGCCCGGTCATCGGCTTTCTCGGTTAAGCCCTGGCGGGGCACCTGTCTCCGGCCGCCCGCAGTCGCACTCCGGTGCCCCTGCGCAGAATATTCCCACCTCCCATGATCGCGCTCCCACGGTTCCTGGGGATTATCGCGAAGCGTCGATTCCGGCTGTCCGTTGACACCGCCGGAACAGGCCCGTACGGTGGCGGTCACTTATCCGGTTCAGTCAACGTTCCTCGATATCGGGAGCGTTCCCATCGGGCGCGGAGGATGACATGAGACGGTCCCTGACGCACTGGGCCAGGGTGGCCGCCGTCGGCGCGGTCAGCCTGGTCATGGTGGCGGCGTGCAGCGGCAACGGCGGCGGTGGCGGCGACTCGCGGGCCGGCGGCACGGTCACCCTCAAAATCAACTTCTGGGGCGACTTCGGGCTCGACGAGCTCAAGGCGAAGTACGAGGACGCCAACCCGAACGTCAAGATCAGCCTGAACACCGGCGAGTACAACGCCCAGCACGAGGACCTGCAGAAGAAGCTCGTCGCCGGCTCCGGCGCGCCCGACATCGCCGCCGTCGACGAGGGCTTCGTCGTCCAGTTCCGCGGCCAGGCCGACAAGTTCGTCAACCTGCTCGACAAGGGCGCCGGCACGTACGAGCAGAAGTACCTGCCGTGGAAGTGGAAGCAGACCCTGACGCCCGACGGCAAGACCCAGATCGGGCTCGGCACCGACGTGGGCGGCCTGGCCATGTGCTACCGCACCGACCTGTTCGCCGCCGCCGGCCTGCCCGCCGGGCGCGACCAGGTCTCCGCGCTCTGGCCCACCTGGGACGAGTTCATCGAGGTCGGCCGGCAGTACACGGCCAAGAGCGGCAAGAAGTTCATCGACGCCGGCACCAACGTCTTCAATCCCGTCCTCGGGCAGCAGCCGGTCGGCTTCTACGACGAGAGCGAGACGCTGAAGATGGACGGCGGCCCGAAGGTCGCCTTCGACGTGGCGGCCCGGACGATCGCCGCGGACCTCTCGGCCAACCTCACCGCGTTCTCCCCCGAGTGGAACAGCGGCTTCGTCAAGGGCGACTTCGCCGTGCTCGCCTGCCCGGCCTGGATGCAGGGGCACATCAAGAACACGGCCCCCGGCACCAGCGGGAAGTGGGACGTGGCCGCGATCCCCGGCGGGGGCGGCAACTGGGGCGGCTCGTTCCTGACCATCCCCAAGCAGGGCAGGAACGTCGACGAGGCGTACAGGTTCGTGGAGTGGCTGATCCAGCCCGAGCAGCAGATCGAGATCTTCAAGAAGGTCGGCAACCTGCCCTCGCAGCCGGCGCTGTACCAGGACCCGGCGATCCGGGACTTCACCAACCCGTTCTTCAGCGACGCCCCGGTCGGCCAGATCTTCTCGAAGACGGCGGAGAGCCTGACGCCGCAGTACCTCGGCCGGCGCAACGGCCCGACCCGGGTGGCGGTGGAGAACGTCCTCAACCGGCTGGCCACCGGGAACCTGAAGGGCAAGCCCGACCAGGCGTGGACCGAGGCGGTCAAGGAGGCCGAGAAGGCCGCCAAGGCCTGACCGCGCGCCGGCCGGGGCGAGGCCGCCGCGCCCCGGCCGGTCCTCCCCTTCGGTCCCTGGAGGTGCCCGATGTCCACCACCCGAGCCGCCCCCACGGCACCCCGTCCCGACGCCGGCGCGGCGGACCGGCGGGCGAGCAGTCCCCCCGACGCCGGCCCCTGGCGCACCCGGCTGTACCGCTTCGACGTGCGCTACGTGCCGTACCTGCTGATCGCCCCGTTCTTCCTGCTCTTCGCGGTCTTCGGGCTCTTCCCGATCGTCTTCAACGGCGTCGTGGCCCTGCGCCACTGGCGGCTCGACGACCCGACGCGCACCGGCTGGGCCGGGTGGGAGAACTTCAGCCGGCTCTTCACCGACGACGACTTCTTCAACGCGCTCGCCAACACCTTCGGCATCTTCCTGCTCTCCACCGTGCCGCAACTGCTGCTGGCGCTGATCGTCGCGTCGCTGCTGAACCGCAAGCTGCGGGCCCAGACCTGGTTCCGGGTCGGGGTGCTGCTGCCGTACATCACCCCGGTGACCGCGTCCACGCTGATCTTCTCCGTGGTCTTCGCCCGCGACACGGGCATCGCCAACTGGGCGCTGTCGCTGCTCGGCATCGGGGAGACCGCGCCGATCGACTGGCGGTCGGCCAAGTGGTCCTCCTGGATCGCCATCGCCACGATGGTCAACTGGAAGTGGATCGGCTACAACGCGCTGCTCTACCTGGCCGCCATGCAGTCCATCCCGCGCGACGTCTACGAGGCCGCCGCCGTCGACGGGGCCGGGCCGTGGCGCCAGCTGTGGCGGATCACCGTGCCGATGATCCGGCCCGTGGTCATCTTCACCGTCGTGCTCTCCACCATCGGCGGCCTGCAACTCTTCACCGAGCCGATGCTCTTCGACGCCAACCCGGCGCTGGGCCTCGGCGGCGACGACGGGCAGTGGCAGACCGTCGCCCAGCTCATCTACAAGGTCGGCTGGCGGGACCTCAACCTCGGCTACGCCGCCGCCATGTCCTGGGCCCTCTTCCTGGTCATCCTGCTCGTCGCGGCGCTCAACGCCATCATCACCAACCGCCTGGGAGGTGGGAAGCGGT
>NZ_JBICTM010000005.1:411245-489990 GCF_043197615.1 Micromonospora sp. NPDC049048 | reverse complement strand
TGAGCGCGAGGAGTGAGCTTGCGAGCCCCGCAGTCGCGAACGAAAGGAGGTACAGGTGAGCGCGAGGAGTGAGCTTGCGAGCCCCGCAGTCGCGAACGAAAGGAGGTACAGGTGAGCGCGAGGAGTGAGCTTGCGAGCCCCGCAGTCGCGATCGAAAGGAGGTACAGGTGAGCGCCTCGAATCCCCGGCGGGCGGCGCTGGCGGGGCGGGCGCCGCAGCACCTGCCCGGCAGCGTCTGGACCTACCTGTTCCTGGGCGTCGTGATCGCGTTCTCGGCGTTTCCGCTCTACTGGATGTTCGTCATCGCCACGAACACCGACGAGGCGCTGGCGAAGATCCCGCCGCAGGTGCTGCCCGGTGGGCAGCTCGTCACCAACCTGCGGGAGGTCTTCTCCATGCAGGACGTGTTCTTCCTCCAGTCCCTCGGCAACAGCGTCATCGTGTCGTCGGTGGTGACGGTGTCGGTGCTCTTCTTCTGCTCGCTGGCCGGCTTCGCCTTCGCCAAGCTGCGCTTCAGGGGGCGTAACGCGCTGATGGTCATGGTCGTCCTGACCATGACGGTGCCCAACCAGCTCGGCGTCGTCGCCCTCTACATCCTGATGGGTCGGATGCCGGGGGAGGGCGGCTGGAACGGCACCCTCCTCGCGGTGATCGTGCCCGGCCTGGTCAGCGCGTTCGGGGTCTTCTACATGCGACAGTTCATCCTCGACGCGGTGCCCGACGAGTTGGTCGAGGCCGCCCGGATGGACGGCGCCAGCACCATGCGGATCTTCTGGAGCGTGGTGGTGCCGGCGGTCCGGCCCGCCATGGCGGTGCTCGGCCTCCTGACGTTCGTCGCCACCTGGAACGAGTTCCAGTGGCCGCTGATCACCCTCGGCGGCACCGACTACCCGACCTCGATGGTCGCGCTGTCCGACCTCGCCAGCGGCAACTACGTGCTGTACCGACGGGTGCTCGCCGGCGCCCTGGTCGCCACCCTCCCGCTGCTGGTGATGCTCTTCATCGGCGGCCGTCAGATCGTCCGCGGAATCATGGAAGGTGCGGTGAAGTCGTGACCCGGCAAGCGTTGCACGAGGGCTGGACCCTGCGGGCGGTACCGGGCCCGCAGGTGCCGGCGGGGATCGCCGGGCGGGCGGTGCCGGCGACCGTACCCGGCTGCGTGCACACCGACCTGCTCGCCGCCGGCCTGATCCCCGATCCGTACCTGAACGACAACGAGAAGGGGCTGGCCTGGATCGGCCGGACCGACTGGGTCTACGAGACCACCTTCACCCACGAACCCGGGAGCCACGAGCGGCTGGACCTGGTCTGCGCCGGCCTCGACACCGTCGCCACGCTCACCCTCAACGGCTCCGGGGTCGGCCGCACCGAGAACATGCACCGCGGCTACCGCTTCGACGTCCGGTCGCTGCTGGTCGCCGGGTCCAACACCCTGGCCGTACGCCTCGACTCCGCCTACCGCTACGCGGAGGCGCAGCGGGACCGGCTCGGGGACCGGCCGAACGCCTATCCGGAGCCGTTCCCGTTCATCCGCAAGATGGCCTGCAACTTCGGCTGGGACTGGGGGCCGACGCTGGTCACCGCCGGCATCTGGCAGGAGATCGGGCTGCACGCCTGGTCCACGGCCCGGCTGGCCGTCGTGCGTCCCCTGGTGACCGTCGAGGCCGGCGACGGCCGGGTGGAGCTGCACGTCGAGGTCGAGCGGGCCGGGGACGCCCCGCTCACCGTGCGGGCCACCGTCGCGGGTGCGACGGCCGACGCGACCATCCCGGCGGGGGAGCGCACGGCCGTGCTGACCCTCACCGTCCGCGCCCCGGCGCTGTGGTGGCCCCGGGGGTACGGCGAGCAGCCGTTGCACCCGCTGGAGGTGACGCTGCACGACGCCGACGGGCACCCGCTCGACACGTGGTCCCGCCGCATCGGCTTCCGCTCCGTACGCCTCGACACCGTCCCCGACGCGCACGGCACGCCGTTCGCCCTGCACGTCAACAGCACCCCGGTCTTCGTCCGGGGGGTCAACTGGATCCCCGACGACGTCTTCCCCACCCGGGTGACCCGGGACCGGCTGGCGCACCGGTTCCGGCAGGCCGCCGACGCGAACGTCAACCTGCTGCGCGTCTGGGGCGGCGGCCGGTACGAGTCGGACGACTTCTACGACCTCGCCGACGAGCTGGGCCTGCTCGTGCAGCAGGACTTCCCCTTCGCCTGCGCCGCCTACCCGGAGGAGGAGCCGCTGGCCGCCGAGGTGGCCGCCGAGGCCGCCGAGCAGGTGGTCCGGCTCGCCCCGCACCCGTCGCTGGTGCTCTGGACCGGCAACAACGAGAACATCTGGGGCTGGCACGACTGGGACTGGCAGGAGCCCCTCGCGGGGCGCACCTGGGGACGCGGCTACTACCTGGAACTGCTGCCCCGGATCGTCGGCGAGCTGGACCCGACGCGACCGTACTGGCCGGGCAGCCCGTGGTCGGGCAGCGAGGAGATCCATCCCAACGACCCGGCGCACGGCACCACGCACATCTGGGACGTCTGGAACACCGACGACTACACGAAGTACCGCGAGTACGTGCCGCGCTTCGTCGCCGAGTTCGGCTACCAGGCCCCGCCTGCGTACGCGACCCTGCGCCGGGCGCTGTCCGACGAGCCGCTTGCGCCCGACTCGCCCGGCATGGCACACCACCAGAAGGCGATCGACGGGGACGCCAAGCTCCGGCGCGGGCTCGACGCCCACCTGCCGGCCCCGGCGGACTTCGACGACTGGCACTGGCTGACCCAGCTCAACCAGGCCCGCGCGATCCAGCTCGCCGTCGAGCACTTCCGCTCGCACCGGGACGTCTGCGCGGGCACGATCGTCTGGCAGCTCAACGACTGCTGGCCGGTGACCTCCTGGTCGGCCGTCGACGGCGACGGCCGCCGCAAGCCCCTGTGGTACGCCCTGCGCCGCGCGTACGCCGACCGGCTGCTGACCGTCCAGCCCCGCGCGGGCGGCCTGGCCCTGGTCGCCGTCAACGACGGGCCGGACCCGTGGCGGGCGAGCGCCTCGGTGACCCGGCTGACCCTGGCCGGCGAGCCACGGGCCAAGACGACGCTGGAGCTGACCGTCGGTGCGTACGCCAAGGTCGAGCTGGCGCTGCCGGCGGAGCTGGCGCGGCCGGTGGAGGCCCGCCGCGAGCTGCTGGTGGCCGAGGCGGGCGACACGGCCGAGCGGGCGCTGTGGTTCTTCGTTGAGGACCGCGACGCCGACTGGCCGGCGGCCGGCTACGACGCCTCGGTCGAGCCCGTCGACGGCGGGCAGCGGGTCCGGGTGACCGCCCGGACGATCCTGCGCGACCTGACGCTCTTCCCGGACCGCCTCGACCCGGCGGCCGAGGTCGACGAGGCGCTGGTCACCCTCCTGCCGGGGGAGTCGGCGACCTTCACGGTGACCTGCGACGCCCCGCTGGACCCGGCGGCGCTGACGACCCGCCCCGCCCTGCGCTGCGTCAACGACTCCGCCGGCTGACGGGCTGGTGTTCGCGCGGCGGAGATTTTGGTAGGTTCCGGCCCTTCCGGGGGCCGTGCCGTGCCAAGATCCCTGCCCGCCAGCACGACAGCGACTTGAAAGTTTTCGCAAGTGCTAAAGTCGGCAATCAGATGTGGGGTCGCGTGACGGAGGCTGACGTGTCGGTACCGCTCTACCAGGCCAAGGCGGAGCTGTTCCGCACCCTCGGCCACCCGGTCCGGATCCGGGTGCTGGAACTGCTCCAGGACGGGCCGAAGCCGGTCCGCGACCTGCTGGCGGCGATCGACGTCGAGGCGTCCAACCTGTCGCAGCAGCTCGCGGTGCTGCGCCGGGCCGGCATGGTCACCTCCAGCCGCGACGGCGCCCTGGTGATGTACGCGCTCAGCACCCCCGACGTGGCCGACCTGCTCGCCGCCGGGCGGCGCATCCTGGGCGCGGTCCTCACCGACCGGGACGCGCTGCTGGACGAACTGCGCTCCTCCGGGACGCAGCGGTGAGCGAGGCACTCGGGCTGCGCGAGCGCTTCCTCGGGCTGCTGCCGCCGCGCGCCGACTGGCAGGCGGTCCGCCGCTCGCCACGGCGCGACCTGCTCGCCGGGCTGACCGTGGCGGTGGTGGCGCTGCCGCTGGCCCTGGCCTTCGGCGTCACCTCCGGGCTCGGGGCCCAGGCCGGGCTGGTGACGGCGGTGGTGGCCGGCGCCGTCGCCGCCGTCTTCGGCGGCTCCCACCTCCAGGTCTCCGGACCGACCGGGGCGATGACCGTGGTGTTGGTGCCGGTGGTCCAGCAGTTCGGCCCCACCGGTGTGCTGATGGTCGGGGCGCTGGCCGGGCTCGTGCTGATCGCGCTGGCCCTCGCCCGCCTCGGCCGGTACGTCCACTACCTCCCCGTCCCCGTGATCGAGGGGTTCACCGCCGGCATCGCGGTGGTCATCGCCCTGCAACAGGTGCCGGCGGCGCTCGGGGTGACCGACGCGCACGGCGACCGCGTCTGGGCCGTGGCCGCCGACGCGGTCGCCCGGTTCGTCGCGGATCCGCGGCCCGTACCGGTGGCGATGGCCCTCGGCGTCGCGGCGGTGATGCTGCTCGGCGCCCGCTGGCGTCCCGGCTGGCCGTTCTCCCTGCTCGGGGTGGCCGTCGCGACCGTCGTGGCCGAGACCGTCCCGGTCGAGCTGGCCCGCATCGGCGCGCTGCCCGCCGGCCTGCCCGCGCCCTCGCTGGCCTTCCTCGACCTCGACGCCGTCGGCGTCCTGCTGCCCTCCGCCCTCGCGGTCGCGGCGCTGGCAGCCCTGGAGAGCCTGCTCTCCGCCACCGTGGCCGACGGGATGACCGTCGGCCAGCGCCACGACCCCGACCGTGAGCTGTTCGGCCAGGGACTGGCCAACCTCGCCGCCCCCGCGTTCGGCGGGATCCCGGCCACAGCCGCCATCGCCCGTACGGCGGTGAACGTGCGCGCCGGGGCCAGCTCGAAGCTGGCCGCGCTCACCCACGCTGTCGCCCTCGCGGGGATCGTGCTGGCCGCCGCCCCGCTGGTCGGTCGGATCCCGCTCGCCGCCCTGGCCGGCGTCCTGCTGGCCACCACCGTCCGGATGGTCGAGGCCGGGTCGCTCTGGGCGCTGGCCCGCGCCACCCGGGGCGACGCCCTCGTGCTGGTGCTCACCTTCGCGGTCACGGTGGCCCTGGACCTGGTGACCGCCGTGGCGGTCGGGGTGGGCGTGGCGATCGTGATCGCCCTGCGCGCGGTGGCCCGCACGGCGCGCGTGGAACAGGTCCCGCTCGACCCGACCGAGCACAGCGCCGAGGAGCGGGCCCTGCTCGCCGACCACATCGTGGCCTACCGGCTGGACGGCCCGCTCTTCTTCGCCGCCGCGCACAACTTCCTGCTCCAACTCTCCGACGTGGCCGACGTGCGCGTCGTCATCCTGCGGATGTCGCGGGTGACCACCCTCGACGCGACCGGCGCGCAGGTGCTCGGCGACGCCATCCTCCGGCTCCAGGAACGCGGCATCACCGTGCTGCTCTCCGGCATCGACCCCGGCCACGACCAGGTGCTGGCCACCCTCGGCGTCGCCGGGCGGTTGCGCCGCGACGGCCTGGTCTTCCCCGACACCCCGGCCGCCATCCGGTACGCCCGCACCGTCGTGCTGCCCGGCCCCGTGGCGTCCCGGTGAGCGGGCTCCCCGTCGCCGCCGGTTGACCTGCCCGCGACCCAGCTACTAGACGGCGCATACTACCGGCAGTATTATGTGACGCATGATAGTCGCTGGCGGTTCGGATGACGCGGTCGAGCGGCAGGCCCAGCTACTGCGTGGCTCCCTGGACATGTGCCTGCTCGCGCTGCTGGCCGCCGAGCCGGCCCACGGCTACGAACTCGTCCGCCGTCTCGACACCGCCGGATTCGGGACCGTGAGCTACGGCACCGTCTATCCGTTGATCACCCGACTGCATCGCCTGGGGCTCGTGACGAGCGCGTCGAAGCCCAGTCCCAGCGGCCCTTCCCGCAAGGTCTACCGGCTCACCGAATCCGGCCATGAGCGGCTGCGTGCCTGGCGGGAGCAGTGGATCCGGTTCGCCGGCGTCGTGAACACGACCCTCGCCGTCCGCCCACCAAACCCAGGAGACGATCATGAGCACGTCGACATCGGCCGTTGACGGCCTCCTGTCCGCCGTCGATCGCAGTTGGCGCGCTCTCGGCGTCCACGGTCGCGACCGGCGGGCGCTCGCCGCCGACCTGCGCGCCGAACTCGAGGCAGCGGCGGCCGCCGGCGTCGATCCGGCAGAGCTTCTCGGCACCGACTCCACGGAGTTCGCCCGGAGGATCGCGGAGGAAGCCGGCGTGCGACGGACCCCGCCGCGTTACGGCCAGGTTCTGGGCGTGGCGAGCGCGGGCGCGGTCGTCTCCCTCGTCGTGGGATACCTCGTGGCCATCGGCCTGCACCTCGCGTTCGTGGCGGCGTTCGACCTGCCGCGAAGTGTGCGCGTGCCGGTGTGGCTTGCCGCTGGCGTCTTCTACGGTGGCGTCGCGGCGGTCGTCGTCGCCGGCGCGGTCCTCGCCGTGCGCGTCGCCCTGCGCGACGCACCCCGCATTCGACACACCGCGACGCGGCTGGCACTGCTCTTGCCACCCGCGCTCGCGGCCGGGATCGCCGCCGCGGTCGCGGTCGGCTGGACGCTCGGCTTCTCGCTCACCCCGCTCGCGATCGGGGCCGAGGCGGCGATCGTCCTCGCGGCCTTCCTGGTGGCAACGGCGCTGGCCCGTCGCTGGTCGGTGACGGCGACGGGGTGAGCCGGCCCGCCGTGGCGGTTACTCCGGGACGCGGCGGTAGGCGCCGTCGCTGGCCGAGGTCGCCATCGAGGCGTACGCGCGCAGCGCCGCGGACACCGGCCGCTGCCGGTCGAGCGGGGTGTACGGCCTGTCGCGCTTCTCCTGCGCGATGCGCCGGGCCTCCAGCACGTCGGGGGCCACGTTCAGCTCGATGGACCGGGCCGGGATGTCGATGACGATCTCGTCACCCGGCTCGACGAGCGCGATCAGCCCGCCGGAGGCCGCCTCCGGGGAGACGTGCCCGATGGAGAGCCCGGAGGTGCCGCCGGAGAAGCGCCCGTCGGTCAGCAGCGCACAGGATCGGCCCAGCCCCCGGCCCTTGAGGAACGAGGTGGGGTAGAGCATCTCCTGCATGCCGGGGCCGCCCTTCGGCCCCTCGTAGCGGATCACCACCACGTCGCCGGCGACGATCCGCTTGTTGAGGATCGCCTCGACCGCGTCGTCCTGGGACTCGTAGACCTTGGCCGGGCCCCGGAAGGTCAGGCACTCCTCGGGCACCCCGGCGGTCTTCACCACACAGCCCTGCGGGGCCAGGTTGCCGTGCAGGATCGCCAGCCCGCCGTCGGCGCTGTACGCGTGGGCGAGGTCTCGTACGCAGCCCTCGGCCGCGTCGGTGTCCAGGGACGACCAGCGGTTGGTGGTGGAGAACGGCTCGACGGTACGCACCCCGCCCGGGGCGGCGTGGAACAGCTCGAGCGCCTCCGTCGTCGCCGACCCGCCCCGGACGTCCCAGTCGGCGAGCCAGCGCTCCAGGCTGGGCGAGTGCACGGCGTGCACGTCGCGGTGCAGCAGGCCGGCGCGGTCCAGTTCGCCGAGGATGGCCGGGATTCCGCCGGCCCGGTGCACGTCCTCCATGTGGTACTGCGGGGAGTTCGGGGCGACCTTCGCCAGGCAGGGCACCCGGCGGGAGACGGCGTCGATGTCGTCGACGCCGAAGTCCAGCTCGGCCTCGCGGGCGGCGGCGAGCAGGTGCAGGATCGTGTTGGTCGAGCCACCCATCGCCACGTCCAGGGCCACCGCGTTCTCGAAGGCGGCCCGGCTCGCGACCGCGCGGGGCAGTACGGAGGCGTCGTCGCCGTCGTACCACCGCTTGGCGATCTCCACGGCGGTGCGGCCGGCCTCGACGAAGAGCGACCGGCGCGCGGCGTGGGTGGCCAGCGTCGAGCCGTTGCCCGGCAGCGCCAGGCCGATCGCCTCGGTGAGGCAGTTCATCGAGTTGGCGGTGAACATGCCGGAGCAGGAACCGCAGGTGGGGCAGGCCGACCGCTCGATCTCGCCGAGCTGGTCGTCGGTGACGGCCTCGTTCGAGGAGGCGATCATCGCGTCGATCAGGTCGATCTTGGAGTGGACGACGCCCTCGATCGCGACGGTCTTGCCGGCCTCCATCGGGCCGCCGGAGACGAAGACGGTCGGGATGTTCAGCCGCAGGGCGGCCAGCAGCATCCCGGGGGTGATCTTGTCGCAGTTGGAGATGCAGACCAGGGCGTCGGCGCAGTGGGCGTTGACCATGTACTCGACCGCGTCGGCGATCAGCTCCCGGCTGGGCAGGGAGTAGAGCATGCCACCGTGGCCCATGGCGATGCCGTCGTCCACGGCGATGGTGTTGAACTCGCGGCCCACCCCGCCGGCCGCGGCCACCGCCTCGGCGACCAGGCCACCCATGTCCTTGAGGTGCACGTGACCGGGTACGAACTGGGTGAAGCTGTTGGCGATGGCGACGATCGGCTTGCCGAAGTCGTCGTCGGTCATCCCGGTGGCCCGCCACAGGGCCCGGGCGCCGGCCATCGTCCGACCGTGCGTGGAGGTCTTCGACCGCAGCTCAGGCATACCCACCAGTGTTACACCGCCGCTCCGGCGGCCGGCCGGCAAGCGCACCGTGTCCCAAAGGATGCACACCCGGGGCTCCGCGCGAGAGCGGTATCCGGCACAGTTGGGGCGTGCAGTTCCCCCCGGGCATGGTCGCGGTCGCGGTGCTGTGCGGGCTGGTCGCCGCGGCGGCCACCACACTGTCGTTCGCCGGCGTCCGGCGCGCCGGGCCCCATCGGCAGGCGTACGCGCTGCTCGCCGCCGCGTCCGGGGTGGCGCTGGTCACCCTGCTGCTCGGGGTGGCCGTGGCGCTCTCCACCGCCGGGCACGCGGAGCACGTCCCGCAACGGCGCACCGGCTGGGCCGGCATCGTGTCGATCGGCACGGCGGCCAGCGGGCTGCTCTTCTGCGCCGGGCTGCTCCGGCTGCCCGGTGTGGCGACCACGGCGGCGGCCACGGCCCGGCTGGCGCTCGACGGCCTGGTGATGGCGTCGGCGTTCTGGTTCGTCGGCTGGGTGCTGTTCTCCGAGCCCACCCGGTTGCTCGGTGCGGCCACGCCGATGGCCTGCGTGCCGATCCTGCTCGCCACGGTCAGCGCGGCCCTGATCGCCGGGCTCGCCCTCATCGTGGCCTTCCGCGCCCCGCCGCCGCGCGGTCGTGCCGTCTGGCTCGGTGCCGGGGCCACCGCCGTAACCTGTGGCGGGCTCGGCCTCGCCACCGGCCTCTGCCAGGCGGGGCCGGGCGTGGCGCTGGTCGGGGCGGTGGTGCTGGCCAGCGGCCTGGCCGCCGCCGCGTGGGCCGGCCGCCGGATGGACACGCCGGCCCAGCCGGCCCTCGACCTGATCCGCCGCGACGGCGCGTACGCGTTCGTCCCGATGTTCGCCATGGCCGCCTCGGCGATGTACCACCTGCTCCAGGACGGCCGGTTCGACGCGCTCGGCATCGTCGCCGGCAGCACGGAGGGCTTCGCCCTGGTCACCCGGCAGTACCTGACGCTGCGCGACGTCCGGGGCTACGCCCAGCGGCTGGCCGAGCGCGAGGCGCACTTCCGTGAGCTGGCACACACCGACCAGCTGACGGGGCTGGCCAACCGGCGGGGGTTGTTGCAGGCGCTGCACCGCTGCGCCGGGGCCGGCGCCCCCTGCGTGCTGCTCGGGCTCGACCTCGACGGCTTCAAGCACGTCAACGACATGCGGGGCCACGACGTGGGCGATGCGGTGCTGGCCGAGGTGGGCGAGCGGCTGCGCACCCACCTGCGCCCCGGTGACGTGGCGGCCCGGCTGGGCGGCGACGAGTTCGCGGTGCTGATGCACGGCCAGCCCGCCGACGCGGACCGGGTCGCCGAGCGCCTGCTCGGAGTGCTCGGTGGCGCCTACGACCAGCCGGCGGGGCCGGTCTTCCTGTCGGTGAGCATCGGGGTGGCCGGCTGGGCCGGGGAGCCCGACGTGGAACTGCTGCTGCGCCACGCCGACCTGGCGCTGCGCTACGCCAAGCAACGCGGCAAGAACCGGATCGAGCGCTACGACGCCGCGTACGACCAGCTGCTGCGCCGGCGTACCACGGTGGAGCACGAGCTGCGCGGCGCCATCGAACGGGACGAGCTGCGCCTGGTGTTCCAGCCGGTGGCCTCGCTGCCCTCGGTGCGTCCGGTCGGCGCGGAGGCGCTGCTGCGCTGGCGTCATCCGGTGCTGGGCAACGTCGGCCCGGACGAGTTCATCCCGCTGGCCGAGGAGTGCGGGATGATCGCCAAGCTGGGTGCCTGGGTGCTGCACCAGGCGTGCCACCAGCTCTCCCGCTGGCTGGCCGAGGGGCACGACGTCTGGGTCTCGGTCAACGTGTCCCCCCGTGAGCTGCACGCCCCGGAGTACGTGGTCCAGGTCGCCGAGGCGCTGCGCGTCCACCACGTGCCGCCGCAGCGGCTGGTGCTGGAGGTCACCGAGCACGCCGTCGCGACGGACCTCGACGAGCTGATCCGGCGGCTGACGGCGCTGCGGCTGACCGGCGTACGGATCGCGTTGGACGACTTCGGCGCAGGCTACTCCTCGCTGGGGCAGCTCCGTCGCCTGCCGATCGACATCCTCAAGATCGACCACGGGCTGGTCGCGGAGCACGAGCCGGTGCGGCCGGTGGGCCGGGACGGCCCGGCGTTCGCGCCGATGGTCGACATCGTGATGCGGCTCGGCCACCAGCTCGGCCTGGAGGTCATCGCCGAGGGGGTGACCACGCCGACGGAACTGGCCGCCGTGGTCGCCGCCGGCTGCCGCTTCGGCCAGGGGGCGCTCTTCGGCTGGGGCGTGCCGGCCGAGCACCTGGAGGCGATGCTGGAGGCGGCCACGTCCCCCGGCGCCCGCCCCGCACCGGCCCCGGGCGGTCCGCCCGCGCCGCCGCCCCGCCGGCCGCCGACGTTATCCGCCCCGCGCCCCGCCGAGCAGGAGTCCGCGCAGGTGGAACGGGGTTTCTAGCGCCCGTTCGGGTGAAATACCCCCACCCGTTAACCAACATGTGGGATCAGTTGACTCATCGCGTGAGATGCGTCAGGCTTTACCGCATGTCGTCTTATCGGTCGCTGCGAGTACTTACCTGAGCGCACTCTCCCTGTCGAGAGTGCGCCGGCCCCGTGCATCCTGCACGAGGGCTTTTTTGTTGCCGTCGGACCAATCGACGTCGGGCAACGCCCGCGTCGCCCGCTCGATCAGCCTCACCCACTCCAGCCGAAGGCCTGAACCGCCATGACGAGACCCACGCCAGAGACACTCGCCCACTCCGCCCGGCGGGCCCGCCCGGTCGCCGAGCCCGCGAGCGACGCCGAGCACGCCGGCACCGCCCGCGCCGCGGCCACCCAGGCCGTCCCGGGGGTACACGCCCCCGCCCCGGCCCAGGTCAGCGGCGCCGGCTCCCTCGTGCGCTCCCTCGAGGCGCTCGGCGTCGACGTCGTCTTCGGCATCCCGGGCGGCGCCATCCTGCCGGCGTACGACCCGCTCTACGACTCCACCGTCCGGCACATCCTGGTCCGCCACGAGCAGGGCGCCGGGCACGCGGCGACGGGCTACGCCCAGGCGACCGGCCGGGTGGGGGTCTGCATGGCCACCTCCGGTCCGGGCGCGACGAACCTGGTCACCCCGATCGCCGACGCGTACATGGACTCGGTGCCGATCGTGGCGATCACCGGCCAGGTCGCGCGGCCCTCGATCGGCACGGACGCCTTCCAGGAGGCGGACATCCAGGGCATCACCCTGCCGATCACCAAGCACAACTTCCTGGTGCAGGAGGCCGGGGAGATCCCCCGGGTGCTGGCCGAGGCGTTCCACCTGGCCGCCACCGGCCGGCCCGGCCCGGTCCTGGTCGACATCCCCAAGGACGTCCTCCAGGCGGAGACCACCTTCACCTGGCCGCCGACGCTGGACCTGCCGGGCTACCGCCCGACCCTGCACCCGCACGGCAAGCAGATCCGGGAGGCGGCCCGGCTGATGTCCGGCGCGCGGCGTCCGGTGCTCTACGTCGGCGGCGGCGTGCTGAAGGCCGGTGCCACGGAGGGGCTGCGCCGGCTGGCCGAGCTGACCGGGATCCCGGTGGTCACGACGCTGATGGCGCTCGGCGCGTTCCCCGACTCGCACCCGCAGCACCTGGGCATGCCCGGCATGCACGGCACGGTCTCGGCGGTCTACGGCCTGCAGAAGGCCGACCTGATCGTGGCCCTGGGCGCCCGCTTCGACGACCGGGTGACCGGCAAGCTGGACTCGTTCGCCCCCGACGCGGCGGTGGTGCACGCCGACATCGACCCGGCCGAGATCGGCAAGAACCGGCACGCGGACGTCCCGATCGTCGGCGACGCCCGGCACGTCATCGAGGAGCTGATCGCCGCGGTCGGCAACGAGCAGGCGGCCGGCCGGCGCGCCGACCTCGCCGACTGGTGGACCCAGCTCGACGACCTGCGCAAGCGGTACCCGCTGGGCTACGACGACCCGGTCGACGGCACCCTCTCCCCGCAGTACGTGATCAAGCGGCTCGGCGAGCTGGTCGGCTCGGACGCGATCTACGTGGCGGGCGTCGGCCAGCACCAGATGTGGGCCTCGCAGTTCATCTCCTACGAGAAGCCGTACACCTGGCTGAACTCCGGCGGCCTCGGCACCATGGGCTACGCGGTGCCGGCGGCGATGGGCGCCAAGGTCGGCAAGCCGGACACGGTGGTGTGGGCGGTCGACGGCGACGGCTGCTTCCAGATGACCAACCAGGAGCTGGCCACCTGCGCGCTGGAGGGCATCCCGGTCAAGATCGCCCTGATCAACAACGGCAACCTCGGCATGGTGCGGCAGTGGCAGACCCTGTTCTACGGGGAGCGCTACTCCAACACCGACCTCGGTACCCACAAGCACCGCATCCCCGACTTCGTGAAGCTCGCCGAGGCGCTCGGCTGCGTGGGGCTGCGCTGCGAGAACGCCGAGGACGTCGACAAGACCATCGCCGCCGCGATGGCCATCGACGACGCCCCCGTGGTCATCGACTTCGTGGTCGGCAAGGACGCCATGGTGTGGCCGATGGTCGCCGCCGGCACCAGCAACGACGAGATCATGTTCGCCCGGGGCGTCCGCCCGGCCTTCGACGAGGATGACATCTGATGACCATGCACACCCTCAGCGTCCTGGTGGAGAACAAGCCGGGCGTCCTGGCCCGGGTCTCCGGCCTGTTCTCCCGGCGCGGCTTCAACATCGACAGCCTCGCCGTCGGCGAGACCGAGAACCCGGACGTGTCGCGGATCACCATCGTGGTCAACGCCGAGTCGTCCCCGCTTGAGCAGGTCACCAAGCAGCTCAACAAGCTGGTCAACGTGCTCAAGATCGTCGAGCTGGACCCGCAGGTCTCGGTCGCCCGGGAACTGCTGCTGGTCAAGGTGCGCGCCGACCGCGCGGCCCGGGCCCAGGTGCTGGAGACGGTCAACCTGTTCCGGGCCCGGGTGGTCGACGTGGCTCCGGACACGCTGACCGTCGAGGCCACCGGAACCCCGGACAAGCTCGACGCGCTGCTGCGCGACCTCGAACCGTTCGGGATCAAGGAGATGGTCCAGTCGGGGCTGGTGGCGATCGGGCGCGGCTCGCGCTCCATCACCGCCGGGCCCTCGCTGCGGGCCGCCTGACACCGACCCGGCCGGCATCCGCGCCGGCCGGGACCCACCCGACCCGGCCGGCGCCGTGCGCCGCCCGGGACCGACACCGCACGGAATCCACGACGGGCCGCCCGGGCCGCCGTACGAAAGGGAAATCATGAGCGTTGAGGTGTACTACGACGACGATGCCGACCTGGGCCTGATCCAGGGCCGCAAGGTCGCGGTGATCGGGTACGGCAGCCAGGGCCACGCCCACGCGCTGTCGCTGCGCGACTCCGGAGTCGACGTGGTGGTCGGTCTACCGGAGGGCTCCAAGAGCCGGGCCAAGGCCGAGGAGCAGGGCCTGCGGGTGCTCACGCCGGCCGAGGCGTCGGCCGAGGCCGACGTCATCATGATCCTCGCGCCGGACACCGCCCAGCGCAGCATCTACGCCGAGTCGATCGCGCCGAACCTGGCCCCCGGCAAGGCGCTCTTCTTCGGCCACGGCTTCAACATCCGCTACGGCCTGATCAAGCCGCCGGCCGAGGTCGACGTGGCGATGGTCGCGCCGAAGGGGCCGGGCCACCTGGTCCGCCGCCAGTACGCCGACGGCAAGGGCGTGCCCTGCCTGGTGGCCGTCGAGCAGGACGCCAGCGGCAACGCCCTCGCCCTGGCCCTGTCGTACGCCAAGGGCATCGGCGGCACCCGGGCCGGCGCCATCAGGACCACCTTCACCGAGGAGACCGAGACCGACCTCTTCGGCGAGCAGGCGGTGCTCTGCGGCGGCGCGGCGGCGCTCGTGCAGACCGGCTTCGAGGTGCTCACCGAGGCGGGCTACGCCCCCGAGGTGGCCTACTTCGAGTGCCTGCACGAGCTGAAGCTGATCGTCGACCTCATGTACGAGGGCGGCATCGCGAAGATGCGCTACAGCATCTCCGACACCGCCGAGTACGGCGACCTCTCCCGTGGCCCGCGCGTCATCGACGCCCGGGTCAAGGAGGAGATGCGCAAGATCCTCAGCGAGGTCCAGTCCGGCGAGTTCGCCCGGGAGTGGGTGGCCGAGGACGAGGCCGGCCGGCCCAACTTCAGCAGGTGGCAGGCCGAGGGCGCGGAGCACCCGATCGAGGAGACCGGTCGCAAGCTGCGCGGCATGATGAGCTGGGTCGACCGGCCGATCACCGAGACCGCCTGACGCGACACCCCGGCGGCCCGGCCCCGGCGCTCTCCCCGGCGCCCGGACCGGGCCGCCCCCTGTCCGCACCAGCGCCCGCCGCGTCGGCCCAGCCCAGGTGGCCCGGGCGCTCCGTCTCGTGCCGTTCACTTGCGGGTCGTCACCCGTTGTGAGGGCACTCACCCCGCAGTCCGGGACCTGCCGGCCTACCCGCCCCCTACGATCGCGGGTAGGTGCGTAGCCGGCACCTGACGGCCATGGCCCGGATCAGCGCAGGGCGCAGCGCGGCGTCCCGCAGCCCGGCCCACCGCTTTCGACGACAACCCGAGGACCAATGACTCCTGTCGTACTGATCGCCGAAGAACTCGCCCCCGCCGCCATCGAGGTGCTCGCCCACGACTTCGACGTCCGCCACGTCGACGGCACCGACCGACCGGCCCTGCTCTCGGCGCTCTCCGAGGCCGACGCCGTCATCGTGCGCAGCGCCACCCAGATCGACGCCGAGGCGATCGCCGCCGCGCCGCGGCTGAAGGTCGTCGCCCGGGCGGGCGTGGGTCTGGACAACGTCGAGGTGCCGGCGGCCACGGCGCGTGGCGTCATGGTCGTCAACGCCCCCACCTCGAACATCGTCTCCGCCGCCGAGCAGGCCCTCGCGCTGCTGCTGGCCGTGGCCCGCAACACCGCCAGCGCCAGCGCCGCGCTGAAGGCGGGGGAGTGGAAGCGGTCGAAGTACACCGGCGTCGAGATCCAGGGCAAGACCGTCGGCGTGGTCGGCCTCGGCCGCATCGGCGTGCTCTTCGCCCAGCGGATCGCCGCCTTCGGCACCCGGCTGATCGCGTACGACCCCTACATCCAGCCGGCCCGCGCGGCCCAGCTCGGCGTACGCCTGGTGGGCCTGGAGGAGCTGCTGCGGGAGAGCGACTTCATCTCGATCCACCTGCCGAAGACGCCGGAGACCGTCGGCCTGATCGGTGAGAAGGAGCTGGCCGTCGTCAAGCCGGGCGTCCGGATCGTCAACGCGGCCCGGGGCGGGCTGGTCGACGAGCAGGCCCTGGCCGACGCGATCGCCGAGGGCCGGGTCGCCGGCGCGGGCGTGGACGTCTACGCCAAGGAGCCCTGCACCTCCTCGCCGCTGTTCGCCTTCGACAACGTGGTCGCCACCCCGCACCTGGGCGCCTCCACCGGCGAGGCGCAGGACAAGGCCGGCCTGGCCGTGGCCAGGAGCGTGAAGCTGGCGTTGCAGGGCGAGTTCGTGCCGGACGCCGTGAACGTGCAGGCCGGCGGCGTCGTCGCCGAGGACGTGCGGCCGCTGCTGCCGCTGGCCGAGAAGCTCGGCCGGGCCTTCACCGCCGTCGCGGGCGGGGTCGCCGCCAGCGTCACCGTCGAGGTGCGCGGCGAGATCGTCAACCACGACGTGTCGGTGCTGAAGCTCGCCGCCACCAAGGGGCTGTTCAGCTCGGTGGTCGAGGAGCAGGTCACCTACGTCAACGCCCCGCACCTGGCCGCCGAGCGCGGCGTCGAGGTCACCCTCTTCTCCCAGACCGACACGGTCGAGCACCCGAACCTGGTCACCGTCCGCGGCGCGCTGCCCGACGGCCGTACGGTCAGCGTCTCCGGCACGGTGACCACCGCCGGCGCCCGCGACGTGCTCAAGCTCACCGAGGTCGACGGCTTCGACGTCGAGATCGGCGCGGAGGGCATCCTGGTCTTCCTGCGCTACGTCGACCGCCCCGGCGTGGTCGGCACGGTCGGCACGCTGCTCGGCGAGGCCGGCGTCAACATCGCGGCCATGCAGGTGGCCCGCCGCGAGGCCGGTGGTGAGACCCTGATGACCCTCACCGTCGACCAGGCGCTCGGCGCCGACCTGCTCACCTCCGCGGCGGACTCGATCGGCGCGGTCGCGGCCAGCGCGGCGGACCTGCGCGACGAGTGACCCGAGCGCACGGCAGCGGGGGCCCGGCGGATCCGCCGGGCCCCTCGTCGTACTCGGGCAGTGGTCAGCCGGGCAGCCGCGCCGGGGGCGGATAGACCGAGCCGTCCTGCGCGTCGAAGAGCATCAGGTCGTACGCGCCGGCCAGCCGCTCGATGTCGAGCAGCACCTGGTCCTCGCACGTCGGGTGCAGGTTCAGCTCGACGTGGTCGTGGGCCGCGTGCAGCGGCGCCACCGCCCAGGGGCTCCCCGGGCCGGCCGGCCGGTCCGGGTAGCTGCTGGTGATGGCCCGGTAGAACGCCACCACCCGCGGGTCCGGGTACCGGTCGACGTGCTGCCCCTGCCGGCACCGCAGCACCGCCGCCCGCACGTCCTCGGGTGTCGCCCCGTCCGCAAGGGCCCACACGCTCAGATCGAAACTCACGGCGGACAGCGTGCCATCCGCCGTCCGTCGCGTCGAAATCGCCCCGCTGTCGCGCCCGCAAACTCCAGTAGCGACGGTCCGCTGTGGAGACCCTTGCGTTGAGTTGCGTCGATTCGCTAGCGTATCGGTGCGGTCACTGGCCGAGCTCGCGGCGTGGGCCCGTCTTCGGGTGGCGAGGTCGACGTCCGTCCGGCCGGCCCGCACCCCTCGATTGCGCAAGCCACGCGCACTCGTCGCTGACCGGCCCTCACGGTCGTTGCCGAGACCGTGGGGGCCGATCGCGCCTCCAGCCCGCCCCTGCCTCTGGTGTTCCAGGCCTCCCCACGGTGCGGCCTGCCCACGTGCGGCCTGCCCTGGATGTGGCCCGCCCAGCGGCGGGGCGCGGTCGGTGGCGGCCCCCGGTGGCGCGGGGATGGCTCAGCGCCGGTGTTCAGCCAGGGTGGTTCAGCGGCGGGGGGCGAAGAGCGCGCGGTAGTCCGACCCGTTGCGGAACCAGGCCAGCCCGGCCGGCCCGGCGGCGTAGAGCGCGGTGGCGTAGGCGTCGGCGACGGCGAGGTCCGGCCCGACGACCGTCGCAGCGACCAGCTGCTCGGCGGGCTCCCCGGTGTGCGGGTCCACCACGTGTCCCTGCCGCCCGCTCACCCCCGAGGTGCCGACGGCGCCCGCCGTCATCTCCAGCACGAGCGGCGCCCGGTGCTGGTCGGTCGGGTGGTGCACCGCCACCCGCCACGGGCCACCGTGCGCGGCGTGTCCGCGTACGACCAGGTCGGCGCCGCTGAGCACGGCGTAGTCGTGGACGCCGGCGGCGCGTAGCCGGGCGGCGGCCCGCTCCACCGCCCACCCGATCAGCAGGCCGCCGGGGTCGAAGCCGCCGGGGACCGCCCAGGCGTCGAACCAGCCGTCGGTGGCGGCCCGCATCGCCGCGCAGCGGCCCACCAGGTCGGCCAGCGGCGGGTACGAGTCGGGGCTGATCTCGCCCCGGCGCAGTCGGGATACCAGGCTCTCCGGCCGGGTCGGGCCGTACGTGAGGTCGATGGCCCGTAGCTCCGCCACCGCGTCGCGCAGCGCCTCCCCGACGGCGCGCCGGCCCAGCCACTCGGGGGCGTTGAGCAGCAGCGAGTAGTCCGCCGTCGAGGTCCGTACGGAGTGCTGGACGGCGATCCGGCTCCCGCCCACCGGGCCGGGCCGGTCCACGCGGTGGCTGCGGGCACCCAGCCGCAGGTCCGGCCGGCGCGGCTGGAAGGCCGACTGGTCCACCCAGCGGACCCGTGGCTGCTGGTCGATCCGCATGACGCTGCCCCCTCGCTGACGCCGGCCGCGTCTCCGCGTCCTCCGTCACGGGCCCCCGTCGACCCGCTCGTCATCACGCTAGGCAGCGGAGATGACCCTGCCATGAATGCCACCTGGGAGGATCCTGTGTATCCGAGTTCCCGCATCCTGGAAGGTGCGTACCGGGAGACGGGACGTCGGCGTACGGTCGGACGAAACGGCGAGATGAGGGAGCACAGAGACGTGGCACGGATCGCGGTGGTGGCCGGGGACGGGATCGGACCCGAGGTGGTCGCGCAGGCCCGCAAGGTCATCGACGCTGTGCTGCCGGGGGTGGTGGAGGCCACCGAGTACGACCTCGGCGCCGCCCGCTGGCACCGCACCGGCGAGGTGCTGCCCGACTCGGTGCTGACCGAGCTGGCCGGGCACGACGCGATCCTGCTCGGCGCCGTGGGCGACCCGACCGTGCCGCCGGGGGTGCTGGAGCGGGGGCTGCTGCTCAAGCTGCGCTTCGCCTTCGACCAGTACGTCAACCTGCGCCCGTCGCGGCTCTGGCCCGGCGTCAGCGGGCCGCTGGCGACCGTCAAGCCCGGCGAGGTCGACCTGGTGGTGGTCCGCGAGGGCACCGAGGGCCTCTACGCCGGCGCCGGTGGCACGCTGCACCGGGACACCCCGGCTGAGGTCGCGACCGAGGAGAGCCTGAACACGCGGCACGGCGTGGAGCGGGTCATCCGCGACGCCTTCGCCCGCGCCGCGCGCCGGGAGCGGCGCAAGGTCACCCTCGTGCACAAGACCAACGTGCTCACCCACGCCGGCTCGTTGTGGGCGCGCGCCTTCGAGGCCGTGGCCGCCGAGCACCCCGACGTGGCCACGGAGTACCAGCACGTCGACGCCGCCGCGATGTTCCTGGTCACCCAGCCCCAGCGCTACGACGTCGTGGTCACCGACAACCTGTTCGGCGACATCCTCACCGACATCGCCGCAGCCGTCACCGGCGGGATCGGGCTGGCGGCCAGCGGCTGCATCAACCCCGAGGGCGCGTACCCCTCGATGTTCGAGCCGGTACACGGCTCGGCGCCGGACATCGCCGGGCGCGGCGTGGCCGACCCGGTGGCGGCCGTACTCTCGGCGGCCCTGCTGCTCGACCAGCTCGGGCACGCCGACGCCGCCGAGCGGGTCACCGCGGCGGTGGGCGCCGAGCTGGCCGGCCGCACCCCGGGCGCCCCACTGCGCACCGAGGAGGTCGGCGACCGGCTGGCCGGGTACGCCACCGCCTGAGCCGCCGCCCCACCCGAGGGTCCGAACCGCCGCCCGGCCGCATCCGGCCCGGCGGCGGTCACTGTCCGCAGCCGCCGGTACGCCCTGGGCGTGCTACCCGCTGAACGACCGTTCGGGGTAAGTTTCTCGCACCAGTTTCTCGGCAGGCGGATCCGTGTGCCGTAATTCCCAGGGAGGTCAGCGCGATGAGCGGTGGTGACAAGCTCGAGTTCGAGACCCGTCCGAATCCCGCGCCGGTATCCGTCGCGGACCGGGCCGCGCTGCTGGCCAATCCGGGTTTCGGCCGGGTATTCAGCGACCACATGATCACGATCCGTCACGCCGAGGGCAAGGGCTGGTACGACGCCCGGGTCGAGGCGCGGGCGCCCATCCCGATGGACCCGGCCGCCGCGGTGCTGCACTACGCGCAGGAGATCTTCGAAGGGCTGAAGGCCTACCGGACGCCCGACGGCGGGGTCACCATGTTCCGGCCGGAGGCCAACGCCGCCCGGTTCGCCACCTCGGCCCGGCGCATGGCGATGCCGGTGCTGCCCGAGGAGGTGTTCGTCGACTCGCTGCGCCGGCTCGTGGAGATCGACCGGGACTGGATCCCCGAGGGCGAGGACGGCAGCCTCTACCTGCGGCCGTTCATGTTCGCCAGCGAGGTGTTCCTCGGCGTCCGGCCGGCCAACGAGTACCTCTACGTGGTGATCGCCTCGCCGGTCGGCGCGTACTTCTCGGGCGGGGTGCAGCCGGTGGCGGTCTGGGTCTCCCCGGACTACACGCGGGCCGCCCCGGGCGGCACCGGCGCGGCGAAGTGCGGCGGCAACTACGCCTCCTCGCTGGTGGCCCAGGCCGAGGCGATCGAGCACGGCTGCGACCAGGTGGTCTTCCTGGACGCGGTCGAGCGCCGCTACGTCGACGAGCTGGGTGGCATGAACGTGTTCTTCGTCTACGACGACGGCACCGTGGTCACCCCGCCGCTGACCGGCACGATCCTGCCCGGCATCACCCGGGAGTCGGTGCTCACGCTGGCCGCCGGGGCCGGGCACCGGGTCGAGGAGCGGCCCGTGAGCTTCGCCGACTGGCAGGCGGACGCCGCGAGCGGCCGGCTCCGCGAGGTGTTCGCCTGCGGCACCGCCGCGGTCATCACCCCGATCGGGCAGGTGCGCTTCCCCGACGGTGAGTTCCTGATCGGCGGCGGCGAGTCCGGCCCGGTCACGACGGCCCTGCGTCAGCAGCTCGTCGACCTCCAGCGGGGCAGGTCCGAGGACCCGTACGGCTGGGTCCGTCGCATCCTTTGAGCGCCCCCGGGCCGCGCACGGTCCGGTGACCACCGGCCACCGGCACGCCCGTGAAGGCCACGTCGACACGGTGACGGCCTCCCGTACTCCACGGGAGGCCGTCGCGCGCGGGTGGTGGCTAGCGGGCGGTGCCGGGCGGGATGGCCGAGTACGTCTCGTCGTAGTAGCCGCCGAGCCGGTCGCGGTAGGTGGGGTCGGTGTCGGCGGTCTCGTCGTACTCCGGGGCGGCCTTGATCTGGTCCCTGCTCCGGTCGACGTGCACCTTGCGCTCGTCGTGGTCGACGTGGTTGACGGTGCCGGCCGGGATCATCACCTTCCGGCCGAAGATCCACGGCCCGGTGTCCACCACCAGGTAACTGTCGTTGACCTCGTGGCTGGCGCTGTCGATCCGGCCGATGCCGCCGTCGGTGGCCTCGACCTTGTAGCCGACCAGGTCGGCGTCGGCGACCCTCGCGGTGTCCCGGTAGCGCCACGGGTCGAACGTGCCGGCCGGGGCGCCGCCGGCGAACGCACCCTGGCCGCCGTCGCGCAGCGGGTCCGGGCTGCCGTGGGTGCTGTGCGGGTCGAGCCTGTCCATCTGACAACTCCTGCCCCGACTGTCGCCAGTCGTCTCGCCGGTCCGGTGCTCGTCTCTGCACGATGAGCTACCCGGGTGGTCGGCACCGGAAACGACGGCCGCGCGGCCGGTGCGCCGGGGCCGACCGCACCGACGCCGGGGCCGACCCGCACCGACACCCGGGTCCGGTGACTCCGCCGCCGGGGGCACGGCGACTCCGGAGACGACGGTGGGCCGGCACCGCGACCGCGGCACCGGCCCACCGGGCGTACGCGTCAGGCGAGCGCGGCCTGGGCGTCCAGGGTGACCGCGGCGGCGTGCACGACGGCGGCGATGCGCAGTCCCTCGTGCACCTGCTCGCGGCTGAAGCCCGCGTTGCGCAGGGTCTTCTCGTGCGACTCCAGGCACACCCCGCAGCCGGTGATCGCCGAGACCGCCAGGCACCAGAGCTCGAAGTCGGCCTTGTCCACGCCCGGCTTGGCGATGATCTGCATCCGCAGCCGCGCCGGGATCGACTGGTACTGCTCGTCGCCGATCAGGTGCTTGGCCCGGTAGTAGACGTTGTTCATCGCCATGATCGTGGCGGCGCCCTTGGCCGCCTCGACGGCCTCCGGCTTCAGGTGGTCGGCCGCCTCGGCGGCGATCTCCCGCAGCACCACCGGGTTGCGCGCCGCGACGGCGCAGGCCAGGGCGGTGCCCCACGCCTGCTCCGGCTTCAGCGTGCTGGTGGCGATGGTCGAGCCGAGGTTGAGCTTGATGTCCTTGGCGTACTCCGGCAGAGCCGCCTTGATCGCGTCCAGGCCCATGGTCAGGCCCCGGCGCCAGCGAGGAGCTTGGTGGCGTCCAGGGTCTCGCCGCCCTTGTTCCAGTTGCACGGGCAGAGCTCGTCGGTCTGGAGGGCGTCGAGCACCCGCAGCACCTCGGAGACGTTGCGGCCGACCGAGCCGGCGGTCACCATGACGAACTGGATCTCGTTGTTCGGGTCGACGATGAAGGTGGCCCGCTGGGCCACGCCGTCCTCGCCGAGCACGCCGCAGGCGGCGGTCAGCTCGCGCTTGACGTCGCTGAGCATCGGGAACGGCAGCTCGCGCAGGTCCGGGTGGTCCTTGCGCCACGCGTAGTGGACGAACTCGTTGTCCACCGACACGCCGAGGACCTGGGCGTCCCGGTCGGCGAACTCCTCGTTCAGCCGGCCGAACTCCGCGATCTCGGTCGGGCAGACGAAGGTGAAGTCCTTCGGCCAGAAGAAGACGACGCGCCACTTCCCCTCGTGCGACTTGTGGTCGATCGACTCGAACGCCTTCTCGGCGTCCAGCGACACGCAGGCGGTGAGTTCGTACTCGGGGAAGCGGTCACCGACAGTGAGCACAGGTCCTCCTTGACAGCGGCACGAGGCCGGTAACTTGATCGGTTCCAGATTCTTCCGCAGTCCCGTTTCCGCCGGAGGGCGGCCAGGTGACTTGTGAAGTCGATCACCGACGGTGGTGCGGGCCGCCGCATCGGCCGCCCATGCGGTATCGGAACCCTCCGTCACCGTCCCGCGATGTGGATTGTGTCTCCCAGATCCGCCGCCCCGTGGCAGAGTGGCGATCGTGACCAGCACCCACCTGATTATTCGCACCTAGCGCGCCGGCCTCCCCTCCGCCGAGCGCGCAGACCTCCCGCATCCGCGGGGGGTCTTTTTGTTGCTCCCCGAAAGGATTCCCTGATGACGTTCCAGGTGTACGACACCACGCTGCGCGACGGCGCCCAGCGTGAGGGGCTCAGCTACTCGGTGGTCGACAAGCTCGCGGTGGCCCGGCTGCTCGACGAGTTCGGGGTCGGCTTCATCGAGGGCGGCTGGCCGGGCGCCGTGCCGAAGGACACCGAGTTCTTCCGCCGGGCGCGTACCGAACTCGACCTGCGGCACGCGTTGCTGGTCGCGTTCGGGGCCACCCGGCGGGCCGGCGTGCCCGTCGGCGAGGACCCGCAGGTGCGCGGCCTGCTCGACGCGCAGACGCCGGCGATCGCCCTGGTCGCCAAGGCGGACCTGCGGCACGTCGAGCGGGCGCTGCGCACCACGGCGGCCGAGAACCTGGCGATGATCCGCGACACCGTGGCGCACCTGGTGGCCGAGGGGCGGCGGGTATTCGTCGACGGCGAGCACTTCTTCGACGGCTACCGGTCCGACCCGGCGTACACGGCCGCCGTCGTGGAGACCGCCCTCGCCGCCGGCGCCGAGCGGGTGGTGCTCTGCGACACCAACGGCGGCATGCTGCCCTCCCAGGTGACCGCCGCCATCGCCGACCTGACCGCGCGGCTGGGCGTCGGCCCGGAGCTGCTCGGCATCCACTGCCAGAACGACACGGCCTGCGCGGTGGCCAACACCGTCGCCGCCGTGGAGGCGGGGGTACGTCACTTCCAGGGCACCGCCAACGGCTACGGCGAGCGTCCCGGCAACGCCGACATCTTCGCCGTGGTCGCCAACCTCCAGCTCAAGCTCGGGCTGCCCGTCCTACCGGAGGGCTGCCTGGAGCAGATGGTGCGGGTCTCCCACGCCATCGCCGAGATCGCCAACATCGCCCCCGACACCCACCAGGCGTACGTCGGGGCCGCGGCCTTCGCCCACAAGGCGGGGCTGCACGCGAGTGCGATCAAGGTGGATCCGCTGCTCTACAACCACGTCGACCCGCAGGTGGTGGGCAACGACATGCGGATCCTCGTCACCGAGATGGCCGGCCGGGCCAGCGTCGAGCTCAAGAGCCGCGAACTCGGCCTGGACCTGGCCGGCCATCCGGAGGCGCTGTCCCGGGTCACCCGGCGGGTCAAGGAGCTGGAGGCCGGCGGCTGGTCGTTCGAGGCGGCGGACGCGTCGTTCGAGCTGCTGGTCCGCTCGGAGCTGGACACCGCCCCGGCCACCCCGTTCACGCTCGAGTCGTACCGGGTGCTGGTCGAGCACCGGGAGGACGGCTCGGTGGTCTCCGAGGCGACCGTCAAGATCCGCGTACGCGGGGAGCGGGTCATCGCCACCGCCGAGGGCAACGGTCCGGTCAACGCCCTGGACGAGGCGCTGCGGGCGGGGCTGACGCGGCACTACCCGCAGCTGCGTGACTTCGAGCTGGCCGACTACAAGGTGCGGATCCTGGAGGGCACCCACGGCACCGGCGCGGTGACCCGGGTGCTGCTGGAGACGGCCGACGGCGGCGGACGCGACTGGACCACCGTCGGCGTGCACCCCAACGTCGTCGAGGCGTCCTGGCACGCCCTCGTCGACGCGCTCACCTACGGCCTGGACCGCGCCCGGGTCTGAGCCGTCACCCGGCCGGCAGGCGCAGTTCGGCCAGCACGGCGCGGTGGTCGCTGCCGGGTACCCGGTGCACGGAGACCGCCCGCACGGCGATCCGCCGGTCGACCAGCACGTGGTCGATGGTCACCGGCGGGATCAGGTCCCCGTCGTACGGGCCCCACGTGCCGATCAGGCCCGCGCCGGCCTGGTCGGCGGCGTCGACGTAGCCGGTGTCCAGAAGGGCACGCAGCGGGGCGTGGTCGAGGGTGGCGTTGAAGTCTCCGGCGAGGATCCGCAGCGGCCCGTCCGGCGTGGCGGGCGGCTGCGCCGCCAGGTCGGCGTGCCAGTGGCCGACCTGGTCCACGGCGTACGGGGCCGACGGGTGCGCCGACTCGACCCGTACCGCGGGCGCACCGGGCACCGCCACCGTGCCGTGGGACTGGTCGAAGCCCCAGCCGCCGCGGTTGTGCCGGACGCCGTCCGCGCCGATCGGGAACCGCGCGTAGAGCCCGGAGCCCACGGTGCCCGGGGCCGGGTCGAGCCGCCGGTGGGGCAGCAGCCGGTCCAGGCCGAGCCGGTCCAGCTCCGCACCGGCCTCCGGGGTGAACTCCTGCACGGTGAGCACGTCGACGCGGTGCTCCCGGACCAGGTCGACCAACGCCCGCGCGTCGCCGGCCCCGGCGAGCAGGTTGGCGGTCAGCAGCCGCACCGTCGGGCCGGTGACCGGCGGCTGGCCGGACGGCAGTGCCCGGGGCGCCACCACGGCCACCAGGGCCGCCGCGACCAGCGCCGCGACCACCGCGGGCCGGCGGCGCCGCAGGGCGAGCGCGAGCAGCAGCGGCAGCAGGCTCCCGGCGGCGGCGTACGGGGTGAAGGCGAGCAGCTGCACCAGCGGCCCCCGGTCGAGGCCGCCCAGTCGTACCGCCGTCCAGGCGACCCCGGGCGCGACGGCGGCCCAGCAGAGCGCGGTCAGCAGCCCGGTGGCCCGGCGGCCCGTGTCCGGCCGTGCGGCCCCGATGATCACCGTTGGAGGGTAGCGCCCCCGGCCCTCGGCCACGGTCGGCGACAGCGCGCCACCCCGGGGCCCGACCGGCCCCGCGCCGCCATTCGTGAATGGTCGAGCGCTCACTTTTCGCAATTCGTCGACACCGGTTCAGACCATTAACGGGGCGTGATCAACTATTGACGTCGGACTTTTTGCGGTGCTACGTTCCAGTGGGTTGAGAGGCCGGAACTCTGAGTAGTAATCCCAGCTCAGGCCCGGTGGAAAATGTTGAGACGGCAACATCTAGGGTGCGGCCTGAGGTGTGGGCTCCAGGCGGTTGCCGCTCATTCTCTCCGCTCAAGAAATGGAAGTCGACCGCCCCCCGATCGGTGGGCAGGTCGAATCCGCACGGTCAACAAGAGGGAGACCCTGTCATGACCACACTCTTCCGACGCAAGGCGGTGACGGTGGCGTTCGCCGCGTTGGCGCTCACCCTGGCCGGGGGCGGGATCGCCGTCGCCCAGCCAGCGGCGCAGGCGCCCGCCGGGAGCGCCCAGTCGGCCGCCCGCCAGCCGGGCTCCGGCAGCCAGCCAGCCGTGACCCCCGCCGAGGCCCGCGCGGCCAAGGCCGCGCTGGCGCAGGGCCCGTCCGCGCAGGCGAGTACGCCGGGCTCCGTCGCCTCCGCCGTCGTCACCAGCGGCGGCATCCTGCTCCGTGGCTCGCCCGAGGTGGTCTCCGCCACCCGGTACGGCCCCGGTCAGTACCAGGTCCTGTTCAACTACGACGTCTCGCTGAAGACGTTCGTGGCGACCATCGGCACCACCGACCCGTACAACGTGCCCCCGGGAGGCGAGGTCTCCGTCGCGCCGCGGCTCCAGACGCCGAACGCGGTCTACGTCCAGACGCGCAACTCGACGGGAGGCGCCGCCGACCGGCCGTTCCACCTGGTCATCGCCAACTGAGCACCTGCTGACGACGCCGGCCCCCACCACGCGCGGGGGCCGGCGCCGCCCGTACCCGCCGCCCGCGCCCTCCCCTCGCGGGTCGATCATGCAGGCGTGGTGGGGTCGTGCCCCGGATCGCGCCCTGTGCGGGGCGCCACAACCTGCATGATCGACGCGGGGTCGGGGGCCGGGGGAAGGTTGTCCCGGTTCGGGTCGCTAAGGGCCACCCCGGCGCCGATATTCCGACGTTTGTGCGGCGGCCGGCACGGGAAGCAAGCACCGTGACGGACATCTCGGACACCCTGGCCAGCGTGCCCAGCCCGGTCGATCCCGATGCGACCCCGGCCGACCTGGAACAGACCCTCTTCGAGGTCAAACGCGTGATCGTCGGGCAGGATCGGCTCGTCGAGCGCCTGCTCACCGCCCTCGTCGCGGACGGGCACTGCCTCCTGGAGGGCGTGCCCGGGGTCGCCAAGACGCTCGCCGCGCAGACCCTGGCCACGGTGGTGGGCGGCACCTTCTCCCGGATCCAGTTCACACCCGACCTGGTCCCCTCCGACATCGTCGGCACCAGGATCTACCGGGCGTCGCGGGAGGATTTCGACATCGAGCTGGGCCCGATCATGGCGAACCTGGTGCTCGCCGACGAGATCAACCGGGCCCCGGCGAAGGTGCAGTCCGCCCTGCTGGAGGCGATGGCCGAACGGCAGGTCTCCATCGGCGGGCACAGCTATCCCGTGCCCGAGCCGTTCCTGGTGCTGGCCACCCAGAACCCGATCGAGTCCGAGGGCGTCTACCAACTGCCGGAGGCGCAGCGCGACCGGTTCCTGATGAAGGTCGTCGTCGACTATCCGAGCGACGTCGACGAACTCGCCATCCTGTACCGCATGAGCGCCGACCGGCCCACCGCCCGACAGGTGCTCGACCCGCAGCGCCTGCGGGAACTCCAGGCCCGCGCCGCCCACGTCTTCGTGCACCACGCGATCGCCGAGTACGTGGTCCGGCTGATCCTCGCCACCCGCGACCCCGGCCGGTTCGGGCTCCCCGAGATCGCCCCGCTGCTCGCGTACGGGGCCAGCCCCCGGGCCACCCTCGGCCTGGTCCGCGCCGCGCGGGCCCAGGCGCTGCTGCGCGGTCGCGAGTACGTGCTGCCCGAGGACGTGCGTGAACTGGCCGTCGACGTGCTCGCCCACCGGCTGGTGCTCTCCTTCGACGCGGTCGCCGACGGGGTGGCCGCCGAGGCGGTGGTCCGGCGGCTGGTGGAGGCCGTACCGCCGCCCCGCGTCGCCACCGGGCACCCGGAACACGCGGCTGCCGACCTGGCGGCGGCATGAGGTGGCGCGGAACCACCGCGCCGGCGGTCGTGCCGGCCGACCCGGGACTGGCCGAGCTCACCGCGGACCGGCGCCTGCGCCGGCTGGAACTGAGCGTCACGCGCCGGCTCGACGGGCTGTTGCAGGGCCGGTACCGGGGCCTGCTGCCCGGGCCGGGCAGCGAGACCGCCGGCAGCCGGGAGTACCGGCCCGGTGAGGACGAGGTGCGCCGGATGGACTGGGCGGTGACCGCCCGCACCACGGTCCCGCACGTACGGGAGGTCGACGCCGACCGGGAACTCACCACCTGGCTGCTGATCGACGCGAGCCCCAGCATGGAGTACGGCACCGCCGAACTCGACAAGCGGGAGCTGGCCGTGGCGGCCGTCGCGGCGGTCGGCTTCCTCACCGGAGGCGTGGGCAACCGCCTCGGCGCGCAGGTGCTCAGCCGGGACGGGCTGCGCCGGTTCCCGCCCCGCAGCGGGCGTACCCACCTGCTCGGCCTGCTCCGGGCCCTGCTGACCGCCCCGCGCGTCGGCGACCACGACCCGCCGCCACGCGTCGGCGGCCAGGACGGCGACGACCCGGCGCCGCCCGGCCCCGACCTGGCCGACGGGCTGGCCGGCGTGCACCGGGCGGCGCTGCGCCGCGGCCTCGTCGTCGTGGTCTCGGACTTCCTCGACGGGCTGCCCGACGACCCCCGGGAGGCACCGCCCTGGGAGACCGCCCTGCGCCGCCTCGCCGCGCGCCACCAGGTGCTCGCCGTGGAGATCACGGACCCGCGGGAGCTGGAGCTGCCCGACGTCGGCCTGGTCACCCTGGTCGACCCGGAGACCGGGCGGCGGCGCGAACTCTGGACCGGTGACCGCGCGCTGCGCGAGCGCTACGCCGCCGCCGCGACCGCCCAGCGTGACCAGGTACGCCAGGCGCTGCGCCGCAGCGGGGCCACGCACCTGCCGCTGTGTACCGACCGGGACTGGGCCGCCGACATCGTGCGGCACGTGCACACCCAGCGGCGGCTCGCGGCGGCCCCTCCCCGGGCGGCCCGGGGAGGTGTGGCGTGATCTGGCAGTCGCCCGCCCGGCTCTGGCTCCTGCTGGGGGTC
Source organism: Micromonospora sp. NPDC049048 (assembly GCF_043197615.1). Lineage (NCBI taxonomy): Bacteria > Bacillati > Actinomycetota > Actinomycetes > Micromonosporales > Micromonosporaceae > Micromonospora > Micromonospora sp. NPDC049048. Next base: position 460,761 of record NZ_JBICTM010000005.1, on the reverse strand, counting down.
CTCGCCCTGGCCGTCGGATACCTGCTGATGCAGCGCCGGCGCAGCCGGTACGCCGTCCGCTTCACCAACCTGCGGCTGCTCGACCGGGTCGCGCCGCACCGCCCGGCCTGGCGGCGGCACGTGCCCGCCGGGCTCTTCCTGGCCATGCTGGCGCTGCTGGTGGTCGGCTTCGCCCGGCCCACGGCGGAGGTGCGGGTGCCCCGCGAACGGGCCACCGTGATGGTCGCCGTCGACGTCTCCACCTCGATGCTCGCCGGCGACGTGGAACCGGACCGGCTCAGCGCCGCCAAGGAATCCGCCCGGCGCTTCGTCGACGGCCTGCCGGACGAGTTCAACGTCGGGCTGGTCGCGTTCGCCGGCAGCGCGGCGGTGCTGGTGCCGCCGAGCACCGACCGGGAGGCCCTGCACGAGGGGATCGAGCGGCTGGTGGAGGGGGCCACCGGGGTGCAGGGCACAGCCATCGGCGAGGCCATCAGCACCTCGCTCGGCGCCGTGAAGGGCTTCGACAGCCAGGCGGCGAAGGACCCGCCGCCGGCCCGGATCATCCTGCTCTCCGACGGGGCGAACACCTCCGGCATGGACCCGATGGAGGCGGCGTCCGAGGCGATCGACATGAAGGTGCCGGTGCACACCATCTCGTTCGGCACCCCCGGCGGCACCGTGGACCGGGGCGGCCGGCCGATCCAGGTGCCCGTCGACGGGCAGACCCTGCGCGCGGTGGCCGAGGAGACCGGGGGCGGGTTCCACGAGGCCAGCACCAGCGACGAACTGCGCGCCGTCTACGACGACATCGGCACCTCGGTCGGCTACCGCACCGAGCGACAGGACGTCTCGGCCCGGTTCATCGGCCTCGGGCTGGTGTTCGCCATGGGGGCCGCGGCCGGCTCGATGCGCTGGTTCGCCCGGCTGCCCTGAACCGTACGGCCACCGTCGAGAAGGACACGTGAGGAGCGTACGCATGGCAGTGCAGACCGGGCTGGGCGAACCGCGCGGCCCCTGGTTCATCTCCCCGGAGCTGGATCCGGACGGGCGGGCCCGGTGGGGCGGGACCGACCCGGACCGGGGCCCGGCGGGACGCGGCCCGCGCGGGCGGGTGCTGGCGGCGCTGGCGGTGGTGGCACTGTCGACCGCCTCCGGCGCGGTGGCCGGCGGCATCGTGGCCGGCCGCGACGACGCACCGGGCCCGACGGCGGCCTCGGCGGCCCCGGTCCCGGCGGAGCTGGTGACCGCGGCCGGGAAGACCGTGCCGGGGGTGGTGTCGGTGCTCGTGGGCGGGTCCGGCGGCGCCTCGGCCACCGGCTCCGGCTTCGCCGTGGACGACCAGCAGCACATCATCACCAACGACCACATCCTGGCCAAGGGGCGCGGCGGGGCGGTGACGGTGGAGCTGCCCGACGGGCGGCGGTACACCGCCGAGGTGGTCGGGCGGGAGCCGCGCAGCGATCTCGCCGTGCTCCGGGTGCCGCCGTCGGCCGGCCTGGCGGCGCTGCCGCTGGCCAAGCCGGGCTCCACCAAGGTGGGGGAGCCGGTGCTGGCGGTCGGTTCGCCGCTGGGGTTGCCCGGCACCGTCACCGCCGGCATCGTCAGCGCCCTGGACCGGCAGGTGCGCCTCGGCGACAACCGGCACACCGCCGTGCAGACCGACGCCTCGATCAACCCGGGCAACTCGGGCGGCCCGCTGGTCAACGCGCGCGGCGAGGTGATCGGGGTGAACACGGCCATCGCCACGATCGACGGCAACGGCTCGATCGGCATCGGCTTCGCCATTCCCATCGAGCAGGTGCAGCAGACCGCCGACACGATCATCGGAAAGGGCGGCTGAGCTGTGCGTACGTCCCTTCGGGACCGCCTGGGAACGTGAAAACTGTCAGATACCCGGCGGGAAATGATCGGACAATGGAAATATTACGCTGAGTATGGATACTGGCGTGGGTGGAGCGTCCTGGAATCGTGGCCCTCCTGCTGGTGGGCCTGTTGATCGGTACCGGAGTGGGGTCGGCGTACGCCCGGGCACGACGCGGGTGGGCCGACTACCAGACCGCCAAGAAGACCGTGCCCGGCGCCCGGCGCGCCGCGTGGCTGCTGATCAAGGTGGCCACCACGAAGATCGGGGTGATCGCCCTGCTCCTGGTGGGGGCGGTCGCGTACGCCGCCGCAGGCTCGGACGACGACAACCCCGCCCCGCCCGCGCAGACCCCGAGCCCGTCCGCGACCCCGAGCGTCCGGCAGGGGCGTTAGCCTCGGGGGGTGGACGACGGACTGCGGGTGACCGACCGGTGGAGCGTTCCCGCCGCCGAGCTGCGGGAACGCTTCTCCCGGTCGTCGGGGCCCGGCGGTCAGGGCGTCAACACCACCGACTCGCGGGTCGAGCTGAGCTACGACCTGGCGGCCTCGCCCGGGGTGCCCGAGCCGCTGCGGGCGCGCGCCCTGGAGCGCCTCGCCGGCCGGCTGGTCGACGGCGTGCTGACCGTCACCGCCAGCGAGCACCGGGCGCAGTTGGCCAACCGGGAGGCGGCCCGGGAACGGCTGGCCGCGCTGCTGCGCGAGGCCGCCGCCCCGCCGCCCCCGCCCCGCCGGCCCACCCGCCCGTCGCGGGGCGCGAAGGAGCGCCGGCTGGCGGAGAAGAAGCGCCGGTCACAGCGCAAGCGCGACCGCCGCGTCGACGGCGACTGACCCGGGCCCGGAGGCGGGCCGACCCGCTCACCCGTCGGCGGTCGACAGGAGCCGGTCGCACTCGGCGACCAGGCGCGCCCGCAGGGGCGCGGCGCGCTGCGCGAACGACCGCTGCGCCCGTACGTAGTCGTGCCGCCCCTCGGCGGTCTCCACCAGCACGGGGGCGTAGCCGAGGGCGGTGAGGTCGTAGGGGGAGGCCCGCATGTCCAGCGTGCGGATCTCCCGGGCCAGCTCGAACGCGTCCGCGACCAGTTCGCTCGGCACCAGCGGGGAGAGCTTGTACGCCCACTTGTAGAGGTCCATGTTGGCGTGCAGGCAACCCGGCTGCTCGTGCGCGTGCTGCGTCTCGCGCGTCGGGGTGAGCAGGTTCAGTGGCCGGGCGGGCGCGGTGAAGAACCGGTACGCGTCGAAGTGGCTGCACCGCACGCCCCGTTCCCGGACCACGGCCGCCGTCTCGTCGGGGCTCAGCCGCAGTGGCCAGGCGTTGTGGCGTACCTCCTCCTGGGTCTGCCGGTAGACCATGGCCCACTCGTGCATCCCGAAGCAGCCGAGGTGCGCCGGTCGGTCGGCTGTCGCCGCCAGCAGCGCCCGGATCCACCCGAGCGACTCGGCGCGCCGCGCGCGTACGGCCTCGGTGTGGAGGGTGGCCCCGGCGGCGGTGGCCCGGTAGTCCCGGCCGAGATCGCCCGGGTCCGCGTCGCGCAGCACCACCCCGGCGCCGGGGTGCCAGCGGCGCAACTGGGCCGGACGGTGCGAGTAGTAGGTGAAGAGGAAATCCTCCACCGGGTGCTTCCCGCCCCGGCGGCGGCGCGCCAGGTGCGGGGTGACCCAGGCGTCGACCCGCTGCTCGTGCGCCCGGCGCCGGGCCTGCCAGCACGCCGCGTCGAGCACGGCGGTCGGGGCGAGGGCGGCGGTCACGGACCCCAGGGTACGACCGCCGCCCGGCGCCCGGTCAGGGCACGTCCACCCGGACCCCGGCGGAGAACACCCCGCTGCGCAGCTCCAGCTGCTGCGGCGGCGCCTTCCCGTCGAGTGTGAAGACCAGCGGCAGCACCGTCCGGCTGCCGGCCGCCATCGGCTGGGCGAAGACGTCCCGGCCCTGGTTGGCCGTGCGCGTCGCCTGCTCGTCGGTGCTGACGAAGTTGCCGTCGGGCAGGTACGCCCGTTGCAGCCGGCCGTGCCAGCTCTGCTTCTCCGGGGTGAGGTTGCGCACCCCGACCGTGGCCTCGCACCGCCGGGCCGCCGTGCCGGGTTCGCACGCGACGCGGTACACGGTGAACTCGAACGCCGACTCGCGCAGCGCCTCGCCGATGGCGCCGTTGACCCCCTGGCCGATCCACGCGCCGCTGGTCGGCTGGCTGTCGGTGTCGACGGAGGCGACCTGCCGGGTGGCCGTCCAGGCGGCGGTGCCGACCGTGCCGGCGAGCACCACGGCGGCCACCGGGACGATCAGCCAGACCGACGGCTTGCGGCGCAGCTGTTCCGGGCGCGGGGTGGCCGGGCGCGGGTAGACCGTCCCCGGCCCCTCTCCGGTCAGGGCGGCGGCGACCGGTCGGCGGCGTCGGCGCCACGTCCACACCCCACCCACCGCGAGCACCGTCACCGTGGCGAGCCCGGCCAGCAGCACCGGCGTACGTCGCCACGGTGGTGCCTCGGCGCGGGCGGGCGCGGCGGCCGGCACGCCCGCCGCCCAGGTCGCCGTCGCGCAGTCGTACGGCCGGTTGCCGTCGCGGGCGAAGGCGCAGGCCGGGGCGGTCAGCGGCCGGGCCGGGGCGGCGGTGGTGAGCGCCGTGCCCAGGGTGGTGGTGCTGCGGGCGGGCAGCTTCAGCTGCCAGGTGACCTCCGTGGTGGAGTGCCCGGCGCTGCGGGTGGCCCGGCCCCCGTTGGTGATGGCGGTCGCCGAGGCCCCGGCCGGCAGCTCCTGCCGGACCGTGGTGTCCACCGGGGTGGCCCCGCTGTTGCGGACCTGGATCCGGTAGCGCGGCGCCGGCGTGCTCTCCGGCAGCACCGCGACCGTGACCGGCGGTTTCGCCATCGGCGGGGCGGCCCGGGTCGGGGTGGGCACCGCCGGTGGCGCCGACGGCATCGCCGGCTCCGGGGTCGGCGCGACCGCCGGTGGTGGCGCGGCCGCCGCGGACGGTGCCGGCATGGCGGCGAGAATGCCGAGGCAGTGTACGAACACTGCGAGGGCCCTGTGGTGTCGTGTCGATGCAGGCATACGAACGAACCTCCGGAGCCGACGCTAGGGGCGGGGCGACACCGGGCGGGTACGAAGTCGCGAAACCGGCCCCCGTGGGTGGACGGTGGCATAGGGTGCGCCCGCCCCGGTTCACGGAGCGCGCCGGTGGCCGTCCGGCGCGCCTGCCTGCGGCCTCGGTCGGACGCTGGTCGCCGGGGATAGATTGACCCGGTGCGTATCGCTCGTTTTGCTCATGCCAAGGGAATGTCGTTCGGGGTCGTCGAGGGCGAGCCGGAGGCGGGCCCGCAGGGCCTGACCGTCGCCGAGATCGAGGGCCACCCGTTCGGCCAGATCACCTTCAGCGGCGCCCGGTGGGCGCTGTCGGACGTCCGCCTGCTCTCGCCGATCCTGCCCAGCAAGGTCGTCTGCGTCGGCCGCAACTACGCCGAGCACGCGGCCGAGCACGGCAGCGAGGTGCCGAAGGAGCCGCTGCTCTTCCTCAAGCCGTCCACCTCCGTGATCGGGCCCCGGGACGCGATCCGGCTGCCGATCTTCTCCAAGCAGGTCGAGCACGAGGCCGAGCTGGCCGTGGTGATCGGCGCGCCGGGGGCCCGCCGGGCCGACCGGGCCGCCGCCGAGCGGGCCATCTTCGGCTACACCTGCGCCAACGACGTCACCGCCCGGGACCTCCAGCGCTCCGACGGCCAGTGGACCCGCGCCAAGGGCTTCGACTCGTTCTGCCCGATCGGCCCGTGGATCACCACCGGGCTCGACGTCCGCGACCTGGAGATCCGCTGCGAGGTGGGCCGCGATCCCGAGGAGATGGAGGTGCGTCAGCTCGGCCGGACCCGGGACATGGTCTTCGACGTGGCGGCCCTGGTGTCGTACGTCTCACACGTGATGACGCTGCTCCCCGGCGACGTGGTGCTCACCGGCACGCCGGCGGGGGTTAGCCCGCTCACGGACGGGGATACGGTGACCGTGCGGATCGAGGGGATCGGGGAGCTGAGCAACCCGGTGGTGCCGGTCGCCTGATCCGCGTCGAGTCCCCGTTTCTGCAGCTCAGAGGCGGTTCGGGGGGTTCGATTTGGCCTGTCGGCACCGGGAGGGTAAGGTTTGTTCCCGGCACCGCAAGGGGCCAATGGGGTATGGGGTAATTGGCAGCCCGACTGATTCTGGTTCAGTTAGTCTAGGTTCGAGTCCTGGTACCCCAGCGCAGCCGAGGTTCGAGAGAGCCTCGGGCGCTGGATCTCGTAGGAGATGACTCCGATTCCCGGTCAGGGGATCGGGGTTCTCTCTGGTAGAGTCCAGCGGCACCACTTGCGAAGTGGTGCCGCAAGCAGGTTCTGGCCCCGTCGTCTAGCGGCCCAGGACGCCGCCCTCTCAAGGCGGTAGCGCCGGTTCGAATCCGGTCGGGGCTACATCTCGAACGGCCCGTTCCACTCCGGTGGGGCGGGCCGTTTCGTATGCCGTTCCACGCCTTATGCCGTTGCACGCCTTATGCCGTTGCACGCCTTATGCCGTTCCACGCGGGGATGGACCGTTTCGCGCGTCCGGGCGCCGCCGTCTGCCGTGGCCCGGCCGTTCCGTCCTGGTCGCGCCGGCCCGGTCGCCCCGATTTCGTCCCCGGAGGGGACGCCGCTAGACTACAGCGGCACCGCTCGCGAGGGCGGTGGAAGCAGCGAAGTCTTGGCCCCGTCGTCTAGCGGCCCAGGACGCCGCCCTCTCAAGGCGGTAGCGCCGGTTCGAATCCGGTCGGGGCTACATCTCGAACGGCCCGTCCCACCCCGGTGGGACGGGCCGTTTCGCGTTCCGCCCCTCGGCCCGCCCGGGATTCCGGCGCCCGACCAGCCAGCGGAGGGCGGTCAGAGGCCGGAGAGGCGTTGGCCGGCCCGGACGGCGGCCATCGCGTGGCGTTCGCCGGGGCGGCGTCCCAGGCGCTCGATGGGGCCGGAGATGCTGATCGCGGCGATGACCCGACCGGTGCGGTCGCGGATCGGCGCGGAGACGCTGGCCACACCGGCCTCGCGCTCGGCGACGCTCTGCGCCCAGCCCCGGCGGCGTACCTCGGCGAGGGTGCGGCCGGTGAACTTCGACCGGGGGAGCAGCGGCATCACCGCCTCGGGCGGCTCCCAGGCGAGCAGGATCTGCGCCGCGGAACCCGCCGTCATCGGCAGCACCGAGCCGACCGGCACGGTGTCCCGCAGGCCGCTGGCCCGCTCCGCGGAGGCCACGCAGATGCGCTCGTCGGCGCGGCGCAGGTAGAGCTGGGCGCTTTCGCCCGTCGCGTCCCGCAGCGCCGCCAACAGCGGCTCCGCCGCCGTCAGGAGCACGTCCGGCGCGGCGTTGGCGAGCTCACCCAGGCGCGGGCCGGGACGCCAGCGCCCCTGGGTGTCCCGGACCAGCATCCGGTGGATCTCCAGCGCCTGTGCCAGCCGGTGCGCGGTGGCCCGGGGCAGCTTGGTGCGTTCAACGAGTTCGGCCAGGCTGGCGCCGTCGATGCAGGCGGCCAGAATGACCACCGCCTTGTCGAGAACGCCGACACCGCTCATACTGTGTCCCACAAGCCGAAACTTACCTCCCAGAATTTAGGATGTCCAGATGGTGGGAGTCACTACTGCCAAGCCGAGGACCCTGGCCGAGAAGGTCTGGGACGCACACCTCGTCCGGGCCGCCGAGGGCGAGCCCGATCTGCTCTTCATCGACCTGCACCTGCTGCACGAGGTGACGAGCCCGCAGGCCTTCGACGGGCTGCGCCTCGCCGGGCGTCGGGTGCGTCGCACCGACCTCACGCTCGCCACGGAGGACCACAACACCCCGACGGGGTACGCCGACCCGGCGTTCCGGCAGCGGCGCGGCGACCTGCTCACCATCGCCGACCCCACCTCGCGTACGCAGATCGAGGCGCTGCGCCGCAACTGCGCCGAGTTCGGGGTGCGGCTGCACTCGCTGGGCGACGAGAACCAGGGCATCGTGCACGTCATCGGCCCGCAGCTCGGCGTCACCCAGCCGGGCATGACCATCGTCTGCGGCGACTCGCACACGGCCACCCACGGCGCGTTCGGCGCGCTCGCGTTCGGCATCGGCACGAGTGAGGTCGAACACGTGCTGGCCACGCAGACGCTGCCGCAGATCCGGCCGAAGACGATGGCCGTGAACGTCACGGGGCAGCTCGCCCCCGGGGTGACCGCCAAGGACCTGGTGCTCGCGCTGATCGCCCAGGTCGGCACTGGCGGCGGCCGCGGATACATCGTCGAGTACCGCGGCGAGGCCATCCGGTCGCTGTCCATGGAGGGGCGGATGACCGTCGCCAACATGTCCATCGAGTGGGGCGCCAAGGCCGGCATGATCGCGCCGGACGAGACCACCTTCGCGTACCTGAAGGGGCGGCCGAATGCCCCGCAGGGCGACGACTGGGACGCGGCGGTCGCCTGGTGGCGGACCCTGCCCACCGACGAGGGCGCGACCTTCGACGCCGAGGTGACCCTGGACGCCGCGGCGGTCACCCCGTTCGTCACCTGGGGCACCAACCCGGGCCAGGGCGCGCCGCTGGGCGCGGTGGTGCCGGCGCCGGAGGACTTCGGCACCGAGACCGAGCAGACCGCCGCCCGGCGCGCGCTGGAGTACATGGACCTGCGCCCCGGCACCCCGCTGCGGGACCTCGCCATCGACGTGGTCTTCGTCGGCTCCTGCACCAACGGCCGGCTGGAGGACCTCCGGGCCGCCGCCGACGTGCTGCGCGGGCACCGGGTCGCCGACGGGGTGCGGATGCTGGTCGTGCCCGGATCCGCCGCCGTCCGCGAGACGGCCGAGGCGGAGGGGCTGGACAAGGTCTTCACCGACGCCGGCGCCGAGTGGCGCTTCGCCGGCTGTTCCATGTGCCTGGGCATGAACCCGGACACGCTCTCGCCGGGCCAGCGCTCCGCCTCCACCTCCAACCGCAACTTCGAGGGCCGCCAGGGCCGGGGCGGACGCACCCACCTGGTCTCCCCGCCGGTCGCCGCCGCCACCGCCGTGGCGGGCCGGCTGGCCGCTCCCGCCGACCTGTAGAAGGGCATTCAGATGGAGAGGTTCACCACCCACACGGGTACCGCCGTGCCGCTGCGGATGTCCAACGTGGACACCGATCAGATCATCCCCGCCGTGTACCTCAAGCGGGTGACCCGAACCGGTTTCGCGGACGGCTTGTTCAACGCCTGGCGCGAGGACCCGGAATTCGTACTCAACGATCAAGCCCATTCGGGTGCGTCGATTCTTGTGACGGGTCCGGAGTTCGGCACCGGCTCCTCCCGGGAGCACGCCGTCTGGGCGCTGCGCGACTGGGGCTTCCGTGCCGTCATCTCGCCCCGCTTCGGCGACATCTTCCGGGGCAACGCGCTCAAGGAGGGTCTGCTCCCGGTCGAGCTGGAATTGAAGGCGATCGAGGAGATCTGGGACCGGGTGGAGGCCGATCCGACCACCCCGGTCACCGTCGACCTGACCGCCCGCGAGGTGCGCGTCGGCGAGTCCACCTGGTCGTTCCCGCTGGACGACTTCAGCCGCTGGCGGCTGCTGGAGGGCTTGGACGACATTGGACTCACCCTCCGCCACGAGGCGGAGATCAGCGCGTACGAGACCACCCGGCTGCCGTTCCTGCCCTCGATCGCATAGCCGTACGCCCGATCCCACAGCGGTTTCCGCCCCCGTCGGTCCCACCGGCGGGGGCGAATCCGTTACGACACAAGGGCTTTTTTCGACCGAATGTTTGTGTAGCGGCAGCACAGGGCATACCGTGCGCGCAGAATGGCTCGCGTCGAGTCAGTTGCACAATCGGGAGGAAGTCGTGAACAAGGCCGAGCTCATCGAGGCGCTCGCCGTTCGCCTGGGGGACCGGAAGACGGCGACGGCCGCGCTCGACGCGGTCCTCGCTGAGGTCCAGGCGGCGGTCACCAAGGGCGAGAAGGTGGCGATCACCGGATTCGGAGCGTTCGAAAAGCGCGTCCGGGGCGCCCGAACAGCGCGCAACCCGCGGACAGGTGAGGCGGTGAAGGTCAAGAAGACATCCGTCCCGACCTTCCGTCCGGGCGCCGGATTCAAGGAGATGGTGGCCAGCGGCAAGGTGCCGAAGGCCACGGCGGCGGCGAAGAAGACCGCGGCGGCCGCCAAGACCACGTCCGCCGCCAAGTCCACTGCGGCGGCCAAGACGACGGGGGCCAAGGCCACCGGGGCGAAGGCGACCGGAGCCAAGGCCACCGGGGCCAAGGCCACCGGAGCCAAGGCGACGGGCGCGAAGGCGACCGGGGCCAAGGCGACCACGGCGGCCAAGAAGGCCCCCGCGGCGAAGGCGACCAGGACGACCGCGGCGAAGAAGACCACGACCGCCAAGGCCGCCCCGGCGAAGAAGACCACGGCGGCGACGAAGTCCACGGCGGCGAAGAAGACCGCCGCGACGGCGAGCAAGAGCGCGGCGGCCAAGAAGACCGCGGCGAAGAAGACCACGGCGAAGAAGGCTCCGGCCAGGAAGGCAGCGACCAAGCGCTGAGTCGAGCGGTACGCGGAGGGCGCCCACCGGCCGGTGGGCGCCCTCCGTCGTGTCCGCCCCACCCGTTGACCGCGAGCGTGCCGCGCCCGCAGAATCGCCGCACCCCTTCCGGTCGGCGAAAGGCAGCCCCGTGCGCTACCGCCACCTCCCCACCGTCACCCTCGCCCTGGGCGTCGTGCTCCTGGTCGACGTGCTGCGCGTCTTCCTGCCGGCGGTGATCACCATCTTCGGGCAGGCCGCCTCGACACCCGCCGAACTGCTGGGGGCGTTCGCGTTCGGCTGGTTCCTGCTCGCCCTGGCGGCGCCCGCGCTGCTGCGCCGGGTGGGCACCCGCCCCGGCACGCTCGTCGCCGCCGTGCTGCTGGTCGTGGCGCGTCTCGCCGTCAACGGCCAGCCCGGCGGGCGGCTCCAGCTCTGGCTCGCCACGGCGGGGCTGCTCGCCGGGCTGGTGTGGCTCGCCAGCGCCGCCGCCGGCACCGACCGCCCCGTACCCGGGCTGGCGCTGGGGATGGCGGTCGGCGCCGGCGTGCACACGGTGCTGGACACGTACCGCTCGGCGTTCTTCGGCCCCTGGCCGGCGTGGCTCGCGGCGGTCGCGGTCGCGGGCCTCTTCCTGGCGGGCCAGGCGCGGCCCGTGCCCCCGGCCGGGGCGGGCGGCGTACGGGGCTGGCTGCTGGCCGGGCCGGCGCTGCTGCTCGCCGGCATGGTGGCCCTCTCCCCGGCGGTCGCCCGGACGGCGATGTCGTACCAGTTCGGGCTGCTGCGCGCGGACCCCGCCGGCGAGGCGGGGGTGGCCACGGTGCCGGCGTTCGGCCCCGCCCCGCTCGCCGTGGCCGTCGGCGGTTTCCTGCTCGCCGCGCTGGCGCCGCCCCTGCGGGGGGCCTGGCGGTGGCTTGGGCCGGCGGCCCTCGTCGGCGGGGCCGTCCTCGTCGCCCTCGAACGCGGGATGCTGCTGCTGCCGGCCGTCCTGCTCACCGCCGTCGGCCTCGGGGCGTGCCTGGCCCTGGCCGGCGCCGCCGACGGACGGGCCGGCGCCGACGAGGCCCCGTCCGCCGGGTCGGCCGGCGGCGGACCGGAGCCGGCACGGGTGGCCGCCCGACGCGGGTACGCCGCCGCCGGCGGGATGCTCGTCTTCGCCGCCGCGGCGGTGGCGTACTACGCCGCCTACGACCTGGGTTACCCCAATGCCGGGGTGCCGGTGGCGGTGGCGGTGCTGGTCGCCGCCGTCGCGCTGGCGACCCGGCCCACCCCGGTGCCGGCCCGGTCGCCGTTGCCGCCGGTGCGGACGGCCGCCACGGCAGCCGTACTGACGCTGCTCGCCGCGGTCGCCAGCGACGAGGTGCTGGTCGCCACCAACCGGCCCGGGCCGCCCGAGACGGTCAGGGTGGCGGCGTACAACGTGCGGATGGGGTTCGGGATGGACGGCCGCTTCGACCCGGACGCGTTGGCGCGGGCCGTCGCGGGAGCCGACGTCGTGGCGCTCAGCGAGGTGGACCGGGGCTGGCTGCTCAACGGCGGGCACGACACGCTCGACCTGCTGGCGGAGCGGCTCGACATGCCGTACGTCTTCGCGCCCGCCGCCGACCCGCTCTGGGGCGACGCCGTGCTGAGCCGGTGGCCCCTGGTCGCGGCGCGGACCCGGCCGCTGCCGGCCGTCGGCGCGCCCACCGGGGCGCAGGCTCTCGGGATCACCGTCGACTTCAGCGGGGACGTCCGCCTCGCGGTCGTCGCCACCCACCTGCAACCGCCGCCGGGCGAGGATCCGGTGGTCCAGGCCCGCGCGGTCGCCGACTTCGCCGTCCGGTACGCCGCCGGCCGACCCCTGGTGGTCGCCGGTGACCTGAACACCGGGCCGGACGACCCGGCGTTCGCCGAGTTCACCCGGGCCGGTCTGGTCGACGCGCTGGCCGCCGCCCGCCCCCTGCCGACCAGCCCGGCCGACGCCCCGCGCCAGCAGATCGACCACATCCTCGTCACGCCCGACCTGGCGGCCGGCGACGCGGCGGCCCCACCGGGGACGGCCAGCGACCACCTGCCGGTCGTGGTGACCCTGACCCTGCCGCCGACCTGACCCACGCGCACCGGCGTGGACGCGGAGTCAGAGACGGTCGAATGCGAGCAGCCGGTCGCCGGCGAAGGCGAGCAGCCAGCCGCCGCCCTTCGGGGTGGTGAAGTCGTCCGGCAGCCCGCTGAGCCGGCCCAGGGCGCCCGGAATCACCTTGCCCTGGCTGCACACCCCCACCGGCTCTCCGGTCGCCGCCAGCGCGACCAGGCGGGCGGCGGCGGCCAACGCGCACTCGTCGGGCTGCTGACCGGGCCGCGGCTCGTCCAGGTCGCCGTCGACCTCGATCGGCAGGTCGAGCAGCGCCGCCGCCGGGTCGAGGGTCTGTACGCAGCGACGCGCCGAGGCCGACAGCAGGCGTACCGGGCGGACCAGCGCCACCAGCGGGGCGAGCGCGTGGGCCTGCGCCCAACCCCGGGCGTCGAGGGGCCGGCCGGTGTCCGGGCCCGACCAGGTGGCCCGCCTGCCGGCGTGGGCGTGCCGGACCAGCGCCACCGTCCCGGTGACCGTCGGCAGGGCCGCGAACGCGGCCAGCACCTCGGCGTCGTGCGGGTAGCTGACCAGCCGGACCGCCTCGTCCACGCCGAGCCAGCGCACGTCGTCGACCTCGGTGGCCGGCTGGAAGCCGCCTTCGGCCGCCGCCCGCATCGACCAGTAGTCGACCACCTTCGGGCGGCCCTCGCTGCGGTAGCGCACGGTGGGCAGCCGTACCTGCGGCACCGCCCGGACGTCGGTCTCCTCGGCCACCTCCCGCACGGCGGCGAGCAGCGGATGCTCGCCGGGCTCCAGCTTGCCCTTCGGCAGCGACCAGTCGTCGTAGCGGGGCCGGTGCACCACGCAGACCAGCACCCCGCCGGCCGCGCGCCCGCCGGCCGGCCCGGCGCCGTCGGCGGTACGCCACACGACCCCGCCCGCCGCCCGGATCGGGGCCGTCGCGTCCGGGCCCCCGGCCGGCCGGTCCCGACCGGAGCCGGGCGCGTCCCGCTCATCCAGCATCAGGTCAGCCTATGCGGGTACCGGTCAGCCCGCCGTGCCACCGACACGACGCAGCAGCAACTCCTGGAGGTGCACCGGCTCCTCGTCGGCGGTGCCCGTACGCCGGCTCCAGGTGCCGTCCGGCGCCAGCTCGAACGCGTCGACGTCGGGGCTCATCGCGGCGGTCAGCACGTGGTCCAGTTCGGCCCGGGCGACGGGGTCGCTCACCCGGACCAGCGCCTCGACGCGGCGGTCCAGGTTGCGGTGCATCAGGTCGGCCGAGCCCATCCAGAACTCGGCGTCGCCGTCGTTGCCGAACCGGAAGATGCGGGAGTGCTCCAGGAACCGCCCCAGGATCGAGCGGACCCGGATGTTCTCCGACAGGCCGGGCACCCCCGGCCGCAGCGTGCACATGCCCCGGATCACCAGGTCCACGTGGACGCCGGCCCGGGAGGCCCGGTAGAGCGCGTCCGTGACCTCCTCGTCGACCAGCGAGTTCACCTTGATCTGCACGAGGCCGGGCATGCCCAGCCGGACGTGCCTGATCTCCCGCTCGATCCGCTCGATCAGCCCACGGCGGATGCCCTGCGGCGCCACCAGCAGCCGGCGGTACGCGGTCTGCCGGCTGTAGCCGGTGAGCACGTTGAACAGGTCGGTCAGGTCGGCCCCGATCTCCGGGTCGGCGGTGAGCATGCCGAAGTCCTCGTAGAGCCGGGCGGTCTTCGGGTGGTAGTTGCCGGTGCCGATGTGGCAGTAGCGGCGGATCTGGTTGCCCTCCTGGCGTACCACCAGGGCGGTCTTGCAGTGCGTCTTGAGCCCGACCAGGCCGTAGACGACGTGGCAGCCGGCGCGCTCCAGCGTGCGCGCCCAGCCGATGTTGGCCACCTCGTCGAAGCGCGCCTTCAGCTCGACCAGCACGACCACCTGCTTGCCGGCCGCCGCCGCGTCGACCAGCGCGTCCACGATGGGGGAGTCGCCGCTGGTGCGGTAGAGGGTCTGCTTGATGGCCAGCACGTCCGGGTCGGCGGCGGCCTGCTCGATGAACCGCTGCACGCTGGTGGCGAACGAGTGGTACGGGTGGTGGACCAGGATGTCCCCGTCGCGCAGGGTCGCGAAGACGCTGCGCGGCACCTCGCCCTCGGTGAGCCGGGGATGGGTGGCCGGCACGAACGGCGAATCCTTCAGGTCCGGCCGGTCGGCCTCGTTGTAGAGCTGCCAGAGCGCGGAGAGGTCGAGCAGGCCGGGGACCCGCAGCACCTCCTGGTCGTGCATGTCCAACTCGCGGACGAGCAGTTCCAGTACGCGCTCGGAGATCGAGGCGGCCACCTCCAGCCGTACGGGCGGGCCGAACCGGCGCCGCGCCAGCTCCCGTTCCAGTGCCTGGAGCAGGTCCTCGTCGCGGTCCTCGTCGACCTCCACCTCGGCGTTGCGGGTGACCCGGAACAGGTGGCACTCGACCACCTGCATGCCGGAGAAGAGCTGCCCCAGGTGCACCGAGATCAGGTCCTCCACGGGCAGCATCCGCAGGCCCGGCAGGTCGCGGTGCACCCGTACGAAGCGGGGCACGTTGTTCGGCACCTTCACCCGGGCGAAGAACTCCGAGCCGCCGTCGGGATCGCGCACCGCCACCGCGAGGTTGAGCGAGCGCCCGGAGATGTACGGGAAGGGGTGCGCGGGGTCCACCGCGAGCGGGGTCAGCACCGGGAAGATCTGCTCCCGGAAGTAGGTGCGCAGCCGCTCCCGCTCGGGGTCGTCCAGGTCGCTCCAGCGCAGGATCCGGATCTCCTCGGCGGCGAGCTTCGGCAGCACGTCGTCGGTGAAGCAGGCCGAGTGCCGGGTGACCAGCGCGGCGGCCTTCTCGGCAACCAGTTCGAGCTGTGTACGCAGCGGCATCCGGTCCCCGCCGCGTACCGGCAGGCCGGCCTGGAGCCGGCGTTTCAGCCCGGCGACCCGGACCATGTAGAACTCGTCGAGGTTGCTGGCGAAGATGGCCAGGAACTTGGCCCGCTCCAGCAGCGGCGTGCGCGGGTCCTCGGCGAGGGCGAGCACCCGGGCGTTGAAGTCGAGCCAGGAGAGCTCCCGGTTGAGGAAGCGGTCCTCCGGCAGCGGCTCGGCCACCGGCGGCTCGTCGGTGAGGCCGGGCGCCTCGGCGGGTGGGCCGGGCACCTGGTCCAGCACCTCCTCCAGCCCGGCGGAGGCGGCAGCCGCGTCGGTCCCGGCGGCCTCCACCCCGGCAGCCCTGCCGGCTGTCTCCCCGGTGGTCCCGCCGGCCGCGTCCCCGGTGGTGCCGTCAACTGTGTCCCCGGGGTTTGCGCCGGGGACGGCGGCGTGGAAGCGGCCGTCGGCGCCCCGGGCCCGGGTGCCGTTGCGGGGTGCGGCCGGGTCGGTGTGCGGGCGGTTGGCGGGGTGCTTGCGAGGGGTGCTCACCTGCCCATAATCACCCGGATGCGGTTAACGCAAAATGAACTTCCGCCAGCCGCTCAGGCCATGGTCGGCAATGTCACCCGGACCACCCCGCCGGTCGCGTCGGTCTCGACGCGCAGCCGCTGGCCGAGGCGGAGCAGCCGCAGCCCGGAGGCGTCGAACGCGCGGGCCGGGAAGGCCAGCTCGGTGCCGTCGTCGAGGAGCAGCGTCCCGCTGCGGGTCGCCGCGTCGTAGGTGGCCACCGTGCCCTGCATGTCCCGCACGCTACACGCCCCTCAGGCCGGGCAGCCGGCGGCCAGCGCGGCCGTGCGGGGTCCGAGCCCGAGCAGGGCCGCCTCGGCCAGGTCGTCGGCGGTGTCCACGTCCCGCCGCAGGCTCGGCCACTCCCCGGTGAGGGCGAGCGCCCCGCTCGCGGCGTGCGCGGCGGCGGAGCCGACCCCGAAGCGGGGATCCAGGGGCACGCCCGGCGGCGCGGTCAACAGCACGGTGCCCTCGCCGGGGGCGTCGGCCACGTACCGGCGTACGCCGGGGGGTGCGGCCTGCGCCGCCCGCAGCGCCGCCGCCAACTCGGCGGGGCGCAGCGCGGGCAGGTCGGCGGTGAGCCCCGCCAGCCAGCCGTCGGCGGCGACCGACGCGCCGTGCCGGAAGGCGGCGTTCAGCCCGGCGCCGGGGGCGTCGGGCACCGCCCGGGCGCCCGCACGGTGCGCGACCTCGGCCACGCGGGCGTCGTCGGTGACGACGAACACCCCGGCGACCGCCGGGCAGGCCCGCACCGCGGCGACCGTGTCGGCGGCCAGGGCCAGCGCCAGCTCCTCGTGCGGTACGGCCGGCAGCGCCCCCCGCAGCCGGCTCTTCGCGGCGGCGAGGCGCTTCACCGGCACCACCACGGTCCACCTCGGCTGACTCACACCGCCATCCTGCCAGCCGGAGGGCGGTACCCTCTCTGGCCGGACCGGGGTCGAACAGGCATGATTTCCGCTGCGGGTGTCACCGGGTGCGGATCCGGTGCGGCGCGGGGCGGCACGAGGAGGCGTGGGTGACACGGCCGAGGCTGGGGTTCTGGCAATGGTTCGCCGTCGTGCTGGTCAAGCCGGTGCTGATCATGTGGACCCGGCGTACCTGGCGGGGGATGGAGCACCTGCGCGGCGACCGCGGCGTGATCATCGTGGCGAACCACATCTCGCACGCCGACCCGCTCGTCGCTGCGCACTTCATCTACGACTCCGGCCGCTGGCCGCAGTTCCTCGGCAAGGCGAGCGTGTTCCGGGTCCCGGTGATGGGCTGGATCCTGCACCGGTGCCGGCAGATCCCGGTCGAACGCGACACCGTGGACGCGGTGCGGTCGCTCGACCATCTCGTCGCCGCGCTCGACCGGGGCGGCGCGGTGGTGATCTACCCGGAGGGCACCATCACCCGCGAGCCGGACCTGTGGCCGATGAAGAGCAAGACCGGCGCGGCCCGGCTCGCGCTCGCCACCGGGGCGCCCGTGGTTCCGCTCGTCATGTGGGGCCCGGAGCGGATGTTCGACCCGCGTCGCTCCCGGCTCAACCCCCGCCCCCGCATCCCGGTGACCGTGGTCGCCGGACCCCCCGTCGACCTGGGCCCCTGGTCCGGGGCGACCCCGACGAGAGCCGTCCTCGAGGAGATGACCGACACCATCATGCTGCGCCTTCGTGACATGCTCGCCGAGATCCGGGGCGGCACCCCGCCACCACTGTGGGAACGCACTGCCCGCCCCGCCGGCGAGCGACGGCGCCCGGGGGCGACGGCGTGAGCGGCCACGTCGCGGTGCTGGGGGCCGGGTCGTGGGGCACCGCGTTCGCCAAGATCCTGGCCGACGCCGGCCGGGACGTCTCCGTCTGGGCCCGTCGGCAGGAGATCGCCGACACCATCCGCGCCGAGCGGCGCAACCCGGAGTACCTGCCGGACGTGCTGCTGCCGTCCCGGGTCACGGCGACGGGGGACGCCGCCGAGGCGATCACCGGGGCGGAGCTGGTGGTGCTGGCCGTACCGTCGCAGACGCTGCGCGGCAACCTGGCCGGGTGGACCCCGCACCTGCACCCGGACGCCACCCTGGTGTCGCTGATGAAGGGCATCGAGCTGGGCACCACCAGGCGGATGAGCGAGGTGATCGTGGAGACCACCGGCGTGGCGGCGGACCGGGTGGTGGTGGTCTCCGGCCCCAACCTGGCCCCGGAGATCGCCGCCGAGCAGCCCGCCGCCACCGTGGTCGCCTGCACCGACGCCGACCGGGCCACGCAGGTGCAGCGCTCCATCACCACGCCCTACTTCCGGCCGTACACCAACGACGACGTCATCGGCTGTGAGCTGGGCGGCGCGGTGAAGAACGTCATCGCCCTGGCGTACGGCATCGCGGTGGCGATGGGCTTCGGCGACAACACCCGGGCCATGATCGTCACCCGGGGGCTGGCCGAGACGGCCCGGCTCGGGGTGGCCCTGGGCGCCGATCCGCTCACCTTCGCCGGCCTGGCCGGGATGGGCGACCTCGTCGCCTCCTGCTCGTCGCCGCTGGCCCGCAACCGCACCTTCGGCGAGCACCTGGGCCGGGGCGCGACCCTGGAGGAGGCCCGCATCGCCACCCGGCAGACCGCCGAGGGCGTCAAGAGCGCGTTGGCCCTGCGCGACCTGGCCCGGGCGCACGCGGTGGAGATGCCGATCACCGAGCAGGTCGAGCTGGTCTGCCACGAGGGCATGGACCCGCGGCTCGCCGTCGGGGCCCTGATGAGCCGCACCACCAAACCGGAGTGAGGGACATGGCCGAACACCAGGACGGCACCCGCTGCGTCCACGCCGGTCTGCCCGCGCCGGCCCCCGGCCAGCCGTTCCTGCCCGGGCCGGTGTTCGCGGCGCCGTACCACCTGGACCCGTGGGCGGGGCCGGCGGCGGCACGCGACGGCTACGGCCGGCCGGACAACCCCACCCGGCGGCTGCTGGAGGCGGCGGTCGGGGAACTGGAGGGCGGCGACTGCCGGGTCTTCGCCAGCGGGCAGGCCGCGATCACGGGGCTGCTGCTGACGGTGCTGAGGCCGGGCGACACCGTCGTGCTCCCGTCGGACGGATACTTCTCCGTCCGCGCCTTCGCCGCCGACACGCTGGAGGGCATCGGCGTACGGGTGCTCCTCGCCCCGACCGAGGGCCCGCACCCGGACTTCGACGGCGTACGCCTGGTGCTGCTGGAGACCCCGGCCAACCCCGGCCTGGACGTCGCCGACGTGGCGGCGCTGGCCGCCCGGGCACACGCCGCCGGTGCCCTGGTCGCCGTCGACAACACCACGGCCACGCCGCTCGGGCAGCGTCCGCTCGACCTGGGCGCCGACGTCGTGGTGGCCTCCGGGACCAAGGCCCTGACGGGGCACTCCGACCTGCTGATCGGCTACGTCGCGACCCGCTCGCCCGAGCTGCGGGACGCGGTCACCGCCTGGCGGGACGCCACCGGGGCGGTGCCCGGCGCGTTCGACGCCTGGCTCGCGCACCGCTCGCTGGCCACCCTGGACCTGCGGCTGGGCCGGCAGACGGCGAACGCGCAGGCCCTCGCCGAGCTGCTCGCGGCGCGGGACGACGTGACCGGGGTGCGCTGGCCGGGGCTGCCCGGCGACCCGGCGTACCCGGTGGCGTCGGTGCAGATGCGGCGGATCCCCGGGGTGCTCTGCTTCGACCTCGGCGACGCCGACCGGGTGGCGCGGTTCCTCGACGCGGCCCGGCTGGTGGCCGCGGCCACCTCCTTCGGTGGCCTGCACACCACCGCCGACCGGCGGGCCCAGTGGGGCGACGACACCCCGCCCGGCTTCGTCCGGCTCTCCTGCGGGATCGAGGACCCCGTCGACCTGGTCGCCGACGTGGCCGCCGCGCTGGACGCGAGCCGCTGAGCGCGGCGGCTGACGCCCCCGGCCCGGGGGCGTGGACGAGGCGCCCCGGAGGCTCCCGGTGACCGTCTCCTCCCACGGCCCCGACCGGCCCGCCTACCGCCCCGACCGGGCCGCGCTGGTGCACCGGCTGCGCGCCGCCGGCTGCGTCTACGCCGAGGACGAGGCGGAGCTGCTGATCGCCGCCGCCGACTCGGTCGAGGCGCTGGCGGGCCTCGTCGACCGCCGGGTCGCCGGGGCGCCGCTGGAGTACGTGCTCGGCTGGGCGGAGTTCTGCGGCGAACGGATCGCCGTCGACCCCGGCGTGTTCGTGCCGCGCGCGCGTACCGCCCTGCTGGTCGACGCCGCCGTCGCGGTGACCGGGCCGGCGGCGGCCGTGGTGGACCTGTGTTGCGGCTCCGGCGCGACCACCGTGGCGCTGGCCCGCAGGCTCGCGCCACGCTGGCTGGCCGCCGCCGACGTGGACCCCGCCGCCGTGGCCTGCGCCCGGCGCAACCTCGCCCCGCTGGCCGTCCCGGTCTTCGAGGGCGACCTGTACGACCCGCTGCCGGTGCGCTGGCGGGGGCGGCTGGACCTGGTGCTGGCCAACGCCCCGTACGTGCCGACGGCGGCGGTGGCGTTGATGCCGCCGGAGGCCCGGCTGCACGAGGCGCCGGTGGCCCTCGACGGTGGGCCGGACGGGCTGACGGTGCTGCGCCGCGTGGCCGAGGGCGCGGCGCGCTGGCTGGCCCCGGGCGGGCACCTGGTGGTGGAGGCGGGACAGGCACAGGTGGACGCCCTGTGCGCCGCGCTGACCGCCGTGGGCCTGCATCCCACGGTGAGCCACGACGACGAGCGGGACGCCACCGCCGTCACGGCCCGCCGTCCGCGCTGAGCCCGGCTCCGCCGTGCCGCCGATCCGGCCGCTGACCCACTCGCCTTTCCGGCGGGCCGAGCCACTCGTCTTTCCGGCGGGCCGAGCCCACCTGCCTTTCCGGCGCGCTGACCCGCCGGGCGACGGCCCCACCGGCTCCCAACGGTGGGACCGCCGCCGGCAGGGCGCCGGCGCGACGTGGTCAGCGGGCGCGCCGGCGCCTCTTCGGAGGGAGGGTCAGTGGCCGGGCGGCGCCCCGACGAAGGCGGCCCAGGCGGTCGGCGGGAAGAGCAGGGCGGGGCCGGACGGGTCCTTCGAGTCGCGTACGGCGACCGTCCCCGGAAGCACCGCCATCTCCACGCACGCCCCCTCGTCGCCGCTGCGGCTGCTCTTGCGCCACCGCGCCACGGCCAGCGCCGCGCTGATCGTCGGTGTCATGTCCTACCGTCCCTTCAGGAGTTGAACGAGCTGGTCGCGGCTGTCCGCCGGGCTGAGCGCGACGGTCCGCAGGTGCTCCATGATCTTGGTGCAGGTACGCAGGTCGCCCGGCCGGTCGAGGACCATCTGCCCGGCCACCGTCTCGACCGAGGCGATGATCGGGTCCTCCGGATCTGCGAACTCCAGGATGTGCAGCGAGCCCCTGGTGCCCCGGTGGTAGCCGGCGGCGAGCGGGATCACCTGGACCGTGATGTTGGGCAGCTCGCCCATCTTGACCAGGTGGTGCAGCTGCGACTCCATCACCGACCGGTCGCCGACGGGCCGCAGCAGCGCGCCCTCGTCGATGATGGCGTCCAGGATCGGGGGCTGGTCGCTGATGAGCCGCTCCTGCCGGTCCAACCGGAGCTGGACGCGTTGCTCCACCTCGTCGTCGCTGAGGGTGTGCGGGCCGCCCCGCATCACGCCCCGGATGTAGTCGGCGGTCTGCAACAGACCCGGCACCACCGACGGTTCGAAGTTGGCGATCCCGGTCGCCTCCGCCTCCAGGGCGATGAAGTCGATGGTGCGCCGGTCCAGCAGGTACGAGTAGGACACCCACCAGCCGGGCTTGCGCGCGTCCTTGGCCAGCTGCACGGCGGCGGCCACCTCGTCGGCGCCCACCCGGTAGAGGGTGAGCAGGGCGCGCACGGTGGCGGGGCTGACCAGCGTCTGCGCGTTCTCGTAGCGGGACAGGGTGCTGCGGGTGCTGCTGATCTCGTCCGCCGCCGCCTCCAGCGTGAGGCCGGCGGCTTCCCGGTGGGTACGCAGCGCGATGCCCAGTCGCCGGGCACGGGCGGTCTTGGGAGCCATGCATCGATCGTCGCACATCTTGCCGGGAAGGTGTAGATGAGAGAACGCCGATGAGAGTTGCATTCATGGCTGTGGACATGTCAGTCTGTCATCGCGTCCTCACCGCCGGTTGTCGTGGCGACGGTGGTGGTGAGTGACCGGAGGGGATGGGGCGCGCGGTGATCGGGTTTCTCCCCCGTACCCGATCGCCGCGTGCCACGCCCTCCGTGGCCCGCCAGCCGGAAGGGATTCGACGTGCGTACTGCCCGACAGGCCCGCGCCGACCGCGCCGGCGGGCACCGATGACGCGGTTCCTGGTGGTGCTCACCGATGTGCGACCGGCCGAGGGCACCGGCCGCGACGAACGCAATTGTCCCGAGCGACGTCGTCAGGTGGTCGGGGCGAGCAGCCGGGAGGCGGCCGACCGGATCGCGGGCGCGTTCATGGCGCTGGGCATGGTGCGGGCCGGCCGGCAGCGGGTCAAGGTGATCGCCATCGGCCGGCGGCACGCGCGCGGCTGACCCCCGGTGCGTGCGTTCGCCGGAGCGGCCCCGCCGGGCGGAAGACCATCCGGCAGGCGGCCCGGCCCGGCGGGAGGCGCGGCCCGGCGCCCCGCCGGGCCGTCCGGCGTCACAGCATCCTGCGCCCCTTCAGATAGGCGACCAGGTCGTCGTAGGTGCCCCCCTCGTTGGCGAACATCGCCACGTTGCGGGCGGTGGCCATCCACGGCTTCGTCGACGGCCGGACCTCCTTGACCGCCCGCTCCAGGTCCCGCTGCTCGATCATGCGCACCTCGCCGGTGCGTACCGAGTCGGCCATCGCGAACTCGGCGGCCGTCTCGCAGAGGTGGGCCAGGTCGGCGCCCGAGTAGTCCTCCGTGGCCGCGACGATCTTCCGCAGGTCGATCCCCGCGATGGGCCGCTCCCGCAGGTGGTACTCCAGGATGGACCGGCGCGCCTCGGCGTCCGGCGGCAGCACCAGCACCACCCGGTCCAGCCGCCCGGGCCGGCGCAGCGCCGGGTCCACGTCCCACGGCGTGTTGGTGGCGGCCAGCACGAAGACCCCCTCGTTGCTGCCCTCCATGCCGTCCAGTTCGGCCAGCAACTGGTTGCCCAGCGTCCGCATCGAGCTGGAGTTGGTCTGTGAGCGCTTGTGCCCCAGCGCGTCGACCTCGTCGAGGAAGAGCACGCAGGGGGCGTTGCGGCGGGCCGCCTGGAACAGCTCGTGCAGGTTGCGCTCCGAGTTGCCCAGCCACATGTCGAGCACGTCCACGATGGACAACGAGAGGAACTTCGCGCCCATCTCGCCGGCGACCGCCCGGGCCAGGAACGTCTTGCCGCAGCCGGGCGGGCCGTAGAGCATCAGGCCGCCGCGCAGGCTCTTGCCGTACATCTTGCGCAGTTGCGGGTTGCGCAGCGGGCCGAGGAAGGCCAACTCCAGCCGCTCCTTGACCGCCGACATGCCGCCCACGTCGGCCAGCCGGACGCCGGAGGTCTCCACGTCGTACACCCGGTCGGAGTCGCCGGTGACCGACTCCGGCTCGTCGCCGGCGCGGGCGAAGCGCGGCGGCACCACGTCCGCCAGTTCCTGCTCGTAGGCCGCGAGCGGATCCTGGTCGGCGGTCGCGGCCGGACCGTCGGCCGGGGCCGGGCGTCGCGTCGGCGGCTGCGGGTCCGTCGGGGGCGGCGTCGACGCCGGCGGCGGTACGGAGCCACCCAGCGCCCGCTGCATCAACGCCTGCGCCTGCGCGTTGCCCGGATCCCGGGCGAGTGCCTGCCCGACCTGTGCGATCGCCTCCCCGGCCCGGCCGGCGTCCAGCAGCAGTCCGGCGAGGTGCACGCGCAGCGGCAGGTCGTCGGGGCGGGCGTCCAGGGCCGCCAACAGGGACTCGATGAGGGGATCAGCGCTCATAGGACGTGCAGCGTAGTGGGCACCGGGTGCCGTCACCGTCCCGGATTCCGCGCCGGCGGCGGGGCCGGTCCCGCGGCTGCCTCCGCCGGACCGGCGGCTACCGTGGCCGTACGGGCGGTTACGCAACGTATATCCTTTGTTGACCGATTGCCGTGTCGTCCGGCGGTCCCCGGGTATCGGCAGCCGGCACCCGCCACGCACAGTAAGGTCAACCGCGTGAGCGACCCGACCGGAGCAGTCGCGTACGAACGAGGTGACGCAGTGACCACCCCAGGCAGGACCCGCGTGGCGATCGTCTTCGGCGGCCGCAGCCCGGAGCACGGCATCTCCTGCGTCAGCGCCGGCAGCGTGCTCGGCGCACTCGACCCGGACGAGTTCGAGGTGGTGCCGGTGGGCATCACCCGCGCCGGCCAGTGGGTGCTGACCAGCGGCGACCCCGCCCAGCTGGCGATCACCGCGCGTCGCCTGCCGGAGATCACCGCCGAGTCCGGCACCGACATCGTGCTGCGCGCCGACCCGACCGGCAACGGGCTCATGGTGTTCCACCCCACCGAGGGCCCCCGGGCGCTCGCCGACGTCGACGTGGTCTTCCCGGTGCTGCACGGCGCCTACGGCGAGGACGGCACCATCCAGGGCATGCTGGAGATGGCCGGCATCCCGTACGTCGGCGCGAACGTCTTCGCCTCCGCCGCCGCCATGGACAAGGAGTTCACCAAGAAGCTCTGCGTCGCCGAGGGCATCCCGGTGGGGCCCTACGCGGTGCTGCGCAACGGGATGACGCTGAGCGAGGCGGAGAAGGAACGGCTCGGGCTGCCGGTCTTCGTCAAGCCGTCCCGGGCCGGCTCGTCGTTCGGCATCACCAGGGTCACCGACTGGGCGGACCTGGACGCCGCCGTCGCCACGGCCCGCCAGATCGACCCGAAGGTGCTCGTCGAGGGGGCGGTCGTCGGCCGCGAGATCGAGTGCGGTGTGCTGGAGGGCGAGGCCGGCGGCGCGCCGGAGGCGTCGGTGCTCGCCGAGGTCCGGGTCGTCGGCGACTACGACTTCTACGACTTCGAGGCGAAGTACATCGACGCCGAGGGTGCCTGCGAGTACGACATTCCCGCCGGCCTGCCCGAGCGGGTGACCCGCCAGATCCAGGAGTACGCCGCCCGCGCCTTCACCGCGCTCGACTGCGCCGGCCTGGCCCGGGTCGACTTCTTCGTCACCCCGGAGCTGGACGTCTACCTCAACGAGATCAACACGATGCCGGGCTTCACGCCGACGTCGATGTTCCCCCGGATGTGGGCGGCGTCGGGGCTGGAGTACCCGAAGCTCGTCAACCGCCTCATCCGTACCGCCCTGCACCGCGGCACCGGCCTGCACTGACCGTGCGGCAGGGCCGGTCCGAAGGTGCTGGGCTGGCCCAGCCGCCCACCACCCGGGTCGGCAGGCCGGCCAGCCGGCCCGTCCCTCACCGGCCAGCCGGTCCGTCCCTCAGCGGCCAGCCGGTCCGTTCCTCAGCGGGGCCGGGCGCCGTTCAGGAACAGGGCGACGACCTGGGCCGCTCCGTCCGGCGTCTTCGTGTCGGTCGCGCGGGCGAGATGCAGGAAGGCGTTCGTGAGGAACCAGGGATCCCCTGAGACGTCTCCTGCCTCGACCGCACGGGCGAAGAGCGCGACGACGGGATCGAGTACGCCACGCACGTACCGGCGCGACACGTCCGTTCTCGTCTCCTCCGAGACGTGGTCGAGCGCGTCGTAGATGCGCTGCTCGAACGAGATGGTGTGGGTGGAGTGCTCCGCCGAGACGACCGCGAGCGCTCGCAACCTGTCCTCCGTCGGCCCTTCCATCGAGAGCGCCGCGGTCATGCGGCTGTGGAGCTGCTCGACGAATCTCACCGCGACGGCCGCGTACAGCTCTTCCTTGCCGCCCGGGAAGTGGTGATAGATGGACGGCTTCTGGATGCCGACCGTCCGCGCGACGCCGAGCAGCGAGATCCCTGGATAGCCGGTGGCCGCCAGTTGCTCGCCGAATGCATCCATGATCCGCGCGCGGGTGTCCGCGGTGGGGCTCATCGGTTCCTCCGCGCGTGGTCGAGGGCGAGGGCGCATGCGGCGGCCCCGGTGCCGACCAGCGTAGCGAGGACGGCGAGAGCGACTGGCGGGGCCGGGAGCGCGGCGCCGCTCGCGACCGTACGGGCCGCCTCGACGATGTAGGTGAGCGGATTGAAGGTCGCGATCGCACGCATCCATCCGGCGAGCTCGTCCACCGGAGCGAACACCCCGGTGAAGAAGGACAGCCCGAACACGCCCAGGGTGACGAGATTGGTGCTCGCTGCCGACGCGGTGCGGATCGCCACCGCGATGCTGAGCAGAGCGACACCCAACCCGAGCGCCAGCAGGAGGAGGATCATCGCAGCCGTGCCGGACCAGCTCTGCGGCCGGTAGCCGATGAGCGCGGCCCCGGCGATCGTGACGACCATCTGGATGGTGACGGCGACGAGGGCCGCGACGACGGCGCCGACGAGGAACGGGGCGGATGTGCCGTGCGCCAGGCGGAGCCGATCGAGGTATCCGCTGGTGACATCCCCGAGGACGAGTGTGCCTGCGGCGCCCGCGCCCGTGGCGACGCCGGTGAGCAGGATCAGCGGGAGCAGGAACGAGATGAAGCTGCCGCCCGCGAGATAGTTGCTGCCGACGGTGCCGAGCTGCCCGGAGTAGACCAGCAGGAAGAACAGCGACTGTGCGACCGGGGCGACCAGCAGGGCCGGAGAGCGCAGGACGACCCGGGTGGAGCGGCGGATCGCGGCGACGGTGACCGGGATCGCGGCGCTGCGCGCGGGGGCGAGCGGGACGGCGGGGAGTGCCACGATGGTGTCCTTCCGGAGAGTCGTGTGGTTCGGGTCAGCGAGCGGCGAGTGCCATGAAGACATCGTCAAGTGAGGGTTCGCTCAGGCGGAGTTCGCTCACCCCACCCGCGACCCGGCCGATGTCGTCGAGCGCGACTTTCAGCGCACCCGGGGTGTCGGGAAGCGCGAGGCGTACCGTGTGCGGCTCGTCGGGTGCGGCGCGGAACGGGGCTTGCGAGGTGCGGAGCAGCCTCCGCGCGGTGTCCGCGTCTGCCAGCGCCAGGGTCAGGGTGCGTTCCCCCACGCGTTGCTTGAGCGACCCGGGGGAACCC
Source organism: Micromonospora sp. NPDC049048 (assembly GCF_043197615.1). Lineage (NCBI taxonomy): Bacteria > Bacillati > Actinomycetota > Actinomycetes > Micromonosporales > Micromonosporaceae > Micromonospora > Micromonospora sp. NPDC049048. Next base: position 433,851 of record NZ_JBICTM010000005.1, on the reverse strand, counting down.
TGCGCGGCGACCGTGCCGTCGCGGAGCACCACGATGTCGGTGGCGAGGACGTCCGCCTCGTGGAGATCCTGAGTCGAGACCAGGAGGGTTCTCCCGTCCTGGTTGAGTCGCTTGAGCTCGTGCCAGAAGTCGAGGCGGCTGAGCGGATCGAGACCTGTCGTCGGTTCGTCGAGGATCACGACGGGTGGCTCCGCCACGAGAGCCACGGCGAGGTCGACCTTGCGTCGGGTTCCCCCGGACAGTTTCGAGATCCGCGTCTCGCCATGCTCCCCGAGGCCGAAGAGATCGAGGAGTTCCCGTGCCCGGCGAGTGGCGTCGCGGCGGCCGAGCCCGAGCGCGGCAGCCTGGAAGGCAAGCACCTCGGCCGGGGTGGCGAGGGGGTCCAGGGCGTTGGACTGCGGGGTGAGGCCGATCAGCCGGCGCGCTTCGCGGGCCCGGGTGACCACGTCGTGCCCCTCGACGGTCACCGTGCCGGAGGTCGGGGCGCGCAGCGTGGCGATGATCTCCAGAAGCGTGGACTTGCCGGCGCCGTTGTGGCCGAGCACCACCGTGCGGCTGCCGCGTCCGATCGTCAGCGAGAGGTGGTGCAGCGCGTGGCGGGCTCCGTAGGACTTTGTCAGGTCGGTGACGCTGACGGCGGGAGAGGTCATGCCATCAACCTACCTACCGATAGGTCGGTTCGCCAACCCGGAACGCTGGCGCCGGGCTCAGCAGACCGGTCCGCGTGGCCAACCGGGCCCACGAACGCGCCGGACACCCTGCCTTCCGGCAGGCGTTCAGGAGGGGGCCTCTCCGCCGTGCGGCGGCCGCCAGCGCGGGCGGGACGGGTGGCGACGCCCACCGCGGCGAGAACGGATCCTCGCCCTCGTCCCGATCCGGCCTGCCCGTGGCGGGCGGGGCCGGGGAGGGTCAGTTGCGGCAGCCGCTCGGGGCGTCGCCGCCGGAGGGCACCGATGCCACCACCGTGTCGGAGATCAGGGGGAGCCACTTGGCCGGCGGCTGGTAGGCGCCCGGCACCCGGACGGTCACCGTGGTCTCCCGGTCCAGCGTGCTGAAGACGGTGACGTCGGTCGCCTGCGTGGGATGCCAGCAGACGCCGTTGACGATGAGCAGTTCGTCCGTCTCGCCGACGGCTGGTTCGGTGCCGCCGCAGGCCACGGTGACCGCCGGGTCGCCGTACGCGGCGTTCTGCTCGGGGCCGGCGGTGACCGGGCGCTGCGCCAGGTCGCCGACGGTCGGTGGCAGCTGGGAGAGCAGGGCGCGGCAGACCGTGGCGGGCCGCTCGGCCAGCGCCGGCGCGGCCATCTCGACCGGGGCGGTGGACTGCGGGCCGGCGACGGTGGCGCTCGGCGAGGCGGCCGGCTCGGCCTGCTCGTCGGGGGAGAACTGGGCGAACGCGAGGCCGCCCACCAGCAGGGTGACCGGCAGCGCGACGAGCGTCGCGATCAGGGCGGCGCTGCGGGTCGTACGGTCGGGGGCCGGCCGGTCGGTGGCGGCCCCGTCCGGCTGGACGGAATCGGTCACGGGAGTGTCAGTCGTCTTGTCCACTTACAGGCGCACCACCGAACACGTGAGGGTGCGGGTGATGCCGGGTATCATCTGCACCTTGCTGACGATGAGCTTGCCGAGTTCGTCGACGGTGTTGGCTTCGGTGAGCACGACCACGTCGTACGGCCCGGTGACGGCGTCGACGCGTACCACGCCGGCAAGATCCGAGATGAGGCCGGCCACGTCACGCGCCCGGCCGACCTCCGTCTGGATGAGGATGTACGCCTGTACCACGAGTCGACCTCCGTCCGTCGCCGCCTCCGAGCGGCCCGAAGGGAGAAAGTACCTTACGGACCAGGTCTGATCCCTATCGGTGGTCGAGGAGAAGCGGTGAGCGAGCGCGGCGGAGGACCGGCATGAGTGTCGCGGGGATCGGCGAGTTCGGCCTGATCGACCGGGTGACCGCCCGGTTGTCGTACGGATCGACCGTGCTGCTCGGTCCCGGGGACGACGCGGCGGTGGTGGCCGCCCCCGACACCCGGGTCGTGGCCTCGACCGACGTGCTGGTGGAGGGGCGGCACTTCCGGCGGGACTGGTCCGGCGCGGGTGACGTCGGCCACCGGGCGGCGGCGGCCAACCTGGCCGACATCGCGGCCATGGGGGCGCAGCCCACCGCGCTGCTCGTCGCGCTCTGCATGCCGCCGGAGCTGGACCCGGGGTGGGCCGAGGAACTCGCCGACGGGCTGGCCGCCGAGGCGGCGAAGGTCGGCGCGAGCGTGGTGGGCGGGGACATGTCGGCTAGCCCAACGCTGACGATCGCGGTCACCGCGCTGGGCGACCTCGGCGGCCGGCCCCCGGTGACGCGCTCCGGCGCGCGGCCGGGGGACGTGCTGGCCCTGGCCGGGCGCACCGGGTACGCGGCGGCCGGGCTGACCGTGCTCTCCCGGGGCTTCCGCACGCCCCGGCTGCTGGTGGAGGCGTACCGGCGGCCCGAGGTGCCCTATCCGGCGGGGCCGCACGCCGCCCGGCTCGGCGCCACCTCCATGATCGACGTCTCGGACGGGCTGCTCGCCGACGTCGGGCACGTGGCGAGGGCCAGCGGGGTCGCCGTGGACGTGCGCCGGGACGCCTTCGAGGTGCCCCGGCAGATGCGCGACGCCGCCCAGGCGCTCGGCGTCGACCCGTACACCTGGCTCCTCGCCGGTGGCGAGGACCACGCGCTGGCCGCGACCTTCCCGTCGGCGGTGGCGCTGCCGCCCGACTGGCGGCCCATCGGGCGTGTCACGGAGGGCTCGGGCGTCACCGTCGACGGGGAGCCGTACGACGGACCCGGCGGCTGGGACCACTTCCGGTAAGGCGTGATCGTCGTCGTACCCTTTACTTCGTGAGTCAGATCGAGATTCGGGCCGAGCGCTTCGGCTCGCCGGTGGCGCAGCGGCTGATCCGCGCCGCAATGGCCGAACTCGGCGCCCGCTACGGCGGCAGCGGCGACGACACCCCGGTCGACCCGGGCGAGTTCGAGCCGCCCGCCGGGGCCTTCCTCGTCGCCCACCTCGGCGGCGAGCCGGTCGGCTGCGGCGGCTGGCGCAGCCACGGTGACGAGGGCGACACCGCCGAGCTGAAGCGGATGTACACCGCACCGGAGGCCCGGGGCCGGGGCGTGGCCCGGGCGGTGCTGGCGGCGGTGGAGCGCTCCGCGCGGGAGCACGGGCGCAAGCGGATCGTCCTGGAGTGCGGCGACAAGCAGCCCGAGGCCATCGCCATGTACACGGCGGCCGGCTACGAGCGGATCCCCAACTTCGGCTACTACCGCGACGCCCCCGGCTGCATCTCCTTCGCCCGGACGCTCTGACGGCTCTCCGGGCGCTCTGACCCGTCACCGGGCCCGCTCGACCAGCGTACGGCGGCAGGCGCGTGCCGGCTCCGACCGGTCGCCGGGCGCCGCGACCCGGCTCCGACCCGTCGTCGGGAGGCCGCGATCCGGCGACCGCTCGCCCGTCGCCGGGACGCCGAGGCGTCGGTCGGCGGACGCGACAGAGCCGGCGGGCCGTGACGGCCCGCCGGCAATGACGAGTTGTGGAGGGTGGGGCCTACCGCGTCAGGCGCGGGTGACCTTGCCAGCCTTGATGCAGGAGGTGCAGACCTTCAACTTCTTGGTGTTGCCGCCACCGGCCGGGGTACGCACCGACTGGATGTTCGGGTTCCAGCGGCGGTTGGTCCGCCGGTGCGAGTGGGACACGTTGTGGCCGAAGCCCGGTCCCTTGCCACAGACGTCGCACACGCTAGCCACGGGATACTCCTGGGATTGAAACGTTCATGAGGTCGCCGCCAGGCGCAGCCCGGGCAACCTGGCCAGGTTACCCGATGGTCCAGGCACCGACCAACCGGCCCCGGAGGGCGGTGCTGGCGGCCGGCCGGACACGCCGTGCGGGTGCCGGCGACACCGGCGGGTGTCGGTGCGCGCCAGTAGGCTTCTCGCCGTGCTGGACACCCTCGACGCCGCCGCGGTGCGCCGTTGGTGCGCGGGCGGGCTGGAGGCGCTCAAGCGTCACCAGGGCGAGATCGACGACCTGAACGTCTACCCGGTGCCGGACGGCGACACCGGCACCAACATGGTGCTCACGCTCACCTCCGCCCAGCAGGCGCTCGCGATGGACCTCGGCACCCTCCCGGAGGACGGACCCACCGCGCACGGGCACGCGCTGCGGCTCATGGCCCGGGGCGCCCTGCTGGGCGCGCGGGGCAACTCGGGGGTGATCCTGTCGCAGATCCTGCGCGGCTTCGCCGACGCCGTGGCCGCCGCGCCCGCCGTACGGGGGCGCGAGCTGGCCGCCGCCCTGCGCGACAGCACCACCGCGGCCTACGCCGCGGTCGCCCGCCCGGTCGAGGGCACGCTGCTCAGCGTCGTCGCCGCGGCGGCGCACGCCGCCGAACACGCCGACAGCGACGACCTGTGCGTGGTCGCCCGGGCGGCGGCGGGCGAGGCGGCGCGCGCGTTGGCGCGCACGCCCGAGCAGCTTCCGGCGCTGGCCCGTGCCGGCGTGGTGGACGCCGGAGGCCGGGGCCTGTGCCTGCTGCTCGACGCCCTGGTCGAGGTCGTGACCGGCGAGAGCCCGGAGCGGCCCGCGCCGGACCCGGCCCGGCCGCCGGCCGCCGCCGTCCGCGAAACCGGTTCCGAGGAGTACGCGTACGAGGTGCAGTACCTGCTGGACGCCGGGCCGCAGGAGGTGGCCCGGCTGCGCGCCGAGCTGAGCGCCCTGGGCGACTCGCTGGTGGTCGTCGGCGACGGCAACGCCGGTACGGGCACCTGGAACGTGCACGTGCACGTCAACGACGTGGGCGCGGCGATCGAGGCGGGCGTGGTGGCCGGCCGGCCGCACCGCATCTCGGTGACCCGCTTCGCCGACCAGGTCACCCCGGCGTCGCCCCCCGTGGTCGCGGACGGCCGGGCCGCCGTGGTGGTGGCCGCCGGCGCGGGCATCGCGGGGCTGTTCGCCGGCGAGGGCGCGACGGTGGTGCCCGGCAACCCGTCGACCGGCGAGCTGCTCGACGCGATCCGCGCCACCGGGGCGGCCCGCGTGGTGGTGCTGCCCAACGACCCCGACACGCAGGCGGTGGCGAACGCCGCCGCCCGGGAGGCGCACGGGCTCGGTGTCGAGGTCAGCGTGGTGCCGACCCGCTCGCCGGTGCAGGCGCTGGCCGCCCTCGCGGTGCGTGACCCGGGGCGGCGCTTCGCCGACGACGTCATCGCGATGGCCGAGGCCGCCGGGGCCTGCCGCTACGCCGAGGTCTGCTACGCCCGCCGCGAGGCGCTGACCGTCGCCGGCCCCTGCCGTCCGGGCGACGTGCTGGCGCTGGTCGAGGGGGAGGTGCACCTGATCGGGTCCGACCTGACCGACACCTGCGCCGCCGTGGTCGACCGGATGCTCGGCGGCGGCGGCGAGCTGGTGACGCTGCTCTCCGGGGCGGACGCCCCCGAGGGGCTGGCCGACGCGGTCCGCGCGCACGTCGAGCGGCGCTGGCCGTTCGTCGAGGTGCAGGCGTACCCGGGTGGGCAGCCGCACTACCCGCTCCTGGTGGGGGTCGAATGACGTCCGAGCCGTCCACGATGGACACTCCGCTGAAGAAGCTGGTCGGCGAGAAGACCGCGAAGGCCCTCGCCGGGCACCTCGACCTGCACACCGTGGGCGATCTGATCTACCACTTCCCGCGCCGCTACGACGAGCGCGGCGAGCACACCGACATCCGCTCGCTCGATGTCGGCGAGCAGGCCACCGTGCTCGCCCAGGTGCAGCGCACCGCCGTACGCCCGATGCGCCAGCGCCGGGGCAACCTGCTGGAGGTGACGGTCGGCGACGGCTCGGGCGGCACCCTGACCCTGACCTTCTTCGGCAACCAGGCCTGGCGGGAACGCGAGCTGCGCCCCGGCCGGTGGGGGCTGTTCGCCGGAAAGGTCACCGAGTTCCGGGGCAGGCGGCAGCTCAACGGCCCGGAGTACGTCCTGCTCGGGGAGGGCGGCGAGGGCGAGGCGGCGGCCAACGAGGAGGTCGAGGAGTTCGCCGGCGCGCTGATCCCGGTCTATCCGGCCGCCGCGGCGGTGCCCACCTGGGTGATCGCCCGCTGCGTCCGGGTGGTGCTGGACACCTTCACCGCGCCGGAGGATCCGCTGCCGGGCACCCTGCGGGCCACCCGCAACCTGGGCGGGATCGGCACCGCGCTGCGCGAGATCCACCGGCCGTCGAGCAAGGAGGCGCTCTACCGGGCGCGGCACCGGCTCAAGTGGGACGAGGCGTTCGCCGTGCAGCTCACCCTGGTGCAGCGCAAGCACCGGGCCGCCGCCTGGCCGGCCCGGCCGCGCCCGCCGAGGGCCGGCGGCCTGCTCGACGCCTTCGACGCCCGGCTGCCCTACGAGCTGACGCCCGGCCAGCACGACGTCGGGGTGGAGATCGCGGCGGACCTGGCCACGGCCCACCCGATGCACCGGCTGTTGCAGGGCGAGGTCGGCTCCGGCAAGACCGTGGTCGCGCTGCGCGCGATGCTCCAGGTGGTCGACGCGGGCGGGCAGGCCGCGCTGCTGGCCCCGACCGAGGTGCTCGCCGCGCAGCACCACCGGGGCATCCTCGACCTGCTCGGGCCGCTCGGGCGGGCCGGCGAGCTGGGCGCGGCCGACGACGCCACCCGGGTCGAGTTGGTCACCGGCTCGCTGGGCGCGGCGGCCCGCCGACGCGCGCTGGCCGAGGTCGCCAGCGGCGCCGCCGGCATCGTGCTCGGCACCCACGCCCTGCTCTACGAGGGCGTCGACTTCGCCGACCTCGGCCTGGTGGTGGTCGACGAGCAGCACCGCTTCGGCGTGGAGCAGCGCGACGCGCTGCGCGCCAAGGCCGAGCAGCCGCCGCACGTGCTGGTGATGACGGCCACCCCGATCCCGCGCACGGTGGCGATGACCGTCTACGGCGACCTGGAGACCTCCACGCTCTCCCAACTGCCGCAGGGCCGCTCGCCGATCGCCTCGCACGTCGTCCCGGCCGCCGAGAAGCCGGCCTTCCTCGACCGGGCCTGGCGCCGGGTGCGCGAGGAGGTGGCCGCCGGACACCAGGCGTACGTCGTCTGTCCCCGCATCGGGGAGGGGCCGGCGGGCGAGGAGGAGCCGCCGCCGGAGGACGACAACGGGCGCCGGCCGCCGATGGCGGTCACCGAGGTGGCGCCGCTGCTCGCCGAGGGGCCGCTGCACGGCCTGCGGATCGGCGTGCTGCACGGCCGGCTGCCGGCCGACGAGAAGGACGCGGTGATGCGCTCCTTCGCCGCCGGCGACCTCGACGTGCTGGTCGCCACGACCGTCGTCGAGGTGGGCGTCAACGTGCCGAACGCGACCGTGATGATCGTGCTCGACGCCGACCGGTTCGGCGTCTCCCAGCTGCACCAGCTGCGCGGCCGGGTCGGCCGGGGCAGCGCCCCCGGGCTCTGCCTGCTCGTCACCGAGGCGCTGGAGGGCACGCCCGCACGGGAGCGCCTCGACGCGGTGGCCTCCACCACCGACGGGTTCAAGCTCGCCGAGCTGGACCTCGAACAGCGCCGGGAGGGCGACGTGCTGGGCGCCACCCAGTCGGGGCGGCGTTCGCACCTGCGGCTGCTCTCGCTGCTGCGCGACGCCGACCTGATCCGCGACGCCCGGGCCGAGGCGATCGCCCTGGTCGAGGCGGACCCGGAGCTTTCCCGGCACCCGGCGCTGGCGGCGTCGGTGGCCGCCCTGGTCGACGAGGAACGCGCCGAATACCTGGAGAAGGGCTGATCTAGGCTTCGACGGATGTCCACATCCTCAATCGACAGTGGCGTGCTCCTGCTGGCCCGGGGCGACGAGATCCTGACGGAACAGGTCACCGGGGTGGTCGATCGGAGCACCGGCATCCGCTGCGCTCCCGGGACCCGGTTCCAGATCGCCTCGATCAGCAAGCAGATGGCCGCCGCGGCGGTGTCGTTGCTCGCCGAGCGGGGTGCGCTGAGCCTGTCCGATCCGGTCGTGCGCTGGCTGCCCGGCCCGCCGCCGGAATGGTCCGGCATCACCCTGCACCACCTGCTCACCCACACCTCGGGCCTGGGTCACTGGGCGGAGTACCCGGCGGTCGATCTCGTCGACCCGGTCGAGCCGGACGACCTGCTCGGCTTGTTCGCCGCGGTGCCGCCGCTGTTCCGGCCCGGTGCCGGGTGGCACTACAGCAGTCCCGGCTACGTGCTGTTGGCCCGGGCCGTCGAGCGCGCGGCCGACCAGCCGTACGCCGAGTTCCTCGCCGAGGAGGTCTTCGCGCCGCTGGGCATGACGGGCAGCTTCGCCGGTGCGGGCGATGGCCGGCCGGACGTGGCGGTCGGGCACGAGGGCGGCCGTCCGGTGCCGTCCTGGGACCTGGCGACCGTGAGCATGGGCGCGGGTGACGTCTGGTGCACCGGGACGGACCTGCTCACCTGGCTCGACGTGCCGCGCCGGGGCCGGCTGCTCGCCCCGGCCTCGGTGACGGCGATGACCGCCCCGCACGCGCCCACCGGCCGGCCCGGGGAGGCGTACGGCTACGGGTTCTTTGTCGGCCCGCTGGCCGGCAGACGGGCGCTGCACCACTCGGGGGACAACGGCGGCTACAAGGCGTTCGCAGCCTGGCTGCCCGACTCGGACCAGCGGCTCGTGCTGCTGACCAACCAGGCCGAGGTCGACCCGGTCACGATCACGTCGGTGCTCGGCCCCGCCGAGGTGCGTTGACCGGGTGCGGACGCCGGCCGGGTGGCGGACGGCGATCGTCGAGCCCCCGGCACCGGTCCCGGCATCGTCGCGGGCCCGGTGTGGGCCGGCGGGGCCGACAGGTCGTGGCGGATCCGCCCGTCGTCTCGGGTGCTTCGTACACCGGCCGGACCGTCGCGTAGCGTCGGGGCATGCGCAGGGAGCGACGGTGACCCGGATCGTGGCCGGAACCCTTGGTGGGCGGCGGATCGCGGCGCCGCCGGGCGCGGGCACCCGGCCGACGTCGGACCGGGTCCGCGAGGCGCTGTTCAGCGCCGTGCAGGCCGAGCTCGACCTCACCGGCGTACGCTTCGCCGACCTCTACGCCGGCTCCGGCGCGGTCGGCCTGGAGGCGCTCTCCCGGGGCGCCGCGCACGTGCTGCTGGTGGAGTCCGACGCCCGGGCGGCCCGGGTGATCCGGGAGAACGTGGCGACACTGCGCGTCGGCCCGGCCGTCCGGCTGGTCACCGGCAAGGTGTCCACGGTGCTGACGGCCGGCCCGGACGGCGACCCGTACGACGTGGTCTTCGCCGACCCGCCCTACACGGTGCCCGACGCGGAGATCACCGCGATGCTCGCCGCGCTGGTCGACGGCGGTTGGCTGGCCCCGGACGCCCTGGTGGTGGTGGAGCGCTCCAGCCGCACCGGCCCGGTCGGATGGGTGCAGGGCGTCACCGCCGAGCGCAGCCGTCGATACGGCGAGACGACCCTTTGGTACGGTCGCCGATCATGAGACGTGCGGTGTGTCCCGGCTCGTTCGACCCGGTCACCAACGGACACCTCGACATCGTCGGCCGGGCGAGCCGGCTGTTCGACGAGGTGATCGTGGGCGTGCTGGTCAACCAGTCGAAGAGCGGCCTGTTCACCGTCGAGGAGCGGATCGACATGCTCCGCGAGGTGACCGCCTCCTACGACAACGTCCGGGTCGAGTCGTTCCAGGGACTGCTGGTCGACTTCTGCCGGGCGCAGCAGGCGAGTGTGCTGATCAAGGGCCTGCGGGCGGTCAGCGACTTCGACTACGAGCTGCAGATGGCGCAGATGAACATCGGCCTGGCCGGCGTCGAGACCCTGTTCATGCCGACCAACCCGCTCTACTCGTTCCTCTCCTCCAGCCTGATCAAGGACGTGGCGAAGTGGGGCGGGGACATCTCGGCCCACGTGCCCGACCGGGTCCGCGAGGAGTTGCGGGCCCGCCTCGTTCCGCCGTCTCGCGGCTGAGCCGCCCGGCCGCCTCGCGCTGAGTAGCCTGGCCGCCTCGCGGCTGGGCGTCCCCGCGGGTACGCCCGTGCCACCCACCCCGCCGGAGCGTCTCCGGCGGGGTGGCCGCGCGTGCCACCGCGACGCGCCGGGCCGGGGTGAGCGGCGCGGTGTGGTCGGGGCGCGACATGATGTGTGGAGCGGGAAACCGGCCGTAGCCCGCATCATGTAGGTCGGCCCGACGAACGACAGGAGTGAGGTACCGGTGGACCCGCTCGATCGCATCGACGAACTGATCGCCATGGTGGAGCAGGCCCGCTCCGTCCCGATGTCGCGCAACAACTGCATGGTCGACCGGGGCGAGTTCATCGCGGCCCTCGACGACCTGCGCGCCGAACTCCCCGCCGACCTGCGCCGGGCCGCCGCGCTGCTGGAGGAACGGGACAAGATCATGGAGGCCGGCAAGCGCGAGGCCGACCGGATCATCAGCGAGGGTGAGGCGGAACACGCCCGGCTGGTCTCGGTGAACGAGATCACGGTCTCCGCCGAGCACGAGGGCGCGCGGATCATCGCGGAGGCCCGCGCCGAGGCGCAGCGCCTGCGCGAGGAGGTCGACGACTACGTCGACACCGCGCTGGCCAACTTCGAGCAGTTCCTCACCCGGGCGCTGGCGTCGATAGAGCGGGGCCGGGACAAGATGCACGCGCTGCGGGAGATCGGCACCTTCGGTGGGGAGGAGGCGGAACGCCCGCTACCCTTCTGAGCGGCACCTCACCAGCCGGCACACGGGGCGGGCGTCGCCCCCGGTTCGACGGTCCGGCGGTCGTCCAGGTAACCTCTTTTGTCGGCCTCTCACCGGCCGGAGTCTGACTATGCCCAAGCACACGCAACCGACACTCGACCCCAGGTCGCCGCTGGTCCTCGACACGAGGGAGCTGCCGCGCCGGCCTGGTGCGATGCGTACGGAAAAGCGGGTGGCGCGGGCACCGGCGGACCTCGGCGGAGAGATGATCAGCGTGCCGGAGGGCGCGGACCTCGACCTCGACCTGAGGTTGGAGTCGGTGTCCGAGGGCGTGCTCGTCTCGGGAACCGTCAGCGGTCCCGTCCGAGGCGAGTGCGGTCGCTGCCTACGCGAGATCGACGACTCGCTGGCCGTGCGGATCCAGGAGCTGTACGCGTACGAGAACAGCACCACGGACACCACGACCGACGAGGACGAGGTGGGCCGGATGCAGGGCGATCTGATCGACCTGGAGCCGGCGCTGCGGGACGCGGTGGTACTCACACTGCCGACCAACCCGCTCTGCCGGGAGGACTGCCCAGGCCTGTGCCCCGACTGCGGGGTGCACTGGGACGATCTGCCGGCCGACCACAGTCACGAGCAGATCGACCCGCGTTGGGCGGGCCTGTCGCAACTGAACCGTAAAGAGGAGTAGGAACCGTGGCCGTCCCCAAGCGCAAGATGTCGCGCAGCAACACCCGCGCCCGCCGGGCGAACTGGAAGGCGACCGTGGTCGCGACCGTGGCCTGCCCCCAGTGCAAGTCGGCGAAGCTGCCGCACGCCGCCTGCTCCGTCTGCGGCACCTACAACGGCCGCCAGGTCCTCGAGGTCTGACCTGGACGCCGAGTGACACCCCCGACCCCTGGTCGGGCGGCGCGCGCACCAAGGCACTCGCCCGGTGTCCCGGCTCCCTCCGACGCCGGCCGGTCTGCTCCGGCCGGCGTAGCGGTGGAGTCGGGCACCGCGCGGATCGCCGTTGACCTCCTCGGCGGGGACGACGCTCCCGCCGTCGTGGTTGACGGCGCTCTGCGGGCCGTGCACGCCGACCCCGACCTGCACCTGCTGCTCGTCGGCCCGACCGAGGCCGCCGGCCTGGTGATCCGTGCCCTCGACCCCGCGCAGCGCGCCCGGGTCACCGTACGGCCCGTCCGTACCGCCGTCGGCATGGCCGACCACCCCGTGGCCGCCCGCGCCGACAGCACCGTCCGCGCCGCCGTGCACGCCGTCCGTGACGGCGTGGCCGACGCGTTCGTCTCCGCCGGCTCGACCGGCGCCACCGTCACCGCCGTCGCGCTCGGCCTCGGCCGCTGGCCGGACGTACGCCGTCCCGCGCTGGTGGCCACCCTCCCCGCCGTCGCCGGCCCGGTGGTCCTGCTGGACGTCGGGGGCTCGCTGGAGCCGCGCCCGGCCACCCTGGCCCGCCACGCCATGCTCGGCGCCGCCTACGCGGCCGTGGCCCACGCCGTCGCCGCGCCCCGGGTGGGGCTGCTGTCGGTGGGCACCGAGGCCGGCAAGGGCGACCGCGCCCGCCGGGTCGCCGATCCCGTCCTCGCCGCCGCGTCGCTGCCCTGCGACGGCCGCTACGTCGGCCTCGTCGAGGGCTACGACGTCTCCCTCGGCGCGCGCGCCGATGTGGTGGTCACCGACGGGTTCACCGGTAACGTGCTGCTCAAGGCGATCGAGGGCGCGTACGCGATGGCCGGCGGGCCCCCGTCCGGCGGCGGCGCCCCCCGCGCGGCGGCCCTGCTCGGGGTCGCCGGGACGGTTGTCGTCTGCCACGGCGCCGCCCGGGGCGAGGACGTCGCCGAGGGCATCGCGCTGGCCGCCCAGCTCTGGCGGCGGCGCGCCACCGACCAGGTCCGCGCGCTGCTCGACGGCGCCGAGGCGGACGACCGCGAGGACAGCACCGATCGCACCATCGACACCGAGGTACCGACATCATGAGCAACGACAAGCGGCGGCGGGCGTCCGTCGGTCACCTGGAAGCCGCGTTCGGCGTCAGCCTGGATCCGGAACTGCTCGAGCGCGCGCTGACCCACCGCTCGTACGCGTACGAGAACGGCGGCCTGCCCACCAACGAGCGGTTGGAGTTCCTGGGCGACTCGGTGCTCGGCGTGGTGATCACCACCGCGCTCTTCCACAACCACCCAGACCTGCCCGAGGGGCAGCTGGCCAAGCTGCGGGCCAGCGTGGTCAACATGCGCGCCCTCGCCGACGTGGCCCGGGGCCTCGGCCCGGACGGGCTCGGCGCCTACCTGCTGCTCGGCAAGGGGGAGGAGACCACCGGCGGCCGGGACAAGGCGAGCATCCTCGCCGACACCCTGGAGGCGCTGCTCGGCGCGATCTACCTCCAGTACGGGCTGGACACCGCGGCCATCGTCATCCACCGGCTGTTCGACCCGCTGATGGCCGAGTCGGCCGGCCGGGGCGCGGCCCTGGACTGGAAGACCAGCCTCCAGGAGCTGACGGCGGCGCTCGGGCTCGGCGTCCCCGAGTACCGCATCGAGGGCACCGGGCCGGACCACCTCAAGACGTTCACCGCCTGGGTGGTGGTCGCCGGCAACCGCTACGGCGGGGCCGACGGGCGCAGCAAGAAGGAGGCCGAGCAGCGGGCCGCCGAGGCGGCCTGGCGGACGCTCACCGAGCAGGCGGAGCGGGAGCCGGTCGGGCCGGAGGGCCCGGTGGCCGAGGACCCGACGGTGGAGGCCGCCGAGGCGGGCCTGGGTCGTGCCTGAGCTGCCCGAGGTCGAGACGGTCCGGCAGGGGCTGGCCCGGTGGGTCACCGACCGGCGGATCTCCACCGTCGAGGTGCGCCACCCCCGCGCGGTACGCCGGCACACGCCCGGTGGCGGGCACTTCGCCGACGTGCTGGCCGGCCGGACGGTGCTGGACGTGCGCCGCCGCGGCAAGTACCTGTGGCTGCCGCTGGACAGCGGCGACGCCGTGATCGGGCACCTGGGCATGTCGGGTCAGCTGCTGGTGCAGCCGGCCGCCGCCCCCGACGAGACGCACCTGCGGGTGCGGTTCCGGTTCACCGACGGCGGTCCCGAGCTGCGTTTCGTCGACCAGCGCACGTTCGGCGGCCTGTCCGTCTCCGCCGGGGGCGCGGAGCTGCCGGCGGAGATCGCGCACATCGCCCGGGACCCGATGGACCCGCAGTTCTCCGACGTGGCGTTCGCCGCCGCGCTGCGCCGACGGCGTACCGAGGTCAAGCGGGCCCTGCTGGACCAGACGCTGATCTCCGGCGTGGGCAACATCTACGCCGACGAGGCGCTGTGGCGGGCGAAGCTGCACGGCGCCCGTCCCACCGACGCGTTGACCGGCCCGGCCGCGCTGCGGCTGCTGGGCCACGTCCGGGACGTCCTGGCCGAGGCGATCACGGCCGGCGGCACCAGCTTCGACGCCCTCTACGTCAACGTCAACGGCGAGAGCGGCTACTTCGACCGGGCGCTGAACGCCTACGGGCGGGAGGGGCTGCCGTGCGCCCGCTGCGCCGCGCCCATCCGTCGCGAGTCGTTCATGAACCGTTCGTCGTACAGCTGCCCGCGCTGTCAGCCCCGCCCCCGGGCGGCACTTCGGGGGTGACCCCGACCGGCGTCCCCGGCTGCGCTGGGCGGTGCCGGCGGTCAGGGCACCTGGCAGGGGATCCGCCACGCGTCCAGCTCGCGTTGCTTGCGGATCGAGGAGAGGCCGTAGCCCACCGTGGTGACGCAGAAGTCCGTCGTCGAGCCGGTGTACTCCACGTGGAACACCGGCTTGCCCGCCTCGACGAACGGCAGTAACCGGTCACACTGGTCGAGCCGTACGCACTCCTCGTTGACGGCGAAGTCGAAGTCCGGGGCCAGGGCGGCCACCTGCTCCAGGTCGTTGATCAGGCCGGGGGAGAGGCTCAGCGAGCGGGCCAGCTCGGCGAGCCGGCGGTTGAACCGCAGCTGGTCGTCGAAGCCGAGCGGGAAGCCGGAGCGGCGCGCGTACGCGTCGGCGTCGGCCAGCGCGACCGCCCCGAAGCCCTTGCCCCGGCAGAGCCGGAACCGGTCGGCCAGCACCGGGCGCAGCGCGTCCCACTGCCGTACGTCGAGCCATCGGCTCTGCGGGCGGCGGGACGCGGCACCCCGTACGGCGGCCGGGAAGCGGTCCGCGTCGGGGTCGCCCGGCAGGACGGAGCCGACGTGCACCTGGCAGACCAGCCGGCGGTCCCGGGAACGCAGCTCGGCGGTCTGCGCGGCGGTGGTGGCGACCGGATCGAGCAGGAAGACGTCGGCGGCGACGGTCGGGTCCAGTACGCCGCTGAGCTGCCACTGCCACTGCCACCGGCCCGCCGACGCCGCCGGCCAGCTCGTCGGGGCGCCCGGCGGGGTGAGGTTCACGCGACAGGCGCCCAGCACGCTCAGCAGCGCGAGCGCGACGCAGGCGGGCAGGGCCCGCGCCACGGCGCGCGTACGCGGCCGGATCCGCATCGGCAGCTCCCGGGTCGCGGGCGGCGGTGTGCCGCCCGGAGCGGGTACGCCGCGTCGGCGTACCTCATCCGGTCAAACGAGCGCGGACCCGGCCACGACTCGCGTTCAGCGCGGCGCGGCGAAGACCTGCGTCCAGTACGGCCCGTTGCTGCTGGCCACGCCGACGCCGATCTCGGTGAAGGCGCAGTTCAGGATGTTGGCCCGGTGCCCGGAGCTGTTCATCCAGGCGGTCATGACGGCGGCCGGCGTCTTCTGGTTCCAGGCGACGTTCTCGCCGTAGGTACGCCAGGAGTAGCCGACCCGGTCCAGCCGGGTCCCGACGTTGCTGCCGTCGCTGCCCGTGTGCGACATCTTCTGGTGGTCGGCCTGGTCCTGGCTGTGCCGCTGGGCGGCGGTCATCAGCTTGTCGTCGATGCTCACCGCGGCGCAACCGGCCTTGGCGCGTTCGGCGTTGACCAGGTCGACCACCTGGCTGGCCTGGCTGCCGGCCCCGCTGCTGCCGACCGGGGTCTTCGTGCCGCCGCTGGTCGGCGCGGTGCTCCGCTCGGCGTTGCCCCGCGAGGGCGCGGTGGTACGCGACGGTGCCGGCGCCGGCCTGGTGGTCTTCGTGGCCGACGGGCTGGGCCTGGCGGTGGTCGGCGTGGTGCTCGGGGTGGGCGGGGCCAGCGCGTCGGGTGTCGACTCGACGTCCGGCAGCACCGGGGCGGCGGCGACCGTGTCGTCGACGGCGGTCGGCTCGGTCGCCGGGTCGCCGCCGGTCAGCGCGACCGCGCCGACCCCGAGGCTCACCACCAGCGTCGCGGCCGCGGCGGCGCCACCGATCAGCAGCCGGCGGGGGAACCGGCGGCGCGGGCGGTGGCGGCCGTCGGCGACGGTCTGCTTCGCCCGGAGCGCGGCGAGGTCGACGGGAGCGGTCGGGGCGTCCATCGGCTCGGGCCGCCGGTGTCCGGTGCGGGCGTCGTCGCGCTCGGGCTGCCAGCGCCCGGCCGGGGCGTCGGTCGGCGCGGCCTGCCAGTGTGCGGTCCGGGCGTCGTCGGACCCGGGCTGCCAGCGCGGGGCGTCGGTCGGTTCGGGCTGCCAGCGTGCGGTCGGCCGGTCGCGGTGCCACTCGTCGGCGGGCTGCTGCGGGTCGTCCCCGAACAGGTAGGCCGACCTCGGCTCCGGACGGTCGGTGAGCCAGGCCGGCTCCTCACTCAGCGGCTGCTCGCGGCGCCGGGCGGCGCCGTCCGGGTCGTTCGGATCGGTCCAGCCGTACACGCCTGTGCCTCCAGGGGGTTGCTTGCGGGCCGGGGTGACGCTACGTGGCGGGCGCGAACAGCGGCAACGCGGCTAAGGAAGAGTTAAGGGGATGCCGGGCGGCACGGTGGGGACTTCCCGGGATCCGAGGCGTAGAGTCAGGGTGTCCGGACAGAGTGTGTCCGCGCCTTGTGGCAGCCCCCTCGGCAAGTGGTCAGGTCGACGTGGAAATGATCTACGGCCTGCGAGAACTTGACGAAGGAGGGGGTGCCGGCTCAATATGTAGGTGTCGCCAGTCGCGCCCGGTCATGCCCAGAATCGTCTGGGATGACAGCCGCGTACACATTTGGGCGCGCGTTGGCCGGCCCTTCCGGCAGCGCATATCAAGGAGTCAACATGGCTAAGGCCCTGTACGGCCACGTAGGCGCGGCGCCCGATCGGCGCCTGCTCGACGAGGTCACCCGACTGCGTGCCACGGTTCGGGCTCTGGAGTTCGAGATCACGCGGCTGCGTGCCGAGAACGATCGGCTCGCGGCGGCTGCGGCGGAGGCGGACGATCTGCTCCGTCTGGCCGAGCCCGCGCTGACCTGATCTCCAGATCGCAAAACTGAATCGCACCACGCGAAAAAGCGCGCCGACACTTCTGTGCCGGCGCGCAACTCTGTCCGGGCCCCTTGTCGCGACGTGAATCAATGATCTTGCGCTATTCCGCCGACGTCCCGCACCGAACGACCCCTCTGTCGTGAGCGCCCGGCGGTCGCCAGGCGGGTCGCGTGCCCGGCGCCTCCCGGTCCCGGGTTAGTCTGCGGGTCAACCCAGGTCCGCGCAGCCGGCGACGGTACGGCGGCCACCGGACGAGGATCGAGAAGGTGCATCTCAAGAGCCTGACGGTGAAGGGCTTCAAGTCCTTCGCCTCCGCGACGACGCTGAAGCTGGAGCCGGGGATCACCTGCGTGGTTGGCCCCAACGGCTCCGGCAAGTCCAACGTCGTCGACGCCATCGCCTGGGTGCTCGGCGAGCAGGGCGCCAAGGCGCTGCGCGGCGGCAAGATGGAGGACGTCATCTTCGCCGGCACCGCCGGGCGCGCCCCGCTGGGCAGGGCCGAGGTGACCCTCACGATCGACAACACCGACGGCGCGCTGCCGATCGAGTACACCGAGGTGTCGATCACCCGCCGGATGTTCCGCTCCGGCGAGAGCGAGTACGAGATCAACGGCGACTCCTGCCGGCTGCTCGACATCCAGGAACTGCTGTCGGACTCGGGCATCGGCCGGGAGATGCACATCATCGTCGGCCAGGGGCGGCTCGACGGCATGCTGCACGCCAAGCCCGAGGACCGCCGCTCCTTCATCGAGGAGGCGGCCGGCGTCCTCAAGCACCGCAAGCGCAAGGAGAAGGCGCTGCGGAAGCTCGACGCGATGCAGACGAACCTCAACCGGCTCACCGACCTCACCGCCGAGCTGCGCCGCCAGCTCAAGCCGCTGGGTCGGCAGGCGGAGGTGGCCCGCCGCGCCGCCGCCATCCAGGCCAACCTGCGCGACGCCCGGCTGCGGCTGCTCGCCGACGACCTGGCCACCCTGCGCGCCACCCTGGACCGGGAGATCGCCGACGAGACGGCGGTGCGCGAGCGGCGCGAGCAGGTCGAGGCCGAGCACACCGAGGTGCAGGCGCGGCTGGCCGAGCTGGAGGCGGCCCTCGCCGAGGACGCGCCGCTGCTGGCCGCCGCCCAGGACACCTGGTACAAGCTTTCCGCCCTCTCCGAGCGGTTCCGCTCCATCGAGCAGCTCGCCCGGGAGCGGCTCCGGCACCTCAGCGCCACACCCGATGACGAGCGCCCCGGCCGCGACCCCGACCAGTTGGAGGCCGAGGCCGAGCGGATCCGCGAGCAGGAGGAGGACCTGCGGGCCGCGCTCACCGACGACCAGATCCGGCTGGCCGAGGCCGTCGAGCACCGCCAGGAGCTGGAACGGCAGCTCGCCGCCGCCGAGCGCGAGCTGGTCGCCGCGGCCAAGGCGATCGCCGACCGCCGGGAGGGGCTGGCCCGGCTGACCGGCCAGGTCAACTCCGCCCGGGCCCGTACCACCAGCGCCGGTGAGGAGATCGAACGGCTCGCCGCCGCGCACGCCGACGCGCTGGCCCGGGCCGAGCAGGCGCAGGCCGAGCTCGACGCGGTGGCCGAGCAGTCGACCGAGGCCGACCGGGACAACGCCGACCTCGACGCCCGGCACGCCGAGGCGGTCGCCGCCCAGGAACGGGCGCAGGCCACCGTACGGTCGCTGACCGACGCCGAGCGCGCGGCGGAGAAGGACGCCGCCACCTGGAAGGCCCGGGAGGAGGCGCTCGCCCTCGGCCTGCGTCGCAAGGACGGCGCGGGCGCGCTGCTGGCCCGCGCCGACGAGGTGCCGGGCCTGCTGGGCAGCCTCGCCGGGATGCTCACGGTCGCCCCCGGGCAGGAGGCCGCGCTCGCCGCCGCGCTCGGCGGGCTCGCCGACGCGGTGGCGGTCAGCGGCGTCGACGAGGCCGTCGAGGCCATGCGGCTGCTGAAGATCTCCGACGCCGGCCGCGCCGGCCTGCTGGTCGGCAGCCCCGCCGGCCCGGGCATGGACGGCCCCGCCGACGCGCTGCGGCCGAAGCTGCCCGACAACGCGCGCTGGGCGCCCGACCTGGTGGAGTGCTCCCCGCAGATCCGCCCGGCGGTGCACCGGGCGCTGCGCGACGTGGTGCTGGTCGACGACCTCGCCGCGGCGGCCGAGGTGGTCGCCGGCAATCCCGAGCTGCGCGCGGTCACCCCGGACGGGGACGTGGTCGGCGCGTACGCGGCGGCCGGCGGATCGGCCAAGGCGCCCAGCTTCATCGAGGTGCAGGCCGCCGTCGAGGAGGCCCGGTCGAACCGGCTCGCCGCCGAGGGCACCGGCGCGGAGCTGCGCGAGCAGCTCGTGGACGCCCGCGCCGAGGTGGCCGCCGCCAAGGAGACCGTGCAGCACGCCGCCGCCGCCAAGCGGGAGGCGGAGAGCCACCGCAACGCCGCCGCCCGCCGGCTGGCCGAGCTGGGCGCGGCGGCCCGCTCCGCGAAGGCGGAGACCGACCGGCTCGGCGAGTCCCGGGCGCGCGCGGAGGCGGCCCGGGAGCGGGACCTGCTCGCCCTGGCCGAGCTGGAGGAGCGGCTGCGGCTGGCCGAGGAGACCCCCGTCGACGCGGAACCCTCCACCGAGGAACGCGACCAGCTCGCCGCCATGGTGCCCCAGGCGCGGCAGAACGAGATGGAGGTCCGGCTCGCGGTGCGTACCGCCGAGGAGCGGGTCTCCTCGATCTCCGGCCGCGCGGACTCGCTGCGCCGGCAGGCCACCGCCGAGCGGGCCGCGCGGGAACGCGCGGCGGCGCGGCGGGCGGCGCGCACCCGGGGCGCGGGGATCGCCCGGGCCGTGGTGGGCGGGGCCCGGGAGGCGCTCACCCGGCTGGCCACCTCCATCGCCATGGCCGAGGAGCACCGCGACGCCGTGGCGCGCGAACGGGCCGCCCGCGAGGCCGAGCTCCAGGAGGTACGCGGCGCCGCCAAGCGGCTCGGCGCGGAGCTGGAGCGGCTGACCAGCCAGGTGCACCGCGACGAGGTGGCCCGCGCCGAGCAGCGGCTGCGCATCGAGCAGCTGGAGGCGAAGGCCGCCGAGGACTTCGGGTTGGACGTGGAGAGTCTCGTCGCCGAGTACGGCCCGACCCAGCCCGTCCCGCCCACCCAGGCCGACGTGGCGGCGGCCGAACGCGACGGCCTGCCGGTGCCCGAGCCGGTGCGCTACGAGCGGCCGGTGCAGGAGAAGCGGGCGGCCAAGGCGGAACGGGAGCTGGCCCTGCTCGGCAAGGTGAACCCGCTGGCCCTGGAGGAGTTCGCGGCGCTGGAGGAGCGCTACAAGTTCCTCTCCGAGCAGCTGGAGGACCTCAAGGCCACCCGGCGCGACCTGCTCACCGTGGTCAAGGACGTCGACGAGCGGATCCTGGAGGTCTTCGCCAGCGCGTTCGCCGACACCGCCCGGGAGTTCCAGCAGGTCTTCACCGTGCTCTTTCCCGGCGGCGAGGGACGGCTGGTGCTCACCGACCCCGACGACCTGCTCACCACCGGCGTCGAGGTCGAGGCCCGCCCGCCGGGCAAGAAGATCAAGCGGCTGTCGCTGCTCTCGGGTGGCGAGCGTTCCTTGACGGCGGTGGCGATGCTGGTGGCCATCTTCCGGGCCCGGCCCAGCCCGTTCTACATCATGGACGAGGTGGAGGCGGCGCTCGACGACGTCAACCTCGGCCGGCTGATCACGCTGCTGGCCCAGTTGCGGGAGAAGAGCCAGCTCATCGTCATCACGCACCAGAAGCGCACGATGGAGGTCGCCGACGCCCTGTACGGCGTGACCATGCGCAACGGGGTGACCCAGGTGATCAGCCAACGGCTCAACCGGGCCGACGGAGACGAGCGGCACGGCCGCGGCGAGGAGAACGAGTAGTGGGTCGGGAACGGGCGACGGCGCTCCTGGTGGACTTCGACGGCGTCCTGCGCCGCTGGGACCCGGCGGTCGCCGCCGGGGTGGAGCGGGAGTACGGCCTGTCCGAGGGCGTACTCACCGAGATCGCCATGCAGTGGGGGCGGCTCCAGCCGGTGCTGACCGGGCGGGTCAGCCACGCCGACTGGATCACCAGCGTGGCCGACGCGCTGGCCGACTCGGTGGGCGGCCCCGAGCGGGCCCGGGCGGCCGTGGAGCAGTGGCAGCGTTACCGGGGCGAGGTGGACGCCGAGGTGCTCGCCTTCATCCGCGAGGCGCGGGCCGGTGGCATCCGCGTCGGGCTCGGCACGAACGCCACCGACCTGCTCGACGCCGACCTCGCCGCGCTCGACCTGACTGACGAGTTCGACGTGGTGGTCAACTCGTCCAGGATCGGGGTGAACAAGCCGGCGAAGGAGTACTTCCAGGCGGCCTGCGCGGCCCTGGAGACCCCGCCGGGCCGGGTGCTCTTCGTCGACGACGAGGACTGGGCGATCCGGGGCGCCCGGGTGGCCGGGCTGTCGGCGCTGCGCTGGAGCGGCCCGGCCGACCTGCGGTACGCGCGGGCGGCCCTGGCGTACTGACCGGCTGATCCGGCCCGCCCCGGCGCGGGCTACTCGCCCGTGACGCCGTCGATGCGTTCGCGGATCAGGTCGGCGTGGCCGTTGTGCCGGGCGTACTCCTCGATCATGTGCACGTAGACCCAGCGCAGGTTGAACGTGCGGCGCTTCGGGCCGACCTCGGTGAAGGTCTCGTCCAGCGACCGGCCGGCGGCGGCGTCGCGGGCCAGCGCGATCTGCTGGTGGAAGGTGGCGAGGTCGGCCTCGGCGTCGGCGGCGCTGACGTCGTGGTCGGCGTCCGGATTGTCGGGCGTGAAGTAGGGGTAGTCGACCCGCTGGCCGGCGAAGTTCTCCCGGAACCACCAGGCCTCCACCTCGGTCAGGTGCCGGACCAGGCCGAGCAGGGTGAGCCCCGAGGGCTCGACGCTCGGCGTCTTCAGTTGTTCGGCGGTCAGCCCGGCGCACTTGAACAGCAGGGTCTGCCGGTGGTAGTCCAGCCAGCCCTCCAGCATGGTGCGCTCGTCGCCGACGTAGGGCTCGGGGGTCCGGGTGATCTCCGGTGCTCGCCAGGTCATGCCGGTCATCCTGGCGGGAACCCCTGACGGTCCGCGACCGGATTGTCAGGGCGGCGGGACGACCAGCGCCTCCGTGGGCCGGAGCCGAGCGGACGGGGCGACGGCGGACCGGCGCGTCGGAGTACGGTCGGCGCGGCCGTACTCCGACTGCTCGACGGTGATCTCCCGCAGTCGCTCCTGGTGGACAGGTGGAGCGGCCCGGGTGCGGCGTCAGCCCTCGGGTCGTGGGTGCCTCGTCAACCTCGGCCGACGATGGTCACCTGGGCGGAGCCGTCGGGCATGCCGGCGATGCTGACGTTGCTGCCGGCGGCCGTGGTGGGCGTGCCCGCGCCGGGCAGCGGCTGGAGCGGGTCCCAGGTGCGGTTGGGGTGGCGGATCTTGTGGTAGACGCCGTTGTCGATGCCGATCATGAGCATCTGGGCGGAGCCGTCGGGCATGCCGGTGATGGCGACGTCCTTGCCGGCGGCGGGGGCGGTGGTGTTGTAGCCGGTGACGGGCTGGAATCCGGTCCAGGTGCCGTTGGGGTTGCGG
>NZ_JBICTM010000005.1:0-411147 GCF_043197615.1 Micromonospora sp. NPDC049048 | reverse complement strand
GGATCTGGTGGTAGATGCCTCCGTTGGCGCCGACGATGAGGACCTGGGCGGAGCCGTCGGGCATGCCGGCGATGCTGACGCGGCTGCCGGCGGCCGTGGTGGGCGTGCCCGCGCCGGGCAGCGGCTGGAGCGGGTCCCAGGTGCGGTTGGGGTGGCGGATCCGGTGGTAGACGCCGTTGTCGGCGCCGATCATGAGCATCTGGGCGGAGCCGTCGGGCATGCCGGTGATGGCGACGTCCTTGCCGGCGGCGGGGGCGGTGGTGTTGTAGCCGGTGATGGGCTGGAATCCGGTCCAGGTGCCGTTGGGGTTGCGGATCTGGTGGTAGATGCCTCCGTTGGCGCCGACGATGAGGACCTGGGCGGAGCCGTCGGGCATGCCGGCGATGCTGACGCGGCTGCCGGCGGCCGGGGTGGGGGTGCCAGCGCCCGCGAGGGGTGCGAATCCGGTCCAGGTGCCGTTGGGGTTACGGATCTGGTGGAAGACGGTGTTGTCGGCCCCGATGATGAGCACCTGGGCGGAGCGGTCCGGCATTCCCGCGATCGCCATGTCACGGGCCTGGCCGGGGTCGGTCGTCCGGTAGCCGGCCAGTGGCTGGAACCCGCTCCACGACCGGCTCGGGAACCGCACCTGGTGGTACATGATGCCGGCTCCCGAGCCGCCGCCGGCCATGGCGGCCGCGACGTCGCGGCGCATCGCGTCCAGGTCGATGAAGGAGGGGTCGATCTTTCCGGTGGTGCTGGTCTCGCGGTGACCCCGGGCGTAGCTGGCGTCGCGGCCCAGTCTGCGCAGCACCGCGGCGGTCGCCGCGACCGACGCGTTGTACTGGGCCTGGGTCATCGACTGGTTGACACCGTTGTAGTCGATCTCCCAGCCGATCAGCATCGTGTTGCCGCTGCCCGCCGGGATGGGGCCGCTGCCCCGGCTGTTGCCGGCGTGGTTGGCGCGGTTGGCGGAGATCAGGTGGAACACGCCGTGGTAGTCCACGAGCGCGTGGCACAGCGGGCCGGGCAGGTCTGATCGGCCGTTGATGCAGACGCCCAGCGCGGGTGCGGGTCGGCTCGGGCTGGACGTCGCGGCGGTGTGGTGCCACAGCACGCCGATCGGGTCGAACGCGCCGCTGATGCCCCGGGAGCGCCAGTCACCCTCCTCGACGACCGCGACGCCGGCTGCCCGCAGGACGTCGGCGAGCCAGGGGATCCCCATCACACGGTCCCGAGGTCGGCGAGGCACTCGACGGCGGGAGCGGCGAGCGCCGGCCGGTCGGTCGACGACACTCCCGCCACGACGGCGGGTACGGAGGCGAGCAGGGCGCGCCGGCTGACGGTCCGGAGCGGGACGCGAGATGACGCCCGCGTTGTTTCGCGGGTTCTGGTGGTGGCCACGACGAGAGCCTTCCTGCCAGGGCGGACGGCCCCTCACCGGGTGCGGTGGGGGCCACGGGAACGCGTCGCGCCGGAACAGTGGCGGCGGGTCGGCTCGACCGTGTTCGTGCCACCAGGCGGGGCACGGGGTGCGCAGGCATCGACGACGAAGTCCTCCCGTCGGGTGCGACGGGTGTCGTCGAGGCGCCGTTCCGACGAGACACGGATGAATGATCGCGACCGAATGTCTCGATTCGGCATCGACAATTGGGAATTGATGAATCCGCGCACGTCGAAGCCGGGAAGTTCGGTGGTGGCAGTCCGCGTGGTCGCGGAGGGCTGCGACGGGATCAGCCGCCGGGGGTCAGGCGCTGGCGCATCACCTCGCGCAGGTGGCCGTCGCCGGTGGTGCCCTCGATCGTCACCTCGGCCGTACGACCGGTGTGCACCAGCGTCGCGACCGCGTTGCCGAAGTACGGCCCGGCCAGCCGCTTCCACCGGAACGGGGGACGGCGCACGCCGGCGGTGCGGGCCAGGGCCCGGGTGGCCCCGGCCGGCCCGGACGACCAGCCCAGCTTCATCAGCGGGCGCATCCCGGCGGGCACCTGGTTGTGGATGGGCGAGCAGGTCAGCTGGTGCACCGGGGTGACCACGCTCCGGTCGTCGAACCGTGCCCGCGCCACGTACGAGTGGTGCACGTCGCCGGAGAGCACGCTGATCGACGCCGGTGGCGCGTACGCCGGGCCGGCCCCGACGCGCTCGCCGGGCCCGCCCGGGGTGCCGCTGCCGAGGCGGGCGAAGAGCGCGCCCAGCCCGTCGAACGAGCGGCGGAAGGCGGCCCAGTGCTCCAGGTCCAGCCCCCGGCGCAGCTTCTCGGACAGCCGGGCCACCCAGCGTTGCCGGGAGTCGGCCAGCTTCTCGTTCCACGCCTCCACGTGGTGGATGCCCGGCGGCAGCAGCCACGGCAGCGAGGAGCCCACCACGAGGTGGTCGTAGACGCCGTGGGCCCGGTCGAGGAACCACGACCACTCGCCCGGGGGCAGCATGGCCCGCTGGCCGGGCGCCAGCACCCGGCTGCACCGGTTGTCCAGCATGACCAGCCGGGTGCGGCCGAGGTCCAGCGCGTAGCTCCACTGGTACTGCACGGCCCGCCACCGCTCGGTGTCGTGGGCGAGGTCGGCCTCGGTGTCGACCCGCTGCCCGAACTCGGCCAGCACCCCGGTGGCGTCCTCGGCCGCGCTGACCTTGGCGAAGACCGGGTCGGCGGCGATCTCGTCGGGGGCGAGGTTGCCGAGGTGCTGGTAGACCCAGTAGGATGCCAGGCCGCTGGTGATCCGTTCCGCCCACCAGGGCTGCTCGCGCATGTCGGCCCGCCAGGAGGCGGAGGTGTTCCAGTCGTCGATGATCTCGTGGTCGTCGAAGATCATCACGCTCGGCACGGTGGAGAACAGCCAGCGGATCTCCGGGTCCCGCCAGGACTCCAGGTAGAGCTTCGTGTACTCGTCGAAGCTGACCACCTGGTCGCCCGGCGCGCCCTTGGGCCGGCGCCGCCGCCGCTTCAGCAGCCGGCGCACCGTGGGGGAGGTCACGTCGGCGTAGACCTGGTCCCCGAGGAGCACCAGCAGGTCGGGCAGGTCGGCCCGGTCGGGGTCGGCCATCAGCCGCCGGGCGTACGCGTCGAGGGCGTCCGGGGGCAGCCGCCGGGTGGTGGCGTGCTGGGTGGTCTCCCGGCAGGAGCCGAAGACCAACCGGACCGGCTGGTCGAGGTCGTCGACCGCCCGGGTACGGATCACGCTTGGCGGGAAGCTGCTCCCCGGCTCCGGCCAGGCGACCTCGTCGTCGATCAGCACCTCGTAGCTGGTGGCGCCGTCCGGGGCGAGCCCCTCCACCACGACGAGCGCGTAGTGGTGGTCGTACGCGCTGAAGGTGGGTGCGGTGCCGCCGGCGCCGTCGGCGGTGCGGACGGTGACCACGGCGGGCGCGCTGGTCTCGACCCAGATGGTGGCCCGCGTGCCGACCACCCTGCGTAGCAGTGGACCGATGAGCAGGTGTGCCGCGGGCATGGTGGACCTCCAGATGAGCGGACTTCATCTTTACTACCCGGCCGGCGGTCGCACCACTGCTGGCTGTGACCGAGCCTACCGGCGCCCCGCCGCGCGCCCTCTCGGGAGCGGTGGCTGGGACAGCTTCACCGGCATCTGACAGGATTCCGGCATGACCGAATACCTCCTCATCGCGCTCGCCCTGCTCGGCGTGCTGATCCTCGGCGGCATCGGGCTGGTCGTGCCGCGGCTGCGCCGGCGACCGGAGCCGCCGCTGCCCGGGACGGAGGTCGAGACCCGGGCCGAGGAGGACCTCGCCGGCCCGCCGGTGGAGGCGCCGGAGGCCGAACTGTCCACCGGGATCCTGGTGGAGCCGCCGGTCGTCGAAGCCCCGGCCCCGGTGCTGGAGGTCCCGGAGCCGACCGCCGGGCGGCTGGTCCGGCTGCGGTCGCGGCTGTCCCGCTCGCAGAACGCCTTCGGCAAGGGGCTGCTCGGCCTGCTGAGCCGCGACCACCTCGACGAGGACGCCTGGGAGGAGATCGAGGACAGCCTGATCACGGCGGACGTCGGCATCGACGCCACCCGGGAGATCGTCGACCGGCTGCGCGAGCGGACCCGGGTCCTCGGCACCCGTTCCGCGGGCGAGCTGCGGGCCCTGCTCGCCGCCGAGCTGGTCAACGCGCTCGACCCGACCCTGGACCGGTCGCTGCGGACCGCGCCCAAGGAGGGCGTGCCGGCGGTGGTGCTGGTCGTCGGCGTCAACGGCGCGGGCAAGACCACCACCTGCGGCAAGATCGCCCGGGTGCTCGTCGCCGACGGGCGCAGCGTGCTGCTCGGCGCCGCCGACACCTTCCGGGCCGCCGCCGCGGACCAGCTGGAGACCTGGGGCGGGCGCGTCGGCGCGGAGACCGTCCGCGGGCCCGAGGCGGCCGACCCGGCCAGCGTGGCCTTCGACGCCGTCAAGCGGGGCATCGACACCGGTGTCGACACCGTGCTGATCGACACCGCAGGCCGGCTCCAGAACAAGATCGGCCTGATGGACGAGCTGGGCAAGGTCAAGCGGGTGGTGGAGAAGCACGGCCCGATCGACGAGACGCTGCTGATCCTCGACGCCACCACGGGGCAGAACGGGCTGGAGCAGGCCCGGGTCTTCACCGAGGTGGTCAACGTGACCGGCGTCGTGCTCAGCAAGCTCGACGGCACCGCCAAGGGCGGCATCGTCATCGCCGTGCAGCGCAAGCTCGGCATCCCGGTCAAGCTGGTGGGGCTCGGCGAGGGCAAGGACGACCTGGCCCCGTTCGACCCCGCACAGTTCGTCGACGCGCTGCTCGGTACCGAGCCGCTCGCCCGGGACGCGTAACCTCGCAGTGACGACCGACGATCGCGCCTACGCCGGGTGGCGCGACCCCAGCCACCCGTCGCCGCGCCTCGGGAGACCGTACGTGACTTCGCAGGAGATCCCGCTACACGGCGGGAACGTCAGCACCGTCGTCCGGGTCGGTGACACGGTCCGACGCAACGCCGGGCCGTGGACGCCCTCCGTGCACGCCCTGCTGCGCCACCTGGAATACGTGGGCTTCACCGGCGCTCCCCGTGCCCTCGGCATGGACGAACGCAACCGGGAGGTCCTGTCGTACCTGGAGGGGGAGTGCGGGGAGTACCCGCTGGCCCCGCACTGGGTGACCGACGAGGCGCTGGTGACCGTGGCCACCATGCTGCGGATGTTCCACGACGCCCAGTACGGCTTCGTCACGCCGCCCGGGGCGGTCTGGCGCTCGTTCGGCCCGCCGCCGCCCGACACCGAGGTGATCTGCCACCACGACGCCGCCCCGCACAACGTCATCTGGCGGCCGGACGGCACCCTCGGGCTGATCGACTTCGACCTCGCCTCGCCGGGCGCCCGGATCTACGACGTGGCGTACGCGGCCTGGACCTGGGTGCCGGTCTTCTCCGACCGGGACTCGATCACGCTCGGTTGGAAGCAGCCCGACCGGCCCCGCCGGCTGCGCCTCTTCGCCGACGCGTACGGGCTGATCCCCCGCGACCGGCACCGGCTCGTCCGCACCATCCGCAAGCGGATCGTGGACCACGTGGAGGGGATCCGCCGGATGGCCGCCGCCGGCGAGCCGGCCTTCGTCCGGATCGTGCACAAGGGGCACCTGCGCCGGCCGATGCGGGACCTGCGCCTGCTCGACTACGAGCGCAACGCCCTGGAGTACGCGCTGCGCTGAGCGGTCGACGCCGTTGGACCCCGTCCGCGCCCGTGGTGCGGTTCCGGGCGAAATGCCGTCCTGCGCCGTTGTGCGGTTCTCTTCACACGTCCGAAACAAGCCGTCACCGTTCGGAAACCGACGGGTGACGCTGGGGGAAACAGGGAGCGAGCAGGCTTCCGCGCATCCGGCGTACGGGCGACGCTGCCCCGGAAGCCGGGAAGGAGGGAACTTCACCTTTAGGAGGCCAGCGTGCCTGAGGCACCCACGATCGATTCCGGCAACACCGTCTGGTTGCTGGTGTCGACGGCGCTCGTGCTGCTCATGACGCCCGGACTGGCGCTGTTCTACGGCGGCCTGAACCGGGCCAAGGGTGTACTGAACATGATGATGATGAGCTTCTCCGCGATCGGGCTCATCTCTGTTTTGTGGTGGTTCTACGGTTTCAGCATCGCGTTCGGCAGCGATGTCAACGGGCTCTGGGGCGACCCGGCTGCCTACCTCGGCACCAAGACCTTCCTCGCCGAGACCGACCTCTGGGGCGCGACGGCGGAGAACCCGAGCGGCATCGGCGTCCCGCTCTACGTGTTCATGGCCTTCCAGATGATGTTCGCCGTGATCACCGTCGCGCTGATCAGCGGTGCCGTCTCCGACCGGGCGAAGTTCGCCGGCTGGCTGCTCTTCGCGTTCGGCTGGGCGACGCTGGTCTACTTCCCGGTCGCGCACTGGGTGTGGGGCGGCGGCATCATCGGCGGCGACCTGCACGCGCTCGACTTCGCGGGCGGCACGGCGGTGCACATCAACGCCGGTGCGGCGGCCCTGGCCCTGGCGCTGGTGCTGGGCAAGCGGCTCGGCTGGCCCCGGGAGGGCATGAAGCCGCACAACATCCCGCTCGTCGCGCTCGGCGCCGGGCTGCTCTGGTTCGGCTGGTTCGGCTTCAACGCCGGTTCCGAGCTCACCGTCGACTCGGTCGCCGGCCTGGCCTTCGTCAACACGCAGCTCGCCACGGCCGCCGCGGTGCTCGGCTGGATCGTCGTCGAGTGGATCAAGGACAGGAAGCCGACGCTGGTCGGCGCCTCGTCCGGCGCGGTCGCCGGCCTGGTCGCCATCACCCCGGCCTGCGGTTTCATCGCGCCCTGGGCGGCGGTGCTGCTCGGCCTGGTGGCCGGTGCGGTCTGCGCGCTGGCGATCAGCCTCAAGTACAAGCTCGGCTACGACGACTCGCTCGACGTGGTCGGCGTGCACTTCGTCGGCGGCTGGATCGGCTCGCTCTGGCTCGGCCTCTTCGCCACCAACTCGGTCAACGGGGCGATCACCGACGTGATCGGCGCCTCCGACGGGCTGTTCTACGGCGGCGGGGTGACCCAGCTCGGCCGGCAGGCCCTGGCCGGTCTGATCGTCACCGCCTGGTCCTTCGGGGTGGCCTGGGTGCTGGCCTTCGTGATCGAGAAGACGATCGGTTTCCGCCTGCGGGCCGAGGACGAGGTCGGCGGCATCGACATCGCCGAGCACGCCGAGAGCGGCTACGACCTGTCGCCGGCCGCCGGCAGCGGCGGGGGCAGCGCGTTCGCCATGGCCGGGCTGACCGCCGCCAAGCCGACCGCGGCACCCACGCCCGCGGAGTCGGCCGAGCCGGCCGAGCCGGCCGCGCCGGTCGACGAGAAGGTCGCCGGTTAACGTTCCTGGGATGGAGGGGTTGGACATGAAGCTGGTGACCGCGGTCATCAAGCCGTACCAGCTGGACGCGGTGAAGGAGGCCCTGCACGCCCTCGGCGTGGCCGGCCTGACCGTCAGCGAGGTCCAGGGCTACGGGCGGCAGAAGGGGCACACCGAGGTCTACCGGGGTGCCGAGTACACGGTCGAGTTCCTGCCCAAGATCCGGGTGGAGGTGCTCACTGACGAGATCGACGTCGACAAGATCGTGGACGCCGTCGTCGGCGCCGCCCGGACCGGCAAGATCGGCGACGGGAAGGTCTGGGTGACCGCCGTCGAGGAGGTCGTCCGGGTCCGCACCGGCGAGCGCGGCCTCGACGCGCTCTGACCGGCCACCCACCGACATGACCTCGTCGACCAGGAAGAACCCGTCGGGCGGCACCGGCAACGGTGCCGCCGGACTCCTGGTCGACGAGGTCGTCGGCGTCGACCGCGGCGTCGGGGAGGCGGCACGGGCCGCGCGGGCCGACGCGTACGACCGGTGGTTGCGGGCGCTGCTGCCGCGGCGGCCCGGGGTGGCGCTGATCGCCGTCGGCGGGCTGGGCCGCCGGCAGTGCGCGCCACACGGCGACCTCGACCTCGTCCTGCTGCACTCCGGGGTGCCCGGCGTGGACGAGTTGGCCGGCTCCGTCTGGTATCCCGTGTGGGACGCCGGGCTGCGGCTCGACCACTCCGTCCGGACCGTCGCCGAGGCGCTCTCCGTCGCGCAGGACGACGTGAAGGTGGCCCTCGGGCTGCTCGACGCCCGACTGGTCGCCGGGGACGCCGCACTCGCGGACACCCTCGTCCGCACCGCCGCCGACCACTGGCGGCGCACCGCCGTACGCCAGCTCCCGGCGCTGCGTGAGATCACCGCCGCCCGCTGGGCGGCCCACGGCGAGCTGGCGTTCCTGCTCGAGGGCGACCTCAAGGAGGCGGCCGGGGGGCTGCGCGACGTGGGCATCCTGCGGGCGATCGCCACCGCCGGGATCACCGACGCGCTGCGCCCCGCCGTCCGCGCCGCGCACCTGCGGCTGCTGGACACCCGCGACGCGCTGCACCACCAGGTCGGCCGCCGGGTCGACCGGCTCGTCGCCCAGGAACGCGACGGGGTCGCCGCGCTGCTCGGCCTGCGGCACCTCCCGCCGGGCGCGGCCGACCTCGCGCCACTCCGGCAGCCACCACCGGAGGCGTCCGACCCTTCGCGGCGGGACCGGGCGGTCGGTGACGGCGACGCGCTGCTGCGCCGGGTCGCCGGGGACGCCCGGACCGTCAGCCACGCCCTCGACGACGCCTTCCGCGCCGCCGACCGGCTGCGCTCGGGCCGCCGCCGGGGCGCCGACGGGCGTCCGCTGCGCCGGCCGGTCGCCCGGGACGTCGTCGAGCACGACGGAGAGCTGGTGCTGGCCCGCACCGCGATCGGGGCGCGCCCCGACCCGAGCCTGTCGCTGCGGGTCGCCGCCGCCGCGGCCGTCACCCGGCTGCCGATCGCGCGGGCTACCTGCGAGTGGCTGGCCGCGTACTGCCCGCCGCTGCCGGCGCCGTGGCCGGCCGAGGCCCGGGCCGCACTGGTCACCCTGCTGGGCGCCGGTCCCGGCCTGGTGCCCGCCTGGGAGACCTGCGACCGGTACGGGCTGATCGAGGGCTGGCTGCCCGAGTGGACCCGGCTGCGCAGCCTCCCGCAGCACAACCCCGTGCACCGGTTCACCCTGGACCGGCACCTCGTGCAGACCGCGTACGAGGCCAGCCGGCACACCCGCGACGTGGACCGTCCCGACCTGCTGCTGCTCGGCGGCCTCCTGCACGACATCGGCAAGGGACTGCCGGGCGACCACAGCACCGTCGGCGCCCCGCTGGCCGAGGCGGTGGCCACCCGCATCGGCCTGCCCGGGCCGGAGGTGGCGATGATCGGCACGCTGGTCCGGCTGCACCTGCTCCTGCCCGAGGTGGCCACCCGGCGGGACCTCGCCGACCCGGTCACCATCGCCGGGGTGGCCGAGCGGGTCGGCGACGCGACCACGCTGGACCTGCTGCACGCCCTGGTACGCGCCGACGCCGCCGCCACCGGGCCGGCCGCCTGGTCGGACTGGAAGGGCCGGCTGATCGCCGAGCTGGTCGCCCGGGTGCGGATCGCGCTGGACACGGGCGCGCTGCCCGCCGCGCCCGCCCCCGACCCGGCGCTGCTGGCGGGGCCCCTGCCGGTCGTACACCTGACGGCCGACCGGGTGGCGGTGGCCGCGGCGGACCGGCGCGGCCTGCTCGCGACGGTGGCCGGCTGCCTGGCGCTGCACCGGCTGGAGGTGCTCTCCGCCGACGCCTCGACCGTCGACGGCCGGGCCCTGGTCGAGTGCCGGGTGCAGCCCCGGTACGGGCTCGCGCCCGACCCGGTCGCCCTCGGCGCCGACCTGCGCCGCGCGGTCAACGGCGACGTCTCGGTCATCCAGCGGCTGCGCGGCCGGGCGCTGGCGGCGCGCTCCGAGGGGGCCGCGCCCCGGGTGGTCTGGCACCGTGAGGCGGCCACGGACGCCGTGCTGTTGGAGCTGCGCGCGGCGGACGCGGCGGGCCTGCTCTACCGGGTCACCTGCGCGCTGGACGAGGCCGGCGCCCAGGTGCGCGCGGCGCGCATCTCCACCCTGGGCGGCGACGTGGTCGACGCCTTCTACCTCGTCGGCGGCTGGCCGGACGCCGCCACCCGCGCCCACCTGGAGGCCGCGGTGCTGGCCGCGGTGTGAGGAAGGGGCGCGTCGGCAGTTCCCGGGCTGTGCCCGGCCCGGAGCGGCCGTGCGGCCGGCCGGCTACCCTAGCGGTGGCCGGACACCTCGCCCGGTCGCCGTTGTGCCCGCCGGAACACTGACAAACGGGATGTTCGCGTGTTTGACACCTTGAGTGACCGCCTGTCCGGGATCTTCACCAAGCTCCGCGGCAAGGGTCGGCTCACCGACGCCGACATCGACGCCACCGCGCGCGAGATCCGCCTCGCGCTGCTGGAGGCGGACGTCGCGCTGCCGGTGGTCAAGGGCTTCATCGCCAACGTCAAGGAGCGGGCGCGCGGCGCGGAGGTCTCCCAGGCGCTCAACCCGGCGCAGCAGATCATCAAGATCGTCAACGAGGAACTGATCAACGTCCTCGGCGGCGAGGGGCGGCGGCTCCAGTTCGCCAAGCAGCCGCCGACGGTGATCATGCTCGCCGGCCTCCAGGGCTCCGGCAAGACCACCCTCGCCGGCAAGCTGGCCCGCTGGCTCAAGGCCCAGGGTCACCAGCCGCTGCTGGTCGCCGCCGACCTCCAGCGCCCCAACGCCGTCGGGCAGCTCCAGGTGCTCGGTGGCCGCGCCGGCGTCGAGGTGTACGCCCCCGAGCCCGGCAACGGCACCGGCGACCCGGTCCAGGTGGCCCGCGCCTCGATCGAGCACGCGAAGCGTGCCGCCCGCGACATCGTCATCGTCGACACCGCCGGCCGGCTCGGCATCGACGCCGAGATGATGCAGCAGGCCGCCGACATCCGCGACGCGGTCGCGCCGGACGAGGTCATCTTCGTCATCGACGCCATGGTGGGTCAGGACGCGGTACGCACCGCCGAGGCGTTCCGCGACGGCGTGGGCATCACCGGCGTGGTCCTGTCCAAGCTCGACGGCGACGCCCGCGGTGGCGCCGCGCTGTCGGTCCGGGAGGTCACCGGGCAGCCGATCCTCTTCGCCTCCACCGGCGAGAAGCTGGAGGACTTCGACGTCTTCCACCCCGACCGGATGGCCAGCCGGATCCTCGGCATGGGCGACGTCCTCACTCTGATCGAGCAGGCCGAGCAGGCCTTCGACACCGATCAGAAGGAGAAGATGACCGCCAAGCTGATGGGCGGCGAGCAGTTCACCCTGGAGGACTTCCTCGACCAGCTCATCGCGGTCCGCCGGATGGGTCCCATCGCCAACGTGCTGGCCATGATGCCCGGCATGGGGCAGATGAAGGACCAGCTCGCCGAGGTCGACGACAAGCACTTCGACCGGGTCACGGCGATCATCCGGTCGATGACCCCCGCCGAGCGGACCAACCCGAAGATCATCAACGGCTCCCGCCGGGCCCGCATCGCCAACGGCTCCGGCGTCACGGTGATGGACGTCAACCAGCTGCTCAACCGCTTCGCCGAGGCGCAGAAGATGATGAAGCAGATGGGCGGCATGATGGGCCTGCCGGGCGGCGGCCGGCGCAAGGCCACCAAGTCGCCGAAGAACAAGCGCAAGGGCACCAAGGGCGGCAACCGGCCGCGCGCCGGGGCGGGCGCCGGGATGCCGGGCGGGTTCCCGGGCGGCATGCCGCAGCTCCCGCCGGGCATGGACCCGAACGACCTGGCCGCCGGCCAGGGCCTCCCGCCGGGCTTCAAGCTGCCGAAGATCGACTTCAACAAGCTCGGCAAGGGCGGCGACGGCCGGCCCCGCTGACGCGTGTCGGTGGCGGCGGGTGACATGATCCTTGCCTAGGGTGATCTCGCCCCTGGAGAAGGAGTCAAGACCGTGGCACCCATCCTGCCCGAGCGGTCGGAGTGGACGGTCGACGACCTCGGCGACCTGCCGAAGGATCTCTTCGTCACCGAGCGGCCGTGGAAGGTCTCCGTCGACCTGCCCGCGCTGACGACGCGTCGGGCCGGGCTGCTGGCGCGCGACGAGGGCTGAGCGCCACCGGCCCGCGCGGGGCGGGGAGAATGGCGGCGGACCGCCCCCCTTTCGCGCAGACGGAGGACACATGGCCTGGCACGTACGCGGCGTGGTGCTGCCCGACGACGAGGTCCGTGACCTGTGGCTGGTCGGCGACCGGGTGACCTTCACCCCGGTTCCCGGCGCGGAGACCATCGCCGACGGCGGTTTCGTGCTGCCCGGCCTGATCGACGCGCACTGCCACATCGGCATCGCCCGGGGCGGCGCCCCGATCACCTCGCTCGACCAGGCCCGCGAGCTGGCCCGCGTCGACCGCGACGCCGGGGTCCTCGCGATCCGCGACGCCGGGTCGCCGTACCCGTACCCCGAACTCGACGACGAGCCCGACCTGCCGCGGCTGGCCCGCGCCGGCCGGCACGTCGCGCCGCCCAAGCGCTACCTGCGTGACATCGGCGTGGAGGTCGGCGCGGCGGAGGTGGCGGCGACCGTGGCCGCGCAGGCGCGCGCCGGCAACGGCTGGGTGAAGCTCGTGGGCGACTGGATCGACCGGGGCGTCGGTGACCTGGCCCCGGCCTGGGACGCCGACACCATGACCGCCGCCGTCCGGGCCGCACACGCCGCCGGGGTACGCGCCGCCGTGCACACCTTCTCCGAGTCGGCCGTCGAGATCATGGTGCGTGCCGGGGTGGACTCGGTGGAGCACGGCACGGGCCTCAGCCTGGACCTGATCGACGAGATGGCTCGCCGGGGCACAGCGCTCATCCCCACGATGATCAACATCCGGACCTTCGGCGGGATCGCCGAGCAGGCACGGGCCAAGTTCCCCGGCTACGCCGAGCACATGCTCGCCCTGCGCGACCGC
Source organism: Micromonospora sp. NPDC049048 (assembly GCF_043197615.1). NCBI lineage: Bacteria > Bacillati > Actinomycetota > Actinomycetes > Micromonosporales > Micromonosporaceae > Micromonospora > Micromonospora sp. NPDC049048. The sequence goes on along the minus strand of NZ_JBICTM010000005.1, from coordinate 398,336 downwards.
TTCCCCGAGGTGGTGCGTTCGGCGTACGAGGCGGGAGTGCCGATCTACGTGGGCACGGACGCGGGCGGCGGCATCGACCACGGCCTCGCCGCCGAGGAGATGCTGCTGCTGCACGAGCAGGCCGGCATGTCCACCACCGACGTGCTCGCCGCCGCGTCCTGGGGCGGTCGCGAGTGGCTCGGCTTCCCCGGGCTGGTCGAGGGCGGCCTGGCCGACCTCGTCGTCTATCCGGAGGACCCGCGCGCCGACCTGCGCGCCGTACGCAGCCCCGCGCGCATCGTGCTGCGCGGTCGCGTCGTGCGCTGACCGGCCGCGCCGCCCGCTCAGCCGGTGCGGAGCGTGCCCTGGGTGACCGCGTGCAGGAGCAGGTAGACGGCCAGGTCGGCGAGGGCGGTGGCGGTCTGCTCGACCGGGGCGCCCGGCAGGACGATGTGGCTGATCACCAGCCGGACGACCGAGTCCGTGGCGAAGGCCACCGCGTCGCGGTCCGCGCCCGGCAGGACTTCGTCGGCCCACTCCAGGAGCACCTGGGTGGCCTCGTCGAGGACCAGCTCCGACCGGGTGGTGAGGTAGGGCAGCAGGTCGTCCGAGCCGCCCCGGGAGCTGGTCAGGACGGCCTTGATCAGCGGGTCGTCGACCGCCTCCGTGAGGGTGTGCGAGATGGTGGCGTGCGCGGCGGCCCGGACGTCGTCGCCGTGGGCGCGCAGCAGGCCGCGTACCGCCCCGACGAACCGGTCGACCTCCCGGCGGGCGAGCGCCTCGGCCAGCCCCGCCTTGGTGCCGAACTCGTTGTAGACCGTCTGCCGGCTCACCCCCGCCGCGCGCGCGACGGCGCCCATCCGGACGCCGTCCCAGCCAGTCGCGATGGTCAACGTCCGGGCGGCCTCGACGATCGCCTCCCGGGAACGGGTGCCGTCCCTCACCTCACCCATGGTGGTCGAATCCTACGGCCCGCCGCACCGTCCGGCACGGCGGACACCGGTGACGTCGCGCCCGATGACGTCGTCCCTTCGGTTGACGCATAGGATGTGCGGTCATGGCACGCGTGCTCACTCCCCGTGCGGAGGACTTTCCCCGCTGGTACCAGGACCTGATCGCCAAGGCGAAGCTGGCCGACAACGGCCCGGTCCGGGGGACCATGGTCATCCGACCGGCCGGCTACGCCATCTGGGAGCGGATGCAGGCCGAGATGGACGACCGGATCAAGGCGGCCGGCGCGGAGAACGCGTACTTCCCGCTCTTCATCCCCGAGAGCTACCTCAAGCGCGAGGCCGAGCACGTCGAGGGCTTCTCGCCGGAACTCGCGGTGGTCACCCACGGCGGCGGCAAGCAGCTCGCCGAGCCGGTCGTGGTCCGCCCCACCAGCGAGACCGTCATCGGCGAGTTCATGGCCAAGTGGATCGACTCCTACCGGGACCTGCCGCTGCTGCTCAACCAGTGGGCCAACGTGGTCCGCTGGGAGCTGCGTCCCCGGGTCTTCCTGCGCACCAGCGAGTTCCTCTGGCAGGAGGGGCACACCGCGCACGCGACCCGCGACGACGCCCGCGCCTACGCCCGCCGGATCCTGCACGAGGCGTACGAGGACCTGATGGTCAACGTGCTCGGCATCCCGGTGGTCGTCGGCCTGAAGACCGCCCGCGAGCGCTTCGCCGGCGCCACCGCCACCTACACGTGCGAAGGCATGATGGGCGACGGCAAGGCCCTCCAACTCGGCACCAGCCACGAGCTGGGGCAGAACTTCGCCAAGGCCTTCGACATCAGCTACTCCTCGGCCGAGGGCGGCCGGGAGCACGCGTGGACGACCTCCTGGGGCACCTCCACCCGCATGCTCGGTGGCCTGATCATGTGCCACGGCGACGACAACGGCCTGCGCGTGCCGCCGAGGCTCGCGCCGGTGCAGGCGTACGTCATGGTCGTCAAGGACGGCGAGGGCGTCGGGGAGGCCGCGGGCAAGCTGCGCGACGCGCTGCGCGACGCGGGCGTCCGGGTCGCGCTCGACGACCGCACCGACACCCCGTTCGGCCGCCGCGCCGTCGACGCCGAGCTGCGCGGCTATCCCGTACGCGTCGAGGTCGGCCCCCGCGACCTGGCCGCCGGCAACGCGGTCGTGGTGCGGCGTACGGACGGCTCGAAGTCCCCGACGCCGGTGGCCGACGTGGTGGCCGCCGTGCTGGCCGCCCTCGACGCCGACCAGCGGGCCCTGCACGACGAGGCGCTGGCCCACCGGAAGTCCCGCACGGTCGAGGTGTCGACCCTCGCCGAGGCGATCGAGGCGGCGGCCACCGGCTGGGCCATGGTGCCGTGGTCGGCGGTCGGCGTGCAGGGCGAGGCGGAGGCGAACGGCCAGGGCGTGACCGTGCGCTGCCTGCTGCGCGCCGACGGCTCGGTGCCCGACTCCGAGGACGAGCCCGACCTGGTCGCCATCCTGGCCCGCGCCTACTGACCCACCCGTACGCCGCATGGCCGGTTCCGCCTCGCGGGGCCGGCCGTGCGGCGTTCCGGCGCCCGTGGGTCGACGGGGCCGGAGCCGGCGGGGCGCCGGTAGGGTCGGGGCGTGAGATTCGAACCTGGGCGGCTGATCGTGCACCGCAACGTGCGGCGGGGCCGGATCGGCTGGGCCCGCACCGCGCGGGTGGTCAGCGACGACGACCGGGGCCTGCTGCTCTGGGTGCCCCGCGACTCCCCGGTCGCGAGCGAGGTCACCGAGGCCGGGCTGGGCATGCGGGCGGTGCCGTTCACCGAGTGGATCTCCTCGTCGTACGGGCTGGCCATCGGCCGGTGGGACGGCCCGTCCGTGCTGAAGTTCCTGCCCGCCGGGGCCGCCCACTCGGTGTGGTGGTTCCGCGACGCGCAGGACCGCTTCGCCGTCTGGTACGTCAACCTGGAGGAGCCCGGCGTGCGCTGGGACGACGGCACGCTCGCCGGCGTCGACATGGTGGACCAGGATCTCGACGTGGTCGTCCGCCCGGACCGCAGCTGGGAGTGGAAGGACGAGGACGAGTTCGCCGAGCGGCTGGCCTTTCCCGAGCACTACTGGGTGGCCGACCCGGACGCCGTCCGGGCCGAGGGGAAGCGGGTGATCGCGCTGGCCGAGGCGGGGGAGTTCCCGTTCGACGGCACCTGGTGCGACTTCGTCCCGCCGTCGGACTGGGTCACCCCCGACGGGTTGCCGCCAGGCTGGGACCGTCCCCCGGTGCGCTGAGCCCGCCGCCTGACGGTGTGCTTTCGGTCACTTCTGCCGCCGGGCGGGGGACCCGGGGCGGTCCGGTGTGAGAGATCCGGGCCCGATCTGGCAGAATGGCTGGCTGGTATCCGGCGTGTGTCCGGCGCCCTCTAACCCGGGCACGTCGCCAGTCCACCGAGCAGTCTCCGGCCCAACCCCACTGTGCCGGTCGACACTCACCCGTGCACCGCCCGTTCGGGCAGGTGAGATCGCAACAGGAGCGAAACAACTGTGGCCGTAAAGATCCGGCTCCTGCGGATGGGCAAGATCCGCAACCCGCAGTACCGCATCGTCATCGCCGACTCGCGTACCAAGCGCGACGGCCGGGCGATCGAGTTCGTCGGGGTCTACCAGCCGAAGGAAGACCCTTCGGTGATCGAGGTCAAGTCGGAGCGGGTCCAGTACTGGCTGTCCGTCGGCGCCCAGCCGAGCGAGGCGGTGCAGCGGCTGCTGGAGCTGACCGGTGACTGGCAGAAGTTCAAGGGCCTGCCGGCCCCGCCGCCGCTGAAGGTCGCCCCGGAGCGGGCCGACCGCACCGCGGCGTACGAGGCCGAGGCGAAGGCCGCCGCCGGGCTGGCCGAGGCGCCCGCCAAGCCGGCCAAGAAGGCCGCCAAGGCCGACGCCGCGGCCGAGGCGCCGAAGACCGAGGCCGCGGCCGAGGCCCCGGCTGCCGACGCCGGTGAGCAGGCCTGACATGCCTCTGCGTCCGGCGTTGGAGCACCTGGTCAAGGGCATCGTCGACCACCCTGACGACGTGCGCGTCCGGATGGTCGACTCCCGTCGGGGCAAGCGGCTGGAAGTCCGCGTGCACCCGGAGGACCTCGGCACGGTGATCGGGCGGTCCGGCCGGACCGCCAAGGCGCTGCGCCAGGTGATCGGCTCCATCGGCGGGCGCGGCGTACGCGTCGACATCGTCGACTCGTACTGATGCTGCTCATCGTCGGCAGGATCGGCAAGCCGCACGGCATCCGCGGTGAGGTCACCGTGGAGGTGCGGACCGACGAGCCCGAAGCGCGGTTCGCCCCGGGGACGGTGCTGCGCACCGAGCCCGGGGCGGCCCCGCCGGCGCAGGCCGCGCCCGGGCCCGGGGAGGCCTTCCGGGTGCCCGCCGAACTGGTCGTGGAGTCCGCCCGCTGGCACCAGGGCCGGATGCTGGTGGCGTTCGAGGGCATTCTCGACCGGGACGTCGCCGAGGCGCTGCGCAACACCCTCATCGGGGTCGACAGCGCCGACGTCGCCGCGCCGGAGGACCCGGAGGAGTTCCACGACCACCAGCTCGTCGGACTGGCCGTGGTCACGCCGGGCGGCGACCGGCTGGGCGAGGTGGCCCGGATCGACCACGCCCCGGCCTCCGACCTGCTGGTGCTGCGCCGTGCCGGAGGCGGCACCGCGCTCATCCCGTTCGTCAAGGCGATCGTCCCCGAGGTTGACCTCGCCGGCGGTCGCGTCGTCGTCGACCCGCCGGCCGGTCTGCTCGATCTGTAGAACCGCTGGAGCACCCCCGCATGCGCGTCGACATCGTGTCGATCTTTCCGGAGTACTTCGCCCCGCTGGACCTGTCGCTGATCGGCAGGGCGCGGGCGAACGGCACGCTGCGGCTGGCCGTACACGATCTGCGGATCTGGACCCACGACGTGCACCGTACGGTCGACGACACGCCCTACGGCGGCGGACCGGGCATGGTGATGCGGCCGGAGCCGTGGGGCGAGGCGCTCGACGCCCTGGCCCCGGCGGAGGTCACCCCACCCCGGCTGGTGGTGCCGGCCCCGACCGGCGTTCCCCTCACCCAGGCGCTGGCGCACGAGTTGGCCGCGGAGCCGCACCTGCTCTTCGCCTGCGGCCGGTACGAGGGCATCGACCAGCGGGTGCTCGACCACGCCGCCACCCGGATGCCGGTCACCGAGGTCTCCCTCGGCGACTACGTCCTCTTCGGCGGCGAGGTGGCCGTGCTGGTGATCCTCGAGGCGGTCACCCGGCTGCTGCCCGGCGTGCTGGGCAACGCGGGCTCGTTGGCCGAGGAGTCGCACGCCCACGGGCTGCTGGAGGCCCCCATGTACACGAAGCCGGCAACCTGGCGCGGGCTGGAGGTGCCGGAGGTGCTCCGCTCCGGCGACCACGGCAGGATCGCCCGCTGGCGGCGGGACGAGGCGTTGACCCGTACCGCGACACGCCGTCCCGACATGCTCGCCACGTTGGACCCGGAGCACCTGGACAAACGGGACGTGGCCGCGCTGGACTGGGCCGGATTTCAGGTGCCACCGGGGGATGTGGCAAAGTAGGGGGGTTGCCGCAGCCGGCCGCGCCGCGGACGGCTGCGAGGATCTCCGACCGGGGTCGGGTCACCGACCACCACCCGAAGATCAGAATCACCCACCCGCGCACCGATTGACGGTGCGCCGTGAGCCTCACGAGGACGCAGCGATGAACATCCTGGACGCCCTTGACGCCCAGTCGAAGCGCACCGACCTCCCCGACTTCCGTGCCGGTGACACCGTCAAGGTGCACGCCCGGGTCGTCGAGGGCAACCGGTCCCGTGTCCAGATCTTCCAGGGCGTCGTCATCCGCCGCCAGGGTGACGGTCTGCGCGAGACCTTCTCGGTCCGCAAGATCAGCTTCGGTGTCGGTGTCGAGCGCACCTACCCGGTCAACAGCCCGGCGATCGACCGGATCGAGATCGTGACCCGCGGTGACGTCCGCCGCGCCAAGCTCTACTACCTGCGCGAGCTGCGGGGCAAGAAGGCCAAGATCAAGGAGAAGCGCGAGAAGCAGCCCAGCTGACCCTCGCGCTCGCCACGCCGCCGCGAGCTGCGCGTATGTCGTATCGACCGGATCGCACTACCCTGGTCGCTACGGGCGCAGCCGGGCGACGTCCCGCCACCACGGCGGAGCGACGGCCACTACCGCCCGGGGAGCCCCGACAGGGTTCCCGGGCGGTAGTGTCATTTCTGCTGACCGGAGAGTGGCGTGGTGCAGACGCTTGACGAGAACGGCGCCGTCGACCCCTGGCGCCGTCGGGCCCGCAGACCCCGCCGGCAGATGCCCCTCTGGCAGGAGTTGCCGCTGCTGCTCGTCGTGGCCTTCTGCCTGGCGGTGCTGATCCGCACCTTCCTGCTCCAGGCGTTCTTCATCCCCTCCGGCTCGATGGAGGACACCCTCCTCGTCGGCGACCGGGTCCTGGTCAACAAGGTCGTCTACGACGTACGCGACCCCCTGCGGGGCGAGGTCGTCGTCTTCCGGGGCACCGAGCGCTGGGCCCCGCAGGTCGACCAGGAGCCGGAGCCCGGGTTCGCGGGCAAGCTCACCCGGACCGTCGGCGACCTGGTCGGCGTGAGCCGCCCCGGCGAGAAGGACTTCATCAAGCGGGTCATCGGCCTGCCGGGCGACCGGGTGAAGTGCTGCGACGCCGAGGGGCGGGTGCTGGTCAACGGCACGCCGCTCGACGAGTCCTCGTACGTCCTGCGGGACTCGCCGCTCGACATCCCGCCCAACCCCCGCGAGTGCCGTTCCCGGCGCTTCGACGAGGTCGTGGTCCCGCCCGGGCAGATCTTCGTGATGGGCGACCACCGCATGGTCTCCCAGGACGCCCGCTGCCAGGGGCCGGTGCCGATCGAGAACGTGGTGGGCCGGGCGTTCACGGTGGTCTGGCCGTCGTCGCGGTGGAGCACCCTGTCGGTGCCCGCCACCTTCGACGACGTCGCCGATCCGCCGGCCGCCTCCACGGGCGCCCCGCCCCCGGTCCGCCCCTCGCCGACCGGCGGGGTGGCGCTGTTCGGTCCCGTCGTCGCCGTGCTCGCCGTTCTCGCGGGTTCCGGACGGTGGCGTCCGGCCCGGCAACGTAGGCTCGTGCCGTGATTGACGAGCAGACCGACAAGCCGCGCAGTTCCTTCTGGAAGGAGCTGCCGATCCTCCTGGGTGTGGCGATCCTGGTCGCGGTGCTGGTGCGCGCCTTCGTGCTGCAGACCTTCTTCATTCCCTCCCCGTCGATGGAGAACACCCTCCAGATCGACGATCGGGTGCTGGTCAACAAGCTGGTCTACGACTTCCGCTCCCCGCACCGCGGCGAGGTGATCGTCTTCAAGGCCCCCGTGGAGTGGAGCGCCAACCCCGACGGCGAGGACTTCATCAAGCGCGTCATCGGCGTCGGCGGCGACCACGTGGTCTGCTGCGACGCGCAGGACCGGCTGGTGATCAACGGCAAGTCGCTCGACGAGCCCTACATCTTCCCCGGCGACAAGACCGCCGAGGAGTTCGACATCACCGTCCCGAAGGGCCGGCTCTGGGTCATGGGCGACCACCGCGAGGCGTCCGGCGACTCGCTGGAGCACTGGCAGCAGTCCGGTCAGGACATCACCATCGCCACGATCCCCGAGGGCGACGTCGTGGGGCGGGCCTTCACCGTCTTCTGGCCGTTCAGCCGGGCCACCTGGCTGAGCGTCCCCAAGCAGTACGAGGCCATCCCCGAACCGTAGGGGTCGCCGGGCGTGGGCGATGTCGGCGGCGTCTGGCAGGCTGGTGCGGTGACCGTCTACACCCCCCGGCGTGCGGCGCGCGTCCTGCTCGTCGACGCGGCGGGTCGGCTGCTGCTCTTCTGCGGCTCCGACCCGGCCCGCCCCGAGGGCGGCCGCTGGTGGTTCACCCCCGGCGGCGGCCTGGACGCGGGGGAGACCTACCCCGAGTGCGCGGCGCGGGAGCTGGCCGAGGAGACCGGCCTGCGGCTGCCGGCCACGGCGTTCGCCGCGCCCGTGCACCGAGACGTGACGGAGTTCCCCTTCGACGGGGTGTGGTACCGGCAGGAGCAGGAGTTCTTCCTGGTGCGGGTGGCGGGTCACGAGGTCGACACCGCGGGCTTCAGCGAGATCGAGCGGGCCACCGTCGCCGCGCACCGGTGGTGGGCGCCGGACGAACTGGTCGCCAGCGGCGAGCGCTACTACCCGCCGGAACTGCCGACGGTGCTGGCCCGGGCGCTGGCCGCCACGGCGCCGCCGACGGTGGAGGCGGGCGGGCGCCAGGAAGGCGTCGACGGTCACGAGGAGGCGCCGTGCTGACGCCGCCGCGCACCGTGGTGCGCCGCGAGGGCGGGCTCTACGCGCTGGAGCGCGCGTTGCAGCGGCGCGGCTTCCGGCACGTCGCCGGGGCCGACGAGGCGGGTCGCGGGGCGTGTGCCGGGCCCCTGGTGGCCGCCGCCGCGATCCTGCCCGAGGGGCGACGCGGCGAGATCGACGGGCTGGCCGACTCCAAGCTGCTCACCCCCGCCAGCCGGGAACGCATCCACGACGAGGTCGTGGCCCGCGCGCTGGCGTACGCCGTGGTGGTCGTTCCGGCCGAGGAGGTCGACGAGCGGGGCCTGCACGTGTGCAACCTGGCGGCGATGCGCCGGGCGCTGGCGTCGCTGACGACCCGCCCCGACTACGTGCTGACCGACGGCTTCGGGGTGGACGGTCTCGACGTGCCGGGGCTGGCGGTGTGGAAGGGCGACCGGGTGGCCGCCTGCGTCGCGGCGGCGAGCGTCCTCGCCAAGGTCACCCGGGACCGGATCATGGTCGAGCTGGACGGGACGTTCCCGGGCTACGGGTTCGCCGAGCACAAGGGTTACATCACCGCGGAACACACCGCGGCGCTGCGGGATCGGGGGCCGTGCCGGGAGCACCGGTTCTCCTACGTCAACGTGGCGGCGGTGTCCGGTCGTGACGGCGCCCCGCCCCGGGCGCGTCGCCCGGCCGACGCGAGGCGGGACGAGCCGATGGAGCGGTCCTGCCCGCCAGGGGGTACCGTCGGCGTGGCGTTGGGCGAGCAGCCTCGGCCTCCGGCGTCGGTGGGGGAAGATGTGGTCATGGAAGGCGGAGTGCGATGAGCGCGGAAGACCTCGAGAAGTACGAGACCGAGATGGAGCTGCAGCTCTACCGGGAGTACCGCGACATCGTCCGCCAGTTCTCCTACGTGGTGGAGACGGAGCGTCGCTTCTACCTGGCCAACCAGGTCGACCTGCACGTGCGTAACTCCGACGGCGAGGTCTACTTCGAGGTCGAGATGCACGACGCCTGGGTGTGGGACATGTACCGTCCCGCCCGGTTCGTGAAGAACGTCCGGGTGATGACCTTCAAGGACGTCAACGTCGAGGAGTTGGAGAAGCCCGACATCTCGCTGCCGGCCGACTCCGGCTTCGGCGGCTGACCCGCCGCTCCGCCGCCCGTCCGCTGGTCCCACCACACCGGGCGTACGGCCCGTCGGCGCCCCCCACCGCCGCGAGGCCACCGCCCGGCTCCTCTCCGACAGCCGTAGCCCGGTCTGTCGTCCACAGTGGTGATCGAGCCCTCCCCGAAGGCCGTTGCCGACGTCGGTGCCGCACCGGCCACCGTCAGTCGACGAAGGCGAACATCGTCACGCCGGACGGCAGGGGGCGGGGCGGCGTACCCAGGAAGCGGTGTGCCCCCACGCCCACACCGTCCGCCGGGCTGCTGACCGTCCCCGCCGCGAAACCCTCCTCCACGAACCAGCCACGGATGGTCGGTACGAGGTCGGGTTCGCGCCGGTGCCGGGTCCAGAGCACGGTGCCGCCGGTCGCGCAGAGCGCCGCGCAGTACCGCACAGTGGCGCGTACGTCCGCCTCGCTGACGTTGCCGAACACCCCACAGACCAGCACCAGGTCGGCCGGGGCCAGGTCGGCGTACGCGTCGGTGCGCGCCGCGTCGCCGGTCACCACCTCCACGGCGGACAGGCCCGCCGCGCGGGCCGCCGACCGGGCCACGTCCGCGTTTCGCGGGTCCAGCTCCACCAGCCGGGCCGTCACGTCCTCGCGGCGGGGGTGGGCAGCGAGTTCGGGAATCAGGTCACGCCCCTGGCCGGCGCAGAGGCTGAGCGCCCGCAACGGACCGGGCGGGGCCGCGTCGAGTGCCTCCCGCACCCGCAGCCGCACCTCCGCGAGCCGGCGGGACAGCGCCGAACCCGCCTCGTCGTAGTCCCCGTGCCAGGCGTGCCAGTCCCGCGTCACGCATCGCAGCGTAGACGTCACCGGAGCCGCCCGGCCGTCCCCCGTGGACGCCTAGCAGATCACCCGGCCCTGTGGGGGTTGTCCACAGGACGAGCGTCGTCCACAGCCGAGGGGGTCGCGGGTGGCAGGGGCAGGTGAGCGCCGGGCAGGCTGCGCCCATGCGACCTGCCGCCCGTACCGCCGTCGCGCTCTGCGCCGTCCTGCTGTCCCCCGGGCCCGTCGCCCGACCGGTCTCGGCGACGCCACGGCCGCCCGTCGCGGCGGCCGCCGCCGTGTCACCCGAGCCGGTCGTGGCCGCGCGGTTCCGGTGGCCGCTCGACGGGACCCCCCGCCCGGTGCGCCGGTTCGATCCGCCGCCCCGGCCGTGGCTGCCCGGGCACCGGGGCGTCGACCTGGCCGCCGCGCCGGGCGCGACCGTGCGGGCCGCCAGCGCCGGCACGGTGCTCTTCGCCGGCCTGGTCGCCGGGCGTCCCGTCGTCACCGTCGGGCACGCCGACGGGCTGCGGACCACCCACGAGCCGGTGTCGCCGGCGGTCCGCCCCGGCGAGACACTGACCGCCGGCGCACCGCTGGGCACCCTCCTCGCCGGCCACCCCGGCTGCCCCGCCCCCGCCTGCCTGCACTGGGGGCTGCGGCGCGGCGCCGACTACCTGGACCCGCTGGCCCTGCTCGGCCTGGGACCCGTGCGGCTGCTCCCGCTCGACGGCGCGGCCGGCGGCTGACCGCGTCCCAGCTCGTCGGCAGGCCGGACCGGAGCCGTCCTCAGCGCTGGGCGAGCAGCGCGGGAAGCCGCGCCGCGAGCCGCTCGTACTCGTCGGCGGTGTTGTAGACCTGGGCGCAGAGCCGCAACCAGCCCCGACCGTTCCAGACCATGACGGCGACCTCCGTGGCGAGCCGCTCGGCGATCCGTTCGCGCAGCGACCGCGCCGCCTCGAACGTGCTGCCCAGGCCCGCCGGCAGCGGCACGATCCGCATGGCGACCTCCGGTCCGCCGGGGTCCGGCAGGTCGGCGGGCGCCACCTTGAGCGCGTCCCCCAGCACCCGCTGGCCGTACGCCGCCAGCGCGGCGTTGTGCCCGCGTACCCGGTCGAGGCCGAGGCTACGCAGCGTGAACAGGCCCACCGGCGCGGCGAGCCAGCCCGTGTAGTCCTGCGTCGCCGCCCACTCGACCCGGCGGGGGAACCCCGACTCCTGCTCCCACGAGACGACCAGCGGCTCGATGCGTTCCCGCCACGACGGGGCGACCACCAGCACGGCGGTGCCGCGCGGCGCGTACGCCCACTTGTGCAGATTGCCCACCCAGAAGTCGGCGCCGATGTCGCCCACCGGTGTCGGAAGCATGCCGGGGGCGTGCGCGGCGTCGACGAGGACCGGTATCCCGTGCTCCCGGGCCACGCCCACGATCGCGGCGACGGGGAAGAGCCGGGCGGTGGCAGAGGTGAGCTGGTCCACGACGAGCAGCCGGGTCCGGCCGGGGCGCAGCCCCGAGCGGAAGATCTGGACGATCTCCTCGTCCGAGGCGGTCAACGGGACGGGCAGTGCCCGGGCGACGGCCCCCGTACGCCGGCACTCCCGGGCGACGGAGAGGCCGACCGCGCCGTAGCCGTGGTCGGTGGTGAGCACCTCGTCGCCGGTGCCCAGGCCGAGCGACTGGAGCACCACCGCCACGCCGGTGGTGGCGTTCGGGACCAGGGCGGTGCCGTCCGGGTCGGCGCCCAGGAAGCCGGCCAGGTGCCGGCGGGTGTGCATGATCCGGTCGACCAGGCCCTGCGTGAAGAAGCGCTGCGGGTTGGCCTCCATCTCGTCACGCAACCGCTGCTGGGCCCGCTGCACGGCGATCGGCGCCGTGCCGAACGAACCGTGGTTCAGGTGGCTGACCGCCGGGTCGAGTGAGAAGAGCAGGCGGGCTGCCGCGATCGGCTCGGGCGGCTGCGGGAAGCTCACCCGATGATCGTATCCGGGTGCCTAGGCGCGGGGGTGGGCCTGACGGTAGGCGGCGCGGAGCCGTTCCACGGACACGTGGGTGTAGATCTGGGTGCTCGCCAGGGACGAGTGCCCCAGCAGTTCCTGCACCGCCCGCAGGTCCGCACCGCCCTCGAGCAGGTGGGTGGCCGCCGAGTGCCGTAGCCCGTGCGGGCTGACCGGAGGCAGGCCGGCGGCCTGTGCGTACCCGCTGACGACACGTCGCGCCGTCGTCGGGTTGAGCCGTCCGCCGCGTGCGCCGAGCAGCAGCGCGTCACGGGAGTGCGGTGCGGCCAGTGCCGGCCGGCCGTGGCGCAGCCACTCGTCGAGCGCTCGCTGCGCCGGCACCCCGTACGGGACCGCACGTTCCCGGCCGCCCTTGCCCAGCACCCGTACGACCCGTCGCGCGTGGTCCACGTCGGCGACGTCGAGCCCACACGCCTCGCTGATGCGCACCCCCGTGCCGTAGAGCAACTCCAGCAGCGCCCGGTCCCGCAGCAGCACCGCCTCGGCCACCCCGTCGGCCGCTGCGTCGGTCGTCCCGTCGGTCACTCCGTCGGCCGCTGCGTCGGTCGTCCCGTCGGCCGCTGCGTCGGTCGTCCCGGAAGGATCCGGCGACCCCGGCGATCCCGGCCCCGCGGCGGGCGGTGCCGCTCGGGAGTCGCCCCCGGCGGGCGTCTTCGGTGGGGAGTCGTCTCCGGTCGGCGGCGCCGACGGCACGGGTCGGGCGAGCCGGCCCGGCGCTTCGACCAGGGCCGCCGCCTGGTCGGCGCGCAGCACGGTCGGCAGGTCCCGGTGGGCGCGCGGGCTGGCCAGGGCGCCGGCCACGTCGGCGGGGAGCAGGCCGCCGCGGTGCGCCCAGGTGCTGAACGTCCGCGCCGACGCCGCCCGCCGGGCGAGCGACGTCCGCGCCGCCCCCATCGTCCGTTGCTTCGCCAGCCAGCTGCGCAGCACGGCGAGATCCAGTTGCGACAGTTCGGCGCAGCCCATCCGCTGGGCGTGGTCCAACAGCGACACCACGTCACCGACGTATGCCCGGACGGTGTGGGCGGACCGGTTGCGCACCCCGGCCAGGTGCGCGGCGAAGTCGTCCACCGCCTCGCGCATCGGCGGGGGAAGAGCCTCGTGGGTCGCCCGGGTGCCGTTCGCCTCCCGGCTCACCGCGAGCCCCTCGCGGCCGCCCGTCGGGCGGTCGGTGTGCCTCGCGCCGGCGCTCCTGCCACGAGACTGCGGGCGGCGGGCGCGGTGGTGTGGGTCGTTGCCGTGCTGGCGGTGGGCGCGGCGGTGCGGGTCGAGGCCGTGTGGGCGGCGGGTGGCGGATCCTCGGGCGGCACGCGACCAGCCTACGGTCGCCCGGCGGCACCGGCAGGGCAGCGCGCTCTGGTGCCCCGGTTGCGGCCGTCCGAGCCGGCTCGTGGGGCACTCCCGTCGGTGTGGCGGGGCCGGGATGGTGGATTGCGCCGGCCGGTGCGCGCAGACTGGTCGTACCAGCGGATGTGAGGCCCTGGTCGTGGTCGCCGCGCGGCGGGGTCAGGCACGACGAAGGGGGACCGGACATGGGGGTGGACGTCGTCCTCTACCGGACGGTCGTGGTGGGCTCCGGCCGCCGCCGTGTCGTGCCGGCCGAGGTGCTGCCCGATCCCGACGACGTGCTGCTGAATCTCGTCCGGCGGGTGCGTGGCGGCGGGCGTACCCCCCTGCTCGACCAGGTGGACCCGGTCGGTGAGCTGGTGGTCCCCGCCGGCCAGGCGCCGCAACTCCTCGCCGAGGTGCGCTGCCTCGCCGAGGTGGCCCGGTCGACGCCGGAGATGACACACGTGCGCCGGATGGACCGGTTGGCCCGGCGCTGCCGGGAGGACCGCGCGATGGAGATCCGCTTCGAGGGTGACTGACGGCCGTCACGACGCGTCCCGCGCCGCTGGCTGCGGCGCGGCTGCCGTGCTCCTGCGCGGCTGCGGCGCGAGGGCGAACCCGTCGGCGCGACGGAGCACCAGGGCCAGCTCCTCGAGCATCGACAGCTTGCGCAGCGCGGTACGGACGGGCACCCCGGCCCGCGCGGCGAGGATGTCGACGCCCACCGTGCCCCGGCGGGGCAACGCCTCGACGACGGCCCGCGCGTCGTCGTCGAGGAGGTCGACCGGGTGCTGCGCGCCGCGCGGTACGGGGGCCAGCTCCCCGATCCGCCCGACCTCCTCCAGCACCTGCGCGACGCCGGTCACCAGCCGGGACTTCGGGTACTCCCGCAGCGTCTCGTGGGCGCCGACGGACATCGCGGACGTGACCGGGCCGGGCACCACCATGCTCGGCTTGCCCAGGGCGAGCGCCCGATGGGTGGTCTGCGTGGCGCCGCTGCGGGCAGCTGCCTCCACCAGCACCGTGCCGAGGGTGCCCGCGGCGATGACCCGGTTGCGGATGAGGAACCGGGGCCGGAGCGGGTCGGCTCCCGGCATCCATTCGCTGACCAGCAGCCCGGTGTCGGCGATCCGGTCGAACAGCGCCGCGTTGCCCATCGGGTACGGGCGGTCCACGCCGCAGGCGAGCACCGCCACGGTCAGGCCACCGGCGTTGAGCGCGCCCCGGTGGGCGGCGGCGTCGATGCCGAAGGCGCCGCCGGAGACGACGGTCCAGTCCCGCTCGGCCAGCCCGTAGCCGAGTTCCGTGGCGATGTGGGCGCCGTACCCGGTGGCGGCGCGGGCGCCGACGACCGCGACGGAACGGTCGAACGCCTCACCGAGCGGCCACGAGCCGCGTACCCAGAAGCAGAGCGGGGGCGCGGTCTCGACGTCCACCCGCCGGTAGGCGCCGGGCAGCCGGAGCCGGCGCAGCTCGTCGACCCGGCCGGGCCACTCGTCGTCGCCGGGTACGACGATCCGGGCGCCGAGCCGGTCCGTACGGGCCAGCGCCTCGACCGCGACGGCCCTGGCGTCGCCGGCCGCGCAGCGGGCCGCCACGGTGTTGCGTAGCGTCTCCTCCGGTGCGCCCCCGTCGAGCAGCAGGTCGAGCGTCGCCACCGGGCCGAGCCGGTCGACCAGCCGGTGCACCGACCAGGTGCCCGGCTCCGCGAGCCAGGTGAGCGCGATCCGGGCCAGCGTCTCCTCGTCGGTGCTCATGTCGCTTCCCCCGTCCTGAGTTGGATGGCTTCCCGGACGTCCTCCCGGTCGGGGCGGTCCCGACCGTCCAGGTCCGCGATCGTCCAGGCCAGCCGGATGATCCGGTCGAAGCCCCGGGCCGACAGCGACCCGGAGTCCAGCCGCGCCCGCAGCTCGGCGGTGTCCGGCCCCGGCAACCGCCAGGGCGGGCGGCGCAGGTACGGGCCGGGTATCTCGGCGTTGAGCCGGTGCCCGAGCACCGCCCAGCGCCCGGCCGCCGCCCGCCGGGCCACCGCGACCCGCGCGGCGACGGTGGCGGAGGACTCGCTGTCCACGGTGGCCTGCATCAGCTCGGCCGCGCGGACCGGCGGCAGCTTCACCTGCACGTCGATCCGGTCCAGCAACGGCCCGGACAGCCGACTGAGGTAGCGCCGCCGGGCCTGCGGCGGGCACTCGCAGTACGCGTCCCCCGCCGGCTTGGCGCACGGACACGGGTTGGCCGCCAGCACCAGCTGCGTACGGGCCGGGTACTCGGCGCCGCCCCGGCTGCGGGCCAGCCGGACCCGGCCGTTCTCCAGCGGCTGGCGCAGCGCCTCCAGCGCTCCCCGGCTGAACTCGGGTGCCTCGTCGAGGAAGAGCACGCCCCGGTGGGCGAGCGAGACCGCGCCGGGGCGGGCCAGCCCGGAACCGCCGCCGACCAGCGACGGCACGGTCGCCGTGTGGTGCGGGGCCTGGAACGGCGGGCGGCGCAGCAACCGGCCGCCGGGCGGCAGCAGCCCGGCGATCGAGTGCAGGGCGGTGACCTCCAGCGCGGCCTCGTCGTCCAGCTCGGGCAGGATCGACGGGAGGCGCTCGGCGAGCATGGTCTTGCCCGCTCCCGGCGGCCCGACCAGCGCCAGGTGGTGCCCGCCCGCCGCGGCCACCTCCAGCGCCCTGCGGCCCAGCCCCTGCCCGGCCACCTCGGCCAGGTCGGGCCCACCAGCGGCCGGCGGTGGGCTCTTCGCCTCCGGTTCGATCAGGGGCGAGCCGTCACGGATGAAGCTGACGAGCCGGTGCAGCGTGTCGACCGCCCGGACCCGGACCCCCGGGACGACCGCCGCCTCGGCGGCGTTGCCGGCCGGGACGATCACCTTCCGGACGCCGGCGCGGGCCGCCGAGGCGACCATCGGCAGCACCCCGCGTACCGGGCGGACCGTGCCGTCGAGGCCCAGCTCGCCCAGGACCACCACGTGTTCCAGCGGCAGCAGCGGCAGTTCGCCCGAGCCGCCCAGCAGAGCCGCCGCGATCGCCAGGTCGAACGCGGAGCCGAACTTCGGCAGGTCGGCCGGGAGCAGGTTGAGGGTGATCCGCCGGTTGGGCCACCGCTGGCCGGAGTTGACCACGGCGGCGCGAACCCGGTCCCGGGCCTCGTGCAGGGCGGTGTCCGGCAGTCCCGAGATGACCACCGCCGGCAGGCCGGCCGCCAGGTCGGCCTCGACCTCCACCAGATGCCCGGTGACGCCCACCAGACCCACGCAGAGCACCTTCGCGTAGCTCACGACGCCACCCGCGCGCAGGGCGAGCCGACCCTGACCCGCCGAGCCCCGGCGCTGGAGCTGATCCGGTCGCGCCCGCCCATCAGAACGCCCCCTTGAGGTGTTCGACCCGGGCGGCGCCGGCGCCGGTGAGGCGTACCGAGACGACGTCGAAGCGCACCTCGTCGGCGGCGGTGCCGGTGTCGGCGAGCCACCGGGCGGCGAGCCCGCGCAGCCGCCGGGCCTTGGCCGGTACGACGGCCTCCGCCGGTGAGCCGTACTCGTCGCTGCGGCGGGTCTTCACCTCGCAGAAGGCGAGCACGGGCCCGTCCCAGGCGATGATGTCGATCTCCCCGGCGGCGCATCGCCAGTTCCGGGCCACCGGGCGCAGCCCCGCCCCGATCAGGTGCCGGACGGCGCACCGCTCCCCGTACGCGCCGACCGCCTGGTTCCGCTTCGTCATGTCCGGCACGGTGCCCCGGCGAACGGGGATCCGCCGCCCCGAAGCGCGGAACCTGTGGACGACGGACGAGCTGTGGACGAACGGACGATCATGCCCTCGTCGTGCTATGCGGCTCATCGCGACCGGCCGCCGCACCCACCCCCAACCGGCTACAGCCGCCATCCGCAGCCTGCTCCAGCCGCCGTGCTCACCCGCAGCCGGCCTCCGCCGCCCTGCTCACCCGTAGCCGGCCCGGCCGCACTGCTCGCCCGCCGTTCGTTCCCGACTGTCGCCGCGCGGCGACCAAGTGCGTGGGAAACGCCGATGCCCAGGGGGGCGGATGGCGTCCGTGGAGCGGGTCGCATACGGTGCCGGACGTGGACGGACGACGAAACTTTGTCGAGGATCAGGAGTCGCGCTGGTATCCGGCCGACCGTGACCGTGACCGCGAGAGCGGCTACGGGGAGGCGGACTGGCGCGGGCCGGCGGAGTCCCGGTACCGGGACGACGACCTGAGCGCCCCCGAGCCGCGTCGGGCCGGGGAGGACGCCCGCTACGGGGAGGCCGGGGGGACCAGGCGCAGCGAGACAGGACGCTTCGGCGCGTCGACAGAGCCCGATTCGGGGCGCTTCGGGGCCGTCGAGCCCGACTCCGGGCGCTTCGGCGCCGTCGACGCCGACCGGAGCCGCTTCGGCGGACCGGAGGACTCGGGCCGGTTCGCGGTCACGGGTCCCGAGGACTCCGGTCGGTTCGCCGCCACGGGATCGGAGGTCGGGAGGTTCGGCGAGGGCGATTCGGGGCGATTCGGGGCGGTGCCGCCGCTCGGGGACGCCCGGTCGGAGACCGAGGGATACCGGACGAGCCGCTCGCGCCGGGCCGAGGCGGAGCCGGACGTCTCCGGGGAACTGCCCGCCGACCGCCCGGGCCGGCGCGCCGCCCGGGAGTCGCGGGAGGCCCGCGACGTGCTGTCGACGTCGGGCGTCGACGCCCTGGCCGGGGCGGGACCGGTCGAGCGTGCCGTGGACCCGACCCGGCCGGCTCCGCTGGGCGGCTACCCGATCGTCGCGCCCGGGCGGGCGGCCGAGGCCGCGAACCCGGTCGAGACGGCGGTCGACGAGCCCGCCCGGCCGGTCGAGCCGCCGCACCCGTTGGAGATGCCGACCGGGCCGATGACGCCGATCGCGCCCCGCGCCGACCTGGCGCCGGGGGAGATGCCGGTGTACCCACCGGTGGTCGCCCCCCACCCGGGGACGCCGGCGGGCGACGGGGTCTACCGGACCCGACGGCCGGCGCTGGCCGCGCTCTTCACCCTGCTGGTCCTGGTGTTCGAGGTCCCCGCGGTCCGGGTGCTGCTCGGCGGCGTGACCGGCGACCCGGCCTCGACCGCCGACGTCGTGGTGGGGATCTTCCTGGTCTGCGGCCTGCCGATCTTCGCGATCGGCCTGTACGGGCTGCGCACCGGCGGGCTGTCGTTGGCGGAGGGGAGCCGGGGCTGGCTGCGCCCGCCGACGGCGTACCTGACCGTCGGCCTGGTGCTCTTCGTCGCCGCCGCCCTCGCGGTCCGCTGACCCCCCGACCGTCGGGGCCACTGCGCCTGACGGTGCGCCCGGGCCAGGCCAAGTGGCGCGCCGGGTGCCGGAAATGACGTGGTTCGACCCCTTCCCCGCACCCGAGGCATCGGGGGCGGGGAAGGGGCGTACACTGGTCGACTGGCGACCGCCTCGCGCGGTCGACCTCGCGCGCCCTCTCCACGAGCCGTCGTGGGGCGACGGCCTCCCTGGTCCCGATCTTGGTCGGGCCCGCCATGGCCGCCGACCGGGCGCCAGGACGCCCGGCCGCCTGGCCGGGCGGGACAACCAGGGACCACGAGGAGTACCCCACCATGGCCGTCGTGACCATGCGCCAGCTGCTGGAGAGCGGTGTCCACTTCGGGCACCAGACCCGGCGCTGGAACCCGAAGATGAAGCGCTTCATCTTCACCGAGCGCAACGGTATCTACATCATCGACCTGCGCCAGACCCTCGACTACATCGAGAAGGCCTACGAGTTCGTGCGCGGGACCGTCGCCGAGGGTGGCAGCATCCTCTTCGTCGGCACCAAGAAGCAGGCCCAGGAGGCCATCGCCGAGCAGGCGACCCGGGTCGGTCAGCCGTACGTCAACCACCGCTGGCTCGGTGGCATGCTGACCAACTTCCAGACGGTCTACAAGCGGCTCCAGCGGATGAAGGAGCTGGAGGCCCTGGGTGACCTGAGCGGCACCGCCGCCGGGTACACCAAGAAGGAGACCCTGCAGCTCTCGCGCGAGAAGATCAAGCTGACCCGCACTCTCGGTGGTCTGCGGGACATGCAGAAGCTCCCGGCCGCGATCTGGGTGGTCGACACCAAGAAGGAGCACATCGCCGTCGACGAGGCCCGCAAGCTGGGCATCCCGGTCATCGCGGTGCTCGACACCAACTGCGACCCGGACGAGGTCGACTTCCCGATCCCGGGCAACGACGACGCGATCCGCTCGGCCGAGCTGCTGACCAGGGTCGTGGCCGCCGCCGTCGCCGACGGCCTGATCGCCCGTTCCGGCCGCCGTCGCGGTAGCGACGAGAAGCCGGAGCCGGGCGTCGCCTCCGACGAGCCCCTGGCCGAGTGGGAGCGCGAGCTGCTCGAGGAGCCGAAGAAGGCCGACGAGCAGGTCGAGGCGGCCCCGCAGGCCCAGCCGGCCGAGCAGCCGGCGACCGCCGCCGCGGAGTGACCGCACCGCCGCTTTCCCGCCGCCCGTTCGCCGGGCGGCGGGAAAGCGGCAGGTACGCCGGGCACGTCGCGCCCGGATCCGGGTAACCGGCACCGGGACCAACCCACCCGCAGTCTCAACACCGAAGAGAGAGCCATGTCCAACTTCACCGCCGCGGACGTCAAGAAGCTCCGCGACCTCACCGGCGCCGGCATGATGGACTGCAAGAAGGCGCTGACCGAGGCCGAGGGCGACTTCGACAAGGCCGTCGAGATCCTGCGCGTCAAGGGCGCCAAGGACGTCGGCAAGCGGGCCGGTCGTACGGCCGCCAACGGCCTGATCGCCCACTCCGGCAAGGCGCTGCTCGAGCTCAACTGCGAGACCGACTTCGTGGCCAAGACCGACGCCTTCATCGAGCTGGCCCAGCAGCTCGTCGAGCACGGCGAGCGCAGCGGCGTCAGCACCGCCGAGGAGTTGCTCGCCACCGAGCTGGACGGCAAGACCGTGGCCGACCTGGTGCAGGAGCAGTCCGCCAAGATCGGCGAGAAGCTCGTCCTCAACCGGTTCGCCAAGGTCGACGGCACCACCGCCGTCTACCTGCACCGCAAGAGCCAGGACTTGCCCCCGGCGGTCGGCGTGCTGGTGGAGTACACCGGCAAGACCGACGAGGCGGCCGACTCGGACGCCCGGGCCGTCGCGATGCAGATCGCCGCCATGCGGCCGAAGTTCCTCACCCGGGACGAGGTGCCGGCCGAGGTCGTCGACTCCGAGCGGCGCATCGCCGAGCAGACCGCCCGCGAGGAGAACAAGCCCGAGGCGGCCCTGCCGAAGATCGTCGAGGGCCGGGTGAACGCGTTCTTCAAGGACTACGTCCTGATCGAGCAGTCCTCGGTCGCCGACAACAAGAAGACGGTGAAGCAGGTGCTGGCCGAGGCCGGCATCGAGGTCACCCGCTTCGTCCGGTTCGAGGTCGGCCAGGCCTGAGCCGCCCCGGGCGCTGCGCGCCCCCGGGCAGGGAAACGTCGACGAGGAGGCCGCCGGTGTACGTGACAGGCACCGCGGCCTCCTCGTCGCATAGGGTCGGCTACGGCAGTTTCGCGGTACGCGGCGTACGGGACGTGCGCATGGGGAAGGGCGGGGCGGATGACGCAGGTTGCGAGTGACCGGAGTCTGGCGGCGGACGATCCGACGGCGCCACCCCCCGGCCGGGCCCGCCGGGTGGTGCTGAAGCTCTCCGGTGAGGTGTTCGGCGGGGGCGCGATCGGGGTGGACCCGGACGTCGTGCAGGCCATCGCCCGGCAGATCGCCGCCGTGGTCCGTCGCGGCGTGCAGGTCTCGGTCGTGGTCGGCGGCGGCAACTTCTTCCGTGGCGCCGAGCTGCAGAAGCGCGGCATGGACCGGGCCCGGGCCGACTACATGGGCATGCTCGGCACCGTGATGAACTGCCTCGCGTTGCAGGACTTCCTGGAGAAGGAGGGCATCGAGACGCGCGTGCAGACCGCGATCACGATGGCCCAGGTCGCCGAGCCGTACATCCCGCTGCGCGCCATCCGGCACCTGGAGAAGGGCCGTGTGGTGATCTTCGGCGCGGGCGCCGGCATGCCGTACTTCTCCACCGACACCGTGGCCGCCCAGCGGGCCCTGGAGATCCGCGCCGACGTGGTGCTGATGAGCAAGAACGGCGTGGACGGCGTCTACAGCGCCGACCCGCGGGTCGATCCGACCGCCAGCAAGTTCGACTCGATCACCTTCTCCGAGGTGCTGCGGCGTAACCTGCGGGTGGCCGACGCCGCCGCGTTCAGCCTGTGCATGGAGAACGGCCTGCCGATGCTGGTCTTCGGCGCGCAGGGCGACGACACCATCATCCGGGCCGTGGGTGGCGACAAGATCGGCACCCTGATCACCGCCTGAGTGGTCGCCAGACCCCGAGCTCAGCGGTTCCTCCGACACGACAAGCCCACGACGAGCACAGAAGGAGGCGAGGAGACCGGTGATCGACGACACCCTCCTCGAGGCCGAGGAGAAGATGGAGCGTGCCATCGAGCACGCCAAGGAGGAGTTCGGCGCGATCCGCACCGGTCGCGCCAACGCCGCCATGTTCTCCAAGATCATCATCGACTACTACGGCAGCCCCACGCCACTGCCCCAGATGGCGTCCATCGGGGTGCCCGAGCCGCGCATGGTGATCATCAAGCCGTACGACAACTCGCAGATCAACGCCATGGAGAAGGCGATCCGCGACTCCGACCTCGGCGCCAACCCGAACAACGAGGGCAACCAGCTCCGCATCCTGCTCCCGCAGATGACCGAGGAGCGCCGCCGCGACATGATCAAGGTCGCCCGGCACAAGGGTGAGGAGGCCAAGGTGGCCATCCGCAACATCCGGCGCAAGGGCAAGGAGGAGCTGGACCGGCTCGTCAAGGACGGCGAGGTCGGCGAGGACGACGGCCGCCGCGCCGAGAAGGAACTCGACGACCTGACCCAGCGCTTCGTCGCCGCCGTCGACGACCTCATCAAGCACAAGGAGAACGAACTCCTCGAGGTGTGAGCCCGTACGCCGGCCTCCGCCGGCGACGACGGCATCGTGGCACCGGCGCTGCGCCGTCCCGGCCCGGGGCGGTGGGGCCCGGTGCCACCGCCGTCCGAGGGGTCCGCACGGGCCCGGTCCGACGTGAGACATCGGTGGGTGCAGTAGGCTCGGCACGATTCCCGGCACCCTGCGGTGAACGGTGGGGATCGGCCGGCCGTCGGGCGGGTCAACCGGACGGAACAGTCGCGCGGGTAGGGGAATGGTTGTGGTTGTGCGTCAGCTGGTGGATCTCGTAGCGCTCCCGCTCGGTGCGTGATGGCCCACCTCGACCCCCACGGCAGCGCCGAGCCCCGCGGCTGGGACCGCCCCGACGCCCCCGCCCCGGCACCCGGCCTGCCCTGGCCGGAGCCCGAGATCGACCCGGGCCAGTGGCACCGGCGCCCCGCCGTCCTCTCCGACGCGTACGCCGAGGCACCGGCCCGCACCCGTCCGCACGCCGACGTGCCGGCGGGCGGCGACCCGGCCGCGGTCAACGGCCACCGCGACGGTCCCGACGACTCCGACTACCCGACCGCGCAGCTCGAACCGGTCCGGGACGTCGAGCCGGAGCCGGAGCCCGCGCGGCCCCCGGGTCGCCGGCAGCGCGGCCGGCGCCGGGCGAGCCTCGACCGGCCCCCGACCCAGCAGCCCGCCCCGAGCCGGGCCGGGCGCAACCTGCCGGCGGCCATCGCCGTCGGCCTGGCCCTCGCCGCCCTGGTCGTGGTGCCGCTCTTCTTCTACCGGCCCGTCTTCGTGGCGGTGGTGGCCGCGGCGGTCGCTGTCGGCATCTGGGAGATGGCCAGGGCGGTACGCCGCAGCGGCGCGCACCCGCCGCTGGTGCCGCTGATCGCCGGCGGGGTGCTCACCATCGGGCTGGCCTGGTTCTCCGGCCCCGACGCCCTGAGTCTCGGCCTGTTGGTGACCGTGCTGGGCACCATGGTCTGGCGGCTCGGCGACGGGCCGCGCGGCTTCCAGCGGGACCTGACCGCCGCCGCCCTCATCGCCGTCTACGTGCCGTTCCTCGGCGGGTTCGCCGCGCTGCTGGCGGCACCCGACGACGGGCAGTGGCGGGTGCTGGTGACGCTGGTCGCGGTGGTCCTCTCCGACACCGGCGGGTACGCGGCCGGCGCCAACTTCGGCAAGCATCCGATGGCCCCCTCGGTGAGCCCCAAGAAGTCCTGGGAGGGCTTCGCCGGCTCGGTCGGTGCCGCGGCGCTGGGCAGCGCCCTGCTGCTCTGGCTGCTCCTCGACGTGGCCCCGTGGTGGGGCGCGCTCTTCGGGCTGGCGGTCTCGGGCGCGGCGGTCCTCGGCGACCTCGCCGAATCCATGATCAAGCGGGATCTCGGCGTCAAGGACATGAGCAACCTGCTTCCGGGCCACGGCGGCCTGATGGACCGGCTGGACTCGATCCTCTTCGCGCTGCCGACCGCGTACCTGCTCCTGGCGGTCTTCGTCCCGGTGCTGGAGTGAGGCGTGAATCACCCGTCGTCAGCGGTCCCGCCCGGGCGGCGGGAGGCGATTCGCCGCCTCCGGACAGGTGTGTCGACAGTCCGGCGTGACAGACTGGACGGGCCATGACGAGCCTGCCCCTGATTCCCGCAGACCCCGACGCCCCCGGGCGTCGGCCCGCGATGCCGCCCCGTCACCTCGCCGATCTCGACCTCGCCGGCCGCCGGGCCCTGGTCGCCGAGCTGGGGGAGCCGGCGTTCCGCGCCAAGCAGGTCTCCACCCACTACTTCGGTCGCCTGGTGCGCGACCCGGCGCAGATGACCGACCTGCCGGCCGCCACCCGGGAGAAGCTCGCCGACCGGCTCCTGCCCCGGCTGCTCACCCCGGTCCGCGAGCTGGCCTGCGACGACGGCGCGACCCGCAAGGCACTCTGGCGGCTGCACGACGGCTCGCTGGTGGAGAGCGTGCTGATGGGCTACCCGGACCGCGTCACCGTCTGCATCTCCAGCCAGGCCGGCTGCGGCATGGCCTGCCCGTTCTGCGCCACCGGCCAGGCGGGGCTGACCCGCAACCTCTCCACCGCCGAGATCGTCGACCAGGCGGTCTACCTGGCCGGGGTGGCCGCCTCCGGAGCGGTGGCGGGCTCGCCGCCGCGCCTGTCGCACGTGGTCTTCATGGGCATGGGCGAGCCGCTGGCCAACTACTCCCGGGTGGTCGCGGCGATCCGTCGGCTGGTCTCCCCGGCGCCCGAGGGGCTCGGGCTGTCGCAGCGCCACATCACGGTCTCCACGGTGGGCCTGGTCCCGGCCATCCGCCGACTGGCCAGCGAAGACCTCTCGGTGACCCTTGCGTTGTCGCTGCACGCCCCCGATGATGAGCTGCGCGACGAACTCGTGCCGGTCAACCAGCGCTGGAAGGTGTCCGAGGTGCTGGACGCGGCGTGGGACTACGCGGCCCGCACGGGACGTCGTGTGTCGATCGAGTACGCGATGATCAGAGACGTGAACGACCAGCCGTGGCGAGCCGATCTGCTCGGGCGGCTGCTGGCTGGGAAGCTGACCCACGTGAACCTCATTCCCCTCAACCCGACTCCGGGCAGCCGCTGGGACGCCAGTCCGAAGCCGGTGGAGCGGGAGTTCGTCCGGCGGTTGCGCGAGGCCGGGGTGTCGACGACGGTCCGGGACACCCGAGGCCGCGAGATCGACGGAGCGTGTGGGCAGCTCGCCGCCGCCGAGGACATGGACACCGACCGGGCAGGGGAGAAGGCGTGACCGGGCGTAGCGAACGAGACCAGGAGACATAGTGGCGAGTCAGGGTCAGCGTTTCCGGCGTAAGGCGCTCCGCCGGGGATACAAGGTCGACGAGGTCGACGCCTTCCTGGACCGGGTCGAGGCGACGCTCGACGGCCGGCCCGTGGGTGCGCCCGTCGCCTCCCAGGAGGTCCACGACGTCGTCTTCCGGGTCCGTTTCAACGGCTACGACGAGTGGCAGGTGGACCTGCACCTCGACCGGGTGGAGCGCCAGCTGGCCGAGTTGGAGGAGCGCGGTGGCGCCGGTGGCCGCGGTGGCGACCCGCGGGACGCCGACCGGATGGGCCCGCCCGACCGCCTCGGCCCGCCGGACCGGATGGGTCCCCAGGACCGGATGGGTCCGCCGGTGCGCGACGACCGCATGCCGCCGATGCCGCCCCGGGCGCTGCCCGCGCAGGCCGGGCCGCCCGCCGACCGCTACGGCCGCTACGACGAGCCCACCGGAGCCTTCGCCGGTGGATACGACGCCCCCCGGGGCGGCTACGAGCCGCCGCGCGGCCCGGGCGGTCCCGGCCCGATGGGCCCGGGCGGCCACGGCGGCCCGCCGCCCCGTGGCCTGCCTGCCGGCCCCGGCGGCTACGGCGACGGTCCCGGCGGTGGTTACGGCGACGGCCCGGGCAACTTCGGCGACGGTCCCGGCGGTGGTTACGGTGACCGCCCGGGCAACTTCGGCGACGGTCCCGGCGGTGGTTACGGCGATCGCCCGGGCAACTCCGGCGGCGCTCCCGGCGGTGGCTACGGTGACCGCCCCGGTGGTTACGGCGACCGTCCCGGCGGCTACGGCGAGGGTCCCGGTGGCTACGGCGACGGCCCTGGTGGCTACGGCGACCAGCCGCGCTTCGACGGGTTCGAGGCCGGTCGGCGTGCGCGCGCCGACATGACCGCCGAGATCCGGATGCCGGAACGGGAGTTGCGTGACATGCGGGGCCGGGGCCCGGCCGGGCCGCCCCCGCAGCAGGGCTTCGGCGGCCCCCCGGTCGCCGGCCCGCCCGCGGGTGGCCCGCCGGCGGGTGGCCCGCCGCCGATGGCCGGCCCGCCGATGGCCGGCCCGCCGGGCAGCGACCTCTACCGCGTCGACCAGATCCGTCGCAGCTTCCAGGTACGCCGGTTCGGCAGCGGGTACGACCCGGACCAGGTCGACCGGTTCTTCGACACGCTGCTGGGCGGCATGCAGGGGCGAAACCCGATGCCGGTGAACCCGAAGGACCTGGACACGCTGCGTTTCGGGCTGGTGCCCGGCGGCTACTTCGAGGCCGAGGTCGACGCCGCGCTCAAGGACGTGCAGGACATCCTGTTCGGCCGCTGATCCGCGTACGGCGAGGGCCCGCTCCCCGGTCGGGGGCGGGCCCTCGTGCGTGTCTCCTCCGGCGCGCGGACCGGTGCGACGTCGGCTGACGCGGGTGCGGTCAGGACCGCAGGCCGTTGCGCCGCAGCACGACGTCACCGATGACGATGGCCAGCAGCAGCACGGCCAGGCCGATCAGCCAGAAGTCCTCGACCCTGCCCTCGTGGTTGCCGCAGAGCATCGCCAGCAGGGCCAGCGCGGAGACCACCGCACCGATCCGCCCGGACTTGCGGTGCCCGGGCTTGTGCTGGTCTGGCGACGTTACCGGCTCGCTTCCTGCCACTGTCGGTCCTTCCCTCGCGATCGGATCTCCGGTTAGTCTGGCACGCCCCGTGCCGGGCCCGGCGCTGGGTCCGACCGATGGGGCGGACCACACGATCCCACCGGGCGGGGCGGACCTGGCCGGCAGGGCGTACGAGGGCCGGCAGGTGGGACCAAGGTCCCGGCTCGGCCCGGGCGCATCGGCACTACCGGCGTCGCGGGTGGGTCGCCAGACTTCCTCCGGTAGCGTTTCAGGCGTACACCTTGTTTGTCGTTTTGAGGGGGAACTGCGGTGCGAGTGACCGGTACGGGACACGCCAGCATGCGGATCGACACGGCCGCCGGCAGCATCCTGTGCGACCCATGGGTCAATCCCGCCTATTTCGCCTCTTGGTTCCCGTTTCCTGACAACTCCCTGCTCGACTGGGAGGCCCTCGGCGACGTCGACTACCTCTACGTCTCGCACCTGCACCGGGACCACTTCGACGCGGCGCACCTGAAGCGCTTCGTGTCGAAGGACGCGACCGTGCTGCTGCCCGCGTTCCCCACCTCCGAGATGGAGGACGAGCTGCGCGAGCTGGGCTTCACCAAGTTCCTGAAGGCGCCGAACGAGCAGGTCGTGGAGCTGGACGGCGGCCTGAAGATCATGATTCAGGCGTTGACCAGCCCGACCGACGGCCCGATCGGCGACTCCTCGCTGTGGGTGGAGTACGACGGGGTCCGGCTGCTCAACCAGAACGACGCCCGCCCCACCGACCTGAGCGTCTTCGCCGAGCTGGGCCACGTGCACGCGCACATGCTCCAGTTCTCCGGCGCGATCTGGTACCCGATGGTCTACGAGCTGCCGCAGGCGGCGAAGACGGCGTTCGGCAAGCAGAAGCGGGACCGGCAGTTCGACCGGACCTGGCGCTACATCGACGACCTGAAGGCCGACCACGTCTTCCCGATCGCCGGCCCGCCGTGCTTCCTCGACGACGAACTCTGGCAGTTCAACGACATCCACGGCGACGAGGGCAACATCTTCCCCGACCAGTCGGTCTTCCTGAGCGAGTACGCCAAGGTCGGCGGCACCAACGGTATCGTGCTGCTCCCGGGCAGCGTCGCGGAGATCACCACCTCCGGAGCCAGCACGACGCACCCGGTGCCCGTGGAGGAGTTCTTCGCCAACAAGGTGGCCCACCTGGAGGAGATGCGCGAGCGCAAGCGGCCCGTCATCGAGGCCGAGAAGGCGTCCTGGCGGCACCCCGAGGTGGACGTGCTCAAGGAGATGCAGCGCCGGGTCGAGCCCCTGCTGGAGGAGTCGATCTACCTGGCCAAGGGGGTCGGCGGGCCGGTCCGCTTCGACCTGGTCGGCTACGACGGGGAGTCGGTCGAGTCGATCGTCGTGGACTTCCCCGGCAAGCAGGTCCGGCCGTACGCCGACGAGAAGGTCCGCTACCGCTTCCGTACGGAGCGGGCGCTGATCGAGCACCTGCTGCACATCGGCGAGGTGGACTGGGTCAACTCCCTCTTCCTCTCCTGCCGCTTCTCGGCGGCCCGGATCGGCCAGTACAACGAGTTCGTCTACGCCTTCTTCAAGTGCCTCTCCACCGAGCGCCTCCAGTACGCCGAGGGCTGGTACGACGAGCACGAGCGCACCAGCGACGCCGAGGACGTCACCCTCGGCGACTGGGTGGTGCAGCGGCGCTGCCCGCACCTGAAGGCGGACCTGACCCGCTTCGGCATCGTCGACGGCGACCAGCTGACCTGTCAGCTGCACGGCTGGAAGTTCGACCTGCCCAGCGGCCGCTGCCTGACGAGCGTCGGGCACAAGATCCGCGCCCACCGCACGGACGCCGAAACCCCCACCCCCGCCGCCTGACCACCCCGCCCCGCCGGGGCGGGTCAGCGGGAGAGGTCGGTGAGGATGCGGCGGGCGGCGTTGTGGCCGGCCGCGCCGATGACGCTGCCGGCCGGGTGGCAGCCGGCGCTGCCCGCGTACACGCCGTCGACGCCGGTGGCGTACGGCATCCGGTCGGTGAACGAGACCGTGTTGT
This sequence comes from Micromonospora sp. NPDC049048, assembly GCF_043197615.1. NCBI lineage: Bacteria > Bacillati > Actinomycetota > Actinomycetes > Micromonosporales > Micromonosporaceae > Micromonospora > Micromonospora sp. NPDC049048. The sequence goes on along the minus strand of NZ_JBICTM010000005.1, from coordinate 369,426 downwards.
CGACGTGGTGGATGTGCCCGCCGGTGATGCCGAAGTGCGCCTCGATGCCGGGCGGCGGCAGCGGCACCGCGTCGGCGATCAGGTCACCCGTGCCGGGGGCGTACCGCTCGCAGATGCCGATCAACCGGTCGACGTAGCCGGGCAGCGCCTCGTCCCAGGTGGTGCCGGCCAGCTCGTACGGCACCGACTGCACGAAGAGCGCCGACGAGTGGTGCCGGCCGTCGGACAGCGAGGGGTCGACGGTGGTGTGCAGGTACCACTCGATGGTCGGCTCGTCCGGCAGCCGCCCCGCCTGGACGTCCGCCCACATGGCGCGCAGCGCCGCCATCGGCGACTCGCCGCCCCCGCCGGTGAGGGATTCCGAGCCGGGCAGCAGGTGGATGGTCGAGCCGAACGGGCTGGGCGCGCCCTTGGGCAGGCAGGAGAAGCGGGGCAGCCCGGTCAGCGCCAGGTTGAGCTTGAGCGTGGTGCCGGGGCGGCGGACCGCCGCCATCCGCTCGGCCAGCGGCGCCGGGAGCGCGCCGTCGGGCAGCAGGTCCATCAGGCGGTACGGGTCGCACGCGCCGAGCACCACCCGCGCGCCGACCTCCCGTCCGTCGGCGAGGACGACCCCGCTGGCCGCGCCGCCGGCCAGGGTGATCGCGTGCACCGGCGTGCCGGTGCGGATCGTCGCGCCGGCGGCCCGGGCGGCGTCGGCGAAGGTACGCGACACGGTGCCCATGCCGCCCTGGGCGATCATCCACGTGCCGTCGGAGCCGGGCAGCCGGCACATGTTGTGGACGAGGAAGTTGTGCCCGGTGCCCGGGTCGTCGGGGCCGGCGTTGAGCCCGGAGAGGCCGTCGGTGACGGCGTACATGCTCATGAGCAGCTCGGAGCGGAAGTCGAAGCGGGCCAGGTGCGCGGCGACCGAGCCGCGGACCAGGTCGACGAAGACCTGCCGCAGCGCCGGCCGGACGTACCGCTCGGCGGTCTCCTCGACGGGCAGCGGCTCGGCCAGCCAGGCGGGGGCGAGGTCCTCGCGCAGCGCGGCCAGCTCGGCCTGGAGGGCGTCGTCGGCGGCCACGTCGGCGGGGGAGAAGAACTCCGCGAGCTGCGCCCGGGTGGCGGCGGTGTCGCTGCCGAAGAGCAGGTACGGCGAGCCGGGGCCGCCCGGGGTGGGCAGGAAGTAGTGCGGGTCGCGGCGCAGCACCGGGATGCGTACGCCCAGCGTGGCGAGCAGCTCCGGCGGCATCAGCCCGAGCAGGTACGACCCGGTGGAGTGGCGCAGCCCGGGCACCCGGGGGAAGGGGGCCTCGGTGCGGGTGGCCCCGCCGATGACGTCCGCCGCCTCCAGCACCAGCACGTCGAGCCCGGCGCGGGCGAGCAGGATCGCGGACACCAGACCGTTGTGCCCGGACCCGACGATCACCACGTCGGCCCGGGTCGGCAGCTCGTCACCCATGCCGGGGGAGCCTACTGCCCCGGGCCGCCGCCGGTCAGCCCTTCGCCGCCGGCCGGTGCGTCCCGACGCGGGGCAGCCACATCGGGTGCCCGGACCGCGCCGGGCACCGGAGCCGCATCGGGCGCGGAGCCGGCAGCCGCGGAGCCCGCTCCGGCCGGCCGGCTGCCGCCCGGGGACGGGTCGTGCAGCAGTTGGGCGGTGAACGTCTCCAGCTCCAGTTCGAAGAGCGCCTCGGTGTCGGTGACCGCCCAGTCGAACTGGTGGAAGACCTCCATGGCGACCAGCCCGTAGAGCCGGGTCCAGCCGGAGAGGAAGGCGTACGCGACCTCGACCGGCACCTCGCCGTGGCTGAGCCGCAGCGGCTCCAGCAACCCGCCCAGCCGTCGGTGGAGCAGCTCGCCGGGCGGGGCGCGGAACGGCGACCGGCGCCACAGGTCGAGGATCGGCCGGACGAAGACCGCCCCGAGACGGGCACCGGGGTGCTCGCCGTCGTCGACGGGGGCGTTGCGCCCGGGGGGCGGGGCGCCGAAGATCAGCCCGAACTCGGCGGGGTGCGCCACCGACCAGGCGCGGAACGCCCGGGACATGGTCAGCAGCTGGTCGACCGGATCGGGCCCGGCGTCGTCGCGGGCCGCCTCCAGGCAGCGCCGCAACTCGTCGTAGAGGTCGCCGGCCAGCGCGGAGACCAGCGCATCCAGGCTCGGGAAGTAGCGGTAGATGGCCGGCGCCGTCATGCCCATGTCACGGGCGATGGCCCGCAGCGATATCGCGTCGACCCCGCCCGTCACCAACAGGCGGCGTGCCCCGTCCTTGATTTCGGCGACGGTCGCCTTGCGCAGGCGTTCCCGCCGAGTGGGTGCGGCCATCGACAATCACCTTGACCAGACAATTCACCGTTGCGATAGTTAACGCTGTTCACCGGAATTAGCGATGATAGCAGCTGACCAGCTGTGGAGGGAGAGGCGAATGTTCGCCTGGTGGGGACACATGGTGGTCCGACTGCGCTGGTCGGTGCTGGCCGCCGCCCTGGTGCTCGTCGCGGTCGGCTCCACCTGGGGCGTCGGCGTCTTCGGGCAGCTCACCGGCGGCGGCTTCGACGACCCGGCGAGCGAGTCCAGCCGGGCCGCCGAGCGGATCACCCGTGAGCTGGGTCCGCAGGGCGCCGACCTCGTCGTGCTCTGGTCCAGCGACGGGCCGACCGTGGACCAGCCCGCCTTCCGTGACCCGGTCGCGGCCACCGTCGCCGGGCTCCGCGCGCGTCCGGACATCACCAGCGTCACCACCTGGTACGACACCCAGGCCCCCGCGCTGCTCTCCACCGACCGCCGGGCCACCTACGCGCTGATCCAGCTCCGGGCCGCCGACAAGGACGACAAGGCAGCCGCGTACGAGGAACTGCGGCCCGCCCTTACGGCGCCCGGCGTACGGACCGAGGTCGGCGGCGCCACGGCGGCCCTGCAGGAGTCGAACGCCCAGACCACGGAGGACATCACCCGCGCGGAACTGCTCTCCATGCCGGTGCTGCTGGTGCTGCTCGTGCTGATCTTCGGCGGGCTGGTGGCGGCCTCCACGCCCCTGCTCATCGGCGGGCTCGCCATCCTCGGCGCGTTCGTCGCCGTCCGGCTGCTCAACATGGTCACCGACGTGTCGGTCTTCGCCATCAACGTCATCACCCTGATCGGCCTGGGCATGGCGGTCGACTACGCGCTCTTCGTGGTGAGCCGGTTCCGCGAGGAACTGGCCGCCGGGCACGACACCCCGGCCGCGATCCGCCGGACCATGGCCACGGCCGGGCGGACGGTGCTGGTCTCCGGGCTCACCATCGCGACCGCCATGGCCAGCCTGCTGATCTTCCCGCAGGCGTTCCTGCGCTCGATGGCGCTCGGCGGGATGGCCGCCGTGCTGGTCGCCATGCTGGCGGCGTTGACCGTGCTGCCGGCCCTGCTCGCGGTGCTCGGCCACCGGATCGACGCGCTGCGCGTACCGCTGCCGTGGCGGCGTGGGGCGCGCGGTGGGCGGCCGGCGGAGGGCGCGACGGGCGGCGCCTGGGCCCGGATCGCGCACAGCGTGATGCGCCGCCCGGTGCGCTACCTGGTCGGGGTGACCGTGCTGCTCCTGCTGCTGGCCACGCCGGTCCTGCGGATGGAGTTCGGCGGGTTCGACGACCGGGTGCTGCCCGCCTCCGCCGAGCCCCGGGTGGTCTCCGAGCGGATCGCCGCGGAGTTCCCCGGCGGCACGATCGCGCCGATCGACGTGCTGGTCTCCGGGGCGTCCCCGGAGCAGGTGCGGCCCTTCGTCGACCGGGTGGACGCCGTGCCGGGCGTGACCAGGGTGCAGGTGGCGGCCAACCGGGGCGCGTCGACGCTGCTGACGGTGACCTATCCGGGCGAGCCGACCGGCGACGCGGCGCACGACGTGGTCCGGGCGCTGCGCGACCTGCCTCCGCCGGCCGGCGCCGAGGTGCTCGTCGGCGGCCGGCCCGGCGCCGACCTCGACCTGATCGACGGCCTCGCCGACCGGCTGCCCTGGATGGCCCTGCTGATGGCCGCCGCGATCCTGGTCCTGCTCTTCCTCGCCTTCGGTTCGGTGGTGCTGCCGGTCAAGGCCGTGCTGATGAACCTGGTGTCGATCGGCGCGTCGTTCGGCGTGGTGGTCTGGATCTTCCAGGACGGGCACTTCGCCGACCTGCTCGGCTTCACCCCGACCGGTTTCATCGAACCCAGCAACCCGATCCTCATGCTCGCCGTGCTCTTCGGGCTGGCGACCGACTACGAGGTGTTCCTGCTCTCCCGGGTGCGTGAGGAGTGGGACCGTACGGGCGACAACACCGCGTCGGTGGCGGTCGCGTTGCAGCGCACCGGGCGGATCATCACGGCCGCCGCGCTGCTGCTGATCATCGTGGTGGCCGGCTTCGCGACGGGCGAGATGGCGTACATCAAGCTCATCGGGATCGGCATGATCGTGGCGATCGTGGTGGACGCGACGCTGGTCCGGGCGCTGCTGGTGCCGGCCACGATGCGGCTGCTCGGCCGGTGGAACTGGTGGGCGCCCGGCCCGCTCGGGCGGGTCTACCGGCGCTTCGGCCTCCGCGAGTCCGACGAGCCCGGGCCGGTGGCCCCGGAGACCCGTCACGCCGCGTTCACCAAATAGAGGCTTCCATCGATGTCTTGTTGGGCTCTAGCGTCGACAGGACACCGTCCCCGTCCCCTCCGGGAGGCCTCTGATGGACCGTCGTACCCTGCTGCGTGCCACCGTCGCCGGTGGCGCCGCCTTCGCCGGCAGCCTCTGGGCCGGCGCCGCGCTCGCCGCCCCCGCCCAGCCGGGCCCCAGCCCGTACGGCGACCTGCTCGCCGCCGACGGCAACGGCCTCCAGTTACCGGCCGGCTTCACCGGCAGGATCGTGGCCCGCTCCGGGCAGCGGGTGCCCGGCACGTCGTACGTGTGGCACTGGGCGCCGGACGGCGGGGCCTGCTTCCGGGCCGGCGACGGCTGGATCTACGTCTCCAACTCCGAGGTGCCCCTGGTCGGCGGCGCCTCGGCGGTGCGGTTCCGGGCCGACGGCTCGGTCGCGGCGGCGTACCGGATCCTCGGCGGGACCAACGTCAACTGCGCCGGCGGGCCGACCCCGTGGGGCACCTGGCTCTCCTGCGAGGAGGTGCCGCTGGGCCGGGTCTTCGAGACCTGGCCGGACGGCAGCCGGGCCGCCGAGGAACGGACCAGGATGGGCCGGTTCACCCACGAGGCCGCCGCCTGCGACCCGCAGCGGCGGGTGGTCTACCTGACCGAGGACGAGGACGACGGCTGCTTCTACCGCTTCGTCCCCGACACCTGGGGCGACCTGCGCACCGGCAGGGTGCAGGTGCTCTGCGCCCCGGCCGACCAGGTGACCGGGCCGGTGACCTGGCGGGACCTGCCGGACCGGGACGGTTTTCCGACGCCGACCCGCCGGCAGGTCGACGCCGCGCGGCACTTCGACGGCGGCGAGGGCTGCTGGTACGACCGGAACACCTGCTGGTTCACCACCAAGGGCGACAACCGGGTGTGGGCGTACGACGCGGTGAACGAGCGCCTCGACCTGGCCTACGACGACTCGCTGGTGCCGGCGGGAGCCGCGCCGCTGACCGGCGTGGACAACATCACCGGCACGGCCGGCGGGGACCTCTACGTCGCCGAGGACGGCGGCAACATGGAGATCAACGTGATCACCCCGGCCGGGGTGGTCAGCCCGTTCCTGCGCCTGCTCGGCCAGTCCGACTCGGAGATCACCGGCCCGGCGTTCTCCCCCGACGGGTCGCGCCTCTACTTCTCCTCCCAGCGCGGGCCCTCCGGCAGCATCACCGGCAGCGACGGGATCACCTACGAGGTCTCCGGCCCGTTCCGACGCTGATCCTGCGCCCGGTCGACGGGCGGCGCGGCGACGAACGTGGCGGTCAAGCGCGGCGCGCGCGCCAGGCGGAGAGGGCGAGGGTGGCGGAGTAGCCGGCCAGCACGATCACGTGGAAGAGATAGAGCCAGAGCAGGACCGCCACCCCCGCCCCGATCTCGTCGAAGCCCCCGAACGGCACCCCCAGGTCGATCGGGAGCGAGGCGAAGAGCACGAAGCCGTGCAGGAAACCGGAGAGGTTCGCCGCCGTGAACGACCCGACGCCCAGCGCGGAGAGCCAGTCCGGCGACGCCGGGCCGACCACCCGGAACAGCCAGAGCAGCACCGGGGTGAGCACCAGCCAGACCGCCAGGAACGACAGCACCACCCCCAGCACGCCCATCCAGCCGCCCTGCCGGACCAGCCCGGTGGTGGTGGGCAGCGCGAGCAGGATCGACAGCAGCAGGGCCGGGGCCGGGGCCAGCAGCGGCAGCAACAGCAGCCGGCCCCGCCAGCCGACCAGCGACTCCTCGCTGCGCGGCATGGCGACCGAGACGAAGGCGCGGCGCAGCCCCTCGCCGTAGAGCGACGCCGGCAGCAGCGACGCCAGGGCCAGCAGAGGAGTCAATCCCACCCCGGCCTCGACCAGCGCCCGCACCGCGTGGGGCGCGCCGATCGCGTCCGGCAGCGTCTCGACGGCGTGCGAGGTGAGCCGCCGTACGCGGTCCGCGCCGGCCAGCAGCGAGGTCAGCCAGATCGCCAGCAGGGCCACCGGCACCACGGCGATCGCCCCGTAGAAGGTGATGGCGGCGGCGTGCAGGGACAGGTCCCGCCCCCGCAGCGGCCGGAACGCCGCACCGGTGACCCGTTTCGCCCGCCGCCATCCGTCGCCCATCGCGGCTTCTTTCCCCGTACCGCCTCGCGTCACGCACCGTACCGCCGACCGCAACCGGATCGACGCCTGCGGCGTCCGGGCTTCGCGGCGGCCCCGGCCCGCCCGGTCGGGGTGCCGATGCGCGGCGGAGCCGGCGTCCTTGTGGTCCCGGCCTACGGCGGAGCCGGCGTCCTTGTCGTCCCGGCGTACGGCGGAGCCGCCGGAGAGGGTGGGTCCGGCGGCTCCGGCGGGGACGCGACGTGCGGTCAGCCCAGCGGCGGGACCTCGCTGGCGCCGAGGGTGGCGTAGTAGCAGCCGGTGGTGGGCAGGCTCGTCGCCGCCGGCGGGGTCACCCCGTCGTAGAGCGCCAGCAGGAAGTTCTGCGGGCACCGCCGGGTGCTGCCGGTGCGGATGCCGAAGTGCAGGTGCGGCCCGGTGGAGTTGCCGGTGTTGCCGGTGAGGCCGATCTGCTGCCCCGGCGCCACCGTCGCGCCGTTGGTGACCGACCACGCCGAGAAGTGGCAGTACGTGTACACCGCGCCGTCGGTGCCGGTGAGGTTGACGCCCTGGCCGCAGGAGCTGTCGTTGATGATCGTCACGGTGCCGGCCCGCACGGCGTACGCCCTGGTGCCGGTGCCGACGGGCAGGTCGATGGCGGGGTAGTCGTGGTGCGGGTCGTCGTACTCGCTGCGGGGCAGCGCGCTCTTCGCCAGCGGCAGGGAGAAGGTGGCGGGGGTGCCGGTGGTGGGGGTGATCCGGACGGCGTCCGCGACGACGTAGCCCGTGGCGGTGGTCCAGCGGCTCACCCCGACGACGGGGTGCTCCCCGGCCGCCAGCGTGAACGTGCCGAGGCTGACCCAACGGCCGCCGTTGGCGCGTTGGTCCACGATCACGGTCTGGTTGCCGCCGCTGGTGGCCACGATGAACGGGGTGGCGCTGTTGTATCCGGCGTCCGCCGGGTACCACACCTCGACGAGGTGCGCGCCGGTGGCCGCGACCGACGCGCTGAACCAGGCGGCGTCACTGCCGCCGGTGTAGGGCGTCGCGAACCGGTAGTCGGCGCCGTACTTCTGGCCGGCCCAGGACGACGTGCCCCAGTTGGCGCTGGCGGTGAAGCTCCCGGCGGTCGCGTTGTCCACGGTGGTGGTCGCTGCGGACGCGGATCCGGCCGGGCCGAGCAGCACCATGGCGGCTCCGGTCAGCCCGGCGACCAGGGCGCGCGCGACGGTGGCGAGTCTCAAGAGGTGCCTCCGGAGGTGAGGGGTTCGGTGGCGGAAGGTGAAGGTATTCAACCAATAACGATCGATGATCGTAAGAGACTTGCATAGATCAACGTCGTTGCCATTCATGCCCGTCCCGTCGTCCGCCCCCGACCGGCCCGGCGCCCCCCGACCGCCCGCCGGGAGCCGGCCCGGCATTACCTCTTGACCGGCCGCCGGCAGCACCCCTCGGGCGTCTGCCGGTGGGCGGCCCGGCGGCCCTCGGTCGTCCGCTGCTCCCTAGGATCGCGGGAATGGGAATCCTCGCCACGGAACGCCTGGTCGTGCGGGACTGGACGGCGGACCCGGCCGACCTGACCCGGCTCTTCGACATCTACTCCCGTCCCGAGGTCGCCCGCTGGCTGGGCGCGCCCGGCCTGCCGCTGACCGACCCCGCGCAGGCCGCCGACCGGCTGGCGATGTGGCGGGAGCGGCACGCGGACCACGGCGGCCGGTACGGCACCTGGGCGATCGAGGTCCGCGACGCCGGCGTGGTGGCCGGCACGGTGCTGCTCAAGCCGCTGCCGGGGCGGGACGAGCGCGTGCCGACCGACGACATCGAGGTGGGTTGGCACCTGCACCCCGACTCGTGGGGCCACGGGTACGCCACCGAGGCGGCCCGCGCCCTGGTGGCCCGGGAGTTGGCGACCGGCACCCGGGAGGTCTACGCCGTCGTGGCGCCCGGCAACGAGGCGTCGATGGCGGTGGCGCGCCGACTCGGGATGAGCCACGTGGGCCGCCGCACCGACTGGTACGGCGGCGAGTCCCTGGAGACCTTCGTGCTGACCGCCGCCACGGACGAGGTCGTGCCCCCGCCCCTTCGGTGAGCGGCGTGTCACGGCGCACCCTGCCGGCGGAGCGGCTGCCCGTAGGACGGGACGGCCCGGCCCCCGACGAGGCGGCGGTGTCCGTCGGACATCTGACTGTCGGCGCTCGCCGCCGGCGGGCGAAATCGGAACCCGCAACCGTTGGAGGTGCCTTCACCTGCGCAAACGTGCGTACGCGGGCCCTCGCGCGGCAGGATTCCAGGGCTCGGTGCCCTTCTCGGCGTGTGTCAGTGTGAATTCCTGATCCACCTCAACGTCCTCGGTGAACGATCGATGTCGGAGGCGCCGTGATGGATGACGAGAGCGAGCCGGGCCGGGGCTGGGTGCGGGCCCTCTTCCGCTGGCTGGGCGCGGCTGCGGCCATCGCTGGCATCGTCGGACTGGTGTTCCAGATGATCGAGTGGGCCGACTCCCGCAATCCGCCGCCGCCGGTGCCGACCACGTCGGTGGACGCTGGAGCCCCCACCTCGACGGTGAAGGCCAACGGTGACGAACAGTTCGTGCAGGCCGAGCAGTGTGTACGCATCGTCAGGCAGGCGGAGACGCTGGTACTGAAGGTCGCCCCCTGTGGCAACGGGACCCAGCGGGTCCTGGCGCGGATCGAGCGGCCGGTCACCGACGAGGGGCAGGCCATCGAACTGTGCAAGGCGGAGGCGCCGGCCTACGTCGACTTCCACTACTCCAACTGGGAGAAGCGCTCCGACTTCGTCGACGTCGTGTTCTGCCTCGCTCCCGCCTGAGAGGCCGCGCCACGACCGGTTGGGCCCAGGTGAGAAACCGCTCGGTGAGCCCGTCGGTCGTCAGGGCTGCCCGTGTGGGTCAGTTCGACGCGTCGGCCTGAACCGACCCGGCGGTTTCCGGCATGGCTCCACGTGCCACCGGCCGCCTCGGCCCGCGTCGTTCCGAGGCAGCCGGGTCTTCGTGTTACGCGACCTCGACGAAGTCGAGTTCCGCCCAGCGGCTCAGATAGGTGAACCGGAGCGTGTTGAAGCCCGCGTTCAGCGTGACGTCGACGCCCACCTGCCGCCAGACGTCCCAGCCCGTGTTGGGGTAGGTGACGACCTTCGGGTTCGCGCCGTTGACCGTCAGCGTGTGCTGGGCGTCGCCGTAGCCGGCGGCGTAGGCCACGTGCGCGCGGTACCCGCCGGCCCGGGGCGCGAAGACGGTCACCTCGACCCAGCTGTCCGCGTAGTCGATGTACGCCACGACCTGGCCCTGTGACGTGTTCGCGGCGGTGCGCGCCGCGCAGTGGTTGAGCGTGCCGCGCTCGGCCTCGTAGCGCACCCGGCTGCCCCGCACCACGGGGTACCCGCCGGCCCAGCCCAGCGCCGCCACGTACATGCCGCGGGCGGAGTAGTTGTTGATCCAGCCGTGGAACACGATGTGGTCGCCGCCCGCCTCGCGGACCACGTCCGCGCCGCCCGGCCCCCGCACGGCCGAGTCCAGCGACGCCGTGGTCATCAGCGAGCGGTACGCCTTGGTGTACGGGCCGGTCAGCGAGGTCGAGGTGGCGTAGCTGGTCTGGTAGCCGTCGCCGCCGTAACCGCCGAGGGAGTAGAACAGCACGTACTGCGCGCCGACCTTGGTCAGCACCGGCGCCTCGATGATGCCGCCCTCCTCGGCGCGCCCGCTGCGCAGCAGCTCCACCCTGGCGCCCTGGAGGGTCACGCCGTCGGCCGCGACCCGTTGCAGCCAGAGGCTCGTCGGCTGGCCGATGGCGTTGCCGTCGTCCTTGTAGAGCAGGTAACGCAGCCCGGTGCTGTCGGTGAAGCTCGCCGCGTCGATGTCGCCGCCCTCGCCGGCGTTGCAGACCAGCGGCTGGGTGCCGACGGAGGTGAACGGCCCGAGCGGTGACGTGGCCAGCGCGGCGCCGAGGCACTGGCGGCCGGTGGCCCGGCTGCGGGCGGTGTAGTAGAGCAGGTAGCGGCCGTCGGCCCGCTGCGACACGTCGGGCGCCCAGGTCAGGCCCCCGTTGGCCCAGGCGCCGAGCGTCGGCATCGCGTCGGGGCGGCGGGTCCAGGTTCCGGTCAGCGAGGTGGCCGTGGCGACCGGGACGTTGCCGTGGCCGTTGTTCGTCGAATACGCGTAGTAGGTGCTGCCGAACTTGACGACGTCGGGGTCGGGGAAGTCGCTGGCGATGACCAGCGAGGGGGTGGCGGTGGCGGCCTGGGCTACGCCCGGGCTGACGAGCAGTGGGGCGGCGACCAGCAGGGCCGCCAGCCAGACGAGGCCTCTTCGCATGGCGGAATTCAACCACAGTCATCGATGCATTGAAAGATTCCTGCACCGCGCGGAGGCTTGCGACGGGCGCGGGCCGCCGCGTCGTGAGGTGCGCCCGCCGTCGCCCCGACTGCGCCCGAATGTCGCCGGTCGCTGACGCGATCCACGAGCGCCGGGCCGGCCAATGATGATCAGGGTGCCATGGGCCTTGAAAAGGCTGGGTGATGTCCATGCCGTCCTGATCGCCGGGGCGGAATTCGGCGGTGTCCGGCGATCCGAAATGCGGGCGAGGCGTGCGTCCGCAGTGCACAAGGCAAAGTGCAGTGCTGCAATTGCGCCCCGCCTGATTCTGCCGTGCCGGCGGCACTGTGCGGCGAGGGTCGGCTGGTGAGTGGCGGTGCCTGAGGCGGGGGCGGCGGGTTGAGGTGGCCCCGTGGCGACGCGGTCGGCACGGCCGGAATCGCCGGGTAACTGTGAAGATCGATGATCCCGCAGGGTCTCTTCCTGGATTTACGAAGCGGGTTTCTGTCATAAAGCCGACCAAGGCAACTTATAGAGAAGCGTCTATTCTCGGCTACGGATCAACCGGAAACGACAGGCATATCCGTCCACGGGGGAGGATCCCACCTTGTCCAGTCGTACTGTGCTGAGCCGTAGCCGTTGGTTGGCCGGCTTCTGCATGCTGATCCTGATCGTCACGCTGGCGCCGCCAGCCGAGAGAAGTTGGGCGCGGGCGGCGCAGATCCCGGCACCCGCGCCCGGGCAGGGGCCGGTCGACCGGCCGATGCCGAAGGGCGTACGCCCCGACACCGCCTTTCCACCGGACAAGCGTCCACCCGTGGTACCCCCGGAGGTGCGCGCCGACGGCACGCCGCGGGCACTGGCCCGGGCCGACTGGGACCGGCGCACCGGTGCTCGGGTGGCGGCCGAGGACCGGGTCTTCACCGACGTGCTGCTGCGGCCCGGCTTCCTGCTCGGGGACACCTCGCTGAGCCTGTACTTCAACGTCGACGCCGATGCCCCCGCCTGGTCGACCTGGCGGGTCACCGCGTACGACAAGCAGTCGCAGACCGAGCAGGCGTCGACCACGCTCACCCGGGACGAGATCGCCGGGTCGGCCTGTTCCGGCCAGCGCGACTACTGCCGGTCGTTCGGCAAGGACCAGGGCTGGGTGCTCGACGCGGGCCGGACCTACGAGGTCACCATCACGGCGATCCTGGACGAGGGCCGCGAGGTCATCTCGGAGCGTTCCGAGGCACAGCCCCGGGCCACCATCGAGCCGCCGGCGATCCCGCGTGGTCAGGCGGCCGGCTGCGGTTGCGGCAACGCGCTCGCGCTGACCAGCGCCGGCCAGGCGATCCGGGCCAACGGCGTCAACACCGCCATCGGGTCCTTCGTCCAGGTCGAGCAGGACCTGGCGATGGCGTCGTTCGGGGTGCCGTTCAACTCCTCCCGCACCTACTCGTCCGCCAACGGGGTCGGCCCGCTCGGCGGCGGCTGGGCCTGGTCGTACGGCATGACGGTGACCGCGACCGAGGGCGGCGCGATCGTCCGGGCCGAGGACGGCGCCGAGGCGACGTACCGGCTGGAGGGGGAGAGCTACCGCCGGCCGCCGGGGGTGCGGTCGAACCTGCGCAGGGCCGGGGACGGCTGGGAGCTGACCACCCCCCGGAACATCGCCCACACCTTCGACGCGCAGGGGCGGCTGGTCTCGATCCTCAACCCGCGCGGCATGGGCGTGCGGTTGGCGTACACCGAATCCGGCATCACGATCACGGACGCCTCGGGGCGGGTGGCGAAGGCGGCGGTCGAGGGCGGCCTGATCCGCGAGATCAGCCTGCCCGACCACCGCAGGGTCAAGTTCTTCTACACCGGCACGCTGCTCACCGCGCACTCGGACGCGCGCGGCAAGCTCTGGAAGTACGGGTACGACCCGGACGGCCTGCTCACGACCGTCACCAACCCGGACAAGGTCGTCGAGGTCCGCACCGAGTACGACGAGGGCGACCGGGTGGTGCGGCAGTTCGACGCGCTGGGCAAGGCGACCACGTTCGAGTGGCGGGCCGACCGGCAGGAGTCGCTGACCACCGACGCCGACGGGGTGCGGATCTACGACGGCTACCGGGGCAACGTGCTGGTCTACACCCAGCGCGGCAACGGCGACTCGGAGCACCACCGCTACGACGGCGCGCTCAACCGCGGTCTCGTGGTCAACGGCAAGCACAGCCAGCACGAGTCCGAGTTCGACGACCGGGGCAACCGGACGCGCCGGAAGGCGCCGCAGTCACTGAACTTCGACGAGAAGACCACCTACGACGCCCGGAACAACCCGACCAGGCACACCGACGGCAACGGCAAGGTCTGGGAGGACGAATACAACGAGTTCGACGAGCTGGTCAAGAGCACCGACGCGAAGAAGAACACCATCACCTACGCCTACGACGAGCGCGGCCTGCTCGTCGCCCGGACCGACCAGCGCAAGAAGGTGACCCGGTACGAGTACCTGCCAGTCGGCCACCCGAACAGCGGCCTGCCGAAGGCGGTCGTCTCGCCGATGGGTCGCCGGGTCGAGTTCGCGTACGACCGGGTCGGCCGGCAGATCGCGGTGACCGACCCGCGCGGCACCGTGCCGAAGGCCGACCGTGGCGACTACACAACCCGCTACGAGTTCGACGCCCAGGACCGCACCACGGAGGTGCACGAGCCGGGCAAGGCCCACCCTTGGCGGACCAGCTACGACGACGTGGGCCGCACACGGTCCCAGACGACGCCGATGGGGGCCCGCACCGAGTACCGGTACCTCGACAACGGCCTGCTCAAGGTCGTCAAGGATCCGCGCCGGACGATGTCCTACACGTACACGGACGCGGGGCGGCGCGCCTCGGCCCGGCTGGAGCTGGACGACCAGCCGGACCCGGTGACGACCTACCGCTACAACGCCAAGGGCCTGCTGCACAAGGTCACCTCGCCGCGCGGCAACCTGCCCGGCGCGAACGCGGCCGACTTCACCACCACCTACTTCTACGACGCCAACGACAACCCGCTGCGGATGGAACGCCCCTATCCGGGTGGCATCACCGTCAAGCGCGACATCGGCGTGGACGAACTGGACCGGACCACGTCCAAGACGGACGAGCACAACAAGCAGTCGACGTTCGAGCGGGACAACGTCGGCAACGTCACCGCCACCCAGGACAACCTGCGACGCCGCACCGAGATGGGGTACGACGACAACGGCCAGCAGACCCGCATCAAGGACCCGCAGCAGGGCGTCGTCGAGTACGAGTACGACGAGGCGGGCAACAAGGTCAAGACGAAGCGGGCGACCGGCGGCATCAGCACCTTCGTCTACGACGACGACGGCATGCTGGCCAGCTCCACCGAGCCCCGGGGCAACCTCCCGGGCGCCGACGGGGAGCGCTTCACCACCCACCACGAGTACGACCTGGCCGGCAACCCGTCCAAGGTCGTCGACCCGCTCGACCACACCACGACGTACCGCTACGACGCCAACAACCGGCTGACCTCGGTCACCGACGCCAAGAACCGCACCACGCACTACACCTACCGGGACGACAACCTGCCGCGCACCGTGCGCACCCCGGACGCCCCACGCGACCTGTTCGACCCGACCCGGTACACCACCGTCTACGACTACTTCGACGACGGCCTGGTGGCCTCCGTACGCGACCCGAACGGCAACCGCACCTGGATGTCGTACGACGACGGCGGCCGGCTGACCAGGGAGACCGACCCGCTGGGCCGGGTCACCGAGTACGGCTACGACGTCGAGGGCAACCGCGTCTCCAGCCTGACCCGCCGGGAGCACGAGCGGCTCACCTCCGAGGAGCGGGCCAGGCGCACCATCGTCGACACGTACGACATCGTCAACCGCCGCGACACCCGCACCCTCGGCAGCGAGGGGCCGCGCTACTCCTGGCGGTACGACGCCAAGGACCGGACCACCGCGTACGTCGACCCGACCGGTCACCGCACGGTCGCCTACGACGACGAGGACCAGATCCAGTCCGTCACCCGCGTCGAGGCCGACCTGGAGGAGAAGTTCCGTTACGAGTACGACGCGCGCGGCAACATCACGCTGCGCGAGTACCCGGACGGCACGAGGGTCTCCGCGACGTACGACGCGGACAGCCAGATGAAGACGCTGACCGCCTCGGGTGGATCCGTCGGGGCGACCCCGGCGACCTGGGGATTCGACTACGACGTGGCGGGCCGGCGGGAGGTCACCCGGCTACCGGCCGCGACCGGGCTGATCGAGCGGCGCACGTACGACGACGCCGGCCGGCTGACCGCCATCGGCACCGAACGGGCGCCCGAGGCGCAACAGGCCAAGCTGCCGGACGGCGGGCTGCTCGCCCTCGGTGACCGCCCCGACGCGCCGACCGCGGTGACCGCCCAGCCGGGCGCGGGCCTGGCGGTCGTCTCCTGGAAGCCGCCGCGGGACAACGACGTCGCCGGCTACACGGTGACCGCCTCGCCGGGCGGCAGGACCACCACCGTCGGCGCGAACGCCACGAGCGCGGTGGTGAACGGGCTGGACGCCGGCACGGCGTACACCTTCACCGTCGCCGCCCACGACAGGGACGGCGCCGGGAAGGCGTCGGAACCCTCCGCCCCGGTCACCCCGGTCCCGGTGCCGCAGGACCCGGTGTCGGCGTTCCAACTCGAACTCGACGCCGTCGGCAACCCGACCCGGGTCGTCACCACCCGGGGCGGCACCTCGGAGTCCGTCGCGTACGCCTACGACAAGGCCGACCGGCTCACCTCGGCCTGCTACGCGGCCACCTCCTGTGATGACAGGAGCAAGCCGACCGGGCGGATCGACTACCGCTACGACCTGATGGGCAACCGGCTCAGCCAGAAGCGCAGCGGCAGCGCCGGCAACGACACCACCACCTACCACTACGACGACGCCAACCAGCTCACCAAGGAGATCCTGTTCGAGCCCCGGCACGTCACCACCAAGGAGTACGGCTACGACGTCAACGGCAACCAGACGCGGGCCGGCACCGACCGCTTCGAGTACCACCTCGACAACACCCTGGCCAAGGCGAAGGTCGCCGGCCGGGAGGCGGTCTTCGGCTACGGCGCCGACGGGCTGCGGCTGACCGCCACCACCGACCCGGGCAAGCCGGAACAGGCCACCCAGCGCTGGTCCTGGGACGTCTCTGGCACCCTGCCCCAGATCGCCGTCGACACCGTGACCGACGCCAACGGGCAGACCGCCGAGAAGCGCGGCTTCACGTACGGCCCGGACGACGAGCCGCTGGCGCTGCTGGACCCGGCGAGCGGGGCGCACGCGTACACCCACGACTGGCTCGGCGGGGTCGCGAACATGCTCACCCCGACCGGCACGCCGCAGGTCGGCTACGACTACGACCCGTTCGGCAACCCGCGCGTCGGGCCGACGCTGGGCGGCGGCGGGGCGGAGGGTCAGGCCGGCGCGCCGGAGAACCCGTTGCAGTACGGCGGGGCGTACCAGGACTCCACCACCGGCAGCGGCAACTACTACCTGCGGGCCCGTAACTACAACCCGGGCACGGGCCGGTTCACCAGCACCGATCCGATGCCGATGGGCGGGGCGGCGACCTCGCCGTACACGTACGCCGACAACAACCCGACGTCGTACACCGATCCGACCGGGGCGACCCCGGAGCCGGCAGCGGCGACGGGAGCCCCGCAGTCGAACCCGGAGGACGTCGCCAGGGCCCAGCAGATCCAGAGCAAGAGCCTGCTGGACGTGGTGCTGGAGGCCGGCGGCCAGATCCTGATGGAGTTCCTCGGGATCAACGACATCATCAACTGCCTCAAGGGCGACCTGGGCGCCTGCGTCTCGATGGTCATCGGGGCGCTGCCCTGGGGCAAGATCTTCAAGGCGAAGAAGATCGCCGAGTCGATCTTCCGGGCCGGCAAGGCGGTCGTCACCTTCCTCAAGGAACTCGACTGGGCCAGGGCCATCCTGCGCAACGCCGAACGGGCCGCCGAGGCGGCGAAGGCGGCGGCAGCGGCGGCGGCCAGGGAAGCGGCCCAGAAGGCCGCCGCGGCGAAGGCGGCCGCGGAGGCGGCGGCCAGGCGGGCTGCGGCGGCTGCGGCGGCGCGGGCCAAGGCGCTGGCGGCAAAGGCGAAAGCCAAGACCAAGAAGGACAGTGGCGGCTGCTCCGGCAAGAACAGCTTCGTCGCCGGCACCCTCGTCCTGCTCGCCGACGGCACGCGCAAGGCGATCGAACAGGTTGAACCGGGTGACACCGTGCTCGCCACCGACCCGGAGTCAGGCCGCACCGAGGCCCGCCAGGTCACGCACACGATCCGTACCGACAGCGACAAGGAGTACGTCGACGTCACGGTCGAGGGGACCGACGGGGACGACACGCTCACCACGACGGACCACCACAAGTTCTGGTCCGTCACGCGGGAGAGTTGGGTCGACGCCGGTGACCTGAAGCCGGGCGAGCTGCTGCGGACCTCTGCCGGCACGTACGTGCAGGTCGGGGCGGTCCGGAAATACCACGCCGAACACGTCACGTACGACCTCACCGTCGACGACATCCACACGTACTATGTGGTGGCCGGTGACGCGCCAGTCTTGGTGCACAACGTCAATGGGCCGCCGGTGCCCGGGGCATGTGCGGTAACCGGCGGGCCCTACCGAGGCGGACAGCACAAGGATTTGCATGCATTGGAGGGCCAGATTGAGCGGAATCACATGCCCGCCAATCAGGCCATGCAGGCGGTGTTCGGTATTTCCGAAGGGCAGGGTCTGGCGATCCAGATGTCGAAAGCCGATCACCACAAGACTCTGAGCTGGGGCAGTAGCCACGTCGGAAAGCAGCACCGAGCGCATCAGATGTACCTGCTTCGGCAGGGTCGATTGAGTGAAGCGCTGGACCTGGATATAAACCAGATAAAGAACGACTTCCCTGGCAGGTACGATGCTGCTATCGATGAAATGCGTGGCTCAATGCCGGCGCTGCTCAATGCCATTGCCAGGGCGGGAGTGT
This sequence comes from Micromonospora sp. NPDC049048, assembly GCF_043197615.1. Taxonomy (NCBI): domain Bacteria; kingdom Bacillati; phylum Actinomycetota; class Actinomycetes; order Micromonosporales; family Micromonosporaceae; genus Micromonospora; species Micromonospora sp. NPDC049048. The sequence goes on along the minus strand of NZ_JBICTM010000005.1, from coordinate 351,423 downwards.
ACACAGGAACTCTCAGGTGAAGCATGACGTCTCATAGCCTTACAATCTGGCCGCTTGCCGGTGTGGGGGATATGCGCTTCGGGCAAAGTCGGCGTGAGGTACGTTCGATCTTGGGGCGACCGACCGAGATGTCCCGGCGAGTCGCTTGGTCTCGCAATCTCACTGATCGCTACGACCGGTATTGGCTAACGCTCGACTATTCGGATTCAGGGGGCCTCGACTTCATTGAAATAGCTTCGGGGCGGTGTGCCGTGACCCTTGAGGGCGTGCAACTCCTGCCTGGTCGGGTGGTGGACGTCGCGGACCGGCTCAGTGGTGCCGGCTTCACGACTCGCGCAATCGACTCGGGTCTGGCGATCGCAGATGCCGGCGTGAAGCTGTACGTTCCGAGCACGGAGCAGGACGCGGCGGTCGAGGCGGTGTCGGCTGCGCCCGTTGACGCCGTCGATTTGGATGCCTCCTTCTTTGGCGAGCCTGGGGAGTCGAAGATCGAGGTATGGCCAGTAGATGCACACCATGGGATAGCTGGAGTTCGTTTAGGTCAGATGCGAAGCGAAGTTCGTCAGCGTATGGGCGAAGGCATGCATTCGGTGGTCAGTGCGACGCGCAGCATGGACCATTATTGGACGGAAGGCATCGTAGCCAAGTTCGATGCAGACGACAGGGTGGTCGATGTGATCGCACTCGCCCCGGCGAAACCCGCGATGGGTGACATCGAAGTGCTGGGAAGGTCATATGGTGAGCTGAGCGACGCATTGACGACGGCGGGGTTCTCGATACGAGAAGCGCCAGCCGAACTCTACGTTGAAGAACTTGGTGCTTCGGTATGGTGGTCTCGGGATTCGGAAGAGCCACTTCCTTCCGTCGCCGTGGCGGTGGGGGCGTCGCAGTCGGCGTGAGGCGGCGGCAGGCAATCTGAGAGCGGCCTCCTGCGTCAGTGGTACGGCTCGACGCAAGGCGGAACTCGGATCTGCGGGCATGACTTCCGCGAAGCGTGGCGGCGCCGCCACGACGGGCCTGAACAGGAGACTGTTCAGGCCCGTCGTGCTGTCGACGATCGTGCGGCGGCAGTCGAAGTACTTCACGCACCGTCGGTCGTCGCGTCGTGGCGGCTCCAGCGGTTACGGGGACTGGCTGATGATGGGCCGGCCCCGACCGAGGAAGAGGATCAAGGATGACGAACCCCGTGGTGATACGCAACTCACGCATTCTCGGCGTGTTCGACGAGATCCTCCACGCTCGGCAGTGCGGTCTACACGCCGTGCAGCTCGCCGGGCGTGGCATCGCTGGCGAGGCGCGCTGCACGCTCGCCGCGCTCGCGGACAAGGACAGGCGATACACCGGTACGACGGCCGAGGTGACGCGACGCGCGATCGCCTACAGTGACCGCCTCGTGCAGTTGGGCGAGATAGAGGACGACCTTTCGAGACGTGGCGTCGCCGGTCGGCGGGCGAGTCCGACGACGAGGCCTTCGAGCGGGCGCTGCTCGACATCGTCGTACGCCTGGAGGCGTGGCCGGGGCAGTTGTCGAGCGGCGACCTGGCATGGCGGCCGGAGGCTGGCAGGGTCGGGGCCTGAGGGCGATCCACTGGACCTGGCGGGATGCCGGTGCCGTTGTCTCTCCTTCCGGTGTCGGACCAGGTGTGCGATGACGTGCGGCGAGGGCTGCGGCGGCTAGGCTGACCTGAGCAGAATGTCCGCTGAGGGGGTGAGCCCGGATGGCCCAGGCAGCTTTCGCGCCCGAGCCGGCGCCGCAGCAACCCGACCCCGCGCCGCAGCCCACCGGGCCGTCGTTCGACGTGCTGCGGTGGCGCGACGAGCCATGGACCGCTCAGCTCGCCCTCGACCTGTTGCCGGAGACCAACGGCCCCAAGGTTGAGGTCCTGAGCGGAAGCGTGATCGTGACCCCACACGCCGGAATCGACCACCAGTCGGTCGACCGTGAACTGCCCTACCTTCTGCACCGTGCCGCCCGTCGGGCAGGCCTGTGGGTGTACCCCGAAATCAACGTGGTCTCCGGCGAGGACCTCTTCATCCCCGACGTCGCCGTGCTCCGGTCCTCGGGCGGTGGGCGACCGGCCGTCGACATCGGTCAGGCCGTCCTGCTGGGCGAAATCGTGTCACCAGGAAATCGGCGTAAGGACGTGATCGACCGGCCGCGTGAGTACGCCGCCGCGGGTGTCCCCTTCTTCCTCCGGGTCGACCTGCGCAACCGGGTGCCGACCATGACCCTGTTCGAGCTGGCTGAGGGGGAGTACCGACCGCTGAGCGCGGCGGCGGCCGGCAGCACCTTCACCATGATCGAGCCGTTCGCGTTCGCCGTCGACCCGGCCGACCTCCTCGACGAGGAAGCGCCCGAGGAGGAGAAGGAAGCGCCGGAGGAGCAGGCCGGCGCGGAGGGCTGAGGCTCCCAGCGGGGGCACAGGGATGGTGGGGAAGAATGGGTCGGTGACATCCCCACGTGATCTTGTTCTGCTCGGCTCCACCGGTTCGATCGGCACACAGGCCATCGACATCGTGCGGCGTAACCCGGACCGGTTCCGGGTGGTGGCGCTCGGCGCCGGTGGCGGCAACGTCGAGTTGCTCGCCGCCCAGGCCCTCGAACTGCGGGTCGAGGCGGTCGGGGTGGCGAAGGCGTCCGCCGCGCAGGATCTCCAGCTCGCCTTCTACGCCGAGGCGAGCCGGCGCGGCTGGGCCACCGGGGACTTCAAGCTGCCCAAGATCGTCGCCGGCCCCGACGCGATGACCGAGCTGGCGCAGTGGCCGTGCGACGTCGTGCTCAACGGGGTGGTCGGCTCGCTCGGGCTCGCGCCCACCCTGGCCGCGCTGCGCGCCGGGCGTACGCTCGCGCTCGCCAACAAGGAGTCGCTCGTGGCCGGCGGCTCGCTCGTGAAGGCCGCCGTGACGCGGCCGGAGCAGCTCGTCCCCGTCGACTCCGAGCACACCGCGCTCGCCCAGTGCCTGCGCTCCGGTGCCCGGGGCGAGGTGCGGCGGCTGATCGTCACCGCCAGCGGCGGCCCGTTCCGGGGCAGGCGCCGCGACGAGTTGACGCAGGTCACGCCCGAGCAGGCGCTCGCCCACCCGACCTGGAACATGGGTCAGGTCATCACGATCAACTCCGCCACGATGGTCAACAAGGCGCTGGAGGTGATCGAGGCGCACGAGCTGTTCGACGTGCCGTACGCCGACATCACGGTGACCGTGCACCCGACCTCGGTGATCCACTCGATGGTCGAGTTCGTCGACGGCTCCACCATCGCCCAGGCCAGCCCGCCGGACATGCGGCTGCCGATCGCGGTCGCTCTCGGCTGGCCCGACCGGGTGCCCGACGCCGCCGCGGCCGTCGACTGGACGAAGGCGCACACCTGGGAGTTCGCGCCGCTGGACGACGAGGCGTTCCCGGCCGTCGCGCTGGCCAAGGCCGCCGGCGAGGCCGGGCGCTGCCGGCCGGCGATCTACAACGCGGCGAACGAGGAGTGCGTGGCCGCGTTCGTGGCCGGCCGGCTGCCCTTCCTCGGCATCGTCGACACCCTCGAGCGGGTGTTGGAGGACGCTCCCGATTTCGACGAACCAGGTACGGTCGAAGACGTGCTCGCGGCGGAGTCGTGGGCGCGCGCGCACGCGCAGGAGATCATCATCGCGGGTTCGGTGGAAGGAGCTTGATGGCGTACCTGCTCGGGGTGGTGCTCTTCGCCCTCGCGATCCTCGTCTCGGTGAGCCTGCACGAGGCAGGGCACATGCTCACCGCCAAGGCCTTCGGCATGAAGGTCACCCGCTACTTCGTCGGCTTCGGCCCCACCCTCTGGTCATTCAAGCGGGGCGAGACCGAGTACGGCATCAAGGGCATCCCGCTCGGCGGCTTCTGCAAGATCGTCGGGATGACCCCCCAGGACGACGACGTCGACCCGGCCGACGAGCCGCGCGCGATGTGGCGCTACCCGGTGTGGAAGCGGACGATCGTGATGTCCGCGGGCTCGATCACCCACTTCGCCCTCGCCCTGATCGCCCTCTGGATCATCGCGGTCAGCGCCGGCCTGCCCAACCCGCAGTTCCCGACCACCGAGGCGGAGATCCGCAAGGAACCGGCGGTCATCCAGCTGTCGAAGTGCGTGGTCCCGGAGAACACCCTGCGCGAGTGCACCACCGCCGACCCGGCCAGCCCGGCCGCCCAGGCGCAGCTGCGCGACGGCGACCGGATCACCGCCATCAACGGCACGCAGATCAACGACTACGGCCAGCTGCTCACCACCCTGCGCAGCCTCAAGCCGGGCGACACCGCGCAGATCGCGTACGTCCGCGACGGGCAGCCGGCGACGACCAGCACGGTGCTCGCGCAGACCCAGCGGCCCCCGCTGGACGACCCGAAGGGCCAGGTCGCCCCGGTCGCCGCGCTCGGCGTCGGCCTCGTGCCCAGCACCCCGACCCGGATCACGTACGGGCCGGTCGGCGCGTTCGGCGCGACCGCCGACTTCACCGGCGACATGGCGGTCAACACCTACGAGGCGATGAAGCGCATCCCGCAGAAGGTCCCCGCCCTGTGGGCGGCGATCACCGGCGAGGAGCGGGACATCGACACCCCGATCAGCGTGGTCGGCGCCAGCCGGCTCGGCGGCGAGGCCGTCGAGAACGACGCCTGGCTGCTGTTCTTCATGCTGTTCGTCTCGCTGAACTTCTTCATCGGCGTGTTCAACCTGCTGCCGCTGCTGCCGCTGGACGGCGGGCACATCGCCATCGCCTGGTTCGAGCGGGCCCGCTCCTGGCTCTACGCCCGCATCGGCCGCGCCGACCCGGGGCGCGTCGACTACCTCAAGCTCATGCCCCTCACGTACGCGGTGATCCTGATCGGTGGCGTGTTCACGCTGCTGACCATCACCGCGGACGTCGTCAACCCGATCACGCTCTTCTCAAGGTGAGTGCCTGAAGTGACCGCTGTCAGTCTCGGTATCCCCGCCGTGCCGCCCCCGCCGCTCGCCCCGCGCCGGGTCAGCCGCCAGATCATGGTCGGTCCGGTGCCGGTCGGTGGGGGTGCGCCGGTGTCGGTGCAGTCGATGACCACCACCCTCACCTCCGACGTCAACGCCACGCTCCAGCAGATCGCCGAGCTGACCGCGTCCGGCTGCCAGATCGTCCGGGTCGCCGTGCCCAGCCAGGACGACGTGGAGGCGTTGCCGGCGATCGCGAAGAAGTCGCAGATCCCGGTGATCGCCGACATCCACTTCCAGCCGAAGTACGTCTTCGCCGCGATCGACGCCGGCTGCGCGGCGGTCCGGGTGAACCCGGGCAACATCCGCCAGTTCGACGACAAGGTCAAGGAGATCGCGAAGGCGGCCGGCGACGCGGGCGTGCCCATCCGGATCGGCGTGAACGCCGGCTCGCTGGACAAGCGGCTGCTCGCCAAGTACGGCAAGGCCACCGCCGAGGCGCTGGTCGAGTCGGCGCTGTGGGAGTGCTCGTTGTTCGAGGAGCACGGCTTCCGCGACATCAAGATCTCGGTCAAGCACAACGACCCGGTGGTGATGATCCGGGCGTACCGCCAGCTCGCCGAGAAGTGCGACTACCCGCTGCACCTGGGCGTCACCGAGGCGGGCCCGGCCTTCCAGGGCACCATCAAGTCGGCGGTCGCCTTCGGCGCGCTGCTGGCCGAGGGGATCGGCGACACCATCCGGGTCTCCCTGTCGGCCCCGCCGGTGGAGGAGATCAAGGTCGGCAACCAGATCCTGGAGTCGCTCGGGCTGCGCGAGCGTGGCCTGGAGATCGTCTCCTGCCCGTCCTGCGGTCGGGCGCAGGTCGACGTCTACAAACTCGCCGAGGAGGTCACCGCCGGCCTGGAAGGGCTGCCGGTGCCGCTGCGGGTCGCCGTCATGGGCTGTGTCGTGAACGGCCCGGGCGAGGCCCGCGAGGCCGACCTCGGGGTGGCCTCCGGCAACGGCAAGGGCCAGATCTTCGTCAAGGGCAAGGTCGTCAAGACCGTCCCCGAGGCGCAGATCGTCGAGACCCTCATCGAGGAGGCGCTGCGCATCGCCGACGAGATGGGCGCCGAACTGCCCGAGGAACTGCGCGGCCTGCTCCCCGGCGCCACCGTCACCGTGCACTGACCCGTCGCGCCGGCCGGGGTGCCCGCGTCACCACGGCGACGGGCACCCCGGCCGCTGGGTCCGACGGGTTGGGCGACTGTCGTCCCACTCGTCACACGGCCCGCGCGGCACCGGGCGGATCTGGCAGGCTGGTAACCGTGCTGACGGTGCCGGTACGGCAACTGGGGGAGTCGGAGCGCCGCGCGGTCGAGCGGCTGCTCGACCTCGACCCGTTCGCGGGCGCGCAGGTCGCCGAGCGGGTCACCGCGCGGGGCCTGGCCTGGTGGCGTGCCGAGGGGCGGGTGCTGGGCTACGGCAGCCGCCGCAACCTGGAGTCGATCTGCTGGCTGGGCGGCAACCTCACCCCGGTGCTCGCCACCGAGCCGGCCGTCGCCGCGTACGCCGACCTGCTCGCCGGTGAGGAGCGGTTCTGCTCGTCGATCGTGGGCCGGGCCGACGCCGTGCTCGGCCTCTGGGACCGGCTCTCCGCCGTCTGGGGGCCGGCCCGGGACGTACGCCCCAACCAGCCGTTGCTGGCCACCGACGCGCTGCCGGCGCTGCGGGCGGACCCGCAGGTGCGGCGGGTGCGCGCCAGCGAGGTCGACCGGCTCTTCCCGGCGGCGGTGGCGATGTACACGGAGGAGGTCGGCGTGTCGCCGCTCGCCGACGACGGCGGTCGCGGCTACCGGCGGCGGGTCGCCGACCTGGTCCGGAGCGGCCGGGCGTACGCCCGGTTCGTCGACGGTGAGGTGGTGTTCAAGGCCGAGCTGGCGGTGGTGACCCGCCGGACCGCCCAGGTGCAGGGTGTCTGGGTGGCCCCCGCCTGGCGGGGCCGGGGCATCGCGTCGGCCGCGATGGCGGCGGTGGTGCGCGACGCGCTGCTTCAGGTCGCCCCGACCGTCAGCCTGTACGTCAACGACTTCAACCTGCCCGCCCGCCGGGTCTACGAGCGCTGCGGGTTCCGCCCCGTCGGCACGCTCGCCACGGTGCTCTTCTGAGCCACCCGGCGCTCTTCTGAGCCACCCGGCGTGGCCCTCGGCCCGCGTGGCTCTCGCCCGGAGCGGCCCTTCGGCCAACGCAGCCCTCGGCCAACGCAGCCCTCGGCCGGCGCAGCCGGCGTAGCCCCCGCCCGGAACGGCCCCCGCGCCGGTCTCCGGCCAGGTGAACGGCCGGTAAATGCGTTGAGCCGGCCGGCTCCACCGACCAGGCTGGATACTCCGCCCCCATTTGCCCGAAGGGACTTTGCCATGCGTCTGCTCCGGGACATGTGGGCCACCTCGCCCCGCCGAATGGCGATCGTGACCTGCCTGATCGTGCTCGGCGCCGGCGGTCAGGCCGCCGCCGCCGCGCTGGCCGGCCCCGTCCTGGTGCACCGCGCCGCCGGGTACTTCGCGTTGCTCGTCGTGGCGCTGGTGGCGGCCGTCCTCACCGATCTGGCGGTGAGCCTGCTGATGGCCGGGCTGACCGCCGACTGGTCCGCCGACGTCCGGCGCCGGCTGTGCCGGGTCGCGCTCGGGCAGGATCTGCCGACCCTGGAGACCACCCCCGTCGGCGAGCTGCTCGACCGCATCGACGGCGACGTCTACCAGGTCGCCGCGTCGGTGCGCAACCAGGGCGTACGGATCGCGCAGGGGTTGACCGCGGGCGTGCTGTCGACCGTCGTCGCCCTGGTGCTGTGGTGGCCGGCCGGCGTCGGGATGCTGCTGCTCACCGTGCTGCTGGCCGCCGGCCTGCGCAAGCCCACCGCGCGGATCGGCCCGGCCCGGATGGCCGAGGAGGAGGCCTGGTCCGACCTCGCCGCCGTGATGGAGGAGGCCATCCACGGCCAGGACGACGTGCGTACCAGTCTGGCCCGGCCGTACGTGCTGCGCCTCTACGCCCGGCGGGCCGCCGAGGTGCTGCGCCGGGGGGTACGGGTGTGGCGGATGTCGGCCCAGGTCACCACCGTGGCCGCCGGCGCCATCCGGGCCGGGATCGCGGCCGTGGTGCTCGGCGGTGCGTGGGCGCTGGTCACCGGCCGGGTCGACAGCGCCCGCCTCACCGCGATCTGGCTGCTCGTCGTCGGCTTCGGCATGACCGTCGAGCACGTCAGCCGGATGGTCCCCGAACTCCAGTACGCCCTCGGCGCGTGGGGACGCGTGCTGCTGCTGGCGAACTCGCCCCAGGAGCCCCGGGGCGGGGCCGCCCCGGCGGAGGGGGACCTGGTGGTGCGGGACCTCACCTTCCGCTACGCGGGTGCCGACGACGAGCGTGGGCCGGTGCTGCGCGACGTCGACCTGACCTTCACCCGGGGCCGCTCGTACGCGCTGGTCGGCCGGACCGGCTCCGGCAAGTCGACCCTGGCGAAGGTGCTCACCCGGGCCGTCGACGTGCCACGCGGGACGGTCTTCCTGGCCGGCGACGACGTGTGCGACCTCGACGTCGAGGCGTTGCGCCGATGGATCGCCGTGGTGCCGCAGCGTACCGAGATCCTCGCCGGGACCCTCGCCGAGAACGTCGCGCTGTTCGAACCGGACCTGCTCGACGCCGCCGCCCGGGCGCTGCGTGAGCTGGGGCTGGACGGCTGGATCGCCGAGCTGCCCGCCGGCCTGGACACCCGGCTGGGCGACGGCGGGCACGTGCTCTCGGCGGGCCAGGAGCAGCTGGTCGCCTTCGCCCGGATCCTGGTGCGCGACCCGCACGTGGTGATCCTCGACGAGGCCACCGCCCGCCTCGACCCGGTGACCGAGACGCGGGTGCAGCGGGCCACCGAGCGGCTGCTGCGTGACCGGATCGGCATCGTCATCGCGCACCGCCTCTCCTCCGTGCGCCGCTGCGACGAGGTGGTGGTGCTGGCCGACGGCGCGGTGGTCGAGGCCGCGCCGCTGCACGCCTCGGAACGCTTCGCCGAACTGCTCGCCACCAGCCACGCCACCGCGTACGCCCACGCGCTCCCGAGCGGCTCCGGCGGGGTCGACCTGCTGACCGGCCCGTCGGACCCGTGGCCGTCCACCGCCCCGCACGAGGCTTTCCCGCCGGCCACGCCGCCGGTGGAGACGCCGACCGCGCCGCCGGTGACCGTGGCGTCCGCCGCGCCCCCGACCGCGCCGTCGGCCAGGCCCGTCGACCCGGTGGCGGGCAGGGACGGCGGTGCCCAGGCGTCGCCGGAGCCGGCTCCCCGAGGGCTGCGCGGGCTGCGGGAGATCCTGCGGCTGTGCCTGAACGACGCCCGGTACGGGCTGGCCTCGCTCTCGCTGTTCCTGCTGATCGTGCTCCTCGGCCTGGAGGGGCCGGTGCTGCCCTGGCTCTGGGCCGACGTGGTCGACGGCACCGGCGACCCGTGGAAACCGGCGCTGGGCATCGTCGCCGGCCTGCTGGTGACCCTGCCGGTGCCGTACATCACCGGCCTGCGCTTCCCGCAGTGGTGGGTCCGGCAGATGCTGCGGATCAGCCTGCGCCTGGTGCACGGCCAGACGGGGCCCCGCCGGGTCAGCCGGCACACGCCGGCGGAGGTGGTGGCCCAGGGCGGCGACACCGAACGCGTGGTGCAGCTCGCCGACAACCTGATGGACCAGGGGATCTCGCTGCTGCTCCTGGTCACGATGACCGCCGTCACCGGCAGCGTGGTGCCGGGGCTGTTCTTCGCGGGCACGATGCTGGTCTCCGGGCTGGCCGCGATGCTGTTCGGCCCCCACCTGGAACGGTGCGCCCGGGCCACCGTCGCGGCACGGGCCGCGTTCGCCACCGCCCTGGTCTCCTCGCTGTCGGCCGCCCGTACGGTCAAACTCGCCGGGGCCACCCGCCCGGTGCTGCGTCACCTGGCCGACCTCGACGTGGTGCGCAGCGACCGGCAACGCCGGGAGATCTCGGTGCAGGTCTGGTCCCGGTCGACCCCGTCGCTGGTCAGCGGCCTGCTGCCGATCGGCGCGTGGGCGCTCTTCCTGGCCGGGCAGCTGTCGGCCGGCGCCACGCTGGTCGCGGTGGCCACCCTGGCCGCCGCCCGGTGGTTCGCCTGGACGACGGCGTCGCTGATCTCACAGGTCCCGTCGGCGCGGGTGTGGACCGGGCGCACGGTGGCCATGGCCGGCGTGGAGGCGTACTCGGCGCCGGTGCCGGAGGTGGACCTCGGCGCCGGGACCGCCCCGGCACCCGTCGTGCCGACCCGGCACCCGCTGCGCCGGCTGGAGCTGACCGGCTTCGGCGTCCGGCACACCGACGGGACGGTGGCCGTACGCGACGTCGACCTGACGGTGGAACGCGGCCAGCTGGTGCTGGTCGTGGGGCCGGTCGGCTCGGGCAAGTCGTCGCTGCTGCGGGCGCTGGCCGGCATCGCCCCGCACACCGGCCGGCTGACCTGGAACGGCGACCCTGTCACCGAGCCGGAGCTGTTCCTGCGCCCCCACCAGGTGGGTTACGTCGGTCAGCTGCCACGGGTGCTCTCCGGCACGGTGGCGGACAACATCACCCTCGGCCACCAGGTGGACGCCGCGGCGGCGGTGTCCACCGCCCAGCTGGACCACGACCTGGCGGCGGCCGGCGGCGGGCTCGGGCTGCTGATCGGGCACAAGGGCACCCGCCTGTCGGGCGGGCAGTTGCAGCGCCTGGCGCTGGCCCGGGCGCTCGCCCCGCGTACCGAGCTGCTGGTGGCCGACGACGTCTCCTCGGCGCTGGACGTCACCACCGAGCTGGCGTTGTGGGAGGCGCTGCGCGAGCACGGGGTGACGGTGGTGGGCTCGACCTCGAAGCGGGCCGCCCTGGTCCGGGCCGACCACGTCGTGGTGCTGTCCTCCGGCACGGTGGCCGCCCAGGGACCCTGGCGCGACCTCGAACCACACTGGTCCCACCTGGCCGGCTGACCCGTCCCGAGGGTCAGGCGCGGGCGTACTGGGCCGGCCAGGTGGGGGTGGCGCGGAGCTTGGCGGCGGCCCGGTGCGGCCAGTACGGGTCGCGTAGCAGTTCCCGCCCGAGCAGGACCAGGTCGGCGTCACCGGACGCGACGATCTCCTCGGCCTGCTCCGGCTCGACGATCAGGCCGACCGCGCCGGTCGCCACGCCCGCCTCCCGGCGCACCCGGGCGGCCAGCGGCACCTGGTAGCCCGGGCCGACCGGGATGGTCGCGGTGGGCGACGCGCCGCCCGAGGAGCAGTCGACCAGGTCCACCCCGGCGGCGGCCAGCTCGCCGGCGAGCACCACGCTGTCGTCGGCCGTCCAGCCCGCCGGATCCCAGTCGGTGGCCGAGATGCGGGTCAGCACGGGCACGTGCTCGCCGACCGCCGCGCGGACCGCCCGTGCCACCGCCAGGGTCAGCCGCATCCGGCCGGAGCGGTCTCCGCCCCAGCCGTCGTCGCGGTGGTTGGTGAGCGGGGAGAGGAACTCGTGCAGCAGGTAGCCGTGCGCGGCGTGGATCTCCACGGCGGCGAAGCCGGCGTCGACCGCCCGCCCGGCCGCCGCCGCGAACGCCTCGACGACGCCCGCGATGCCCGCCTCGTCCAGCGCGGTCGGCACCCGGTAGCCGGCGACGAACGGCGCGGAGCCCGGGCCGACCGGCGTCCAGCCGCCCTCGGCGTCGGGCACCCCGCCGCGCCGGGGCGCCCACGGCCGGTACGTCGACGCCTTGAATCCGGCGTGCGCGAGCTGCACGACCGGCGTGGCGCCGTGCGCGGCGACGAACGCGGTCACCGGCCGCCAGGCGTCGACGTGCGCGCCCGACCAGAGCCCGGTGTCCTGCGGGCTGATCCGTCCCTCGGGCAGTACGGCGGTGGCCTCGGTCATCACCAGGCCGACGCCGCCGACCGCCCGGGCGCCGAGGTGCACCAGGTGCCAGTCGGTGGGCAGGCCGTCCGGGCTGGCCGTGTACTGGCACATCGGCGCCAGGGCGATCCGGTTGGGCAGGGTCACGCCGCGCAGGGTCAGCGGGGTGAACAGGACACTCATGTGGTCATCCTCTCCGGGGGTGGAAGGGCACCGGTGCGGGGCCCCTCCCGGCTCGTCGGGTCGTGCTGTGCTCCTGCCCCACCGGGCGTCAACCGGGTGCCCTCGCCCGCCGGCGCAGGGCGACGACGGTCGCGGTGGCCGCGCCCCAGAGGACGGCCACCAGCAGCAACAGCCGTTCCAGGACCGCGATCAGGCCGCCGCGCCCGACCGTGACGAGCGCCACGGCGGTCGCGCCCGCCAACGGCAGGGCCACCGCCAGGGCCACCACGGCGAGCCGGCGCAGCACCGGCTCGGCGGCCCGGGTGAGCGCGATCGCCAGCATCGCGAGGACCACCGCGGCCACCGCGAGGATGCTCGCCGCGCCGTGCACCAGGTCCGCCGTGGTCGCCTGCTCGAACGGCGGCAGCGGGCAACCGGCGCTGCACGTCACCGCCCCGGAGACCAGCGCGAAGACGCTGCCGACCGCGAGCAGCCCGGCCGCCGCCCGCAGCGCCGGGGGCAGCGCCGCCGCGAGCAGCAGCAGGCCGGCAGCCAGGGCGAAGACCCCGATCCGGTACGCGGGCGCGTACGCGCTGTCGGTGACGCCCGCCTCGCTGACGTACCCGGTCAGGCCCGGCCCGGGACCGGCGACCACGGCGACCGTCACCGCGACCGCGCCCCCGACGACGCAGCCGGCCGAGGCCGACGCGGCGGCGGCCCGGGGTGGTGCGGCGCGCGGGTCGGCCCGGGGCGGCTCAGCCACGCCCGTGCGGCGTCGTCCAGCCGGAGGTGTCGGGCCCCAGCGGGACGATCCCCGTCGGGTTGATCGCCCCGTGGGTGCCGTAGTAGTGCCGCTTGATGTGGTCGAAGTCGACCGTCTCGCCGAAGCCCGGGGTCTGGAACAGGTCCCGGGCGTACGCCCACAGCACCGGCATCTCGGTGAGCTTGTGCCGGTTGCACTTGAAGTGCCCGTGGTACGCCACGTCGAAGCGGATCAGGGTGGTGAACAGCCGCACGTCGGCCTCGGTGATCGCGTCGCCCATCAGGTAGCGCCGGCCCGCCAGCCGTTCCGACAGCGCGTCGAGGCGGGCGAAGAGGGCCGTGAACGCCTCGTCGTACGCGGCCTGCGAGGTGGCGAAGCCGCACCGGTAGACGCCGTTGTTGACGTCGCGGTGGATCTCCGCCATCAGGGCGTCCAGCTCCGGGCGCAGCTCGACCGGGTAGAGGTCCGGTGCGTCCGGCTTGTGCAGCCCGCGCCACTCGGTGGAGAGGTCGAGGGTGAGCTGCGGATAGTCGTTGGTGACCACCCGCCCGGTGAGCGTGTCGACCAGCGCCGGCACGGTGACCCGACCCGTGTAGTCGGGATCGGTGGCGAGGTACGCCTCGGAGAGGAAGCCGATGCCGAGCACCGGGTCGAACCCGTCGGGGTCGAGGGCGAACCGCCAGCCCCGCTCGTCGCGGATCGGGTCCACCGTGCCGAGGGAGATCGCGTCCTCCAGACCGAGCAGGCCGCGTACGATCCGGGCCCGGTGTGCCCACGGGCAGGCCCGGCACCAGATCAGCCGGTAGCGGCCCGGCTCCAGCGGCCACCGGTCCTGCGCGTCCGGCCCGCCACCGGGCGGCGAGTCGGAGTCCACGGTGACCCTCCCGGTGAACCGGTTGGGTTGGCGGACGAACTCGCCGCCGCCGCTGGTCTCTGCGCTGAACTGGGGCCGGGCCATGCCGCCAACCTATCCGCTGCGGGCACGGATATCCTGGCGGCCGGGTGTCCCCCGGGACCCGGGCCGCCCGCCCCGCCCCTTCCCCCACCCCCGAAGGATCGCGTCGATGACCGTGGCTTACCTGGTGGCCGGTGTCCGCACCCCGATCGGCCGGTACGCCGGCGCCCTCGCCGCCGTCCGCCCCGACGACCTGGCCGCGCACGTGATCCGCGAGCTGGTCGCCCGGCACCCGTCGGTGGACTGGGCGCGCGTCGACGACGTGATCCTGGGCTGCGCCAACCAGGCCGGCGAGGACAACCGCAACGTGGCCCGGATGGCGGCGCTGCTCGGCGGGCTGCCCGAGGCGGTGCCCGGCAGCACGGTCAACCGGCTCTGCGGCTCCGGCCTGGACGCCCTCGCCACCGCGGCCCGCTCCGTTGTGGCCGGCGAGGCGGACCTCGTGGTGGCCGGCGGGGTGGAGAGCATGAGCCGCGCCCCGTTCGTGCTGCCCAAGGCGGCCACCCCGTTCTCCCGCACCGCCGAGGTCTACGACACCACCATCGGCTGGCGGCTGGTCAACCCGCTGATGGAGAAGCACTGGGGCATCGACTCCATGCCGGAGACGGCGGAGAACGTCGCCGCCGAGTACGGCGTCGGCCGCGCCGAGCAGGACGAGTTCGCGTACCGGTCGCAGCAGCGGGCCGCGAAGGCGCAGGCCGCCGGCCGGTTCGCCGAGGAGATCGTGGGGGTGACCGTGCCGGCGGGCCGGCGCGAGACCAGGCTCGTCGAGGTCGACGAGCACCCCCGGGAGACCTCACTGGAGAAGCTCGCCGCGCTGCCCACCCCGTTCCGCGAGGGCGGCACGGTGACCGCCGGCAACTCCTCGGGCGTCAACGACGGCGCGGTGGCGCTGCTGGTCGCCTCCGAGGCGGCGGTGGCCCGCTACGACCTCACCCCGCTGGCCCGCGTCGCCGGCGCCGCCTCGGCCGGCGTACCGCCACGGGTGATGGGGGTGGGCCCGGTGCCGGCCACCCGCAGGCTGCTCGACCGCCTCGGCCTCGGTCTCGACGCCGTCGACGTGATCGAGCTGAACGAGGCGTTCGCCGCGCAGTCCGTCGCGGTGCTGCGCGAGCTGGGCCTGCCCACCGACGCCGAGCACGTCAACCCGAACGGCGGGGCGATCGCGCTCGGGCACCCGCTCGGCGCCAGCGGCGCCCGCCTCGCCCTGACGGCCGCCATCGAGCTGCGCCACCGGGGTGGCCGGCGCGCGCTGGCCACCATGTGCGTCGGGGTCGGGCAGGGCATCTCCCTCCTCCTCGAAGCCGCCTGACCCCCGGGCGGCACCGGAGCGGCGGCGGCACCGACGAAGTGGGTCATGGGACCTCCCGGAGCGTGGAGTTCGCGGCCTAGAGTGGTGAGCACCACACGATCCGCGGGTCGGTCGGCGTGCCGCGCGTGCCCGCACGCGCCCCGACGCCGGCTCCCTCCCGCACCGCGGCGACGACTTGGGGTGCAGCAGTGCAGATGCCGGACGGACTTCCCGCCGAGATCGACCTCTCCCGGCCGAGCGCGGCCCGGGTCTACGACTACTTCCTCGGCGGGGCGCACAACTTCGAGATCGACCGGCAGCTCGCCGAGCAGATCGCCAGCATGACCCCGAACCTGGCGGCGACCATGCGTGCCGGCCGGGAGTTCCTGCGCCGCGCCGTGCGTACGCTGCTCGACGCCGGCATCGACCAGTTCCTCGACATCGGCTCGGGCATCCCCACCGTCGGCAACGTGCACGAGGTCGCCCAGGCGGCCAACCCGAAGGCCCGGGTGGTCTACGTCGACATCGACCCGGTCGCCGTGGCGCACAGCCGGGAGCTGCTCGCCGGCGACGAACTGACCGGGGTGATCCACGCCGACCTGCGGGAGCCGGAGCGGATCCTGGCCGGAGCCCGCGACCTCGGGCTGCTCGACTTCGACCGGCCGCTGGGCATCCTGCTCGCGGGGGTGGTGCACTTCATCCCGGACGCCGACCGCCCCGGTGACATCCTGGCCACCCTCCGGGCCGCCGCGGCCCCGGGCAGTCATCTGGTCGTCTCGCACTCCACGTTCGAGGACCAGCCGCAGGAGATGCTCGACGCGCAGCGCCTCTCGGCGCGCACCGACACCGAGATCACGCTGCGCTCCCGGGCCGAGGTGACGAGCTTCTTCGGCGACTGGACGCTGCTGGAGCCGGGCGTGGTGCACATGCCGCTGTGGCGGCCCGACTCGCCCTCCGACGTGGACGAGCACCCGGAGCGGTTCGGCGCCTTCGGCGGCGTCGCCCGGTACGACCTGCCCGCCGCCTGATCCGATGGCCGCCGTCCCGGAGCCCGGCGGCGACGACCTCAGCCGGTCGGGCGCCCAGCGCTACGCGGCCGAGTGGGCGCGGGCGGTGCGCCGGCTCGGTTTCGTGCCGCTCAGCGCGGCCGAGACGGAGCGCCTGCTGCACCTGCACACCGTCCGGCTGGCCGAGGCGCTGCTGGCCGAGCCGTTCTCGGCCCTGCCGGCGGAGGAGGTGGGGCGGGCACTGGTCGAGGAGCACCTGACCGAGCCCCGGGTGCTCGACTGGTCGGTGCAGGCGCTCGGCCACCGGTTCCCGGCCCGGGTGCTGCCGGGCCGGGCCCACCGGGGCGAGACGGCACAACGGGTCGCGGCCTTGCAGGGCGGGCTCGCGGCCGGCTTCGCCCGGGCCCTGCGCGAGCGCACCTTCGCCCAGCAGGAGCGGATCGCCCGCTCGGCCTGGCAGGCCCGTGACGAGGTGGAGCAGGCCCTGCGCGACAGCGAGGCCCGGTTCCGGGCGGTCTTCGTGGGGGCCGCCACGGGGATCGGCATCGCCGGCGTCGACGGCCAGATCATCGACGTCAACCAGGCGTTCGCGGGCATGCTGGGCTACTCGATCCAGGAGCTGCGGCAGACCAACGTGGCCGCGCTGTTCCATGCCGACGACGCGGCGGGCATGTGGGAGCTCTACCAGGAGCTGATCGAGGGCAAGCAGGACCGGGCCCGGGTGGAGAAGCGCTACTACCGCAAGGACGGCAGCGTGGTCTGGACGGACCTGTCCGTCTCGCTGATCCGCCACGACGACGGCCGGCCCCGGTTCACCGTGGCGATGATCGAGGACATCACCGAGCGGTACGAACTCCAGCAGCGGCTGCGCTTCCAGGCGCTGCACGACCCGCTCACCGGCCTGCCCAACCGGACCCTGTTCTTCGAGACGCTGGGCCGGGTCCTCGACGGCGCCGACGCCGCCCACCGGGTCGGGGTCTGCTTCCTCGACCTGGACGGCTTCAAGGCGATCAACGACAGCCTCGGCCACGACCTCGGCGACCGGCTGCTCGTGGTGATCGCCGAGCGGCTCGCCGACTGTGTCGCCGGGCGGGGCCACCTCGTGGCCCGGATGGGCGGCGACGAGTTCGTCATCCTGGTCGACGACGGCGCCGGCATCGACGACGCGGTCGAGGTCGCCCAGATGGCCCTGGCCGCGGTCTCCGTCCCGGTCCGCATCGGCGAGCACCAGGTCGCGGTGTCGGCGAGCGTCGGCGTCGTCGAGTGCCCCGCCAGCGCGACGAGCGCCTCGGAGCTGATGAAGGCCGCCGACACCACGCTCTACTGGGCGAAGGCGGAGGGGCGGGGCCGGTGGGCGGTCTACGACCCGGAGCGCGGCGCCCGGGACATCGCCCGCTCCGCCCTCGCCGCCGGGCTGCCGGCGGCGCTGGACCGGGGCGAGTTCGTCGTGCACTACCAGCCGATCGTGTCCCTGTTGGAGGGCTCGACGCTGGCCGTCGAGGCGCTGGTCCGGTGGCAGCACCCGGAGCTGGGCCTGATCGGGCCGGACCGGTTCATCGGGCTGGCCGAGGAGACCGGCCTGATCGTCCGGCTGGGCGAGTGGGTGCTGCGGCAGGCCTGCCGGGACGCGGAGGCGTGGCGGCGGGAGTTCCCCCGCGCCGGGCTGGTGGTCAGCGTCAACCTGGCCGCAAGGCAGGCCGACGATCCGGGGATCGTCGACACCGTCGCCGACGCGCTGGCCTCCACCGGGCTGCCGGCGGACCTGCTGCAACTGGAGCTGACCGAGAGCGCGGTGATGGGCACCGCCGGGGAGCCGCTGCGGTCGCTGCACCGGCTGGCCGCCCTCGGCGTACGGATGGCGATCGACGACTTCGGCACCGGCTACTCCAACCTGGCGTACCTGCGCCGGTTGCCGATCCACTGCCTGAAGCTGGCCGGGCCGTTCGTCGAGGGCATCCGGGGCGCGGACGCCGGGGCGGTGGCCGACCACCGGGACGAGCGGATCGTGGACGCGCTGGTCCGGCTGGCGCACGCGCTGGAGCTGTGGGTCACCGCCGAGGCGGTGGAGACCGGGGTGCAGGCGGAGCGGCTGCGCGCGCTGCGTTGCGACAGCGGGCAGGGGCTGTTCTTCGGCCCGCCCGCCCCGGCGGCGGAGATCACCGCCCGGCTGCGCACCGAGGAGCAGGAGACGACGGCATGAGCCTGACGGACAGCGAGGCGGCGGTCGCCGTACTCGCCGGGTTGGCGATCGTCGCCGGGCTCGCCGGGGTGGTGGTGCCCGGCCTGCCGGCGCTGCCGCTGTGCTGGGGCGGGGTGCTCGTCTGGGCGGTCTTCGGCGGCGCCGGGCCCGGCCGCTGGGCGGTGCTCGCCGCCGCGACCGTGGTCGTCGCCGGCGGCACGGTCGTCAAGTACGCCTGGCCGGGGCGGAACCTGAAACGCACGGGGGTGCCGACCTCGTCGCTGCTGGCCGGTGGCCTGCTGGGGCTGGTCGGCTTCTTCGTGATCCCGGTGATCGGGCTGGTGCTCGGCTTCGTCGGCGGGGTGTGGGCGGCGGAGCGGCTGCGGCTGGGCGACTCCCGGCTGGCCTGGCCGGCGACGAAGCAGGCAGTGGCGGCGGCGGGCCTGGCCATGCTGGTCGAGTTCCTCGCCGGCCTGCTCGTGGCGGCGCTCTGGGTGGTGGGACTGACGCTCGCCTGAACCCGTGCGGTGGCTCGGGTGGACCGGTGCGGTGCGGTGCGGACGGCGCGGGGCGGGCGTCGGTACGGCGCAGCGCCGTACGGGTGAGAGAGAGGTGACGTGCCCCGCGCCGCCGCGTGCCGGGCGGTCCGAGCGCCCGGCGGTGGCCCGTCGCGATCGGGCCTGGTCACGGGCTCAAGCATGCGGTCCACGCGCCCGCACGGCAACGCAATTTGCCCGGCTCGGCCGGCCCGCCCCACCGGCGGCCGGCAGGTCGGGCGGCTGCGGTGTGCGGCAGGTCCGGCGGCCCCGGGGCGGTTGCCGGGATGCCGGGCAGGGCATTGACGGTCGACCGGTTCAGCCAGTAGACCTTGGTGATGGAGGCCCGCCGATGAGGAAAGCTCCGCTCACGTTGGAACAGCTGCGGGTCGCCGTCGCCGAGGGCGAGATCGACACCGTCGTGCTGGCCCTGGTGGACATGCAGGGCCGGTTGCAGGGCAAGCGGTTCCACGCGCCCTACTTCCTCGACGAGGTGGCCGCGCACGGCAGTGAGGGCTGCGACTACCTGCTGGCCGTGGACGTCGACATGAACACCGTCGACGGGTACGCGATGTCGAGCTGGGACCGCGGCTACGGCGACTTCGCCATGGTGCCGGACCTCGACACGCTGCGCCCGGTGCCCTGGCAGCCGGGCTCCGCACTGCTCCTGGCCGACCTGGCCTGGCCGGACGGCTCCCCGGTCGTCGCCTCGCCCCGGCAGATCCTGCGCCGCCAGCTCGACCGGCTGGCCGCGCACGGGCTGACCGCGTACGCCGGCACCGAGCTGGAGTTCGTGCTGTTCCGCGACTCGTACGAGGAGGCGTGGCGGCGCGGCTACCGCGACCTGACCCCGGCGAACCAGTACAACGTGGACTACTCCCTGCTCGGCACGGCCCGGGTGGAGCCGCTGCTGCGCCGCATCCGGCGGGAGATGGCCGGGGCGGGGCTCACCCCGGAGAGCGCGAAGGGGGAGTGCAACCTCGGCCAGCACGAGATCGCCTTCCGCTACGACGAGGCGGTGGCCTGCGCCGACCACCACGTGATCTACAAGAACGGGGCGAAGGAGATCGCCGCCCAGGAGGGCATGTCGATCACCTTCATGGCCAAGCCGAACGCGCGCGAGGGCAACTCCTGCCACATCCACTTCTCGCTGCGCGACGCCGACGGCCGCTCGGCGATGCTCGGCGACGGGCCGGCGCACCTGTCGACGACCGGGCAGCGGGTGCTGGCCGGGCTGCTGGCCACCATGCGCGAGTTCAGCCTCCTGTTCGCGCCGAACATCAACTCGTACAAGCGCTACCAGCCCGGGTCGTTCGCGCCCACCGCGCTGCGCTGGGGCACGGACAACCGCACCTGCGCGCTGCGGCTGGTCGGGCACGGGCAGGGCATGCGGGTGGAGAACCGGGTGCCGGGCGCGGACGTCAACCCGTACCTGGCGATCGCGGCGCTCGTCGCCGGTGCCGTGCACGGCATCGAGCGGCAGCTGGAGCTGGGCGAGGAGTGCACCGGCAACGCGTACGACGACCCGGCCGCCGAGCGCGTCCCCGGCACGCTGCGCGACGCGCTGGCCCTCTGGGAGGGCTCGACGCTGGCCGCCGGGGCGTTCGGCGACGAGGTGCACGCGCACTACGCCAACCAGGCACGAGTCGAACTGACGGCCTTCGACGCCGCCGTCACGGACTGGGAACTCCGCCGTGGCTTCGAACGCCTCTGACCCCTCCGCCCGGCCCCGGGCCCCGCTGCCGGTCGATCATGCGGTTCCGGTGGGCGGTCGAGGATGATCGGCGGCTTTGATGCGGCACCACAACTGCATGATCGACGCCGCCTGGGGCGGGGCGGCGGGAGGGAGGGTGGGACGTGAGTGAGGTGGTGGATCCGGCCACCGGGGAGGTCGTGGGGCGCGTCGCCGCCACGTCGCTCGCCGAGGTCGACGCGGCGATCGCGCGGGCGGACGCGGCCTTCGTACGCTGGCGCGCGGTGACGCCCGGGGAGCGGGCGCGGGTGTTGCGGCGCTTCGCGGCGGTGGTCGACGCGCACCTGGAGGAGCTGGCGCGGCTGGAGGTGCGCAACTCGGGGCACACCATCGGCAACGCGCGGTGGGAGGCGGGCAACGTCCGCGACGTCCTCGACTACTACGCGGGCGCGCCGGAGCGGCTGACCGGACGGCAGATCCCGGTGCCGGGCGGGCTGGACGTGACGTTCCACGAGCCGCTCGGCGTGGTCGGCGTGATCGTGCCCTGGAACTTTCCGATGCCGATTGCCGCCTGGGGTTTCGCGCCGGCGCTCGCGGCCGGCAACACCGTGCTGCTCAAGCCCGCCGAGCTGACCCCGCTGACCGCGCTGCGCCTGGCCGAGCTGGCCCGCGAGGCGGGCCTGCCCGACGACGTGTTCACCGTCCTGCCGGGCGCCGGATCCGTGGTGGGCGAACGGTTCGTCACCCATCCCGCCGTACGGAAGGTCTGCTTCACCGGCTCCACGGAGGTGGGCACCCGGATCATGGCCGGCTGCGCGGCGCAGGTGAAGCGGCTGACCCTGGAGCTGGGCGGCAAGAGCGCCAACGTCGTCTTCGCCGACGCCGACCTGGAGCGCGCGGCGGCCACCGCCCCGTACGCCGTCTTCGACAACGCCGGCCAGGACTGCTGCGCCCGGTCGCGGATCCTGGTCCAGCGGCCGGCGTACGACCGGTTCCTGGAGTTGCTCGAACCGGCGGTGCGCGCGCTGCGGGTGGAGGACCCGGCGCGGGAGACCGCCGAGATGGGGCCGCTCATCTCCGCCGCCCAGCGGGACCGGGTGGCCGGGTACGTCGACGGGGCGAACGTCGCCTTCACCGGCTCCCGCCCCGACGGGCCCGGCTTCTGGCACGCCCCGACCGTGCTGCTCGCCGACTCGCCCGCCGACCGGCACTGGCGCGAGGAGATCTTCGGCCCCGTCGTCTCGGTGCTCCCGTTCGACGACGAGGCCGACGCGATCCGCCTCGCCAACGACACCGAGTACGGGCTCTCCGGCTCGATCTGGACCCGGGACGTGGGCCGGGCGGTGCGGATGGCGCGGGCCGTGGAGGCGGGCAACCTCAGCGTCAACTCGCACTCCTCGGTGCGGTACTGGACCCCGTTCGGCGGGATGAAGCGCTCCGGGCTGGGCCGCGAGCTGGGCCCGGACGCGCTGCACGCCTTCACGGACGTCAAGAACGTGTTCATCGCGACGGAGGAGTGATCAGGTGCGGGGTCGACTTGAGGACCGGGTGGCCGTGGTCACCGGAGCGGGCAGCGGGATCGGGCTGGCCACCGTGCGGCGCTTCTCCGCCGAGGGGGCCCGGGTGGTCTGCGTGGACGTCGACCCGGAGGCGGGTGGGCGGGCCGCCGAGGAGGTCGGCGGGGAGTTCGTCGCCACGGACGTCGCCGACGAGGCGGCCGTACGGGACCTCTTCGACGGGGTGGCCGAGCGGCACGGGCGCATCGACGTGGCGTTCAACAACGCCGGCATCTCCCCGCCGGAGGACGACTCCATCCTGACCACCGGGCTGGACGCCTGGGAGCGGGTGCTGCGGGTCAACACCACGAGTGTCTACCTCTGCTGCAAGCACGTCATCCCGCACATGCGCCGGCAGGGCAAGGGCTCGATCATCAACACCGCGTCGTTCGTGGCGCTGATGGGGGCGGCCACCTCGCAGATCGCGTACACGGCGAGCAAGGGCGGGGTGCTGGCGATGACCCGGGAACTGGGCGTGCAGTTCGCCCGGGAGGGCATCCGCGTCAACGCGCTCTGCCCCGGCCCGGTCGCCACCCCGCTGCTGCTGGAACTCTTCGCCGCCGACCCCGAGCGCGCCGCCCGCCGGTTGGTGCACGTGCCGATGGGGCGGTTCGGGAAACCGGAGGAGATCGCCGCCGCGGTGGCGTTCCTGGCCAGCGACGACTCGTCCTTCATGACCGCCGCCCAGTTCGTCGTGGACGGCGGCATCACGGGCGCGTACGTCACCCCGCTCTGAGCCGGCCGCTGGTCGGGGGGACATAACCAGCGCTTACGACGCCGTATGCGTTACGTTGCTCGTCCGTCGGGGTACCAAGCGGGGCACGGCCGGTTGGATCATCGGGCCGAGGCGGTGATGGCCGGAGCAGGAGGAACTATGAGTTCGGCCCAGGGGGGCGTGGGCGTGGGGCACCCGTCCGAGGGAGGCCAGGACCCCGAGTTCCCCCCGCTGTTGGCCGCCGCCTTCGCCGGCGGCGGCGAGATGGGCGAGCTGATGAGTCGCCTCGACTGGTCCGGCCACCCGCTGGGCACCCCCGACCGCTGGCCGACGACGCTCTGCTCCGCGGTCGGCCTGATGCTCGCCTCCAGCGCGCAGATCGTCATGTTCTGGGGTGAGGACGAGCTCGCCTTCTACAACGACGCCTACCGCCCGACGATCGGCGGCAAGCACCCCGACGTGCTGGGCCAGCCGGCGCGTGTGCACTGGGCCGAGACCTGGAGCGTGCTCGGGCCGCTGCTGGAGGGCGTCCGGCGCGACGGCCGCTCGTACCGCGCGCAGGACCATCCCTTCCCGCTCGACCGCCGGGGCTTCGTGGAGGAGACGTACTTCGACGTCTCCTACGATCCGATCCTGGGCGTCGACGGCTCCGTCGACGGCGTCTTCTGCATCGTCAACGAGACCACGGGCCGCGTCGTCGGGGAACGCCGGCTGCGGCTGCTGGCCGAGTTGGGCACCGAGCTGGCCGAGGTCGACAGCAGGCCCGAGCTGGGTCGCATCGCCGCCGAGGTGCTCGACCGGCACCGCTCGGACGTGCCGTTCGCGCTGCTGCACCTGCCCGGCCAGGCGGGCGACGTGACGTTGGCCGGATGCAGCGGCGTCGACCCCGGGGTGGTCGTCCCGCCCCCGCCGGCGCGGCTGGCCGAGGTCGCCGCCACCGGCAGCGCCGTCACCGTCGCCGTGACGGACCTGCTCACCGAGGTGCCGGCCGACGCGACCGGTGAGGCGCTGGTGCTGCCGGTCACCGCCGGGAACGAGACCGTCGGCACGCTGGCGGTCGGTGTCGCCCGCCGGGTGCCGCTCACCGACGAGTACCGGGACTTCTTCGACCTGGTCGCCGCGCAGGTCTCGCGGGCCGTCGGCCGGCAGCAGGCGTACGAGCAGGAACGCGCCCGCGCCGCCGAGCTGGCGGCCCTCGACCGCGCCAAGACGAACTTCTTCGCCAACGTCAGTCACGAGTTCCGTACCCCGCTCACCCTGGTGCTCGGCCCGCTGGAGGACCTGCTGGCCGACCCGGCGCTGCCCGAGGCGTACACCGACCGGCTCGCCACCATGCACCGCAACGCGCTGCGGCTGCTCAAGCTGGTCAACACGGTGCTCGACTTCTCCCGGCTGGAGTCCGGGCGGTTGGCCGCCCGCTACCAGCCCACCGACCTCGCCGACTACACCGCCCGCCTGGCCAGCACCTTCCGTTCCGCCACCCAACGGACCGGGCTGCGGCTGGTGGTGGACTGCCCGCCGCTGCCGGCGCCGGTCTTCGTCGACCGGGACCTGTGGGAGAAGGTCGTCCTCAACCTGGTCTCGAACGCGGTGAAGTTCACCTTCGACGGCGAGATCCGGGTCCGCGTCCGCGCGGTCGACGGCGCCGCCCGGCTGGAGGTCTCCGACACGGGTGTCGGCATCGTGCCGGAGGAGCTGCCGCACATCTTCGAGCGCTTCCACCGGGTGCCCGGGGCGCGTTCGCGCAGCCACGAGGGCACCGGGATCGGCCTGGCACTGGTCCGCGAGCTGGTCGAGATGCACGGCGGCGAGGTGGCCGCGCGCAGCCGCGTCGACGAGGGCAGCACGTTCACCGTGACCATCCCGTTCGGCGCCGGGCACCTGCCGGCCGAGCGGGTCGTCGACACCGGCGCCCCGGCACAGGCCGAGCTGGCGCACGCCGACCTCTATGTGGCGGAGACGGCGCTCTGGACGGGCGCCGCGTCGGCCGACGGCGGTGGGACGCCCCGGGGAAGCGGCGCCGCCGGCCGGATCCTGGTCGCCGACGACAACGCCGACCTCCGCGAGCACGTCAACCGGTTGCTCTCGCCGTCCTGGGAGGTGGTCGCGGTCGCCGACGGCGTGGAGGCGCTGCGGCACGCCGTCGACGGCTCGTTCGACCTGGTGCTGACCGACGTGATGATGCCCCGGCTGGACGGCTTCGGGCTGGTCGCCGCGTTGCGCGCGGACCCGCGTACCCGGCACGTGCCGATCGTGCTGCTCTCCGCCCGGGCCGGCTCCGCCGAGGAGGTCGCCGGGCTGGCGGTGGGCGCCGACGACTACCTCACCAAGCCCTTCTCCGGTCAGGAGCTGATCGCCCGGGTGCGGGCCAACGTCGAGCTGGGGCAGCTCCGTGGCCAGATCATCCGGGGGTTGCAGGCCCTGGCCGACGCGGCGGTGGCGCTCAACACGGCCCGCTCCACGGCCGACGTGCTCCAGGTCGCCGCGCGGCACGCCCTGAGCCTCGCCGAGGCCGCCCGGGTGGTGGTCTCCGCCACCGGGATGCGCTTCGAGGCCGACGGCGGCGGGCTGACCTCGATCGAGCCGTCCTTCGTGCTGCCGCTGACCGGCACCGCCGGCGAGCGGCTCGGCGAGCTGCGGGTCTGGCGCCCGGACGGCGACGGCATCCACACCGACGAGGCCGCGCTCACCCAGCTGGCCCGGCTGGTCGGGGTGCGGCTGGAGAACGCCCAGCTCTACGAGGCCGAGCACCGCATCGCCACCACGCTCCAGCACAGCCTGCTGCCCCGGTCGCTGCCGCAGCTGCCGGGCGCCCTGGTGGCCAGCCGCTACCTGCCGGGCAGCGCCGACGTGGAGGTCGGCGGGGACTGGTACGACGTCATCGCGCTCGGCGACGACGAGCTTGTGCTGGCCATCGGCGACGTGGTCGGCAAGGGCGTCCCGGCGGCGGCGGCGATGGGCCAGCTCCGCAACGGGCTGCGGGCGTACGTCCTGGAGGGCTTCGACCCCGGCGAGTCGTTGACCCGGCTCAACCGGCTCGTCGGCACGACGGAGGGCCGTTCCTTCGCCACGGTGTTCTGCCTGTGGTTCAGTCCCCGCACCGGCCGGATGCGGTACGCCAGCGCCGGCCACCCGTCCCCCCTGCTGAGTCGCGGCGACGACGTCGCGTTCCTGCACGGGCGGGCGCTCGGGCCGCCGGTCGGGGCGATCCCCGGCACGACCTACAAGACCGTCGACGGGGAACTGGCCGCCGGGAACCGGCTGCTGCTCTACACCGACGGGCTGATCGAGGACCGGCAGCTCGGCATCGACGCCTCGCTGGACCTGCTGCGGCAGGACGCGGCCACCCCCGCCGAGCACGTGGCCGACCTGATCGACGCGGTGGTGGAGCGGGTGGCCGGCCGGCCGCTGCGCGACGACGTCGCGGTGCTCGCCCTGGAGGCGGCCGAACTCGACCGGTTCGCGCTGCGGCTGCCGGCCGATCCCACCCGGCTCAGCGTGCTGCGCAAGCGGCTGGAGGACTTCCTCGTCGCGCACCGGGTCACCGAGACCGACCTGTTCGACCTGACGGTCGCCGTCTCCGAGGCGGCCGCCAACGCCATCGAGCACCCGGTCGACCCGCGCGAGCCGACGATCAGCGTCGAGGTGACCATCTCCGAGCGCACGGTGGTCGCCACGGTGCGCGACAGCGGGCGGTGGCGGGAGTCGACCGGATCGGGCTTCCGGGGGCGCGGGCTGTCGCTGATCGAGGCGCTGGGAGAGCTGTCGGTGAACCGTACCGCCGAGGGGACCGAAGTCACGCTGCGCCGGCGCCTCGCGGCCTGATCGCGGCACCCGACGCCCTTCCGAGCGGGCGCCGCGGCGGCGCTCCGACGGGGAGCAGGCTCAGGCCGGGCGGAGCCAGGCCTGGTCGCCCAGGCCGGAGATGTCCAGCACCCGGTGGACCTGCCGCGACGGCAGCACGGTGAGCGCGTCGGGGAACTGCTGGGCCAGCCGGACCACGGCGTGGATCGCCGCCGAGTCGAAGAAGGTGACCGCCCGCAGGTCGAGGGTCAGCCGCTCGGCCGGCTCCCGCAGCGCGGTCTGGAACATGATGTCGGCGGTGGCCATGTCGACCTCGCCGGTCACCAGGACGTGCAGGTGGCCGCCGTCGACCTCCGCGCTGACGGAGAAGACGGGAGATGCGCCACCCCCTTGATCCACGCAGCCACAATGGCACAGCGGGCCTGGCGCGGCAACCGACCGCTCCGGGCGGGCGGTGGCGCGGGTCACCACTGCTCGCGGCGATAAACTCGGGGCATGACCGTCCGTGCGCCGCTGACCCCAGGCACGCTCTCCCCGTTGCGGCCCGTGCCCGCCCACATCGTCCGCCCGGAGTACGTGGGCAAGAAGAGCCCACGCCAGTGGACCGGCTCGCACGTGCAGACCCCGGAGACGATCGAGAAGATGCGGGTCGCCGGTCGACTCGCCGCGCAGGCCACCCAGCTCGCCGGTGAACACTGCAAGCCCGGCGTGACCACCGACGAGATCGACCGGGTCGTGCACGAGTTCCTCTGCGACCACGGCGCCTACCCGTCGACGCTGGGCTACAAGGGCTTCCCCAAGTCCTGCTGCACCAGCCTCAACGAGGTGATCTGCCACGGCATCCCCGACTCGACCGTGCTCCAGGACGGCGACATCATCAACGTCGACGTCACCGCGTACCTCGACGGGGTGCACGGCGACACGGACGCCACCTTCTGCGTGGGCGAGGTCGACGAGGAGGTCCGGCTGCTGGTCGAGCGGACCCACGAGGCGATGATGCGGGGCATCCGCGCGGTGGCCCCGGGCCGCCAGATCAACGTGATCGGCCGGGTCATCGAGTCGTACGCGAAGCGCTTCGGCTACGGCGTCGTACGCGACTTCACCGGCCACGGCATCGGTGAGGCCTTCCACAGCGGGCTCTACGTGCCGCACTACGACAGCCCCCGCCCCACCGACGTGATGGAGCCGGGGATGACCTTCACCATCGAGCCGATGATCACCCTCGGCACCCACCAGTACGACATGTGGGACGACGGCTGGACCGTGGTGACGAAGGACCGCAGGTGGACGGCACAGTTCGAGCACACCATCGTGGTGACCGAGGACGGTCACGAGATCCTGACCCTGCCGTGACGGACACCCCGGCGGCGCTGCGTGAGGCGCACCACGCGGACGTCTCCGGCGGCTGGCTGCGCCCCGCCGTCTTCGGGGCGATGGACGGTCTGGTCACCAACATCGCCCTGATCGCCGGCGTCGCGGGCGGCGGCGTGTCGCCCCGCAGTGTCGTGCTCACCGGCGTGGCCGGTCTGGTGGCCGGCGCCATCTCGATGGGGCTGGGGGAGTACACGAGCGTGCGCTCGGCCAACGAGCAGGTCGCGGCCGAGGTCGCCAAGGAGCGCCGCGAGCTGGAGCGGCACCCCGAGGCCGAGGCGCGCGAACTGGCCCAGGCGTGGATCGCCCGGGGGCTGCCGCCCGACCTCGCCATGGAGGTCGCCCAGGCCGTCCGGCGCAACCCGGAGGAGGCGCTGCGGGTGCACGTCCGGGAGGAACTCGGCGTCGACCCGGACGAGCAGCCGAGCCCGTGGGCGGCGGCGATCTCGTCGTTCCTGTTCTTCTCGGTCGGGGCGCTGGTGCCGCTGCTGACCTACCTGTTCGGCGCGACGAGCCTGTGGCTGGCGCTCGCGGTCGGCGGGCTCGGGCTCTTCCTGGCCGGCGCGGTGGTCGCCCGGTTCACCGCCCGGCCCTGGTGGTCCGGCGGCCTGCGGCAGCTCCTGCTGGGCGCGGCGGCGGCGGGCGCCACCTACCTCATCGGCGCGCTCATCGGCGTCCAGGGCGGACTCGGCTGAGCCCGGGGCCCCGCCGGCCCGGCTGCGGCGCGGGTCCCTTGGATCGGCTGCGGCGCGGGTGTCGTCGGCTCGGCTGGTAGGAGGTTCCGCCAGCTCGGCCGGCCAAGGAGTGCCGTCAGCCGTCGAGCAGGTCGTCGACGGTGCCGTCGACGGGACGGCCCCGGGCCGCCAGCTCCTCCGCCTGGCGGGTCAGCACCGCGCCCACCTCGGTCATGTCCGCGCCCGCCAGACCGGTGCGGCGAACGGCGTCGCCCGGGTCGCGGAAGTAGGTGCGGCTGAGCAGGCCGTTGACCGTGGCCGCCGCCAGCCGCGCCTCGCCGAGCATCAGCAGCGCCTGGTCGGTCTCGTACCACTCGGCCAGCCGGGCGGCCCGGGCGTGCGCCGCGCTGCCCCGGTACCAGGCCCGGCGGGCGGCCGTGCTGAACTCGCCCGGCCGGGCCCGGGCCAGCCGGCCCAGGTGTTCGTCGCGCAGCGTGCGCAGCCAGCCGGTGGGGTCGTGGAGTGCCCGGGTGTTGACGTACCGGTCGGCGGTCAACGGCCACAGTGGAGAGATGACCTGGGCCTGCCGCAGGTAGTCGTCCGCGCCGGCCACGGTCAGGTCGACCAGCACGCCGTCGACCCGCCGGGTCGCCGGGGACGGCCCGCCGCCGGGCCGGTACGTCGCCACCAGCAGCCCGACCTCGCCGTTCCCGCCGCCGTCGTCGTCGCCGTGGGCCAGCGGGCCGTGCACCGCGACCGCCAGCACGTCGGCCGGGAACCGCCGGCGCACCGCGTCGGCGACCCGTTCGGCCACCGCCCACCGCGGGTCGTCCAGGTGGGGTTCGCCGTCGGCGCCGGTCACCCGACCACCCTATTCGCGGGCGGTCGGCCCGCCCGGCTCGCCGCGCCCGGTGGGCACCAGCCGGAAGACGAGGATCTCCCGGTTGCCGGCCCGCTGCGCGTACGTGCGGTAGGCGGGCCACTCGGTGACCAGCAGTGTCCAGAGGCGGTCCCGTTCGGCGCCGGTCGCGATGTCGGCGCGTACCGGGACGTGTCGGCCCTTGACGGCGACCTCGGCGGCGGGATCGGCGCGCAGGTTCATCGCCCAGCCGGGCTGGTGGGCCTGGCCGAAGTTGGAGCCCACCACCACGTACGCGTCGCCGTCGGGCACGTAGAGCAGCGGATTGCTGCGCGGCTTGCCGGAGCGGCGGCCGGTGGTCGTGATGACCAGCGACGGGATGAGCCCGAGCGCGACCACCCGCCCCCGGGTGAGCCGCCCGACCACGCGGTCGGCGGGGACGAGCAGGCGGACGGCGGCACCGAACCAGCGGTGGTGACCGACCCGGCGGGTGAGGGATCCCAGTACGGGCACGGCAGCCAGTGTGCCCGTTCGCGGCCCGTCAGTCGAGACGTCGCTCGATCGGCAGCCGGGACCGGGTGAGGAGTCCCGCGCCGAGCATGGCGACCAGCGGCACCACCACCAGTACGCCGAGCGTGATCCACGGGACCACGACCGGGTACGGCTCCGGGATGGGCCACAGGGCGGCGTACCGGCGGTTGAGGGCGGTCAGGATGATCGACGCGGAGCCGAGGCCGGCGACGATGCCGAGCGCGGAGCCCAGCACGGCGATCACCCCGGACTGGCAGAGCGAGAGCAGCCGGCGCAGCCCCGGGCCGGCGCCGACCGCCGCGAGGGTGGACAGGTCGGCCCGCCCCTCGGCGGCGGCCAGCCCGGTGGCGATGCCGGCGGCGCCCACGGTGATCACCCCGGCTGCGGCGGCCAGCAGGAGCAGCAGCGGCCGTCCCGCGTTGGCCTGGGCGCCCTGGTCGATCTCCACGTGCGCGCCGAGCGGCCGTACGGCGGCGACGAACCGGTCCTGCCGGTCCTCGTCGGGCGCGCCGTCGGCGGTGATCGCCCAGCCGAGCGGGTGGACGCGCAGACCGAGCCGCTCGGCGGCCGCCGGTGAGAGCAGCAGCCGGTCCGCCCCCAGCGCGGTGGGCAGCGGATACGCGGCGACGGTGGTGACGGCCGGGGAATCGGGCCGGGCCTGCCCGGCGCGGGTCACCCGCACGTCGACCCGACCGTCGCGCACGTAGCGCGGATCGGTGACCACCGCGCCGCCGGCCCGC
Source organism: Micromonospora sp. NPDC049048 (assembly GCF_043197615.1). Classification (NCBI taxonomy): domain Bacteria; kingdom Bacillati; phylum Actinomycetota; class Actinomycetes; order Micromonosporales; family Micromonosporaceae; genus Micromonospora; species Micromonospora sp. NPDC049048. The sequence goes on along the minus strand of NZ_JBICTM010000005.1, from coordinate 320,783 downwards.
AGCACGGCGGTGGCGGCGGCGATGTCCTCGGTGGCGGCGTCGGTGAGTACCGGCAGCGCCGTGCCGTCGTCCACCAGCACGTGGAAGTACCGGCCGTAGTGGTCCTCCGGTCCCGTGCAGCGGGCGTCCGCGCGGGCCCGTCGCTGCTCCGCCTGGCTCAGCCCGTCGCCCGGCGTCCACGGGCAGACGCGCTCGGCCGGCAGCACCGGCGAGACCACGCACAGGTCGGTGGCCGTCCCGCACCGGGGCTCCGCCAGCGGCGCCACCGTCCGGCCTCCCAGGTGGGCGCGCGCGGCCTCGCTGACCCGGGACAGATCGGGCAGGCTAACCCCGTCCGATCCGGTGACCAGCACCGTGGCGGCCGGCAGGGTCGGCAGGTACATCGTGGCCGACCGGGCGTCGTCGCTGGCCAGGTACACCCCGACGGCGACGCTGCCGGCGACCGCCGCCATCACGGCGGAGATCGCGGGCGCGGTCGACGACCGGTTGCGGCTGGCGTCGCGCAGCGCGATCCGGGGCGCCAGCGGCAGCGACCGCCCGAGGCGGGCGAGCAGGCCGACGAGCGTCGGGGTGGCGAAGACCAGGCCCAGCTCGCCGAGGACGAGGCCGGCCAGGATGACCGCCGGCGCCGTCCGGGCCGCCCCGAACGCGGCCACCGCGGCCCCGCCGACGGCCAGGACCGCCCCGACGGTCAACCAGCGCCGCCGGTGTGCCGGCGGGGTCCGCCGGCCGGCCAGCCCCGCCACCACGTCCTGCCGGGCGGCCGTCCAGGCCGGGGCGAGCGCGGCCAGCACTCCGGCCAGCACCGCGACGGCGGCGATCGCCGCGATCGCCTCCGGCCACCAGCGGTACGCGCCGAAGCGCACGCCGAAGAGGTGCTGCTCCACGAGGGAGCGGCCGGCGAACGCGGCGGCGACGCCCAGCGTGACCCCGACGACGGCGCCGAGCGCGCCCAGCACCACGCCGTCGGCCAGCACGATCCGGCGCAGGTGGACGTCGTCCCCGCCGGCCACGGCGACCAGCGCGAGGTCCCGGCGCCGCCGCCGTACGCCGACCGCGAAGGCCGGCCCGACGAGCAGCACCACCTCCAGTAGTCCCAGCCCGCCGACGAGCACCGAGACGCTCATCCCCTCCACGTCCAGGGGGGAGCGGCCGTACGGCGGGAACGTGACGGTGCCCGACGCCGGAGCGGGGACACGGGCGTGCACCAGGACGCCGTGCGCGTTGAGCCGGCGGAACAGGGTCTCGTCGGGGGCGCCGGGCAGGTCGACCAGCCAGCTCGTGCCCGGCTCGGTCTCCATCCGCCCGTCCGACGGGTGCAGCGTCACCACCGGGCCCAGGTCGTCGGGGTACTCGGCCACCCCGACCACCCGCCAGGAGCGCACGCCGTCGCCGGAGGTGACGGTGCCGCCGAGGCGGACGTCGAGGCGGCGCAGGCCCGCCGGGCTGACGGCGATCTCGCCCGGCCCGGCCGGCGCCCGCCCCGAGTGGAACCGGACGAGTCCCCGGCCGAGCGGATCGGCGAGGTCCACGGCGCGTCCCGTGAGGGTGTCGTCGACCCGCTCGCCGATCCGGGCGTCGAACGACACCCAGCGGCGCAGCGGGATGACGCGGCTCCCGGCCGGCAGGAGGGCGGTCACCTGCTCGGCGGTGACGGGCTCGGCCGGGGGAGCCTCCTCCGGGTCGGTGCGCCAGGTCTCGGCCCAGGCGCTCTGCACGATCGGGATCCGCGTCACCCAGTTCAGCTCCGCGTCGGCCGCGCCGAGCTGACGGTCGGCCCGCTCCACCGGGGTCAGCTCGGACATCCGCCAGCTCACGGCGGTGAAGGTCAGCACCAGCACCGGAAGCGTGATCATCGCGAGCACCAGCGCCGTACGCCCCCGCGCCCGCCGGGCCTCGCGCCGGGCGATCCGCAGCGCGGCCCACCAGGAGCCGGTCGCCCGGGCGAGCCGGCCGCCCCGGCCCGCGCTCACCGACCGCTGCCGCTCAGCAGCTGCTCCACGCTGCCCAGTGGCGCCGTCGTGTCGACCAGCACCCCGTCGCGCAGGAAGACCACCCGGTCCGCCCAGGCGGCGTGCCGCGCCTCGTGGGTGACCAGCACGGCGGCGGCTCCGGCGTCGACCCGCCGGCGCAGCAGGTGCAGCACCGCCTCCCCGGTCTGCGAGTCCAGCGCGCCGGTCGGCTCGTCGGCGAGCACGAGCCGGCGTTCCCCGACGAGCGCGCGGGCGATCGCCACCCGCTGCTGCTGCCCGCCGGAGAGCTGGTCGGGGAACCGGTCGCCCAGCTCGGGCAGGCCCACCTCGGCCAGCGCGTCCAGCGCGAGGCGGCGGGCCCGCCGTACGCCCGTCCCGTCGAGTTCGAGGGGGAGGGCGACGTTCTCCACGGCGCTGAGGCTGCCGAGCAGGTTGAGGTCCTGGAAGACGTAGCCGATGCGGCGGCGCCGCACCTGGGCCAGCCGCCGCCGGTCGAGGGCGCCGAGCGGCTCGCCCTCGACGTACACCTCGCCCGCCGTGGGGCCGTCCAGCCCGCCGGCCAGGGCGAGCAGGGTCGACTTCCCGGAGCCGGACGGCCCCATCACGGCGACGAGTTCCCCCGCGTGCACGGTGAGGCTGACGCCGCGCAGCGCGTGCACGGCCGCCGCGCCGGCGCCGTGGGTGCGGTGCACGGCCCGTACGTCGAGCACGGGCGTGGCGGGGTTCCCGCCCGCCGGCCCGTTCCCCGTGCTCACCGTCTCGCCTCCTGGTCCGTCCGGTCCACCGCCTCGGCGGGCGTCGTCGGCACGCGCCCGGGCTCCGTCGGACGGTAGCGCACCAGGCTCGTCTCGCAGTGGTCCAGCCAGCGCACCTCGGCCTCGGCCTGGAAGACCATGGCGTCCAGCACCAGCCGCCACGGCAGGTCCTCGGGGCGGTCGCTGGCGTACTTCAACCGGGTCAACTCCTGCAACGCCCGCATGGTCGCGCTGCGCTGGGTCTGCACCACCGACCGGACGTCGACCCCGGGGGTGGTCAGCGCGAGGGCCAGCTTGATGGCCAGCTCGTCGCGAGGGCGGTCGGTGCGGCTGATCGGGGTGGCGAACCACAGGGCCAGGTCCGCCCGTCCGGCGTCGGTGATCTCGTACGGGCGCTGTCCCGCCTCGCTCTCGGGCAGCGACCGGACCAGCCCGTCGCGCTCGAGGCGGGACAGGGTGGTGTAGACCTGCCCGATGTTCAGCGGCCAGGTCGAGCCGGTCGACTCCTCGAACGCGGCGCGGAGCTGGTAGCCGTACATCTGGCCGCGTTCGAGCAGGGCGAGCAGCCCGTGACGGATGGACATGGCTCCGGAGTATGCATACCTGGTATGCGACCCGCAACCGGAGTCGCGGACTACGGGCCGGGCAGGTCAGCTGGGGCGGCCCGGGAAGGGCACCGTGAGCGGGGTGATGCCGGCCGTCCGCCGCCAGCGGGTGGCCCGCAGGGCGTACTCGACCAGGGCGGCCAGGGCCTTGTCCCGGTCGGCGCCGGTGGTGGCCGGCACCGCCGCCCGCCAGAACGCGGCCGTGCGCTCCTCCACCTCGACGGCCAGCCGCAGCGCGCTCGCCCGGTCGGTGACCGGGAACGGCAGCGTGTAGCCGGCCCGGTCCGGCGGGACGCTCCCGCCGCCGGCGCTCAACTGCACGATCAGGTCGTCGCGGCGGCGCCGGTGCGCGGCCTCCGCCTCCCTCGCGGCGTTCCGGGCGGCGCCGGTGAGGCGTACCCCGATCGGCCCGTACGCCCAGATCGCCGCGTACTCGGCGGTGAGCGCCGCGCCGAGCGCCCCGGCCGGCCCGGTGGGTGTGGGTGCGGTCACTTCAACGCCTCCACGTGCGTGGCCCGGGCGGCGGCGATCGAGGCGAGCAGCGCGGCCCGCTCGGCCGGCGCCGCCGCGCAGGCCCTGGTCGCCGACTCGCGGCCGGCGCGTTCGTCCTCGCGCAGCGCGGCCCGCGCCGCCACCGGGTCGCCCGGCGCGGCGGGCGTGGGCGTGGCGGACGCCGAGGGCAGCGGTACGCCGATGACCCGGGCCAGTTCGGTCGCGTGCGCGTGGTGCGCCTCGGCGATCGGGGTGAGCAGGCCGGCGAGCGTGGGGTGCGCGGCGGCGGCGTCCCGGTGTCCGGCGGCGAGCCGGAGCGACTCGTCGAGCAGTGGCGTGAGCGGGTCGGGCCCGGGTGCGGGGTCGTCGCCGCGGTCGAGGAGGCCGCAGCCGGTCAGCGGCGCCGCCGCCCCGCCGAGCGCCAGGAGGACCCCGGCGCGCAGCACCTTCCGCCGGGAGTGCCCGGTCGTCCCGCCGCGTCGTGTCGTTCTGCCGGTCGCCACCAGACAAGTCAACACCATCACCGGCCGTACGTGGGCCACCGGCGTCGGTGCGCCGCCCGGCCCGGTACCCGGCAGGCGCGTTACGCTCTGCGCAGCCGCCGGCGCTCAGCTCCGGTGGCGTGCCGGCATGGCGGCCGATCGGTGCCGTCGATCAGCAGGAGGGTGCGGAGATGACGCAGCGTGGCCGTGCCACGAGGTCGACGGGTCCGGCGGGGAGGCCCCGACGCGCCGACGCCCCCAGGGGCGGGGAGCGTGCCGGCGGCCCGCGCGGCGACCTCGCCGCCCGGCGGGCCCGGCTGCGCGAGGTGATCGAGCCGGTGGTCGTCGGCGCCGGTTACGACCTGGAGGAGCTCTCCGTCTCCCGGGCCGGCCGGCGGCACGTGGTGCGGGTGATCGTGGACGCCGACGGCGGGATCAACCTGGACGCCGTCGCCGAGGTGTCCCGGGCCGTCTCCGCGGCCCTCGACGCGGCCGAGGAGGCCGGGGGCGACATCGTCGCCGGGGAGTACCAGCTGGAGGTCAGCTCCCCCGGCGTGGACCGGCCGCTCACCCTCCCCCGGCACTGGCGGCGCAACGTCGGCCGGCTGGTCAAGGTGACCGCGCGCGGCGCGGGCTCCCCGGCCGGGCAGCCCGCCGGCGACCGGCAGGTCACCGGCCGGGTGGTCGAGGCCGACGACGAGCGCGTGGTGCTGGAGACCGACGCCGGCCGCGCCACCTGGACGTACGCAGAGCTCGGCCCCGGCCGGGTGCAGGTCGAGTTCCACCGCCTCGGCGAGATCGAGGAGGCGGACGAACCCGACGACATGGACGACACCGACGACTTCGACGACGAAGATGATGATGTGGAGGACGAGGAGAGGTGAACATCGACCTCGCGGCGCTGCGCGCACTCGAGCGCGAGCGGGAGATCCCGTTCGACACGATCCTCGCGGCGATCGAGACCGCGTTGCTGACCGCCTACCGGCACACCGAGGGCGCGGAACCGCACGCCCGGGTGGAGATCGACCGTAAGTCCGGTGCCGCCCTGGTCTACGCCCAGGAGCTGGGCGACGACGGCACCGTCGTACGGGAGTGGGACGACACCCCGCACGACTTCGGCCGGATCGCCGCCATGACCGCCAAGCAGGTGATCCTCCAGCGGCTGCGGGAGGCCACCGACGAGGTGCACTTCGGCGAGTACGTGGGCCGCGACGGTGACCTGGTCACCGGTGTGGTGCAGGCGCACGAGGCGCGCAGCGAGAAGGGCATCGTCAGCGTCGACCTCGGCAAGCTGGAGGGGGTGCTGCCCCAGTCCGAGCAGGTCCCCGGCGAGCGCTACGCGCACGGCGAGCGGATCCGCTGCGTGGTGGTGCACGTGGCCAAGGGGATGCGCGGCCCGCAGATCACCCTCTCCCGGTCGCACCCGGCGCTGGTGAAGAAGCTCTTCGCGCTCGAGGTGCCGGAGATCGCCGACGGCACGGTCGAGATCGGCGCGATCGCACGTGAGGCAGGTCACCGTACGAAGATCGCGGTGCGGTCCACCACCCAGGGCGTCAACGCCAAGGGCGCCTGCATCGGGCCGATGGGACAACGGGTTCGGGCCGTGATGAGCGAGTTGCACGGCGAGAAGATCGACATCATCGACTGGTCGGACGACCCCGCGACGTTCGTCGGCAACGCCCTGTCGCCGGCCAAGGCCCTGCGGGTCGAGGTGGTCGACCTGGCCAGCCGCACCGCCCGGGTCACCGTCCCGGACTTCCAGCTCTCCCTCGCCATCGGCCGGGAGGGGCAGAACGCCCGACTTGCTGCCCGGTTGACCGGTTGGCGGATCGACATCCGGTCCGACGCCGAGCAGGCCGGCGCCTCCGGCCGGGGCGGAGCTGATCACGTCCCGGAACCGGGCGGCGCGATCTCGGGCGCCTAGGGGTAGACTTTCTCCAGTGGTACGACGCGCGCTGCCGGAGCGCACCTGTGTGGGTTGCCGGCGACGTGCGCCGGCCAGCGAATTGCTGCGGATCGTCGCGGTCGGCGACGGGGCTGGTCACAGTCTTCGGCCCGATCCGGCCCGCAGGCTGCCGGGTCGGGGAGCGAACATGCACCCGGATCCGGCCTGCTTCGCGCAAGCGGTGCGGCGACGCGCTTTCGGGCGCGCGCTGCGCATCAGCGGGGTCCCCGACCACGGTGAGCTCGCGGAGCACGTCGATGCGCCAACCACTACGTCCGGTCAACCCGACCGGGCGAGGGTCGCTAGCAAGGTAGGACGACCGACATGAGCACACGATGAAGTCCCTGAAATGACCAGGCTTCAAGTGCACGAGTGAGGTCGCTGCGGGTGCTGCCCGCACGACCTCGGAGTGAGGAGTGCAGTGGCAGGTAAGGCCCGCGTACACGAGCTTGCAAAAGAGCTCGGGGTCGAAAGCAAGACCGTTCTCGCCAAGCTCAAGGAGATGGGCGAGTTCGTGAAGTCCGCGTCCAGCACCGTCGAGGCGCCCGTCGCCCGACGGCTGCGTAGCGCGTTCGTCGCCGGAGCCGGATCTCCGGCGCCGGCCGCCCCGCCGGCGGCCGCCCCGGCGCCGACCCCGACCCCGACGCCCTCCCCGGCCCCCGGTGGCCCCCGGATCTCGGCCAAGCCGATGCCGCCCCGGCGGCCGGCCGCGCCGACGCCCGGCCCGAAGCCCAAGGGCCCGGTGCCCGGTCCGCCGCAGCCCGCGGCCCCGGTCGCCAAGCCGGCGAGTGCCCACGACATCGAGGTGGCGGCCGCCGAGGCACGTGCCGCCGCGCTGAAGGCCGAGCAGGAGGCGGCGGTCAAGGCCGCCCAGGCCGCTCGGCAGCAGCAGCGTGAGAACGTCCGCCGGGAGCCCCCGGCGGACGGTGGCAACCGTCCCGGTCCCCGACCGGGTCCGGGTGCCATGCCGCCGCGTCCGGGTTCCCCGGCCGCCGGCCGTCCCGGCGCTCCGACGCCGGGCCCGGGTGGCCGTCCGGGCGGGCGTCCGCCGGCGCGCGGCGCCGGTAACAACCCGTTCGGCATCCAGGGCAGCCAGCAGCAGCGGCCTCCGGCCGCCGGTGCCGGTGGTCCCCGGCCGAGCCCGGCCGGCATGCCGCCGCGTCCGAGCCCGGCCTCCATGCCGCCGCGTCCGAGCCCGGCGTCCATGCCGAGCCAGCGTCCCTCCACCGGCCGTCCCGGCCCCGGTGGCGCCGGTCGCCCCGGTGGCGGCGCGGGTCGTCCCGGTGGCGGTGGCGGTGGCTTCCGTGGCGGTCCCGGTGGCGGCGGTGGCGGTGGCTTCCGTGGCGGTCCCGGTGGCGGCGGCGGTGGCGGTGGCTACCGTGGCGGTCCCGGTGGCGGCGGCGGTGCTCCGGGCGGCGGTTTCCGTCCGGGTGCTCCCGCCGGTGGCGGTGGTCGCCCCGGTGGTGGCGGTCGTGGCCGTGGTGGCGGCGCGGCGGGTGCCTTCGGGCGTCCCGGCGGCCGGCCGACGCGCGGTCGCAAGTCCAAGAAGCAGCGCAGACAGGAGTTCGACAACCTGTCGGCCCCGACCATGAGCTCGGGTGCCCCCCGGGGTCAGGGTCAGGTCGTCCGGCTCTCCCGTGGCGCCTCGCTGTCGGACTTCGCCGACAAGATCAACGCCAACCCGGGCTCGCTGGTCCAGGAGATGTTCAACCTGGGCGAGATGGTCACGGCGACCCAGTCGTGCTCCGACGACACCCTGCTGCTGCTGGGTGAGCACCTCGGCTTCAACGTGCAGATCGTCAGCCCGGAGGACGAGGACCGCGAGCTGCTCGCGCAGTTCAACATCGACCTCGACGCCGAGGTCGCGGAGGACCGCCTGGTCAGCCGTGCGCCGGTGGTGACCGTCATGGGTCACGTCGACCACGGTAAGACCAAGCTGCTCGACGCGATCCGCAAGGCGAACGTCGTGGCTGGCGAGGCGGGCGGCATCACCCAGCACATCGGTGCCTACCAGGTCCACGTGCCGCACGAGGGCGAGGACCGCGCGGTGACCTTCATCGACACCCCGGGTCACGAGGCGTTCACCGCCATGCGTGCCCGTGGTGCCCAGGTCACCGACATCGTGGTGCTGGTCGTCGCGGCCGACGACGGTGTCATGCCGCAGACGATCGAGGCGTTGAACCACGCCAAGGCGGCCGACGTGCCGATCGTGGTGGCGGTCAACAAGGTCGACAAGCCGGAGGCGAACCCGGACAAGGTCCGCCAGCAGCTGACCGAGTACGGCCTGGTCGCCGAGGAGTACGGCGGCGACACCATGTTCGTCAACGTGGCGGCGAAGCCGGGCATCGGCATCGACGAGCTGCTCGAGGCGGTCCTGCTGACCGCCGACGCGTCGCTGGAGCTGACCGCTCCGATCGACGGTCCGGCGCAGGGTGTGGCCATCGAGGCGCACCTGGACAAGGGCCGCGGCGCGGTGGCGACGGTGCTGGTGCAGAAGGGCACCCTGCGGGCGGGCGACTCCATCGTCGCCGGCGGGGCGCACGGCCGGGTCCGGGCGATGCTCGACGAGAACGGCAACCAGGTCGCCGAGGCAGGTCCGGCCCGTCCGGTCCTGGTGCTCGGTCTGACCGCGGTGCCCGGTGCCGGTGACACGTTCCTGGCGGCCGAGGACGACCGCACGGTGCGTCAGATCGCCGAGCAGCGGCAGGCACGGCGGCGGGCGGCGTCCTTCGCCAACTCGCGCGGCCGGGCCACCCTCGAGACGCTCATGGAGCAGCTCAAGGAGGGCGAGAAGACCTCGCTCAACCTGGTGCTCAAGGGCGACGTCTCCGGTTCCGTGGAGGCCCTCGAGGATGCGCTGTTCAACCTCGACATCCCGGAGGAGGTCCAGCTCAGGATCATCCACCGGGGCGTGGGTGCGATCACCGAGAGCGACGTCATGCTGGCGAGCGCGTCGTCCGAGCCGGTCACGATCATCGGCTTCAACGTGCGGGCCGCCAACAAGGTCCGCGAGATCGCCGACCGCGAGGCTGTGGAGATCCGGTACTACACCGTGATCTACCAGGCCATCGAGGAGATCGAGGCGGCGCTCAAGGGCCTGCTCAAGCCGGAGTACGAGGAGGTCGAGCTGGGCACCGCGGAGATCCGCGACGTCTTCCGCTCGTCCAAGATCGGCAACATCTCCGGTTGCATCGTCCGGTCGGGCATCATCCGGCGCAACGCCAAGGCGCGCCTGCTGCGGGACGGGTCGGTGGTGGCGGACAACCTCACCGTCAGCTCGCTCAAGCGCTTCAAGGACGACGCCACGGAGGTGCGCGAGGGCTTCGAGTGTGGTCTGACCCTGGGTGGTTACAACAACGTCCAGGTCGGCGACGTCATCGAGACCTTCGAGATGCGGGAGAAGGCTCGTTCCTGATCCGGTGAACCACTGATCGAGGGGTTTACGTCGAGAGGCGTAAACCCCTTGATCATGTGGGGGTCCGGACGGGTATCGTCCGGGGCGATGTTCACCGGAACCGCGGTCTTCGACCTGCTGCTGCCGGGCGACTCCCGGTCGCTCAAGGCCAAGAGATCATACGTACGGCCGATCGTGGCGGCGTTGCGCCGCTTCGAGGTCTCGGCCGCCGAAGTCGGAGCGCTCGACCTGCACGGTCGGGCCGAGATCGCCGTGGCCGTGGTGGCCGCCGAGGCGTCGCACGTCCGCGAGGTGCTGGACTCGTGCGAGCGCCTGGTGGCCGGCCGGCCGGAGACCGAGCTGCTCTCGGTGCGCCGGCGGCTGTACGGCGAAGAGGATTGACCCCGGCGACGCCAGTCGGCCGGGCGGCCGGGACGCAGCCGGCGCCGCGCGGCACGGGTGGCCACGCGGGTAGTGTTCGAGTTGTTGGCCGGTCGGCTCCGGGGGCGCTCCGCGTCGCCGGTGACGGTCGGGAGCGGGACGCCGTGGAGGTGCGAGATGTCGGATCCGGCCAAGGTACGCCGGCACGCGGAACGGGTGCGTGAACTGGTCGCGTCGGTGGTGCGCAGCCAGATCAAGGACCCCCGGCTCGGCATGATCACCATCACCGACGCCCGGATCACCGCCGACCTGCGCGACGCGACCGTCTTCTACACGGTGCTCGGCGACGCGGCGGCCCAGGCGGGCACGGCGGCGGCCCTGGAGAGCGCGAAGGGCATGCTGCGCAGCACCGTCGGCAAGGCGCTCGGGCTGCGGCACTCGCCGACGCTGACCTTCGTCCTGGACGACGTGCAGGATCAGGTCAAGCACATCGACGACCTGCTCGCCCAGGCCCGCAACGCCGACGCGGAGGTGCAGCGCCTCGCCGCCCGCGCCGAGTACGCGGGCGAGCCCCAGCCGTACCGGCTGGAGGAGGACGAGGACGGCGACGAGGCGCGCGACGAGGACGAGACCCCGCCCCGGGGCGGGGATCCGAGGTGACGGAGCCCTCCGGTGGCCCGGCCGGTGGCGCCCTCGCCGAGGCGGCGCTCCCGGCCGACTCCGGCCCGACCGGGGCGGGGCTTCCGGCCGACCCCGGCCCGGGCGCACTGGGGCTCCCGGCCCACGCCGCCCTGGGTGCGGCGCCACCGGCCGATCCCGGACCTGGTGCGGCGGCGTTTCCGGTCGACTCCGGCCCGAGCGAGGCGGAATGGGCCGCCGCCGTCGCGGCCGTGCGGGATCTGCCGCCGGACGGGCGGGTGCTGCTGATCTGCCACGTCAACCCCGACGGGGACGCGCTGGGCAGCATGCTCGGCTTCGGGCTCGGGCTGCTCCGGCTCGGTGTGCGGCGGATGCAGGCGACCTTCCCCGGCCCGCCGGAGGTGCCGGAGCAGTTGCGGGGACTGCCCGGGCTGGACCTGCTGGTGCCGGCCCCGGAGGCGTACCCCGACCCGGACCTGGTGATCTGCTTCGACGCGGCCAGCGAGTCGCGCCTCGGCGACCTGGTCGACCGGCTGGAGACCGCCGGCGCCGCGTTGGTGCTCGACCACCACGGGTCGAACACCCGCTTCGGACGGATCAACCTGGTGGACCCGCACGCGGCGGCCACCTCGGTGGTCGCCGAGGAGCTGCTCGCCCGGCTCGGCGTTCCGCTGGACGCCGGGATCGCGGAGTGTCTCTACGTCGCGCTGAGCACCGACACCGGTTCGTTCCGGTTCGAGGCGACGACTCCGGCGGTGCACCAGCTGGCGGCCCGGCTGCTGGCCACGGGCATCCGGCCCGGCGAGATCTCCCGCCGGATCTTCGACACCCGGCCGTTCGGCGCCGTACGCCTCTTCGGGGAGGTGCTCGGCCGGGCCCGACTGGAGCCGGCCGCGGCCGCCGGGCACGGTCTGGTGTGGACGTACGCGACGCAGGACGACCTGGCCCGGCACGACCAGCGCCCGTACGTGCTGGAGGCGCTGATCGACTCGGTCCGGTGCACGGCCGAGGCCGACGTGAGCTGCGTGGTCAAGCAGACGCCGACCGGCGACTGGGCGGTGTCGATGCGCAGCAAGGGCGCGGTGGACGTCAGCCGGGTGGCGGTCGCGCTGGGCGGCGGCGGGCACCGCTTCGCGGCGGGCTTCACCGGTTCGGGCACCGTCGACGAGGTCGTCGACCGGATCCGCGCGGAGCTCGACGGCGCGCTGACCGGCTCCGGCCGGGACTGAACGGAAAGGGCCGGGCACAGGAAGATCAGGGTGAGCTCGGGGAGTGTCCGTCTTCCCGGTTCCGGCGAGTACGGGGAGAATCGCGAGATGGAACAGCCCCACGACCTCACCGTCGAGGCGCCTCGCGCCTGGGACCGTCCCGCCGTCACCGTGCCGGTGCTGGTCTGCCTCTCGCTGGTCGGCGGCCGGTTCCCGTCCTTCTCGACCGAGGCCAATCTCTGGACCCTCGGCACCGGCGGGGTGCTGATCTGGCTGGGTCTGAGCAACCGGGTGCCCCGACGGCCCGCGCCACGCCGGCTGGGCGCCCCGGCGGCCTGGTGGGCCCTGCCGGTGGTGGTCTTCGGCGTCTTCGAGGGGGCCACCTTCGTGATGGCTGCGGGGGACGAGTTCCCCACCTTCTCCCGGCTGGCCGATCCGCTGCTGGAGGACCAGTTGGTCCGCTCGGCGGCCTGGCTGGGCTGGCTGGCGGCGTTCTGGGGGTTGGTGCGGCGATGATGCGGATGGTGGCCATCGGTGGGTTCCTGGTCTCGCTGGTGCTCTTCGCCGCCGTCGAGTGGGCGGCCCGCCGGGAGGGTTCCCGGATCCCCACGCTCGGCGAGGTCTGCGCGTACGTGATGCGCTACGAGGTGGGCCCGGTGCCGGTCGGCCGGATCGGGTTGTTCGGCTTCTGGTGGTGGCTGGGCTGGCACTTCCTGGCCCGCTGACCCCCGCCCCTGCCGCATCCCGGGGGAGCCCGTGACGCGGGCCGGGCCGGGGCGGACGTGAGTCCAAATCGCGGGAACACCGGGCAGCATGTGGAACTGAACGATAGCTTGGGAATCGACCGGTGTCGTGTGGCGGCGCCGGCGAACGGGCGGTGTCGCCACACCCGGCGGCGCCTCCCTCCAGGGTCGGACCGACCCGGGCTCTCGCTGCCCACCAGCCGCTCCGGTGACCCCGGACCGCTGCCGGGCGCTCAGCACGACCGCCCGATGAGGGCTGCCGTCCGCCGGTGGCCCGCGCCCCTGGAAGGACCACCATGCCGAGCAAGCCGAAGCCGCAGACCACCGACGAGGCCCGCGAGCAGATGCGCCGCGCGCTGCAGACGTCCATGGACACCCGGCAGTGACCAAGGTCGACCGGCGGTGACGCTGTAGGCGTCGACGTACGCCACAGCGTCACCGCCCGCCCGGCCCCGCAGCGCTGGGCTAGAGTGCGGGCATGAGGCCGTTCCAGGGCGTCCTGCCGCCGCCGCGCTCCTGACCGGAGCGCCACACCACCGGCCGCGTCCCCGTGTGGGGGACGTCGCCGGTCATCCACCTGACCCGTGAGACCTCGGGACCGGGCGCAGCCGCCCGGCTTCCGTTCGTCGTGCGTGCGCTCCGACAGACGTCGACCCCGCCGTGATTCGACCCTGCCCTGGAGCGCACCTATGTCTCGAACGTCCCTTTCTTCGTCCGCCCTGTCCGCGTCCGTCCTGCGTGCCCGCCGCGCGCCGGCCGGCGTACGCCGAGGGCTGCTGTACGTCACCGGCGCCGCCGTGCTGTGGGGCACCACCGGCGTCGCCGTGCAGTTCGTCCGCGAGTCCACCACGCTCACCCCGACGGGCATCGGCTTCTACCGTCTCACCATCGGCGCGCTGGTGCTGGTCGCCCTGCTGGCGCACCGGCTGGGGCCGGTGCTCGCGGCGCTGCGGGCGGAACCGGTGACCCTCGTCGGGGTCGGCGTCGGGCTCGGGGGCTACCAGGCGCTGTACTTCCTCGCCGTCGCGTCGGGCGGCGTCGGGGTGGCCACCGTGGTCAGCCTGGGGCTCGCCCCCGTGCTCATCTTCGGCTGGGAGTCGCTGCGCGCGCGGCGGCTGCCCGGCCGGACCATGCTGGGCGCCCTGGTGGCCGGCGTCATCGGCCTCGTGCTGATCACGGTGTCGGTCGGGCAACCGGGCGCGACCGCGCCGCGCCCGCTGCTCGGGCTGCTCGCGGCGTTCGGCTCGGGGGTGGGCTACGCCGCCAGCACCGTGCTGAGCCGGCACGCCGCGCAGCGCGTCGCGCCGATGGCGCTCACCACGGTGTCGGCGGCGGTCGGCGCCGTGGCGCTGGCCCCGATCGCGCTGGCCGAGGGGATCGGCGTCCCGGCCCGGCTCGCGCCCGTCGGCCTGCTGCTCCACCTCGGTGTGGTCACCACGGCGGTGGCGTACGCCCTGTTCTACGCCGGGCTGCGCAGCGTCACCGGCAGCGCCGCCGCGCTGGCCACCCTGGCGGAGCCGCTCACCGCCGTGCTGTTGGCGGGCTGGCTCGTCGGCGAGTCGCTGCCCGCGCCGGTGATCGTCGGAGGGGTGCTCCTGCTCGGTGCCGTGGCCGTCGTCCACCTGCGCTCAACGGCCGGATAGCCGGCCCGCGCGGCCGTATCGTCGGTAAGTGATCGGCTGCATTGCGATCCTTACGTGTCCGTGCCAGGATCGGCGGCGATGAGCACTCCCGCCGTTGCCGACCCCCGGGCCGTCGCGCCCCGCCGGATCGCCGCGCTGGCCCTTCCGGCGCTGGTGGTGCTGGCCGCCGAACCGATCTACGTGCTCGTGGACACGGCGGTGGTGGGGCACCTCGGCCGGGTGCCGCTGGCCGCCCTCGCCGTCGGCGGGACGGTGCTCACGCTCATCGCCTGGCTCGGCACGGTCGTCGCGTACGGCACCACGGGGCGCTCCGCCCGGCGGTTCGGCGCGGGCGACCGGGCGGCCGCCGTCGCCGAGGGCGTGCAGGCGTCCTGGCTCGCCCTCGGGGTGGGGGTGCTGGTCGCGCTCGGCATGCAGATCGGCGGCGGGGCGTTGGCGCGTACCCTCGCCGGCGGCCCCGGCGAGGTGGCCGACGCCGCCGCACAGTGGCTGCGGGTCGCGGCGCTCGGCGCGCCCGGCCTGCTGCTCGCCGCCGCCGGCAACGGCTGGCTGCGCGGCGTGCAGGACATGCGCCGCCCGCTGCTGTTCGTGCTCGGCCCTAACCTGCTCTCCGCCGTGCTCTGCCCACTGCTGGTCTATCCGGCCGGGCTCGGACTGGTCGGCTCCGCCGTGGCCAACGTGATCGCCCAGAGCATCGGCGGGGCGCTCTTCGCCGGGGCGCTGGTCGCCGAACGGATCTCGCTGCGCCCCCGCCCGAGGCTGATCGGGCAGCAGTTGGCGCTCAGCCGGGACCTGCTGATCCGGGGCGTCGCGTTCCAGGCCAGCTTCCTCTCCGCCACCGCCGTCGCCGCCCGCTTCGGGGCCGCCGCCGTGGGCGCGCACCAGATCGCCCTGCAACTGTGGTTCTTCACCGCCCTGGTGCTCGACGCGCTCGCCATCGCCGCCCAGTCCCTGGTCGGCGCCGCCCTCGGAGCCGGCGACGCGGACGCCGCCCGGGACCTCGCGCGCCGGATCGGGCTGCTCGGCGGCGTCTGCGGCGTGGCGTTCGCCGTGCTCATCGCCGCCGGCGCCGGCGTGGTGCCCGGTTTCTTCAGCTCCGATCCGCAGGTACGCGCCCAGGCCATGCTCGCCTGGCCGTGGTTCGTGGCGATGCTGCCGCTGGCCGGCGTCGTGTTCGCCCTCGACGGCGTGCTGATCGGCGCCGGGGACGTCCGCTACCTGCGCAACCTCACCGTCGTGGCGGCGCTCGGCGGCTTCCTGCCCGCCATCTGGCTGGCGTACGGGCTCGGCCTCGGCCTCGGCGGCATCTGGGCGGGGCTCACGCTCTTCGTGGTGCTCCGGCTGGTCGCCCTGCTGTGGCGCCTGCGCTCCGGCGGCTGGGCCGTGGTCGGCGCGGTCCGCTGAGCCTCAGCACCGCCTGGTGACCGGTCGGGGCGCATCCAGGTCGAAGATAGCACCCGGGTCGCCGCCCGGCGGACGCTCGCCATGCTGCTCGGGCATCCACCGGATCACGTCGAGCCAGCCGTCGGCGTGCTTGGCGCAGTCGACGTTCCAGGTGATCATCTTCGCGGAGTCCAGCCAGAGCCCCCGCGACGAGGCGACGACGTCGGCCGCGTACGGCACGTGCCACACCACCCGATCACGGATCACCGCCACCCCCGCGCCCGCCGGAGCGCGGCGCACCACGTCGAACGGGTACGCCCAGACGAACTCCGTGGTCACCTCCAGCAGCCGGATGCCGTTCGCCTCGGTGGCCCGGTAGCTGATCCGCCCCCGGGCCCGCGCGTCGTCCACCGGCTGGACCTGGGACCCGGTGCGGGTGGCGAAGGTCAGCAGGCGGCCCTCGTTGAGCCACGGCTGCACCTGTGCGCGGGCGTCCGGAGCGAGCAGGGCGAGGAACTTCCCGGTGTCCCCGACCATCATCCTCAGCTCCAGCCGGCTCTCGACCAGGGCCCTGCCGACCAGGACCAGCGCGGCACGTACCTGGGCGGCGCTGAACGGTCCGGCAGCCGTGGCCGGCGGCAGCACGATCGACTCCTTCCCGACGGGGAAGGACGCAGCCGGAGTACCGGCGAAGTGGTCTCGGGGCGTGCCGACGGCGCTGATCGGCTCGGGCGTCGCGCTCGCGCTCGCGCTCGGGCTCGGTGCGACGGTCGCCGTCCGGCGCCAGTCGGCCACCCGCACGACCATCCACCCGGCCGCGACGACCACCAGCAGGGCCAGAGCGAACGTGAGGCCGACCGCCAGCGGGCCGTTGTGCCGGGCGAGGAAGAAGCGCACCCGGTCCAGCCCGGTCGGCTGGTGTTCCGGCCCCAGCGACCGCATCCAGTCGGGCAGCCGCACCGGCTCCGCCTCGGCGACCACGACCTCCCGTCGCCCCTCGGCCGCACTGCCGGTTGGTGGCCGGTCGGCGACCGGAGTCGCGTCGATGGTGGGTTGTTCGGCCGGCGTCGCGTCGGCGGCGGGTTGCTCGGCTGGCGTCGCGTCGATGGTGGGTTGCTCGGCCGGCGTCACCTCGGCGGTGGGTTGCTCGGGCGTCCGCGCCTGGTCGGTGGTCCCGGGAGCGCCGGCGTACGGGTCGGTGTGCATCGTCTCCGCCTCAGAGCGTGTCGCGCAGCGACAGGTAGAGCCAGTAGAAGAACCAGGCGGCCAGGGCGAACGTCGCCGTCACGGGGACGATGAACACGGCCACCGTGACCACCGGGCGGGATTCGGTCACCCTCCTGCGGTCCCGCCACCGCCACAGCGAACGCCGGGCCCCACGAAGCACGGGCAACCGCTCGACCAGGTCGGCGACGTGGCGGCCGAGGGTCCGTCGCGGTGGTGTCGGGTTGCGCATCCAGTCCGGGAGGTCGACCCGGGCGTGGTGCTCGTGGGCAGGTCGTGTGTCGGGTGCCATGGGTGCTCCGGTCCGGCTCAGCAGGTGTCTGTGATGTCCAGGGAACGATCGGGGTCGAACACCGCGTCCGGGTCCTCCGTGGCGACCGGAAGGCCGTAGCTCGGGGTGCCCAGAGCCAGCAGACCCTTGTCGAACGACGCACAGTCCATGTTGGAGGCGTACGACTCCGACTCCATGAGCCAGAGCCCGACGCCTGAACTCGCGACGTCGTCGGGGTGCGGCACGTGCCAGACGACGGTGTCGTGGACGACCACCACACCGGCGCCCGGAGTGGGGTCGAGGGTGTGGAACGCGTACGCCCAGACGAAGTTGGTGGTGATCTCCAGCACCCGGATGCCCTCATTGTCCCGGGTCGCCCGGTAGGTGACCCGGCCCTTGACCCGGGGCTGGTCAGCGGTCAGCCGGGCACCCGGAGCCAGTCGGGTCGCGTACGTGGCGAAGGAGGTGTCGCGGAAGTCGGCCCGGATCTCCGACCGGGACGCGGGAGCGAACATCCGTACGAACCGGTCGAATTCGCCGCCGGCCAGGAACTTCCGGTCCAGCCGGGCGAGCAGCAGCGCCGCGCGGACGTCCGCTAGGGCCGCCGCCACCTCGGTGGCGCTGAACACACCCGCGCGTCGGGCGGGCGGCAGCGTGATCCCGGCCGCCCCCTCGGCGAAGGTCGCCGCCGGGGTACCCGCGAAGTTGTCGGCAGCCGGTGCGGGCTTCGTGCCGCTCGTCGCGGGCTTCGTGTCGGTCGTCGCGGAGACGCCCGACGGCGGGCTGATCGTCGGGTAGCCGCGCGGCGTCTCCCCGGCCCGCCGCCACAGGTCGAACCACCCCGCGCCGAGCAGGAGGACGAGGACCAGTCCGCCCCCGACCACGGCGGTGACCGCCTGGGTGTGGTTCTCCCAGAACAGGCGGAGCCGTTCCAGGGCGCCGACCGGATGCTCCTCGGCCGGCTGGCGCAGCCACTCCGGGACCTGTCCCGGCTCGTCGTGGGAGGCCAGGGGAGCCGACCGGCTCGGCGGGGACGGCTCGTCCGCCGGCGGGGGAGTGGTCATCGGCATGTCCTTGGGGAACGGTCCATCGAGGGCGCATGATCTTCGCACCCGGTCGTCCGGGACGTGATCCCGTACGCCACCGCCGCCGCGATCCCGCCCGAGTGGCTGACGGCACATCGGCCGACCATCGGAGGCGGCTCCCACCGCCGCGCGGGCGGGAGGCAACGCCGGCGGGGCCTCCGGACGTACGGCGGCGGTGGGGCGTCCGACCCGGTCTGGCAGGCTTGGGTGTCGTGAGCACAGACGGTCTGATCGTGGTCGACAAGCCCGGCGGCATGACGTCGCACGACGTCGTGGCGCGCATCCGCCGGTTGGCGCGGACCCGCCGGGTGGGCCACGGCGGCACCCTCGACCCGATGGCGACCGGCGTCCTGGTGATCGGGGTCGGGCGGGCCACCCGCCTGCTCACCTACGTGATCGGCGCGCACAAGAGCTACACCGCCACCGTCCGGCTCGGCCAGGCCACCGTCACCGACGACGCCGAGGGCGACGTGATCGCCACCACGCCGGCCGGTCAGGTCGTCACCGACGAGGCGATCCGGGCCGCGCTGACCGCGCTGACCGGGGAGATCGACCAGGTGCCGAGTGCGGTCAGCGCCATCAAGATCGACGGGCAGCGGGCGTACAAGCGGGTGCGCGAGGGGGAGAGCGTCGAACTGCCCGCCCGCCGGGTCACCGTGTCCCGGCTGGAGCTGCTGGCGGTACGCCGCGACACGCCGGACGTCGTCGACGTGGACATCGACGTGACCTGTTCCTCCGGGACGTACATCCGGGCGATCGCCCGGGACGCGGGCCTGGCGCTCGGGGTCGGCGGGCACCTGACGGCGCTGCGCCGTACCGCCGTGGGGAACTTCGCCCTCGCGGAGGCCGCCACCCTCGACGAGCTGGCGGAGCGCGCCCCCGAGGTGGTGAACCTGCCGCTGGCCGCGGCGGCCGACCGGTTCTTCCCGCGCCGCGACGCCGGCGCCGACGAGGCGAAGGTGCTCTCCCACGGCGGGCCGCTCGACCCGGCGGGGATTCCCGGCCCCTACGCGGTCTTCGGCCCGGACGGCGGGCTGATCGCTATCGTCAGCGAGCGGGACGGCCGGGCCCGCGCGGAGATCGTGCTCGCCCCCGCCTGACGGGGCGAAGGAGCGGGGGCCGGCGCGGGCCGCCCGCAGAGGCAGGGGAGGAGCGGCATGCAGCGGTGGCGGGGGTACGACGCGGCGCCCGGTGGCTGGGGGCGGTCGGTCGTCACCATCGGCGTCTTCGACGGCGTGCACAAGGGACACCAGGCGACCATCGGGCACGCCGTGTCCCGGGCCCGCGAGCTGGGCGTGCAGTCGGTGGTGGTGACCTTCGACCCGCATCCGGCGGAGGTGGTGCGCCCCGGCTCGCACCCGGCGGTGCTCACCGAGACCGCCCGCAAGGCCGAGCTGATCGAGGCGCTCGGCGTGGACGTGCTCTGCGTGGTGCCGTTCACCCCGGAGTTCTCCCGGCTGCCCGCCGAGGCGTTCGTGCACGACATCCTGGTCGAGCACCTGCACGCCGCACTGGTCGTGGTGGGCGACAACTTCCGCTTCGGGCACAAGGCCGCCGGCGACGTGGCGCTGCTGGAGCGGCTCGGCCGCACCTTCGGCTTCGGCGTGGAGGGGGCCCCGCTGGTCGCCGAGGCGGGCACGGTCTACTCCTCCACGTACATCCGTTCCTGCGTCGACGCCGGTGACGTGACGGCCGCCGCCGCCGCGCTCGGCCGGCCGCACCGCGTCGAGGGCGTGGTGGTCCGCGGCGACCAGCGCGGGCGCGAGCTGGGCTTCCCCACCGCCAACCTGCTCTGCCACCGGTACGCGGCGATCCCCGCCGACGGCGTCTACGCCGCCCGACTCGTGCGCCGGGGCCACACCGAGACCATGGCGGCGGCGGTGTCGGTCGGCACCAACCCGACGTTCTCCGGCCGGGAGCGGCGGGTGGAGGCGTACGTGCTCGACTTCACCGGCGACCTCTACGGCGAGCGGCTGGCACTGGACTTCGTGGCGCACCTGCGCGGGCAGATCCGCTACGACGCGGTCGAGCCGTTGATCGCGCAGATGAACCAGGACGTCGAGCGCACCCGGCGCGTGCTCGGCTGACCCGCGTCGCGGCCCTTGACAGGCCGGCACCCGGCCGGGCTGGTAGTCTGGCCCCGACGTCGGCTGACCGACGTGGGGCCTCGCGTGCCTGCACGACGCCGCGGGTGCGAGGTACCGGTCCGTTTCCGGTCCACTGACCGATCCGACGGACATCATCGAACAACCCACGAAACAGGGAGAACATGGCGCTCGACCAGGAAGCCAAGGCCAAGATCCGCGCGGAGTACGCGACCGCCGAGGGCGACACCGGTTCGCCGGAGGTGCAGGTCGCGGTCCTCACCAAGCGGATCGCCGAGCTGACCGAGCACCTGAAGGTGCACAAGCACGACCACCACAGCCGCCGTGGGCTGCTGCTGCTGGTCGGCCGTCGCCGTCGGCTGCTCAACTACGTCCAGAAGAAGGACATCAACCGCTACCGGTCGCTCATCGAGCGGCTCGGTCTGCGCCGGTGACGTGACGGGGGAGTGGCCCGACCGGGCCGCTCCCCCGCCGTGTGACCACACGAAAACCGGGCCGCGCGACCACCCGAGAAGGGGAGCCGGTCAGCGTACCGGTCTCCGGTAGTGGCCCCCGGGCACCCCGGCCTTCGCCGGCCACCCGGGCGCTTCGATCGAAGACCGGCCGTCTGAGCAGCTTCCCGCGTCGTGGGCCCCCGATGCGAAGGAGCACGACAGCACCATGACCGAGACCAACCTCGGCACCGAATCCCGCACCGCCGTGATCGACAACGGGTCCTTCGGCACCCGTGAGATCACCTTCTCCACCGGCCGGCTGGCCCGTCAGGCCGCCGGCTCCGTCGTCGCCCAGCTCGGCGAGACGGTCGTCCTCTCCGCCACCACCGCCGGCAAGCAGCCGAAGGAGCAGTTCGACTTCTTCCCGCTGACCGTCGACGTCGAGGAGCGGATGTACGCCGCGGGCCGCATCCCCGGCTCGTTCTTCCGCCGCGAGGGTCGCCCCAGCGAGGACGCGATCCTCACCTGCCGGCTGATCGACCGGCCGCTGCGCCCGTCGTTCGTCAAGGGCCTGCGCAACGAGGTCCAGGTCGTCGAGACCATCCTCGCGCTCGACCCGCAGCACCCCTACGACGTCGTGGCGATCAACGCCGCCTCGATGTCGACCAAGCTCTCCGGCCTGCCGTTCTCCGGCCCGATCGGAGCCACCCGGGTCGCGCACGTCGACGGCCAGTGGGTCGCCTTCCCGACCCTGGAGGAGCTGGCCCGGGCCACCTTCGACATGGTCGTGGCCGGCCGCTCGCTGCCGGACGGCGACGTCGCGATCATGATGGTCGAGGCCGAGGCGACGCCGAACGCCGTGACCCTGATCGCGGGCGGCGCGACCGCGCCGACCGAGGAGATCGTGGCCAGCGGCCTGGAGGCCGCGAAGCCGGCGATCCGCGAGCTGTGCCGCGCGCAGGCCGAGCTGGCCGAGGTGGCCGCCAAGCCCGTCGCCGAGTTCCCGGTCTTCCTGGACTACCAGGACGACGTCTACGAGGCGGTCGCCGACCTGGCCCGTGCCGAGGTCGCCGAGGCGCTCCAGATCGCCGGCAAGGCCGACCGCGAGGAGGCCCTCGACCGGATCAAGGCCAAGGTCGCCGAGGAGCTCGGCGGTCGCTTCGAGGGCCGCGAGAAGGAGCTCGGCGCCGCCTTCCGGTCGCTCACCAAGTCCGAGGTGCGCAACCGGGTGCTGCGCGAGCAGGTCCGCATCGACGGCCGTGGGCCGCGCGACATCCGCCCGCTGACCGCCGAGGTCGGCGTGCTGCCCCGGGTGCACGGTTCGGCGCTGTTCGAGCGTGGCGAGACCCAGATCCTGGGCGTCACCACGCTGAACATGCTGCGCATGGAGCAGATGGTGGACACCCTGTCCCCCGAGAACCGCAAGCGCTACATGCACAACTACAACTTCCCGCCCTACTCGACCGGTGAGACCGGCCGGGTCGGCTCGCCGAAGCGGCGCGAGATCGGCCACGGCGCGCTCGCCGAGCGGGCGCTGATCCCGGTGCTGCCGTCGCGCGAGGAGTTCCCCTACGCCATCCGGCAGGTCTCCGAGGCGCTCGGCTCCAACGGCTCCACCTCGATGGGCTCGGTCTGCGCGTCGACGCTGGGCCTGCTCTCGGCCGGTGTGCCGCTGAAGGCGCCGGTGGCGGGCATCGCCATGGGGCTCATCTCCGACGAGGTGGACGGCAAGACCCGGTACGTGACGCTGACCGACATCCTCGGGGCCGAGGACGCGTTCGGCGACATGGACTTCAAGGTCGCCGGCACGCCGGAGTTCGTCACCGCGCTCCAGCTCGACACCAAGCTCAACGGCATCCCGTCGGACGTGCTGGCCTCCGCGCTGCAGCAGGCGTACGAGGCCCGGCAGACCATCCTCGGCGTGATGCAGGCGGCGATCGAGGGCCCGGCCGAGATGTCGGAGCACGCCCCGCGCGTCACCACCGTCAAGATCCCGGTCGACAAGATCGGCATGGTGATCGGCCCGAAGGGGCAGACCATCAACGCGATCCAGGACGAGACCGGCGCCGAGATCTCCATCGAGGACGACGGCACGATCTACGTCGGCGCCACCAACGGCCCGGCGGCCCAGGCGGCGGTGGACCGGATCAACGGGATCGCCAACCCGACGCTGCCGAAGGTCGGGGAGCGGTTCCTCGGCACGGTGGTCAAGACCGCCGCGTTCGGCGCGTTCATCTCGCTGCTGCCGGGCCGCGACGGCCTGCTGCACATCTCCAAGGTGGGCGACGGCAAGCGGGTCGAGAAGGTCGAGGACTTCCTCAACGTCGGCGACCGGGTCGAGGTCGAGATCGCGGACATCGACGCCCGCGGCAAGATCTACCTGGACAAGGTCCGCCCGGAGGGCGCCGAGGCGCCGGCTGCCGAGGCCGCCGGTGAGGAGCGTCCGGCCGGCCGGGACCGGGGCGACCGGGGACCGCGCGACCGCGGCGACCGTGAGCGTGGCGGCGACCGGGGCGGTCGTGGCCCGGGTGGCGGCGAGAGCGGCGGCGAGGGTGGCGAGGGCGGCGAGCGTCCGCGCCGCCGTACCCGGCGCAGCTGACCCACCGCACCAGCGCATCACCCACCCCTCGTCGATCTGGGAGCAACACGTGAGTCGGGCCGTCAGCGCGCCGTTTCCGCCGGATCGACGGGGGGTGGCGTCCGTCCCGGCCCCCGCCGGGGCCAGCCACCGGAGCACCGGGGCGGCCCGCTCCGGCGGCGCCTCCCGCGCGGTGACCCGCACCATCAGCGACGACCCGCTGGGCGGCACGGTACGGCGTACCGTGCTGCCCAGCGGGCTGCGTGTGCTCACCGAGGCGATCCCGGCCATGCGCAGCGTCTCGTTCGGCGTCTGGGTGGCGGTCGGTTCCCGCGACGAGACCGGCCCGCAGGCGGGCGCGGCGCACTTCCTGGAGCACCTGCTCTTCAAGGGCACCAACAAGCGCAGCGCGCTCGACATCTCCGCCGAGATCGAGGCGGTGGGCGGCGAGACCAACGCCTTCACCACCAAGGAATACACCTGCTACTACGCCCGCGTGCTGGACGAGGACCTGCCGCTGGCCATCGACGTCATGTGCGACGCTGTCGCCGACTCGCTGCTGGAAGCAGCCGACGTGGAGACCGAGCGGGGCGTGATCCTCGAAGAGATCGCCATGCACGACGACGAGCCCGGCGACGAGGTGCACGACCTCTTCGCCCGCGCCGCCTACGGCGACCACCCGCTGGGCCGGCTGATCTCCGGCACCGAGGAGACCGTCACCCCGATGACCCGGCGGCAGATCCAGGGCTTCTACCGCCGCCACTACACGCCGCCGCGGATCGTCGTCGCCGCCGCGGGCAACCTCGACCACGCCACGGTGGTCAAGCTGGTGCGCCAGGCGCTGCGTGGCACTCCGCTGGACACCGACCCGGCGGCGCCCGCGGCGCACCGGTCGGCCACCCCGGCCGTACGCACGAAGCCCGCCACCACCCTGGTGGAGCCGAAGGAGACCGAGCAGGCGCACGTCATCCTCGGCTGCCCCGGCATCGACCGGCTCGACGAGCGCCGCTTCGCCCTCGGCGTGCTGAACAACATCCTCGGCGGCGGCATGTCGAGCCGGTTGTTCCAGGAGATCCGCGAGCGGCGCGGCCTCGCCTACTCGGTCTACTCCTACGCCAGCCAGTACGCCGACAGCGGCCTCTTCGCCGTCTACGCCGGCTGCGCCCCCGGCAAGGTCGACGAGGTGCTGGAGCTGACCCGGGCGGAGCTGGCCCGGGTGGCCGCCGACGGCCTGACCGAGGCCGAGGTGGCCCGGGGCAAGGGGATGAGCAAGGGCTCCTTCGTGCTGGGCCTGGAGGACACGGGCTCGCGGATGAGCCGGCTGGCCAAGGGCGAGCTGCTCTACGGTCACCTGATGCCGGTCGACGAGCTGCTCGGCCGGGTCGACGCGGTCACCGTGGCCGACGTCAACACCCTGGCCGCCGAGCTGCTGAGCCGGCCGATGTCGCTGGCGGTGGTCGGCCCGTTCGACGCGGGGGACTTCGCGGCGAACTGAGCCGTCCCGTGGCCCTGCCCGGTCACGCTCCGCCGGGGTACGCGCGTTGCGGGCGCTCAGCGCCACACAGACGACCAGTGCGCGTGGCGGTGCCCGTCACGG
Organism: Micromonospora sp. NPDC049048; assembly: GCF_043197615.1. Taxonomy (NCBI): domain Bacteria; kingdom Bacillati; phylum Actinomycetota; class Actinomycetes; order Micromonosporales; family Micromonosporaceae; genus Micromonospora; species Micromonospora sp. NPDC049048. The sequence goes on along the minus strand of NZ_JBICTM010000005.1, from coordinate 295,846 downwards.
TCCGCCGGGGTGCGCCCGTCCCGATTGGGATAGGTTGTGCCCCGTGACTGACGAGCAGGAGAAGAGCCCGGACGAGCTGATCCGGGTCGGTGTGCTGGGCGCCCGGGGACGGATGGGCATCGAGGTGTGCCGGGCCGTGGACGCCGCCGCCGACATGGAGCTGGTGGCCATGGTCGACCAGGGCGACGGGCTGTTCGCCGCCTCCGACGCCGGGGCAGAGGTGGTCGTCGACTTCACCACCCCGGACGTCGTCATGGACAACCTGCAGTGGTGCGTCGACCAGGGTATCCACGCGGTGGTGGGCACCACCGGCTTCACCGAGCAGCGGCTGGCGCAGGTGCGGGACTGGCTGGCCCACAAGCCCGAGGTGGGCGTGGTGATCGCCCCCAACTTCGGCATCGGCGCCGTGCTCATGATGCAGTTCGCCGCCCGCGCCGCCCGGCACTTCGAGTCGGTCGAGATCGTGGAGCAGCACCACCCCCGCAAGCTGGACGCCCCCAGCGGCACCGCCACGCACACCGCGCGGCTGGTCGCGGCGGCCCGCGCCGAGGCCGGGCTCGGCCCCGTGCCGGACGCCACCTCCGACGAGGTGGCGGGCGCCCGGGGCGCCGACATCGACGGGGTACGCGTGCACGCCGTGCGCGCCACCGGCCTCGTCGCCCACCAGGAGGTGCTCTTCGGCACCGTGGGGGAGACGCTGACCATCCGGCACGACTCGTACGACCGGGTCTCGTTCATGCCGGGCGTGCTGCTGTCCGTCCGCGCGGTCCGCACCCGGCCCGGGTTGACGGTCGGCCTGGACCCCCTGCTCGACTGACGGGCGAAGCTGGCCTGACGGGCGACGCTGGGTTGACGGGCGACGCTGGGCGCTGACGGGCGACGCTGGGTTGACGGGCGACGGTGGGCTGACGGGCAAACCCGTCGCGGGCACCCGGCCCGCCCCCTAGGCTGCCCGGGTGATCGATTCTGGACTCTCCGACCGCTCCGGGCGCCGGGTCACCCTGCGCCCGGTGGACGACGACAACTGGCGGGCGGTGGCCGACGTGGCCCCGCGCGACGACCAGCGCGCGTGGGTCGCGGCACTGGCCGCCCGCTACCTGCTGCTGACCACGCGTTCGGACGTGTGGACCTCGCTGGCCGTGTACGCGGACGAGACCGTGGCCGGGCACGTCATGTGGGGCGTCGACGACGACGGGTCCCGCTGGATCGGCGGCATGGTGATCGACGCGGCCGAGCAGGACCGGGGGGTCGGCCGGGCGGCCGTACGCACCCTGGCCGGCTGGCTGGGCGGTCAGGACGGCGGCGGCCACCCCGTCCGGCTCTCCTACCATCCCGACAACGTCCAGGCCGCCCGCCTCTACACGAGCCTCGGCTTCGTCCCGACCGGGGCGATGGAGGACGACGAACTGGTCGCCGAACTCCTCGCGCCCACCCCGGCCCCGTCCCGCTCCTGAGCGGCCTGCCCCGCCCTGCTCCGGAGCCTGCCCGGTCCCGTTGCTGAGCTGGCCCCGCCCGCTCCCGTCTCCGGATCAGCCCTCCTCGATCACCGACAGGATGTTGCCGGCCGGGTCGGTGAACCAGGCGATGGTCGGGCCGTTGTCGCGCATGACACCCCGCTCGTCCTGGGGCAGACCGGGATACTGCGCGAACCGGACCCCGCGCGCGGTCAACTCGTCGACGGCCCGGTCGACGTCCTCGACGGGGAAGTTGAGGACCGTGTAGGCCGCCGGGGTGTGATCCGCCTTCGGGTAGACCATGACGTCCCGGCCGCCGGCGAGGTGCAGCGTCAGCAGGCCGCCCATGGCGTCGTCCCGCGACACCCGCAGACCGAGCGTGTCCGTGTAGAACCGCTCGGCCTGCCCGGTGTCGTCCACCGAGAAACTGCTCCACGCCCTCGTGTCCGCGAACATGCCAGGTGCCTCCCTCTCGTGGGCGCCGCCACAGTGACCATGGGGTCACCGTAGGCGATGCCCCCGACAGTGGCCGGCGTGTCGCCCGGACCGCGAGGCGGTGCGTCAGTCCCCGGGCGTCGCGGGCGACGACCCACCCGGCGGCAGGTCGGGCAACGTCGCCTCGGCGGGCGTCGCGTCCGCCGGATCCGGGTCCCCGGGCACCGCCACGTGCAGGCGTACCTGCGGGACGAGCATGTCCTCCACGTCCAGCGCGCGGGCCGCGCCGTCGGGCTCCCAACCGGTGCTGGTGAGGAACTTCCGGGTCGCCGCGTCGCCGTCGAAGGCCCAGGCCAGCGCGCGGGTGAACCCGTCGGCACGCCACAGGTCGACGGTCGCGGCGAGCAGCCGGCTGCCGTGGCCGCGCCGGCCCCAGCGCGGCTCCACCAGCAGGTCCGTCACCGCGGCGACGTCCGGCCCGAGGGCGTCCGCCGGCTCGCCCGGCGCGAGCGCCTCGGCATCGGCCGGACCGGAGGCGGCAAACCCCACCAGATAGGATTGCTCGGCCTGTTCGACGGCGACCAGCACCCGATGGGCGCCGGAGGGCGGCTCCTGCACGGCCGCACTCCACCGCCGGGCGAGCCACGCCTCGTCCAGGTTGTCGAGCACATGCCGGGGCAGGATCCGGCGATAGGCGACCCGCCAGGTCGCGAGTTGGATGCGTGCGATCTCGCCGGCGTCTTCCGGACGCGCCGGGCGGACGTACCCGAGAGCCATGGGACGGAAGCCTACGCAGGGCGAGGGAGGCGATGGTGTCGCAGGGTGCCAGAAAGACGATCGGGCAGGTCGTCGGAGTCGTCGGGCTAGCCGCCGCGGTTGCCCTCTTCCTCTCCGTGGCCGCCGTCCGGCACGGCTTCTTCGACCTCAAGGTCTACTACGGCGCGCTGACCTGGTGGGTGCACGACGGCGGGGAGATCTACGACTTCCTGAAGCCCGGCACCCAGTACGGCTTCACCTACCCACCCTTCGCCGCCCTGGTCATGCTGCCGATGGCGTACCTGCCGTGGTCGGCGGCGATCGCGGTCAGCGTGGCCGCCAGCGTGGTCGTCACCGCCGTGTTGTTCTGGTGGCTGGTGGACCCCATCTCCCGCCGGTCGGGCTGGACCCGCTGGTTCGCCCTCGCCGTGGCGCTCTGCCTGGCCGCCGCGTACGAGCCGATGCGCGAGACCGTCAACTTCGGCCAGGTCAACATGCTGCTGCTCTTCCTGGTCGCGGTCGACCTGCTCCGGCTGCTGCCGGCCGGCAACCGCTGGGCGGGCGTCGGCATCGGCCTGGCCACCGCGATCAAGCTGACCCCGGGCATCTTCATCGTCTACCTGTTGGTCACCCGCCGCTGGCGCGCCGCGGTCACCTCGATGGCCGCCGCCGCCGGCGTGACCCTGCTGGCCGCCGCGCTCTTCCCCGACGCCGCACGGGAGTTCTGGACGGAGGCGCTGTGGAACACCGGCCGGGTGGGTGAGCTGGCGTTCGTCTCCAACCAGTCGCTGCGCGGCGTGGTCGCCCGGCTGAACCCGGAACACCCGAGCACCCTGGCCTGGCTGGCGCTGGTGCTCGCCACGCTGGCGCTGTGGGCCTGGCGGTCCCGCGCCGCGGTGGCCGCCGGCGACGAGGCGACCGGCCTGGCGCTCACCGGAGCGGTGATGTGCCTGGTCAGCCCGGTCACCTGGGTGCACCACCTGGTCTGGCTGCTGCCCGCGCTGATCCTGCTGGTGGACAACGGGATGAACGCCCCGGCCGGCAGCCGCCGGCGCCGTCTCCTGCTGGGCGCGGCGATCGTCGGGTACGGCTTCCTGATCAGCCGGATCGTCTGGGCTTGGGAGAAGGACTTCACCGGGCTCGACGGCTTCCTCGGCAGCAACACCTACGTCTGGATCAGCCTGGCCCTGCTGGCGTTCCTGCCCATCCGTCGCTGGGGCGACGACAGCCGGCCCATCCGTCGCGGGGGCGACGACAGCCGGCCCAGCCGTCGCGGGGGCGACGCCGGTGGGATCAGCCGTCGTTCAGCGACGTCGGCCGGGTCAGCCGTCGAGTCGTCCGGCGTACCGCAGCTCGACGAGCCCGACCGGCGGGCGCCCGCCGGCCAGGGGCACCGCGTAGGTCGACCGCTCACCGTCCGGTGAGAGCCCGGCCCGCTCGTAGAACCGGCGGGCCCGGTGGTTGGCCTCCAGCACCCAGAGCCGGCAGTCGGACCAGCCCCGCGCGACCAGCCCGCGCCGAGCGGCGGCCAGCAGCGCGAGCGCCGTGCCGTCGCCCCAGCAGGCCGGCTCGACGTACATCGCCACCACCTCGCCGTGCGCGGCGTCGAGGTCGCCCCGGTCCTGGTTGTTGCGGTACGGGCCGAACGTGGTGAAACCGGCCAGCGTCCCGTCGACCTCGGCGAGCAGCGTGGTGAAGGGGTGCTCCGGGTCGGCCGTGCCGAGGTCCCGGCGGCGCTGCGCCCAGGCCGTGACGTTGAGCCGCCGCAGCACCTCCTCGGGCATGATGCCGGCGTAGCCGGCCTGCCAGCCGTGGATGTGCACCCGGGCGACCGCCTCGGCGTCGTCGGGCTCCTCGCGCCGGATTGTGAGCATGGGTCCGTTCTATGCCTCGACGGGCGACCGGTCCAGCGTCCGCACCGGTGTCGTACCCCTGGATTAGGGTGCCGACGATGGCCGCACCGGAATCGCTCTCGCTCGCCCAGGCACGTCGGGTGGCGCTCGCCGCCCAGGGCTTCGCCGACCCCGCGCCCACTGGCGTGCCCACCCGCCGGCACCTGCGCCGGGTGCTCGACCGGGTCGGGCTGATCCAGATGGATTCGGTCAACGTGCTGCAACGGGCGCACTACCTGCCGCTCTACAGCCGCCTCGGGCCCTATCCGACCACGCTGCTCGACACCGCCGCCTACCGCCGTCCCCGCGAGCTGTTCGAATACTGGGGCCACGAGGCGTCGCTGGTGCCCGTCGGGCTGCACCCGGCGCTGCGCTGGCGGATGGCCCGGGCCCGCTCGGAGGCCTGGGGCGGGATGCGGCGCATCGCCCAGGAGCAGCCCGGCCTGGTCGCCTGGGTGCGCGACGAGGTGGCCGCCCGGGGTCCCCTGACGGCCGCCGAGATCGAGCACGACGCGCCCCGGGAGACCGGCAACTGGGGTTGGAACTGGTCGGCCGTGAAGCGGGCGCTGGAGTTCCTGTTCTGGGCGGGGGAGGTCACCGCCGCCGAGCGCACCACGTCGTTCGCCCGCCGCTACGACCTGCCCGAGCGGGTGTTGCCGGCCGCGGTGCTCGACGCGCCCACGCCGACCGACGCGGAGGCCCACCGTGCGCTGGTGGGCATCGCCGCACGGTCGCTCGGAGTGGCCGCCGAGCCGGAGCTGCGCGACTACTTCCGGCTGCCGGTGGCCGGCGCCCGGCAGGCCATCGCCGAACTGGTCGAGGCGGGCGAGCTGCTGCCGGTCGCGGTGCAGGGCTGGCAGCGGCCCGCCTGGCTGCACGCCGGGGCGCGGCTGCCCCGCTGGGTGCGCGGCAACACGTTGGTCAGCCCGTTCGACCCGTTGGTCTGGGAGCGGGCCCGCACCGAGCGGCTCTTCGACTTCAGCTACCGCATCGAGATCTACGTGCCGGCGCCGCAGCGGGTCTACGGCTACTACGTGCTGCCCTTCCTCCAGGGGGAGCGCTTCACCGCACGGGTCGACCTGAAGGCCGACCGCAGGGCGGGCGTGCTGCTGGTGCCGGCGGCCTGGGGCGAGCCGGGCGTCGACCGGGGCGAGACCGCGCTGGCGCTCGCCGCCGAGCTGCACCGACTCGCCGGCTGGCTGGGGCTGGACGCGGTCGCCCCGCCCACCGCCGGCGACCTGGCTGTCCCGCTGGCCGCCGCGTTGGGGGGCGTGGCCGGTGTACGGTGAGCGACGTGACGAGCGTTGACGGACCGGCCTCCCCGCCGCATCCGCAGACGGCCGGGCTCGACGCCCCGCCGCCGGCTGACCCGGCCGCACCGGCCGGCGGATGGCCCACGGACCAGGCGCAGCCCCACGCGGGGCCGCTCCACCCGGGGCCGCCCCAGCCAGGTTCGTCGCACCCGGGTTCGCCGCACCCGGGGGCGCCCTATCCGGGGGCGGCCTACCCGACGGTGCCCTATCCCGTGGCGGAGCCGGACCGGCTCACCCGGTTCGTCGTCCGTCTCTACGAGCGCTCGCCGCGCTGGGCCGTGCCGCTCGCCGCGCTCGGCTGCGTCGCCGCCGGCATCGGCTACGCCCTGATCAGCGACCCCACCCGCTCGGCGCCGGACGCCGCGCCCACCTGCCTGCTCAAGCTCACCACGGGGCTGGACTGCCCGGGCTGTGGCGGCACCCGCGCGCTCTGGTACGTCCTGCACGCCGACCTGCCGGCCGCCGCCCGGCACCACTTCCTCTTCGTCTTCGCGCTGCCCTTCCTGGCCTACCTCTTCGTCGCCTGGGCCGGGAAGCAGGCGTTCGGCTGGCGCCTGCCCGAGCTGCGGATCAGTTCCCGGGTGATCGGCGTCTTCCTGGCCGCCTGGCTGGCCTTCACGATCCTGCGCAACCTGCCCTGGGCCCCCTTCACCACCCTCTACGTCTGACCGGCCGGGGGAAGTGGCGGAAGAACTGGGCTGGTGCGGAACGCCCACCGACGGCGTTTCGCGGCTCACTTCCCTCCACGGCTGACCTCTGCACCCCCGGCGGCGCGTCCCGGCCCACCCGACCGCGTCGCCTGGGGCTAGGGGCGGCCGGGCTGCGGGCCGGGTCGGGTGTCACGTCGGGCGGGGGTGTACGGGCTTCCTGGCTCTCGTACCGACCGAGCCGGTCGTCCCGCCCGGGCCAAAGGCTCGGGCCTGACGCGAAGCTGGGCGCTCCGTGGTGATCGTCGACACAGGGACCGACGCGGAGTGGTGCAAGCGTCCTGTCGAGCTGAATCGTTTGCGACATCACGCTCCCGAAGCCCTTTCGCCTCGACGCTCACACGCACGGGCGGTGCCCGGTGAGCCGGCGGATACGGGAACCCGTTCTGAGGTCCGAAACGGTGGCGGCCGGCAGGCCGAGGCCGTCGCCGCTCGCTGATGTCGCAGACGATTCAGTTCGACAGCGTGCACAAGCCGGTGTGTTCGGCCCGGTCCCCGCCTCCAGCAGCCCTCGCCCTCGAACCGGGTTTCCAGCCCTCGACCTCCGGCTCCCGCTCCCCGGGACCCCGGCGCGAGGTCCGACGGCTCTCGTGTTGCTGCTGGCCACATCCGAAGCCGGGTCACGACTGCCTGTGCGGTGAGCGGAACGAGGCCGCCCCGCGCCGGCCGGCGTCGTTTCGGTGACCGACGTTGCACCGGGCGAGCCTGGCTTGGGCGGGCCGGGTCCACGGCACTACAGTCCGAGGAATGCCGGAGATGGTGCAGCCCCAGGTCAAGCTCGTCGCGTGGACGCACTTCGAGGCCCCCGACGACGTGCCGTGGTCGACCGACGCCGAAGGCGGCCAGGCGCTGGCGGAGTTCGCCGGGCGGGCCTGCTACCAGAGCTGGAAGAAGCCGAACCCCGCCACCGCCACCAACGCGGGTTACCTCGCCCACATTCTCGAGGTCGGCCACCTGAGTGTGCTGGAGCACGGCTCGGTCAGCTTCTACTTCAGCGGGGTGTCCCGGTCCTTCACCCACGAGCTGATCCGGCACCGGCACTTCTCGTACTCCCAGCTCTCCCAGCGGTACGTGCCGGAGCGCGACGCCGCCATGGTCGAGCCCGCCGTGATCGCCGACGACCCGGAGCTGCACAAGAAGTTCGTGGAGGCCGCCGAGGCGAGCGTGCGCGCGTACAACGAGCTGCTGGAGGGGCTGGAGCGGCGCTTCGCCGACGTGGAGAACGCCACGCTGCGGCGCAAGCAGGCCCGCCAGGCGGCCCGCGCGGTGCTGCCCAACGCCACCGAGACCCGCATCGTGGTCACCGGCAACTACCGGGCCTGGCGGCACTTCATCGCCATGCGCGCGACGGAGCACGCCGACGTGGAGATCCGTGAGCTGGCGGTGGAGTGCCTGCGGCAGCTCCAGGGCGTCGCCCCGAACGTCTTCGCCGATTTCGTCATCTCGACGCTGCCCGACGGCACCGAGGTGGCCGCCAGCCCGCACGGCGAGTGAGTCCTGAACCCTTCCCCCGTGGGGCGCCGGTGCTCGTCCGCTAGGTTGGTGGCATGACGCACGACCACCCTGACACGCCCGCGCGGGCGGTGTCCCGCCCCTTCGGGCGAGTGCTCACGGCCATGGTGACCCCGTTCACCGCCGACGGCTCCCTCGACCTCGACGGCGCCGCGCAGCTCGCCAGCTACCTGGTCGACGAGCAGGCCAACGACGCGCTGGTGGTCAACGGCACCACCGGCGAGTCGCCGACCACCACCGAGGCGGAGAAGGAACAGCTGATCCGGGCCGTGGTGGAGGCCGTCGGCGACCGCGCCAAGGTCGTGGCCGGGGTCGGCACCAACGACACCCGGCACACCATCGAGCTCTCCGTGGCCGCCGAGAAGGCGGGCGCGCACGGCCTGCTCGTGGTCACCCCCTACTACAACAAGCCGCCGCAGAGCGGCCTGCTGCGGCACTTCACCGCCGTCGCGGACGCCACCGGCCTGCCGGTGATGCTCTACGACATCCCGCACCGGGCGGGCGTGCCGATCGACACCGAGACCATGGTGCGCCTGGCCGAACACGGCCGGATCGTCGCGGTGAAGGACGCCAAGGGCGACCTGACCGCCACGAGCTGGGTCACCAGCCGGACGAACCTCGCCGTCTACAGCGGCGAGGACTCGCTGACCCTGCCCTCGCTGGCCGTGGGGGGCGTCGGCGTGGTCGGCACCTCGACCCACTTCACGGGCGTGCTCACCAAGCAGCTGATCGAGGCGTACGACGCGGGGGACACCGCCACCGCGCTGAACCTGCACCGGCGGCTGCTGCCGCTGTTCACCGGCATCTTCCGTACCCAGGGCGTGATCCTGGTGAAGGCGGGCCTGGCGGCGCTCGGGAAGCCCGCCGGGCCGGTGCGTTCGCCGCTGGTCGACGCGACCGACGGCGAGATCGCCCAGCTCCGCGCCGACAGCGCGGCGGCGGGCGTGGAACTGCCCGAATGACCGAACGACACGACGGACGCCGAGTGACGGCGTCGCAGAATGAGGTGGACGCGTGACCGAGGCGCACATCGAGACGGAACTGCCCCCAGCGCTGCCGGAGGGTGGGCTGCGGATCATCCCGCTCGGCGGGCTCGGCGCCATCGGTCGCAACATGACCGTCTTCGAGTACGACGGCAAGCTGCTGGTGGTCGACTGCGGGGTGCTCTTCCCCGACGTGGAGCAGCCCGGGGTCGACCTGATCCTGCCCGACTTCGGTCCGATCCTGGACCGGCTCGACGACGTCCAGGCGATCGTGCTGACCCACGGCCACGAGGACCACATCGGCGCGGTGCCGTACCTGCTGGCGCACAAGCCCGACATCCCGCTGGTCGGCTCCCAGTTCACCCTCGCCCTGGTCGAGGCGAAGCTCGCCGAGCGGCGGATCCAGCCCTACACGCTGACCGTGCGGGAGGGCGGCCGGGAGCGGCTCGGCCCGTTCGAGTGCGAGTTCTTCGCCGTCAACCACTCGATCCCCGACGCGCTCGCGGTGGCCATCCGCACCCCCGCCGGCCTGGTGCTGCACACCGGCGACTTCAAGATGGACCAGCTCCCGCTGGACGGGCGGATCACCGACCTGGCGGGGTTCGCCCGGCTCGGCGCCGAGGGCGTGGACCTGCTGCTCTCGGACTCCACCAACGCGGAGATCCCCGGCTTCGTCACGCCGGAGCGCGAGATCGGGCCGGTGCTCGACTCGATCTTCGCGAAGGCCAAGGGCCGGATCATCGTCGCGTCGTTCGCGTCGCACGTGCACCGGGTGCAGCAGGTCTTCGACTCCGCCGCCGAGCACGGCCGCAAGGTCGCCCTGATCGGCCGGTCCATGGTCCGCAACATGGGCATCGCCCGCGACCTGGGGCTGCTCAACATCCCGTCCGGCCTGGTCGTCGGGCTGGACGAGGCGACGAACATGCCGCCCGAGCAGATCGTGCTGATGTCCACCGGCTCGCAGGGCGAGCCGATGAGCGCCCTGGGCCGGATGGCCAGCGGCGACCACCGGCACATCACCATCGCCCCCGGCGACACGGTGGTGCTCGCCTCGTCGCTGGTGCCCGGCAACGAGACCTCGGTCTACCGGGTGATCAACCGGCTGGCCCGGGCCGGCGCCGTGGTGGTGCACAAGGACGTGGCCAAGGTGCACGTCTCCGGTCACGCCCCCGCCGGCGAGCTGCTCTACCTGCTCAACGTGGTCCGTCCCAGCAACCTGATGCCGGTGCACGGCGAGTGGCGGCACCTGCGCGCGCACGCCCGGCTCGGCATCGAGTCCGGCGTCGCCCCCGACCGGGTGGTGCTCTGCGAGGACGGCGACGTCGTCGACCTCGTCGAGGGCCGCGCCAGCCTCGTCGGGCACGTCAAGAGCCGCTACGTCTACGTCGACGGCCTCGCCGTCGGCGACGTCAGCGAGTCGCTGCTCACCGAGCGCCGGATCCTCGGCGACGGCGGGTTCATCGCCACCACCGTGGTGGTCGACTCGGTGACCGGCAAGGTGGTGGCCGGCCCGACCCTGTCGGCGAAGGGCTTCTCCGAGGACCCGGAGGCGTTCGCCCCGGTGATCCCGCTGGTCACCGAGGCCCTGAACCGGGCCGCCTCCGACGGCATCACCGACCCGCACCAGCTCCAGCAGATCGTGCGGCGCACCGTGGGACGGTGGGTGAACGACGCGTACCGGCGCCGACCCATGATCGTCCCGACCGTCGTCGAGGTCTGACCCGCACCCGCCGCGACGCCCGCCCGCACCCCCGTGTGCCGGCGGGCGTCGTCGTCGGACGGGCCGTCCGGGTCAGGGCAGGGCGGCCACCGCGTCGGCGTACGCGACGGCGGTCTGCACGGCCGCGTCGAGCAGGACGGTGAGCTGGGCGGGGGCCACCCCGTGCGCCAGGTCGGTGGCGACCTGGCCGGCCAGCAGCAGCTCGCCCTCGCCCTCGTGCACGTACGCCTTCGGCAGCAGCCGGTCGTGGTTCCAGGCGTTGCAGAAGGCGTACGCCTCGACCAGCCGGTCCGTCGGCAGTCGGCGGCTCGCCACGAAGCGGGCCTGGAGGATCTCGCCCCGCTCGCCGGCCTGCCGGAACTGGATCAGCGCCTCGCCCCACCGGCCCGTGACGGCGCCCCGGTCGTCCACGGCGTACCGGTCCCCGCGCCGGTCCAGCACGGCGGTGATCATCGCGAGGCTCAGCGGGCGGGGCTCCGTGTCCGGCGGGTCCTCCCCGGGCGGGTCGTCGACGTCGTCGGAGCCGTCGTCAGGCGGCAGGGGCACCGGGGCGGCGGTCGGCCGCTCGGCCAGCCAGGACGCGATGCGGCCGGACTGGTGGCCGGTGCCGTTGCGGGCGTCGAAGCTGCCGGCGAGCGCGGTGGCCACCCCCAGCAGGGTCGCGCCCAGCGTGGCCACGTCGAGGTCGGCGGCCGGGCGCATCCCGTACGCCGGGCGGTGCACCGTCCGCCCGCCGAGCCCCGCCTCGACGGCGAGGGCGCAGACCAGCGCCCCGGCGGCGGCGAACTCCATCGCGGACAAGTCGTCGTGCGGCTGGTCCAGCCGGGGCAGTTGCTCGGCGAGGACGTCGAGACCCCGGGCGGGGTGCCCGGCCAGCGCGCACCACCGCAGGTGCGCGGCGAGCAACGGGAAGGCGCCCCGCTCCCGCCGGTGCCGCCGGTACGCCCGCACGTGCGCCTCGGCCGCCCGCTCCGGTGCCCCGGCCCGCAGCCAGGACAGCATCCCGGCGGCCAGCGTCCGCTCCGGCTGCTCGGTGCAGCCGCCGGCACCGTCCGAAGTGCCCCCCAGGACGGCCAGCGCGGCCGGGTGGTCGCCCCAGCCGGCGAGCAGCTCGGCCCGTCGGGCCGCCGCGCAGTCCGGGCAGCCGCCGACCGGTCCCGGGTCGGCCGTGGACCAGTGCTCGTACCACCGCCGGGCGGTGGGCTCGTCGCCGAGGTGCTCGGCGATGCGGCAGCGCAGCTCGGCGATCGCGGCCGGGTCGTCGGCGGCGTACGCGGCGAGGTCGTCCAGCATGGAGCGGGCCTGGTCCAGCCCGACCCGGGGCGAGCCGAGCAGGGCCTCGACCGCGTACCGCCGGTAGCGCCGCAGCAGCTCGGCCTGGTCCGCCGCGAGCAGGTCGGGACGGCGCTGCGCGGTGGCGAGGCAGCGGCGCACGGGCTCGACCAGCCGCCACCGCTCCCCGTGCACGAGGTACGCCTCGACCAGCGCGAACCGGGCGGCCAGCGCCGTCTGGTCGTCGCCCGTCGCGTCGGCGTGCGCGGCGATCCGTTCCAGCTCGGTGCTGCGGGCCTCGCCGTCGGGGGTGTCGCGGGCGTCGGCGAGCGCCGCGGCCAGCGCCGGGTCGGGCTGCCGGCCCCCGCGCCGGAGCCCGCTCCACCAGCCGGGCAGCCCGAACGGGTCGAGGCCCCGGCCGGCCAGCTCCCCGCCGCGGCCCGTCACGCCACCACCCCGCCGGGCAGCCGGGCGACCTCGGTGGCGAGCTGGCAGCCGGTGGCGATGCCGCAGTCGAGCAGCTGGTCGAGCTGGTGCGCGGTGACCCCGCGTTCCAGGTCGGTGATGACCTCGCCGCAGACCCGGGCCCGCCCGTCATCCTCGACGTGCACGAACGCCTTCGGCCAGAGCCGGTCGTGGTTCCACGCGTTGCAGAACGCGTGCAGGGCGGGCACGTACTCGATCGGGAACGTCGGCGCGGTCAGCGTGCGGACCTGGAGCAGCTCGCCGGCGGCACCGGGGCGCAGGAACCAGATCAGGCTGTCGTCCCAGCGGCCGACCAGGTCGCCGTCGGCGTCGGCCCCGACGCGGTACCCCCGGCTGTGCAGCACGGCGGCGATCAGGTCGCCGGTCAGCGGCTCCAGCGCCCCCGGGTGTCCGGTCGGGGGGCCGTGCCGGCCGTCCTCGGTTCCCGGCGACGCCATGGGGGCATCCCTTCTGAGGCAGATATCACGTGACCAGGCGGGGCCCGCGCTGCGACACGCGGACACGACCCGGAAAGGCGGCGATCTGCCGGGTCACGCCATTAGGTTGATGCTATGGCGGGCCGTACCTCTCAGGCGAGCCGGCGGCGCGGCGCGTCGCCGCGTGGCACCACGAACAGTCGTGCCCGTCAGCCGGCGAAGAAGACCGGCCGTGCGGCGCCCCGGCGGCGGCCGGCGGCCCGGCGGGGCCCGGGAGTGATCGTCGGGCAGGCGGCCCGCGCCCTGTGGATGGGCATGGCGCACGGCGTCGGCTGGGCGTTCCGGCAGGCCGGCTCGGCCCGGGGCCTCGACCCGGAGCAGCGCCGCGACGGCGCGGGACTGCTGGTCTTCGGTCTCGCGCTGCTCAGCGCGGTGGCCGTCTGGTTCTCCGGCGCCGGCCCGGTCGGCGCGCGGCTGGCCGACACCTTCCGGCTCTTCCTCGGGGCGATCTCGGTCGTGGTGCCGGTGCTGCTGATGATCGGCGCCTGGCGGCTGATGCGCGAGCCCGTCGATCCCGAGCACCGTGGCCGGGGCCTGGTCGGGTGGACGTCCATGCTGGTCGCCACCGCGGCGATGCTGCACATCGGACAGGACCCGGCCGACGCGGGCCAGCGCGACTTCGCCGGCGGCCTGGTCGGCGCCGGCGTCGGCAGCCTGATGGAGCGGGCCGTCACCGCCTGGGTAGCCGTACCGCTGCTGATCCTGTTGCTGGTCTTCGGCCTGCTGGTGGTCACCGCGACCCCGATCAACAAGGTCCCGGAGCGGCTCGGCCTGCTGTTCGGCACCCGGATCGCCCCGCCGGTGGCGCAGGAGGAGACGGACGAGGAGCCTGTCAAGCGGGCGCCCCGCCGCCGCCCGGCGAAGCGGGCGACCCCGCCGCCGCCCGATCCGGCGGACTTCGACGACGACCTCGACGGGGTGGACCTCCAGGAGACCCTGGTGCTGCCGCGCAAGCCCCCGGGCCGGGTGCCGGCCACCCGCAAGCCGGCCGAGCCGCCGGAGCACTCGCCCGCGCCGACCCGGGCCGAGCAGCTCGCGCTGACCGGGCTGGCGGGCGACTACACGCTGCCGCCGGCGAACATGCTCGGCAGCGGCGCGGCCCCGAAGTCCCGGAGCAAGGCCAACGACGAGGTGATCGTCGCGCTCACCGGCGTCTTCGAGCAGTTCGGCGTGGACGCCGCCGTCACCGGGTTCACCCGCGGGCCCACCGTCACCCGCTACGAGGTGGAGCTGGGCCCGGGCGTCAAGGTCGAGCGGATCACCCAGCTCTCCCGCAACATCGCGTACGCCGTGAAGTCGCCCGACGTGCGGATCCTCAGCCCGATCCCGGGCAAGAGCGCGGTCGGGGTGGAGATCCCGAACACCGACCCGGAGAACGTGGCGCTCGGCGACGTACTGCGCTCGCGGGCCGCCACCAGCGACCACCACCCGATGGTGGTGGCGCTCGGCAAGGACATCGAGGGCGGCTACGTGGTGGCCAACCTCGCCAAGATGCCGCACATCCTGATCGCCGGCGCGACCGGCGCGGGCAAGTCGTCCTGCCTCAACTCGCTGCTGGTGTCCATCCTCACCCGGGCCACCCCGGACGAGGTGCGGCTGCTGCTGATCGACCCGAAGCGGGTCGAGATGACCGGCTACGAGGGCATCCCGCACCTGGTCACCCCGATCGTGACCAACGCCAAGAAGGCGGCCGACTCGCTGGAGTGGGTCGTCCGCGAGATGGACATGCGCTACGACGACCTCGCCGCCAACGGGGTCCGGCACATCGACGACTTCAACCGCAAGGTGCGCAACGGCGAGATCAAGGCCCCGCCCGGCAGCGAGCGGGAGATGCGCCCGTACCCGTACCTGCTGGTGATCGTGGACGAGCTGGCCGACCTGATGATGGTCGCCCCGCGCGACGTGGAGGACTCGGTCGTCCGGATCACCCAGCTCGCCCGCGCGGCCGGCATCCACCTGGTGCTGGCCACCCAGCGCCCGTCGGTCGACGTCGTCACCGGCCTGATCAAGGCGAACGTGCCGTCCCGGCTGGCGTTCGCGACCTCCTCGCTGGCCGATTCCCGGGTCATCCTCGACCAGCCGGGCGCGGAGAAGCTGCTGGGTCGGGGCGACGGCCTGTTCCTGCCGATGGGCGCCTCGAAGCCGATCCGCATCCAGGGCGCCTGGGTGACCGAGCGCGAGATCTCCGACGTGGTCAAGTTCTGCAAGGACCAACGCGAGCCGGAGTTCCGCCCCGACGTGCTCGTCGCGCCCGACGCCGGCAAGAAGAAGATCGACGAGGAGATCGGCGACGACCTCGACCTGCTGGTGCAGGCGGTCGAGCTGGTGGTCACCTCGCAGTTCGGCTCGACGTCGATGCTCCAGCGCAAGCTGCGCGTCGGCTTCGCCAAGGCGGGGCGACTGATGGACCTCATGGAGACCCGGGGCGTGGTCGGCCCGTCGGAGGGCTCGAAGGCCCGCGACGTGCTGGTCAAGCCGGACGAGCTGGAGGAGGTCCTGGTCGGCCTGCGCGGCGACGAGGGCTGAGCACGAGCCCGGCCGGCGTGTCGTCGTAGGGTCGGGCCGGTTCGTCGCGGGCACCTGCGACGGGCCCGCCGGCACACGGAAGAGGCCGCCCGGGCATACGCGACGGGCCCGCCGGCATGCCGGCGGGCCCGGTCTCCGCCGGGGGAGCGGATCAGTTGTTGACGATCGCGCTGACGATCAACAGGCTGACGATGATGGCGGCCACGTTGGCGGCGGCGGCGTACCAGCCGAGCGGCTTGTCGCCGAGCACCGCGCCGACGATGCCCAGGATCAGCCCGAGGATGCCGAAGATGAGCGGGCTGATCAGGAGCGCCAGGACCGCGAACACGAAGGCCACGATCGTGCAGATGCGGGCGGCGTTGGTGCGCGGGCGGGCGGTCGAGTGCATGTCGGCCATGTCTGCCTCCGTGGGTGAGAGCCTTCCGGTGCCAGGCACAGTTCTACCCACTGTGGTCGTCCGCCACGCCTCACCGCGGCGGGTGCCCCCGGTGCCTCGCCCGCAGTGCCGTCAGTGCAGGACCTTCAGGCCGACGACGCCGGCGACCACCAGCAGCAGGCAGGCGATCCGGGGCAGGCTGACCGGCTCGTGCAACGCGACCATGCCGACCAGGGCGGTGCCGACCACCCCGATGCCGACCCAGACGGCGTAGCCGGTGCCGACCGGGATCTCGCGTAGCGCGTACGCCAGCCCGGCCATGCTGAGCACGAGGGTCACCCCGAAGACCAGGGACGGTACGAGCCGGCTGAAGCCGGCGCTGCGGTCGAGGGCGATCGCCCACGCGGTCTCGAGAAGTCCGGAGATCACCAACACGATCCAGGCCATGGCGCAACACCTCTGCTTCGGCGCCCGGGACCTGCGGTGCCAGGGCGAGTGGGCTCGTACTCACACGTGAGGCGTCTTGGCCTGACCGGGTACGCCCACCACTCGTCCGGGGCGGCCCTGGGGCCGCCACGACCGACGTTAGCACCGGCCGGACGGTTTCCGGGGTGAGCCGGGCCACCACCGGTTGACGTAAACCTAACTTCAAGTTGCAGTATTCGGGTCATGCCGTTGCTCTTCACCGATCCCGACGTCGCCACCGTGCTGGACGCCCCCACCACGGTGGCCGCGATGCGCGACGCCCTGCTCGCCGCGTACGCCGGCCGCCTGGTGGCCCCGCCCCGGGCCGCCGCGCCGCTGGGCGGGGGACGGATGGTGCTCACCGCGGGGCACCTGACCGGCGAGTGGTACGGCTTCCGCTCGTACGACACGTTCGGGCACCCGGAGAGCGAGCAGGTGGTCGTGCTGCACGACGGGCGCACCGGGGCGGTCCGGGCGGTGGCGGTCGGGGACGAGCTGGGCTCCCGGCGTACCGGGGGGCTCGGCGGGGTCGCCGTGGACGCCCTGGCCCGCCCGGACGCCGCCACGCTGGGCGTGGTCGGCTCGGGCGCTCAGGCGTGGACCCAGGTCTGGGCCGCCGCCGCCGTGCGCCCGCTGCGCGAGGTCACCGTGTACAGCCGCTCGGCCGCCCGGCGGGAGGCGTTCGCCGCCCGGGTGCGCGCCGAGCTGGGCGTGCCGGCACGGGCGGTCGGCTCGGCGTCGGCCGCCGTGCGGGAGCGCGACGTCGTGGTGCTCGCCACCACCGCCGTCACCTCCGTGCTCGACGCCGCCGACCTGGCCCCCGGCACCCACGTCAACACGGTCGGCTTCAAGCAGGTCGACCGGCACGAGTTCGGCACCGACCTGCTGGACGCCGCCGATCTGCTGGTCACCGACTCGCCGGCGCAGGCAGCCGCGTACGATCCGCCGATGTTGGCGGCGCTGCCCGCGTACGCCGGGCGGTTGGGTGACCTGGGCGCGGTGCTGGCCGGCGCCGTGCCCGGCCGGACCGGCGCGGACCAGGTTTCCGTCTTCTGCTCGACCGGCCTGGCCGGCACGGAGGTCTTCCTGCTCGACCAGCTGGTCCGGGTGGGCGCGGCGGTGGCCTGAGCCGGCCAGGGACGGCGGGCGGTGTGCGGGGCGATACGGGTGGCCCGCCGTTGCGGGGCGCCGTCCGCCCGCCCGGTACCCTCGGATGGTGTCTGCCACCTCCGCCACCGACGAGTCCAGCTCGGCACGTCCGACGCCGCGCCACGACCTGGAGTCGTCGACCCCCGACGGCCGCCGGGTCGCCCTGCTGACGCTGGGCTGTGCCCGCAACGAGGTCGACTCGGAGGAACTGGCCGCCCGGCTGCACGCCGACGGCTGGCAGGTGACCACCGACGGCGAGGGCGCGGACGTGGTGGTCGTCAACACGTGCGGCTTCGTGGAGAAGGCGAAGCAGGACTCCATCCAGACCCTGCTGGCCGCCGCCGACACCGGCGCCAAGGTGGTCGCCGCCGGCTGCATGGCCGAGCGCTACGGCCGTGAGCTGGCCGACAGCCTGCCCGAGGCGCAGGCGGTGCTGAGCTTCGACGACTACCCGGACATCGCTGCCCGGCTGGACGCGGTGGTCGCCGGCGAGCGGATCGACGCGCACACCCCCCGCGACCGGCGCGAGCTGCTGCCGCTGACCCCCGTCGCCCGGCGGGACAGCGCGGTGTCGCTGCCCGGCCACGGCACCCCCGTCCGCAACGTCGCCGAGACCGACGAGCACACCCCCGCCCACCTGCGCCAGGTGCTGCGCCGCCGGCTCGACACCGGCCCGGTCGCCTCGCTCAAGCTCGCCAGCGGGTGCGACCGGCGCTGCGCGTTCTGCGCCATCCCCGCCTTCCGCGGCGCCTTCGTCTCCCGTACGCCGGACGAGCTGCTCGCCGAGGCGGAGTGGCTGGCCAAGTCCGGCGTCCGCGAGCTGGTGCTGGTCAGCGAGAACTCGACCTCGTACGGCAAGGACCTGGGCGACCCCCGGGCGCTGGAGAAGCTGCTGCCGCAGCTCGCCGCGATCGACGGCATCGTGCGGGTACGGGCGAGCTACCTCCAACCGGCCGAGACCCGGCCGGGCCTAGTCGAGGCGATCGCCACCACGCCCGGCGTGGCACCCTACTTCGACCTGTCGTTCCAGCACTCCAGCGAGCCGGTGCTGCGTCGGATGCGTCGTTTCGGCTCCACCGACCGGTTCCTGGAGCTGCTGGCCGGCGCCCGGGCGCTGGCGCCGGACGCCGGCGCGCGGAGCAACTTCATCGTCGGCTTCCCGGGCGAGACCCGGGCCGACTACCAGGAGCTGGTCCGGTTCCTGACCGAGGCGCGGCTCGACGCGATCGGCGTGTTCGACTACAGCGACGAGGACGGTACCGAGGCCGCCGGGCTGCCCGGCAAGGTCTCCGCCGCCACGGTCAAGCGCCGCTACGACAGGCTCAGCGCGCTCGCCGACGAGCTCTGCTCGCAGCGGGCCGAGGAGCGCCTGGGCTCCACGGTCGAGGTGCTGGTCGACTCGGTCGAGGATGGCGTGGTGGAGGGGCGGGCGGCCCACCAGGCTCCCGAGGTCGACGGCTCGACCACCCTCGTCGCCCCGGCCGACGGCGGGGTGGACCTGGCCGCGCTGCGCCCGGGCGACCTGGTGCGGGCGACGGTGACCAGCACCGAGGGAGTGGACCTGGTGGCGGTCCCGGATGAGATGATCTCGGCTGCGCCCGGCGCAACACGGTGACGGCGGGCCCGGACGGAGCGGGGGAGCCGCGTGGTGGGGTGCCAGGTACGCCACGGAGGCCGCAGCGGGGTGCGGCGGTGACCGGGGCGGCTGAGGTGGCCGGGGCGGCTGAACCGAAGCCCGCGCCGGTGGTGGCCCGGGTGCCCGTGCTGAACGCGGCCAACGCGCTCACCGCGTTGCGGCTGCTCCTGGTGCCGGTCTTCGCGGCCTCCGTGGCCGTCTCGGCGATGACCCACGCCGGCTGGCAGATGGTGGCCTGCCTGATCTTCGCCGTCGCCTCCGCGACCGACCTGGTGGACGGCTGGATCGCCCGCCGGTTCGCCCTGGTCACCTCGGTGGGCAAGGTCGCCGACCCGATCGCCGACAAGGCGCTCACGGGGGCCGCCCTGGTGCTGCTCTCCTGGTACGACCGGCTGCCCTGGTGGGTGACCGCCGTGATCCTCGTCCGCGAGCTGGGCATCACCGCGCTGCGCTTCTGGGTGATCCGGCACGGCGTGATCGCGGCCAGCCGGGGCGGCAAGATCAAGACCGCCCTCCAGATCCTGGCCATCACGTGGTACCTGTGGCCGATGCCCGCCGCCCTCGCCGCCGTCGGTCCGTGGATCATGGTCGCCGCGGTCGGCGTCACGGTCGTCACCGGCTTCGACTACGTCGTCCAGGCCCTCCGGCTGCGCCGCCCGAGCAGCTGACCCACCGGCGGGCGACCCGGTCGGGGAGGATGAGTAGGGCCGGCGGGGCGGGGAAAGGATCCCAGACATGGACAGTGACGCTGACGGCGCGCGGCCGGTCGGGAGCCCGGCAGCCGGTGTGGTGCACAGCCTCTCCGAACGGCACGAGACCCTGGCCACCGTCGAGTCGCTGACGGGCGGCCTGCTGGCCGCCTCGATCGTGGAGATCGCCGGGGTGAGCGGGATCTACCGGGGCGGCCTTGTGGTCTACGCCACCGAGCTCAAGTCGTGGCTCGCCGACGTACCGGAGGATCTGCTGGCTGAGCGGGGGCCCGTCGACCCGGACGTGGCGGTGGCCCTCGCGGAGGGCGGCCGGCGCCGCTGCGGGGCCGACTGGGGCCTGGCGACCACCGGGGTGGCCGGCCCCGAACCGCAGGACGGCAAGCCGGTCGGGCTCGTCTACGTCGCGGTGGCCGGCCCGTCCGGCACCCACGTCCGGCAGCTCGACCTGGACGGCGGCCGGGACCACATCCGATCCGCCGCGGTCGTCGAGGCCCTGCGGCTGCTCGCCACGCGGATCCACGAGACCGCGGCGGCCGAGACCGGGGCCACCGAGCCCGCCGCCGACACCGGAGGCACCGAGGCCGCCGCCGAGGTCGACGCGGGCGAGAGCGACGCCGTGGAGAGAGGCGGCGGGCGGGCCGACCCCGCCGGCGCGGGCCGCCGCTGACCGGTCTCCCGTGATTCCGAGGGGCGGGGTGGGATGTCCTGGTGGCCTGCAACAGGTACGGTTGCGGGAAGGCTCCGGCGGCCGGTCCGGCTAGACGTGCCGGGCGGGCCGCGTGGACGAGTGGTGTCCCTCAGGGGGAGGTGCGAATGGTCCTGCTACGCCGCGTGATCGGTGACGCACTGCGGGCGCGCCGGCAGGGGCAGCACCGCACCCTGCGGGAGGTCTCCTCCGCGGCCAACGTCAGCCTGGGCTACCTGTCCGAGATCGAGCGCGGCCAGAAGGAGCCCTCCAGCGAGCTGCTGGCGGCGATCTGCGACGCCCTCGGGGCGCGTCTGTCGGAGCTGCTGCGCGAGGTCAGTGACACCGTGGCCCTCGCCGAGCAGATGCCCGGCGTGCTGGTGCCGGTGCAGGACGAGCCGGCCGCCCCCGTCGCCGTACGCAGGAGCACGGGTCGGGGCGTGCACCAGGTCAGCTCGGACGGCACGGTCGCCGTCCAGGTCCGCCAGGACTCCCCGCTCAAGGCCACGCTGCGCAGCTCCCGGGTCCGGGGCAGCGAGCGCGACGTGGTCTGCGCCGCCTGATCCACCCCCTACGACGCCACGTGGTCGGGTTCGACCGCGCCGCGTACCCTTGATCGCGGACGGCGTCGGCGCTCGTTTCGCTCACCGGTACGGATGCCCCGGTGGCGTCCGGCTGGGACGATGGAGCCACTGCCGCGCCGGAGCCGGCCGGGAACACCCGGCGCGGTCGAGGCGGAGCGACGCTACTGAGGGGACAACGCAAAGATGGCGAACCCGTTCGTCAAGGGGTGGAAGTACCTGATGGCGCTCTTCGGCGCCCGGATCGACGAGCACGCCGATCCGAAGGTGCAGATCCAGCAGGCCATCGAGGAGGCCCAGCGGCAGCACCAGGCGCTGGTCCAGCAGGCCGCCGCCGTGATCGGCAACCAGCGGCAGCTGGAGATGAAGCTGTCCCGTCAGATGTCCGAGGTCGAGCGGTTGCAGGCCAACGCCCGGCAGGCGCTGGTCCTCGCCGACCAGTCCCGCGCCCGGGGCGACGAGGCCGAGGCCGGCCGCTACGAGCAGTCCGCGCAGACCCTCGCCACCCAGCTGGTCTCGGCCGAGCAGGCCACGGAGGACCTCAAGACCCTGCACGACCAGGCGCTCGGCGCCGCCGCCCAGGCCCGCCGGGCGGTCGAGAACAACTCGATGATCCTCCAGCAGAAGCTCGCCGAGCGCACCAAGCTGCTCAGCCAGCTGGAGCAGGCCAAGATGCAGGAGAGCGTGGCCCGCTCGCTGGAGTCGATGTCGGCGTTGACCGCCCCGGCCAACACGCCCTCGCTCGACGAGGTGCGTGACCGCATCGAGCAGCGCTACGCGACGGCGATGGGTCGCGCCGAGCTGGCCGGCAACTCCGTCGAGGGCCGCATGCTGGAGATCCAGAAGGCGACGCTCGATTCGGCGGGCTCCTCCCGGCTGGAGCAGATCCGGTCGAGCATGGCCGGCGAGCAGCTCGGCGGCAAGCAGGAACGACCGGGCGTGGAGCAGGCTCAGCCCGCCGCGCCGGCCGCTGACCCGGCCGCCGCCGCCCGGCTGGACGAGATCCGGGCCAGCATGGGCCGCGAGCGCGGCACCGGGGACACCACCGCCGCCGGCTGAGCGGCCGGGGCGAGGAGGCAGAGGTGGCAGACGAGCGCACGCGGTACTTCCGGCGCCTGACCCGGCTGCGGGCGTCCGCGCGTCGGTGGAGTGTCACGGCCGGTGGCCTGAGTGGTGCCGCCGCCGTGCTGACCCCGTACGCCGGGCTGGGACTGCCCGACGCGGCCTGGGCGGCCGGGGCGGGCGGCGCGCTGGTGCTCGCCGCCTGGCGCTGGGTCGACCTGCGGGCGCTGGCCGCCCAACCGGCACCGCCGGCGCTCGATCCGGCCGAGGCCGCCGCGCGGTCCCGCGCCCGGCTCGTCGCCGCCGTCGAGCGGCTCCCCGTCGGTCCCGGTGTGCTGGCCGAGGTCCGTCGGGTGCGCTCCCGGGTGGCGCTGCGCGGCACCAGCGCCGCCGAGCCGTGGGCCCGCCTGGACCGGGCCGCCCTCACCCTCGCCGGGATGACCGGTCGGCTCACGGGGCTGGCCGGTCCTGCCGTGCTGGAGGCCGCCGAGGCCGACCGGTCGCTGCGGGACCTCGCCGACCGGGTGGCCAGCGTCGAGCGCACGCTCCGGCTCGCCCCGGCCGAGTCCCGGCCGCCGCTGGCCGAGGCGCACCGGGCCCTGACCGCGCAGCTCGAGCAGGGCGTCACCGCGTACGAGCGGCTGGTCGTCGCCGCCGCCGGCTACGTCGCCGGGGAAGCCCACCCCGACGCCGCGCATCCGGCCGCCTCCCGCCTCACCGAGGCGACGGACCTGCTGCACGGCGTCGCCTCGGCCCTGACGGAACTCCGCGCCGTCAACACCCCTCTCCGCACCCCCTGAAGCCCCGCACCCTCCCCGTGCGCCCTCCCGCCCGGGCGCGCCCTCCCGCGCGGTCGATCATGCAGTTGTGGTGCCGGATCGGTGCCTTTTCGGGCGTTTCGCGCCCCACCACAACTGCATGATCGGCGCGGCGCCGGGGCCCGGGGGCAGGGTCAGGGGGGTGTGGTTATCGGGATCGGGCCCGTGAACGGGGAGCTGCCGACGACGTTGAACGACCGGATCCGGTAGTGGTAGGTGACGCCGCGCGCCAGGCCGGTGTTGGTGAAGCCCCGGCCGGTGACGGTGAAGGTCGCCACCTCCCGACTGAACGCCGGGTCCAGCGCCCGCTGCACGATGAACCCCGCGCCCGGCGCGGCGGGGTTGCTCGCCGCCCAGCCGAGGATCACCGTCGCCGTGTCCGGTCCGGGCGCCGTCGCGGTGGCGGTCACGCCCGTGGGCGGGCCCGGCGCCGGCGGGGTGGTCGCCCGGGCCACGGTCGACCAGGCCGACGCGGCGCCGAGATAGGTGGTCCGCACCCGGTAGTAGTACGTGGTGTCGGGGGCCACGGCGGCGTCGAGATGGTTGTCGCCGACGCCGATCGCGGTGGTGCCCGGCCCGCTGCTGAACGTCGGATTGGTGGCCCGCTGCACGTCGATCCCGGTGGCGAAGGAGCGGTTGGCCCAGCGCAGCGCGATCCGTAGCGGCGCGGCCGGCGGGATCGCGGCGGTCAGCCCGGCCGGCGCGGCGAGGTGCACCGAGGCCGGCACGCTGTTCGACCAGGTGGAGAAGCTCACCGCGTTCTCTGCCCGGATGCGGTAGTGGTAGGTCACCCCGGGGGTGACGCTGGCGTCGGTGTGGCGGGTCGCGGTGGCCGCCACGGTGATCGCCGTGAGGCCCTGCGTGAAGGCGGCGTCGGTGGCCCGCTGGAGCAGGTGGCTGGTGCCCGGCGGGCGGCTGCCGTTGCCCGTCCAGGTCAGCGCGATGGCCGGCAGCGCGGTGGCCGAACCGGGGGCGGGGGTGGCGGTCAGCCCGGTCGGTGCCCGGGGCGACACCCGCAGCACCAGCGGCCGGGTCATGCCCTGGTCCCGGTGGCCGCCGAGCTGGCTGTGCCAGTGGTACTCCCAACCGAGGTTGACGAGCTGGTTCACCACGACCGCGGGCCGGCCGTCCGCCGGGCTCACCGGGGTCGAGCCGGTCCGGGCGCCGGCGGGCCGTACCGGGTCGAGCAGCCGTACGCTGTCGCCGATCTTGAACGGCAGGGGTGGCGCGACCGGCCGGAGCGCGACGATCACGTCCTCGCGCGGGTCGACGCGGACGACCTGCTTCCAGCCCCGCTCCGCCGGGTGCGGCGGTCGGGTGACGCCGTCCCAGCCGACCCGGCCGATCAGCTGCACGTCGCAGCCGCTGAACCGCACCGGCTGGCTCTGCCGGCTGTTGCCGCGGATCCGCCAGAGCTGGGTGCCGTCGGCGGGCCCGCCCACCGGCACCGCCGGGTCGCTGACGTGCAGCACCTCGGTGGCCGGATCCGTCGGCCCGAGCGGCAGGACGGTGGGGGAGAGCGGCCCGGCGTACGGGTGCCCGACGCCGAGCCGCCCGACGAGCCGCCCGTGGTCCGGTTCGAAGACCTGCTGCACCGCCTTGACCTCCAGCGGCAGGAGCACCGGGGAGGCGGCGCCCGCCGGGACGAAGCTGACCGTGCCGGCGTGCACCCCGACCACCGTGTCGCGCGCCGTCCGGGTGCCGAACGCCGCGTCGTACGCCGGCTGCGGCACGATCGGCGGGCGCTGGCTGGCCGCGTACGCGGCGGGCAGGCGCCCGCGCAGCCGGGCCAGGTCGTACGGCGGCGCGGGGGTGCCGGCGACCCGGAACTGGAGCAGGGTGCGGGTGTTCGGCCCGTACCCGGGACGGGTCGTCGTCCCACCCTCGGCGGTGCGGTCCGGGCCGTCGGTGTGGTGGTCGGCGCGCGGGTCGAAGCCGGGCAGCGGGGCCGGGCAGTCGTTGTAGAGGATCAGCGTGGCGCCGGGCGGGACCGCGGAGAAGTCGACCAGCACGTCGGCCGCCTCCCCGGGGGCGAGCAGCAGCGCGTGCGAGTCGACGTTGAGCACGGTCGGGTCGCGCCGGTCGTACCGGTAGCCGACCGGCTGGTTCGGCACCACCACCGGCGCGGGGAGCAGGCCGCACTCGTTGCCGATCTGGACGAGTTCCGGGCCGGCGGCGCGCGGGTCCGGGACGCCGCCGTCCCGCCCGTCGGTCGGCCAGCCGGGCGGCCGGCCCGGCGCGCGTACCGCCTCCACCATCGGCACCTCACCGGCGCCCGCGTCGGCCAGCCCGCCGTCCGGGTCCCACATCGGTCCGTCGGAGCGGGCGCGGTAGAGCTGGAGGTTCAGGCCGCGGTCCAGGCAGGCGTTGAGGATCCGGAACCGGTACGTCCTCGGCTCGACCTCCAGGTACGGGTACGCGACCCCGTTGACCAGCACGGTGTCGCCGAACGCGTCCGGCACCGCCGAGGGGTGCGGTACGCCGGGCGCCAGCGGCGGCTCGTCGGGCGCGGTCACGGGATCGTGGTGCGGGTTCGGCACCGGGGCCGCCCGGTGGTGGGTTCCGCCGTGCTCCCGCTGCCCGGTCTCGTCGCCCGTACGCGACCACGGTCCGTAGTCCCACCGGCCGGTCGGGTTCGTCCCGTCGGCCCGGTGCGGGTTCTGCCGGGGCTGGTAGACGTGCGGGTGCCAGAGGCTGCCCCGGGAGCCCCAGCGGTCCCGGTCCCACGTCGGGTCCTCCCCGGCGAGCTGGGCGTCCTCCGGCACGAAGGTCTTGTCCTCGATCACCAGGGGCAGCTGGTCGGCGGGGAGCACCCCGTCCGCGACGAGCCGCTCCTCGGCGGGGTCGGTGAGCAGGTAGAGGGCGACCTGCCCGGAGTAGACGGTGAGCCGGGCCAGGCCGACGGTGTTGTCGTGGAACCAGCACAGCCGCCCGCTCTGCTCGTTGGGGTAGTAGAGCGTGGTGGCGCCCGCGCCGGGCGGCGGCATGTCGGGCACATGGGTCAGGCCGGGCCCGGTCGGGTAGGGGGTGATCTCGTCGGCCGGGGTCACCCACTGCCAGGGGCTGCCGGCGCTGATCCAGCCGGTGTGCGCACCCGCCAGGCGCAGCACGGCCCGGTTCTGCGGATAGGGCGCGGGGCCGTCGAGCGGGCCGCTCCCGGCGCCGTCGACGGTCGGGTCGACCGGCAGGAACAGCTCGCCGGAGCGGCCCGTGGGGAGCTGGTTGATGAACTTGACGCGGACCGGCCGGCCCCGCCGGGCCAGGACGAGCGGGCCGAGGTGCCAGGGGCGTCCCGCCGGCACGACCGTGTTGTGTCCGTGCGCGTCCGTGCCGAGGTTGAGCTGCCGGTAGCCGCGCAGCCGGGTCGCCGGCAGGTCCCGGTGCAGGCGTTGCGCGTACTGCTCCAGGCCGATCTCGTAGTAGTCGCAGCCCGGGTAGCTGATGGTGTCCGGCACCGCCACCGGCAGGTGGGCGCCCGGCTCGGCGGGGTCGGGTGCGCCGGGGCACGGCAGCGCGTCGACGAACTTGCGGATGCCGGTGCCGGGCAGCACGCCGCCGTCGGCGTCGACGACCGGCAGCGGGCTGCGCGCGTGGTTCGGTACCGGACCGAAGTAGCGCGGGACGGCGGCCGGGTCGAGGCTGGCCGGCGCGACGACCGGCTCCGTCGCGCGCCGGGCCGCCGGAACGGCTGCCGCCCCGGTCCCGTCGACGTCGTCGGCGCGGGCCGTCGCGCGATCCGCCCACGGGATCCGGAGTCTGCGGAACAGCTCCATGGCTCTCCCCGGTGTCGGGGCGCGGTGGCCGCCACGGCGGCGTGACGCGCTTCGCTGACGATGCGTGAGGAGTCAACCGCAGCATGCGACCTCGACGGGAGGTTAGGAAGTACCCAATCGTCCGTTTCTGTGACGGGGATGCGACTCGTCGCCGCAGCGACGGAGTGTCCCGCCCGACACGCCGGCGTCAGGAGGCGGGGCGCTCCGGCTGGCAGACCGGGCACCAGTAGGTGACCCGCTCGCCCAGTTCCTCCTTGCGGATCGCCGTACCGCACCGGCGGCAGGGCTGGGCGCGCCGGCCGTAGACGTAGCTGGTCCGCCCCCGGTGCAGGGACCCGGTGGTGCTCTGTGTCCACCGACCCCGGTTCGCCGCGAGCAGCCTGCGTGCCAGGGCCACGGTGCCGGCGAGGTCCGGCACCGCGCGTACGGGGGTCCACGGCGAGACGCCGCGCAGGAAGAGCACCTCGCACTTGTAGAGGTTGCCGACGCCGGCCAGGTTGCGCTGGTCGAGCAGCGCCTCCGCGATGGTGACGTCCGGGTGGGCGGTCAACCGGCGTACCGCCTCCGACTGGTCCCAGTCCGGACCGAGCAGGTCGGGGCCGAGGTGCCCGACGAGCGAGTCCTCCTCGGCGGTCGGCACGAGGGCCAGCTCGTGCAGGTGGTAGCCGACGGCGACGGCCCGCGCGCTGTGCAGCACGACCCGGATCAGGTGCGCCGGCCGGGCCGTCCACCGTTCCCCCGGCGCGTACGCCCGCCAGGCGCCGTCCATCCGCAGGTGCGAGTGCAGCGTCCAGCGCGCCCCGCCGTCGTCTGCCGCGTCCCCGGCAGGGCCGACGCCCTCCACCGGGACCGCGCCCGTCGCCGGGATCGCTTCCTCCGCTGGCGGCGGGGCAGCCGGTGCGGGTGCGGCGTGCGGTGGGGCGGTGAGGCGCAGCAGCAGGTGCTTGCCGCGGCTGGCGGACTCCCGCACGGTCCAGCCGGTCAGGTCGGCCGCGGCGAGCTGCGGCACCCGGAAGTCGCTGCCGGTCAGGCGGGCGCCGGCCAGGGCGCGGTGCAGCACGCGGGCGGTGTTCCAGACGGTGTCGCCTTCGGGCACCGGTCCGTCCCTCCTCGTTCGCAAAAAATTCACATGCATCGCTGGTTGTGTGAAGATTCTTGTCGATCTATAAAGGGGCAGGATCGAAAAGTTGCAGGAGAATGCCCATGATTCTGTCCCATCGTCGTGCGCTCACCACCGCCATGACCGTCATCCTCGCCCTCGCCCTCCTACCCGCCCCGAGCCCCGCATCGGCCGCTGCCGGCGCCGACACCGCCTCCGCCGCCAACTCCGCCGCCTCCGCCTCCGCCGCCACGCCCGGCCTCACCTACCGGGTGTACGCCACCCGGATCGGGCTGGTCGGCGGAGTGACCGCCAACGGGCACACGATCGTTTCCCGGGACCACTTCGTCGCGCTGCCGTCGTGGCGCGGCCTGTCCCCGCGGAACACCGGCGACTACACCGTCCGGGTCTGCACCACCACCGGCAGCCGCTGTGAGTACGCCCCGGTCTGGGACGTCGGCCCGTGGAACACCCGCAACGACTACTGGAACCCCAGCGACGTGCGGGAGGAGTGGAAGGACCTGCCGCAGGGCCTGCCGCAGGCACAGGCGGCCTACCAGTCCGGCTACAACGGCGGGCGGGACCAGTTCGGCCGGACGGTGCTGAGCCCGGCCGGCATCGACCTCGCCGACGGCACGTTCTGGGACGGGCTCCAGCTCACCACCAACGCCTGGGTCGACGTGGCGTACCTGTGGACCGGCAGCGGCCCCCGGGGCGTGGTCGGCGGTGGTCCGCTCAACATCCGTGCCGGCGCCGGCACGGGTTACGCGGTGCGCGGCCTCGCCGCCCGGCACGCCAACGTGCCGATCGAGTGCTACGTGACCGGGCAGAGCGTCGCCGGGCCGTACGGGACCTCCAACCGGTGGAACCGCGTCGCCAGCGGCCAGTACGTCAGCCACGCGTACGTCTCGGCGGTCCACGGCGGCACCGTGCCGCTCTGCTGACCGCCGCCCGCGTACGCCCGCCGGGCCGGACGGAGCAATCCGCCGGCCCGGCACGGCGACCGCGCTGGCCCGGCCAGGGCCCGGTCGGTCGGGCGGCGGCGGCCCGCTCCGCCGCCCTGCCAGGCCAGGCGGCGGTCCGGGCGCTCAGCCGGCCGCGACCCGCAGCAGGTCGCCCGGCGCCACCGCCAGCAGGTCCACCGCCCGCCCGCCGTTGACCGACACGGCGACGTGGCCGGCGGAGTCGGCGTGCACCACCAGCCCGCCCGGCGGGGCGTCGCCGAAGGTACGCCCGTGCACGGCCGCCCGGCCGGACCCGGCGCCGCTGCCCGGCCCCACCCGGACCCGGGCGGGCAGCGGCGCCAGCAGTTCGGCCGGCGCGACCAGTTGCACGTTGCCGAAGTGGTCGACGGTCAGCACCTCGGCCACGAACCCGTCCGTCTCCCGTCGGAGCACCGGCGCCGGCAGCCGGACCAGGGACTCCGGGTCGACCGCCGGGCCGATCCCGGCCAGCGGCGCCCCCAGCGCCAGCCGCGCGGCGACCGGCGCGAAGACGTCGCGACCGTGGAACGTGCGGGACACCTCGGGCGCGAGCCACCGCGGATCGGTCAGCTCGACGGCCGCGGTCACCCCGCCCAGCGCCTGCGCGGCGTCGAGCAGCAGGCCGTTGTCCGGCCCCACGAGCAGCCCGCGCGGGGTGGCTAGCGCGACGCCCCGGCGGGTCGTGCCCACGCCCGGGTCGACGACGGCCACGTGCACCCCCTCCGGCAGGTGCGGCACGGCCTGCGCGAGCACCGCCGCGCCCCGGCGTACGTCGGCCGGCGGGACGAGATGGGTCACGTCGACGACCCGGGCCTGCGGGGCCAGCCGGGCGATCGCCCCGTGGCACGCGGCGACGAACCCGTCGGCGAGGCCGTAGTCGGTGGTCAGCGAGATCCACGGGACGCGGGTCGCGTCGGGGGCGCCGTGCTCCGCACCGTCGGTGGGTACCCGTTGGCCGGCGGCGAGGGACAGCTCCAGGACCAGTTCGTCGTGCAGCGGGATGCCGTCCTCGCCGACCGTCGGGATGCTTGGCTTGATCATGCGCGCCCGGTCCACCGCGCCCCGGTCCACGCGTACCAGCCGCAACCCGCGCCGCTGGTAGAAGCGCAGCGCGCGCAGGTTGTCGTTCGTGGTGACCAGCCAGAGCCGGGACCGGCCCGTGGCCCGGGCCACCTCCCCGGCCGCCGCCAGCAGCGCCGTACCGACGCCGCCGCCCGGCGTCGCGGCCACCAGGCTGACCACCTCCAACCCGTCGGCGTCGGCGCGGTGGGCGAGCGCGCCGACCACCGCCCCGGCGCCGTCGACCGCCACCAGCGTCGGCAGCGTACGCAGGTCGTGGCGGGTGTCGTGGGCGACGACGTACGGCCCACCCCACTCACGTTCGTGCAGCGCGTCGACCGCAACGCGGTCCCCGGCCCGCGCCGGCCGTACGGTCACCCCGGCCGCTGCGTCCGCCCCCGTCATCCCCGGCTCCCCTCGTCGACCGGTCGGGATCGTACCGACGCCGGCAACGCGGCCCCGCCGACCGGAGCGGAATGGCGGAAATGGGACAGTGGCACTGGCCGACCGGCCACTGCCGGGGCGGGATCGGGTTCGGGCAGACTGCCAGGGGTGACCAACCGGAGCCTGCCCGCCGTCGCCGTACTCGTGATCGCCGCCGCCCTCACCGCCGCCTGCGGTGACGACGCGGAGAAGCCGAGCGCCCCGCCCCCGGCCGCCGCCGCGTCGACCCCGGCCACCTCTCCGTCGACTCCGGCGGACCTGCCCACGTCGGGCCCCACCGGCGCGCCGACGCCGCCCGCCGCGCCCCCGGGCCCGGCCGGACCGAGCGCCGGCGGGACCACCGAGCGCCGCCCCGCCAGCCCGCCGCCCGTGAAGCTGCCCGTCCGGCCGACCGGCACTCCCGGCGCGCGGCAGGTCGTCGACGCGTTCAAGGCCGCCGGGCTGAAGGCGCCGAACCCCCGGGACCGGTCGGTCGAGTGCGGACCGGACGGGCTCGGCCTGGGCTGCTCCGAGTTGATCGCCACCGACGCCGTCACCGTGTACGTCTTCCCCGACGAGACCAGCGCCAGCGACATCGCCGAGATCTGGGGCGGCCAGTCGTTCCGGCGGGGCACGGTGGTGCTCAACTACCTGGAGGCGAAGACCCCCAAGGCCGACCGCGCCGGGTACGAGAAGGTGCTCACGAGCCTGCGCTGACGCCCCGGCCCCGCGTACCGACACCCGCCCCCGGCTCGCGCGGCCCGTCGGCGGGACCCCGGACCGGCGGACCCTCGACACCGGCGTGTGTCGGGGCGGGTCAGCCGCGCAGGCGCAGGCCGCGCGGGGTGGCGCGGAAGCCGGCGGCGGTGAGGGCGTCGCGCAGCGGAGAGGAACGCACCGCCTCGCCGTCGGCCCGTTCCACCGACATCGCGCCCAGCGCGCCGGAGTGGACCGCGTCGGCCAACGCCTTCCCGGCCGCCGCCAGCAGGTCGCCGTCGTCGGTGTACGACAGGATCGTCCGCCCGCCGCGTTCGACGTAGAGCACCAGGTCACCGGCGACCAGCACCACCACGGCACCGGCCTTGCGCCCCGCCCGGTGCCCGGACGCCGGGGCGGCCCCGTCGCCCGAGTCGACCACCCGCTCCGGCCAGGACAGCGCCGCGCCGTAGGGGTTGGCCGGATCGGTGGCGGCGAGCACCAGGGTGGGGCCGCCGCGCCCCCGCCCGCCGTCCGCCGTCTCGGCCAGCGCCCGGATCCGGTCCACCGCACCCGGCACCGCGAACTGCGCCGCGCCCAGGCCCTCGACGAAGTAGCCCCGCCGGGCGGCGCCGCGCTCCTCCAGCGCGGCGAGCACCGGATAGACCGCGGCGAAACCGCCGGCCACCTGCTCGGCCATGACCGCGCCCCGGGTCACCACGCCGTGCCGCTCCAGCAGCACGTCGGCCAGGGCCGCGGCGCGGCGGGTCGGGTCGGTGTCGCGCTCCGGCAGCCGCGACCAGCGGCCGGCGACGGTCGGCGGGCCGCCACGCGTCGGCAGGGCCACCCGCCCGGGGCGCCGGTAGCGGGTGCGCGGCGCGGCGGGACGGGACCGGTGCGCCCCGCCGCCGCCGAGCGCCGCGCGCAGCGGCGCCAGGGTGTCGTTGGTGAGGTGACCGGCCCACACCAGATCCCAGACGACGGCGGTCAGCGCGGCGTCGTCGGTCGAGCCGACCCGGTCGGACAGCGAGCGGAAGAACAGCGCCTGCCCGCCGTCGAGCGCGTCCAGGACCGCGTCGTGAAGCGGGGTACGGGTGAGCGCCTCGTCGGGTGGGGGCAGCAGCAGCGGCGCGACGTCCGCGTAGGCCAGGGTGACCCAGCCGTCCCCGCCGGAGATCGCCCCGGAGCCGGCCCAGAGCACCTCGCCGCTGGCGCAGAGCTCGTCGAGCTGGGCGGGGGAGTAGTCGGCGACCCGGCCGGGCAGCACGAGCCGTTCCAGCGCCGACGCCGGCACCGCCGCCCCCTGCAACTGCTCCACGGCGGCGGCCAGCGCCTCCATCCCCCGCGCCGACGAGCCCACCTGCTGCCAGCGGGGCAGGAACGCGGCCAGCGCGCGGGGCGGCACCGGCTCGATCTCGCGGCGCAGCGCGGCCAGGGAACGGCGGCGCAGCAGCCGCAGCACCTCCGCGTCACACCACTGGCTGCCGGCCGTGTCGGGTGTGAACTCGCCGGCGACCACCCGCCCGGTGGCGGCGAGCCGGCGCAGCGCCTGTTCGACCACGAAGACGCCGAGCCCGAAGCGGGCCGCGCAGGTGGCGGCGGCGAACGGCCCGTGCGTACGCGCGTAGCGGGCGACCAGGTCGCCGAGCGGATCGGCCACCGGGGCGAGGTACGCCTCGGCCACCCCGACCGGCAGGGCCACGCCGAGGGCGTCGCGCAGGCGTGCCGCGTCCTCGATGCCGACCCAGCGCTCCTCCCCGGCGACGCGTACGCGCAGCACCCGGCGGGTCGCCGCCAGCTCCGTCAGCCACCCGGGGGAGGCCCCCCGCCCGACCAGCTCGGCCTCGGAGAGGTCGCCGACCACACGGAGCAGCTCGACCACGTCCTCCGCGTCGCGCGGGCGGCGCTGCTCGGTCAGCCAGCGCAGCTGCCGCTCGGTCTCGGCCAGCACCGCCGGGTCGAGCAGTTCCCGCAGGTCGACCCGGCCCAGCAGCTCGCCGAGCAGGGTCGAGTCCAGCGCGAGCGCGGCGGCCCGGCGCTCGGCCAGCGGCGCGTCGCCCTCGTAGAGGAACGCCCCGACGTAGCCGAAGAGCAGCGACCGGGCGAACGGCGACGGCTGGGCGGTCTCCACCTCGACCAGGCGCACCTTCCGGGCGGCCAGGTCGCGCATCAGCTCGGCCAGCGCCGGCTGGTCGAAGACGTCCTGGAGGCACTCCCGGGCCGCCTCCAGGGTGACCGGGAAGTCGGCGTACTCGCGGGCGACGTCGAGGAGCTGGGCGGCGCGTTGCCGCTGCTGCCACAGCGGCTGGCGGCGGCGCGGGTCGCGGCGGGGCAACAGCAGCGACCGGGCGGCGCACTCGCGGAACCGGGACGCGAAGAGCGCGGACGTGCCGACCGACTCCTCGACGAGCTGGGCGATCTCCTCCGGCTCGAAGACCACCACGTCGGCGCCGGGCGGCTCGTCGGCCGTGTCGGGCAGGCGGACCACGATGCCGTCGTCGGACGGCATCACCTGGGCGTCCACGCCGTAGCGCTCGGCGAGCCGGCGGCCGATGGCCAGCGCCCACGGCCCGTTGACCCGGGCGCCGAGCACGCTGTGCACGGCCAGCCGCCAGTCGCCCAGCTCGTCGCGGAACCGCTCGACCACCACCGTGCGGTCGTCGGGCAGGGAACGGGTGGCGGCGCGCTGCTCGCGCAGGTAGGCCATCAGGTTGCCCGCGGCCCAGTCGTCCAGGCCGCCGGCCCGCAGCGCGGCGGTCGCCGTCTCGTCGTCCTGCCGCAGCAGGGCCCGTACGCGCGCGCCGATGGCCCGACCCAGCTCGACGGGCCGGCCGAGCTGGTCGCCCTTCCAGAACGGCATCTTCGCCGCCTGCCCCGGTGCCGGGGAGACCAGCACCCGGTCGGGGGTGATCTCCTCGATCCGCCAGGACGACGAGCCGAGCAGGAACACGTCGCCGACGCGCGACTCGTAGACCATCTCCTCGTCCAGCTCGCCGACCCGGGCGGCCCGCTCCGCCCCGGCCAGGAAGACACCGAACAGGCCCCGGTCGGGGATCGTGCCGCCGCTGGTCACCGCGAGCCGCTGCGCGCCGGGCCGGCCGGTGAGCGTGTCGGTGGCCCGGTCCCAGACCAGCCGGGGCCGCAGCTCGGCGAACGCGGTCGACGGGTAGCGGCCGGAGAGCATGTCGAGCACGGCGTGCAGCGCCGAGTCGGGCAGCTCGGCGAACGGCGCCGCCCGGCGTACCAGCACGGCCAGGTCGCCGACGCGCCACGGCTCCAGCGCCACCATGGCGACGATCTGCTGGGCCAGCACGTCGAGCGGGTTGCGCGGGTGGTGCAGCTCCTCGATGGCGCCGTCGGCCATCCGCTCGGCCACCACCGTGCAGGAGAGCAGGTCGCCCCGGTGCTTCGGGAAGACCACCCCTCGGGAGACCGCGCCGACCTGGTGGCCGGCCCGGCCCACCCGTTGCAGCCCGGCGGCCACGCTGGGCGGCGCCTCGATCTGCACCACCAGGTCGACGGCGCCCATGTCGATGCCCAGCTCCAGGCTGGAGGTGGCCACCACGGCGGGCAGCTGGCCGGACTTGAGCGCCTCCTCGATGTGCTTGCGTTCCTCCCGGGAGACGCTGCCGTGGTGGGCGCGGGCGATCACGGCAGGTGCGCCGGCCGCCGCGCCCGCCTGTGCCATCAGCTCCGCGGGCGTACGACCGACGCGTACCGGCCCCGTGGGGCCGCCCCACCCGTCCGCCTCGCGTTCCGGCGCCGTGGACGCGCCGGTCGGCTCCTGCCCGGCCGCCGCCTCGCCGGCCAGCTCGTTGAGCCGGGCGCAGAGGCGCTCGGCGGAACGCCGGGAGTTGGTGAAGACGATGGTCGAGCGGTGCGCCCGGACCAGGGAGAAGACGCGCTCCTCCAGCGCGGGCCAGATCGACGCCCGACGGGCGCCGAGACCACCGGGATCGTCCTCCGGCGGCTCCTGCTCGTCGAGGCGGGTCATGTCCTCCACCGGGACCTGGACGCTGACCTCGATCGTCTTGGCGGTGGGCGGCGCGACCACGTCGACGGGGCGGGCACCGCCGAGGAAGCGGGCGCACGCGTCGACCGGTCGGACGGTGGCGGAGAGGCCGATCCGCTGCGCCGGGGCGGGCAGCAGCTCGTCGAGGCGTTCCAGGGAGAGCGCGAGGTGGGCGCCGCGTTTGGTGCCGGCGACCGCGTGCACCTCGTCGACGATCACGGTCTCGACGCCGCGCAGGGAGTCGCGGGCGGCCGAGGTGAGCAGCAGGAACAGCGACTCGGGCGTGGTGATGAGGATGTCCGGCGGCGTGCGGGCGAAGGCCCGCCGCTCGTCGGCGGGGGTGTCGCCGGTGCGCATCCCGACGGTGATCTCCGGAGGCGCCACGCCGAGTCGGGTGGCGGCCTGCCGGATGCCCGTCAGGGGCGTGCGCAGGTTGCGCTCGACGTCGACCGCGAGCGCCTTGAGCGGGCTGACGTAGAGCACCCGGCACCGGTGCCGGGCATCGGCCGGGGCGGGCTCGCGGGCCAACCGGTCGAGTGACCAGAGGAACGCGGCCAGCGTCTTGCCGGAGCCGGTGGGTGCCACCACCAGCGCGCTGCGCCCCGCCGAGACGGAGGCCCACGCGCCGGTCTGGGCGGCGGTGGGCGCGGCGAACGCGGCGCCGAACCACTCCCTGGTCGCCGCGCCGAAACCCGCCATCGCCTCCGTCACGCCATCCATCCTGCCCCGCGGGGCCGACATCCTGACCCGCCGGCGGGCCACGGGCGCCTCGCTCCGGCTCATCGGCTCCGGATCGGTGCCGGCACGGCTGGGCAACTAGCGGTGTTTGAGTGTTTAATCCATTAAGTCTTACTTAACAGCTTGATTGTGTACCACAACATAAAGTAACTTCACCCGGAGCGTCAGCCTGGGTGGAGGGGATCGGATTGGCCGTCGAGCAGCGGAGTTTCGAGCCCGGCACCGACGTGCTCATCCGCAAGGTCGACAGTCACCTCGCCGCCGTCCGCACCGGCCTGTCCGGCCCGGAGCTGGAGTTGGCCGAGCGGCTCGCCACCGCGCTGCGGGAGCTGGTCGTCTCCACCGCGCAGGCCAGCGCCGCCGACCGGGGGCAGGTCCGTGCGGCGGTGCACTACTTCGTGCTGCGCCGCGAGGGCCGGGGCCGGCTGCTGCCGGTGCGCTCCCTCGCCGCCGCCCAGCGGGTGGTCAACAAGGTCGTGGTCCAGCTCGGCCGTCCCGACCTGCT
Organism: Micromonospora sp. NPDC049048; assembly: GCF_043197615.1. Lineage (NCBI taxonomy): Bacteria > Bacillati > Actinomycetota > Actinomycetes > Micromonosporales > Micromonosporaceae > Micromonospora > Micromonospora sp. NPDC049048. Next base: position 259,544 of record NZ_JBICTM010000005.1, on the reverse strand, counting down.
GGTGGAGCCCCGTGACGAGCACCCCGTCCGGGAATCCGCGGCCCCCGCGGCCGAAGTCACCGTCGCCTGACGTACGCCGCGACAGGGGCGAATTCGCGCAAAACCGCCCGCAGGGCGACGAACTGGCGTGAGATCGCACCTAGGTGCCGTCCCACCTCCGGCGCGCGCCGCAGCAACCTCGACCGGGAGCGCGGGTGCTCGTACTGCTGATCCTCCACCTCGTGGCGGCCCTCGTCGCGCCGCTGCTCGTCCGGTGGTGGGGCTCCCGCGCCTGCTACCCGCTGGCGCTGGCGCCGGCCGCCGCGTTCGGTTGGGCGCTGGCCCGCACCCCCGCCGTCCGCGACGGCGGCGAGGTGGTCGAGACGTACCCGTGGATCGGTCAGCTCGGCGTCGACCTGGCGCTGCGGCTGACCACCCTGTCCTGGCTGATGGTCCTGCTCGTCGGCGGGGTCGGCGCGCTGGTACTGGTCTACAGCGCCCACTACTTCGGTCGGGAGTTCAGGGGCGTGGCCCGCTTCGCGGCCGTGCTGGTGGCCTTCGCGGGGGCGATGCTCGGCCTGGTCCTCGCCGACGACCTGCTGCTGCTCTACGCGTGCTGGGAGCTCACCACCGTCTTCTCGTACCTGCTGATCGGGCACAGCACCGAGCGGCGCTCCAGCCGGTGGGCGGCGGCGCAGGCGCTGACCGTGACCACCCTCGGCGGGTTGGCGATGCTGGTCGGGTTCATCATGCTCGGCGAGCACGCCGGCACCTACCGCTGGTCGGAGATCGCCGCCGGCCCGCCGCCGGGCGGGGCGTACCTGGTCACGGCGGTCCTGCTGATCCTGACCGGGGCGCTGTCCAAGTCGGCGCTGGTGCCGTTCAACTCGTGGCTGCCCGTGGCGATGGCGGCGCCGACGCCGGTGAGCGCGTACCTGCACGCCGCCGCGATGGTGAAGGCGGGCATCTACCTGATCGGGCTGCTCGCCCCGGTGCTCGCGGGCGCCGGCCCGTGGCGGCCGGTGGTCGTGGTCGCCGGTCTGGTCACCATGCTCGCCGGGGGCTGGGCGGCGCTGCGGCAGACGGACCTGAAGCTGCTGCTGGCGTACGGCACGGTCAGCCAGCTCGGCCTGCTCGCGGTGGCGGTCGGGGCGGGCACCCCGGACGCCGCGCTGGCCGGGGCGGCGATGCTGCTGGCCCACGCCCTGTTCAAGGCGCCGCTCTTCCTCGTCGTGGGCATCATCGACCACGGTGCCGGCACCCGTGACCTGCGGGAGCTGTCGGGGCTGGGGCGGCGCGCGCCGCTGCTCGTCACCGTGACGGTGCTCGCCGCCGCGTCGATGGCCGGACTGCCGCCGCTGGTCGGTTTCGTCGCCAAGGAGGCCGTGCTGGCCGCCTTCACCGACCAGCCCGCCGTCGTCGCCGTGCTGGTGGCCGGCACGGCGCTCACCGTCGCCTACAGCGCCCGGTTCGTCTGGGGCGCGTTCGCCACCCGCCCCGGCGTGGAGCCGACCGTCCTCGGGCGGATCCCCGCGTCGATGCTCGCCCCGCCGGTCCTGCTGGCCGCCGTCGGGCTGGCCGCCGGTCCGGCCGCCGGGATCCTCGACGGCCTGCTGCGCCCGTACGCCGAGCTGTTCGGCGCCGTCGGCAAGGACCTGGCGCTGTGGCACGGCCTCACCCCGGCCCTCGGCCTCTCCGCCCTCGCCGTGGCCGGCGGGGCGGCGCTGTTCGCGCTGCGTGGCCCGCTCGCCCCGGTGCTGGCCCGGCTGCACGTCCCGGTCAGCGGCAACCAGGGATACGAGTGGCTCATCGGCCGCTTCGACCGGCTCGCCATCGAGGTCACCGGCGCCACCCAGCGTGGCTCCCTGCCCCAGTACCTCGGCGTGATCCTGGTCGTGCTCGCCGTCGTGCCCGGCGGGGCGATGCTGGCGACCCGTCCGTGGCAGGACCGGATCGCCCTCTGGGACAGCCCGTTGCAGGTGGTGGTGACGGCGGTGGTGACGGTCGCCGCGCTGCTGGCGGTGGGCGCCCGGCGGCGGCTGACGGCGATGCTGCTGGTCGGCATGACCGGCTACGGCACCGCGATGCTCTTCGTGATCCACGGCGCGCCGGACCTGGCGCTGACCCAGTTCCTCGTCGAGACCGCCACCATCGCGGTGTTCGTGCTGGTGCTGCGCCGGTTGCCGGAGCGGTTCTCGGCCCGCCCGAGACGCAGGCGGTGGGTACGCCGCACGATCGGGGCGGTCGTCGGCGTGGTGGTCGGCGGGCTGGCCCTGACCGCCGCCGCGGCCCGGCAGGCGCCCACCATCTCCGACGCGTTCCCGGACCTGGCCGTCACCTACGGGCACGGCCGCAACGTGGTCAACGTGACCCTGGTCGACATCCGGGCCTGGGACACGATGGGCGAGCTGGCGGTGCTGGTGGTGGCCGCGACCGGCGTGGCCAGCCTGGTCTTCCAGCAGTCCCGGACCGGACCCCGCCCCCGCCGCCCACAGCCGCCGAACCGGGTTCAGCTGCCGGGGCACCGGGTCTGGCTGCGCGGCGGGGCGACCCTGCACAAGCGGCAGCGTTCGATCGTGCTGGAGGTGGTGACCCGGCTGGTCTTCCACACGGTTGTGGTCTTCTCCCTGTTCCTGCTCTTCTCCGGCCACAACGCCCCGGGTGGCGGCTTCACCGGTGGTCTGGTGGCGGGCCTGGCGCTGGCCGTGCGCTACCTGGCCGGCGGGCGCTACGAGCTGGCCGAGGCCGCCCCGGTCGGGGCCGGCACGGTGCTCGGCGCCGGCCTGTTCGTCTCGGTCGGCGCGGGGGCCGTCGCCCTGTTCGCGGGCGGGTCGGTGCTGGAGAGCACCCGGGTCGACCTGTGGCTGCCGGTGATCGGGAAGTTCTACCTGGTCACGTCCCTCTTCTTCGACGTCGGCGTGTACCTGGTCGTGGTCGGGCTGGTGCTGGACATCCTGCGCAGCCTCGGCGCCGAGGTGGACCGGCACATCGAGGCGGCCGGCGAGCCCGGGGGCGGGCTGCGCGTCGACCGGCAGGGGGAGCGGACGTGAGGACGGACGCCGCGGGGCCGGCCCTGGCGCTCGTCGTCGCCGCCGGGATGCTGGTCGGCTGCGGAGTCACCCTGCTGCTGGAACGCAGCCTGAGCCGGATCCTGCTCGGCGTCATCATGCTCGGCAACGGCGTCAACGTGCTGATCCTCCTGGGCGGGCGGGCGGGGGCCGCCCCGGTGGTCGGCACGGCGCCCCCGGGCAGGTTGAGCGACGCGCTGCCGCAGGCCATGATCCTCACCGCCATCGTGATCACCTTCGGCCTGACGGCGTTCCTGCTGTCGGTGAGCTACCGCAGCTGGTACCTCACGGGGGACGACGAGGTGCCCGACGACATCGAGGACCGGCAGATCAGGGAGGCGGCCGAGCACGACAACCTGGCCGCCGTCGACCTCGGCGGCGAGGGCCCCGACGCCGACCCCGAACAGGTCGACCCGGAGCCGCCGCGCCGGCTCCGGCGCGGGGACGGCCTCGGATGACCGGGTACGCGGGACGGGGCGCCCGATGAGCCGGCTCGTGCCGCTGCCCGTGGTGGTGCCGCTGCTGGGCGCGGCGTTGACCCTGCTGCTGGCCCGGTGGCCCGGGGCGCAACGGTTCGTCAGCGTGGCCTGCCTGACGGCCACGCTGGCGGTGGCGGCGGTGCTGCTGGTGCAGGCGTACCGGCACGGACCCGTGGTGGTCCAGGTCGGCGGGTGGCCGGCGCCGGTGGGCATCGTGCTGGTCGCCGACCAGCTCGCCGCGCTGATGCTGGTGATCTCCTCGGCGGTGACCCTGTGCGTGCTGCTCTACTCCGTCGGCCAGGGGCAGGGGGACTTCGGCGAGACCGTCCCGGTGACCATCTACCACCCCACCTACCTGGTGCTGACCGCCGGCGTCACCAACGCGTTCCTCGCCGGCGACCTGTTCAACCTCTTCGTCGGCTTCGAGATCCTGCTGGCCGCGAGCTTCGTGCTGATCACCCTCGGCGGCACCGAGACCCGGATCCGCACCGGCTCCACGTACGTGGTGGTCAGCATCCTCTCCTCGATGATCTTCCTCGCCTCGGTGGGCATGGTGTACGCGGCCACCGGCACCCTGAACATGGCCCAGTTGGCGCACCGGCTGGACGCGCTGCCCGACGGCGTACGGCTGACCCTCCAGCTGATGCTGCTGCTCGCCTTCGGGATCAAGGCGGCGGTCTTCCCGCTCTCGGCGTGGCTGCCCGACAGCTACCCGACGGCGCCGGCCCCCGTCACGGCGGTCTTCGCCGGCCTGCTCACCAAGGTCGGCGTGTACGCGATCATCCGCACCGAGACGCTGCTCTTCCCCGGCGGCGAGCTCGCCGGGCTGCTGATGGTGGTGGCCGGGCTGACCATGGTGGTGGGCATCCTCGGCGCGGTGGCGCAGTCGGACATGAAGCGCCTCTTCTCGTTCACCCTGGTCAGCCACATCGGCTACATGATCTTCGGGGTGGCGTTGAGCAGCGTCGCCGGGCTCTCCGGCGCGATCTTCTACGTGGTGCACCACATCACCATCCAGACCACGCTGTTCCTGGTCACCGGGCTGGTCGAGGAGCGGGCCGGCAGCACCGACCTGCGTCGCATCGGCGGCCTGGCCCGGGTGGCCCCGCTGCTCGGCGTCCTCTTCTTCGTCCCGGCCATGAACCTCGCCGGCATCCCGCCCTTCTCCGGGTTCCTCGGCAAGCTCGGCCTGCTCCAGGCCGGCGTCGCGGCCGGCGAGCCGCTGCCCGGCGTACTGGTCGCGGCGGGCACGGTGACGAGCCTGCTCACCCTCTACGTGGCCTCCCGGGTGTGGAACATCGCCTTCTGGCGGTCCCCCCAGCTGGCCACCACCGCCCCGGTCGTGCGCCTGCCCGCGCTGATGGTCGGCGCCACGATCGCGCTGGTCGGGCTGGGGCTGGCGCTGACCGTCGTCGCCGGGCCGCTGTTCGACGTCACCGCCGACGCGGCGGCCGACCTGCGCGAGCGCACCCCGTACATCCGTTCCGTGCTGCCGGTCGGTGCCCCGTGACCCCGGCACGGGGACGCGGCTGGGGACGGCGGCGGGACCAGCTCATCGCGTTCGGCTGGCTGGTGCTCGTCTGGAGCCTGTTCTGGGGGGACTTCTCCTGGGGCAACCTCGCGGGCGGGATGCTGGTGGCCGCCGCCGTGCTGGTGTTCTTCCCGCTGCCACCGGTGAGCTTCGGCGGCCGGCTGCGCCCCGGACCGCTGCTGGTCTTCGCGGTGCGCTTCGCCGCCGAACTGGTCAGCGCCAGCGCGCACGTCGCCCGGGTCGCGGTGCAGCCCGGGTACCAGCCCCGCGGGGCGATCATCGCGGTCCGCCTGCGGGTCCGCACCGACCTGAACCTCGCGCTCACCGCCGAGGCGATCTCGCTGGTGCCGGGCACGTTGATCGTCGAGGTGGACCGGGACCTCGGGGTCCTCTACGTGCACGTGTTCGACACCCACGGTCCGCAGGACCTCGACGGCAGCCGGCGGCGGATCCTCGCCGTCGAGCGCCGGATCGTCCGCGCGGTCGGCTCCGCCGCCGAGGTCCACCGGGTGAGCGCCGATCCCGTCGAGAGGGGACCCGACCCGTGACCACGTTCCTCGCCGTCATCCTCACCACCCTGTTCTCGGTGACCGCGATGCTGGCCCTGATCCGGCTCTACCGGGGGCCGTCGCTGATCGACCGGGTGGTCGCGGCCGACATGCTGCTCGCCACCCTGGTCGGCGCGGTCGGCGCGGAGGCCGCGGTGAACCGGCACGCCACCACCCTGCCGGTGCTGGTGGTGCTCTCCATGCTCGGCTTCGTCGGATCGGTGTCGCTGGTCCGCTTCGCCGTCCGCGAGGGCGGGGGAGCCTGATGTGGGACACGCTGGCCGACTGGCTGGGCGGCGGCTGCCTGGTGGTCGGCGCCCTGCTGAGCCTCGCCGCCGGGATCGGCGTGCTGCGCTTCCCCAGCACGCTGGACCGGATGCACGCCGCCACCAAGCCGCAGGTGCTCGGCGTGCTGCTCCTGCTGATCGGCGTGGCGCTGCGGCTACGTACCCCGGCGGACCTGGGCATGCTGGCGCTGGTCGGGGTGTTCCAGCTCGCCACGGCCCCGGTGGCGGCGCAGATGGTCGGCCGGGCCGCGTACCGCGCCGGCCGGGTCGACCCGGCCCTGCTCGACGCCGACGAACTCGCCGACCACTGACCGGGGATCGCGGGCGCCCGGCGGGGCCTTCGGCACACCTTCAGCGGACATCCAGGGGGGCCGGATAAAATGGGCCGCATGATCGACTCTTCTGCCCAGGAGGGCAGCAGTAGCCAGCCGGGTCGTGCCCGGCGTATCCCGACCCCGACGTCCCCGGGAGCCCTGAGCGACCCGTGTTGATCGTCGTCGGTCTTCTTCTCATCATCGTTCTCACCGTCGCCACGGGCTACTTCGTGGCCCAGGAGTTCGGCTACGTCGCCGTGGACCGGGGCCGGCTCAAGCAGCTGGCCGACGACGGCGACAAGGCCGCCGCCCGGGCGCTGGAGGTGACCGGACGGCTGTCGTTCATGCTCTCCGGCGCGCAGCTCGGCATCACCGTCACCGCCCTGCTGGTCGGTTACGTCGCCGAGCCGTTCCTCGGCGCCGGGCTGGCCGAGCTGCTCGGGGTCGCCGGCGTCTCCACGGCCGTCAGCCTGCCGCTCTCCGTCGTCCTCGCCCTGATCCTCGCCACCCTCGTGCAGATGGTCCTGGGCGAGCTGGCACCGAAGAACCTCGCCATCGCCCGACCCGAGCCCCTCGCGAGGGCCCTGAGCCGCTCCACCCTGATCTACCTCAAGATCGCCGGTCCGCTGATCAAGCTCTTCGACCGGGCCGCGGTCCGGCTGCTCCGCCGCGTCGGCATCGAGCCGATCGAGGAGCTGCCCAGCGGGGCCACCCCGCAGGACCTGGAGCAGATCATCGCCGAGTCCCGCCAGGAGGGGCACCTGACCGACGAGATGTCGACGCTGCTCGACCGGGGGCTCGACTTCCGGGAGCTGACCGCCGGCGAGGTCATGGTGCCCCGCGTCGACGTGCACACCGTACGCGCGCACGAGCCGCTCAGCCGGGTGGTCGAGCTGCTGGACACCGGCAAGTCCCGGTTCCCCGTACGCGGCACCGAGGGCGTCGACGACCTCGTCGGCGTGGTCGGTATCGCCGACGTGCTCGGCGTACCCCCGGAGAAGCGCGCGAGCACCCCGGTCAGCGCGGTGGCCGGGCCCCCGCTCCTGGTGCCGGAGACCCTGCCGCTGCCGACGGTGCTGGATCGGCTGCGCTCCGGCCACCGGCAGCTGGCCTGCGTGGTCGACGAGTACGGCGGCTTCGCCGGCGTGATCACGCTGGAGGACATCGCCGAGGAACTCGTCGGGCCGATCCGGGACGAGGACGACCCGCCGGAGCGGGCCCCGGCCCGCCAGGAGGACGGTTCCTGGGTGGTGCCGGCCCGCTGGCGCATCGACGAGGTCGCCGACAGCACCGGCATCGCGCTGCCCGAGGCCCCGGAGTACGACACGCTCTCCGGCCTGGTCATGCGGGAGCTGGGACGGGTCCCCGAGGTCGGTGACCGGCTGGAGATCAGCCTGCCGGCCGACGGCGAGGACGGCGCGGAGGAGCCGCGCGCCCTGGTCGAGGTGCTGGCCGTCGACCGGCACGTGGCCGACTCGGTCCGGCTGCGGATCGCCGAGCCGGGGGAGGTGTCCGCATGACCCCCGGTATCGCACTCTTCACGTCGGTGATCCTGCTGGCGCTGAACGGCTTCTTCGTGGCCGCCGAGTTCGCCCTGGTGGCCAGCAAGCGCTACCGGCTGGAGCACGCCGCCGCCGGTGGCGGCCGGGCCGCCCGGGCCGCCCTGGACGGCGTACGCGAGCTGTCCCTGATGCTGGCCGGCGCGCAGCTCGGCATCACGCTCTGCACCCTGGGGCTGGGCGCGCTCGCCGAACCGGCGATCGAGCACCTGCTGAGCCCGCTGCTGCACGCGGTGGGGCTGCCGACCGCCGCGAGTCACGTGATCGCGCTGATCTTCGCGCTCAGCGTCGTCACCTTCCTGCACCTGGTGGTCGGGGAGATGGCGCCGAAGTCCTGGGCGATCACCCACCCGGAGCGCTCGGCGGTGCTGCTGGCCCTGCCGTTCCGCGCCTTCGCGCGGGTCGCCCGGCCGGTGTTGTCGGTGATGAACGCGCTGGCCAACGCGATGCTGCGGCTGGTCAAGGTCAACCCGCAGGACCAGCTCGCCCAGGTGCACGGCCCGGACGAGCTGCGCATGCTGCTGGAGCAGTCCCGCGAGCACGGGCTGCTGGGCGCCGAGCAGCACGAGATGCTGACCAGCATGCTCGAGTTGCAGGGCACCACGGTGGCCCAGGTGATGGAGCCGTTCGACCAGATGGTGACGGTGCGCCGCGACGAGGGGGCCGACCGCATCGAGCAGGTCAGCCGGGACAGCGGCCGGTCGCGGCTGGCCGTGCTGGACGCCAACGGCGACGTCTGCGGCCTGGTCCACGTCCGCGAGGCGGTGCGGGCCACCACCACGGGTCGTACGGTCACCGCGGCCGAGCTGATGACCAACGCGCTCACCCTGCCGGCCACGGCCTCGGTGACCGACGCCGTGGCGGAGATGCGGGCCCGGCAGTCCCAGCTCGCGCTGGTGCGCAACGGCGGCGGGCCGACCCGGCCCATCGGCTTCGTCGCGCTGGAGGACCTGCTGGAGGAGGTCATCGGCGAGTTCGACGACGAGACCGACCCGGTGCCGCGCGGGCGACGCATGAGGTGAGAACGGACGGGTGGCCGCTCTTCTCCGAAGTCGGGGCGGCCACCCGCCGGGTCCGCGACCATGGAGGTGGGCCCCACCCACCGGTCCGCGACGACGGGGACGGCGTCCGCCGGGCCCGCGACGCACGGGGGCGGCGCCGGCCGGGCACGTGACGGCGGGGGCGGCCCCACGCGCGCGGGATCGGCGGTCACGGGGCGGCCGGGCCGGCCTGGTCGTGGACGGGGGAGTGCCGTGCGGCTGACGGGGGTGTCACCCGAGTCCAGCTGGACCGGACTGTCGGTGCGGACGGCCCTGGCCAACCCGAGCACCCGCCCGGGGCTGCGCCTGCCCGGACGGGTGACCGTCATCGCCGGCTCCACCGACGTACCCGTCCTGCACGTCCGGCTCGGCCTGGTCACCACGGCCGAGCCGGAGGACCCGGAGGCACCCCGTCGCCTGGTGCAGTTCCACCAGGCGACGGTGGCGGAAGGTTTCGTGCTGCGGGCCGGGCGGGGCCGCACGATCCCGTTCGAGTTCCCGCTGCCGTGGCAGACCCCGGTGACCGTGTTCGGCGAGGTCCCCCTGCTCAGCCTGCGGATGGGGCTGCGTACGGAGGTGGCGGTCGAGCCCCGGCTCGACCAGGGCGCGATGGTGCCGGTCTTCGTGCATCCGCTGCCCACCCAGGCGCACGTCCTGGCGGCCCTCGACACGCTCGGCTTCAGCATGCGTCAGGCCGGCCTGGTCGACGGGCGGCTGCCGGGGGTGGCGCAGACGCTGCCGCTGCACCAGCGGTTGGGCTACTGGGTGGCGCCGCTCTACGCCGGGCCGATCACCGAACTGGAGCTGATCTTCATCGCCGATCCGGCCGGCCTGGAGGTGATCCTCTGGATGGACCGGCGGCTGGCCCTGGCCGGGATCACCCACCAGAGCATCAGCCGGTTCCGGGTCTGGCACACCGGCGCCGACCAGCGCGACTGGGTCGCCACCGTGGACGCCTGGCTGCGCGCGGCGATCAACCGGCACGCTGCCGCCGCCGCGCACGCCGACTGGTCCGCGAACATCTCCGAGTCGGCGCACGTCAGCCGCCCGCCGGACGCGCCGATCCATCCCGGCTTCGGGCTGGGCGGCACCGCCGGCGGAGCCGGCATCGGCGGTTCCGGGGGCGGCGACGGCGCCTGACCCCGTCGGGTTCGGTCGGCGCCGGCCGGGCAGCGCCAGGCGATGGCGGCACCCGACCCGGCCGGTTCAGGCGCCGGCACCCGACCCGGCAGCGTCAGGGGGAGGCGGCACCCGGCCCGGCCGGGTCAGGCGGAGGCGGTGGCCAGCTTGAGGCTGAAGCCGAGGAAGAGCGCGGCGACGCCCGTGGTGGCGCCGGCGGCCAGGCGGTGGCGTCGACGGAACTGCGCCGCCAGGAACGTGCCCGTGAAGATCAGCGCGGTCAGGTAGAGCACGCTGGTGACCTGGGCGATGAGCCCGAGCAGCAGGAACGACAGCGCCGGCCAGGCGTAGTTCGGGTCCACGAACTGGATGAAGAACGACACGAAGAACAGGATGGCCTTCGGGTTGAGCAGGCTGATCACCAGCGCCTTGCGGAACGGGCTGCGCAGCGCCGCCGGCTCCGCGGCGTCGATGAGCCGCGGGCTGGCCGGGTCGTTGCGCGTGCGCCAGCGTCGCCACGCGCCGCGCAGCATCGTCAACCCCACATAGCCGAGGTACGCGGCACCGGCGTACTTGATCACGAGGAAGATCGGCGGGTACGCCTTGACCAGCGACGCCACGCCGGCGGCGGAGAGGAACATCAGCACCCCGTCGCCGACGAAGACCCCGCCGGCCGCACGGTAGCCGGCCGCCACGCCCCGCTGCGCGGCGGTGGAGAGCACGAAGAGGGAGTTGGGCCCGGGCAGCAGAACGATCGCCACGGTGCCCAGCACGTACGTCCAGATGTCGGTGATGCCCAGCACGCCCGTCATCATGGGGCCACGGGTGCCTCCCGGCGAAGCCTTTTCCGGAGCGTGACCTGTGCGTTCGGCCACTCGTCGACGGTCATCGAATACTGCACGGTGTCCCGCCAGGAGCCGTCCGGGCGCTGCCGGTGCCGCCGCAGCACCCCCTCGCGGGACGCGCCGAGGCGCTCGATCGCCCGCTGCGAGCGCTCGTTGCGGATGTCGGTGTGCCAGACCACCCGTACCGCGCCCAGCTCCTCGAAGGCGCGGGTGAGCAGCAGCAGCTTCGCCTCCGTGTTGATCCCGGTGCGCCACCAGGGCCGGCCCAGGTAGGTGTAGCCGATCGCCACCGCCCGGCGCTCCGGGTCCACCTCGTAGAAGGAGGTGGTGCCCACCACGGCGCCGGTCACCGCGCAGCGCTGCACCCACGGCACCCGCTCGCCCCGCCGGTGTGCGGCCAGCGCGACGGCGATCGCCTCGGCGGTGCCGGCGGGGTCGGCCGGCCGCGGCGGGCTGCCCAGGTGCCGCCAGACCTCCGGGTCGGCGGTCGCGGCGTGCAGCTCGTCGGCGTGCGCGAGGTCGAGCGGTTCGAGCAGCACGTGCTCCCCGCGCAGCACCGCCGGGTCGAGCCACGGCGACGTCTCCGGCCGCAGGTACGCAGGCACCGGCACGCCCACCCCGGCGTCGGGCTCGGGCGGTCCGGCGGTCAGTCGCAGCGGCACCACGCCGGCCCAGTACGGCAGGGCGAGGTCGGCCGGCTCGTCGCGTACGCCGCCGGCGCGGGCGCGCACCGACACCTCGCGCAGCGGCAGGGCCAGTACGGCCGTCTCGGCCAGCTCCCGGCGCGAGGGCGGCCGGCTGTCGGCGCTGCGCCCCGCGGCGGCCTTCTCCACCAGGGCGGTCAGCATCCGCAGCTTCTCCCGCTGGTCGGTGACCAGCCGGGCGGTGCCGTGCGCCACCACCGAGCGGTAGTTGGCGCTGTGGTGGAACTGCGAGCGGCCGTAGACGAGGCCGTCGAGCAGGGTGACGGCGACGCAGATCCGCAGTCCGTCGCCCCGGGCGGCGAGCAGCGGCCGGCTGCCGGTGGAGCCGTGCAGGTAGAGGGTGTCGCCGATGCGCACGTGCAGGGTGGGCAGCACCCGGGGCTCGCCGTCGACGGTGAACCCGAGCGCGCAGTCGTACGCCTCGTCGAGGACGGCGTGCGCGGCGGCCTCGTCGTAGCTCATCCGCTCCCGCGAGCGGCTGGCGGCGGTCCGTTCGGTGGGTGCGTACATGGCTCGACCTTTGTTCTAGTACAATCCCTGATTTGTGTCAGCACGCTATCAGGTCGTCGGTACGACGGCCGCCGAGATTTCGGCCAGCATCGAATCGGGCATCCGGAGCGCCGCCCTCGCCCCCGGCGACGCGCTGCCGCCGGTGCGGGAGCTCGCCGCCCGGCTCGCGGTGAGCCCGGCCACCGCGGCCCGGGCCTACCAGGAGCTGCGCCAGCGGGGCCTGGTGGTCACCGCCGGCCGGCACGGCACCCGGGTGCGGCCCCGCCCACCGGTGGCGGCCCGCCGCTCCGCGCTGCGCCCGCCGACCGTCCCCGGCCTGCGTGACCTCTCCCGGGGCGAGCCGGACGTGCGCCTGCTGCCACCCCTCGGGGAGCACCTGGCCGGCCTGGCCGCCGCCGCGGGCGAGCCGGTCGGCTACCCCGCCGCCGGGGTGCTGCCCGAGCTGGCCGGGGCGGCCCGCGAGCGGCTGGCCGCCGACGGCGTACCGGCGACGGAGCTGACCGTCACCGGCGGCGCCCTGGACGGCATCGAGCGGCTGCTCGGCGCGCACCTGCGCCCCGGGGACGCGGTCGCGGTCGAGGACCCCGGCTGGGCCAACCTGCTCGACCTGATCGCCGCGCTCGGGTTGCGGCCGATCGGTGTGCCGGTCGACGACGACGGTCCGCTCGTCGCCGGGGTCGGCGCCGCGCTGGCCGCCGGCGCGCGGGCGCTGATCGTGACGAGCCGGGCCCAGAACCCCACCGGCGCGGCGGTCTCCGCCGAGCGGGCCGGGCAGCTGCGCGCCCTGCTCGCCGGCCGGTCCGACCTGCTGCTGATCGAGGACGACCACGCCGCCGAGCTGGCCCGCGTACCGCTGCACCCGCTCGCCGGGGCGACCCCGACGTGGGCCTTCGTCCGCTCGGTGAGCAAGCCGTTCGGCCCCGACCTGCGGCTGGCCGTGCTGGTCGGCGACGAGACCACGGTGGCCCGGGTGGCCGGCCGGGCCCGGGTCGGCGCCGGCTGGGTCTCCACCGTGCTGCAACGACTGGTCCTGGCGCTCTGGCGCGACCCCGCCGTGGCGGTGCTGGTGGACCGGGCCGCCGGCAGCTACGAGCGGCGGCGCACGGCGTTGGTCGACGCGCTCGCCGGCCACGGCCTGACCGCCCACGGGCGCAGCGGCATCAACGTCTGGCTGCCGGTCGACGACGAGACCAGCGTGCTGACCGCGCTGCGCGACGCCGGCTGGGCGGTCGCGCCCGGCGCGCTGCACAGCATCGCCGGCCCGCCGGCGATCCGGATCACCGTCAGCTCGCTCTCCGACGCGGAGATCCCGGAGCTGGCCGGGGCGGTGGCCCGGGCGGTGCGGCCCACCCCGCCCGCCGGCTTCACGGCGTGAGCGGGCGCCGGCCGCCCCGTCGGTCACCCGCCGGCCGGCGTCGTCGCCCACCGCTACCCGGCCCGGGGGCGGGCGGCGTCGCGCGTCCCACCGTCCACTCTGTCCGCACCGGCGTGTCCCGCCCGGCGGGTCCCCGCGCGTGTCCCTCCCGCACCGGGTAGAACAGTCGCCATGGCCGAGCAGACCGAGACCGCACCGGGCGCACAGCAGTTCATCCCGCCGCAGGCCGACACCCTCGACGACCTGCGCGTCGCCGCCGCCGGCTGCCGGGGCTGCGAGCTCTACCGCGACGCGTCGCAGACCGTCTTCGGCCGCGGCGACGCCGGCGCGCGGGTGGTCTTCGTCGGCGAGCAGCCCGGCGACATGGAGGACCAGAAGGGCCTGCCGTTCGTCGGCCCGGCCGGCCGGCTGCTGCGCAGGGCGGTCGACGACGCCCGGCTCGACCCCGGCCACATCTACCTCACCAACGCGGTGAAGCACTTCCGTTTCGAGCTGCGCGGCAAGCGGCGCATCCACCAGACCCCGGACCGGGTGCACGTCACCGCCTGCCGCCCCTGGCTGGTGGCCGAGTTCGCCCAACTGCGCCCGGAGATCGTGGTCGTGCTCGGCGCGACCGCCGCCAAGGCCCTGCTCGGCCCGACGTTCCGGGTCACCCGCCAGCGCGGCGAACTGCTGCCCTGGCCGGAGTCGGCCCAGCGCCCGGAGGACTTCCGGCGGGTTCCGGTGGACTCCGCCGGCGCCGTCGCCGACGCCCCGCCGGCCCGGCTGCTGGCCACCATCCACCCGTCCGCCGTGCTGCGCGCCGACGACCAGGACAAGGCGTACGAGGGGCTGGTCGCCGACCTCACCGTCGCCGCCCGCGCCCTCGCCGGCTGAGCGCCGCGCGACCGGCTGCCGTACGGCGCGCGGGGTGCGCAAGGATGGAACGGTAGTTCACCCCTTACCTCGAAGGAGCAGACGTGGCCACAGACCTCGTCGCGCCGCTCGCCGCCTCCGACGTCGCGCCCATCCAGCGGCGTACGCTGCGGTTGCTCTTCGTCACCCAGATCATCGGCGGGATCGGGGTGACCATCGGGGTCACGGTCGGGGCGCTGCTCGCCGCCGACATCGCCGGCACCGCCGTCGCAGGGCTGGCGAGCAGCGCGGCCGTGGTCGGCGGCGCGTTGCTGGCCGTGCCGGTCACCCGGCTCATGACGGCCCGTGGCCGGCGGCCGGGCCTGGTCGTGGCGTACCTGACCGGCGCGGCCGGCGGTGCCCTCGTGGTCCTGGCGGCGGTCACCCGCTGGGTTCCGCTGCTCTTCCTCGGCATGCTCCTGTTCGGCGGCGGCAGCGCGGCCAACCTCCAGGCCCGCTACACGGCGGTCGACCTGGCGGCCCCCGCCCGCCGGGGCCGCCAGCTCTCGTTGATCGTCTGGGCCACCACCCTCGGCGCGGTCGCCGCGCCGAACTTCGCCACGCTCGCCGACCGCACCACCAGCGGCTGGGGGCTGCCGCCGCTGGCCGGTCCGTTCGCGTTCAGCGCCGTCGCCCTGGTGCTCGCCGCCGGGGCGATCCTGGCGCTGCTGCGGCCGGACCCGCTGCTCACGGCGCGCCGGCTGGCGACGGCCGCCACGCCGGCGACCCCCGTCCTCGCGCCGGCGCCGACCGTCCGGCGCGGTGCGGGCATGCGGGCCGCCTGGTCGGTGGTATGCACCCGCCCGGCCGCCCGGCTCGGCATCGTCGCCGTGGCGGTCGGCCACCTGGTGATGGTCGCGGTGATGGTGATGACCCCGGTACGCCTGCACGAGTGGCACGACGACGCCGACGTGCTGCGGGTGGTCGGTCTCGTGCTGAGCCTGCACATCGCCGGCATGTACGCCCTCGCCCCGCTGGCGGGGTGGCTCACCGACCGCGTCGGTCGCCGGGCGGTGATCCTCGGCGGCGTCGGGCTGCTGCTCGCGGCCTGCGCGGTCGCCGGCACCGCCGGGCACCACACGGCCCGGCTCTCGGTCGGGTTGTTCCTGCTCGGCCTGGGCTGGTCGGGGACCATGGTCGCGGGCTCAACGCTGCTGTCGGAGTCGGTGCCGGTGGGGGTCCGGCCGAGCGTGCAGGGGCTCTCCGACCTGACCATGGGGCTCGCCGGCGCCGGGGCCGGGGCGGTCAGCGGGTTTGTCGTGGAGGTGGCCGGATATCCGGTGCTCACCGGACTCGCGGCGGTCGCGGTGGTGCCCCTGGTGACGCTAGCGTTGCGGCCGGTGCCGGTGGGGGCACCGGACAAGGAGGACTGATCACGTGCGGCTGACCGACTTCTGGACCCGGCTGGAGGAGGCGTTCGGTCCCGGCTACGCGGCCAGCATCGCCCGCGACCAGGTGCTCTCGCAGCTCGGCGGGCGGACCGTCGAGCAGGCCCTGGCGGCGGGTGAGCAGACCCACGTGGTGTGGCGCGCGGTCTGCGCCGCCTATCCCGACCGGGTGCCCGCGCGACTACGCTGAGCAGCCGTTTCCCGGCTCGCGCGTGTCGCTTGCCGACTCGTACACCTGTTCGGCTATTGTCCACAGCGGGGCGCTCGTCCACAGCTCACGGCCGGTCGGCTGGTTTTCTGTCGGACCCAGCGCCTAGCGTGTCCGCGTGACGCGAAGCTCAGGAAAGACGCCGGCGAAGGCAGGGGTGGCAAACATGGCCGCAGGGCCCGACCGGGAGAAGGCACTCGACCTTGCTCTCGCTCAGATCGACAAGCAGTTCGGCAAGGGTTCGGTGATGCGGCTGGGGGAGCGGCCGGTCATCCAGACGTCGGTGATCCCGACGGGTTCGATCGCGCTCGACGTGGCGCTCGGCGTGGGCGGTCTGCCCCGGGGCCGGGTCGTCGAGATCTACGGCCCGGAGTCCAGCGGTAAGACCACGGTGGCGCTGCACGCGGTGGCCAACGCCCAGCGCTCCGGCGGCATCGCCGCCTTCGTCGACGCCGAGCACGCGCTCGACCCGGAATACGCCAAGGCCCTCGGCGTCGACACCGACGCCCTGCTGGTCTCCCAGCCCGACACCGGCGAGCAGGCGCTG
This sequence comes from Micromonospora sp. NPDC049048, assembly GCF_043197615.1. Lineage (NCBI taxonomy): Bacteria > Bacillati > Actinomycetota > Actinomycetes > Micromonosporales > Micromonosporaceae > Micromonospora > Micromonospora sp. NPDC049048. The sequence continues at coordinate 243,149 of NZ_JBICTM010000005.1, read as the reverse complement.
GAGATCGCGGACATGCTGGTCCGCTCCGGCGCGATCGACATCATCGTCATCGACTCGGTGGCCGCGCTGGTGCCGCGCGCCGAGATCGAGGGCGAGATGGGCGACAGCCACGTGGGCCTCCAGGCCCGGCTGATGAGCCAGGCGCTGCGGAAGATCACCGGTGTGCTCAACAACACCGGCACCACGGCGATCTTCATCAACCAGCTCCGCGAGAAGATCGGCGTGATGTTCGGCAGCCCCGAGACCACCACGGGTGGTCGGGCGCTGAAGTTCTACGCCTCCGTCCGGCTCGACGTGCGTCGCATCGAGAGCCTCAAGGACGGCACCGACGTGGTCGGCAACCGCACCCGCGTCAAGGTCGTGAAGAACAAGGTCGCCGCGCCGTTCAAGCAGGCCGAGTTCGACATCATGTACGGCAAGGGCATCTCCCGCGAGGGCTCGCTGATCGACGTCGGCGTCGAGCAGGCGATCATCCGCAAGTCCGGCGCCTGGTACACCTACGACGGCGACCAGCTGGGTCAGGGCAAGGAGAAGGCCCGCGAGTTCCTCCGGGAGAACCCGGACGTGGCCGCCGAGATCGAGAAGAAGATCCTGGAGAAGCTCGGCGTCGGGGTCGGCGCGGGTGACGCCGCCGGTGGCCCGGAGCTGCCGCCGGTCGACTTCTGACCGGTCCTGACCCGTGGCAGGACGACGCGCCCGCACCGGGCGGGGTTGGGATGCCAGCCCCGCCCGCGCGGGTGACGACAACACGCCCCGACCCCGTCGGGCCCGGCGCGGTGCAGCCGGCGACACCGATCCCGAGCAGCCCTCGGCCCCACCCCGCGACGAGGCCGAGCTGGCGCGGGAGATTTGCCTGCGCCAACTCGCCGTCCGACCCCGCACCCGGGCCGAGCTGGCCGGGGCGCTGGCGAAGCGGGGCGTCTCCGACGAGGTCTCGGCGGAGGTGCTCGACCGCTACGACGAGGTCGGCATCATCGACGACGCCGCCTTCGCCCGGGCCTGGGTGTCCAGCCGGCACAACGGTCGGGGCCTGGCCCGCCGGGCGCTCGCCAACGAGCTGCGCCGGCGCGGGGTGGACGGCGAGGTCGCGAGCGAGGCGCTCGGCGAGTTGGACGAGGAGACCGAGGCCGAGACCGCCCGCGTCCTGGTCGAACGGAAGCTGCGTACCGCCCGGGGTGAGCCGGACGCCGTCTTCCGCCGGCTGGTGGCCATGCTGGCCCGCAAGGGCTATCCGCCGGGCGTGGCGATCCGGGCGGTGAAGGACGCGCTGGCCGCGCAGAGCGCCGAGGCGGCCGAGTTCGCCGAGCAGATCGACGCCGACGCGCTCGCCGACGCCGAGGGTGATCTCGACCGGGACAGCGGTTCCGGCGGGTGAGCGCGGCGGAGGGAGAGCTCCGATGCTGAAGGCGTGCCTCAACGGGGCCCGGATGCGTGACGAGCATCCGGCGGTGCCGGTCACCCCGGCCGAGCTGGCGGCCGACGCGGCCCGCTGCGCGGCGCTCGGTGCCATCGCGGTGCACGTGCACCCACGGGACGGCGCCGGCCGGGAGTCCCTGCACCCGTCGGCGGTCGCCGCCGCGCTGGACGCGATCCGGGCCGCCCGGCCAGGGTTGCCCGTCGGGGTGAGCACCGGGGCCTGGATCGAGCCGGACCCGGCCGCCCGGGTGGCCGCCGTTCGGGCCTGGCGGGTGCTGCCCGACTTCGCCTCGGTCAACGCGCACGAGCCGGGCGCGGAGGCGGTGGCGGCGGCGCTGCACGAGCGGGGCGTCATGGTGGAAGCGGGGCTCTGGACGGTCGACGCGGTGCGGGCTCACACGCGGTGGCGGGTGCCGGCCGGGCGGATCCTGATCGAGTGCATGGCCGAGGAGCGCACGGCGGCGCTGGCGGACGCCGCCGCCATGCTGGCGGCGCTGCCGCCCCGGGTGAGCGGGGACCCACCGGTGCTGCTGCACGCCGAGGGGCCGGCGACATGGGCGGTGCTGGCCGAAGCGGTGCGTCGAGGGTTGCACCGCCGCGTCGGGCTGGAAGACACCCTGTCGCTGCCGGACGGCTCGACCGCGCCCGACAACGCCGCACTGGTGTCGGCGGCGCTCGCCGCGGGCGCCCCCTGACCGGCGCGCCGCCGCGCCGACGGTTACGTCACAGTCGGTCGCACCGGGTCCACACGGACCGCGTCCGCGTCGGCCCGGCTGAGCAGGGCCGATGCGTGACCGGCGTCGATTGGCCGCCGCTTTTGTCCGCCGGTGTCCGGCACGAAATCAGCGCTGCGTAACGCGACAACTTCTCTCCGTTCGGGGGGTTTGATCATGACTTCTTGACCAGACCGCCCCGGGAGACCTAGCCTCGCCATACAGGCTCACATTGCCCGACCAAGCGCAGGCTAAGCGCACAACATAGATCGTGTAACGGAACAGCATCACTTTGACCGATCCGATCGGTCATCGGCGGCAGCTCGGACTGGCCGGTCCGACGCTGGCGTGACAACTGCACCCGGCCGTCGGCGATGCTCCCATGTGGGGCACCGCCGACGGAAGCTACCCCACGGCCAGTCGCTCCGGTCGGGCGTCCACAGCCGCAGGGTGCGTGCCCATCGGCACGGTCGCTGCGGTCCCGACGTTCAGGGGAGGCGGCCATGGCGAGGCGGCGCAGTTGCACCGGGGTGCCGACATGAGCGGGTTCGACGCCGTGATCCTCGCCGTCGTGCTGGTCCTGACCGTGGTCGTGCTCGGGGCGGTGCTGCTCGGCGTACGGGCGCTGCGGCGGTTCAGCGCGGCGCCGGCGCCCGAGGACCCCGCCTTCATCGCCGAGAAGGACCGGCAGGAGCAGTCCCTCGCGGCCCTGCGTACCGCCGCCGACGAGGCCAACAGCACGATCGACGTGGCGAAGTCCGCCGCCGCGGCGGCCCGCGCGGAGGCAGCCGCCGCGAGGGCCGAGGCGAAGGCGGCCCGGGCCGAGGCCCGCCGGGTGCTCGACGACGCCCGGGCGGAGGCCGACACCGTCCTGGAGCGGGCCCACAAGCAGGCCGAGGCCGACGCGGAGCAGTTGCGGGTCACCGCCCGGCGCAGCGGCGAGCGGGAGGTCGCGGTGCTCGCCGCCACCACCCGGGAGCAGGCTGCCGAGGTGGAGCGGCGGGCGGCCCGGATGGACGAGCGCGAGCGGCTGCACACCGAGGAGGTGGAGCGGCTCGCCGAGCGGGAGCGGCAGCTCACCGCCGCCAGCGCGGCCCTGTCGGCCCGGGAGGCCGCGCTCGTCCAGCGGGAGGCCGAGCTCGCCGAGGCGGAGGAGCAGCGGCGCCGCGAGCTGGAGCGGGTCGCCGGCCTCACCGCCGACGCGGCCCGCGCCGAGCTGATCGAGGCGATCGAGGTCCAGGCCAAGCGGGAGGCCGCGCTGCTGGTGCGGGACATCGAGTCCGACGCGCGCGGCACCGCCGAGCAGCGCGCGCGGCACATCGTCGTCGACGCCATCCAGCGGGTCGCCAGCGAGCAGACCGCGGAGAGCGTGGTCAGCGTCCTGCACCTGCCCGGCGACGAGATGAAGGGGCGGATCATCGGCCGGGAGGGCCGCAACATCCGCGCCTTCGAGTCGGTCACCGGCGTCAACCTGATCATCGACGACACCCCCGAGGCGGTGCTGCTCTCCTGCTTCGACCCGGTGCGCCGGGAGGTCGGCCGGCTGACCCTGGAGAAGCTGGTCCTGGACGGGCGGATCCACCCGCACCGCATCGAGGAGGTCTACGACCTGGCCCGGCACGAGGTGGAGGAGCTGTGCCAGCGGGCCGCCGAGGACGCCCTGGTCGAGGTGGGCATCACCGAGATCCACCCGGAGCTGGTCACCCTGCTCGGCCGGCTGCGCTACCGGACGTCGTACGGGCAGAACGTGCTCAAACACCTGGTGGAGACCGCGCACATCGCCGGCGTCATGGCCGCCGAGCTGCGGCTGGACGTGCCGCTCATCAAGCGCTCGGCGTTCCTGCACGACATCGGCAAGGCGCTCACCCACGAGGTGGAGGGCAGCCACGCCATCATCGGCGCCGACCTCGCCCGCAAGTACGGCGAGAGCGAGGACGTCGTCCACGCCATCGAGGCGCACCACAACGAGGTGCCGCCGCAGACCGTCGAGGCCGTCCTCACCCAGGCGTCCGACGCCTGCTCGGGCGGCCGGCCGGGGGCCCGCCGGGAGAGCCTTGAGGCGTACGTCAAGCGGCTGGAGCGGATCGAGGAGATCGCGGCCGGCAAGCTCGGTGTGGAGAAGGTCTTCGCCATGCAGGCCGGCCGGGAGATCCGGGTGATGGTCAAGCCGGACGACGTGGACGACATCGGCGCGGCCGTGCTGGCCCGGGACGTGGCCAAGCAGATCGAGGAGGAGCTGACCTACCCGGGGCAGATCCGGGTGACCGTGGTCCGCGAGTCCCGGGTCACCGAGATCGCCCGCTGACGGCGCAACGCGAAGGGCCGGCCCGATGCGATCGGGCCGGCCCTTCGTCGTACGTGCGGATCAGGCGGCGCCGGTGCCCTCCGCCTGCGCGGTGAGCGCCGCCGGGGGCGGGTTCTGGGCCGGGGTGCCGGCGGTCTTGCGGCCCCGGGAGAGCCGGTGCTGGACGTACTGGGCCAGCTTCGACAGCGCGTAGTTCACCAGGATGAACAGCACCGCGATCACGATGTAGACCTGGATCGGGTTGTCCAGCGCGCCGATGATCTGCTTGCCGATGTTCAGGGTCTCCTCGTAGCTGATGATGAAGCCCAGCGAGGTGTCCTTGAGCACCACGACGAGCTGGCTGATCAGCGCCGGTAGCATGATCCGGAACGCCTGCGGCAGCAGGATCATCCGGGTGGTCTGCAACGGGGAGAGGCCGATCGCGGAGGCCGCCTCGGCCTGCCCGCCGGGCAGGCCCTCCATGCCGGAGCGGAGGATCTCGGCGATCACCACGGAGTTGTAGATGGTCAGGCCGATGACCAGGTACCACAGCGTGTCGAACGAGACGCCGAACTCGGGGAAGCCACGGGCCACGAAGAAGATCGTGATGACCACCGGCAGGCCCCGGAACACCTCGACGCAGACCCGGGTGACCGCCGACAGCAGCGTGCTCAGCCCGCGCAGCAGGTACGCCAGCGGTGTCGCCAACCCGGTGAACCGGCGCTGGGTGAGGCTCTTGAGCTGGATCCGCAGCACCGCGAGCAGGGTGCCGACCACCAGCGAGGAGACGATGGCCAGCGCGGCGGCGGTCAGGGTGTTCGTGATGCCGGTGCCGATCCGCTTCCACACCAGGGAGAAGTTCTCGTTGGAGGGGTCGATCAGCGGCCCCCACAGCTCCATCGAGAACTGGCCCTTGTCGTTCAGCGGCCGGTAGACCAGGAAGTACGCGGCGGCGAGCAGCAGCACCGTCGCCACCACGCTGCCGATCAGGGTGAGCCGGCGCTGCCGGGGCCCGGGGACGTCGTAGAGGACGCTCTGCTGGCTCACCGGGCCACCGCCTGCCGCTTCTCGATCCGGTCGAGGAGTGCGCCGAGGGGGACGGTCATGATCAGGTATCCGATCGAGATGCCGATGGCGACGGGGACGAAGGCGTAGCCCTCGGCCGAGGTCAGTTGGTCGGCGGTCTGCGAGAGGTCACCGACCACGCCGAAGAAGCCGACCAGGGCCGAGTTCTTGATCATCGCGATGATCACCGACCCGAGCGGCACCACCGAGGCCTTCCAGGACTGCGGCAGCACCACGTAGCGCAGGTTCTGGCCGAAGGTGAGCCCGAGCGACCGGGCGGCCTCCGCCTGGCCGGCGGGCACCGCGTTCACGCCGGAGCGCAGCGCCTCGCAGACGAACGCCGCGGTGTAGAGCACCAGCGCGATCAGCGCGAAGCGGAAGTACGGCAGGTCGGTGTCGAGCCGGCTGAACACCGCGTCCAGGCCGGGGATCCGTAGGAAGTCCGCGTTGGAGCCGAGCGCCGGCAGACCGAACGCGGCGAAGAACATCACCACGGTCAGCGGCATGTTGCGGAACACGTTCACGTAGCCGGTGCCGAGCGCCCGCAGCGGTGGCACCGGGGAGATCCGCAGCACCGCCAGGACAGCGCCCAGGACCAGGGCGCCGACCGCGGCGAGTACGCAGATCTGGAGGGTGAGCCAAAATCCACCCGCGAAGACGTCGAACTTGTCGATGAGCACACTCACGGGACGGTCTTCCTCCCCACCCTCCAGATCAGCGATTCAGGCTCAGTAGCGGTTGACGGTCGGGGCGGCGCCGAGCTCGGCACCGAACTTGCCGGCGGTGTCGTCCCAGGCCTTCTTCCAGCTGCCGTCCGCGTACGCCTTCTCCAGCGTGTCGTTGATGAAGTTGCGGAAGTCGGTGTCCTCCTTCTTCACCCCGATGCCGTACGGCTCCTTGGTGAAGTTGCTGCCGGCCAGCTTGAACGACGCCTCGTCCTTGGCGATGTAGCCGAGCAGGATCACGTTGTCCGTGGTGACGGCGTCGACCTGGCCGCCCTTGAGGGCGTCGCGGCACTTGTCGTAGGTGTCGAACAGCACCAGCTGGGTGGCGACGTCCTTGACGTGCTTCTTGATCTCCTCGGCCGGCGTGGATCCGGTGACCGAGCAGACCTTCTTGGTGCCGTCCTTGAACGAGTCCGGGCCGGTGATGGCCGCGTCGTCCTTCTTCACCATGATGTTCTGGCCGGCCTCGTAGTACGGCCCGGCGAACGCGATGCGCTCCTTGCGCTTGTCGTTGATCGTGTAGGTGGCGGCGACCAGGTCGACCGTGCCGTTCACGATCACGTCCTCGCGGACCTTCGAGGGGGCCTCGACCCACTCGATCTTGTCCTCGGGGATGCCGAGCTCCTTGACGATGATCTTCGCGACCTCGACGTCGAAGCCCTCCGGCTTGCCGGAGAGGCCCTTCTGGCCGAAGCCGGGCTGGTCGAACTTCGTGCCGATCTTGATGGCCTGGGCCTTGTTGAGGCGCTCCATCGTGCTGCCGGCGGCGAAGGACTTGCTGCCGGCGCCGGTGCCCTCGTCGGCGTCGTCGCCACCGCAGGCGGTCATGCCGAGCGCCAGGGTGGCGGCCGCCGCAAGCGCCGCTACGCGCGTGATACGCATGTTGATCTCCTTCTTGGACGGAACCGCCGGGGGACGGCGCGCTCCGGGTACGGACGGCTAGTGCGTGAGGATTTTGGAGAGGAAGTCCTTGGCCCGCTCGCTGCGCGGGTTCGCGAAGAATTCGGCCGGCGGCGCGTCCTCGACCAGTTGGCCGTCGGCCATGAAGATGACCCGGTTCGCCGCGTGCCGGGCGAAGCCCATCTCGTGGGTCACCACGACCATGGTCATGCCGTCACTGGCCAGCGACGTCATCACGTCCAGCACCTCGCCGACCATCTCCGGGTCCAGCGCGCTGGTCGGCTCGTCGAAGAGCATCGCCTTGGGCTGCATGGCCAGCGCCCGGGCGATCGCCACCCGCTGCTGCTGGCCGCCGGAGAGCTGCGCCGGGAACTTGTCGGCCTGGTTGGCGATGCCCACCCGGTCCAGCAGGGCCAGCCCGCGCTCGCGCGCCGCCGCCGGCTTCTCCTTGCGGACCTTGACCGGCCCGAGGGTGACGTTCTCGAGGATCGTCTTGTGCGCGAAGAGGTTGAACGACTGGAAGACCATGCCGACCTCGCTGCGCAGCTTCGCCAGAGCCTTGCCCTCGGCCGGCAGCGCCTGCCCGTCGAAGGTGATCGTGCCGGAGCTGATCGGTTCGAGGCGGTTGATGGTGCGGCAGAGCGTGGACTTGCCGGAGCCCGACGGCCCGATCACCACGACCACCTCGCCGCGCCCGACCGACAGTGAGACGTCGTCCAGTACGTGCAGCGGCCCGAACCACTTGTTGACCGAGTCCAGCACGATGAGCGGTTCGCCCGTCGTCACGTCGTTCACCGTCCCTGTCGTCGCGCGGGGGTCGGACGACCCCCGGTGCGGCAACTTTAGGCGGGGGGATGTGGCGGTACGCAACTCAGTTGGTCACGGAGCGGTAACACCAGCTCAGATCGCGGTCGGGAGTCCGATTCTGACCCGTCGGACCCCGCCTTTCCGGCAGGCGAAACCTCCGGGAGACCATGTGGGGATGACCGAACCGGTACGGCTCACCCGGTACGCCCGGGGCGGCGGCTGCGCGTGCAAGATCCCCCCGGGAGAGCTGGAGACCATGGTCGCCGGACTCGGCCCGGCCACCGGCACCGCCGAGCTGCTCGTCGGGCTCGACCACGGCGACGACGCGGCGGTGGTCCGGCTCGACGAACGCACCGGCCTGGTCACCACGGCCGACTTCTTCACCCCCGTCGTCGACGACGCGTACGACTGGGGGCGCATCGCCGCGACCAACGCCCTCTCCGACGTGTACGCCATGGGCGGCACCCCCCTGGTGGCCCTCAACCTGCTCTGCTGGCCGCGCGACGTACTGCCGCTGGAGCTGGCCCGGGAGGTGCTGCGCGGCGGGCAGGACGTGGCCCGCGACGCCGGGTGCCACCTCGCCGGCGGGCACAGCGTCGACGACGAGGGCCCCAAGTACGGGCTGGCCGTCACCGGGGTGGTCCGGCCCGAGGAGCTGATCACCCTGGACGCGGGTCGGGCGGGCCTGCCGCTGTCGCTGACCAAGCCCCTCGGCGTCGGCGTGCTCAACACCCGGCACAAGGCCACCGGGGAGAGCTTCCCCGAGGCGGTCGCCGCGATGACGACCCTCAACCGGGACGCGGCGCGGGCCGCGGTGGCGGCCGGCGTCCGCTGCGGCACCGACGTGACCGGATTCGGCCTGCTCGGCCACGCGTCCAAGCTGGCCCGGGCGAGCCGGCTGACGGTGGCGATCGACGCGGCCCGGGTGCCCTACCTGGCCGGCGCCCGGGAGGCGGTGCGCGACGGGCACGTCAGCGGCGGCAGCCGGCGCAACCTGGAGTGGGTCACCCCGTGGACGGACTTCGGCCGGGTCGCCGAGGAGGACCGGTTGCTGCTGGCCGACGCGCAGACCTCGGGCGGCCTGCTGGTCGCCGGTGAGCTGCCCGGCGCCACCGTGGTCGGTGAGCTGCTGCCGCCCGGTGCGCACCGCGTGCTGGTGCGCTGAGGTCGGTCCCCGGCGTGCCTGGCACCGCGACCGGCGTGCGCCGCGGTGACCGTGCGCCGGACTTCCGGCCGGAGGTGTCGCGCCCGGCGTGTGGCGCCCGGAGTGGGCCACCGTACCCGATAAACTGTCATCTTTCGGCTGCTCTGAGCAACGGCGCTCGGGGAAATTTTGCCCGGAATGGTCACAGACCGGTAACTTGCCCCCGGCTGAGGTCATATGCCCCCCACCATCGTCATAAGGCCCGATCCGGAGGCCGGTGGGACGAGCACAGCGAGGAGGCGGCATGACCGAGCTGTGGAACTGGAGAATCGACCAGGTGCGGCCGGTGGAGGTCTACCCGGCACTGGCCGAGGCGCTCGGCCGGGTGGTGATGCCCCTGGCGGCGGCGGACCCCGCCCGCCTGCCGACGTACGCGGTGATCTGCGACGTCTGGCAGGCGCCGGGGGAGTTCGCCACGATCGTGGACTGCTACGGGGTGCCCGAGCGGCTCTCCGAGCACGGCAGCATCGCCGCGCTCGCGCGGCTGCTGGACCGCAACTGCCTGCTGCGCGACGACACGCTCGACGCCGGGCGGCACCTGCTCGTCGCGCCCGACGGCACGATCCGGCCGGTGCACTTCGACGTGCGGGAGACCGACGACGGCGAACTGCTCACCAACCAGCGGCTGTGCACCGAGGCGGACCCGCGCTGTCGCGGCTGGTCGCAGTGCCACCGCTCGCGCTGGGCGCCGGACTCGGTGCTCCCGGCGCTCGCCGCCGCCTGAGCTGCCCCGGCCGGCCCGGCGGGGTCAGCCCGCCCGGCCGGCGGAGCGGCCGCCGCGTACCTCCAGCTCCCCGAGCAGGGTCGCGGTGGCCGCGGCGACGGCGGCCACCGCCGCGTCGAAGGCCGCGGCGTTGTGGGCGGCGGGCTTGCGGAAACCCGAGATCTTGCGGACGTACTGCAACGCCGCGGCGTCGACGTCGGCCGGGGTCACCTCCTCGGTGTACGGCTCCCGCAGGGTCTTGATGCTCCGGCACACGGCTCCTCCTCGTTCGGTCAGGTCGGTGGACCCGGATACGCTGTCCGGGTCATGACTACCGCAGCGGCGAGCAGCCCGCGTACCTACCAGGTGCGCACCTACGGCTGCCAGATGAACGTGCACGACTCCGAGCGCATCTCCGGCCTGCTGGACCAGGCTGGCTACGTACGCGCCGCCGAAGCCGACGACAACCCGGACGTGGTGGTGTTCAACACCTGCGCCGTCCGGGAGAACGCCGACAACCGGCTCTACGGCAACCTGGGTCACCTGCGCCCCGTCAAGGCCCGGCACCCGGGGATGCAGATCGCCGTGGGCGGCTGCCTGGCCCAGAAGGACCGGGGCGAGATCGTCCGCAAGGCGCCCTGGGTCGACGTGGTGTTCGGCACCCACAACATCGGGTCGCTGCCGGTGCTGCTGGAACGGGCCCGGCACAACGCGGCGGCCGAGGTGGAGATCCTCGAGTCCCTCGAGGTCTTCCCCTCGACCCTGCCCACCCGCCGCGAGTCCACGTACGCCGGCTGGGTCTCGATCTCCGTCGGCTGCAACAACACCTGCACGTTCTGCATCGTGCCCTCTCTGCGGGGCAAGGAGAAGGACCGCCGCCCCGGCGACATCCTCTCCGAGGTCCGCGCGCTCGTCGACGAGGGCGTGCTGGAGGTGACCCTGCTCGGGCAGAACGTCAACTCCTACGGCGTCGAGTTCGGCGACCGGCTCGCCTTCGGCAAGTTGCTGCGCGCCTGCGGCGACGTCGAGGGGTTGGAGCGGGTGCGGTTCACCAGCCCGCACCCGAAGGACTTCACCGACGACGTGATCGCCGCGATGGCCGAGACGCCCAACGTCTGCCACTCGCTGCACATGCCGCTGCAGTCCGGCTCCGACGACGTGCTGCGCGCCATGCGCCGCTCCTACCGGGCCGACCGCTACCTGGGCATCATCTCCAAGGTCCGGGCGGCGATGCCGGACGCGGCGATCACCACCGACATCATCGTCGGCTTCCCCGGCGAGACCGAGGCCGACTTCGAGCGCACCCTCGACGTGGTCCGCGAGGCCCGCTTCTCCTCCGCGTTCACCTTCCAGTACTCCAAGCGCCCCGGCACGCCGGCCGCCACGATGGACGGCCAGCTGCCCAAGCAGGTCGTGCAGGAGCGCTACGAGCGGCTGATCGCCTGCGTGGAGGAGATCACCTGGGCGGAGAACAAGAAGCTCGTGGGGGAGACCGTCGAGGTGCTGGTCGCCGTCGGCGAGGGGCGCAAGGACGAGCGTACGGGCCGGATGTCCGGCCGCGCCCGCGACGGCCGCCTGGTCCACTTCGCCACCGGCGCGGCCGGACAGGGCGGCGACACGGGGGCTATCCGCCCCGGCGACGTCGTGCACACCATCATCACCTACGCCGCCCCGCACCACCTCAACGCCGACGGCGCGCCCCTGTCGCACCGGCGCACCCGGGCCGGCGACGCGGCCGAGGCGGGGCGTGCCTCGCGTACGCCGGGGGTGCTGCTCGGGCTGCCGACGATCGGCGCGCCGGCCGCGGCGCCCGCGCCGACGACGGGCTGCGCCGCGCACTGACCCGCGACCGGCCGGGACCCGCATGCGCGGGCCCCGGCCGGTGCGTCGGCGGACGCCGTGCCGGCCGACGGGGGTGGAATCAGCAGGCGACGCCGTTGAGCCTCACCGTGCCGGGCGCGGCGGACGAGCCGTTGGCGGTGAAGCCGACGGTCACCGAGGCGCCCGGCGCCAGCGCCCCCGCCCAGGTCGGGGCCGCGGCCGTCACCGTCGTGCCGGACTGGGTCACCGTGGCGTTCCAGCCGCTGGCGAGGCTCACCCCGGCCGGCCAGCTCCAGGTGACCTGCCACGGGTTGACCGTCGCGGTGCCGGTGTTCGTCACCGTCAGCTCCCCCTGGAAGCCGCCCTGCCACGCGTTGACCTGCCGGTACGCGCCCGTGCAGCCCCCGGCCGGCGTCGAGGTCGGCGTCGCCGTCGCCGTCGGCGTCGGGCCGCCCCCACCACCGACCGGCGGGATCAGGTACGGCTGGAGGATGGCCTGCTTGGTGGTGTTGATGTTCGTCCAGTCGTCGAGCGCGATGCCCCCGGTGTCACCCGAGTTCGGGTTCCACGACCAGTACGTGAACGACATCCCGTCGACCCCGGTGCCGGTGTAGGCCATCAACTTCTCCAACCACACCCGGTCCCGGGGATCGGCCAGGGTGCTGCCGAACTCGCCCATCATGATCGGCGCGATGTTCTGCTTGTACACGTAACCCCAGTACTTGTCCCAGATGCCCGGCAGGTTGTCCGGGAAGTCGGGGGACTTGAACCAGTTCTGCTCGAAGACCGAGGTGGCGTACTCGTGCGGCGAGTAGACCAGCCGGTTCGGCACGTCGAGCCGCACCGGGAAGTCCCTGGCCTTCGTCAGGTTGCCGCCCCACCAGCCGCAGTCCTCGTCGTTGCTCGGGTCGCCGTCCCAGACGTCGGAGAGGCCGCCGCTGGGGCAGCTCACCCCCTCCACGAAGATCAGCCAGTTCGGCTGCACCGACAGGACCGCGTTGCCGGCCCGCTCGGCGGCCAGCCGCCAGTCCCGGACCGGATCGCCGCAGCCCCAGCACGCGCCGGTGGCCGCCGGGTTCGTCCCCTCGGCGTGCGGCTCGTTGTGCAGGTCCGCCCCGATTACCGTGGTGTTGCCCGCGTACCGCTGGGCGAGCATCTTCCAGTCGTTGATCCAGGTCGCCTCCGAGACCGTCGGGGTGTACCAGAGCGGGGACTGGCCGGCCGACGTCGGCCGGTGCCGGTCCAGGATGACCCGCATCCCCTTGTCGCCGGCGTAGTCGATGACCTTGTCGAGGATCTGCAACGGGGAGAGCCCGACCAGGTCCGGGTTGACGAAGTCGTTGATGCCGCTGGCCGTGGCACCCGGCTTCAGCGCGTCGTTCGAGTACGGCACGCGCAGCGTGTTGTAGCCGAGGCTGGCCATCTTGTCGATCTGGCCCCGCCACGGGTTGGTCGACCACAGCCCGTGGAAGGTCTTGTTGTCGGTCTCCATGCCGAACCAGTTGATGCCGGTGATGCGTACCGTCGCGCCGGTGCTGTCGACGATCTTGTTGCCGTTGGTGTGCAGGTAGCCGGTCCCGGTGCCGGCGGGGGCGGCGACGGCGGGGGCGGTGCTGACGGCGGCGGCGACGAGGACGCCGGCCGCGGCGGTGGCGAGCGCGGTGATCGCGCCGCCGAGGGCGCTGCGTCGGTGCATGCGAGCTCCACTTCGAACTGCCCGCCGCCGCCACCGGCGGCGCGGGCGGGAACCGGGCGACGGCCGTCACGCTCCCTCAGGGAGTACGCGGACAGGGCGCGACGGGACGTGCCACGTGGGGATGCGGCCGCTCGCGGGACCACCGGCGTCCCCCGACGGCGTGACGTGCGCCGTCGGTGCCCTCGCGCCGGTGCTGGACCTGGCTCCGCCGCCCATTCTGATCAGCCCGCCTCGATGCGTCAACCGCCCGTGACCCGGCGCGGGCCGGCGGGCCACGCACACACGCGAAAGCCCCCGGTCCGTGGCGGACCGGGGGCTCCCGTGGTGGATTGGCTCGGCTCAGCCGGCCTGCTCGGCGAGCTGGAGGAACTGCCGCTTGGAGGACAGCGCCTGCTCGGCCTCCTTGACCCGCCGCGCGTCCCCGGCCGCCTGGGCCCGGGCCAGCCGCTCCTCGGCCTCGGCGACCTGCGCCCGCATCTGGGCGAGCAGAGGGTTGTCCTCCTTGGTGGTACGCCGCCACGCGGAGTCCATCACCTCGCGGACCTTCTCGTCGATGGCCCGCAGCCGGCGCTCCAGCCCGGCCGCCGCCTCGCGGGGCACCCGGCCGGCCTCGTGCCACTGGGCCTGGATCTCCCGCAGCTTGGCCTGCGCGCCCTTCGGGTCACCGTCGATGTCCAGCGCCTCGGCCTCGGCCAGCAGCGCCTGCTTGCGCTCCAGGTTGCCCCGCTGCTCGTTGTCGCGGGCGGAGAAGACCTCGCTGCGCCGGGTGAAGAACTCGTCCTGCGCGCCCCGGAACCGTTCCCAGAGCTTCTGCTCCGCCTCCTTGGAGGCCCGCGGAGCGGCCTTCCACTGGTTCATCAGCTCCTTGAGCTGGTTGGCGGTGGCCGCCCAGTCGGTGGAGTCCTTCAGCTTCTCGGCCTCGGCGACCAGCTCCTCCTTGGCCGTCTGCGCCTGCTTGCGCTGCGCGTCGAGCGAGGCGAAGTGGGCGCCCCGGCGGCGGGTGAAGCCGTCGCGGGCGGCGGCGAAGCGCTTCCACAGCTCACCGTCGGTCTTCTTGTCGACGCCGCGGATGGTCTTCCACTCGTCGAGGATCTCCTTGAGCCGGTCCCCGGCGGTCTTCCAGCCGGTCGACTCGGCGGCCAGCTTCTCCGCCTCCTCCACCAGGGCCTGCTTGCGGGCGAGCGCCTCGGTACGCGCGGCGTCCCGGGCGGCCTTGGCCTCGCCGGCCTTCTCCTCCGCGACCGTGGCGAGGCGGTCCAACCGGGCAGCCAGCGCGTCGATGTCGCCGACGACGTGCGCCTCGGCGAGCGATGCGCGGATCCGCCGGATGGTGGTCAGTGAATGGCCGGCGTCGGCGGCACCCGAGTTGAGCCGGGCCTCCGTCAGGTTGACCTCGGTCACCAGGTCGTCGAAGCGGCGGGCGAAGTGGGCCAGCCCCTCCTCGGGCGCTCCCGCCTGCCAGGATCCGACCACCCGCTCGCCGTCGGCGGTCTTGACGTACACGGTGCCGTCCGCGTCCACCCGTCCGAAGGCAGTCCAGTCGCTCATGTGCCCATCCTCGTTCTCCCGGCGTCGGGGAGCAGTCCCGCGATCGCCGCCACGGCGCAGCAAAGTTTCCCCCGGCATTGTCACAGGTGCGACCCCGTTCCCGTCGAGCGCCTATCGCCGACCGTGACCATACGGTGTCCTAGCGCCCGCGGACGGGCTCACCGGGGGAGTGTCGCATTCTGGTACGGCGAGCCCCGGAGAGCCGGGCGTCCCGGCGCGGCGGGCCGACCCCTCGGCCCGGCGTGGGCCACGACGGCGGCCGGACCGGCACGGGGCGACGTGTGGCGCGGACCGGCGAGCAGGCGGGGCTGGCCGAGGCGGCGCACGCGGTCGGGGCGGCGCAAACGCGGTGGGGGCGGCGCACGTGGTCGAGGCGGCGCAACGTGGTCGGGGCGGCGCAGGCGGTCGAGCCGGCGCAACGCGGTCGGGGCGGCGCAAACGCGGTGGGGGCGGCGCACGTGGTCGAGGCGGCGCAACGTGGTCGGGGCGGCGCAGGCGGTCGAGCCGGCGCAACGTGGTCGGGGCGGCGCAGGCGGTGGGGGCGATGCACGTGGTCGGTGCGCTGGCGGGCGGCGGTGGCCTCAGGAGCATGGGTGCGGGGCGCCGGGGTGCGGCCGTGCCGATACCGTTGCCTGGTGTCCCTGGTCGCCGCCGCCGTCTGCCCCCACCCGCCGCTGATCGTCCCCGAGTTGGCCGGTGCCGCCGCGCCCGAGCTGGACGAGCTCCGCGCCGCCTGCGACGCCGCGGTCGCCGGGCTGCTCGCCGCCGAGCCCGAGGTGCTCGTCCTGGTCGGTGACGGGCCGCAGACCACCCGCTTCAACTCGGCCGACTACGGCTCGCTGCGGCAGTACGGCCTTGACCGGTACGTGCGGCTGTGGAAGGTGAACTGCGCCGGCGGCGAACGGCTGCCGCTCAGCCTGACCGTCGGCGCGTGGCTGGTCGGGCGCTCCCGCACCACGCTGCCCCGGCTGGCCCGGTCCGTCGCGGCCGACGCCACGCCGGCCGAGTGCGCCGAGCTGGGCGCGGCGATCTGCGGGGAGACGGAGCGGCGTACCGCGCTGCTGGTGACGGGGGACGGGTCGGCCTGCCGCGGCCCGAAGTCGCCCGGCTACGACGACCCGCGCGCCGAGGCGTACGACGACGGGGTCGCCCGCGCCCTGGCCGACCCGGACGCCGAGGCCCTGCTCGACCTGGACCCGGTCCTGTCGGCGCAGCTGAAGGCCGCCGGCCGGGCGCCCTGGCAGGTGCTGGCCGGCGCGGTCCGGGCGACGGGCGGCGACTGGCGCGGCGAGCTGCGCCACCACTCGGCGCCCTACGGCGTCACCTACTTCGTGGCCTCCTGGGCGCCGGCGTGACCGCCCACCAGCCCGGGACGGTCGTGGCCGTCGTCGGGCCGACGGCGGCCGGCAAGTCGGCGCTGAGCGTCGCGCTCGCGCACGCCCTCGACGGCGAGGTCGTCAACGCCGACTCGATGCAGCTCTACCGGGGCATGGACGTCGGCACCGCCAAGCTCACCCCGGCCGAGCGCGAAGGGGTGCCGCACCACCTGCTGGACATCTGGGACGTCACCGAGCCGGCCAGCGTCGCGGAGTACCAGCGGCTGGCCCGCGCCGCCGTCGACGACATCCTGGCCCGGGGCCGGGTGCCGCTGCTGGTCGGCGGCTCCGGCCTCTACGTGCGGGCGGTGCTGGAGCGCTTCGAGTTCCCCGGCACCGACCCGGCGGTGCGCGAGCGGCTGGAACGGGAGCTGACCGAGGTCGGCCCCGCACCCCTGTACGCCCGGCTGCGCGAGGCCGACCCGGCCGCCGCGGCGGGGATCCTGCCCGGCAACGGCCGGCGGATCGTGCGCGCCCTGGAGGTCATCGAGCTGACCGGGGCGCCGTTCACCGCCGCGCTGCCCGAACCGACTCCGTACTACCCCTCGGTGCAGCTCGGCGTGGACCTGGACACCGCGCTGCTCGACGAGCGGATCGCCCTGCGGGTGGACCGGATGTGGGCCGACGGGCTGGTCGCCGAGACCCGGGCTCTGGTCGGGCGCGGCCTGCCCGACGGGCGTACGGCCAGCCGAGCGCTCGGCTACCAGCAGGTCCTGCGCTTCCTCGCCGGGGAGTTGACGGAGGCGCAGGCGCACGACGAGACCGTCCGGGCCACCCGCCGCTTCGTCCGGCGGCAGCGCTCCTGGTTCCGCCGCGACCCGCGGATCCACTGGCTGGACTCGTCGGCGCCGGACCTGGTTCCGGCCGCCCTGCGCCTGCTGCCCGCCGCTGCGCGATGATGGGGGCGTGCAGTTCACCAAGGGCCACGGCACCGGCAACGACTTCGTCATCCTGCCCGATCCGGACAATCGACTCGATCTGACACCGGGGCTGGTCGCGGCCCTCTGCGACCGGCGGCGCGGGCTCGGCGGCGACGGCGTCCTGCGGGTCGTCCGGGCCGCGAAGCACCCGGAGGGCATCGACCTCTCCGACGAGGCCGAGTGGTTCATGGACTACTGGAACGCCGACGGCTCGTTTGCGGAGATGTGCGGCAACGGCGCCCGGGTCTTCGTCCGCTACCTGGTCGCCACCGGGCTGGCCGAGCCGGCGGAGGGGGCGCTGCCGGTGGCCACCCGGGCCGGCGTCGTGCGCGCGCTGGTCACGGACGACGCCATCGCCGTCGAGATGCGCCGCCCCCGGCTGTACGACACCGCGACGGCCACCCTCGGCGGGCTGACCCTGCCCGGCACGGCGGTGGACGTGGGCAACCCCCACCTGGTCTGCGCGCTGCCGGCCGGGCTGGAACTGGCCGCGCTCGACCTAACCCGGGCCCCCGACGTCGACCCGGCGGTCTTCCCGGCCGGCGTCAACGTCGAGTTCACGGCGCCGGGCGAGCCGGTCGACGGCACCGACGGCCACGTCCGGATGCGGGTCCACGAGCGCGGCTCCGCCGAGACCCTCTCCTGCGGTACGGGCGCCTGCGCGGTAGCCGCGGTGGCCCTGCGCGACGCCGGCCGCGACACGGGCGTGCTGGCGGTGGACGTCCCGGGCGGGCGCCTGTCGGTCACGGTGACGGAGGACTCCTGCTGGCTGGCCGGCCCGGCCACGCTGGTGGCCACCGGCACCCTAGACCCAACCGCCCTGACGGCCCTACCCCCCGCCTAACCCACCGCTCCCGACTCCTGCGCCCGCTCTGGCTCCTGCTCCCGGCCCCCACCTCCTGCCCCTTCGCCCCCACCCGTCCCCCTGATCGTTGACAGTTGAGCTGCTCGATTGGCGGCGTGTCGACTAGCTCGACTGTCAACGATCAGGCCCGCGACGCAGCCGGCGAGCGGTGACGCGAGATGCCCTGCGGAACTCGCGTTCCCACAGGCGGGCAAGTTCCCAGGACTGCCAACGGGCGGAACGTTCGCGCCTGACTGTGCCCCGATCACCCACCCCTCCCCGTCGATCATGAAGTTATTGCCCGGGAGAGCGGTTTCCGGGGGCAACAACTTCATGATCAAAGCGGCGCGCGGCGGCCAACGCGGCGCAACGCAGCGCGGCACAACGCAACGCAGCGCGGCACAACGCAGCGCGGGGCGGCCAGCGCAGCGCGGGGCGGGGTGGGGTCGCGCGGGGTGGGAGACGGGGATGGGGGGTGGGGTGGGTTAGGGGGTGGCGCTGGCTTCGGCGGCGATCTCGGGGAGGTCGGCCGGACCCGGGTCGGCGGCGGGGGCCGGGGCCGGGTTCTGGGCGGCGGCGCGTACCGCTGCGGCGACCGCCGGGGAGACCCGGGAGTCGAAGACGCTGGGCACGATCACCGTTGGGTTGATCTTGTCTTCGCCGACCACGTCCGCGATGGCTTGGGCCGCCGCGATCGCCATCTCCTCGGTGAACTCCTCGGCGTGCGCGTCCAGCATGCCCCGGAACACGCCCGGGAAGGCGAGCACGTTGTTGATCTGGTTCGGCTGGTCGGAGCGGCCCGTGGCGACCACGGCCGCGTACTTGCGCGCCTCGCGCGGGTCGACCTCCGGGTCGGGGTTGGCGAGCGCGAAGACGATCGAGTCCTTGGCCATGGCGGCGATGTCGTCGCCGGTGAGCAGGTTCGGCGCGCTCACCCCGATGAAGACGTCCGCGCCGCGTACCGCCCCGGGTAGGTCGCCGGAGTAGCTCTCCTTGTTGGTGTTCTCGGCCAGCCACTGCCAGGCCGGGTTGAGCCCGGTCATCCCGCGGTGCAGGGCGCCCTGCCGGTCGTACGCGATGATGTCGCCGACGCCCTGGCGCAGCAGCAGCTTCATGATCGCGGTGCCGGCCGCGCCCGCGCCCGAGACCACGACCCGGACGTCCGCGAGCTGCTTGCCCACGACGCGCAGCGCGTTGGTCAGCGCGGCCAGTACGCAGATCGCGGTGCCGTGCTGGTCGTCGTGGAAGACCGGGATGTCCAGCGCCTCGCGCAGCCGCGCCTCGATCTCGAAGCAGCGCGGCGCGGCGATGTCCTCCAGGTTGATCCCGCCGTACGCGGGGGCGATCGCCTTGACGATCTGCACGATCTCGTCGGTGTCCTGGGTGTCGAGCACCACCGGCCAGGCGTCCACCCCGCCGAAGCGCTTGAACAGCGCGGCCTTGCCCTCCATCACGGGCAGCGACGCCGCCGGCCCGAGGTTGCCCAGGCCCAGCACGGCGGAGCCGTCGCTGACCACGGCGACGGTGTTGCGCTTTATGGTCAGCCGGCGGGCGTCGGCGGGGTTCTCGGCGATGGCCTGGCAGACCCGCGCCACCCCCGGGGTGTACGCGCGGGACAGCTCGTCACGGTTGCGCAGCGCCACCTTCGAGCTGACCTCGATCTTGCCGCCGAGGTGGAGCAGGAAGGTCCGGTCGGAGACCTTGCGCACGTCCACGCCGTCCAGCGCCGTCAACGCGTCGACCACCTGGTCGGCGTGGCTGGCGTCGGCGGTGTCGCAGGTGAGGTCGACGAGCACGTGGGTCGGGTCGGAGTCCACCACGTCGAGGGCGGTGACGATCGCTCCGGCCTCGCCTACCGAGGTTGTCAGCCGGCCGATCGAGGACGCGTCCGCGGGCACCGCGATCCGTATCGTGATTGAGAATCCGGCACTTGGAAGTCGGGTGATGGCCACGGGATCCCTCCGTCGACGCTGAACGGCTCGCCCGCATTTCTACTCGCCCCGGCTCGCCCGCTCGGCAACCGCCCCCGCTTTTGTGGCCTTTCCCCGCGGGCATATAGCGGGTGCGTCTGGCGTTGGCACATGTCAGGATTGCTCGGTACGTGACAGAACGGACAGGAGACCGGCTTGCACAACCAGGAGACCCTACTTCCCTACGAGGACGACGAGCTCGACGCCACCACCGGTGAGTACGAGCTGTCGGAGCGGCAGGCGCTGCGGCGGGTCCCCGGCCTCTCCACCGAGCTCGCGGACATCACCGAGGTCGAGTACCGCCAGCTGCGCCTGGAACGCGTCGTCCTCGTCGGCGTCTGGACCGAGGGCACGCAGAGCGACGCCGAGAACTCCCTCACCGAGCTGGCCGCGCTGGCGGAGACCGCCGGCTCACAGGTGCTCGAAGGGCTGATCCAGCGGCGCAACCGTCCCGACCCCGCCACCTACGTCGGCCGGGGCAAGGTCGACGACCTCGGCGCGGTGGTGCTCTCCAGCGGCGCCGACACGGTGATCTGCGACGGCGAGCTGTCGCCGTCGCAGCTGCGCAACCTGGAGCAGCGCACCAAGGTCAAGGTGGTCGACCGCACCGCGCTGATCCTCGACATCTTCGCCCAGCACGCCAAGAGCAAGGAGGGCAAGGCCCAGGTCGAGCTGGCCCAGCTCGAATATTTGCTGCCGCGCCTGCGTGGATGGGGTGAGACCCTCTCGCGGCAGACCGGTGGTAGCGGTCGCGGCGGCGGCGCCGGCGGCGGCGTGGGTCTGCGCGGCCCCGGTGAGACGAAGCTGGAGACCGACCGGCGCCGGATCCGCCACCGCATCGCCCGGCTGCGCCGGGAGATCAAGGGCATGAAGACGGTACGCCAGACGAAGCGCGCCCGCCGTTCCCGCAACGCCGTGCCGGCCGTGGCCATCGCCGGCTACACCAACGCCGGCAAGTCGAGCCTGCTCAACCGGCTCACCGGGGCGGGCGTGCTGGTGGAGAACGCGCTCTTCGCCACCCTCGACCCGACCACCCGCAAGGCCACCACGGCCGACGGGCGGCTCTACACCCTCTCCGACACGGTCGGGTTCGTCCGGCATCTGCCCCACCAGATCGTCGAGGCGTTCCGCTCGACGCTCGAGGAGGTCGCCGAGGCCGACCTGGTGGTGCACGTCGTCGACGGCACCCACCCGGACCCGGAGGAGCAGGTGCGCGCCGTCCACGAGGTGCTCGCCGAGGTGGGCGCCGACCGGCTGCCCGAGCTGCTGGTGGTCAACAAGACCGACGCGGCCGACGAGGAGACGCTGCTGCGGCTCAAGCGGCTCTGGCCGGAGGCGGTCTTCGTCTCCGCGCACACCGGTCGCGGCATCGACGGGCTGCGCGAGGCCGTCGAGGCGCGGCTGCCCCGCCCGGCCGTGGAGGTCCGCGCGGTGCTGCCGTACGACCGGGGTGACCTGGTGGCCCGGGTGCACCGCCAGGGTGAGGTGCTGAGCACCTCCCACCTGCCGGAGGGCACCCTGCTGCACGTCCGGGTCGGGGCGGCGCTCGCCGCCGAGCTGGCGCCGTTCCGGGCGGAGGAGCAGCAGGCGGTCGCGGGCGCGCGATGACTGCCTCCCGGCGTCACGCGCCGGAAACTCCCGGCGTGCGACACTGATTCAATGCGCCGCGCTGTTTCTTCGGTCACGGTCGCCCTCGGCTTGCTGGGGGCGACCGTGGCGTGTACCGGGGTCGCCCTGGCTGCGGCACCGGCCTCGGCCGCGTCCCCGCTCGCGGCCGCTCCCGGCAAGAAGCGGTGCACGGTCACCGACGAACGACTGCGTGAGCTGTCGGGCCTGGTGGCCACCAAGAGCGGCTACATCGTGATCAACGACGGCACCGAGGTGGAGAGCCGCAAGCGGGTCTTCTTCCTCGACACCAAGTGCGGGATCTCGAAGGAGCCGGTCCGCTATTCCGGGCAGGGGCCGTTCGACACGGAGGACCTGGCGCTCTCCCCGGACGGCGCCACGCTCTGGATCGCCGACACCGGCGACAACGTCACCAGCCGTGAGCGTCGCGAGCGGGTGGCGCTGTGGAGCATGCCGGTCGACGGCTCCAAGCGGCCGGTGCTGCACCGCCTCTCGTACCCGGAGGGCAAGCCGCACGACGCCGAGGCGCTGCTGATCGGCGACGACGGCAACCCGTTGATCATCACCAAGGTGATGTCGGGCAAGGCCCAGATCTTCACCCCCGCCGAGAAGATGAAGAGCGGGGACACCCCGGCCGTACCGATGAAGAAGGTCGGCGAGATAAGCCTGCCGAAGACCGACACGGAGAACCGGCTCGGCGCTCCCGGCCGGGTGGCGATCACCGGCGCGGCCCGGTCCCCGGACGGCTCCCGGGTGGTGTTGCGCACCTACGCCGACGCCTTCGAGTACGACGTGGCCGACGGCAACGTCGCGGCGGCCCTGACCGGCGGCAATCCCCGGGTGACGGCGCTCGCCGACCCGTTCGGCGAGGCGATCTCCTACAGCCCCGACGGCAAGACCTTCCTCACCGTCTCCGACGGCGGTCAGCTCGACGACGACGCCCCGATCGACATCCTCGCCTACACCCCCTCCACGGAGGGCGCGAAGCCGGTGGACGAGGGGGGCGACGCGCCGAAGAAGGCCAGCCAGTCCTGGGTCGACGGCCTGAGCCTGAGCGACATCACCTACCTGATCGCGGCCGTGGGGGTGATCGGCGCGCTGATGGTGGCGGCCGGTGTCTTCGGCATCCTCCGGGCCCGGCGCAAGCCGGCACCTGCCCGCGACGACGGGGGGCCGGAGCGCGACGACGTCCTCGCCGACGACCGGCGCGGGCCCGCGGACGACGGCTTCCTTCCGCCGGGCGACCGGGGACGGGGTGGTGGTGTCTACGGCGGTGCGCCCGCTGGCGGCGTCTACGGCGGCCCGGCCGGTGGGCGCGGCGGCCCGTCCGGTGGCGGGGGCCACGGCGATGCCCGTCCGGCTGGTGCCGGCGTCTACGGCGGCGCCCGTCCGGCGTCCGGCGGCGGTGTCTACGGCGGCGGCGGTCGCCCGCCCGTCGACGCCCCGCCCGGCCGGGGCGGGCCGCCGTCCGGTGGCCGACGTCAGGGTGGCGGCGCGGGTAGCCGGCAGGGCGGTGGCGCACCCGTCGGAGGCGGCGGACGCCAGGGCGGCGGCCCCGGCGGCGGCGTCTACGGCGGCGGGGGGCAGCAGGGCGGCGGTGTCTACGGCGGTGGCCGGGCCGAGCCGCCCCGGCGGGGCGACGAGTCGGATCCGCGTGGCCAGCGGCCGGTCCGCCGGCGCGACGGTGGTCCCGAGGACGGCCGTGGCTACGGGCCCCACGACGGGCGTGGCTACGGTCACGTGCCCGGCGGCGGCCGGGGCTACCGGGGCGACCGCTACTGACCGGCCGGCGGTCCGCTACTGACCTGCGGTCCGCTACTGAACGGCGATCCGCTACTGACCGGCCGGCGGTCCGCTACTGACCTGAGCCGGCCGATCCTCCTGTGACGGCTGCCGGGTGACCGCCGACGGCGGCCACCCGGTGCGGATCAGATGCGGCGCAGCACCGCGACGACCCGGCCCATGATGGTGGCGTCGTCGCCGGGAATCGGGTCGAAGGCCGGGTTCTGCGGCATGAGCCAGACGTGCCCGTCGCGGCGGCGGTAGGTCTTCACGGTCGCCTCGCCGTCGAGCATGGCGGCGACGATGTCGCCGGCCTCGGCCGTCGGCTGCTGCCGGACCACGACCCAGTCGCCGTCGCAGATCGCCGCGTCGAGCATCGAGTCGCCCTTGACCTGGAGCATGAAGACCTCGCCCTCACCCACCAGCTCGCGGGGGAGGGGGAAGATGTCCTCGACGGCCTGCTCGGCCAGGATCGGGCCACCGGCAGCGATCCGGCCCAGCATCGGCACGTAGGCCGGGGCGGGGCGCTGCGAGCGGGTCAGCTCGTCGTCGATGTCGGCGGGCGCCCGGACGTCCACGGCGCGCGGCCGGTTGGGATCGCGCCGCAGGAAGCCCTTCTTCTCCAGCTCCTTGAGCTGGTAGGCGACGCTGGACGGCGAGACCAGACCAACGGCCTCGCCGATCTCGCGCACGCTCGGCGGATAGCCGTGCCGCTCGACCCAGGTGCGGATGAACTCCAGGATCCGGCGCTGACGGGCGGTGAGATCCACCGTCGCCGGGTCGGGGAAGGCACTGACCACCGGGGTGACCTGGCGCACGGCCGGCTGCCCCGTCCGGCTGCGCGCGGCGCCCCGGCGTCGGGTGGCTGGCGGGCCCGCCTCGGTGATCTGCTGCGGGCTCTTCGGCCGGCTGGCCCGATCCTCGGTCACGTCCGTCCTCCCTGGTCGGCGCTGGGTGCCTTGGCGGCTCGTGGTGCGTGCGGTGGTGCGAGTCGACCGGTGGACGGAGGATCCGCGCCCGGTTCTTCAAGACCGTATAGGTGAGATCGGTCATTTTCAAACATCTGTACGACCTTGCTCGGCGTGTCGGGATGAAAAACCGGTCCGCTCGTACTCGTGTTCTGATAAATGGTACGTCGGGTCGAACGGGTGTTCGACTTCGGTCCGATCGTCGGCCGTTTCGCCACGGCCGGACCGGTAACTCCCGGGGGCGTCCGGCGGTTGGTCCTGCGGCGGGGGCGACGTCGGGCGGCAGGGAGGTCGGGTGACGCGCCGGACACGCCGGCCAACTTGACCGCAGATCCGCAGCGGCCTACGGTCGACCCCTAGATGTAGTAGTCACACGGGCGTAAGTCGCCTACAGGTTGGGTTCGACTACCGACCGCACTCCGGCACCGTCGACACGGCGAAGATCATCGACAGATGGCTCCGTCGCGCTGACGCGTGCCCGGGGAGCGGGCGGCGGGGCCCGCGATCGATGGAGGAGGCCGGGCCGATGCGGTGTCCGTACTGCCGACACGCCGACTCCCGGGTGGTCGACTCGCGGGAGGCCGACGACGGTCAGTTGATCCGCCGCCGGCGGTCCTGCCCGGAGTGCGGCAAGCGGTTCACCACGGTGGAGGAGGCGGTCCTCGCGGTCGTCAAGCGCAGCGGGGTCACCGAGCCGTTCAGCCGTACGAAGATCATCGGCGGGGTGCGCAAGGCGTGCCAGGGCCGGCCCGTGGACGACGACTCGATCGCGTTGCTCGCCCAGAAGGTCGAGGAGACCGTCCGGGCCAAGGGGGCCGCCGAGATCCCCAGCCACGAGGTGGGGCTGGCCATCCTGGGTCCGCTGCGGGACCTGGACGAGGTGGCCTACATGCGGTTCGCCAGCGTCTACCGCTCGTTCGACTCGCTCGCCGACTTCGAGCGCGAGATCGAGACGCTGCGGGCCGCCGCGCGCGCCCGGGAGGGCGCCGGGGCCGACGCGGCGGAGGCCGCCGGCCGTACCAGTTGATTTTTCTTTGCAGGTGTAAGTCGGATCGGGCGGCGGGTGGCCGTGCGGACGAGGGGGCGGATGAGATGTCGGGGGACGGTGTGACAACCAGCAGGGCACGCAACAAGGCCGGCGCGGGGCTCAAGGTGGAGCGGGTCTGGACGACCGAGGGGGTGCACCCCTACGACGAGGTCACGTGGGAGCGCCGCGACGTCGTCATGACGAACTGGCGGGACGGCTCGATCAACTTCGAGCAGCGCGGCGTCGAGTTCCCGGAGTCGTGGAGCGTCAACGCGGCGAACATCGTGACCACCAAGTACTTCCGGGGCGCCGTCGGCACCCCGGAGCGGGAGTGGTCGCTGCGGCAGCTGATCGACCGGGTGGTCACCACCTACCGCACCGCCGGTGAGGAGTACGGCTACTTCGCCGGCCCGGCCGACGCCGAGGTCTTCGCCCACGAGCTGACCTGGATGCTGCTGCACCAGGTGTTCAGCTTCAACTCGCCGGTCTGGTTCAACGTCGGCACGCCGTCGCCGCAGCAGGTCAGCGCGTGCTTCATCCTGGCCGTCGACGACTCGATGGACTCCATCCTCGACTGGTACAAGGAGGAGGGGCTGATCTTCAAGGGCGGCTCCGGCTCCGGCGTGAACCTGTCCCGGATCCGTTCCTCCCGCGAGCTGCTCTCCTCCGGCGGCAACGCCTCCGGCCCGGTCAGCTTCATGCGTGGCGCGGACGCCTCCGCCGGCACCATCAAGTCCGGCGGCGCCACCCGGCGCGCGGCCAAGATGGTCATCCTCGACGTCGACCACCCGGACATCCAGGAGTTCGTGGTCACCAAGGCGCGCGAGGAGGACAAGATCCGCGCGCTGCGCGACGCCGGGTTCGACATGGACCTCGGCGGCGCCGACATCGTCAGTGTGCAGTACCAGAACGCCAACAACTCCGTCCGCGTCTCCGACGAGTTCATGACGGCCGTGGAGAACGGCGGCGGCTTCGACCTGCGCGGCCGGCTCGACGGCGCGGTCATCGAGACCATCGACGCCAAGGACCTGTTCCGCACCATCTCCCAGGCCGCCTGGGAGTGCGCCGACCCCGGCCTGCAGTACGACGACACCATCAACGACTGGCACACCTGCCCGGAGACCGGGCGGATCACCGCGTCGAACCCGTGCTCGGAGTACCTGCACCTGGACAACTCCTCGTGCAACCTGGCCTCGCTCAACCTGATGAAGTTCCTGCGCGCCGACGGCGGCTTCGAGGTGGAGAAGTTCGTCCGCTCCGTCGAGTTCGTCATCACGGCGATGGACATCTCGATCTGCTTCGCCGACTTCCCGACCGAGAAGATCGGCGAGACCACCCGCGCCTACCGGCAGCTCGGCATCGGCTACGCCAACCTCGGCGCCCTGCTGATGGCCTCCGGCCTGCCGTACGACTCGGACCAGGGCCGCTCGGTCGCCGCCGCGATCACCTCGCTGATGACCGGCACCGCGTACCGCCGTTCCGCCGAGCTGGCCGGCGTCGTCGGCCCGTACGACGGCTACGCCCGCAACGCCGAGCCGCACAAGCGGGTCATGCGCAAGCACGCCGCCGCCAACGACGAGATCAAGCCCTCGGGCACCGTGGCCACCGCGATCGTCCGCGAGGCGACGAAGCAGTGGACCCAGGGCAACAAGATCGGCGACAAGTTCGGTTGGCGCAACTCGCAGGCCAGCGTGCTCGCCCCGACCGGCACCATCGGCCTGATGATGGACTGCGACACCACCGGCGTCGAGCCCGACCTGGCGCTGGTCAAGTTCAAGAAGCTGGTCGGCGGCGGTTCGATGCAGATCGTCAACCAGACCGTGCCGCGCGCCCTGCGCAGCCTCGGCTACCCCGAGGAGCAGGTCGAGGCGATCGTGGAGCACATCGCCGACCAGGGCCACGTGGTCGACGCGCCGGGCCTGAAGCCGGAGCACTACCCGGTCTTCGACTGCGCGATGGGCGAGCGCTCCATCGCCCCGATGGGCCACGTGCGGATGATGGCGGCCGTCCAGCCGTTCATCTCCGGCGCGATCTCCAAGACGGTCAACATGCCGGAGCAGGCGACCGTCGAGGACGTCGAGAAGATCTACTTCGAGGGCTGGAAGCTCGGCCTCAAGGCGCTGGCGATCTACCGCGACAACTGCAAGGTCGGCCAGCCGCTGTCGGCCGCCAAGCCGAACAAGGCCGCCGCGCCCACGGAGGCGTCCGCCGAGGTGGAGAAGGTCGTCGAGAAGGTCGTCGAGTACCGCCCGGTGCGCAAGCGGCTGCCGAAGAAGCGCCCGTCGGAGACGGTCAGCTTCTCCGTCGGCGGCGCCGAGGGCTACCTCACCGCGTCGTCCTACCCGGACGACGGCCTGGGCGAGGTCTTCCTCAAGATGTCGAAGCAGGGCTCGACCCTGGCCGGCGTGATGGACGCCTTCTCGGTGGCCATCTCCATCGGTCTCCAGTACGGCGTCCCACTGGAGACGTACGTCAGCAAGTTCACCAACATGCGCTTCGAGCCGGCCGGCATGACCGACGACCCGGACGTGCGGATGGCCGCCTCGGTGATGGACTACATCTTCCGTCGCCTGGCGCTGGACTTCCTGCCGTACGAGCGCCGCGCGGAGCTGGGCATCTTCACCGCCAAGGAGCGGGCCGCCCAGCTCCGGGCCGAGGCGGAGGCGGAGGCGAACGGTGCGGACCTCACCGCGATGGCCGCCTCCGCCCCGGTCGAGGCGAGGCCGGAGGAGCCGAAGACCGGCCCGATCGCCCAGCCGGCGCAGGAGGTCGCCGACGTCGCCGCCGCCAAGCCGGCGCCGTCCGTGGGTTCCAGCACCGAGCTGCTGGAGGCCGTGATCGGCAAGGCCGCCGACGCGCCGCTCTGCTTCACCTGCGGTACGAAGATGCGCCCCGCCGGTAGCTGCTACGTCTGCGAGGGCTGCGGCTCCACCAGCGGCTGCAGCTGACAAGAGCAACGAGCCCCGGGCGTTGGCGCGCCCGGGGCTCGTGAGCCGGGATGGCGCCCGACCGCGTCACGGGTGGCGAACAACGAGAGGCGTCGACTGCGATCATCGGGACATGACGACCTCCCAGACGTACGTCGAGTTCGCCACCCGGGAGGCGCGCGGCGTGTCGCCGGCGTACGAGCGCCTGTCCCTCGCCGTCTCCCGCGACGAAGAGGTCCTCGCACTGATCGGTGCGCTCCCGCAAGGAAAGCGGCAGCCGAACCTGCTGTTCGGCGTCGTACGACTGCTCGGCGGGCCGGTCGACGACCCGGTGGCCTTCCGCGACTTCGTGCTGGCGAACTGGCCGGCGATCGAGGCGGAACTGCGCACCCGCGCGACGCAGACGAACGAGCCCGGGCGGTGTGCCGTACTGCTGCCCGTGCTCGCCGCGTTGCCGCAGCCGCTGGCGTTGCTGGAGGTCGGCGCGTCCGCTGGGCTCTGCCTCTACCCCGACCGGTACGCCTACCGCTACGGCGACCACGCGCTCGGTGCGGGTGAACCGGTCCTCGGTTGCGCGGCCACCGGCCTGGCCCCGCCGGACCGGCTACCGGAGGTGGTGTGGCGGGCGGGCCTGGACCTGAATCCCCTGCGGGTGACCGAGCCGGCGGACGTGGCCTGGCTCGACGCCCTCATCTGGCCGGAGCACACGCACCGCCGCGCCCGGCTGCGGGCCGCTGCGGCCGTCGCCGCGTCCGACCCGCCGCTGCTCGCGCGCGGCGACCTGGTGGACGACCTGCCCGCGCTGGCCGCGCGGGCGCCAGCGGGCGCGACGCTGGTGGTGTTCCACACCTCCGTGCTCTACCAGGTGCCGGCGCCGCGCCGGGCGGCGTTCGCCGACGTGGTACGCCGCCTGCCCGGCCACTGGATCTCCAACGATTCCCCGGACGTGCTGCCCCACGACGCGTTGCCGGAGCCGCCGGACGAGGCCCTGTACAACGTGCTCGCGTTGGACGGCCGGCCACTCGCCTGGACGAGCCCGCACGGGCAGGCGATGACCTGGTTCGGGTGACCCGACGGGCTGCCGTGCACCGGCACGGCAGCCCGATTGGTACGTCAGTGCTGCTTCTGCTGGCAGGGCACGCAGAAGCGGGCGTGCGGCAGCACCTCCAGGCGCTCCCGGGGGATCGAGGCGGAGCACCGCTCGCAGACGCCGTAGCGGCCCTCGGCGAGGCGACGCAGCGCGCCGCTGATCTGGTCGATGCTCTGCCGGGTGGCGGCGATCAGTGCGCTCTGGGTGTGCGCCTGGCCCGGGTCGCCGGTGTCGGCGGTGAGCTGCGTCAGCCGGACGGTCTGCGCCTCGAAGTCGTTGGTCAGTGTCGTACGCAGGTCGTCGAGCCACTTCTGCTCGCTGGACTGGGTGGGCGTGGTCATGGCGTAGCTCCTTGTCCGGGAAAAAGAAAAAGGGCCGAAGCTGGATAGCTTCGCCCTGGTGGCCGTTCGCAAGAGTTGCAACCGGTCCACGGAGGGCTACGTCCGGCGGGGCTCGGCAGTCGGGAGGCGACCGAGCCGGCGCACGACGGCGCGACCGCGGATCGCACCACCCGGGTCGCCACGGTCACCCGCAGGGCACACCGGCAGGCAGCAGCGGACGCCGCCGTCACCATGACGGCGGTGCTGCTCTGCTGACCGGTCGAACACATGCAGCCACCATAGGCCGGGCGGATCGGAAAGCCAACGTGCTTCCGTACGCCCGAGGATTTGCCGGTGCCCCGGCGCACCCCCGGCCGGGAGGTGTGACCTGCGACACCGGCTGGTCAGGTCGCCGGCATGTCCCGCATCCGCCGCAGCGGGGAGAAGACGACGAAGAGCGCGGCGCTCCACGTGCCGAGCACGCAGATCCACAGCGCCGGCCGCAACCCGAGGTGGGTGGCGAGCGCGCCGCCGGTGAGCGCGCCGAGCGGGATCACGCCGAAGCAGATCCAGAGGAACGCCGCGTTCACCCGGCCCAGCAGGGCCGGCGGTGTGATCCGCTGGCGGTACGTGAGGGTGGCCACGTTGTAGAGCACCGCGTTCGCGGAGAACGCGGCCAGGCCGACGCCGTAGAGCAGCATCCCCCAGCCGGGCTGCGCCAGGGGCATGAGCAGGTACAGCGGGCCCGGGGCGGCCATCGCCACCCAGATCACCCGGGCCGAGCCGAGCCACGCGGTCAACCGGTCGGCGAGCGCGCCCACCACGAGGCCGCCCACGGCGCTCACCGAGAAGACCAGCCCGACCAGCGCCGGCGTGGCGTGCAACTCCTCGATCATGAAGACCACCTCGATGGAGCCGGACGCCATGACGAAGAAGTTCGAGACGGTGGTGCAGGCGAGGATCCGGCGCAGGATCGGCTGGCGTCGGATGAAGCCGAGCCCTTCGGTCATCTCCACGCGCAGCGGCACCCGGTCGCGGCGGGGCGCGGGCCCGGCTGGCGCATCCCGGATCAGCAGCAGGGTCAACCCGCTCACGGCGAACGCGAGGCCGGTGACGACGAAGGTCCGGGCGGCGCCGACCAGCCCGACCAGCACGCCGCCGATCGTCGGGCCGACGAGTTCGGCGGAGTCCTGGCTGACGGTGAGCTTCGCGTTGGCGTCCACGAGCCGCTCCGGGGGCACCAGCCTCGGCAGCATGCTCTTGTAGGCCACGGTGAACAGGACGGTGAGCACGCCGGAGAGCCCGACCACCGCGTACAGGAAGGCGAGGGTGAGCCGGCCGGTCAGGGCGACCACCGGCACCGACAGCAGCAGCGCGGCCCGGCCCAGGTCGCAGGCGACCATCAGCCGCCGCTGGTCGACCCGGTCGGCGAGGATCCCGGCGGGCAGGGAGAAGATCAGGTACGGCAGCCAGGCGAGCGCGGTCAGCAGCGCTACCTGTAGGACGCTGGCATCGAGCGTGCCGACGGCGAGCAGCGGCACGGCCACGTTGGAGACCCGGGTGCCCAGTTCGCTGACCGTCTGCCCGGCCAGGAGCAGCCCGAAGTTACGGCTGCGCAGCAGCGAGGACCGTTTCGGGGCGGCACCTCCGGCAGGCCTGGCCGCCTGTTGCGTCACCGGGGATCCCCGGTGCGGGCCGGCCAACGCCGTGGGATGGTCGCCCACACACGCCGCCGCTTCCCGGGACGTCCCTGGTCCATCCGGTCAGCCTGCCGGCCCCGCCCGGATCGACGCCACTGGTTATCCGACTCCGCGGTACGGGCGGCGGGCTCCTGGCGGGCATGGTCGGCGGACCGTACCCGGCACGCCGGCTGGGGATGCGGGCCGGGCCGGGCGAGCGCAGCGCCGAGGTCTGCGGGACCCGCCGGTGGTGGAGCGTCCGGTCTCGGGCGGGGCGACGAGGGCGTCTCCGGGGCCGGGGGCGTCTCTAGACTTGCTCCGGTGACCGGAGAGCGACGACCGTTGGCGGACCGGCCCCTGAGCGAGCCGCACCCGTCCCGGCTGCCGCCGGAGCACCCGGACCGGGAGCGGATCATGAGCGCGCACGCCGCTGCCCTGACCGCCGGCGAGGCCGGCTACCTCGACCCGTCCACGGGTCTGTTCGTACTCAGTGCCGGCTTCCTGGCCCGGCGCGGCACCTGCTGCGGGCGCGGCTGCCGGCACTGCCCCTACGTCGACGACTGACAGTGCGATTACCGACGGATCCCTCAATACCGGCCGCCCACCTTCAAGCCGGGTCAGCAGAGAGTGCGGGCCAACTTCGAGTGGAGGTTCAGTCCTGGTGGGCGATTCCAATCCAACGGCCAGCTGGATCTCATTTGATGAGAGCAGAATTTGAGCACGTTTGCAGCCCGGACATTGATTTCCATTCCGGGCAGGTTGAGGATCTTTCGGGCTTTTGCCTCCCGGTCCGAATGACCGTAGGGCCGGCGGAGGTGATCGCGGAGACTCGTTCGATCTGATGGTCTGCACTCCAGTGTGGCTGGACCGTCGGACATCGGAGGCCGGTCCGATTGTCGGACGCCGCTACTTGTTGGTCGATCGCTTCGACCCGAGGAAGATTGCGGAATTTCCTGCGTCGACAAGTCGGGTCGCTGGAAGCGGAGGACTGGGCGGGAGCGGCAGAGAAGGCCGGCCGCATCGGGATGTCGAGTTCGAGGATTACGGTGAGCATTGACCGCGGCCTTCAGTCCCTGACGACAACGTCCGTCACGCGTGGGCGGCGGGTAACTCTCGTCAGAGTAGGGACCACTTGTCGTTTTGGTGTCGCGTTCGGCGCTGCGCATCCACGCGCAATCAGTACACACGCTGGTTGGCCCACCGCTTCGACATTCCGACGTCCGCCTCTCAGGCTCTTGCGTCGCCAGCGAAAGACCGTACGGTGTTTCCGGCGGACGTAGCCGGGGGCGA
This sequence comes from Micromonospora sp. NPDC049048, assembly GCF_043197615.1. Classification (NCBI taxonomy): domain Bacteria; kingdom Bacillati; phylum Actinomycetota; class Actinomycetes; order Micromonosporales; family Micromonosporaceae; genus Micromonospora; species Micromonospora sp. NPDC049048. The sequence continues at coordinate 210,448 of NZ_JBICTM010000005.1, read as the reverse complement.
ACAAGCGGAGGAACGATCGTGCGCGAGCGGATACTAGGCGCCGGGGTGGCGGTCCTGCTGGTGACGGGCTGCGGCGCGGAGACCGAACAGGTGGCCGTACCGCCTGCCGCGCCGGTCGCGGTCGACGTGGCCGCCGCTTCCTCCGGCGGTGCGTGCCGGCTGCTGGACTTCGGCGTCATCGAGCAGCATGCCGGCGTCCGCTTCGACGTCGCGGCGGCCAGCGCCACGGGCGACAGCCAGACCTGCGTGGTGCGCGTCGGCCGGGAGGCACTGCCGGAGTTGGCGCTGACCGTCACCAAGACGTCGATCGACGCGGCGACCTTCGCCGCCGACGTGGTGCCGGAGAAGGCGGCCAAGGTCTCGGGGCTCGGCGAGCGGGCGTACCGGCGGACCATTTCGGCCAAGGGCGACGTCGGTCCGGTCGCTGAGGTCGGCTGGCTGGCCGCTGAGGGCCGCCTCGCCACCCTGCGTTACGCCACCGCGCGCGATGCCGACAAGGCGGAGGCCGAGAAACTCACCACCGCCCTCGTCGCCCTGGCACAGGGACTCGACACCCGCGCCATCTGACCCCGGCCAGGGTCGTCGAAGCCGCCCCGCCACAGCTCGAACGGCCTCGCCCCTCTGGATCCCCCGCCTGTTGCACACGGGCGTGGGCCAGGGCGAGTCAGAACGGACGTCGGCGAAACGAATCAGAACGGACGTCGGCGGGACGGGTCAGTGCGCGGCGACGAAGACGCGGGAGGCGATCTCGCGCGGCAACCGGATGCGGTCACCGGAGCGGTCGATCGACACCCCGTCGCGCTCCTGCGCCACCGTCACGGTCGCGCCCGGGTCGACGCCGGCGGCGTGCAGTTGCCGGAGCACGTCGGCGTCGGTCTGCACGCTCTCGCAGATGCGTCGCACCACGACCGGCCCCGACAGCCCGGGGAAGGCCAGGTTGCGCTCGCCGTCGACCGGGGCTGCGGTCGTCTGCTCCGGCGTGCCCAGCTGGTCCAGACCGGGGATCGGGTTGCCGTACGGCGAGCGGGTCGGCCGGTTCAGCAGGTCGTAGACCCGCTTCTCGACGGCGTCGCTCATCACGTGCTCCCACCGGCAGGCCTCCTCGTGGGCCTCCTCGTAGGGCATCCCGATGACGTTCACCAGCAGCAGCTCGGCGAGCCGGTGCTTGCGCATCACGGAGACCGCGTTGCTGCGACCGAGCGGGGTCAGCGCCAGGTGGCGGTCGCCCTCGACGGTCAGTAGGCCGTCGCGCTCCATCCGGGCGACGGTCTGGCTGACGGTGGGCCCGCTCTGCCCCAGCCGTTCGGCGATGCGGGCACGCAGCGGCGGAACCCCCTCCTCCTCCAGCTCGAGGATGGTCTTGAGGTACATCTCGGTCGTGTCGACCAGATCATGCTTCACGTCAGCGGACCTCCGGCCAACGATGCTACCTCGGCGTTCACCGAACGACCCACGGCGAACCGCCAGGTCCGTGCCGGGATGGTGTTGACTGGACGCCATGTCCGCCACTGGTGATCTCCTGGTCGAGGCCGATCAGCTCGCGGTCGAACTCGGCCAGGCCGCCCCGCCCACGCTGCTCGACGTCCGTTGGCGGCTCGCCGGCCCGCCCGGCCGGGAGGACTATGTCGCCGGTCACCTGCCCGGCGCGGTCTTCGTCGACCTGGACACCGCCCTCTGCGGACCGCCCGGCCCCGCCGGTCGCCACCCGCTGCCCGACCCCGCCGCGCTCCAGGACGCGCTGCGGGCCGCCGGCGTCCGCGCCGCTCGTCCCGTGGTGGTGTACGACGGCGGCGACGGCATGGCCGCCGCCCGCGCCTGGTGGACCCTGCGCTGGGCGGGCCACCGGCCGGTACGACTGCTGCACGGCGGCTTCCCGGCGTGGCTGGCCGCCGGGTTGCCCGTCAGCACGTCGGTGCCGACCCCGGAGCCGGGCGACGTCGAGGTGCGCCCGGGCGCGCTGCCGGTGCTCGACACCGCAGAGGCGGCTCGGCTGGCCGCGGCCGACGAGGGCGTCCTGCTCGACGTGCGCGCCGCGCCCCGCTACCGGGGCGAGACCGAGCCGATCGACCCGGTGGCCGGTCACATCCCCGGCGCGGTGAACCTGCCCGCCGGCGAGTACGTCGCCGAGGGCCGGTTCCCGGCCGCCGACGCGCTGCGCGCGCGGTTCGCCGCCGCCGGGGTGGACGACGACCGGCCGGTCGGGGCGTACTGCGGGTCGGGGGTGACCGCCGCGCAGGCCGTCTTCGCGCTGCACCTCGCCGGCCGACCGGACGCCGCCCTCTACGTCGGCTCGTGGAGCAACTGGGTCGCCGACCCGGCCCGCCCGGTCGCCACCGGCCCGAACCCGGCCGACTGAACGACAGGCCACGCAGCGCGTGCGTGGGTGTGTCCGGGCGCGCGTGCGACGATGGGGCCATGTCCGACGACACGGTGGTGGTGTGGGACGAGTCCCTGCTCGCCTACGACATGGGGGATCACCCCCTCGACCCGGTACGGGTGGAGCTGACCTTCGCCCTGGCCCGGGAACTGGGCATCCTGGAGCGTCCCGGGGTGCGGCTGGTCAAGCCGGAGCCGGCCGACGACGCGCTGCTGAGCCGGGTGCACGACCCGCGCTACCTCGCCGCGGTGAAGGTCGCCCCCCGCGACCCGCTCTTCGCCGGTTTCGGGCTGGGCACCTCCGACAACCCGGTCTTCGAGGGGATGCACGAGTCCAGCGCGCTCGTCGCCGGCGCCACGGTGGCGGCGGCCGAGGCGGTCTGGCGGGGCGAGGCCCGGCGGGCGGTCAACGTGGCCGGCGGCCTGCACCACGCCATGCCGGCCCGCGCCGCCGGGTTCTGCGTCTACAACGACCCGGCGGTGGCCATCGCCCGCCTGCTCGACCTGGGCGCCGAGCGGGTCGCGTACGTGGACGTGGACGTGCACCACGGCGACGGGGTGCAGCAGGTCTTCTGGAACGACCCCCGGGTGCTCACGGTCAGCGTGCACGAGACGCCGCTGGCCCTCTTCCCGGGCACGGGCTTCCCCGACGAGACGGGCGGGCCGGGCGCCGAGGGCAGCGCCGTCAACCTCCCGCTGCCGCCCGGGGTGGACGACGCCGGTTGGCAGCGCGCCTTCCACGCGGTCGTGCCGTCGGTGCTGCGCGCGTTCCGGCCGCAGGTACTGGTGACCCAGTGCGGGGCGGACGGGCACCGGCTCGACCCGCTGGCCGACCTGAACCTCTCCGTGGACGGGCAGCGCGCCACGTACCTGGCCCTGCGGGCGCTCGCCGACGAGCTGTGCGAGGGCCGCTGGGTGGCCACCGGCGGCGGCGGGTACGCGCTGGTCGAGGTGGTGCCCCGGGCCTGGACGCACCTGCTCGCGGTGGCCACCGGCGATCCGCTCGCCCCGGCGACGCTGACCCCGCCGGCGTGGCGGGAACTGGCCGCCGCCCGTCGCCCCGGCCGGCAGATCCCGCTGCGGATGACCGACGACGTCGACCCGGCGTACGAGCCGTGGCAGCCGACGGGGGAGCCGAGCGCGGTGGACCGGGCGATCGCGGCGGCCCGCAAGACCGCCTTCCCGCTGTTCGGGCTCGACCCGCACGACCCCCGCGACTGAGCCGGCCGGGGAGGGCCGAACGGTGACCACGGTGGACCAGCCGGTGGACGTGCTGCTCAGCGACGGCACCACCGTGCAGCTGCGGCCGATCCGTCCGTCTGACGGGCCGGGCATCGTGGCGATGCACTCGCGCTTCTCCGAGCGCACCCGCTACCTGCGCTACTTCTCCCCGTACCCGCGTATTCCCGACCGGGACCTGCAACGCTTCGTCAACGTCGACCACCGCGACCGGGAGGCGTTCGTGGTGCTGGTCGGCGACCGGATCGTCGCCGTCGGCCGCTACGAGCGCCTCGGCCCGCAGGCGCCCGAGGCCGAGGTGGCGTTCGTGGTCGAGGACGCCTACCAGGGCCGGGGCATCGGCTCGGTGCTGCTGGAGCACCTCGCCGACGCGGCCGGCCGCAACGACATCGCCAACTTCGTGGCGGAGGTGTTGCCGGCCAACGGCGCGATGCTGCGGGTCTTCTCCGACTTCGGCTACCAGGTGCAGCGGCAGTTCGCCGACGGGGTGGTGCACCTGACCTTCCCGATCGCGCCCACCGACGCGACGCTGGAGGTGCAGCGCGGCCGGGAGCATCGCACCGAGGCCCGCTCGATCGCCCGGCTGCTCGCCCCGCGCGGCGTCGTCGTCTACGGGGCCAGCGCCTCCGGGCGGGGCGTCGGCGCGGCGGTCCTCGGGCACCTGCGCGACGGCGGCTATCCCGGCGCGGTGGTCCCCGTGCATCCGAGCGCTACGACGGTCGCCGGGCTGCCCGCGTACTCCTCGGCGGCCGATGCCGGCGTGCCGGTCGACCTGGCCGTGGTGGCGGTCCCGCCGGAGGCGGCGACGGAGGTGGTCGCCGACGCGGCCGCCGCGGGCGTGCACGGCCTGGTGGTCATCTCGGCGGGCTTCGCCGAGGCCGGCGGCGAGGGCGCGGCCGCACAGCGCGCGCTGGTCCGCGCGGCGCACGCGGCGGGCATGCGCGTGGTCGGCCCGAACTGTCTGGGGGTGGCCAACACCGACCCGGCGGTACGCCTGAACGCCACCCTCGCCCCGCGGCTGCCGGTGCCCGGGCGGGTGGGCATCTTCAGCCAGTCCGGCGCGTTCGGGGTGGCGTTGCTGGCCGAGGCGGACCGGCGCGGGCTGGGCCTGTCCAGCTTCGTCTCGGCCGGCAACCGGGCCGACGTCTCGGGCAACGACCTGCTCCAGTACTGGCAGGACGATCCCGGCACCGACGTGATCATGTTGTACCTGGAGACCTTCGGCAACCCGCGCAAGTTCGCCCGGCTGGCCCGCCGGATCGGCCGGGACAAGCCCGTCGTGGCGCTCGCCTCGCCGGCCCGCCCGCCCGGCGTGGGCGAGGCCGCCGGCCCGGACGAGGTGGCGGTCGCCGCGCTGTTCGCCCACTCGGGCGTGATCCGGGTGGACACGGTCGCCGAGCTGCTCGACGTCGGGGTGCTGCTCGCCCACCAGCCGCTGCCGGCCGGGTCCCGCGTCGGGGTGGTCGGCAACTCCTCGGCGTTGACGGGGCTGGCGGCCACCGCCTGCACCGCGCAGGGCCTCACCGTGGCCCGGGGCTACCCGCGCGACGTCGGCCCCCGCGCAGGCGCGGCCGAGTTCGCCGCCGCGCTCGCCGCGACGGGCGCCGACGACGAGGTGGACGCGCTGGTGGTGGTGTTCGCCCCGCCGCTGCCCGGCCAGCTCACCGACACCGACGCCGACTTCACGGCCGCGCTCCCGGGCGCCTCCGCCGCCGGCAAGCCGACCGTGGCGACGTTCCTGGTCGGCCGGGCGCCCGCCGGGGTGCCCGCGTACCCGAGCGTGGAGGAGGCCGTGCGCGCCCTCGCCCGGGTCACCGCGTACGCCGAGTGGCTGCGCCGGCCCGCCGGGGTGCCGCCGGAGCTGTCCCGGGTGGACCGGGAGGCGGCGCACGCCGCCCTGCGCCCGGAGGCCCTCGATCCGGCGGGGCTGCTCGCGGCGTACGGCATCGACGTGGTCGAGTCGGTGCCGGCGCGTTCCGTCGGGGAGGCCGCCGACGCGGCGCGGCGGCTGGGTTTCCCGGTGGCCCTCAAGGCCGCCGACCCCGGCCTGCGGCACCGCCTCGACCTCGGCGCGGTCCGGCTCGACCTGCCCGACGCGGCCACGGTCCAGCGCGCGTACGCGGAGATGTCGGCGCTCTTCGGCGCGGACGTCCTGGTGCAGCCGATGGTGCCGCCCGGCGTGGCCTGCGTGGTCGAGCTGGTGGAGGATCCGGCGTTCGGGCCGGTGGTCGGCTTCGGGCTCGGCGGCGTCGCCACCGAACTGCTCGGCGACCGGGCCTGGCGGGCGGTGCCGCTGACCGACCTGGATGCCGCCGAGTTGGTCGACGAGCCCCGGGCGGCGCCGCTGCTGCGCGGGCACCGGGGCGCGGCGCCGGTGGACCGGGCGGCCCTGGCGGACCTGCTGCTGCGGGTGGGTCGGCTCGCCGACGAACAGCCCCGGGTCCGCGCGCTGACCCTGAATCCGGTGCTGGCCCGCCCGGACGGCATCTCGGTGCTGCACGCCACCGTCCGGATCGGTTCCGCCGTGGCCCGCCCCGACACGGGCCCCCGCCGCCTGTGAGGAAGATCATCTTCTCCCGACGGGGGCGGTGCGACCGGGGCCGGGGAGAGCCGCCGGTCGCACCGCGCACGGTCAGGACGCGGGGCTGCGGGAACGCCCGGCGGGCGGCGGAGCGGTCAGGCCCGGTCGGAGATCTGCTGCACGGACCAGGCGTTGCCGTCGGGGTCGGCGAAGTGGACGAAGCCGACGTTGTCCAGCGGGTCAGGCACCGGGCGGGGGTTCTCGCCGAGCACCTGGATCTCGCTGACCTCGACGCCGCGCTCGACGAGTTCCGCCCGCGCCCGGCGCAGGTCGGGCACGACCAGCTGGAGGCCCTTGAGGGAGCCGGGCGGCATCTCGGGCAGCGGCCCCCTGCCGATCACGATCGAGCAGCCGGAGCCGGGCGGGGTCAGCTGCACGAACCGCGCGTTCTCGCCGAACGTCCTGTCGTGGTCGACGGCGAAGCCGAGCTGGTCGGCGTAGAAGGCCTTGGCCCGGTCCACGTCGGAGACCGGCACGACCACCACTTCCAGTGTCCAGTTCATGGCTATTGGTAGCCCACCCGGCAGCCTGGATCAAGGACCAGCGCCCGCACGTACGCGAGGCCCCGGCGAACCGCCGGGGCCTCGCGTGGTCGGACGACCTCAGCAGGCGTACGCCTCCAGGCGCTGCGCCCGCTCCGGGTCACGCAGCTTCAGCAGGGTCACCTTCTCGATCTGCCGGATCCGCTCCCGGGACAGGCCGAACTCCCGGCCGACCTCGTCGAGGGTGCGCTGCCGGCCGTCGTCGAGGCCGAACCGGAGCCGGATCACGGCCTGCTCCCGCTGGGAGAGGGTGGACAGCACGATGCTCACCTCGTTGCGCAGCTCACCCTGCGCGGCGGCGTCGCCCGGCTCGGCGCTCGGGTCGACGGCGGCGACGAAGTCACCGAGCGCGCTCTCGCCGTCCTCACCGACCGCCTGGTCGAGGCTCACCGGCTCCCGGTCGTACGAGATCAGCTCGATCACCTGGAACTCCGGGATGTCCATGGCCCGGGCGACCTCGGCGACGGTGGGCTCGCGGCCCAGCGAGACGGAGAGCTCGCGGCGGGCCCGGACCATGCGGTTGACCTGCTCGACCATGTGTACCGGGATGCGGATGGTGCGGGCCTGGTCGGCCATCGCCCGGGTGATCGCCTGCCGGATCCACCAGGTGGCGTAGGTGGAGAACTTGTAGCCCTTGGCGTAGTCGAACTTCTCGACCGCGCGGATCAGGCCGAGGTTGCCCTCCTGGATCAGGTCGAGGAAGGCCATGCCGCGACCCGTGTAGCGCTTGGCGATGCTCACGACCAGCCGGAGGTTGGCCTCCAGCAGGTGGTCCTTGGCGGCCCGGCCCTGGGCGACGATCAGCTCCAGGTCGGCACGCAGCTCCGTCGAGACGGGGGTGCAGGTCGCCAGTTTCTCCTCAGCGAACAGGCCGGCCTCGATCCGCTTGGCGAGGTCGACCTCCTGGGCGGCGGTCAGCAGCTTCGTCCGACCGATCCCGTTCAGGTATGCCCGGACCAGATCCGTGGAGACGCCGCGCTCGTCGGTGGCGTCGAGGTCGGTCAGGGTGTCGGTGGCGCTCGCGGCCTCGGTGGTGCCGGCCGGGCGCGTCCGGTGCTCCGTCATCTGCAGGGCCATCTCAGTTTCTCCCCGTGTCCACGTCTGTGCCGTTGGTTCCGGCCCAGTGGTGCCGGTGTGACACACAGCTTGGCGGGCGGGGCGTGAAACGGGAGTGAGGCGATCGGAGACCCGACACGAATTCGGTTGCCGGCCTGCTCAGCGTGGGCGGCCGGTCGCCGAGCGCGCTGTTGCCGCAGGCGGTTACCGTGCCAGCGACCGGCCGGCACGGCCGGCGTCGCCGGCGACATCGGCGTACTGAACAGGTGATGGAGGATTTCGTGGTCTTCAAGCGGCTCATGCAGGCGATGGGTGTGGGTGGCCCGTCGGTGGAAACGGTGCTGGCCAACCCGAACTGCCGTCCCGGCGGGCAGTTGGAGGGCGTCATCCACGTCGCGGGCGGCGACCACCCCGTCGACATCTCCTACATCTCGCTGGGCCTGGTCACCCGGGTCGAGGTGGAGAGTGGCGACAACGAGTACCAGACCACACAGGAGTTCCACCGGCAGGCGGCGACAGGCGCGTTCCAGCTCGGCCCGGGGCAGCGCCACGACATCCCGTTCCGCTTCGACGTGCCGTGGGAGACGCCGCTCACCGAGCTGTACGGGCAGCACCTGCACGGGATGACGATGGGGCTGCGTACGGAGCTGGAGGTGGCCCGCGCGATCGACAAGGGCGACGTGGACGCCGTGGCGGTGCACCCGTTGCCGTCCCAGGAGAAGATCCTGGAGGCGTTCCTGCGGCTGGGCTTCCGGTTCGCCCGCGCCGACGTGGAGCGGGGCCACATCTACGGCGTGCGGCAGAGCCTGCCCTTCTACCAGGAGATCGAGTTCTACCCGGCGCCCCAGTACGCCCGGGGGATCAACCAGCTCGAGGTCACCTTCGTCACCGACCCGCAGCAGATCCAGGTGGTGCTGGAGCTGGACAAGCGCGGCGGCGTGTTCACCGAGGGCCGGGACGCGTTCGGCCGCTTCAGCATCGACCACGCCACCGCCGAGCGCACCGACTGGACGGCCCAGCTCGACTCCTGGATCAGCCAGTCGCTGCAGCGGCGCGGTCTCTTCTTCTGACGGCGGGCGGGCCCCGACGGGTGCGGCCGGCAGCGGCAGGCACGGCGAGGCGCCCGTTGCCCGCCGGCCGTCACGCCCAGCCGTGGCGTGCGGCGTGCCAGCCGAGCTGCATCCGGGTCTCCACCCCCGCGAGGTCCATCAGGTGGCGCAGGCGTCGCTGGAGCGTCCGCAACGACAGGTCGAGCTGGGCGGCGACGACCGGGTCGGTGAGCCCGGCCAGCAGCAGCGCCAGGATCCTCCGGTCCAGCTCGGTCGGGCCGTCGGCCGTGGGGCTCGCGCCGTCGTCGCCGGCGGGGGCGATCATCGCCGACGGGTCGAGCGGGTGGGCGTGCCGCCAGACGATCTCGAACAGCGCGTCCATCGCGGCGAGCAGCCCGGTGCGGTGCAGCAGCACCGCGCCGGGCTCACCGCCGGGCGTGGCGGTCAACGGCACCAGGGCCAGCTCCGCGTCGGCCAGGATCAGCTTGATCGGCAGGTGGTCGACGACCCGTATCTCGACGCCGTCGCGCAGCGACTCCAGCGTCTCGGCGACGACCCCGGGCTCGGCCAGCGTCGGCCGGTCGATCACCACCCGGAAGCGCACCCCCTGGCCGACCGCCGTCGACTCCACCGCGTTGGCGCCCGGTGGCACCGCGATGAACGGCGTCGTGACGAAACTGCGCACCTGCGTACGGGCGGCGTGCTGCACCTGCGCGAACCGGTGCCGGACGGCGTCGATTCCGCTGACCACCTCGATCAGCTCGTCGATGGAGCGCCCGGCGATCGAGGAGCGGTACTCCTCGGCGAGCCTGACCAGCGCGAGTTCCGCACTGTGCAGGGCGCCCCGCTGCTCGCTGATCAGCGCTCCGAGCGCGACGGCGGGCGGCGCCACGGAGAACTGCCCGTCCGGGCCGCACTTCACCAGGCCGCACGCCGCCAGGTGGGTCAGCGCCTCCTCGACCGTCGCGGCGGGCATCCGCAGGGCGTCACCCAGTTCGGCCACGCCGGCCTGGTCCCGCCGGACCAGCAGGCCGTAGACCGCCTCGTCCTCGGGGCTCAGACCCAACGCGCCCAGCATCGGTGGCTGCCTCCCTCTGCCCCCTGCGGCACGCAGAGTATGGGACACGCCGAACGGTCCCGACCAGCCCGGGAAGCCTGTCCGATCGTCGGGAAGGGCCCCGGGACGCGTACCGTCCCGGGGCCCCGCCAGCCATCTCACCGCAGGCCGTACGCCCGGATGAGCTCCTGCCGGATGCCGAAGCCGGCGTCCGTCGCGGCGCTGGCCCGCACCGACACGAAGCCGCCCGGCCGCTCCGGCAGGTCGAGCGAACCGGTCCAGTGGTCACCCGGGCCCTTGCGCAGAGTCACCTTCCGCCAGGTGGCGCCGTCGTCGTACGAGACGTCCAGCGTGACCGACGTGACCGTGCCGGTGCCGGTCCCGCCCGGCTGCGGCCCGGCCTTGACGCTGATCCGCTGGCTGGTGCCCGCCCGCACGTCGCCCCGCAGGTCGGTCTCCAGCGCGTAGTCGAGCTGGAGCAGCGCGAACGGGACGAAGTTGTCGGCGTCGTTCGAGCCGGAGACGAAGTCCCACTCGGTGTGCGTGCGCGTGGACAGCCGCCACCGCTCGGCCGGCCGCGAGGCGTCCAGCACCAGGCGGTACGGCAGCGTGCCGGCGGGCACCGGCACCCACTGCAGGTCCGAGCTCCAGGTGTTCTCGTCCACCAGCGTGTCGCCCTGGTAGAGCTTCAGGTTGGTCGGCACCGAGCCCCACTCCATGTTGCCGCCGTGCTCCAGCACGTCGTCCGACGGGCTCCAGGCCTGCACGTTCAGGGTCAGGTAGTCCCGGTAGCGGCTGTTGCGCACGCCGAACGCCCGGTTGAACGCCGGCCGGACGGCCGGCGCGAACCAGTCCAGCCTGGTCGTCGTGCCCCTGGCGTACGTGTTGAGGTAGGCCGTGTCGGTCCAGCCGCCCTCGTCGTGCACCTCGTGCCAGACCACGTCGGGCGTGACCCACTCGGTGCGGGTGCCCGGGTGCGACTCGGCCTCCGGGAAGCCGAACGAGGGGCTGAAGACCATGTCGTAGCGGTAGCCGGAGCCGGGGGAGTCCACGGCCGCGTGGTAGCGGGCGTCGATGCGGCCCAGGTCCCGCTGCCGGGGGTGGTAGACGAGCGGCCGGTCCGGCACCTGACCGGGGAAGACCCGGGCCAGGTCGTAGACGTAGCCGGCGTACGGGACCCCGGTGACGGTCAGCTTCCGCGGCCCGCCCCGGGTCGCGGCGATCAGCTGCCTGCCGGCGTCACGGTGCACGGAGGCGACGGGGATGGCGGACTCGCCGACGTACTCGGTGAGGATGCCGGCACCGTCGTTGACCACCAGCAGCAACTTCGCCCCGGCGGCCGTCGCGGCGGTGGCGCGCGCGACCGGGTCGACCGCGTCGCTGCGGGTCACCACCACGGCCCGGCCCTTGACGTCGAGACCGGCGTACGCGTCCGGGGCGCCGGTGCCCGCGTAGACCGGCCGCAGGGTCTCGGTGCCGGCGGTGACGGTGCTGCCGGGCTGGACCGTGGCGTCGATCGGGGCCCGGCCGGGGACACGCAGGCTCAGCATCGGCTCGCCCTTGCGCCACCGCGCCGCCATGGTGAACGAGACGGTGCCGGCCCGCTCGGTCGGCAGGACGTACAGGTCGTCGTAGCGCACCGGCAGCTGGTACGCCGCGCGGAAGTCGCTGCCGTCGGCGTACCCGACGGTGTAGTCGAGCTTGCGCTGCCGGTCCTCGGTGCGCTCCGGCGCGGCGGTGTCGAGCAGCCGTGCCCGACGCGCGTCCAGCACCACCTCGGCGCCCCGGTCGAGCACCGTCTCCGGGTCCACCAGCAGGGCGAAGCCGAGCCGGTCGGCCCGCTCGCCGGGGACGTCCAGCACCGCCTCCACCGTGTACGTACCCGCCGGCAGCCGCAGCGTCCGCTCACCGGCGACGGGGTACTGCCCGGGGTTGAGGTCGCCGGCCCGGTTCACCAGGACCATCGCGCTGGCCGGCTTGCCGTCCCGGCCGACCAGCCTGACCTTCAGGTCGTACCGCTCGTTCTCCTTGAGCAGCCCCAGCGCGGTACGGGTGACCGCCGTGCCGGTGCCGGCGTCGGTGCCGACCAGGTAGCCGGTCAGCTCGCCGTGCGCGTCGCCGCGCGGGTCGCCGGTCACCGCCACGTCGGCGCTGCCGCCCGCCGGTACGGTCACCGAGGAGGCGCCCAGCGCGAACGGCCCGCCGCCGGCCAGGGCGAGGTCGAGGGTCACCGCGGTGGTGCCGGAGTTGGTGAAGGTGACCGACCGGGTGACCGGGGCGTCCGTCGGCTCGTGCGGCCAGTCGAAGGTGCCGAAGAACGCCGACCCGGTGGCCCGTACGGTGCCACGGACCGCCGCCGCCACGTCCAGTCGGCCGGTGCCGACCTGGTACGGCCGGTAGTCGTCGGCCAGGCCCTTCGCGCTGCTCATCAGCGCGTCCTTGAGCTGCTGCCCGGTCCAGTCGGGGTGCCGCTGGGCGAGGATCGCGGCGGCCCCGGCGACGTGCGGCGCGGCCATCGAGGTGCCGTCCATGCTCTGGTACGCGCCCTCGCCGGCGGCCTGCTGCGAGCGGGCCGCGACGATGCCGACGCCGGGCGCGGCGAGGTCCGGCTTGAGCGCGCCGGTGCGGGCCAGTGGCCCGGTGCTGGAGAAGGGCGCCAGCGCGTCCTGCTTGTCCACCGCGCCGACCGTCAGCGCGCTCGGCGCGGTGCCGGGCGACCCGATGGTCTGCGGGCCGGAGTTGCCGGCGGCGACGACGAAGAGCGTGCCGTGCCGCGCGGACAGCGTCTCCACGGCGGCGGCCATCGGGTCGGTGCCGTCGGTCAGCGAGCCGTCGCCGAGGCTCATGTTGACCACGTCGGCCCCGGACTCGGCCGCCCACTGCATGCCGGCGATGATCCAGGAGTCCAGGCCGTAGCCGCCGTTGTCGAGCACCTTGCCGACGATCAGGTCGGCGCCCGGGGCGACGCCCCGGTTGTCGCCGCCGGAGGCCGTGCCGGTGCCGGCGATCGTCGAGGCGACGTGGGTGCCGTGCCCGTGGACGTCGGAGGTGTCCTCGCCCGGCACGAAGCTGGCCTTGTCGTCGACCTGGTCGACCAGGTCGGGGTGGTCGGGGTCGACCCCGGTGTCGAGCACCGCGACGGTCACCCCGCTGCCGTCGTACCCGGCGGCCCACGCGGCGGGCGCGCCGACCTGCGGCACGCTCTCCTTCAGCGCCGCCGTCACCCGGCCGTCGAGCCAGAGCTTCGCCACCCCGCCGCCGAGAGCCCGGACCGGCGCCGACGCCGTGGCGGGCGCGACGGCCGACCAGAAGGCGCGGGCCTGCTTCTTCTCCGTGGCCAGCGCCGCGCCGCCGACACTGGGCAGGTCGCGGACCAGCTTCGCGCCGCGCGGAGCCGCCGGCTTCGCCGTGCGGGCCTTCGCCGGGGTGTACGCCGCGATCAGCGGCAGCGTCGGGGTCTTCGCGTCGTCGTACCCCATCTCGATGAGGCCGGTGACGTTGAACAGCCGCCTGTCGAGTTTGTCGCCGTCCAGCAGCGGCAGCACCTCGTCGGGCAGCACGTACAGGTCGTCGCCGCGCTGCCGGACGCGTACGCCGCCGGTGGCGCCGTCGGGCCGGTCGACCTCGGCGGTGGCCTTGCCGTCGGTGAAGGTCGTCACCGTGACCACGTCTCCGGTGATCAGGGTGACCGTGTGGGTGTCCCGGGTGGCGGCCGGGGCGGCCGGGGGCGGCCCGGCCGCCGTGGCCGGCGTCTGGACCGCGGCGAGGCCGGCCGCGACCAGGCCGGCCGACGCGGCGGCGGCGGTCAGCCGCCGTCTCGCGTAGGCCCAGGTGAAGGGCTGTGAGGGGGATGACATGCGACGGTTCTACCGCCATCGCCGCGTCCCGTGAACAGTTCCCGTCGGCGGGGTTGCGCCACGGCGCGACTCCGCCACCGACCGGCTCCGGTGCCGGGCGCAGGGCCGGTCAGAGTTCGAGCAGCACCGTGCGCGGGCCGACGTTGACGCTCTCGACCAGCATGTGGGCGCGGAAGCGGCCGGTCTCCACCTTCGCGCCCCGGGCCCGCAGCGCCTCCACGACCGCCGTCACCAGGGGCTCCGCGACCTCGGCCGGGGCCGCCGCCGTCCAGCTCGGACGCCGGCCCTTGCGGGCGTCGCCGTAGAGCGTGAACTGGCTGACCACCAGGATCGGCGCGCCGGTGTCGGCCGCGGACCGCTCCTCGTCGAGGATCCGCAGCTCGTGCACCTTGCGGGCCATCGTGCGGGCGGTCTCGACGGTGTCGGTGTGGGTGACCCCGAGCAGCACCAGCAGCCCGTCGTCGATCGCGCCGACCAGCTCGCCGTCGACCGTCACACCGGCCCGGCCGACGGTCTGCACCACGGCCCGCATCAGTCGGTCACCGGCTCGATGAAGCCGCGCTCGACGAGGTGCGCGACGATCGGGCCCGCCGCCTCGGCCAGTTCCCCGGGCGTGACGTCGTGCGCGGCGGCGAGCAGGGCGAGCTGGTCGCGCAGCGGCAGCCGCCCGTCGGCCCCGCCGACCAGGGCCAGCACGAGCGGGTCGATCTCCTCGGTCCAGCGCAGCCCGTGGGGCATGGCCAGCACCTGCCGGTCCACCGCCCAGCCCTCGTCACCCATGGTGGCCTCCTGCCGCAGCTGGAGGCCGTCGGCGGCCCGGAACCGGGCGGCGAGCAGCCCGTCGGTGTCGCGGGCGCGCAGCCAGTCCTGGCGGTCGAACCAGGTGCCGATCCGGTCGCCGAACGGCGCCTGCACCCGCTGGCGCAGGTCCTCCACGCGTACGACCGGGTCGTCGTGGCCGGCGCGGCGCAGCGAGACGAGGCCGAAGCCGACCGCCTCCACCTTGTGCGCGTCGAACCAGTCCAGCCACTCCGCCATCCGGCGCGGGTCGGCCGCCTCGCCGACGTCGGTGAGCCAGAGGTTGACGTACGCCATGGGGTCGGCCACCTCGCGCTGGATGACCCAGGCGTCCAGCCCCGTGCCGGCGAACCAGCCGGTCACCCGCTCGGCCCAGTCCTCGCCGGCGACGTGCACCCAGTTGGCCAGGTACTGCATGGTCCCGCCCTCGGTGAGCAGGCCGGGCGCGGCGGCGGCCAGTTCCGCGCCGATCGCGTCGCCGACCCGCCCCGAGTCCCGGTAGACGTGCGTGGTGGTGCCCGGCCCGACCACGAACGGCGGGTTGCTCACCACCAGGTCGAAGCGGCGCCCCGCGACGGGCGCCACCAGGTCGCCGCGCAGCAGCTCCCAGTCCTGGCCGTTGAGGGCGGCGGTGGTGGCGGCGAAGCGCAGCGCCCGCTCGGAGACGTCGGTGGCGGTGACCCGCCGGGCGTGGGTGGACAGGTGCAGCGCCTGTACGCCGGAGCCGGTGCCCAGGTCCAGCGCGGTCTCCACGGGGCGGCGGACGGTCGCGCCGATCAGCGTCTGCGTCGCCCCGCCGATGCCGAGGACGTGCTCGGCGTGCAGCGGGCGGCCGGGCCGGGCGCTGGCGGGCACGTCCGCGAGCACCCACCACTCGTCCCCGTACGGCTCCAGGTCCACGCCCATCCGTAGCCCGTCGCCGTGCCGCTCGACCAGGCCCCCGGCGAGCGCCTCGTCCAGCGACAGCGGCGCCAGCGCCGCGGCGACGGCGGCCTCGGGTTCGGTCTGTTCGCAGACGAACACCCGGATCAGGGTGTTGAGCGGGTCGGGCTCCTCGGTGGCGCGCAGCGCCGCCCGGAAGTCGTTGCGGGCGACCCCGCCGGTGGCGTGCGCGCCGAGCCGGGTCGCGATGCCGTTCGAGGTGAACCCGGCCCGGGTCAGCGCGGTCCGCAGCGCGTCGACGCCGGCGGGGGAGAGCAGCATGTCGTGTCCGTCCACGTTGCCATCCTGCCTGGTTCGCGGCGCCGGCACGCGGCCACCCGGCGATCCACGGCGCGGCCGGCGGGCGGCCACGCCGTGTGCGCGCCGGCCGGCGAGCGGTCGGGCACACCTCCCGGAAACCGGCACGTACGCGTTGCCCACGGTCGCGCCCACCGGTCACGCTGTCCGCGTGATGGCTGTGCGGGTCGTGTGCGGCAGGGCGGCCGGCTGGTGGCAGCATGGTGGCCATGGCGCTCTCCCTGCCCATCGACCCCGAGGCCAACCGGCTGCTGGAGCGCAGCCCGCTGGCGCTGCTGCTCGGCATGGTCCTCGACCAGCAGGTGCCGATGGAGAAGGCCTTCTCCTCGCCGTACGTGCTGGCGCAGCGCCTCGGGCGCGACCTGGACGCCCGGGAGCTGGCCGGGTACGACCCGGAGGCGCTGGTCGAGATGTTCGCCCGGCCGCCGGCGCTGCACCGCTTCCCGAAGGCGATGGCGGCCCGGGTGCAGGAGGTGTGCCGGGTCCTCGTCGACCGGTACGACGGCGACGCCACCCGGCTCTGGTCCGACGCCGCCGACGGCCGTGAGCTGCTGCGCCGCATCGGCGACCTGCCCGGCTTCGGCACGCAGAAGTCGCAGATCCTCCTCGCGCTGCTCGGCAAGCGCTTCGGGGTCACCCCGGCGGGCTGGCGGGAGGCGGCCGGCGGCTACGGCGACCCGGACGCCCACCGGTCGGTGGCCGACGTCACCGACGCGGACTCGCTGCGCCGGGTGCGCGAGTACAAGCAGCAGATGAAGGCGGCGGCGAAGGCGAAGACCGCTGCGGGCTGACGCAACCGCGAGGTTGGGCCGGTCGTTGTAGCCAGGATGGCGACGACGGGCAGCCGATGACGGACGAGCGCGCCGGGCGGCTGCTGCGGCCGGAGGAGAGCTCGCCCCGGCCACCTTCCTGGAACTCTTCTTCGACCTGGTCTTCGTCTTCGCGCTGACCCGGGTATCGGTGCGCCTCGTCGACGGCACCGGGGACTCGGTCGGGACGCTGCTCGCCGAGATCGGGCATACGGGCGTGCTCTTCCTCGCCCTGTGGCTGCTCTGGTCCATCACCACCTGGGTCACCAGCCGGTACGAGCCGGAGCAGCCGGTGATCCAGTTCGTGGTGGTCGGGTCGATGTTCGGCGCCATGGTGATGGCCGTGGCGCTGCCCCGGGCGTTCGAGGAGCGGGCGGTCCCGTTCGTGCTGGCGTACCTGGCGGTGATGGTCGTCCGGCCGCTGGTCATCGGCCTGGCGCTGCGCGGTCACCCCCGCCGGGCGGTGCCGCTGCGACTCTTCGCCTGGGCGGTCGTGGGTGCCGTGCCGTGGCTGGTCGGGGCGTTCGGGCCGGACCAGCTGCGCCTGCCGCTCTGGGTGCTCGCCCTGGTCGTCGACTACACCGGCCTGCTGCGCGGCTGGCCGTTGCCCCGGCTGGGGCCGGCGCGCACCTCCGGCTGGCTGATCGCCGGTGAGCACCTCGCCGACCGGTACCAGCAGATCTTCCTCATCTCACTGGGGGAGACCATCCTGGTCATCGGGCTGACGTACAGCGGTACGGAGTTCACGACCGACCGGGCCGGCGCCTTCACGGCCGCCTTCGTCACCACGGCCCTGCTGTGGCGGATCTACTTCCACCGGGCGGGTCACCTGCTCGCCGAGGCGCTGCGGGTGGCCCGGTCGCCGGGGCGGCTCGGCGCCTCCGCGAGCCGCACCCACCTGGTCATCGTGATCGGCGTGCTGAGCACCGCCGTCGGCTACGAACTGGCGATCTCACACCCGTACGGCCGGACCGATCCAACCTGGCTGGTCTTCGTCGTCGGCGGCCCGGCCATCTTTCTGGCGGCCCGGGCCCGCTTCGAGTACGAGATCTTCGGCCGGGTGTCCCGGTCCCGGACGGCCGGCCTGCTGGTGTTGCTCCTGCTGTCCCCGGCGCTGGCCCTGGGGCCGCCCATGACCGCGCTGGCGGCGGTCGCCGTCGTGCTGGCGGCGGTGGCGTTCGCCGACGCGCGGCGCAGCAGGGGGCGTCCACCCGAGCCGGCCGCGTCGCCGCTCGGGCACGGCGGGACCGGCGGGGGCGAGTTTCCCGCGCCGTGATCCGGCCGGGTCAGGCGGCGGTGGGCCGGGAGAGAGCGGCCAAGGCGCGCCGCACGTCGGCGAGGGAGACCGTCGCCGAGTCGTCGAGGTCGGCCAGGCCCGCCTCGATCCACTGCCGCATGAGCGTGGTGACCCCGATGCCGCGTGCGTCGGCGGCGGCGCGCACCCGCTCGTACGTCTCCAGCGGCAGCCGTACCGAGCGGCTGACCATGGGGGTGTCCGTGTCGGGGGCGGGCAGCTCCACCTGCGGGCTCCCGTCGATCAGCTCCGCGAGCCGGTCGCCGCCGCTGTGGAACTGCTTCGTCGCGTCGTTACGGTTCATCGTCACCGCCTCCTCATCGGCGAGATCTCCGCACGGCCTCGTCGTAGCGCTTCGCCTCGACGTCGCTCAGCTCGCGGGCGGAGAGGATGTCCCAGTCGTTGTCGGTGCCGTCGGCCTCGGCGAGCAGGACAGCCAGCCGGCGCCCCCGGCGGGCCGCGGCGTAGACGACCATCACGTCGTCGCCGAGGTGCCGGATCACCCGGCGGGTGCTGTGCAGCGCCTCCCAGACTTCCCCGGGCGTGACGTCGTAGACCCTCAGGTTGGCCAACGCCTCGTCGGTGAAGCTGAACCTGCTGCCCACGGCGCGAGCGTACCACGATCGTAATACGAGGGATGGTTGCCGCGAATCTCGCTCCGCGGGCGGCGGAGGTGTCAGGATGGGGCGTAACCCCTCGAGGAGGTCCGTGGTGAAGCGTCAGGCGTACCAGCCGATCCTGATCACCGACGCCTCGCGCAGCCAGGACGACCAGCTCACCAGCCGCCAGAAGCGCTACGTGCTGATGATGGCCATCCGGATGGCCTGCGTGATCGTCGGTGCCGTCCTGGTCAGCGTGCGGGCCCCGCTGCTCTGGCTCTGGCTGCCGCTGGTGGCCCTGGGCATGGTGGTCATCCCGTGGCTGGCGGTCCTGCTGGCCAACGACCGCCCGCCCAAGGACAAGCACCGGCTGGCCAACCGGTTCCAGCCACGGCACCGGGACGAGACCCCGCCGATGAGCCTCACCGCCGAGGAGCGCCCGCACAAGGTCATCGACGCCGAGCCCTGATCCACCCGCCCCGGTCAGGGGGCGGGGCGGGCGCCGATCTGCGAGACCGCGAGGGCACCGAGGTCGCCGGCGCGGCGCAGCGCCACCGCGGGCTCCGCGCCGTCCAGCCAGGCGGCCAGCAGCCCGGCCGCGAACGCGTCCCCGGCCCCGGTGACGTCGACCACCGCCACCCGGCGTGCCGGCGCCACGGCGACCGAGGAGTCCCGCTCCACCCAGACGGCCCCGTCCGCGCCCTGCTTGACGACGATCCGCCGGGCGGTGGCCGACAGCGCCCGGCCCTGCGCGGCCGGGTCCAGCCCGCCGGCCAGCACCGTCGCCTCGTCGGCGTTGACCAGGAGCAGGTCGATCCCGCGTACCCAGGACAGGAAGGCCGCCGCGCCGACCCGCCGCAGCGGGGCCGCGGAGGCCGCGTCGACGCTGGTGGTGAGCCCGCGCTCGCGGGCGGCGGCCAGCGCCCGCAGCCCCGCCGGTCGGGACTCGGCGTCCAGCAGGGTGTACCCGGACAGGTGCAGGTGCCGCGCGTCCGGCGCGGCGGCCAGCGCCGCGTCGACGTCGCGCGGGGCCAGCCGCAGGTTCGCGCCCCGCTCGGTGATCATCGACCGCTCCCCGGCCGTGGCCAGCACGATGACCGTCCCGGTGGCGCGGTCCGGGCACACGCTCGTCGCGCAGTCCACCCCCGCCCGTTCCAGCTCGGCCACCCGGTCCCGCCCGGCGTCGTCGTCGCCGACGGCGCCGACCAGCGTGACCGGTACGCCCTGCGCGGCGAGCCAGGCCGAGGTGTTGGCAGCCTGCCCGCCGCCGCTGAACCGGATCGCCGCCGGGGTGTCCGACCCGGTGGCCATCGGCCCGGCCAGCACGGCCACCACGTCGGTGATCAGGTCGCCGACGACGAGGACGCGGCCCGCGGTCATGCCCCGGCGCGGCGGGCGGCCGCGGCGACGGCGATCCGGGCGGCGAGGTCGGCGTTGCGCAGGATGATCCGGACGTTCACCGCCAGGCTCGCCCCCTCGGTCGCCGAGTGGAAGTGCGCGAGCAGGTAGGGCGTCACGGCCTTGCCGGTCACCCCGTCGCGCTCCAGCAGGGCCAGCCCGTCGGCGAGGGTCCGGTCGTGCAGCTCCGGGTCGAGCTGCTCGTCGGTCGGCAGCGGGTTGGCCACGATGAGGCCGCCCTGGTGCACGCGCTGCTGCTCCCGGGCCGCCAGCACGTCCGCGACCTGCTCGGCCGAGTCCAGCGACCAGTCCAGGTCGAAGCCGCCGTCGGTGATGAAGAAGCCGGGGAAGCGCCGGGTCCGGAAGCCGACCACGCCGACGCCGAGGGTCTCCAGCCGCTCCAGGGTGGCGCCCACGTCGAGGATCGACTTGACCCCGGCGCAGACCACCGCGATCGGCGTGCGGGCCAGGGTGACCAGGTCGGCCGACTCGTCGAAGGTCTGCGCCGCCTCCCGGTGCACGCCGCCGAGGCCGCCGGTGGCGAACACCCCGATGCCGGCGGCGGCGGCCACCGCGCTGGTCGCGGCCACGGTCGTGGCGCCGTCCGCGCCACTCGCGGCGGCGAGGGCGAGATCGCGTACGGAGAGCTTGGCGACCCCGTCGACGGTGGCGAGCCGGGTCAGCTCCGCGTCGTCCAGGCCCACCACGAGCCGCCCGCCGACCATGCCGATCGTCGCCGGGACCGCGCCCGCGTCACGGACGGCCTGCTCGATCTGCCGGGCCACCCGCAGGTTGTCCGGCCTGGGCAGGCCGTGCGAGACGATGGTGCTCTCCAGGGCGACGACGGGACGCCCGTCGCGCAGGGCGTCGGCAACCTCGCTGCCGTGGCGGATGTGGAAGTCGGTCACGTCACCACCGTACGGCCCCCGTTCCGTCGGCCTGAAGTGGACCGGATCGGGGGTGACCTGCCAGACTTGACGGCCGGAGGTGCACAAAGTGAGCACAGAGGTTCTCGAGCGTCCGGAGCTGAAGGACGCCGACACCGGTCCCGAGATGTTCCACTACGTACGCAAGGAGAAGATCGCCGAGAGTGCCGTCATGGGCACCTTCGTCGTCGCGCTGTGCGGCGAGACCTTCCCGGTCACCAAGGCCGCCAAGCCCGGCTCGCCGGTCTGCCCGAAGTGCAAGGAGATCTACGACTCCTGGGCCGAGTGAACGTGGGCGACCCCTCCGGTCGCGCACGTAACCTTCGCCGGTGACCACCTCCACCGCGCTGCTCCTCGCCGATCTCACCGGGGTGGCGGTCTTCGCCGCCTCCGGGGCCTCCGCGGCGGTGGCCAAACGGCTCGACCTCTTCGGCGTCGTCTTCGTCGGCTTCGTGGCCGCGCTCGGCGGCGGGATCTTCCGGGACCTGGCGATCGACGAGGCGCCGCCGCTGGCCTTCGGCGACTGGCGGTACGCCGCCACGGCCGCCGTCACCGCCGCCGCCGTCTTCTGGCTGCACCCCCAGTTCGCCCGGCTGCGTACCACCGTGCTCGTGCTGGACGCGGCCGGGCTGGCGCTGTTCACCGTCACCGGCACGGTCAAGGCGCTCGACGCCCAGGTGCCCGCGGTCGGGGCCTGCGTGATCGGCATGCTCACCGCGATCGGCGGCGGCCTCGGCCGCGACCTGCTCACCGCCGAGATCCCGGTGGTGCTGCGGCGGGAGATCTACGCCGTCGCCGCCCTCGCCGGCTCGATCCTCGTGGCGCTGCTGGACGCCCTCGGGCACGCCAACGCCGGCTGGCTGACCGCGGCGGCGGTCGTGGTGTTCCTGTTGCGCCTGGTGGCGTTGCGACGGCGCTGGTCGGCGCCGGTGGCCACCCTGCGTCCGCCGCGTACGGGCACCTCCGGCGTCCAGCCCTGACAGGCGTGGCGGATGTGACCAGCGTGGCGTCGGCTGGGTCGGGCGGCCCGCCCTGGTTATGCTGAGTCGGCCTTCGCGGCACCACCTGCGCGGAGGCGTTTTCATGGGCGGCGGTACCCGTGCCCCTCGCCCGGGGTCCGCCGTCAGGCGGTCGGAGAGGAGCTTCCCGTGGCGGCCCGGTTGCCGGCGATCGAGACGTTTCCGGCACTGCGCGCGTGGCAGCGCAAGGCACTCGTGGAGTACCTGCGCCGGCGTGACCCCGACTTCACGGCGGTCGCCACCCCGGGCGCCGGAAAGACCACCTTCGCGCTGCGGATCGCCGCCGAGTTGCTCGCCGACGGCACCGTCGAGGCGGTGACCGTGGTGGCCCCGACCGAGCACCTGAAGACCCAGTGGGCGCAGGCGGCGGCCCGGGTCGGCATCCAGCTCGACGCCGCGTTCCGCAACGCCGACCTGCACTCCTCCGCCGACTTCCACGGCGCGGTGGTGACGTACGCGCAGGTGGGCATGGCGCCCCAGGTGCACAAGCGGCGCACGCTCACCCGGCGCACCCTGGTCGTCCTCGACGAGATCCACCACGCGGGGGACAGCCGCTCCTGGGGCGACGGGGTGAAGGCGGCCTTCGAGGGCGCCGAGCGCCGGCTGATGCTCACCGGGACCCCGTTCCGCTCCGACGACAACCCGATCCCGTTCGTCAGCTACGAGCGGGGCGGCGACGGGCTGCTCCGCTCCCGCGCCGACTCGGTCTACGGCTACGCCGACGCGCTGCGCGACGGCGTCGTGCGGCCGGTGCTCTTCCTGGCGTACTCGGGGGAGACGCGGTGGCGCACCAACGCCGGGGAGGAGTTGGCGGCGCGGCTCGGCGAGCCGATGACCCAGGATCTCGTCGCGCAGGCGTGGCGTACCGCGCTGGACCCGGCGGGCGACTGGATGCCGCAGGTGCTGCGGGCCGCCGACGCCCGGCTGACCGTGCTGCGCAACGCGGGGATGCCCGACGCCGGCGGGCTGATCATCGCCAGCGACCAGCAGGCCGCCCGCTCGTACGCGAAGCTCATCGCGCAGGTGACCGGCGAGCGCGCGGCGGTGGTGCTCTCCGACGACGTGGGCGCCTCGGCGCGGATCGCCACGTTCGCGGCGTCCGAGCAACGTTGGTTGGTGGCGGTCCGGATGGTCTCCGAGGGCGTCGACATCCCCCGGCTGGCGGTCGGCGTGTACGCGACCAGCGCCAGCACCCCCCTCTACTTCGCCCAGGCGATCGGCCGGTTCGTCCGCGCCCGCCGTCCGGGCGAGACCGCCTCGGTCTTCCTGCCCAGCGTGCCGCACCTGCTCGGGCTGGCCAGCGAGATGGAGGCCGAGCGGGACCACGTGCTCGGCAAGCCCAAGGACCGCGAGGGCTTCGACGACGACCTGTTGGAGCGCGCCCAGCGCGACGACCAGGCCAGCGGCGAGCTGGAGAAGCGCTTCGCCGCGCTCTCCGCCACGGCCGAGCTGGACCAGGTGATCTTCGACGGCGCCTCGTTCGGCACCGCCGCCCAGGCCGGCACCCCCGAGGAGGAGGAATACCTCGGCCTGCCCGGGCTGCTCACCGCCGACCAGGTCGCCCTCCTGCTGACCAAGCGGCAGCAGGAGCAGCTCGCGGCCCAGCGCCGACGGGCCGCCAGGCCGGCTGAGACGGCCGCTGAGACGTCCACGGCGCCGCCGGCACCGATGAGTGCCGCCCAGCGTCGGGTCGCCCTACGTCGCCAACTGAACGCCCTCGTGGCCGCCCGGCACCACCGCACCGGGCAGCCGCACGGGAAGATCCACGCGGAGCTGCGCCGCCTCTGCGGCGGCCCGCCGAGCGCGCAGGCCACCATCGAGCAGCTCGAGGAACGCATCGCCACCGTCCAGACCCTCTGAGGTCCGGGCCCGCCTCGGGTCGGGCCGCGGCGTCGGCGTCCCCGGTGCGTAGAAAGCCGGCCGGAGGCCCCGTCTGGGGCCTCCGGCCGGCTTATGTCGTGGGTCGCGGAATCTCTCAGTTCGCCATCAGATCGGCGCCACGCCAGCTGAACTCCGGGTCCGTCGCGAACCGTACGGTGATCTTCACGAGATCCTCCGCGTACTTGTTCGCGTGGTGCCCACAGAACACCAGCTCGCTCCCACCCGCCAGAGTGATCCGGAGCTTGCCGGCAGCATTGCAGCGGTCGCACCGTTCATCGGCGGCTGGGGGAGCCACCGTCTCGGGCGGCGGCGTGAGGGTCGGGGTCATCGCCTTCCTCCTCTGGTCGTCACCGATGAACAATCTCTTCGGTCGTTGCTCACCTATCGTGCAACACCCTGTCCCGGCGCTGCGTTCCCTGTGTGCCCGCGGGGGACCGAGGTCACACATGGCAGGGACAGTGTGCCGTGCACCCAGGGTGCCACGTCAACGATCACAATCGAGCAACCGGACGGTCACCTTCCGACGTTGCACGCCAGGTGGTCAAAACGACACGTTCGGTTGACGTTTGCGATCAGTCCAGGTAATCCCGGAGCACCTGCGAGCGCGACGGGTGGCGCAGCTTGGACATCGTCTTGGATTCGATCTGCCGGATCCGCTCCCGGGTCACCCCGTAGACCTGGCCGATCTCGTCCAGCGTGCGCGGCTGCCCGTCGGTCAGGCCGAAGCGCAGGCGTACCACACCGGCCTCACGCTCGGACAACGTCTGCAACACCTGCTGGAGCTGGTCCTGCAGGAGCGAGAACGAGACCGCGTCGACCGCGACCACGGCCTCCGAGTCCTCGATGAAGTCACCGAGCTGGCTGTCGCCCTCGTCGCCGATGGTCTGGTCCAGCGAGATGGGCTCCCGGGCGTACTGCTGGATCTCCAGCACCTTCTCCGGTGTGATGTCCATCTCCTTGGCGAGTTCCTCCGGCGTGGGCTCGCGGCCCAGGTCCTGGAGCAACTCGCGCTGGATGCGGCCGAGCTTGTTGATGACCTCGACCATGTGCACCGGGATGCGGATGGTGCGGGCCTGGTCGGCCATCGCCCGGGTGATCGCCTGCCGGATCCACCAGGTGGCGTAGGTGGAGAACTTGTAGCCCTTGGTGTAGTCGAACTTCTCGACCGCGCGGATCAGGCCGAGGTTGCCCTCCTGGATCAGGTCGAGGAAGGCCATGCCGCGGCCGGTGTAGCGCTTGGCCAGCGAGACGACCAGCCGGAGGTTGGCCTCCAGCAGGTGGTTCTTGGCGCGCTCGCCGTCCCGCGAGATCCAGCCCAGGTCCCGCTGCATCTCGCGGGTGAGCTTCTCCTCGCCCTCCTCGGCGGCGCGCAGCCGCTCCGCGGCGTAGAGCCCGGCCTCGATCCGCTTGGCCAGCTCCACCTCCTGCTCGGCGTTGAGCAGCGGGACCTTGCCGATCTGCTTGAGGTAGGCGCGCACCGAGTCGGCGGAGGCGGTCAGCTCCGCGTCGCGGCGGGCCTGCTTGAGCGCCTCGGACTCCTCGTCGTCCCACTCGAAGTCGTTGTCGCTGGCCGAGTTGGCGGCGTCGGTCTCGGCGGCCCGGGTCAGCTCCGCCGGCTCCTCGACGACCACGTCCTCGATCTCGGCGGCCAGTTCCTCCGGGTCGATGTCGCCCTCGCCCTTGGCCTTGCCGCCGGCCTTGGCCGAGGCGGCGCCGGCCGCCGCGACCGTCGCCTTGGTGGCCCGGGTCGACTTGGTCGCCTTCGCCGGGGCAGCGGCCTTGGCCACCTCGGCGGTGGTGCCGGTGGCCTTGCGGGGGGCGGCCTTGCGCGGGGCGGGCGCCGCTGCCTCGTCGGCGGCGGGCGCCTGCTTCGGGGCGGGCGCGACGGCCTTCTTGGTGGTCTTGGCGGTGGTGGCCCGGGACGCCGGGGTGGCCGATCGGGCGGCGGCGACGCGGCGGCGGGTGCTCGCCGAGCCGTCCACCACCACGGTCACTCCCGCCTCGGAGAGTGCCCGCAGGATCTTCTTGGCCTGGGCCGGAGTCACCTCGGCGGACTCGACGGTGCGCGCGAGCTGAGCCGACGTGAGCTGACCGCCGGCGCTCTGCGCGTGGGCGATCAGAGTGTCGGTGAGCGAGCGAACGTCGGCGCCGGTCTGGCGGGGTTCTGTCACGAATGACCTTCCGGAGGCGAAGAGCGAGCACGGCCGGGTCGTCCGACGCAGAGCGGGGCACCTTGCCGGGCGATGTGGTTGAGGGACCCCCGTGTCCCGGGCCGGCCGGTCGTTGGCGGTCCGTCGCAGCGTGGGCAGGGGTGAATTGTAACTCCGTCTGCGACGATCATCCGTCGCCGCACGGCGGACCCGCGGCGGGGACCGCCGATTCGACGTAGATGTGGACTTTGTAAGGATGGTACCGCGCGTGAGTCGGAACACCCCGGCCGTGCGGGAAGGGGACGAACGATGGATCGCTCGACGCCGTCGGAACTGCTTGAGATCGCGGTCGAGGTGGCCCGGGACGCGGCCGCCACCGCGCACCGGATGCGGGTCGAGGGCGTGTCGGTCGCCGCCACCAAGAGCACCGTCACCGATGTGGTGACCGCCGCCGACCGGGCGGTCGAGCGACAGGTGATCGCCGCGCTGCGCCGGCTGCGGCCGGGCGACGCCGTCCTCGGCGAGGAGTACGGCGCGGGCGAGACCGGCCCGGTCGGCCCCGGCGGCGTCCGCTGGATCGTCGACCCGATCGACGGCACCGTGAACTACCTCTACGGGATCCCCCACTACGCCGTGTCGCTCGCCGCCGAGGTCGACGGCGAGGTGGTCGCCGGGGTGGTGCGCAACATCAGCACGGGCGAGGAGTGGACGGCCACGGCCGGCGGGGGCGCCTGGCGCGACGGCGAGCGGCTGCGCTGCTCCGTCGAGACCGACCTCGGCCAGGCGCTGGTCGCCACGGGCTTCGGCTACGACCCGGCGCGCCGGGCGCACCAGGCGCGGGTGATCGCCGAGCTGATCCCGCACATCCGGGACATCCGTCGCTTCGGCGCGGCTGCGGTGGATCTCTGTCTGGCGGCGGAGGGGCGGGTGGACGCCTACTACGAGAAGGGGCTCGCCGCCTGGGACCAGGCAGCCGGCGGCCTGGTGGCGAGCGAGGCCGGGCTGCTGGTCGCCGGGCTGGGCGGGCTGCCCGCCGGCCCGGACCTGGTGATCGCCGCGCCGGCGGCGCTGTTCAAGCCGCTGCACGACCGCCTCGCCGACCTGGACGCCTCGGGCGGTCCCTGACCGGCCGGTGCCGCGCCCCCGGCGGGACCGGGGGCGCGGCGCGCTCAGTCGTCCTCGCGCACCGGGCAGGAGCCGGCCGGGGCGACCGGCGCGCCGAGGTCGCCCAGGGACTGGTTGACCTCGGTCGTGGTGGCGAGCTGCTGGAAGCCGCTGCCGAGCACCACGTCGACGACGTCGTCGGTGCGCTTGGCGTCGTAGTCGTACTCGGCGTTGTCGAGGAAGTACGCCCGCAGCAGGTGCGCCGAGCCGACCCCCTTCGGGCCGTAGCGCAGGACGGCGATGTCGTCGATCTGCTTCTTCTCGTCGCCGGCCTTCTTCACCTGGAACTTCCGGTTGCGGAAGTCGTCGGCGACGGACGTGGCCAGGCCGATCCGGTCCGTGCCGTTGAGCACGTTGATCTTGACGTCCTTGGGTTCCCGCAGGGTCACGTCGGCCAGCGGCCAGCCCTCGGGGCAGCCTCCGGCGAGGCCGGCGCTGCTCTGGGTGTCGCGGACCAGCGCGACGACCACGAAGACGAGGGCCAGCACCGCCAGCAGGCCGACGACAACGAGTGCTCGCACTCGCGCAAAGCTCATCAGGGTGCTCCCCGGACAGTGGTGGGTGGTGGCGGCCGCCGGTGGACGGGCCGCCCCGCCGGCCGTCGAGTACGCCGCTGAGGTTAACGGTTGTCCGGCCGTCGCGTGGAAACAGCCGGACATGCCGGCGCGCCAACCGGGAACCAGGTAGTACTACCCCTATCTTCGTGTCGCCTGAGTCACATTGGGAACAACTTCGAGTGCGGGGGCGTACATCTCAGCCACGAGGGCGGTATACATGCCTCGCCCACAGGGGGGGTAGGGTTCCGCGCTCGCAGGGTGTTCCTTGGGGGACGCCTTCGCCCGTGCTGTCTTCGGGTCGGGTGACCGACACAAGTGGTGGCCGGCCAGCGGAACCGAAACAGCGTCGTCCGGCGTTACAACCGGAAGCGACAACATCGATATGGGAGAGTGAAACCGATGGCCACCGACTACGACGCCCCGCGTCGCGACGAGGTCGACCTCGGCGAGGACAGCCTGGAAGAGCTCAAGGCCCGACGCGTCGACTCACAATCGGGCGCCGTGGATGTCGACGAGGCCGAGGTGGCCGAGAGCTTCGAGCTGCCCGGCGCCGACCTGGCGGACGAGGAACTCACGGTCAAGGTGCTGCCGATGCAGCAGGACGAGTTCCGGTGCGCCCGCTGCTTCCTGGTGCACCACCGCAGCCAGTTGGCGGTCGAGCGCAACGGCGAACTCATCTGCCGCGAGTGCGTCTGACATCGTGCGTCCGCACCAGCGGCGGCTCCCTCGTCGGGGCCGCCGCTGTCCGAGTCGCCGTGCGATGGTCCCGTGGACCTGCTTGACTCGATGACGGTGACCCGTCACGTCGACGTCGGTCCATCTGGGGGAGGTCGGGCATGAGCGAGCGGAGCGAGTCCGGCGGCACGCCTGGCGCGGACCTGGGCCGGGCCGGCGGCCAGGGCGGCCCCGTCGCGCGGGGCGACCACGCCGCGCCCGCGTCCGTGCGGCGTGACCACGCCGACGCGCCCGGGCGTGACGCCACGGCACCGCACCACGGCGACGGTGACGGCAGGTCCCCGCGCGACCCTGACGGTGACGGCGTGCCCCCGCGCGACCGTGACGCCACGGCCCCGCGCGGGCGCGACGGTGACCGCAGGGCCCCACACGACCAGGACGGCGACTCCACGGCTTCCCGCGACCGTGACGACGATCCTGTGGTCACGCGCGGCGATCACGCCGCCGTCGTGGCCCCGCCCGGTGCCGACCGCGGCGCGGACGAACTGGGCGCCACGGTCGCGGCGCTGACCGCCGACGACGTGGAGCCGGCCCGCCGGCGCCAGTTGCTCGGTCGGCTCGTCGGGCAGGCGCGGGCGCGCGGGCTGACGGACCTGTTCAAGCCGAAGAGCGCGGTGCGCTGGATGGTCGACACGGTCGCCGAGATCGCCCCGCACGTGCCCGTACGCGACCTGGCCACCCTGCGCCGGCACTTCGACGGCCTGGACGGCGAGGCGCTGGCCGAGCGGCTGGTCCGCAACGCCGCCCGGACGACGGCCGGGATCGGCGCCGCCGGCGGGGGAGTGGCGGCGGTCGAGTGGACGGTCGCCCCGGCGCTGCTCTCCGCGCCGGTGCTGCTCGCCGCCGAGACGGTCGCCGTGGTGGCCGTCGAACTCAAGCTGATCGGCGAGCTGCACGAGGTCTACGGGATGCCGACGCCGACCGGCGGCACCCAGCGGGCGGTGGCGCTGATGCAGTCCTGGGCCGGGCAGCGGGGGATCAACCCGATGATGCCCGGTGTCGGGGTCGGCGCGGTGCTGGGCACCGCCGCGCGCAAGGAGCTGCGGGACACGCTGCTCAAGCGCTTCGGCCGCAACCTGACCACCCTCGGCCCGTTCCTGACCGGGGCGGCGGTGGCCAGCTACCTCAACCGCCGCGCCACCCGGATGATGGCCGACCAGCTCCGCAGCGACCTGCGCCGCCAGTCCAAGGCACTGCCCGGCACCCCGCCGGCCCTCCCGGGCGCCCGCTGAACCGCCGCGAGCGGAGCCGACAGCGTCGGGACGGGCTCAGGCGCGGGGCGACGCCGGGACGGACTCAGGGCGCGGGTGG
This sequence comes from Micromonospora sp. NPDC049048, assembly GCF_043197615.1. Lineage (NCBI taxonomy): Bacteria > Bacillati > Actinomycetota > Actinomycetes > Micromonosporales > Micromonosporaceae > Micromonospora > Micromonospora sp. NPDC049048. The sequence continues at coordinate 180,811 of NZ_JBICTM010000005.1, read as the reverse complement.
CGCCAGGAGGGGCTCAGCGCGGGTGGTGCCGGGAAGATCAGGGCGCGGGCGGCGGTGGGACGGGCTCAGGGCGCGGGCGGCGCCGGGAAGACTCCGGACGCGCGGCGGCGCGGCTGTCTCAGGGGCGGGCGGCGTCGCGGGCGGCGAGGACCGCCTCGGCCAGCTCGACCGGGCGGCGGGTGCTGACCACCCAGAACGGGGTGGGGTCGGCCGGGTCGTCGAGGAGCACCTGTACGGCGCCGGGGATCCAGGGCCGCTGCACCACGAACGCCAGCGGATCGGCGCCGACCCCGAGCACCTCACGCCGGCCGGCGGCGTCCAGCGGGACGACGTCGGCGACGAAGCGGACCGGCAGCCGGGCGTCGTCCACCCGCAGTTCGTCGTCGCGTACGGAGATCCTGATCCGGCCCAGCCAGGCCAGGCCGGCGACGGTCGCCGGGAGCAGCACGGCGAACGGCAGCCAGGCGCGGACGCCGGGCGCGCCCATCCAGACCTCCACGGCCAGCAGCAGGGCCGTGGCCAGGCCACCCAGCCACAACCACCAGGGCAGACCGAGCCGCTCGGTGTGCTGCGGGGGCGTCGCGGCGGTCGACACCGGAGACGACGAGGATGCTGACAGGCTCACTCCTGCCAGGGTACGGCGCACGACGGCCGGCGGAACCGGCAGGATGGCAGGGTCACCCCAGCAAGACGGACGGAAGAGGGGAACCGTGACGGAAGTCGTACCCGTGCCCGTACGGCAGCTCGACCCCGAGTTGCCGCTGCCGGCGTACGCCCATCCCGGCGACGCCGGGGCAGACCTGGTGGCGGCGGCGGACGTCGAGCTGCCACCGGGCGGTCGCGCCCTGGTCCCGACCGGCGTGGCGATCGCGTTGCCCGAGGGGTACGTGGGCCTGGTCCACCCCCGTTCGGGGCTGGCGGCCAGACTCGGCGTGACGGTGCTCAACGCGCCCGGTACGGTCGACGCCGGCTACCGGGGTGAGATCCTCGTCAACCTGATCAATCATGATCGGGAGACACCGGCGAAGATCTCCCGCGGTGACCGGATCGCACAGCTCGTCGTGCAGCGGGTGGCGCGGGCGGAGTTCCTTCCGACGGCCGAGCTGCCCGCGTCCCGGCGCGGGAGCGGCGGGCACGGCTCCACCGGCGGCCACGCCGGCCTGGCGCCGCCGGCGGCGGGCGACGGGCAGGGCGGGGCCCCGGAGGCACGGTGGGCGCCGGACGTGCCCGACGCACGACGGGAAGAGCGCGACCGGGCAGGCGGCCGGACGGAAGAGGTGGCAGGGTGAGAACGAACAGCGGAAGGTTGGCGCAGTGATCTTCTCCCGGAAGCGGGACAGTGCCGGACGGCACGCCCGTGACGAGCAGACGACCGAGGTTCTCGACTCCCAGGAGGAGTCGGGCCCGGCCCGTGGGCCGTACGACATCTCCGAGGCGCCCGAGGGCGTGCAGCGGCTCGACCTGGGCAGCCTGCACATCCCGGCGGTGCGCGACGTCGAGGTGCGGGTGCAGGCCGACCCCGAGGGCGTGATCCAGCAGGTCGTGCTCGTGCACGGGGCGAACGCGCTCCAGCTCGGCGTCTTCGCCGCGCCGCGCTCCGAGGGCATCTGGGACGAGGTGCGCGAGGAGATCCGCAAGTCGCTGTTCAACGACGGCGCGGCGGCCCAGGAGGTCCAGGGCGAGTACGGCACCGAGCTGCACGCCCGGGTGCGTACGCCGGACGGCCTGACCGCCCTGCGATTCGTCGGCATCGACGGGCCACGCTGGATGGTCCGCGGCGTCTACCAGGGCGACGCGGCCAGCGACCCGGCCGCCGCCGGCCCGCTCGCCGAGTGCCTCGACGGCCTGGTGGTCGACCGGGGCCAGGAGGCCAAGCCGGTGCGTGAGCCGCTGCCGCTGCGGCTGCCCCGGGACGTGGCCGACCAGGCGGCGACCGAGGCCAACCCCGCTCCCGCGCCCCGCGAGGCCTGACCGTCCGGCACGACGCGCCGGGACCGGCCCCTTCGGCGTACGCTGGCGGGACGGTTCCGGCGCCGCCGGGGCCTGCCCGGGTGCCGGCGTGGCGTCGGCCAGCGTGGAGAGGGTGACACGGAGGTCATGTCGACCGACGAGGGCCGGGGTCTGCGCCGCATGCTGCGCCGGCTCACCGCGAGCGAGGCGGAGATCGAGGCGCAGGAGCTGCGCCGGGAGAGCGCCGAGCACGGCGGTGTCCCGGCCGGGCAGTGCACGCGGGGGCAGGTGGTCTCCGTGGCCGGCCGGCTGCGTACGGTGGTCTACACCCCCCGAACCAACCTGCCCACCCTGGAAGCGGATCTCTACGACGGCAGCGACGTGGTCACCCTGGTCTGGTTGGGCCGGCGGCACATCACCGGCATCGAGCCCGGTCGGCACCTGACCGCGCGCGGGCGGGTGGCCGTGCGCGACGACCGCAAGGTGATCTACAACCCGTACTACGAGCTGGAACCGCCGAAGTGACCCGGTGGCCGCGGCGGACGGAAGGCGTGCGATGACGACGGGACAGCACCGGGCGGCACAGCCGGCGAGTGACCCGCAGGACGAGGAGCAGCTGCCCACCCTCGCCGAGCAGATGGCCGACCAGCTCGGCGGCTGGCGGGGACTGGTCGAGTCCAGCATCCCGGTGGTCGTCTTCGTGCTGGCCAACATCATCGGCGAGCTGCGACCCGCCGTGATCGCCTCGGTGGCGGTGGCGCTCCTGATCGCCGGCCTCCGGCTGGCGCAGCGCCGACCGGTCCGGCACGCGGTCAACGGGCTCTTCGGCATCGCCGTCGGCGCCGCGATCGCCTGGCGCACCGGCGACGAACGGGACTTCTACCTCCCCGGCATCCTCTACGGCATCGGCTACGGGCTGGCCCTGCTCGTCTCGGCGGCGGTCCGGCAGCCCCTGGTGGGGTGGATCTGGTCGGTGCTGGTGGCCAAGGGCCGCTCGGAGTGGCGCGACGACCCGCGACTGGTGCGTACCTTCACCGGGCTCACCGTGCTCTGGGGCGTGGTGTGGCTGGCGAAGGTGGGCGTGCAGGCCGGGCTCTACCTCGCCCACCAGGACACGGCGCTCGGCGTGGCGCGGCTGGTGCTGGGCTACCCGCCGTACGTGCTGCTGCTGCTGATCACCGTCTGGACGGTCCGGCGGGTGACCCGGGAAGCGGAGCCCGAGGCGCTGCCCGGCGGCTGAGCCGGCCGTTCGCCCACCGGGCGCCGCGCCTCAGCGCTGCCCGCGGGTGCGCTCGACGCTGTCCGGTCCGAGCACCACCGCGCGTACGGCGTCCTCGACCTCCGCCGTGCACACGAAGATCAACTCGTCGCCGGCCTCGAGCGGGTCGTCGGGCGTGGGCACCAGCACGCGCTTGCCGCGCAGGATCGCCACCAGCGCCGAGTCGCGGGGCAGCGGGACGGCGCGCAACGGCTCCCCGACGTACGGGGCGGTCGGCGGCAGGGTGATCTCCACGAGGTTCGCCTCGCCCTGCCGGAAGGTCATCAGCCGCACCAGGTCGCCGACGGTGACCGCCTCCTCGACCAGGGCGGCCATCACCCGCGGCTTGCTGACCGCGACGTCGACGCCCCACTGCTCGGTGAAGAGCCACTCGTTCTCGGCCCGGTTGACCCGGGCCACCACCCGGGGCACCGCGAACTCGGTCTTGGCCAGCAGCGAGACCACCAGGTTGACCTTGTCGTCCCCGGTGGCGGCGACCACCACGTCGCAGCCGGCGATGTCGGCCTCCTCCAGGCTGGTCAGCTCGCAGGCGTCGGCCAGTACCCAGTCGGCGGCCGGCACCCGGTCGGGCCGCAGCATCCGGGGCTGGCGCTCGATGAGCATCACCTGGTGGCCGTTGTCGATCAGCTCCTGCGCGATCGAGCGGCCCACGTTGCCCGCGCCGGCGATGGCGATGCGCATGCTCACAGCCCTCCTTCGGGCGGCGTCGCCGCCACCGACGTGACCGTCGCCGCGATGTCGTCGGTGACCAGCATGAAGACCTGGTCGCCCTCCTGGACGACGCTGGAGCGGGTCGGCAGCGTGCCGATGCCGAAGCGGATCAGGTACGCCACCCGGGCCCCGGTCGCCTCCTCCAGGGCGCGTACCGGCCGGCCGACCCAGTCCTTGTGCACCGGCACCTCGATGATCGACACGGTGCTCGTCGCGTCCCGGAAGATCTCCACGTTCCCCTCCGGCACCAGGTGCCGCAGCATCCGCTCGGCGGTCCACCGGACGGTGGCCACCGTGGGGATGCCGAGCCGCTCGTAGACCTGGGCGCGGCGCTGGTCGTAGATGCGCGCCGCGACCCGGGACACGCCGAACGTCTCCCGGGCGAGCCGGGCCGAGATGATGTTGGAGTTGTCGCCGCTGGAGACGGCCGCGAAGGCGTCCGCCCGCTCGATGCCGGCCTGCCGGAGGACCTCCCCGTCGAAGCCGGCGCCGGTGACGGTGATCCCGGCGAAGTCGGGGCCGAGCCGGCGGAAGGCGTCGGCGTCGTGGTCGATGACGGCGACCGAGTGCCCCCGGGACTCCAGGCTGTGGGCGAGGGTCGAGCCGACCCGGCCGCAACCCATGATCACGACATGCACCGCGTCCCTCCTCAAGGTGCGCAACGCCCGGCCGGTGGGCCTGCCGTCTGCGAGCCTGCCACGTCGCGGGCGTGGGCGCGGACCGACGGTACTCCGCCGCTCCGCCGCCGCGCGATCGGCCACCCCACGGGGCGCAACCGGGTGGTCGTACGCTTGGCGGTTGTGGCCAGACCCACCTCGCTGCTGAAGCGGCTGCTCCTCGGTCGACCGTTCCGGTCCGACCGGCTCAAGCACACGCTTCTGCCCAAGCGCATCGCGCTGCCCGTCTTCGCGTCCGACGCCCTCTCCAGCGTCGCGTACGCGCCCGACGAGATCCTGCTGACCCTCTCCATCGCCGGCGCCTCGGCGTACCTCTTCTCGCCGTGGATCGCCCTGGCCGTCGTGGTGGTGATGCTCACCGTCGTCGCCAGCTACCGGCAGAACGTGCACGCCTACCCCTCGGGCGGCGGCGACTACGAGGTGGCCACGGTCAACCTCGGCCCCCGGGCGGGCGTCGCGGTGGCCAGCGCGCTGCTGGTCGACTACGTGCTCACGGTCGCGGTCTCGGTCTCCTCGGGGGTGGCCAACCTGGGCTCGGTGGTGCCGTTCGTGGCCACCCACAAGGTGCTGATCGCCGTCACCGCGGTGGTGCTGCTCACGGCGGTGAACCTGCGAGGGCTGCGCGAGTCCGGCACCGCGTTCGCGATCCCCACCTACGGCTTCATCATCGTGATGGTCGGGATGCTGCTGACCGGCCTCGTACGGGTCTTCGTGCTCGGCCACGACCTGCGGGCGCCCAGCGCCGGCCTGGAGATCCAGGCCGAGCACAGCGTCACCGGCTTCGCCCTGGTCTTCCTGCTGCTGCGCACGTTCTCCTCGGGCTGCGCGGCGCTGACCGGCGTGGAGGCGATCTCCAACGGGGTGCCGGCGTTCAAGGCGCCGAAGAGCCGCAACGCGGCCACCACGCTGCTGCTGCTCGGCACCATCTCGGTGGCCATGCTCGTCGGCATCATCTGGCTGTCCCGGCTCACCGGCCTGCAGTTCGTCGAGGACCCGAGGCTCCAGATCATCTCCGGCCCCGAGGGGTACGTGCAGAAGACCGTCACCACCCAGCTCGGGGAGACGGTCTTCGGCTCCGGCTCGGTGCTGCTCTTCGTGGTCGCCGGGGTCACCGCGCTGATCCTCTTCCTGGCCGCGAACACGGCGTTCAACGGCTTCCCGGTGCTCGGCTCGATCCTCGCCCAGGACCGCTACCTGCCCCGGCAGCTGCACACCCGCGGTGACCGGCTGGCCTTCTCCAACGGCATCGTCTTCCTGGCCGTCGCCGCGATCGTGCTGATCGTCGGCTTCCAGGCCGAGGTGACCCGGCTCATCCAGCTCTACATCGTCGGCGTGTTCGTCTCGTTCACGCTCTCCCAGGCCGGCATGATCCGGCACTGGAACCGGCACCTGAGGACGACGCGGGACCCGCAGGCGCGCCGGCAGATGCTGCGCTCCCGGGCGATCAACGCCTTCGGCATGGCGATGACCGGCGCGGTGCTGGTCATCGTGCTCGTCACCAAGTTCCTGCTCGGGGCGTGGATCGCCATCGCCGCGATGGCGATGATCTACATGCTCATGCTGGGCATCCGCCGGCACTACGACCGGGTCGCCGCGGAGCTGACCCCGCCGGACGAGGGCCGGGCCGTGCTGCCCGCCCGCAACCACGCCGTCGTGCTGGTCAGCAAGGTGCACAAGCCGACGCTGCGGGCGATCGCGTACGCCCGGGCGACCCGGCCGGACACGCTGACCGCGGTGACCGTGAACGTCGACGAGAAGGACACCCGGGAGTTGCAGACGGAGTGGGAGCGGCGGGACCTGCCCGTCCCGCTGACCGTGGTCGACTCGCCGTACCGGGAGATCACCCGGCCCATCCTCGACTTCGTGGCCGGCGTCCGCCGGGAGTCGCCGCGCGACGTGGTCACGGTCTTCATCCCGGAGTACGTGGTGGGGCGCTGGTGGGAGCACCTGCTGCACAACCAGAGCGCGCTGCGCCTGAAGGGGCGGCTGCTCTTCGAACCGGGGGTGATGGTGACCAGCGTGCCGTGGCAGCTCGCCTCGACGGCGGGCAAGGACCTGGACCGGCTGGACGCCACCCTCAGTCGGGGCCCGGCGCGCGGGCCCCGGGTGGCGCCGCGCGGCACCCTGCCGCCGAGCGTGCCGCCCGTCGTGTCCGCGCCGCCCGGAGAGAGCGGCCCGAGTGGTGGGGGTGAGCGGTGAACCCGCAGGAGTACGCACGGGGGCTGGAGGAGGCCGAACGCGTCGAGCTGACCGTCGGGGCGGTCGCGCCGGGCGGGCACTGCGTCGCCCGGGTGGACGGGCAGGTGGTCTTCGTCCGGCACGCGCTGCCCGGGGAGCGGGTGGTCGCCGAGGTGACCGAGGTGCACAGGGGCTTCGTCCGGGCCGACGCGGTGACCGTGATCGAGGCCTCCCCGGACCGGGTCGAGCAGCCCTGCCCGTACGCGAAGCCGGGCCGCTGCGGCGGGTGCGACCTGCAACACGTCGCCCCGGCAGCCCAGCTCGACTGGAAGGCGGCGGTCGTACGCGAGCAGCTCACCCGCCTCGGCGGGCTCACCGACGCCGAGTTGGACGCCCTCGGCGTCCGGGTCGAGCCGTTGCCCGGCGGCCCGCTCGGCTGGCGCTCCCGCGTCCGCTACGCCGTCGACGGGGCGGGCCGGGCCGGGCTGCTCAAGCACCGCTCGCACGAGGTGGTGCCGATCGACCGCTGCCTGATCGCCCACCCGGCGATCCGGGAGCTGCCCGTGCTGGCCCCGACCGGGGCGCGCTGGCCGGACGCGGACGCGGTCGAGACGGTCGCCTCCACCGGCGGGGACGTGACCGCCACCGCCGTCGCCGACGGGGTGTCCCGCACCCTCAGCGGCCCTGAGCGGGTCCGTGAGGTGGCCGCCGGCCGGGAGTGGACGCTGCCGGCGTCGTCGTTCTGGCAGGTCCACCCGGCCGCCGCCGACACCCTGGTCGAGGCCGTGCTGGGGCTGACCGACCCGCGCCCGGGCGAGCGGGCCTGGGACCTCTACGGCGGGGCGGGGCTGTTCGCCGCCGCGCTGGCCGGCCGGGTCGGCGAGGCGGGCCGCGTCACCCTGGTCGAGTCGGCGGCGCAGGGCGTCGCCGCCGCCCGGGAGAACCTGCGTGACCTGCCCCGGGTGGAGGTCGTGCCGGCCCGGGTGGAGACCGCGTTGGCCCGCCGCCGGATCACCGGGCCGGTCGACGTGGTGGTGCTCGACCCGCCGCGCTCCGGCGCGGGCGCCCGGGTGGTGCGCGACATCGTGGCCGCCGGTCCCCGCGCGGTGGCGTACGTGGCCTGCGACCCGGCTGCCTTCGCCCGCGATGTGCACACCTTCGCCGGGCTGGGCTGGCGGCTGGCCGAGCTGCGCGGCTTCGACCTGTTCCCGATGACCCAGCACGTCGAGCTGGTCGGCCTGCTCCTGCCGCCGGGGCGAGCCCACCGCTAGCCTGACGCGATGAAGATCGTCGGGTTGATGTCGGGAACCTCGTACGACGGGGTGGACGTGGCCGCCGCCGAGTTCACCCTCGACGGGGACACGTTGCGGCTACGACCGCTGGGGCACCGGGGCGTCGACTACGACGACGAGCTGCGCGCCGAGATCGGCGCGCTGCTGCCGCCCGCGAGCACCACCGTCGAGGCGGTCTGCCGCCTGGACAACCGCCTCGGGGAGGTCTTCGCCGAGGCGGCGGCCCTCGGCGTCGAGCTGGCCGGCGGCGCGGCCGACGCGGTGGTCTCGCCCGGGCAGACGGTCTTCCACTGGGTGGACGGCGGGCGCGCCCGGGGCACCCTGCAACTGGGCGCGGTGGCCCGGGTGGCGGCGCGGGTGGGCGTACCCGTGCTGAGCGACCTGCGCTCGGCGGACGTCGCGGCCGGCGGGCAGGGCGCGCCCCTGGTCCCGGCGTTCGACGCGCTGCTGCTCGACCCGGCCGACGGCGCGGCCCCGCGCGCCGCGCTCAACCTGGGCGGCATCGCCAACCTCACGGTCGTCGCGCCCGGGGCGCCGGTGCTCGGGTACGACGTGGGTCCCGCCAACGCGCTGCTCGACGCGGCGGCCCGTCGCCTCCTGGGCCGGCCCTGCGACCTCGACGGCGCCCGCGCGGCGGCCGGTCGGGTGCACCCCGGCCTGCTCGCCGCGCTGCTCGCCGAGCCGTACTACGCGGCCCCGCCACCCAAGTCGACCGGCAAGGAGCTGTTCCACGCCGGCTACCTGGACGACCGGCTGGCCGCGCTCGGCGAGGCGGTGCCGGCCGACGACGTGCTCGCCACCCTGACCGAGCTGACCGCCCGGGTGGTGGCCGGCGAGTGCGACCGGCACGGCGTGACCGAGGTGGTCGCGGCCGGCGGCGGGGTGCGCAACCGGACGCTGACGGACCGGCTGGCCGCCCTCGGCGCGGGGCGCTGGCGGCTGCGCACCACCGACGAGCTGGGGGTGCCCGCGCAGGCCAAGGAGGCGTACGCGTTCGCGCTGCTGGGCTGGCTCTCCTGGCACGGGCTGCCGGGCGCGCTGCCCTCGGTGACGGGCGCCACCCGGGCCGCCGTGCTGGGCTCCTGGACCCCGTCCGGGCCGGCGCACCGGGGTGCCCCGACCGTCGCGGCGCCCCGGCGGCTGCGGATCGCGGCCTGATCTCCCAGGGGGCCGGTTCGCCGGCGACCGGGCCGGCCGCGGATCCGGGGACTGACCAGGCGATCAGGGCCCCGGGCCGGCCGGCGGGCATCCGGGCCAGGCTGCGGAGTACCGGACGGCCGATAGACTCTTGCGTCATGAGCGTTGAAGAGGACACGGTCCACCACACCGGGCTGCTGGCCACCGTACGGGGTCCGCAGGACGTCAAGCGGATGTCCGCCGAGGAGCTGGACGTCCTCGCCGCGGAGATCCGTGACTTCCTGATCGCCAAGGTCTCGCGTACCGGCGGGCACGTCGGCCCCAACCTGGGCGTGGTCGAGCTGACCCTGGCCATGCACCGGGTCTTCGACTCCCCGCGCGACCGGCTCCTGTTCGACACCGGCCACCAGGCGTACGTGCACAAGATCCTCACCGGCCGGCAGACCGGCTTCGACAAGCTGCGTCAGCGCGGCGGCATCTCCGGCTACCCGAGCCAGGCCGAGAGCGAGCACGACCTCATCGAGAACTCGCACGCCTCCACCGCCCTGTCCTACGCCGACGGCCTGGCCAAGGCATACGCGCTGCGGGGCGAGCAGCGCAGCGTGGTCGCCGTGGTGGGTGACGGCGCGCTCACCGGCGGGATGTGCTGGGAGGCGCTGAACAACATCGCCGCCGCCCGCAACCCGTTGGTGATCGTGGTCAACGACAACGGCCGCTCCTACGCGCCGACCATCGGCGGCCTCGCCGACCACCTCTCCACGCTGCGGCTCAACCCCGGCTACGAGAAGGTGCTCGACACCGTCAAGGAGGCGCTCGGCTCGACGCCGCTGGTCGGCAAGCCGATGTACGAGGTGCTGCACGCGGTCAAGCGGGGCATCAAGGACGCGGTCGCCCCGCAGGCGATGTTCGAGGACCTCGGCATCAAGTACGTCGGCCCGGTCGACGGGCACGACGTGACGGCGGTCGAGTCGGCGCTGCGGGCGGCGAAGAACTTCGGCGGCCCGGTGATCGTGCACGCCGTCACCCGCAAGGGCTACGGCTACCGCCCGGCCGAGGAGGACGAGGCCGACTGCTTCCACGGTCCCGGCGCCTTCGACGTCGAGACCGGCAAGCTGGTCGCCGCCCCGTCGGTGAAGTGGACCGGTGTCTTCGCCGACGAACTGGTCGCCATCGCCGACGAGCGGCCCGACGTGGTGGGCATCACCGCCGCGATGGCCGAGCCCACCGGCATCGCCAAGCTGGCCCGCAAGCACCCGAAGCGGGTCTACGACGTGGGCATCGCCGAGCAGCACGCGGCCACCTCGGCCGCCGGCCTCGCCCTCGGCGGGCTGCACCCCGTGGTGGCGGTCTACGCGACCTTCCTCAACCGCGCCTTCGACCAGGTCCTGCTGGACGTGGCGATGCACAAGCTGCCGGTGACCTTCGTGCTGGACCGGGCCGGGATCACCGGCCCCGACGGGCCCAGCCACTACGGCATGTGGGACATGTCGGTCTTCGGGGTCGTGCCGGGCCTGCGGATCGCCGCGCCCCGCGACGCCGCCACCCTGCGCGAGGAACTGCGCGAGGCGGTGGCCGTCGACGACGGCCCCACCATCGTCCGCTTCCCGACCGGCACCGTCGCCGCCGACCTGCCGGCCGTGCGCCGGGTCGGCACCGTCGACGTGCTGGCCGAGTCGGCGCGCAAGGACGTGCTGCTGGTCGCGGTCGGCTCCTTCGGCCACCTCGGCATGGAGGTGGCGACCCGGGTCGCCGGGCAGGGCTACGGGGTCACCGTGGTCGACCCGCGCTGGGTCCGCCCGGTCCCGGCCGAGCTGGTCGAGTTGGCCGCCGGCCACCGGCTCGTGGTCACCGTCGAGGACGGGGTCCGGGTCGGTGGCGTCGGTGACGCCCTCGCCCAGGCGATGCGGGACGCCGACGTCCGGGTGCCGCTGAAGGACCTGGGCGTGCCGGCCGACTGGCACCCGCACGGCACCCGCGCGCAGATCCTCGCCGACCTGGGCCTGACCGCGCAGGACGTGGCCCGCGACGTCACCGGCTGGATCTCCCGGCTCGACGTCGAGCCGGTCGAGCCGGTCGTCACCGCCGACGACGCGACCGCGCAGAACTGAGCCCCTGACCGCCGACGGCGGGTGCCCCGGGAGACCGGGACACCCGCCGTCGGCGTCCGGCCCCCCGGATCAGCGGTCGCCGACGGAGCGGTAGTGCGTCTTCTCCGCCTCGGCGAGGCTGAACGTCGCCGAGCGGGTCGGCATCGGCACCACGACCAGCCCCGGCCGGTCCACCAGCCGGAGCGTGTCCGGCGGCGTCGACAGCGAACTGTCGGCGGTCGGCCGCCAGCTCAGCACGGCCAGCGGCTGCCCCGGCACCGGCAGCCTGTACGTCTGCAACGGGTCGGACCGGTCGGCGGGGGAGAGCACCGGCGGGCCCCCGTCGGCGGGGCGGTAGACCACGGCGGACATCATGCCGTCGGCCGTCTCCCAGGTCAGCTGTTCCAGTTCCGCCGGCTCGCCACCGCCCAGGGCGACCTCGCCGAGGGTGCGTACGGTCAGCTTGGTCATCGGCCAGGACGCCGGCACCGAGCGCGGCGCCTCCCGGTCGCCGATGCGCCGGGGGATGCTGCCGAAGGGACCCTCCTCCCCGGCGAGCACGCAGGTGTCCAGGCCCGTGAGGGCCCGCTTGCCGGAGCCGCTCTCGTCGCGTACGAGGGGGTAGCGGGGGTCGGCGGTGCCGGTGCCGAGATCCAGCAGCCGGTCGGCGGCCCGGCCCCGGGGCAGTGCCCGGGTGGCCTTGAGCGTGGCGGTCACCGGCACCGCCCGGCAGGCTGGCACGTTCACCGGCTCGGTGAGGCCCTCGGTGTGCCGCAGCGCGCGACCGTCCGGCCCGAGCAGCCGCTGCACCCGGTCGGAGGTGAGGTAGCGCCGTCCGTCGGCGGTGTGCACGGGGAGCACGTCGGAGTAGACGAGGTAGCCGGGGTCGGTGTACTCGACGGCGCGGGTGACGGCGTACCGGCCGCCCTCGGCGGTGACCTGGAGCAGCCAGGACGCGCTCTGGCCGGGCACGTCGGCCGCGACCAGCGCCAGGGGCGCGCCGCCGACCTCGCCGGACCAGAGGATCCCGGAGGTGGGCAGGTGCACCCGGTCGTCGGCCGGCGACCGCCAGTCGCGTACCGCCCCGGTCACGGCCGACCGGACGGCGGCGTCGCCCGCGAGCGTGCCCCGTGGCGGCCAGACCGTGAGGTCGCCGTCCAGGCTGTCGTAGCCGACCCGTAGGTCGGTCGGCTGCCGCTGCGCCACCGGACCGCAGGCGGTCACGGTGAGTAGCAGACTCAGCAGTGCGGTGGCCGTGATGCCGCGCCAGCGGACTGGAGCCACCTGTACGCCCCCTCGATCGCCTCAGCCGTCGTTCAAACGGAAAGCGCCATAGTACGAGATGTCGGATCACCGGGACGCGCCACCTCGCCCACCGTCCGTGCGCAGGTCGCGGGCCCCGGCCGACACCGGCCACACAGGACACTGCCGTGGTTTCAGGGTGAATGTCCCGCTCGGGTAGACTCCGCCGACTGTGACGCCTGCCGAGACCCGCGCCGAATCCAGGTCGGAATCCGACGCCGCCGCGGCCCCCGCGTCCGAACCCGTGGCACCGTCCGTGGGCGGCGCCGGCGACCGTACGCCGGACGGGGCCGCCCCCGCCGACGAGGCCGGCGCTCCCGGCGTGGCTGTGGACACCGGAGCGACCGACGCCGACTCCTCGCCCGGCGTGGCCGTCGACACCGGAGCGACCGACGCCGCGACCTCCTCCGGAGCGGACGGCGGGGCTGAGGGAGGGGCGGAGCGCGCCCGGCCGCGGCGGTGGGCCCGGCGGCGGCAGGACCTCACGGTCTTCGGCCTGTTCCTGCTGGCCGCGGTGTGGGTGACCAGCCAGATCTGGGTGGACCCGGCCGGCCGGGTGGCGTCGCTCTACAGCAGCGACCCGGCCCAGGTGCAGTTCTTCCTCGCCCACTCGGTACGCGTGGTGCTGCACGGCGAGTTCCCGTTCTTCACCGAGCAGTTCAACTACCCCGACGGGGTCAACCTGATGGCCAACACGGCCATCCTCGCGCTGGGCATCCCGATGGTGCCGGTGACGCTGCTCTTCGGGCCGGCCGTGACCTTCGTGTTGCTGGTCACGCTCGCGCTCGCCGGCACCGCCTCCGCCTGGTACTTCGTGCTCTCCCGGCATGTCGTGCGCAGCCCGTTGGCGGCCGCCGTCGGCGGCTGGTTCTGCGGGTTCTCGCCGGCGATGCTCTCGCACGCCAGCTGGCACCCCAACATCATCTCCCAGTTCCTGCTGCCGTTCATCGTCTGGCGGGTGCTGGTCATCACCCGCTCCCGCCGGCCGTGGCGCGACGGCGCTCTGCTCGCCCTGATGGTCACCGCCCAGGCGTTCATCAACGAGGAGATCCTGCTCTTCACGGCGCTCGCCTGCGGCGTGTTCCTGCTCGCCGTGCTCGCCCAGCGGCCGGCGCTCTGGGCAACGGCCTGGCGGCCGTTGGCCAAGGCCCTCGCGATCTGCACCGTGCTCGCCGGGGCGCTGCTCGCGTACCCGCTCTACATCCAGTTCGCCGGGCCCATGGCGTACCACGGTCTGAGCGACGCGGTCCGCGACTACGGCAACGACATCGCGGCCTTCTTCGCGCCCGGCTCGCCGACGATCGGCGGCGACCAGCGCGCCAACGTCAACCTCGCCCCGAACTACTCCGAGGAGAACGCCTTCTTCGGCTGGAGCCTCGCCCTCATCGCCGTCGGCATCGCGGTGTGGCTGCGGCGGGAGCTGATCGTCCGGGCGCTCGCCGTGACCGGGGCGTTCTTCGCCGTGCTCTCCCTCGGCGAGCGGGTGTCCTGGTGGGACCGTGAGCTGATCACCGGCCCCTGGGAGTGGCTGGTCCGGTTGCCGCTGCTCGACGCGGTGGTGCCCACCCGGTTCGGCCTGATCACCAGTGTGGTGGTGGGCATCCTGCTGGCCTTCGCCGTCGAGCGGTCCCGGGCGCTGCCGCTGGAGCGGCGGACGCTGCGTACGCTCACCCTGGCCGGGCTCGTCCTCGCGCTGCTGCCGATCGCGCCGATGCCGTTGCAGATGACCTCGCGTCCCCCGGTGCCGGACTTCATCACGGCCGACCGGTGGCGTGGCTACGTCGGGCCGGACCAGACCCTGGTGCCGATCCCGGTGCCCGCCATGGGGCACACCCACGGGATGCGCTGGGCCGCCTCCACCAACCTCGACTTCAAGATCCCCGGCGGCTACTTCCTGGCGCCGCGCAACGGCAACACCGGCGACCCCGGCCGCTTCGGTGGCCGGCCCAGCGGCATCGGGAAGCTGCTGGAGGAGGTCGCCTCGACCGGCCGCATTCCGAAGCTGGACGACCGGCAGCGCCGCCGCTGCATGGACGAGCTGCGGCACTGGCGGGCGGCCATCCTGGTGCTGCCGGTCACCCAGCACCACTCCGAGCAGTTGCGGCGCACCGTCGAGCAGCTGGTCGGCCCCGGCCGCCGGGAGCTGGACGTCTGGGTGTGGGACGTCCGGACGCTCACGGACCAGCCGGCCTGATGGCCGCCCCGGCGGCGGCCGGCACCGTCGACACGGCACCCGCGCGGCGGCCCCGCCGGCTGCCGTCCCGCGCCCCGGACGCGCTGGTCGTCGCCGGCTACCTCGCCCTGGCGGTGCTGCTGACCCTCGGCCAGTGGGGCCGTCCGGGGCGGCTGTTCCACCAGGCCGGGGACCAGATCCTCTTCGAGTGGATGCTGGCCCGCGCGGCCCGGGCCGTGACGGGCCTGGAGAACCCGCTGTACAGCGGGGAGCTGAACGTCCCCGACGGGGTGAACCTGATGGCCAACACCTCGGTGCTGGGCCTGGGCGTGCCGCTGACGCCGGTCACCCTGCTGTTCGGCTCGCAGGTCGCCTTCCTGGTGGCCGTCGTCTGCTGCCTCGCCGGCACCGCGACCGCCTGGTACGCGCTGCTGCGCCGCCGACTCGTCGACTCCCGCGCGGCGGCGGCCGTCGGCGGGCTGTTCTGCGGCTTCGCCCCCGGCATGGTCGCGCAGGCCGGGGCACACCTGCACATGGCGGCGCAGTTCCTGGTGCCGGTGATCCTGGCGCTGGTGTTCCACCCCGACCCGCGCCGGGTGTGGCGGCACGGGACGCTGCTCGGGCTGCTGGTGGCGTACCAGGTCTTCCTCGGCGAGGAGGTGCTGGTCTTCCTGGTGCTCGCCGCCGGGAAGTTCGCGCTGGCGTACGCGGCGGCCGACCGGGCGACCGCGCGTCGGCGGGCACCCGCGCTGCTGGGCCGGCTGGCCGTCGGCGTGGCGGTCTCGTTGCCGCTGCTGGCGTACCCGCTGTGGTTCCAGTTCTTAGGCCCGGGCCACTACCGGGGTATGCCCTTCCACGCGTACGGCTACCAGCTCGACGCCGCGTCGTTCACCGCCTCGGCGCGGCAGACGGTGCTCGGCGACGACCACCTGCCCGGCCTGCTCGCCCCGAACCCCACCGAGGAGAACTCCTTCTTCGGCCCCGGGCTGCTGGTGCTCGCCGTGGTGATCGTGATCTGGCTGTGGCGTCGGCCGCTGGTGCGCGCGCTGGCCGCCTGCGGGCTGTTCTTCGCGCTGCTCTCGCTGGGCGGGCAGGTCCGTCTGGACGGCACACCCACGGGCATCCCCGGGCCGTACCGGCTGATCGCCGAGCTGCCGCTGCTCGACCACGCGGTGCCGGCGCGCTTCCCGCTGGTCTGCGTCCCGGTGCTGGGCATCCTGCTCGCCCTCTCCCTGGACCGGCTGCGCCCCGAGGTCGGGGCCGATCGGCTGCGCCCCGAGATGGGGGCCGTTCGGCTGCACCCCGGGGTCGGGACCGAGGCCCGGGTGGGTGCCGTGCCGGTCCGGCTGCTCTGGGGCGGGGCGGTGGCCGCCGCGCTGCTGCCGCTGATCCCCACCCCGATCCGGACCGTGCCGGCCTGGCCCGTGCCGGCGTTCGTGGCCGAGGGCGGCTGGCGGGCCCACGTCCCGCCGGGCCGGACCCTGGTGCCGGTGCCGCCGGTGACCGGCGCGGGGGTCAGCCCGGCGATGCTCTGGTCGGCCCGCACCGGGCTGGCCTTCCCGACGCCGGGCGGCTACTTCATCGGCCCCCGGGCCGCCGACGATCCGGCCGCCCGGTGGGGAGCCCCGGACCGCCCCACCGCCGAGCTGCTGCGCCGGGTGGCGCAGACGGGCGAGGTGCCGGTGGTCACCGACGAGCACCGCCGGCAGGCGGTCGAGGACCTGCGCCACTGGCGTGCCGCCCTGGTGGTGCAGGGCGGCCTGCACCACGGCGACCCGGTGCGCCGTACGGTCGACGCGCTGCTCGGCCCCGGCCGCGAGGTGGCCGGCGCCCACGTCTGGGACGTCCGGCCCCTGGTGGGCTGACGCCCGACCTACCAGCGCGACCGCTCGACGGGTGACGGCTCAGCCGACGAGCGGCCGGACGTCCCAGAGCCACACGTCGTCGACGCGCTGGGGCGGGCCGATCAGCGCGGTCATCAGCTCGCGCAGGACCGCCTCGCGCGGATGCGCGCCGAGGACGACCACCGACGCCCGCCAGAAGCGCAGGTCCTCGACCGCCTGGCGGCGGTTCTCCTCGGTGAGCGCGGGGACCGCCTCCTTGTCCATCGTGGAGTAGATGAGGGTGCTGGTCGGCCGGTTCGGTGCGCCGAAGACGCCCTCGCCCCGCTCGTTCGGCCCGATGAAGTAGCCACCGGGGATCGGGAACTCGTGCTGCGTCAACGCGCTCCAGCGCAGCGTGGGCAGGCCGTGCACGTTGCTCGGGATCGGCACCGGCACCAGGGTCCGGCCGTCCGGCACGTACGGGCGCCAGCCGCCCGCGGTGATGAAGTGCGGCGGCGGGTCGACGGGCTGCGCCGGCAGCGGGCGCGGGAACAGCGGCAGCACGGCGAGCGCGACGGCCGCGTACCCGACGGGCCGCAGCCAGCGGCGACGCGGCCCGGCGGCGGTGCTGGTGCCGTCGCCGGCGCGGGGGGCCGGCACCGGCGGACGACCGTTGCCGGCGACCGCGTCCCAGGCCAGGGCGAGCAGCACGCCGAGCGCCGCCGCCACCACCAGGGCCAGCCGGGTCGGCATCATCATCTCGACCAGCGGCAGGTCGTCGGAGATGTAGGCCCACGGGCCGTCCGTCTCCGTCTCCACCCCGTTGAGCCGCACCTTCGGGCCGATCGAGGCCACCGTGAAGACCACCACCAGCACCGCGAGGATCCGGGCGGTGAGCGAGCGGCGGACCAGCAGCACCAGCGCTACCACCGACAGCAGCACCAGCGGCCAGCCGAACCAGGTGTTCTGCTCGGTCAGCCCGATGGTCTTCTCCACCGCCTCGTCGCCGGCCACGGTGTCCCGGGCGAAGGTGACGAAGGCGGCCAGGTCCTCGCCCCAACTGTGGAACACCCCGCCCTGCAAGCCCCGGTAGGACTGCGGGCCGTTGAACTGGAACCAGATCGGGTAGGCGGTCAGCAGCAGCGCCAACCCGCCGCCCACGCCGAGCGCGGCGGCGAAGCTGCCGGCCACCGCCCGCGTCCGCGCCGGCCGCATGATCGCGTACGCGACCACGACGACCAGGCAGGCCAGCGCGGTGAGCAGCAGCATCTCCTCGTTGATGAAGATCTGGTACGCCACCAGCAGGCCCAGCACGATGCCGTTGCGCCGCCAGCGGCCGGGCTCGCCGAGCCGCAACACCCGCACCACGATCAGGGGCAGCAGGAAGTTCGACACGAAGTTGGGCTGGCCGTTGGCGTGGTGCACGATGCCCGGCGCGAAACCGAGGAACGCGCCGCCGACGAAGGCCGCCGCGCGGGAGCGCACCAGGTGCCGCGACAGCATCCAGTACGACGTGCCGGCGGTCGCGGCGAGCGCCCCGCCCAGGTAGAGCGCGTACATGACCTGCGGGCCGAGCAGCATGGTCAGCGGAGCCAGCGGCAGCGTCACCCCGAGCAGCGAGGTGTTCGCCATCATGTTCACCCCGTCGGGGGCGTTCTGCCGCTCGGTGAACAGCGGGTTCTCCAGGTGCCGCACCGAGTACGCGCCGTGCGAGAAGAGCCACTCGAACCAACTGTGGTCGGTGGGCAGGTGCGACGACACCCGGTTCTGCACGTCCACCCAGTAGTTCAGGCACACGAAAACGCCGAGCAGGACATAGGCTCCGATGGCCAGTACGTCGGCGCGGGACGGCCTGCGCCGGGCCCGGCGCGTCGGCTCGGCCGCGACGGGCTCGGAGACGGAGTTCAGCGAGGGGTCTACCACCGGCACAGCCACGACGCGCCATCGTACAGGCGCGCCAACGTCGCTTTTGCCCAGCCGGTGCCCCCGCGGCCGATTTGCCGGTGCGCCGGAGGCCACGGTGTGACGGGGAGGACGGCACGTGACGGTCATCGACCTCGGCGAACGGCGGGACGTCGCAGGCCCCGCCGAGCCCGGTCCGGGCCGGCTCCTGCGCCGCTGGGCACCGGCCCTGGTCGCCCTGCTCTGCCTGGTGGCGCCGGCCGCCGCCGCGCCCTGGCCCGCGCAGCCGCCGGGCGCCGCGATCCCGGTCGAATCGGACGCGAACGTCCTGTTCGCCGACGAGGCGCTCCTGGTGACCGCCTCGGACCCCGACGCGGTGCCCGACGAGGCGGTGCGGCGCCTGGTCGCGTACCGGCTGCCCTCCGGCCGTCCGATGTGGCGGGTGACGATGCCCGCGCCGGGGCGGGTGTTCCAGGCCGTTCGGGTCGGTGACCTGCTGGTGGTCAGCTCGACCGGGGACCGGACGGTGCCGCCGACGGCGATCGGGCTCGCCGTCGGCGACGGCGGGGTGCGCTGGCGGGCCGAGGGACAGTTGCGCGGCGCCACCGGGGCCGGGCACCTGCTGCTGTCGGCCTTCGACACCTCGGGCGCGTCCGTGCTGCGTTCGGTGGACCCGGCGGGCGGCGCCGTCCGGTGGTCGCAGCCGCTGGCCTTCGAGGACACGCACCTGTACCGGCGCGACCAGCGGGTGCGCCTGCTGGCGGTGCTCGATGGCGGGCGACTGGAGGTGCGCGACCCCGACACGGGCGCGGTGCGCGTCGCGGCGACCGTGTCCGGCCGGTCCCGGGTGCTGACGGTCACACGGGAGCTGGTGCTGCTCACCGACGCGAGCGGCACCCTCAGCGGCTACGAGATCGCCGCCCTGCGCCGGCGGTGGAGCGTGCCCCGTGGCCCGGCCGACCAGCCCGACATCTACGACTGCGGCGTCCTGATCTGTGTCGACGACGGCTCGCCCACCGTCCGACTGCTCGATCCCGCCACCGGCACCGTGCGGTGGCAGACCGGGATGGCGGCGCTGTGGCCGGTCCCCGTCGAGGGCAGGCTGCTGGCCGTCCGGCGCTCGGGGGGCGGTGCCGCGGACCACGTGCTGCTCGACGCGGCGACCGGGCGGTCGGTACGGCAACTGGGGCGCTGGCAGCCGTTCGCCGGGGGGCTGCTGGAGGACCCCCGGATCACCGTGCACCGCAGGCAGCGCGACGGACGGTACCTGGTCGGCCGGATCGACGAGCGCGGGGAGGGCGTCCGGGTGCTGGCGGTGCTGCGGGGCGTGGTGGGGGCGTGCGGCACGTTCGGGTCGTCGGTCGTCTGCCGGCACGAGGACGGCGGGCTCGGCGTGTGGGTGCTGCCCGGCGACCGCGACCGGAAGGGGCGGGCGTGACGCTGATCGACCTCGGCGAGATACGCGACGAGCCGGGCCGGGAGGCGTCCCCGGCCCGCCCGCCCCGCGCCGTCGGCAGGCCGCTGCGAGTCGTACTGGCGCTCGCGTTCCTCGTGGCCACCGTGGCGGCGAGCGCGCCGGTGCCGGCCCGGGTCGCGTTCGTCGTGCCGGCCCGCCTCGGGGCGGAGGCGTTCCTGCACGGTGACCGGCTCTACGTCGTCGAGCCGGCCGAGGGGGCGTCCGACGGCACCGTCGAGGTGCGCGCGTACGCGCTGCCCGAGCGGGCGCCGGCCGACGACGCCCCGCCCGTTCCGGCCTGGCGCTCCCGGGTCGTGACGGCGAACCGGTTCATGCAGGTCCAGACCGGGCCGGGGGTGGTCCTGTTCTCGATCATCGGGAACCAGGACGGCGTGCAGACGGTCGCCCTCGACGCCGGGACGGGCCGCGAACGCTGGCGGCAGCCCGGCCACCCCTGGTTCGACCCGACGGGGATCCTGCTGTTGCAGACCGGCGGGGAGGAGGGCGGCGTCGTACGGTCGGTGGATCCGGCCTCCGGCCGGGCGCTCTGGTCGGTGCCGACGCCGGGCCGGGCCGCGACGTACGCCCTCCGCGACGGGCGGGTGGACCGGATCGTGCTGTTCCCCGCCGAGGGGCGGGTCGAGCTGCGCGACCCCCGCACCGGCGTCATCGTGCACGCGGTGGACCTGCCCTCGGGCGACGTGCCCGGGCTCGTGCACACGATGGTGGCGCACGACCTGCTGCTGGTCGTCCGGCCGCCCACGGGCCTGGTGACCGCCTACGGGTTGGACGGGCTGCGGCGGCGCTGGGAGACCCGCCTGCCGCAGGTGGAGTACGTCAACCCGTGCGGCGAACTGTTGTGTGCGCCCCGAGGGAACACGTTCAGTGCCCTTGACCCGGCCACCGGGGCGCTGCGGTGGAGCGGGGAGCGGTGGGTGGGGGTGTTCCTGGCGCGGGGCGGACGGCTCCTGGCGCTGTCGTCCGGGGGCGTCGGTGACCGGTGGGGCGTGCTCGACGCGGCGACCGGCCGGGAGGTGGCCGACCTCGGCATCTGGCAGTTGATGCCCTTCTACGTCGACGAGCGGCTGCTCGCCGTGCGGCCGGCCGTCGCCGGTGGCGGGCTGGTGGTGGGCGAGCTGGACGTCGCCGCGGGACGGGCCCGGGTGCTGGACGTGCTCCGCGGTGCCTCCGGGGACTGCCGCAGCCACGGGAACGCGGTGGCGTGCCGGCTGCTTACCGGCGGGTTCGGCGTCTGGCGCTACCCCCGCTGAGCCGCCCTGGCGGGGGCGGGGCAGGCGCGTCCGGGACGCCGGCGTCGGGTCCTCGCGACCGCCGCCGGGGTCACCAGTTGGGCTGCTCCGGCGCCGGGGGCAGTGGCACGCCCGGCGGCCGGAGCACGTACGCCACCCCGCCGCTGCCGCCCTGCCAGGCGGCCTCGAAGCGGTCCCGGTCGACGGTCCGGCGCACCGCGTCGTCGTCCGGGGCGTACGGGTCGTTGAGCACCGGCGCGCCGGCCTCGGTGAAGCCGACCAGCACCATCAGGTGACCCTTGGTGTCGTAGTCCAGCCCGGGCACGTCGCCGGACCGGAACGCGGCCGAGACGATCAGCGGGATGCCGGCGGCCACGAACGCCTCCGCCTCGGCCAGCGAGCGCAGCCGGGTGACGAAGGCGTCCACGCCGTGCAGGCCCGCGTACGCGGTGTTGAACGACCAGTTGCCGGCCCCGGCGTACGTGTGGTCGTAGCAGTGCCGGGCGGCGTGCACCACCACCGGGCGGGGACCGGGCGGGGTCACCCAGGCGTACCGGGTCGCCGCCGGGGCGGCGCCGAAGAAGGCCAGCACCATCGAGGTGCAGGTGGGGCTGCACCAGGAGTCCCCGCCGCCGCCCCACTGCGGGTGCTCCCCGGCGTGCAGCCGCTGCGAGTAGCGCGGCACGTCCAGCACGGTGCCCCGAGCGGCCGGGACCCGCCCGGCGGGCCGCTCGACGGGCAGCGGGCGCGGGACGCGGGGCGTGGGCCCGGTGACCGGATCGGAGCCGCCCGGCATCGCCGCGGAGCCCGCCCGGCCTGCCTGCGGCGCCTCGGGCGACGCCGTCGGGCGGGGGCCGGCGGCGACCGCCCCGACCGAGCGCAGCACCGGGGTCTCGTCGGCGTCCGCCGGCCGGAGCAGGGTCACCCGGACCTGCCAGCCGGTGACCGTGGCACCCGTCACCACCAGGGTGTCCGTGTCCACCTGCGCGTGGGCGTCGCGCTGCCCGGGCACGGAGGCGCGGCGGATCGCGTGGTCGTCGGCCGCCCAGTTCGCGAGGACGTACCACCCGGTGGCCGGGGCGTCGTCGTGCCAGCCCCGTAGCTCCACCCGCAGCCAGCAGCCGCCGGGGGTGTCCCCGGTCCAGGAGGGCACCACGTCGCGCACGGCGAAGCCGACCGGCACGGGCGGGGACGTCCAGGTGCCGGCCGCGTACCGGCGGGGCCGGCCGTCGGCGTCGGGGTGGTCGAGCCACTCGGCGGGGTCGGCCAGTTCGAGGCCCCGCCCGCCGGCGCGCAGCCCGGACAGGCTGCCCAGCCCGGCGTCGTCGGGCAGGCGGAAGCCCCGGTAGGTGACGTCCCACCCGGTGAACGTCGCCGCGTCGGTCATCTGTGTCCCTGTCCGTTGCGAAGGTTGATGCCGAAAGCATCGCGTACGACGAAGGTTTTCTGCAACGGGGTGGGCCGGAGACGGCGGGTGCGGGCCGGGTTGGCGGCCGGCACTAGGTTGTGGGTGGTCAGGGGCACGAGGAGGCCGGGATGCGGGTACTGGTGGTCGAGGACGAGCGCAACCTCGCCGACGCGATCGCGCGGGGTCTGCGCAAGCGGGGGATGGCGGTGGACGTCGCCTACGACGGCGACAGCGGCCACGAGATGGCGTTCGTCACCCGGTACGACGTGGTGGTGCTGGACCGGGACCTGCCCGGTGTGCACGGCGACCAGATCTGCGCCGAGCTGGCCGCCTCCGGCACCCTCACCCGGGTGCTGATGCTGACGGCGAGCGGCACCGTCGCCGACCGGGTGGAGGGGTTGCAGCTCGGGGCCGACGACTACCTGCCGAAGCCGTTCGCCTTCGACGAGCTGGTCGCCCGGGTGCAGGCCCTCGGCCGGCGGGCCACCCCGGCCGCGCCGCCGGTGCTGGAACTCGCCGACCTGGTCCTCGACCCGGCCCGCCGGGTGGCGACCCGGGGCGGCCAGCCGGTCGACCTGACCAACAAGGAGTTCGGCGTGCTCTGCGAGCTGCTCAAGGCGCGCGGCGCGGTGGTCTCCAGCGAGGAACTGCTGGAACGGGTCTGGGACGCCAACACCGATCCGTTCACCACCATCGTCCGGGTCACGGTGATGACGTTACGCAAGAAGCTCGGCGACCCGCCGTTGATCGAGACGGTGGTCGGTGCGGGCTACCGCACGGCGGAGGCGTCGGCATGAGCACGAGACACGAGTCGGTCCCGCAGGCCGCGCGATGGCGGACGAGGGCGGACGCCGCGACCCGGCGCGCCCAGCTGCGGCCCACGTTGCGGCTGCGGCTGACCCTGCTCAACGGCGTGCTGCTGGTCGGCGCGGGCGCGATCCTGATGCTGCTGGCCTGGCTGCTGGTCCGCGACGCGCTGCGCCCGACCGACGAACTGCTCCCCGGCACGATGGTGGTGCTGGCCGACGGGCGGTCGCTGGACGCCGCGCAGTGGCAGCGTCAGCTCGTCGACGCCGCCAGCGGGGAGCTGCTGGTCAAGGGCCTGGTGGCGCTGCTGACGATCAGCGTCGTCGGGGTGGCCGGCGCGTACGCGGTCGCCGGTCGGGCGTTGCGCCCGCTGCACCAGGTGACCGCCACCGCCCGCCGGCTCGGCGAGACCACGCTGGACCAGCGGATCGGCTACTCGGGCGCCGACGACGAGGTGGCCGAGCTGGCGGAGACCTTCGACGAGATGCTGGACCGCATAGCCGCCGCCTTCGAGGCGCAGAAGCGCTTCGTGGCCAACGCCTCGCACGAGTTGCGGACCCCCCTCGCGGTGATGCGTACCGAGATCGACGTGACGCTCAGCGACGACGAGGCGGACGCCGCCGAGTACCGCCGGATGGCCACCGTCGTCCGCGACGCCTCCGAGCGGGCGAACAGCCTGGTCGACGCCCTGCTGGTGCTGGCCCGCAGCGAGGCCCAGGCCGGCCGCCGGCTGGGTCGCCGCACCGAGTGCGACCTCGCCGCCGCCACCGCCAACGCCCTGTCGGCCGTACGCCGGGAGGTCGAACGGATAAAGCTGCGGGTGCAGACCTCGCTGGAGTCCGCGCCGGTCGTCGGCGACCCGGGGCTGCTGGACCGGCTGGCCGGCAACCTGATCGAGAACGCGATCCGCTACAACCACCTGCACGGCCGGGTCTGGGTGCGTACCGGCTCGGACGGGTGCCGGTCGTGGCTGGTGGTGGGCAACACCGGTTTCGAGGTGGACCAGGCCGACGTGCCCGGCCTGTTCGAGCCGTTCCGGCGCGGCGGTCGGGAGCGGACCGGCGCCCGCGGCTCCGGTCTCGGGCTCTCCATCGTCCGGGCGGTCTGCGACGCGCACGGCGGCACCGTGAAGGTGATCGCCCAGCCGGGGGGCGGGTTGGAGGTCACGGTGACCCTGCCGGCGGCGGAGGCCGCCCCGGCGATCGGCGCCGAGGAGCCAGCCGCCCGGCGGTGAGGACCAGCCCGGCGTCGCGGTTCAGGGCGGTCGCGGTTCAGGGCGGTGGGGTTGCGGCTCGGGCCGCGGGGTTGCGGCTCGGCGACGTCTGATGGAAGGATCATGGCGTCAGCTCGAGGACCGGAGGGGGGTGCGTCGATGTTCACCGTCATGATCTCCGCGTCCCGTACCGCCGGCTGACCATCACGCACACGGGGCGCCTCCATCCGTAACGGAGGAAGCCGTGCATCCACGGATCCACAACGTCAGTTCCGACTGCCCCGACCCTGGCGTCCCCACGGGACACGAGTTGCGCCCGCGGCGTGACGCGGCGGCGCCGTCGAGGCCGTCCAGCTGGGAGGAACAGCAGTGAGCGCGATCATCCACAACATCGGCATCGACTGCCGCGACACGTACGCTTTGGCGGGCTTCTGGGCCCAGGTCTTCGACTGCCCCCGGCAGCCGGACGACTTCCCGGGCGATCCGGAGGCCATGCTGCTGCCCCCGGGCGGCCCGGAGGTGCTCTTCCTGGCGGTGCCGGAGGGCAAGGCGGTGAAGAACCGTCTGCACCTCGACCTGGCGCCCGCCGACCGGACCCGGGACGAGGAGGTGGCCCGGCTGCTGGGCATCGGGGCCACCCAGGTCGCCGACTGCCGTCGCCCCGACGGGTCGGGCTGGGTGGTGCTGGCCGACCCGGAGGGCAACGAGTTCTGCGTGCTGCGCAGCGCGGCCGAGCGGGCCGCCGCCGTGGCGGCTGACGCCGGGAGCTGACGCGGCAGGGGCCCGTCACCCTGCCGGCGACGGGCCCCACACGCGTACGGTCAGACCTTCCGCTCGATCGGCCCGCGACTGGTGGTGAACCCGGACTGAGGGTCGGTAGATCAAGCGATCCGGTAGCCGATTCCTGGCGTCGTCGCGATGACCGGGGGATCGTCGAGCTTGCGGCGTAACCGGCCCACCGTCACCGTGACGGTATTGCTGAACGGGTCGGCGTTCTCGTCCCAGACCTGCTCGAGCAGGGCTTCGGCGCTGAGGAAGCCCGGGCTGGCCCGCAGCAGCGCCTCCAGCACTGCAAACTCCTTGACGGAGAGGTTGAGTTGCCGCCCGTCGCGAACGGCGGTCCGGCGTACCGGGTCCAGTTCGATCCCGGCCGCGCTCAGGGTGCGTGGCCGGGCATGCGGCTTACGCCGCGCCAGCGACTGGAGGCGCAGGACCAGTTCCGGGAAGTGGAAGGGCTTGGCGAGATAGTCGTCCGCGCCCAGGGTCAGCCCGCTGACCCGGTCGCCGGGGGCGCTGGCCGCAGTCAGCATCAGCACCATCGGCCGGTCTGCCCGCTCGGTGATCATCTGGCAGAGCAGGTCGCCGTGCAGGCCCGGCAGGTCCCGGTCGAGGACCACCACCTCGTACGCGGTGAGATCGAGCTTGGCGGCTGCGGCCAGCCCGTCGTGTGCGAGGTCGACGGCCATCCCCTGGTCGCGCAGCCCTTCCGCGACAACCTCGGCGAGGGCGTCATCGTCTTCGACGACCAGGATCCTCACGCCGCCACCGGCACCTTCGCGGCCGGAAGCGCGATCGACACGCACAGCCCACCCTCCCGCCGGGCGAACACGGCGAGCCGGCCGCCGTGGGCAGCGGCGACAGCAGCCACAATGGACAGACCCAACCCCGAGGAGCCGGTGCGTACCCCACCGAGCCGCTCAAAGGGCCGCGCTAACCGGTCGACCTCGCGCTGGTCGAAGACGCGCCCGCCGGTCTCGACAGCCAACACCACTTCCTCCTCGCTCGCGGACACCGTGATCTGGATCCAGCCGCCGTGCTCGTTGTGTGTCACGGCGTTGTCGATGACGTTGCCTACCAGCCGCGCCAGCAACGGCGGGCTGCCTTGGATCGCTGGTGCAGGCGGCGCGTTCAGCGTCACGCTCAGTTCCTTGGCCTCCACGTCGGCGGACCTCTCGCCCAGCGCCGCACCGATGAGCTCGCCGAGGTCGACGCGAGCGGTGTCGGCCAGCGCGCCGTGCTGAGCCCGGGCCAGCACGAGGAACCCGTCGAGCAGATGATCGACACGGTCCAGCTGCGGACGCAAGCGGTCCACGAGCGCCACGGTCGAGGGGGCCGGATCCGACTTGGCGGCCGCGACGTCCATCGCCGCTCGCATCGTCGTCAGCGGTGTACGCAGCTCGTGCGAGGCGTTGGCGACGAATCGGCGCTGCGCGACGAACGACGCCTCGAGCCGTTCGAGCAGCTCGTCGATGGTGTCGGCGAGGCTCTTGACCTCGTCGGCTGGGCCGGTGACGGCCAGCCGCTGGTCGAGGTTGTCGGCGGAGATGCGCCGCGTGGCGCTGGTGATGAGTCGCAGCGGCCGCAGTACGCGTCTGGCCAGCACCCGGCCGAGCAGCAGCGAGACGACCGCCATCACGGCCAGCGCCACCAGCGAACCGGCCAGCAGTTGGCGGGACTGCTGCGTCTGCGCTGCGACCAGTTGCTCTTCCAACTCGCGAATGCGCTGCTGTGCCGCAGCGAGGTTGCCCTGTACGGGGAGATTCCCGGCCGGGGCGCCACTGCTCACGCGGCTGCCGGAGAACAGAACGGTCAGTCCCAGCAGCCCGACACCCGACAACAGGAACACGGCAGCGTACAAAAATGTGAACCGTGCCCGGACGGTCCCGCTGCGCATCTCCATCATGTCCTCCAGCATGCCGCGGCAGAACTAACAGCAGCATGACAACATCGGTTCGGGCCGTGTAACACGCCCATCTGTAGAACCGACGGCATGTCAACCATCGAACTCCTCCGGCGGGAATGGGCCGCGTTCCACCGCCCCGGCCGCCTGATCGCCCTGGCCGCCGCAGCCCTGTCCGTCATCGCGCTAGGTCTGTTGTTCGCCTCCGGTAACCGCTCGTCCTGCGACTGGCCCTGTCCGACTGTTCCCATCGCTGACGATGGAGCCGTCGTCAGCGACAGGTTCTGGTTCCTGCATCGCGACCTTGGCCGTGAGGGCAGCATCACGGTCCGGATGACCTCGATGACCGGGACGATCACCTATCCGCCGCCCAACCATGACCAGATCGTGTCCGGTCTGGTGCCGTGGGCGAAGGTGGGGATCATCGTCAAGGATGGCGTGGGGCAGGGCTCGCCGTATGCGGCGGTCATGATGACCGGCAACCACGGCGTGCGCTTCCAATACGACTACACGCACGATGTCGCCGGAAGCGCGGGCGGCGTATCGCAGCAGTCCCCGCGCTGGCTGCGCCTGACCCGCTCGGGCGACACCGTCACCGGCTCCGAGTCCGCCGACGGCAGGCAGTGGCGCACCGTCGGCGTGGCCACACTCGACGGGCTGCCGGACACCGTGCAGGTCGGCCTGTTCGCCACTTCCCCCGGCGACCTCACGCTCCGCAGGATCGGCCTTGGCGGCGCGACCGAGGAGGTTCGGTTCACCCAGGCTGTCGGCGTCTTCGACAACGTCGCCGTCGAGGGCGGCGGCATCGGCGCGTGGGACAGCGACCCGGTCGGCGAGATGAACCACACCGACTGGGAGAGGTACCACCACGCGTCGGGAGCCGTGGAGAAGGACGGCGTCATCACGGTCAGCGGCACCGGCGACATCGGGCCGCGCGGCGAGGAAGGCGCGCTCACCGCTGAGAAGACCCTGCCCGGCCTGGCGGTCGCGTTGACAATCGTGATTGTCGTCGCGGCCCGCTACGGCGCCCGGACAGCTCGTGAGAGAGCCTCCCGGCGGGTGACCGCCGCCCGGTCGGGCGTCGTCGCAGCAGCCACCTTCGTCACCGGCATGCTCGCTGTCGGCGTCGTCCTTCCGGCGGGCATCGCGATCCTGCGGGCCAACGGCATTCCGGTGCAGCCCCTGCCGCTGCTGAGCGGCGCTCGGGTGGTGGTTGGCGTCGCGGCGGTGCTCGCGCTCTGCGCCGCTTTCACATACGGACTCGGCGTGTGGCTGCGTCGCGGCTGGGCGGCGATGCTCACCGGACTGTCACTGATCGCTCTGCCCTACACCGTCACGGCGGTCCCGCTGCTGCCCGATGCCGTCTCCGAATGGCTCCTGCGACTCACCCCGGCCGCAGGCTTCGCCATCCGCCAGACAGCAGCGGAGTATCCACAGGTGATCGCGCACTACGCACCGTCTGCTGGGTACTTCCCGCTCCCCGGCTGGGCCGGACTCGCCGTCCTCTGCGCGTACACGGCGATCACGCTATGGATCGCCGTCGGCCGCAGACCGGCCACGAGCACCGACTGGCGGTAGCAGACCGCCAATCGGTGCTCGGTCCACCGAGGTTGCCTCCGTGCACCCCGGGCAGGTGCCCGATTCTTCCTGTATGACGTTGAGGTCAAGACGATCATGAACCGGGTGCACATCCGCCTCGAACCGGTCGGTCGGAGCCGGAACCAACGAGGTCGAGCGGGCCGCCGTCGTGGCGGCTGACGCCGGGAGCTGACGCGGCAGGGGCCCGTCACCCCGCCGGCGACGGGTCCCACCCGCGTACGGTCAGTATTCCTTCTCGATCTCCGCGCGGAGGGCGACGAACTCCGCCGCGGCGGCGGCCGAGGAGGAGAAGAACAACACGATGAGCCCGACGCTGCCGTGATCGGCCCACGCGCAGACGCCAAGCGGCACGCCGGCGGACTCGCCGTCGCCGCACTTGGCCACGCCGCCCTGCGGTCCCGGGGCGATGGCGGTCAACCCCTGCACCGCCAGGTTCTTCGACAGGCCCTTGACCGTGTCGTCGAGCTCCCGTTCGGGATTGAGCACGAAACTGCTGGCGGCGATCACCATGACCATGTCCCGATCCTTGGCGCTGCCGTAGAAGGCCCCGGCGACGCTGGACTCGCTGCTCACCGAGGACCGCAGCTCGCGGACCATGTCGTCGGTGGCCTTGCGCAGGGCCGGCTCGGTGCTCTTCGCGCGCCCGCCGAGGGTCTCCGGCGTGACGACCCGGATCCGCGGGGCGGAGCTGGGCGTGGGGGACGGGGCGTCGGACGACGGGTCGGCGCTCGGCGTGGCCGGCGGCGTGGTCGTGGCGACCGTCGGGGTGGGCCGGGGGTCGGGATCGTCTCGGCCTTCGTAGGCGAGGTAGGTGATGCCACCCCCGCCGAGGCAGAGCACCAGCAGCCCGACCAGGCTCAGGGTCAGCACCAGCTGGTTCGACCGCGCGGGCTGGCCCGGGTGGGGAGCGGGTGGCGGGTAGCCGGCGTACGGGCTGGTGGGGAACCCGGCCTGGGGCGCGGCGGGATACCCGCCGTACGGCTGGTGCGGATAGGGCTGGGTGGGCGCGGGGCCGGGCGTCGGGGTGGTGGGCCAGTTGCCGTCGTACGCCGGCTGACCGCCCGGTGGGGGCGCCCAGCCACCTGCCGGCGGCGCCGGGTAGCTCTCCGGGCGCGGCGGGGGGTAGTCGTAGTGCGGCTCGTGCTCCGGCTGCCCGGACCAGGGATCGACCGGCGGTGAGGACATGATCAGCTCCAGGCGAGGGTGCGAACGGGTGATCGTAGCCAGCCACGGCACGGTACCGCTGTCCCGCTCCCGACCGTACCGGCCGCAACGACGAACGCGGTGGCTACCACCATCCAAGCTGGACGGGGCAACCACCGCGAACGCGGGGGCGGTGCGCGAGGAAGGGCACCTTTCTGACGCATGGCGTCGAGAAGGTGCCCTTCCTTGCCGCTGTCAGGCGGGGAGGCTCGCCACCCCGTGCGGCAGGAACCGGCGGCCCGTGACCCGCTCCGAGGTGCCGGTCCGGTCCAGGTACGGCGTGATGCCGCCCAGGTGGAACGGCCAACCCGCGCCGAGGAGCATGCACAGGTCGATGTCCTGCGCCTCGGCGACGACGCCCTCGTCGAGCATCAGCCGGATCTCCTGCGCCAGCGCGTCGAGCGCGTTCTGGCGCACCTGCTCGGCGGTCAGTGGCTGGTCGCCGACCACGAGCAGCTTCGCCACCTCGTCGTTGATCTGGTCGTCGACGACGATCGGCTGACCGGAGTCGGCGATCCGCTTGAGGTTCTCGCTCACGCCGAAGCGGTCCGGGAACGCGGCGTGCAGGGTGCCGCCCACGTGGTACGCGACGGCCGGCCCGACGAGCTGGAGCAGGGCGAGCGGGCGCATCGGCAGACCCAGCGGGTCCAGCGCGCTGTCAGCCACGTCCAGCGGGGTGCCGGCGTCGACGGCCGCGAAGACGGTGCCCAGGAAGCGGGTGAGCAACCGGTTGACCACGAACGCCGGGGCGTCGGAGACCAGCACGCTCGACTTCTTCAGCTGCTTGCCGACCGCGAACGCGGTGGCGAGCGTGGCGTCGTCCGTCCGCTCACCCCGGACGATCTCCAGCAGCGGCAGCACCGCGACCGGGTTGAAGAAGTGGAAGCCGACCACCCGCTCGGGGTGCTCCAGCTCCTCGGCCATGGCCGTGATCGACAGGGAGGAGGTGTTGGTGGCCAGCACCGCCTCCGGCTTGACGATCTTCTCCAGCTCGGCCCAGACCTGCTTCTTCACGGCCAGGTCTTCGAAGACGGCCTCGATGACGAAATCGGCGTCGGCGAAGACGCCCTTGTCGACAGAGCCGCTGACCAGGCCGTACAGCTTGGCGGCCGTGCCCTTGTCCATCCGGCCCTTGCTGACGGCCTTCTCGATCTGGGTGTGCACGTAGCCGACACCCTTGTCGACGCGCGCCTGGTCCAGGTCGGTCATGACGACCGGCACCTGGAGGCGGCGGGCGAAGAGCAGGGCGAGCTGGCTGGCCATCAGGCCGGCGCCGACGATGCCCACCTTGGTGACCGGGCGGGCCAGGCCCTTGTCCGGCGCGCCGGCCGGCCGCTTGGCCCGCCGCTGCACCAGGTCGAACGCGTAGAGGCCGCTGCGCAGCTCCTCGGAGAAGACCAGGTCCGCGAGGGCCTCGTCCTCGGCGGCGGTGCCGGTGGCGAAGTCGGCGTCCTTCGCCGTCTCCAGCAGGTCCAGCGCCTTGTACGCGGCCGGGACCGCGCCGTGCAGCCGCTGGTCGAGGGTCTGCCGGGCGAAGTAGAGCACGCCCGCCCACATGTCCTTGTCGACCTCGGGCCGGGTCACGGTGACCTCGCCCCGGACGACGCCGGCGGCCCACTCCAGGGACCGCTCCAGGAAGTCGGCCGGCTCCAACAGCACGTCCGCGATGCCCATCTCGGCGGCCTGCTTCGGCTTGAGCATCTTGTTCTGCATCAGCGGGTTCTGGATGATCACCTGCGTCGCCGCCGGGATGCCGATCAGGTTCGGCAGCAGCTGGGTGCCGCCCCAGCCGGGGATCAGGCCGAGGGAGACCTCGGGCAGGGCCAGCGCCGCCGCGCCGCCGGAGAGCGTCCGGTAGTGGCAGTGCAGGGCCAGCTCCAGACCGCCGCCCATCGCCGCGCCGTTGACGAAGGCGAAGGTCGGGATCTCGCTGTCCCGGAGCCGGGCGAAGACCCGGTGCCCGAGCCGGCCGATCTCCAGGGCCTGCTCACGGTCGGCGAGCTGCGGGAGGCTGGTGATGTCCGCGCCCACGCAGAAGACGTACGGCTTGCCGGTGACCGCGATGAACGCCGGCTTCGCGGCCACGGCGGCGGTGATCGCCTCGTCGAGGCTGGTCAGGCCGCCCGGGCCGAAGCTGTTCGGCTTGGTGTGGTCGAAGCCGTTGTCCAGGGTGATCAGGGCGGCCGGTCGGTCCAGCCCCGGTACGTTCACCTGGCGCAGCAGCGCCCTGGTGACGACCTCGTTCGTTGCGGCGAGCGCGCTCACTGTGCCTTCTCCGTTCGCGACTGCGGGACTCGCAAGCCCGGCTCATTCCTCGCGCTCACTTGTCTCCACCCTCCCAGTGGGGGTTCTCCCAGATCACGGTGCCACCCATGCCGATGCCGATGCACATGGCCGTGAGGCCGTAGCGGACCTCGGGGTGCTCGGCGAACTGCCGGGCGAGCTGGGTCATCAGCCGTACGCCCGAGGAGGCGAGCGGGTGGCCGATGGCGATCGCGCCGCCCCACGGGTTGACCCGCGGGTCGTCGTCGGCGATGCCGAAGTGGTCGAGGAACGCGAGCACCTGCACGGCGAACGCCTCGTTCAGCTCGAACAGGCCGATGTCGTCGATGGTCAGGCCGGCCAGACGCAGCGCCTTCTCGGTCGACGGGATCGGGCCGACGCCCATCACCTCGGGCTCCACGCCGACGAAGCCGAACGACACCAGCCGCATGGCGACCGGCAGGCCCAGCTCGCGGGCGACGTCCTCGGAGGCGAGCAGGCTCGCCGTGGCGCCGTCGTTCAGGCCGGCCGCGTTGCCCGCGGTGACCTTGCCGTGCGGGCGGAACGGGGTCTTCAGGGTGGCGAGCTTCTCCAAGGAGGTGTCCCGGGGGGCCTCGTCGACCGTGGCCATGCCCCAGGCGTTCTCCTCGTCGCGTACGGCCACCGGCACCAGGTCGTCCTGGAGCTTGCCGTTGGCGTACGCCTTGGCGGTCTTCTGCTGCGACGCGAGCGCGAACGCGTCGGTGCGCGCCTTGGTGATGTGCGGGACGCGGTCGTGCAGGTTCTCCGCGGTCGCGCCCATGACCAGCGCGGACGGGTCGACGAGCTTCTCGGCGACGATCCGCGGGTTGGGGTCGACGCCCTCGCCCATCGGGTGGCGGCCCATGTGCTCGACGCCACCGGCGATGGCGACGTCGTAGGCGCCCATGGCGATGCCGCTGGCGACGGTGGTCACCGCGGTCATGGCGCCGGCGCACATCCGGTCGATCGCGAAGCCGGGGACGGTCTTGGGCAGGCCGGCCAGCAGGGCGGCGGTCCGGCCGATGGTCAGGCCCTGGTCGCCGATCTGGGTGGTGGCGGCGATCGCGACCTCCTCGACCCGCTCCGGCGGCAGCTGCGGGTTACGGCGCAGCAGCTCGCGGATGCAGCGGATCACCAGGTCGTCGGCGCGGGTGTTGGCGTACATGCCACCCGCCTTGCCGAACGGGGTACGGACGCCGTCGACGAAGACGACATCCCGAACTTCACGGGGCACTTGAGCCTCCTCTTCGACCACGATTCGGTCGCGCGCCGACGGGGCGGCGCCACAGACCGAACGAAGGTCGCCGGCACGGGCGTGTTCCCCCGGATGCTACTCGCCAGTAACCACTGCTCGCACCCACTCTGCTGTGGCCCACCCCACACCACCGTGCCAGCGCCGCCCCCGTCGATCATGGAGTTGTTGCTCCGACACGCCGGACGGGGCGACAACAACTTCTCGATCAACGGGGAGGGCGGGGTGGAGAGGGGGTGGGTCAGGGGGTTGGGGGTGGGGCGGTCAGGGCGTCCGTCAGGGTGGGGAGGAGGAGGGTGATCTGCCACTCGCGGGCGTGCAGGCCGCGCAGGGCCTCCGCGACGGTCGCCTCCGTCACCTCCTGCGGGGGCGCCCAGGCCAGGCGGCGGATCGAGTCGGGGGCGACCAGGTTCTCCGGCGGCAGGCGGTGCGCGCCCGCGATGCGGACCACCACCTCGCGGCAGCGGGCCAGCCGGGCCGCCGCCACCGGGTCCCGTTCGGCCCAGCGGTGCGGCGGCGGGGGACCCTCGACCGTCGGGGTGACCGGCAGCGCGTCGTCGGGCAGCTGACGCGCGTCGTCCAGCGCGGCCAGCCACGTGCGGGCCAGCCGGCGCACCGAGCGCCCGCCGAAGCCGGGCAGGGTGAGCAGGGTCTTCTCGTCCTTCGGATCCAGCTCTGCCGCCGCGACGATGGCCGAGTCCGGCAGCACCCGACCCGGGGCGGCGTCCCGCCGGGCGGCGATCTGGTCCCGCGCGTACCAGAGGGAACGGACGCGGGCCTGGGCCCGCGCCCCGCGTACGCGGTGGATGCCCGAGGTGCGCCGCCACGGCTCGGCCCGCACCCGCGGCGGGCGGGCGCCGGTCTGCACCAGCGCCGCGAACTCCTCCGCCGCCCACG
This sequence comes from Micromonospora sp. NPDC049048, assembly GCF_043197615.1. NCBI lineage: Bacteria > Bacillati > Actinomycetota > Actinomycetes > Micromonosporales > Micromonosporaceae > Micromonospora > Micromonospora sp. NPDC049048. Next base: position 146,252 of record NZ_JBICTM010000005.1, on the reverse strand, counting down.
CGGACTTGCCCTGCCGGCCCAACTCCTCGTCGAGCGCGTCGCGCAGGTCGACCAGCATCTCCACGTCGAGCGCGGCGTAGGTCAGCCAGGACTCCGGCAGCGGCCGGCTCGACCAGTCGGCCGCCGAGTGGTGCTTCTCGAGGCTGAACCCGAGTAGCTGCTCGGTCAGCGCGGCCAGACCGACCCGCTCGAATCCGGCCAGCCGGGCGGCCAGTTCGGTGTCGAACAGCCGACGCGGGCGCAGCCCCAGCTCGGCCAGGCAGGGCAGATCCTGGCTGGCCGCGTGGAGCACCCACTCGGCCTCGCCGATCACCGTGTCGAGGGCGCTCAGGTCGGGCAGCGGCAGCGGGTCGATCAGCGCCGTGCCGGAACCGGCCCGGCGCAGCTGGACCAGGTAGGCGCGCTGGCTGTAGCGGTAGCCCGAGGCGCGTTCGGCGTCCAGGGCGACGGGGCCGGTGCCGGCGGCGAAGCGGGCCACGACGTCGTCCAGCTCGCTGGGCGTGGCCGCCGGCTGAGGTGTGCCCTCACGCGGGGCGGTCAGCGGTACGGGCCCGTCGGTGGTCGGTTCGGTCCCCGCGGCCTCCGGTTCCGGTCGGGCCGACGGCGAGTGGTGCGCATCGTTTCCCGTACGGCTTTCGGCGGGCCGACGGCGCAGGGGTGGTTCGTCGGTCACCTGACAACCCTAGTGCGCGACGCGACGCGGTGGGTGAAGCCGGTCCGGTGTGTGTCGGCCGGCCGGTCGGCCCGGGTGGCCCTCCGGCGGTCGGACATAGGGGAAGACAAAGCCCGTTGGCGCAGGTACGGTCCATCGAGCCATTGCACGGCTAGGGCATCATGTCCGAAACGGAGCGGGGCGTCTACGGGGAGGCAAGGCGAATGACTGCTGGCTACGGGTCGGCGGACACGGGATCGGGCGACGGCGGGTTCCCGCCGGGGACGGCCCGGCCCGGGCCACTGCCGCCCCGGATCGAGCCGACCGCCCCCGCGTACCTGCCTCCGGGCACCCCCGGGCAGGCGCCGGTCGCCCCCTCTCCCCGCCCCGCCTGGTCGCCGCCGGCGCAACCCGGCCAGTGGGGCGCAGCCCCGGCCGGTCCGCCGGCCCCGGCCGCCGCACCCAAGGCCGGCGGCTGGGGGCCCGGCAGCACGCCGTCGACACCCCCGGGCCCGTCGCCGGCCGGGAACCCGCCGTCTCCGGCCGGGAACCCGCCGGGGCCCGCCTGGCCGCCCGCGTCCGGGTCGGTGCCGCCCGGCCAGCACCACGCCCCGGTCCCCGGGCCGGGGCAGCCGTACCCCGCCGGGCCCGCCCCGGCGACGAAGGGGCGCGGGCTCACCGTCACCGCGCTCGTGCTCGCCGGCCTGCTGGCCGTGGTGACGGGCGTGCAGGCGTACCAGATCAACCGGCTGTCGAACCGACTGGCGGCCACCGACGGCAAGGTCGCGGCGGCGCAGGCGGCCGACGGCACCCGGCTCGACGGCCTGGAGTCCCGGGCGGAGGCGCTGGAGAAGCAGGCCGGCGCCGCCTTCAACCCCGAGGCCGTCGCCAGCGCGGTGCTGCCCAGCGTGTTCCGGGTCCGCGCCGGCAACTCGACCGGCACCGCGTTCGCGATCGGCAAGCCGGCGGCGGGCGGGGGCACCAACCTGTTCACCAACTACCACGTGGTCGACGCGCTCTGGCAGACCGGCGAGCGGGAGGTCTTCCTGGAGCGCACCGACCAGCGCTTCCCGGCCACCATCGTCCGGGTCGACGAGGCGAACGACGTCGCCCACCTGCGCACCAACGGCAAGTTCACCGGCCTGATCGCCGCGTCCGCCCCGGTGAAGTCCGGGCAGCAGATCGTGGTCGTCGGCGCCCCGCTCGGCCTGGAGGACAGCGTCACCACAGGCGTGGTGAGCGCGTTCCGCGAGGCCGGCGGCGGCGAGGGCCCGGTCATCCAGTTCGACGCCCCGATCAACCCCGGCAACTCCGGCGGCCCGGTCATCAACGGCAGCAAGCAGGTCGTCGGCATCGCCACCGCCAAGGCCCGCAACGCCGAGGGGATCGGTCTCGCCGTACCGATCAAGGTCGCCTGCGACGGTTTCAAGATCTGCTGACCCCGTCAGCGCCCAGCCCACCCCCCTTGGCCCGGCGGGCCTGCCGCCCGGACCAGCACACGTGGAGGAAGAACGACATGTCCCAGCCACCGACCGGGCCGGAGGGCTACCCGCCGTACCCGCCGGCCGCGCCCGGTCAGCCGCCGGCGGGCGGCACCACGTACGGCAGCCCGCGCCAGTACACGCCCGAACAGCCGGACGCCGGCCAGCAGTACGCCGCCCCGCAGCAGTACAACCCGGCCCCGTCCGCCGGTCACCCCCAGTCCGCGCCGCCGGCCGGGCCGGGCGGCTACCCGCAGTCCGCACCGCCGGCGTCGCCCGGCTACGCCCCCGGCGTCGCCTCGCCCGGCACCGCCGGCCAGTTCTCCGGCGGGCCGGCGTACGGGCAGCCGATGTCCGTGCCCCCGTCCTCCGGGCCGGCGTACGGGCAGCCGATGTCCACCCCGCCCGGCTCCGCCCCGCCCTTCGGCGCCCCCGCGCCCGCCGGCCCCGGCAAGAGCTACAAGGTGCTGATCCTGGCGGTCGTGGCCGGGCTGCTCTTCGTCCTCGGCGGGGTGATGACGGGCCTGTTCGTGTCGACCAGCAACGAACTGGACCGCACCGAGAAGAAGATGGCCAGCGAGGTCAGCCAGCGCGACGGCACCATCGCGGCGAACGGCAAGGAGATCGAGAAGCTCAAGACCGACCTCCAGGCGGTCCGGGACAAGCTCGGCGACACCGAGCAGGACCTCACCGGCACCCGCAACGACCGGGACGAGCAGGCCCGGCAGAAGAAGGTCATCGCCAACTGCCTCGACAAGCTCACCACCGCGCTCGCCGCGGCGGCGAACGGCAACAAGGCGGCCTACGACAAGGCCATCCAGGGCATGGACAAGGTCTGCAACGAGGCCGAGAAGTATCTGTGAGGTGACCCGCCTCGGGGTCAGGCCGCGCCGGCGGGGCGACGTTCCGGCAGCGCGGTCACCCCGGGCGGGGGCAGCCCGGCGGTGGAGGCCAGCAGCGCGCACCAGGCCAGCAGGTGCGGGCCGAGGCCGTCGTCGACCGGCGTCCAGGAGGCGCGGATCTCGATGTCGCCGGCCGCGGGCGGCCCGGCCAGGTCACCGAACCGCGTCGACATGGTCTGGGTGATCGTGCCGCCGAGCGCCCGGTGCCCCGCGTCCTGCGCGTCCAGGGCGTCCGTCAGCCACGTCCAGCCCACCCCGGGCAGCAGCGGGTCGGCGGCCAGGTCGGCCTCCAGCTCCGCCGTCACATAGGTGACCAGCCGCAGCGTGCCCTGCCACGCCTCGTGGCCGGCGGGGTCGTGCAGCAGGATCAGCCGCCCGGAGGCCACCTCGTCGCCGTCGCGCAGGACGACGGCGGAGAGCGCGAAGGCGTACGGGGCGAGTCGCTGCGGCGCGCCGACCTCCTCCAACAGGATCTCCGACCGGGGCGCCGCGGACCGCAGCCCGGTGACCGCGCGGGCGAAGGTCTCCGGGAGCGCGATCGGGGGGGCCATGCCGGCAGCCTATGCCGCCGGCCGGTCGCCCGCCCGAGAGGCGCGCCGATGCCGCCCACGTCGCGGCGGTGCCACCGCCCCCGGACGGCGTCCGCGGGCGCCCGCAGCGGGCGGACCCGTGCCGCGACGCCGGGGCGCCCCGCCGGCCGACCGGGATCACAAATGGTGAAGCTGCCCGTTGCCGAACGCGTCGCGCGTGGCACGATGGCCGCGATGACCACTACCACGACGGGCGCCGACGCCCGAGACGAAGACCCCCGCCCCGGCGGACCGGCCGACTCGCCCTTCGTCCGGGCCTGCCGGCGCCAGCCCGGCCCGCACACCCCCGTCTGGTTCATGCGTCAGGCCGGCCGCTCGCTGCCGGAGTACCGCGCGATCAGGGCCAACGTGGCGATGCTGGAGTCCTGCCGCCGTCCCGAGTTGGTCACCGAGATCACGCTCCAACCGGTACGCCGGCACGGGGTGGACGCCGCGATCCTGTTCAGCGACATCGTGGTGCCGGTCGCCGCCGCCGGGGTGGACCTGGACATCGTGCCCGGCACCGGCCCGGTGGTCGCCGAGCCCGTACGCACCCTCGCCGACGTGGACCGGATCCGCCCGATCACCCGCGACGACGTCTCCTACGTGGACGAGGCCGTGCGGATGCTCGTCGCCGAGCTGGGCGACACCCCGCTGATCGGCTTCGCGGGAGCGCCGTTCACCCTGGCCAGCTACCTGGTCGAGGGGGGCCCGTCGCGTACCCACGCGAAGACCAAGGCCCTCATGTACGGCCAGCCGGAGCTGTGGCACGCGCTCTGCGGCCGGCTGGCCGAGGTGACGCTGGCGTTCCTGCGGGTCCAGGTGGCCGCCGGCGTCTCCGCGGTGCAGCTCTTCGACTCGTGGGCCGGGGCGCTGTCGGAGGCCGACTACCGCCGGTTCGTGCTGCCGCACTCGGCGGGCGTGCTGGCCGGGCTGGCCGACGCGGGGGTGCCCCGGATCCACTTCGGGGTGGGCACCGGCGAGCTGCTCGGCGCGATGGGCGAGGCCGGCGCCGACGTGGTGGGCGTCGACTGGCGTACGCCGCTGGACGTGGCGACCCGGCGGATCGGGCCGGACCGGGCGGTGCAGGGCAACCTGGACCCGTGTGTGCTGTTCGCGCCGTGGCCGGTCGTCGAGAGCGAGGTGCGGCGGATCCTGGAGCAGGGTCGGTCCGCCCCCGGGCACGTGTTCAACCTGGGGCACGGGGTGCTGCCGGAGACCGACCCCGACGTGCTGACCCGGGTGGTCGCCCTGGTGCACGAGCTGTCCGCCGAGCCGGCCGACCGGAGCTGAGCGGCATGCGGGCGCCGTGGCGGGTGGCGGTGGTCGGCGGCGGGATCGCCGGGCTGGCCGCCGCGGTCCGGTTGCGCGACCGGGCCCCCGCCGGCACCGAGATCACCGTGTACGAGCAGTCCGGCCGGCTCGGCGGCAAGCTGCGCACCGGTGAGCTTGCCGGCTCGGCGGTGGAGTTCGGCGCGGAGTCGTTCCTGATGCGCGACCCGGCCGGGGGCGAGTCCGCCGCCGTGGCCCTGGTCCGCCGGCTCGGCCTCGGCGAGCGGATCGTGCACCCCACCGTCGGGCAGGCCGCGCTCGCCGTCGACGGTGGGCTGCGCCCGATCCCGGGCGGCACGCTGGTCGGCGTACCCGGGGATCTGGAGCGCGTGGCCACGGTCGCGCGCCCGGCGGCGGACGCCGACGTCGACGCCGGCCGCCCGCTGCTCGGCCCGGACGAGGACGTCTCCGTCGGCGCGCTGGTGCGGGCCCGGTTCGGCGACGAGGTGGTGGACCGGCTGGTCGACCCGATGCTCGGCGGCGTCTACGCGGGCCGGGCCGACGATCTCTCCCTGGCGACGACGATGCCGGCGCTGGCCCGGACCGCCCGGGTGGAGCACACCCTGGTGGGCGCGGTCCGCGCCGCGCAGGCGGCGGCCCCCCGCGCGCCGGGGGCGCCGGTCTTCGGCACCCTGGCCGGCGGGCTCAGCACCCTGGTCGAGGCCGCGGCGGCGGCCAGCGGGGCGACGATCCGGCGGGACGCGGCGGTCCGCGAGCTGGCCCCCACCGGGGCCGGGTGGCGGTTGACCGTCGGCCCCACCCGGGATCCGGCGCTGGTCGACGTCGACGCCGTGGTGCTGGCCGTGCCGGCCCGCCCGGCGGCCCGGCTGCTCGCCGGCCCGGCGCCGCAGGTGGCCGAGGGCGTCGGCGGGCTGGACTACGCCAGCGTCGCGCTGGTCACCCTGGCGCTGCCCGAGCCGGAACTGCCGGAGCTGTCCGGCTTCCTGGTGCCGAGCACCGAGGGCCTGCTGATCAAGGCGTCGACCTTCTTCACCACCAAGTGGGGCCACCTGCGCCGCGCCGACGGGCTGGCACTCGTCCGCGCCTCCGTGGGCCGCTACGGCGAGGAACGGCAGGTGCAGCGCACCGACGAGGACCTGGCGGCCACCGTGCACCGGGAGTTGTCGGCCGTGCTCGGCGTACCGTTGCCCGCGCCGGTCGCCGGCCACGTGCAGCGCTGGGGCGGGTCGCTGCCGCAGTACACCCCGGGCCACTGCGACCGGGTGGCCGCCGCGCGGGCGGCCCTGCGGGCGAGCCACCCGACGCTGGTCCTGGCCGGCGCCGGGTACGACGGCGTCGGGATCCCGGTCTGCGTCCGCTCCGGCGAGACGGCGGCCGAGGAGATCATCACAGCACTGGGAGGATCGGGGACATGACCGAGCAGACCAACGCGGCCCGGCTGCGGGAACTCAACGACAGCATCCGCTACACGATGTGGTCGGTGTACCGGGCGACCAGCCCGCTCCCGTCACTGCGCGAGAACGTCACCGGTGAGGTCGAGGCCCTCTTCGCGGAGCTGGCCGGCAAGGACGTGGTCGTCCGCGGCACGTACGACGTCTCGGGGCTGCGCGCCGACGCCGACCTGATGATCTGGTGGCACTCCGCCTCCAGCGACGCGCTCCAGGACGCGTACCTGCGGTTCCGGCGTACCACCCTGGGCCGGGCGCTCACGCCCGTGTGGTCGCAGATGGCGCTGCACCGGCCGGCGGAGTTCAACAAGAGCCACATCCCGGCTTTCCTCGCCGGCGAGGAGGCGCGCGCGTACGTCTGCGTCTACCCGTTCGTCCGCTCGTACGAGTGGTATCTGCTGCCGGACGCCGAGCGGCGCGAGCTGCTCGCCGAGCACGGCAAGATGGCCCGCGGCTACCCGGACGTGCGGGCCAACACGGTCGCCTCGTTCGCGCTCGGCGACTACGAGTGGATGCTCGCGTTCGAGGCCGACGAGCTGCACCGGATCGTCGACCTGATGCGCGACCTGCGAGGCTCCGGCGCCCGGCGGCACGTCCGGGAGGAAATCCCGTTCTACACCGGCCGCCGCCGTCCGGTCGCCGACCTCGTCAACGGCCTCGTCTGACCGGCCCGCGCGACCGGCCCGCGCGACCGGCCGCCGGCCTCCTTCGTACCGGCCAACGCCACCGGCCCGCGCGGCCGGCGCGCGCGACCGGGCGGGCGAGCTGGGGCGGCGGTGGTTGGCGTTCCGGTCCTGTCGAGCTGCCCCGTGGGGCGGGGCGGCGGCGCGCCCGGGGCGCTCTCACGGTGGGGCGGTGGCGTGCCCGCGGTGGTCGCACGGGTGAGGCGGCGGCGCGTCCGGGGGTGGTCGCACGGGTGGGGCAGCTCGACAGCGACGTGCGGGTGCTGATGCGCGAGCCGGCCGGGGTCGCGTCCCGGAGGGAGTGGGACGCGACCCCGGCCGGGGCTCGGTGCGGTCAGACGGCGGTGGTGCAGGTGGGTACCGGCGCGGTGTTGCTGCCGCTCGACGAGCCGACGAAGCCGAACGTGGTGCTCGCTCCGGCGGCCAGTGACCCGTTGTGGGCGGCGTTGCGCGCGGTGACCCGTGTGCCGCTGGTGGTGACCGTCGCGTTCCACGCCGAGCTGATCTGCTGGCCGTCGGCGTACGTCCAGGTCACGGACCAGCCCGTGATCGCCGCGCCCCCGGCGGTCACCTGCACCTCGCCCTGGAATCCGCCGGACCACTGCCCGGTCACCCGGTACGTCGCCGTGCAGGCCCCGGCCGGCGGCGGGGTCGTCGGGGGTGGGGTGGTGGGCGGCGCCGTGGTGGGCGGGGGAGTGGTGGGCGGCGGGGTCGTCGGCGGCGGGGTGGTCGGCCCGCCGGAGAAGTCGACGTCACTGCACAGGTAGTACGACTGGTCCAGGTGGCTGGCCTGCCAGATGGTGTAGACGATGTGCCGCCCGGTCCGTCCCGGCGCGTTGGCCGGGATCTCGATGGACACGCCGGTGGGCTCCGGCTTCCACCCCGACGCCGGGGTGTTGCCGATCTGGCCGACCAGTTCCAGGTCGTCCCAGCCCAGCGGCTCGGTGAGCGCGTTGAAGCCCTGCCTGGTCACGTACACCCGGATGTAGTCGGCGCCGTGACTGGCCTGGTCGTAGAGGCGGACCCGGAAGTTGCTGGAGACCGGGGCGGTCTTCCAGGCGCCGATCGTGTCGAGGGCGTTGTAGCGGCCACCCTCGGTCCGGCCGCCAGAGCAGAGTTGGCCGTCGGGGATGGCGGCCTGGTGGTTGCCGGCGACGCCCTCGCGGAACAGGCCGTTCCAGTTCCACATGGCGTTCGGGTTGGCCTGCCAGGCCTGCCAGCACATCGGGTCCTCGGTGGCCATCCGGGGATTCTGGAAGTCGCTGCCCCAGCGCTGCCAGCAGCCGTAGTTGCGTGACGCCGGGTCCACCACGGAGCCGTGCGCCGACACGGGGTTGGCCAGGGTGGTGGTCAGCAGCAGCACGGCGGTCGCCGCGACGGCGAGCAGCCACGCCAGGCGGGATGATCGAAGTTGAGCGGACATTCAAGCCCCCGGGGGAGAGGTCGGACGACGACGCCCGGACGGCGCGGGAGTTGCCCCTCCCGTGCACGCTGCGTGGCTTGCGCGACGGCTCTGCCCGGAGGCTGCCACATTTATCGGCCTCGGTCAATTCCTTTCCGCCGCATCGGGGTGTGCGGGATGCCGTCCTCGACGTACCCGGGGCCGGCGACGGTGAAGCCGTGGCGGGCGTAGAGGCCGACCAGGTGGGACTGCGCCTCCAGCACGCAGGGGCGGTCGCCGACCAACTCCAGCGCCGCTTCCATGAGTCGGCCCGCGTGCCCGCCGCCGCGCGCCGCCGGCGCCACCACCACGCGTCCGATGCGCGCCACGCCGCCCGGGTCGGCGAGGATCCGCAGGTACGCCAGGGGCACGCCGCCGTCGTCCAGCCAGAGGTGTCGGGTGCCCGGCTCGACGTCGCGCCCGTCGAGTTCGGGGTACGGGCACGCCTGCTCCACCACGAACACGTCGATCCGGAGCCGGAGCAGGTCGTGGAAGGTGCGGGCGTCGAGTTCGGCGAACGAGGCGGCCCTCGTCACGGGAGTCTGCGGCACCCCGCGATGGTAGGCGGCTCGCTGGTGAGCGGGTTGCTGACCCGGGCTCCACGCCGACGGCCGGCCCGCGCCGACGGCCGGCCCGCGCCGACGGCCGGCCCGCGCCGGCAGCTGGCGCCGGTCTCGCCGACGTCAGGCGGGCCGGGCGCCGACCGCGTCGCGGATCTCGGCGCCCTGGGTGCCCTCCTCCGCGCGGGCGCAGTGGGCGCAGCAGAAGAACCGGCCGGACACCTCCACCCCGTGCCCGACGATCTTGACCTGGCAGTGCTCGCAGATGGGCGCCAGCTTGTGCGCCGCGCACTCGAACGAGTCGAAGGTGTGCACGTCGCCGCTGACGGTCCGCACCTCGAACGCCATCCAGTAGTCGTTACCGCAGACCTCGCACGCCTTCACGACTGAACCCCCGACCGTCGACACGTTTCCCCACAGCCTGCGGCACCCGCCGGCGTCGGGCGGGCGGAATCCGCCCAGGTCCCTCCCATCGGGCGGCGTGTCGGGCGTGCACCCGCTGGGTGTCGATGGCGGCGGGTGCCCGGCTGGCCGCGCGCGCCCCCGCAGGGCACCGCTTGCGCTGCCCCGCCGGCGGCGGGTGGCCGGGCGACGGGTCCGCCGACCTGGGTGGACGACCGGGGCGGTCTGCTACTGCTCCGAGTTGGTCACTCTGCGTACTCGTGCTGGTTTCGATTTTATCGACAAGAGTCTTTACTGTTAACAAACTTCAATTTATCTTTGAGGGCACCTCACCAGCCCGAAGTTCGAAGGAGCTGCCACCATGCGCCGAAGAATCACGATCCCGCTCGTGGCGACGGGTGCCGTCGTCTCCGCACTGGCAGTCGCGGCGCCGGCCCAGGCGCACGGCTACGTATCCGGCCCGCCGAGCCGCCAGGCGCTCTGCGCACAGGGGCGGGTCCCCGACTGCGGACAGATCAAGTACGAGCCGCAGAGCGTCGAGGGGCCGAAGGGGCTGCGCAGCTGCCACGCGGGAATCGCCCAGTTCGCCGTGCTGAACGACGACAGCCGCGGCTGGCCCGCCACCTCGGTCGGCAGTTCGGTCACCTTCACCTGGACCAACACCGCCCGGCACGCCACCAGCAACTGGGAGTACTTCATCGGCGGCACCCGGGTGGCCGTCTTCAACGGCGGCGGGCAGCAGCCCGGGGCCACGGTCTCGCACACCGTCAACCTGGGCGGCTACGCGGGACGGCAGAAGGTCCTCGCCATCTGGAACATCGCGGACACCGCCAACGCCTTCTACTCCTGCGTCGACCTTCAGGTCGGCGGGGGCGGCACCCCGTCGCCCACGCCGAGCCCGACCTCGCCGGCCCCGTCGCCGACCCCGACCCCGACCGCCGCCCCGACCAGCCCGCCCGCCCCGGGCGGCAGCTGGACGGCGGGCCGGGCCTACCAGGTCGGTGACCAGGTCACCTACGGCGGTCTGACGTACCGCTGCCGGCAGGCCCACACCGCGATCCCCGGCTGGGAACCGCCGTACGTGCCGGCGCTCTGGGCCCAGGTCTGACCGTGACGGGTGCGGCCCCGCCGCACCCGTCACCCCTTCGGCGGATGGAGTCCCCCATGCGACGGCTGCCCACGGTCGTCCTGCTCACCGCGCTGCTGGTGGTCCCCGCCTGCGCCGCGCAGACCGCCCCGGCGCCGCCCGCCCCCGCGCCGCCAGGGGCGGCGGCGACCGCCGGGACCGAGATGAACGGCCTCGACGTGGTCTTCCTGGCCATGTTGGGAGCGCACACCGAGCAGACGCTGGAGATGGTGCGCCTGACCCGGGACCGGGTGGCCGAGCCGAAGCTGCGCACCCTCGTCGCCGCCATCGAGGTCACCGAGACCGACGAACTCGCCACCATGCGCGGCTGGCTGCGCGACGCGGGGCCGGCCGCAGCCGAGGCCGCCCGACGGCACGACCACGGATCACACGGGACCGGCGCCGAGGACATGGCACGCCTGCGGAGCGCCCCGGACGCGGCGGTCGACGGTCTCCTGCTCGACCTGCTCGCCGCGCACCAGGAGGCGGCGGCCGACCTGGCCCGGGCACACCAGGCGGTCGGCGCCGATCCGCGCGTACGCGACTTCGCCGGGCGCGTCGAGCGCTCCCGTACGGCCCAGGTGTCGCTGCTGGCGGGGTTGGCGCCGGCGCGGCGTGCGCCCTGACCACGTCGACCGCCGGTGCCGACGGGCACGCCCGACGCCTGGCCCCGCGCGGTGACGCGGCCGGGGCTAGGCGTCGGCGCGCGGCTCCAGCCGGATGGAGACGGAGTTGACGCAGTGCCGGGTGTCCTTCGGGGTGAAGCCCTCGCCCCGGAAGACGTGACCGAGGTGGCTGTCGCACCGGGCGCAGCGGATCTCGGTGCGGGACATGCCGAGGCTGTTGTCCTCGACCTCCTTGACCGCGCCCGGGATGGCGTCGTCGAAGCTGGGCCACCCGCAGTGCGAGTCGAACTTGGTGTCGCTGGGATAGAGCTGCGCGCCGCAGGCCCGGCAGCGGTACATCCCCGGCGTCTTCGTGTCGACGTACTCGCCGGTCCACGGGCGTTCGGTGCCGGCCTCCCGCAGCACCCGGAACTCCTCGGGGCTGAGCCGGACCCGCCACTCTTCCTCGGTACGGGGCAGTTCACTCTCGTCAAGACTCACCCGTCAACGGTACGCCGGACGTCGGGGGTGTGGCATATGGTCGCGCAATGGGTGGCACGAAGGCCGCGGCCGAACAGATCGAGGTGGCCGGGCACGACGTCCGGCTGACCAGCCCCGACCGGGTGATCTTCCCGCAGCGCGGCTTCACCAAGGCGGACGTCTTCCACTACTACCTCGCGGTGGGCGACGGCATCATGCGCGCCCTGCGCGACCGTCCCACCACGTTGCAGCGCTTCCCGGAGGGCGTCGAGGGGGAGGCGTTCTTCCAGAAACGGGTGCCCGCCCGAGGCGTGCCGCCGTGGGTGCGGACGGCCACCATCAGCTTCCCGAGCGGCCGCAGCGCGGCCGAACTCTGCCCGGCCGACCTGGCCCACGTGGCGTGGGCGGCCCAGATGGGCACCATCGTCCTCCACCCGTGGCCGGTGCGTGCCGCCGACGTCGACCGCCCCGACGAGCTGCGCATCGACCTCGATCCGCAGCCCGGCACCGACTTCGCCGACGCCGTCTCCGCCGCGGCCGAGCTGCGCGGGCTGCTCGACGAACTGGGCGTCACCGGCTGGCCGAAGACCTCCGGCGGCCGTGGCCTGCACGTCTACCTGCGGATCGCGCCACGTTGGACGTTCACCGAGGTGCGCCGGGCCACCATCGCGCTGGCCCGCGAGCTGGAGCGGCGCCGGCCGGAGCTGGTGACCACCGCCTGGTGGAAGGAGCAGCGGGGCGAGCGCGTCTTCGTCGACTACAACCAGATGGCCCGCGACCGCACGATCGCCTGCGCGTACTCGCTGCGGGCCAACGCCCGGGCCACCGTGTCCACCCCGGTCACCTGGGACGAGCTGCCCGACGTCGACCCGGACGACTTCGACCTGCGTACGGTCCCGGCGCGGCTGGCCGAGCGCGGTGACCCGCACGCCGGCATCGACGACACCGCGTGGGACATCACCCCGTTGCTGGAGTGGGCCGACCGCGACGACGCGGGCGGTCAGGGCGACATGCCCTACCCGCCGGACCATCCGAAGATGCCCGGCGAGCCGAAGCGCGTGCAGCCCTCCAAGGACCGCGACCGGCCCCGCTGACCGTCCCGCCTCGCAAGCACCGTCCCGCCTCGCGGCCACTGTGGCCTGTCACGCCCTGCGCCGGCGGCAGGGGAGCGTCAGTGCTGGCCCCCGTACGTCTCCACGGCCTCCTTGGCCGAGCGCAGGTCCGCACCGGTCGCCTTCCGGTACGCGGCGATCGCCTTGATCTTGTCGCCCCGGGCCAGGTGCTCCCGCACCTCCGCCGGCAGGGGCGAGGTGTCCATCACGCCCAGCTGGTCCATCACCAGGCGGAGCCGGCGCTCGATCTCGCCGAGCCGGTACGCGGTCCGCACCTGCTCGGCCCTGCCCGGCAGCTGGGCGGCGAGCAGGGCGACGAGGGCCACCATCAGGACGGTGAGGGCAATCTCCATCCGGTGATGGAAGCACATCCATGCCATCCCGCCGTCGCCGCCCGCGTCGCGTGGGGGCGGCGGACGGGCCGGCGACAGCCCGGCCGTCGTCGGGGGCCGCACCGGCATCGCCGGATAACGATCAAGTAACGGGCGCGAACCTTTCCCGGACCGTCGCCGCTCTCCCTGGTCGTCGGCCCGACCACGGGCCATGGGAGGGCGTCGGATGAAGCTGGTGTGGAGGCGGGCCCGCGAGGCGCGTGGGCTGTTGCTCGCCGCGGTGGTCGCGGCCCTGGTGGCGGTCGCGCTGGTCACCGGGCTGTCCGACTACAACCGGCGGGCCGTCGAGGCGGGCCAGCGTGCCCTGCTCGGCGGGGCGCCGGTCGAGGAGCGCAGCCTCCTGGTGAGCGGCACGAGCGGTCGCGACGCGGCCGAGTTCGCCACCCGGGACCGGGCGATCCGCGACGGGTTCGTCGCCCGCCTCGGCGGCACGCCGGTCACCGTCGACGCCGCCCGGTACGGCGGTGGCCGTGAGCTGACCGGTGACCTCGGCCCCGTCGTCCGCGACGGCGACGACCCCGTCTTCGCCAACCTGGCGACCCTCGACGACCTGCCCCGCCACGCCGAGCTGACCAGCGGCGCCTGGCCCACCCCGGGCGCCGCGCCGCTTCAGGTCACGCTGCCCGGGAAGGTCGCCGGCGCGCTCGGGATGGCCACCGGCGACCAGGTGCCCATGCTGGACCGCCGCTCCGGCGAGCGGAGCACGGTGGTGCTCGTCGGCACCTGGCAGCCCCGCGACCCGGCCGACCCGTACTGGTGGCTGGCGCCCGGGATCGGGGCCGGCAGCGCCGCGGAGTCCGGCACGTCGTACGGGCCGTTCGTGCTGGACCCGGCGGACTTCGTCGCCACCTACCCGGGCTCGGTGTCGGTGTCCTGGGTCGTCGCCCCCGACCTCGTCGCGGCGGCCGGCGCGAATCGGCTGCCCGACGTGCGGCAGGAGGTGGCCGCGGCCCTCGCCGAGGTGCCCGAGGCGGCCGGGCTGGGCTCCTCCGGCCAGACCGTCACGGCGATCGACCGGCTCCTCGACCGGGTCACCCGGGCCGACCTGGTGGGCCGCTCCTCGCTGGCCACCCCGCTGCTGCTGATCGTCGTCCTCGGCGGGTACGCGCTGGTGCTGGTCGCCGCCCTGCTGCACGAGGACCGGCGCAGCCAGACCGCACTGCTCCGGGCCCGGGGCGCCGCGCGGCGGCAACTGGCCGGGTTGGCGGCCCGCGAGGCGGCCCTGGTCGTCCTGCCCGCCGGGGTGCTGGGCCCCCTGATCGCCGCCGAGGCGCTGCGGCACGTCAACGCCGCGGCCCCGCTGACGCTCCAGCCCGGCGACACCACGCTGGTCTGGGCCGCCGCGGCCGCCACCGCCGCCGGCTGCCTCGTCGCGATGGTCGTCCCCACGTTGCGGGGGGCCGGCACGTACGTCGCCGACATGGCGGCCCGGTCCCGCCCCACCCGCGCCGCGAGCGTCCAACGCGCCAGCCTCGACCTGGTGCTGGTCGGCTTCGCGGTGCTGGCCTGGACCCAGCTGCGCCAGTACTCGTCGCCGGTCGCCGGGGCGGCCGGCCGGCTCGGGGTGGACCCGCTGCTGGTCGCCGCGCCGACGCTGGGCGTGCTGGCCGGAGCTGTCGTGGCGCTGCGGCTGCTGCCGCCCGCGACCCGGTTCGCCGAGCGGTTCGTCGACCGCAGACCGTGGACCGCGACCATGTTCGGCATGTGGCAGGCGGGGCGGCGCCCGCACGCCGGCCCGGTGCTGCTGCTCGCCCTCGCCGTCGGCGGCAGCACCCTGGCCTGGTCGCTGGTGACGACGGGCGAGCTGTCGCAGGCCGACCAGGCCGACCACACCGTCGGCGCCGACCTGCGGGTGGTCGAGCGCAGCGGCGTGGCGCCCGACGAGCGGGCCGGTCAGCTCGCCGCGCTGCCCGGCGTCGGCGCGGCGCTGCCGGCCTGGCGGGACGAGATCCGCCTCGGCCGCGCCGACCTGCCGACGACGGTGGTGAGCCTCGACGCCGCGGCCGCGGCCGACGTGCTGCGCCTCAACGAGCGGCTGACCGACGAGCCGGCCCCGGCGCTGCTCGACCGGCTGGCCCGGGCGCGCGTCGCGCCGACCGGCCTGGAGCTGCCCGCCGGCACCCGGTCGCTCACCGGCACGGTACGCACCCCCGTGCGCGACGCCGTCACGCCGCACCGGATCGGCTTCTGGGTGCTGCTGACCCGGGCGGACGGGCTGGCCTTCCGGCTGCCGGCGGGCAGCGGCGACAGCGACGGCCGGCCCACGCCGTTCACGGTGGCCGTCCCCGCCGGGGAAGGTCCCCTGCGACTGTCCGGTTTCGAGCTCGACAGCGGGAGCGCGCGGGGGCGGGAGTACCGCATGGAGGTGTCGGACCTGCGGCTGGTCGGCGCCGACGGCGCGGCCGCACCGGCGGCGCTGGACGGTCAGTGGGTGGCCGTCGACGGCCAGCGCGATCCGGTCGGCGTGGCGGTCACGGCCGCCGGCCTGCGGGCGGAGTGGCCGATCGACTTCCGGGCGGGTGGCCGGTTCGCGTTCCAGCCGCCCAGCCGGTTCGCCGTGGTGCCGGCCGGCGAGGACCGGCCGGTACCCGCGCTGATGACCCGGGCCGTGCGCGACGCGTTGAGCCTGCGCACCGGCGACACGGTCGACCTCGTGCTGTCCGGCGCGACGCTGCCGGTCACCCTGGTCGGCGAGCTGGCCGCGGTGCCGTCCACCGCCGGCGCGGGCGTGCTGCTGGACCTGCCGGCGGCGGCGCAGTGGCTGATCCGGGACCGGGGCGGCGTCCGGCCCGTCGCGGAGTGGTGGCTGAGCACCGACGGCGACAGGCACGCCGAGGCGGCCGGCGCGGCGGCCGGGCTGCCCGACACCACGCTGCTCGACCGGCGGGCGGTGGCCGAGCGCTCCGCCGACGACCCGTACTGGCAGGGGGCCCGCACGGGGCTGCTCGCCGCCGCGCTCGGCTCGGTGCTGCTGGCCCTGGTCGGTCTGATCGTCGACGTCTGGGCGACCGCCCGGCACCGGCTGGGGGAGTTCGCCGTACTGCACACGCTCGGCGCCAGCCCTCGGCTGCTGGCCCGCGCCCTGCTGGCCGAGCAGACCTTCCTGGCCGGGATCGGCGTCGGCGTGGGCCTGCTGCTGGGCGCCGCCGTCGGCGCGACCATGGCCCCGCTGGTCATCCTCACGCCGTCCGCCGGCCGGCCGGTGCCCGAGGCGGCCTTCGTGCTGCCCTGGCTGCCCATCGGCCTGACCGCGGTCGGCCTGCTGCTGGCGGCCCTCGCCTTCAGCGCGTTCATCGCCCTCGGCATCCGGCAGCGGGTGGCCGTGGCACAGCTGCGGATCGGGGGAGACCGGTGACCGGGTGGAGCGTACGGACGAGCGGGAACGGAGACACGGCGTGGTGAGCATCGGGTCGGTCGCGCGCCGGGTGCGGGCGTACGGCGGGCAGTTCCTGCTGCTCGCGGCGCTGGCACTGGTCGTCACGCTGGTGATCAGCGGGGTGCCCAGGGTCGTCAACGGGCACACCCAGCAGGGCCTGCGGGCGCACCTGGACACCGTGGCGCCGCAGCAGCGGGACGTGGCGTACTCGACCGGACCGGTCATGGCGACGGACGGCGGCGCCCTGGTGCCCGCCCACCAGGCCGACCTGGCGGCGCTGGAGAGCCGGATGCCGCCGGTCGTCCGGCGGATGGTCGAGCAGCGGTGGTTCTCCGCCGAGACCCCCGCCGGCAGGGTGCGGGGCCCGGACCTGGCGGCGGAGAACCTCCTGGTCGATCTCGGGCTGCGGGCGGTGCCCGGCATCGAGGAGGCCGGCACGATCGTCGAGGGGCGCTGGCCGGCCGACGCGCCGAAGGACCAGCCGGTGCAGGTGGCAATCGCCGCGGAGGTCGCCGGCAAGCTGAACCTGCGGGTCGGCAGCCGGCTCACCCTCGCCCCGCCGGGACCGGTCTCGCCCGATGCCCCGCCCCGCGTG
This sequence comes from Micromonospora sp. NPDC049048, assembly GCF_043197615.1. Classification (NCBI taxonomy): domain Bacteria; kingdom Bacillati; phylum Actinomycetota; class Actinomycetes; order Micromonosporales; family Micromonosporaceae; genus Micromonospora; species Micromonospora sp. NPDC049048. Next base: position 129,135 of record NZ_JBICTM010000005.1, on the reverse strand, counting down.
CCGCTCACCGTGGTCGGTCTCTTCCAACCCCGCGACGGCGCCGACGGGTTCTGGGACGGCCTGCCGCCGCTGCTGCGTGTCGTGGAGCCGCCCGGGGACGCCCAACCCTTCATCGGCGTCGGGGTCGTCGACGCCGCCGCGCTGAACCGCCAGGCCGCCGCCGGCTGGCCGCTGACGTTCGGCTGGCGTTACCGGCTGGGCGCCGACGGGATCGACGCCCGCGAGCTGGACAAGGTGATCGACGGCCTCCAGCAGCTGACCCGGGAGGCGGTCGGGCGCAACCTCGTCCAGGGGCTGGACATCCCGCTGCGGCAGTTCGCCGCCGAGGTGGACAGCGCCCGGACGGTGCTCGGGGTGATCGCCGCCGGCGTACTGGCCACGCTGGCCGGGCTCGTCGTGCTGGCCGCCGGGCTGCTGGTGCGCCGGCGCCGGGCGGAGTTCACCCTGCTGCGGGCCCGGGGCGGGGCGAGCACCACGAGCGCGGGCCGCAGCCTCGCCGAGACGCTGCTGGTGGTGCTGCCCGCCGCCGTGCTCGGCTGGCTGCTCGGCGGTCTCGCCCCCGGGGCGTCCGGTCAGACCCTGTGGCTCGCCGTCGTCGCGACCGTGCTGGTGGCGGCGGCGCCGCCGGTGGCCACCCTCGTCGCGTCCACCGGCGGCGTCGGGCGGCGCGACCTGGTCCGCTCGCGCCCCACCGCGCGTCGACTCACGGTGGAGGCGGGCCTGCTGGTCCTCGCCGCGCTGGCGGTCGTGCTGCTGCGCCGCCGCGGCCTCACCCCCGGCGAGGTCGACCCGCTGCTGGTGTCGGTCCCGGTGCTGCTGGCCGTCGCCGCGGCGGTCGTCGCGATGCGGCTGTACCCGTGGCCGCTGCGGCTGGTCAGCCGGCTCGCCGCCCGGGCCCGGGGCAGCGTCGCCTTCCTGGGCACCGCGCGGGCCGGCCGGTCGGTCGTCGCCGTACCGCTGGTGGTCGTGGTGCTGGCCATCGCGACGGCGGCGTTCTGCGCGGTGACGGCCGCCGGGATCGAGGCGAGCCGGGACCGGGCCGCCAGCCGGACGGTCCCCGCCGACGCCCTGATCCTGGGGGAGCGGATCGCCCCGGACACGGGCGCCGAGCTGGAGCGGCTGCCGGGGGTGCGCGCCGCGAGCCCCGTGCTGCACGAGGCGGGCCAGCGCCTGGCGAAGGACGCGGACGGCACCGACACCCGGCTCGGTGGGGTGACGGTGCTCATGGTGGACGGCCCCGCCCTGGCCCGGATGGCGCGGCAGGCCGACGTCGACGTGACGGTGCCGGCGGCGCTGCTCGCCCCCGCCGGGGGAACCGGGCCGCTGCCCGCCGTGGTCTCCCCGACCGTCGCCGCCGAGCTGGCCGCCGCCGGCCTGGCCGACTCCGCCTTCGTCAGCGCCCAGGGCCAGCGGTACGAGTTCCGGGTCGCCGAGCGGGCGGAGAGCTTCCCGCTGCTGCGCGCGGACGGTGGCCGCTTCGTCGTCCTGCCCTGGCAGTCCCTGCCCCGCCGCGACTACGCCGCCGTGCCGACCGGCTTCCTGGTGGCCGGCGACGGGCTGGACGCCGAGGCCCTGCGCCGGGCCGGCGACGCGGGGCAGTCCCGCTTCCAGACCGGCGGGACGGTGACCGGGAAGGCGCCCCCGCGCGGCGTGGAGGTGCTGACCTACGCGGAGACCCGCCGGCAGGTGGGCGAGGGCGGCGCGAACGGGGTCCTCGCCTTCGGCTTCGCCGCCGGTGCCGGCGGCGGGACGGCGCTCGGCCTGCTCGCGATCGCCTTCACGGTGCTGGCCGGCGCCCGGGAGCGGGGCCAGGTGCTGTCCCGGCTGCGTACCCTCGGCCTGTCCCGACGCCAGTGGCGCGGGCTGCTGCTGGTGGAGCTGGCCCCGCTGGTGGGCGCCTCGGTGGTGACCGGCGCGCTGGTCGGCACGGCCCTGCCGCTGCTGCTCACCCCGGTGCTCGGCCTGTCCGCCTTCACCGACGGCGTGGCGGTCCGGGTGGCGTTCGAGCCTTCCCTGGTGGCCGCCGTCGTCGCGCTCGGTGCGCTCGCCCTCGCCTTCGCGGTCACCGTCGAGGCCCTGAACAACCGCCGGATGCGCCTCGGTGAGGTGCTCCGGCTCGGAGAGGAGAACTGACAATGACCGCTACCGCGGAGACCACCGCCGTGCCGGATCTGGCCGCCCTGCAACAGCGCGCCGCCCAGCGTGCGGCGGAGCGGGCCGGTGGCCGGGACCGGTTGCGCGGGCACATCGTCTGCGACGGGCTGGTCCGGATCTTCAAGACCGAGGGGGTGGAGGTGGTCGCCCTGCAGGGGCTCGACCTGGTCATCGACCGGGGCGAGCTGGTGGCGATCGTGGGGGCCTCCGGTTCCGGCAAGTCGACGCTGCTGAACATCCTCTCCGGGCTCGACACACCCACCGCCGGCATCGCCCGCGTCGGGGACTACGACCTGCTCAACCTCTCCGCGCGGCGGCGGCTGAGCTACCGGCGGAAGATGGTCGGCTTCGTCTGGCAGCAGACCGGCCGCAACCTGCTGCCGTACCTGTCGGCGCTGGAGAACGTCGAGCTGCCGATGCGCCTCGCCGGGCGGCCGGGCGGTCGGCGGTCCCACCGCGAGCGGGCCCGCGAGCTGCTCGACATGGTCGGGGTGGGGCACCTCGCCGACCGGCGGCCCGCCCAGCTCAGCGGCGGCGAGCAGCAGCGCTGCGCGGTCGCGGTGGCGGTGGCCAACGATCCCGAGGTGCTCTTCGCCGACGAGCCGACCGGTGAGCTGGACGAGGCGACCGGCGCCGACGTCTTCGGGGCGCTGCGCACCATCAACGCCGAGCTGGGCGTCACCGTCGTGGTGGTCACCCACGACCACGCCGTGGCCACCCAGGTCCGTCGGACCGTCGCGATCCGCGACGGCCGGACCGCCTCGGAGGTACGCCGGACCGCGCGGATCGGCGCCGACGGCAGCACCGAACTGGTCAGTGAGGAGTACGCCGTGCTGGACCGCAGTGGCCGGTTGCAGCTGCCGGCGCCGTTCGTGGACGCGTTGTCGCTGCGCGACCGGGTGCGGCTCAACCTGGAACCGGACCACGTGGAAGTGCGGCCGGGCGACCGGGCGCAGGACGAGCGGGAGGCCAAGCAGTGAGCGAGTTGGACGTGACGTCGGACGGCCGGCCGGCCGGGACGGCGGCGGGCGCGCGGACCACCGGCGGTGTGGCGGCGGGCACGCGGACCACCGGCGGGGCGGCGGGTGCGACGGTCGTCGACGAGGTGGTCCGGGTGGAGGGGATCAACCGCACGTTCGGCCGCGGCGAGCACGCCGTGCACGCCGTACGGGACGTGTCGTTCTCGGCCGGGCGGGGCGAACTGGTCGCCGTGCGGGGGCGCTCCGGGGCGGGCAAGACGACCCTGCTGAACCTGGTCGGCGGGCTGGACCGGCCGGACTCGGGCCGCGTGGTGGTCGCCGGGCACGACGTCACCGGTGCCGGTGAGAAGGAACTGCTGGAACTCCGGCGCGGCACGGTCGGCTTCGTGTTCCAGACCTTCGGGCTGGTGCCGATCCTGTCCGCCGCCGAGAACGTCGGCGTACCGCTGCGGTTGGCGCGGGTCCCGGCGGCCGAACGGGAGGAGCGGGTGGCGGTGCTGCTGGAGCTGGTGGGCCTCGGCGGGCACGCGGGCCAGCGCCCCTACGAGCTCTCGGGCGGACAGCAGCAGCGGGTGGCGGTGGCGCGGGCCCTGGCCAACGAGCCGGACCTCCTGATCGCCGACGAGCCCACGGGCCAGCTCGACTCCGAGACCGGCCGCTCGATCATGGACCTGCTCCGGGCAGTCGTGCACGCCCGTGGCATGACCGCGCTGGTCGCCACCCACGATCCGGCCCTGATCGACCTGGCCGACCGCGTCCTCACCCTCCGCGACGGCCACCTCCTCCCCACCTGACCCACCCACCCCCGCCCGCCCGTCGCCCCCGCCTCTCGCCCCGCCCCACCCCCGCTCGCGTCGATCATGCAGTTGTGGTGGGAGTTATCCGCTCTTTGTCCCTATTTGTCGGGCACCACAACTGCATGATCGCCGGGGCGAGGGGCGAGGGGCGAGGGGCGAGGGGCGAGGGGCGAGTGGTTCGGAGGACCTTGGAAGAGGGCTCAGAGGGGGAGCTTCATGCCCTCGTGGCTGGGGAGGAAGCCCAGGTTGAGGTAGAAGCGGTGGGCGTCGTGCCGGGTCTTGTCGGTGGTGAGCTGGACCAGGGCGCAGCCACGCCGCTTGGCCTGGTCGATCGCCCAGGTGATCATCTGCCGGCCGACGCCGCGCCCGCGCAGGTCGGAGCGGACCCGGACCGCCTCGATCAGCTGCCGCTCGGCGCCGTGCCGGCCCAGACCCGGGATGTAGGTCAGCTGCATGCAGCCGAGCACCCCGTCGTCGCCCTCGGCGACGATGAGCTGGTTGCGCGGGTCGGCGTCGATGTCGGCGAACGCCTTCTCGTAGGCGGCGTCGACCTCGGTGAGGTCGCGGGTCCTGCCGAGCACGTCGTCGGCGAGCAGGGCGACGACGGCGGGCAGGTCGGCCCGGACGGCCTCGCGGAAGATCACGTCACTCATGCCGCCCAGCGTGGCACAGTGGTCCGGGCCGCCGGACGGGCGCCGCCGCCGCGGCGGCCGGTCAGCGGGCCGGGCAGCGCAGCCCCTCCCTGGGCACGGTCAGGTCGATCAGGTAGCCGTCGACGGCCTCGGTGATGCAGGAGGTCTGCGGGTAGGCGGTGTGCCCCTCGCCCTCCCAGGTGAGCACCCGGCCCACGCCGAGCATCGCGGCCAACGCGCCCGTCTGCTCGTACGGGGTCGCCGGGTCGCCGGTGGTGCCCACCACCAGGATCGGCGGCGCCCCGTCGGCGCGGCCCGTCGGGTACGGGTCGCGACCCCCGGGCCACTCGGTGCAGGAGAGCATGCCGACGGCCAGGGACGGACCGAACAGCGGGTACTGCGCCCGCCACTGCGACTGGAGCTGCCGGATCCGCTCCCGGCTCGGCTTCTCGTCCTCGTCGGCGCAGTTGACCGCCAGGTTGGCGTCGAACATGTTCGAGTAGTGCCCGTCGGCGTCCCGGTCGGCGTACGCGTCGGCGAGGCGGAACACCTCCTCCGGGTCGCCGCCCTCCAGCTCGTCGATGGCGCGCGCCAACTCCTGCCACCCCGACTCGGTGTAGAGCGACGAGATGATCGCGTAGAAGACCCAGCCCGCGGTGGCCTCCCGGCCGTCGTCCCCGCGTACCGGCGACACCCGGGCCTTGTCGATCGCCGAGGTGACCGCGGCCCGGGCGTCCGGGGCGATGGGGCAGCGCCCGGCGTTGGCCGCGCACCACGTGGTGAAGTTGCCGAAGGCCCGCTCGAAGCCCTTGGCCTGGCCCTCCGAGGCGGCGACCAGGCCCTGCCGGGGGTCGACCGCGCCGTCGAGCACCAGCGCCCGCACGCGCTGCGGATAGAGCTGGGCGTAGGTGGCGCCGAGCAGGGTGCCGTAGGAGTAGCCGAGGTAGGTCAGCTTGTCGTCGCCGACGGCGGCGCGGACCGCGTCCATGTCCCGGGCGGCCTGCTCGGTGCCGTAGAGCGGCAACTGGTCGCCGTAGCGGTCGCCGCAGCCGCGCCCGATCCGCTGGCTGAGCGTGACGAAGCCGTCGAACGACTCCTGGCTCTGCGGATCGGGGTCGTAGCCGAAGCTGGCGTCCAGGTCGGCGTCGGGGATGCACTTGACCGGGCTGGACCGGGACACCCCGCGCGGGTCGAAGCCGACGATGTCGAACCGGTCGGTGATCGAGGTCGGCAGGCCGCCGAACGCCGGGCCGAAGGAGAGGTAGACGGCCGTGTCCACGCCGGAGCCGCCGGGCCCGCCCGGGTTGACGACCAGCGAGCCGATCCGGTCGCGCTGCTTGGTCGACCGGGCCCGCAGCAGCGCGATCTCGAAGGTCTGCCCGGCACCCGGACCGGTCGCGGCGCCGCCAGTCGCACCCGTGCCCCAGTTGCGCGGCACCTTGATCCGCGCGCACTCGTAGCGCATGTCCGGCGCCTGGCGCCCGACCAACTCCTCGGCCACCCCGGGGCAGGCCCGCCACGTGGGCGCCGCCCCGAGTTCGGCGGCCGCACCACCTGTCTCGGTGCGGGGCGCGATCGCCGGGAGGGTGCAGCCGGCGGCGACCAGCGCGGCGGCGGTCAGCCCGGCGAGGGTGAGCCGGAACCGGCGGATCCGGTCGGGGGTGCGGGTCACGAGCGAGCCTCCGTGATCGGGTCGACGGCCAGGTTACGCCGGACCGGCGGCGGAGCCCGTGGTCACCGTGGGATCGCCGCGCAGCACCTGGTCCACATCGAACCGTACGGGTCGCTCGAGCTGGTCGTAGCGGCAGGATTGCGGTTTGCGGTCGGGCCGCCAGCGGACGAACCGGGCGGTGTGCCGGAACCGGTCGCCCTCCATGGCGTCGTAGCCGACCTCGACCACCAGTTCGGGGCGCAGCGGCTCCCACTCGAGGTTGCGCGTGCCCGTCCAACGGCTCACCCCGCCGGGCAGGCGCTGACCGCGTTCGTGGTCGCCGTGCACCCACGGGTGGTCGGCGCCGACGTCGCGGTAGGGCTCCAGCTCCTCCAGCAGCTCGGCGCGGCGGGCCATGGTGAACGACGCGCTCACCCCGACGTGGTGCAGGACCCCGCCGTCGTCGTAGAGGCCGAGCAGGAGCGAGCCGACCACCGGGCCGGACTTGTGCCAGCGGAAGCCGGCCACCACCACGTCGGCCGTGCGGGCGTGCTTGACCTTGAACATGAGCCGCTTGCCCGGCTCGTAGGGCAGGTCGGCCGGCTTGGCGATCAGACCGTCCAGGCCGGCGCCCTCGAAGACGTCGAACCAGCGGTGCGCGGTGTCGACGTCGGTCGTGACCTGCGTGACGTGCACCGGCGGGCGGACCCCGGCCAGCGCCGACTCCAGCCGGGCCCGACGCCGGGGGTAGGGCTCGCCGAGCAACGTCTCGTCGTCGAGGGCGAGCAGGTCGAAGGCGACGAAGTCGGCCGGCGTGGTCTCGGCCAGCAGCTTCACCCGCGACGCGGCCGGGTGGACGCGCTGGGCCAGCAGCTCGAAGTCGAGCCGGGGCTGCCCGCCCGGACCGTCGCGCCGGATGACGATCAGCTCGCCGTCGACCGCGCACCGCTCGGGCAGCTGGCGGCGGGCCTGCTCGACCACCTCCGGGAAGTAGCGCGTCATCGACTTGCCGCCCCGGCTGGCCAGCTCCACCTCGTCGCCGTCGCGGAACACGATGCACCGGAAGCCGTCCCACTTCGGCTCGTAGGTCATCCCGGGCGCGGTGGGGACCCGCGGGACGCTCTTCGCCAGCATCGGCTCGACCGGCGGACTGATCGGCAGCTTCACGGCGACCAGTCAACCAGACCGCACCGACAGTGGTGAGGCGGATCACTGCCGGTGAACGGGCGGCGTGTCCCGCCGAGCGCCGCTCGTGCCGTACCGGGCGAATCGGAAAACCCCAGGTCAGAGCTACTTTCGCGGGGTGTCGGAGTGGGTCTGCGGGTGCTGCGGGCGGTGGCGGGTGAGCGTCGAGCTGATTCGCGGGCGCTACCGGTACCGCCTGGTGCGCCGCTATCCGCGCCAGTTCGGCGGGGGCAAGGACGTGCTCGGCGAGGTCGGCTCGGTGGCGGAGCTGGAGGAGCTGCTGCGCCGGCGTACCCCCCTCGGGCTGGCCGACCTGCGCGAGGTCGCCTGACCCGGCGGCGGCCGACCCCGGCGGGCGCCCCCCGTCACCACGGACCCGCGGCGCGACCAGGCGGCGGTGGGGACCGGCCGGCCGGCGGGAAGCGACCCGCCGGCGGCGACGCGGCGGTCGGCGACGTGGAGTGCGCCGGCCGACGGGTGGAGCCCGGGTGCTTGCCGCGGTCACGATCCGTGCGGCAGCGTCGTCGAGACGGGCAGCGGCGCCGCCGGGCGTCGCCACGGGGAGGGGGCGCGATGCGGTTCGAGGCCGGTACGGAGGTGGCCGCCGAGGCGGGACGGGTCTGGGCGGCGCTGGTGGACGTCGAGCGGTGGCCGGAGTGGACGCCCTCGGTGCGCCGGGCGCTACGGGGTGAGGCGGGGCCACTCGTGGTGGGCGCCACCGCCCGGCTGGAGCAGCCGAAGCTGCGGCCGGCGGTGTGGCGGGTCACCGAGCTGACCGAGGGGCGGTCGTTCTCCTGGGTGTCGAACGCCCCGGGGGTGCGCACCCTCGGCGAGCACCGGGTGCTGCCGCTACCCGGCGGGCGCAGCCGCGTGGAGCTGGCCCTCACGCAGTCCGGGCCGCTGGCCGGGCCCGTCGGCTGGCTCTACGGCGACCTGACGCGCCGCTACCTGCGGCTGGAGGCCGACGGGCTCAGGCGTCGCTGCGAGCGGGACTGACCACCGCCTTCTCCAGCAGGGCGAGCCGGATGCCGTTCGGGTCCGGCCGGTGCCCGACCACCCGGTAGCCGTGCCGGTGGTACAACCGCAGGTTCTGCTCGCTGTCGGCGCCCGTGAAGAGCGCGAAGCGGCGTACCCGGGCGGCGCAGGCCGCCTCCACGGCGCGCAGCAGCCGCCCGCCGACGCCCCGGCCCTGCTGGTCCGGCGCGACGGAGAGCCGGCCGACGTGCGCGGTGTCGCCGTCGACGTGTGCCCGGACGGAACCGACCAGGCGGTCGCCGAGCCGGGCGGTGAGCACCGTCGCCGGGCCCGCCAGCGCGGCCCGTACCTCGTCCAGGGTCTCGGTCAGCGGGGGCAGGAAGGGATCGGCGTAGCGCTGTGCCTCGGTGAGGTACGCGGCGCGCTGCACGGTGAGGATCTCGCCGGCGTCGGAGACGTCGGCGGGGGCGATCCGCGGCTCGATGATCACCCCGACAGACAACCACAGGCCGTCGGGCGGGCCGCCAGTGCCGCCCGTACGCTGGCGGTGTCCCGTCGAGCCGTGGGGGTGCGCCGTGCCGGCACTGACCTATCCGCACGTCGGCGCCACCGAGACCGGCGAGCTGCCGGCCGGCTGGCGGCACGTGCGGCACCGGGTGCGGCTGCCCGACTCCTGCTTCCGAACGGCCGGGGACGCCGTGCTCGGCTGGCGCCTGCACCGGGCGGCCGGCATCCGGATCGACGCCGACGCCGGGCGGGCCGCGCCCGGGGTCCGGGTCGTCTCCGGCCTGGGCGTCGGCCCGCTGCGGCTGGCCGCGCCCTGCGAGGTGGTCTGGGTCGTCGACGACGGGCGGCGGGCCGGCTTCGGGTACGGCACGCTGCCCGGGCACCCGGCGCGCGGCGAGGAGGCGTTCGTGGTCAGCCGCGACCCCGCCGGCCACGTCTGGTTCGAGGTGGTCGCGTTCAGCCGCCCGGACCGCTGGGTCATGCGCGTCGCGGGGCCGGCCGGTCGGGCCTTCCAGCGGGCGTACGCCTGGTGGCTCGGGCGCACCCTGCGCCGGCTCTGCGCCCGCCGCTGACCCGAGCCCGGCGCTCACCTCGCGCCGCCCCGGCCCTCGGCGCTCACCTCCCACCGCCCGGCCCGGCGCTCACCTCGCGCCGGGTGCGCCCGAGCAGGACACCGCGCCGCCCCGGACCGACGTCCCGCCTCAGAACCGGGCGAAGGAGCGGATCGGCATCCGCGGGCCGTACTTCGGCGCCTGGACACCGCCGGCCGCCAGCAGCACGCAGACCCGCCCCCGGTGCCCCCGGAACGGCTCCAGCAGCGCCAGCATCCGGGCGTCGTCGCCGCGCGGCTCGCCCGCCAGCGCCCAGGCCACCGTGTTCGGCACGTGGAAGTCGCCGACGCTGACCGCGTCCGGGTCCCCGTAGGCGACGCGTACCACCTCGGCGGCGGTCCACGGGCCGATGCCGGCGATGGCCGTGAGCCGGCGGGTGGCCTCGGCGGAGTCAGCGCAGCGCTCCAGCCGGTCCGCGACGGCCGCCACCCGGCGCAGCGTCTCGGCGCGGCGCTGCTCCACGCCGAACGGGTGGAACACCCAGTACCCGGTGGCGGCCACCGCGGCCGGGTCCGGCGGCAGCAGCAGCGGCTGCATCGGACCGGGCGCCGGCTCGGCGAAGTGCCGCACCGTCGCCGCGTACGCCCGGTAGGCCTCCTTGCCGGTGACCTTCTGCTCGAAGACCGCCCGCAGCAGATGGCGGAAGACCTGCCCGGTGGCCGGCAGCCGCAGCCCCCGGTGCTGGGCCGCGAGCCGCGCCACCACCGGGTGGGCGGCGGCGAGCGCCGCGAACCCGGTGACGTCGTCGCGCAGCCCCGCGATCGCGTCCGCCCGCTGCACCACCCGCTCGGCGCCCGGACCGTAGCCCTCGGCCAGCAGGACGCCGCCGGACGGCCGCAGGGCGAGGGTCGCCGGCCCGTCCGGGGTGCGGGTGGCCCACCAGAAGGTGCCGGCCGCCACGCGCGCGCAGGGGTCGTACGGGCTGAAGGTCAGCGCCCGGACCGACGCGGCCAGCCGGTACCCGGTGGGCGGGCGCAGCTCCCGACGCGCGGTGGGTTCGGTCCCGGTCACCCGCACATGCTGCCACGTCCCGGCCCCGTGACCGGCGACACCACCGCCGGGCCCGCGTAGCGCGGGTGGTTGCCGTCGCCGCCGTTCGACGAGGAGCCCGGCGCGGTGACCGGCCGCGCCCTCCCCGGCGGCGACCGGCCACCGGTCCGGTGCGGTCAGTACGAGTAGTTCGAGTCGCCCTGGCCGGACTGCTGGTCGGCCGGCGGGGCGACCGGCTTCGGGGTGCCCTTCGGCAGGCAGCTGAGGTTCTTCCTGCCGTCCGGGGCGACCACGAACCAGGTGCCCCCGACGCCCTGGCCCTTCCACTGGCCGGGCTTCTTGTCGCCGACGTAGCGGTAGAGCGGCCAGCCGCCGAGGGTGATCTGCCGGGTGCCGTCCTGGCGGGTGACGGTGCCGACCTTGTCGTCGGAGACACCGTTGAGCTCGGGGTTGCCGTCGGTCAGCGCCGGCGGCCACACCTGGGCGCACGTGTCGACGCAGTTCGACGAGGGCGGGTCGTTGGTGTCCTTGTCGAAGCGGTAGAGGATCCAGCCGTCCTGGTCGGTGACGACGCTGCCCATCCGGGTGACCTTCTTGCCGTTGAGCTCCTCGGTCAGGTCCGCGTCGGCGGGTGGCGCGTCGGCGACGGGGGACGGCGAGACCGAGGGCTCGGCCGCCGCGGTGGGTTCGGCGGCGGTCACGGCGACCGGGTTGGCCGCATCCGGGTTCGCCCCGTCGTAACCCGCGGGAGCGCAGGCCGTCAACGCGACCAGCGCGCTCGCCACGACGACGGTTCGCTTCATCTGTGCCACGTGCCCTCCTCGGTGATGGCGGTTCACCGGTCAATACGGAGAGAGCCCTGCCGACGTTGAATGCGAAAGCGTGGTCGATGTCACGCAGAATGGTTGAACCGAACGGGCCGGAAATCCGTTTCCCGCGACGAGGCGGTTCCGCCACGTCGCTTGCCGGAGAAACGGCGACGGCGCCGCCGGGAAATGAGGACGCACTGCCGGAGAAACGGCGACGCGTTGTCGGCGCCGGCCGTGGTGCTGGCCGGCGCCGGTTCCGCGACGGAGTGCTACATCTGCACGGTGACCAGCGGGCTCGCCACCCCGCCGGCGTCCACCGACTGCACCTGGAACTGCTTGATGTCGACGAGCCGCGTCGACGTCGACGCCGACAGGCTCAGCTTGTCGGGACGCGCGTTGGTGCCGTACCCGGTGCCCGGCACCGACCAGGTCGAGACCACCTCGGTGCTGTTGTTGCGCCGCACCACGACGAGCCGGCACGTCCGGGGCCCGGGCAGCTTGGCGAGGATGAAGTCCACGCCCGTGCCGAACTCCTTCGACGCGACGAAGAAGGTCGCCTCGACCCCGGTGGTCGGGTCGACGACGTTGACCGGGTCGCCCTCGGGCAGCGTCCCGCCGATGTTCGGGTCGTTCGGGTCGCTGGACCTGCTGGCCGTGGGTGGCGGAACCCGTGTGGTGGCGGTCGGCTCGGCCACCACCTCAGGCGCGTCGCCGCCGACGACGCTGACGAGGCCGAGCCCGGTCAGCCCACCGAGGACCAGCACCGCGGCGGCCGTGGCGAGCAGGTGCCGGATGCGGTTGCGCCGCCGGTGGGCGCGGACCGCGACCAGCGTCCGGTCCAGCAGGGCCGGGTCGGTACGGGTCTGCTCCAGCGCGGCCATCGTCTCGCCGTCGATGTCGGAGAGCAGGCCGACGACCGGCACCATCGTCTCCAGCTCGGCGGCGCACGCCCAGCAGGTGGCGAGGTGCTCCTCGAACCGTTCCGTGTCGCGCTCGTCCAGCACGCCGAGCGCGTACGCCGCGACGTCCATGTGGTCCGCCCGGCTCATTCCGTCACCCCCCGTTCCTGCAGAGCGGTGCGCAGCGCGCGCAGCGCGTAGTAGACCCGCGACTTGGCCGTGCCGAGCGGAAGTCCCAGCTCCTCGGCCGCCTCCGGCACCGTCCGACCCCGGAAGTACGTGGCCACCAGGATCTCCCGGTGCGACTGGCTCAGCGTACGCAGCGCGTCCGCCACCGTCATCGTGCGCAGCACCCGGTCGGTGCTGTCCGCCTCGGCGAACGCCGTCAGGTCCCGGTCGTACGTCTCGGCCGGGCGGGCCTGCCCGCTGCGGTGCTCGTCGATGGCGATGCGGCGGGCCACCGTGACCAGCCACGGCCGTAGCGAACCCTGCCCCTGCGCGCCGAGCCGGTGCGCGTTGCGCCACGCCCGCAGCAGCGTCTCCTGGACGATGTCCTCCGCCCGCTGCCGGTCGCCGCCGGTGAGCCGCATGACGAACGCCAGCAGCGCCCCCGCGTGCTCGGCGTAGAGCAGCCGGATCAGCCGGTCCGAGTGACCCGCCTCGGTGGACGGTGCCGCCTGGTGGCGCCCGGGAGCGGATTTCGGCGTCACCGGCCCATTCTGGCGAGGCACCTCGCGGGCGTCGACCCCGCCGGTCGACGCCCCCGGCCGGGACTGGGACCGCGCGGACATCCAGTCCGGTCGCGCCCTGTCGCCGGGCCAACCGGCCGCCGCCACCGCATGCATGCAGACCTCCGCGTGTCCGATGACATCGGCCGTCCCCCCGCGCGGGCACGGCCGCCCGGTGGTACGCGGTGCCCGGGCCAACGGATCAACGGTGGACGGAAAAGATTCCGGTCAACGGCGGACGGAGAAGATTCCGGGCGGCGGCGGGGTGGAGTCGGTGGCGTCCGCGTCGTGGACCACCGCCGCGCCGCCCGCGAAGCGGTCGAGTTCCTCGCCGGCCAGCACGCGCCCGGGAAACCAGTCCCCGGCGGCCCGCCGGGTCAGCTCCGGCACCGGCGGCTCGATCCGGCCGGCCACCAGCACCAGGTTGCCGTAACGACGCCCGCGCAGCACCGCCGCGTCGCCGACGAGGCAGGCCCGGGGCAGCACCGACCGGAGGGTGGCGACCTGCGCCCGGGCGTGGCGCAGCGGCGGGCCGTCGGCGACGTTCGCCAGGTGGAAGCCGGCGGGACGCAGCACGCGGGCCACCTCGGCGGCGTACTCCACCGAGGTCAGGTGGGCCGGCGTCCGGGCACCGGCGAAGACGTCGGCGACCACGACGTCGTAGCTGGCGTCCCGGCTGGCGGCGAGCACCGCGCGGGCGTCGGCCACCCGCACCTTGAGCCGTGGGTCCGACGGCCACGGCAGGGCACGGCGGACCAGCTCCACCAGCGCGCCGTCCACCTCGACCACCCGCTGTGTGGAGCCGGGCCGGCTGGCCGCCACGTAGCGGGGCAGGGTCAACGCGCCCCCGCCGAGGTGCAGCACCCGCAGCGGCGCGCCGGCCGGGGCCAGCAGGTCGATCGCGGCGGCGAGGCGCCGGACGTACTCGAACTCCAGGTGCGTGGGATCGGTCAGGTCCACGTGCGACTGCGGGGCGCCGTCGAGCAGCAGCGTCCACGACCCCGGCCGGTCCGGATCGGGCACCAGCTCGGCCTGGCCGGTGTCCACCTGCGCGGCCACCGTGTCGGCCGCCCGTCTGCGGCCCATCAGCGCCGGGCCCGGGCGGCGGTGGTGAGCACCCGGTGCAGCAGCCGCGCGTCGCCGAGCAGCGCGCGCAGCCGGCGTTCCAGGCCGGCGATCGGGATCAGGTTCTGTGGCGCGCGCGGGTCCTTGTAGGGGGTGGAGGCGAACCGGGGCAGCGTGACCAGCGACAGGTCGGCCAGGCTGACCGCCTCGTCGACGCTCAGCTCGGCGGAGCACTCCACCCGGACGATGCCCGCCCACGGCGCGCCGAGGGCCACCGGCAGCCGCAGGTACCACGACCAGCCGCCCCAGGCCGTGCCGAGCTTGAACACCGGGGAACGCTCGCCGGCGGCCAAGCCGGTGACCACGGCGGTGAGCCGGGCGTCGAGGTAGTGGCGATGCTGCGCCTTGACGTAGCCGAGGGTGCGCGGCAGCTGCCGCCGGTTGCGCAGCGGGCCGTCCACCACCAGCAGGTCGCCGTCCGTGCGGGCCGCCCCCGAGACCTCCACCTCCAGCGCCGTCAGCGGCCCCTGCACGGCGGCGGGGAGCTTGTTCAGTTCGCCCGTGCCGCTGACCCGGTGCACCGGGTAGCGGACGCTGCCCGCCACCACGTCCACGGCGGAGGGACTGGCGGTGAACAGCCCCCGACCCACCCGCGCGCCGGCCAGCTGCGCCGCGCCGCGCTCCAGGTCGCAGCGGACCACCCCGGCGGCGTACGACGCGGCGAGGCCGGGGAAGGACGCGCCGTCCTCCTCGGCCGTCCACACGCTCGCGTCGATGCGGCGTACGCCGTCGACGAGCAGCACCACGTCGGGGGCGCGGACGCCCGCGCGGGGCCCGATCGCCCGCCAGTCGACCGCCGGCAGCTCGGCGTCCGGGTCGACCTGGGCGCTGCTCTGCGCGGCGGGACCGTCGCCGGCCGCCTCGAGCGAGGCGCCGTACGCCGGATCCCAGGCGTCGACGAAGAACCGGGGGTCGGTCACCGCAGCGATCCTTCCGTCGCGGGCGCCGGGGCGCCGCGGCGGGCCCCGCTCACCGGCCGGTCCGCTCGACGCGGGCCGACCGGGCGTCCTTGCTGACCTCGTAGCGGACCGGGATGCGTTCGGCCAGGGCCGGCACGTGGGTGACCACCCCGACCATCCGGTCGCCCCGGGCGGCCAGGCTCTCCAGCGTGGCGGCCACCGTGTCGAGGGTGGCCGCGTCGAGCGTGCCGAAGCCCTCGTCGAGCACGATCGACTCCAGGCTCGCCGCCGTGGTGGACATCCCGGCGAGCTGTTCGGACAGCGCCAGCGCCAGCGCCAGCGACGCCTGGAAGGTCTCGCCGCCCGACAGGGTCCGCACGCCCCGGCGCAGCCCCGCGTCGTGGTGGTCGACCACGAAGAACTCGCCCTTGTCGTGCACCAGGTCGTACTGCCCGCCGGAGAGTTCCCGCAGGATGCCCGAGGCGCCGTCGACCAGCAGGTCAAGCGCCTCGGCGAGCAGCCACCGCTCGAAGTTGTTGGCCCGCAGGTGGCTCGCGAGCGACCGCGCCACCTGCGCCTCGCGCTCGTAGCCGGCCCGCTGGTCGCGTAGGCCACCGGCCTGTTCCCGGCGCCGCTCAAGCTCGCGCAGGTCGGCCTCGGCCCGCTGGAGGGCGCGGTCGGTGACGCGCAGCGGATCGTCGGTGGGCGGTAGCCCGGCGGCGGCCAGGACGCCCGCGATGCGCTCGCCGACGCCGGCGGCGACCGCCTCGGCCTGCGCGACCGCCTCGGCCCGCCCGGCCCGCTCCGCGCGGCGGCGCTGCGCCTCCTCCCCGGCCCATCCGGTCAGGGCGGCCCACGCCGCCCCCAGGTCCTCCCGGTCGGCCGTCGGCGGCCCGAACCGGGCCAGCCCGTCGCGCGTGGCGTCGAACGCCCGCCAGGTCGCCCGCAGTCGCTCCTCGGCGGCGTCCACCGCCGCCCGGGCCCGCCGGGCGGCGTCCCGGCCGGCCCGCACCGCCGCGGCCGACTCCTCCAGCGCCCGGCGCAGCCGCGCGTGGTCGTCCAGCTCGCGGCGCAGCACCGCCGGCTCGGCCGCCCCGGCCAGCTGGTCGTCCAGCTCCGCCAGCCGGGCCTGCACCTGGTCCTGCCGGGCCCGCGCGCGCAGCAGCACCCGTTCCAGCTCCCGGGCCGCGCCGTCGCGCTCCTGCACCACCGACTGGGCGGCCTTGCTGGCGGCCCGCGCCGCCCGTCCCGCCGCCGTCGCGGCGGCCACCGCCGAGTCGGCCGGCACCGCCGGCACCGTCGCGACGGTCTGCTCGCAGACCGGGCAGGTCGCCCCGTCGCGCAGGTGCGCGCGCAACGCCACCGCCTGGTCGGTCGCCTTCGCCTCCTCGTGGGCGCGGAAGGCCGCCTCCAGCTCCGCCTCGGCCCGGTCGGCCGCCGCCCGCGACTCGGCCAGCGCCGCCACGGCCGCGCCGTGCTCGGCCTGCGCCCCGGTCACCGCCGCGCGGACCGCCGCCGCCTCGCCGGCCAGCTTCTCCCGGTCGGTGTACGCCCGCAACAGCAGCCGCAGCGCGCTCTCGTCACCGGCGGCGGCCAGCTCGCCGCGCAGCTTCTCCTCCCGCTCCTCGGCCAGCGACACCGCCGTCGCCGCCTCGTCCGCGCCGGCCCGCGCCGACGCGACCGCCCGGGCCACCTCCGCCACCCCGTCCGGGGCCCGCACGGCGGCCAGCACCGCCAGGTCGGCGTCGAGCGCCGCCAGCGCCGCGCCCGCCTCCCGCGCCGTCGCCCGGGCCGCCTCCAGCTCCGGTACGGCGCCCGCCACCGCCTCGGCCAGCTCCCGCATCCGGTCGACCCGCCCGGTCGCCGCCGCCAGCGCGTCGTCGTCGACGCCGGTGAGCCCGGCGAGCGCCTGGTCGACCGCCTCCAGCTTCGCCTCGGCCTGCACGGCCCGCGCGGTCGCCTTCTTCTGCACGTCCTCGTAGACGCCGAGGCCCAGCAGGTTGACCAGGATCTGCTGCCGGGTGGCCGGCTTGGCGTGCAGGAAGTCCGCGAACTGCCCCTGCGGCAGCACCACGCAGCTGGTGAACTGCTCGTACGGCAGCCCGACCGCCTCCAGCACCGCCTGCTCCATCTCGGCGGGGGTGCCGGCCACCACCTCGCCGAGGTCGTCGGGGCTCAGCCCGGTGTCGAGTTTGGTCACGTCGAAGCCGGCCGGCATCAGCTGCAACCCGGCGTTCGCCGTCTTGACGTTGCCCCGGCCGTCGCGGCGGACCACCCGGGTCGCCACGTAACGGGACCCGGCGGACTCGAAGACCAGCCGGACCCGCGCCTCGGCGGCCGACGGCGCCAGGGCGTTGGCCAGGCCCCGGGCCCCACCCCAGCGGGGCACCGTGCCGTAGAGGGCGAAACAGATGGCGTCGAGCACCGTCGACTTGCCGGAGCCGGTCGGCCCCACCAGCGCGAAGAAGTCGGCGTCGGTGAAGTCGACGGTGGTCTCGTCGCGGAAGACGGTGAAGCCCGCCATGTCCAGCCGCATCGGCCGCATCAGTGCTCGACCTCCTCGAAGAGCTCGTCGAAGAGCTCCCGCACCCCGTCGTCGGTGTGCCCCCGGCTGTCGAGGTAGTCGGCGAAGAGCTGCCGGGGCGAACGGCCGGCCCGCTGCGCCACCCGGGCGCCGCTGCCCGGGGCGGGCACCAGCTCCGGGTCGATCCGGATCTCCAGGGCCTGCGGGAGCAGCTCCTGCACCTCCTCGCGCAGGCCCGCGCGCGGCTGCTCGCGCACGTACACGCGCAGCCAGGCGTCCGGCACCTGCATCTCGGCGAGCTGGGCCAGGGTGCCCCGGACCGTACGCAGCGTGGTGGCGGCGGTCACCGGCACCTCGCGTACCTGCGCCGCCGTGGTCGCGGTGACCTCGACGACGGTCACCGACGGCACGTTCTCCTGCTCGCCGAAGTCGACCGCGAGCGGGCTGCCGCTGTAGCGGATCGGGCAGGGGCCCTGGACCCGCTGCGAGCGGTGCAGGTGGCCCAGCGCCACGTAGTGCGCCGTGCCCGGGAAGACGGTCGCGGGTACCGCGTAGCCCAGTACGGTGTGCGCGTCGCGCTCCCCGCCGCCGGTCGTAGCGCCGACCACGGTCAGGTGGGCGGTGACGAGGTGCACCCGGTCGGGCTCGGTGAAGCCCTCGGTGAGCCGGCCCAGCACCCGGCCCAGGTGGTCGGCGTAGGTCTGGGTGGTCTCGGCGGCGGTCAGCTCGTACATCTCCACCGCGCGGATGGCGTAGCGCTGGGAGAGGAACGGCAGCGCGGCCAGCCGCCAGCGCTCGCCGCCGGCGGTGGTGCCGTCGATGACGTGCTCGTCGGGGTTGTCCCGGACCCCGCCGCGCAGGGTGATCCCGGCGGCCTCGGCCCACGGCCGCAGCGCGTCGAGAGCCTGGCCGTTGTCGTGGTTGCCGCCGATGGCCACCACGTCGGCGCCCGTGCGGCGCAACGCCGTCAGCGCCCGGGTGACCAGTCGGGTGGCCTCCGGCGTCGGGGCGGCGGTGTCGTAGAGGTCACCGGCGACGATGACCAGGTCGGGCGCCTCGGCGCGGGCGACGTCGATCACGCCGGCCAGGACCCGCTTGTGCTCCTCGGCCCGCGACTGCCCCTTGAGGACCTTGCCGACGTGCCAGTCGGAGGTGTGCAGGATCTTCACGGGTTGCCTCCTGCCCCTAGAACGGGATGTCGTCGTCGCTGGCGCCGCCACCGGAGCCGACGACCGCGAACGGGTCGACGGACTGGGTGAGCGACCGGAGCGTCTCGGACGGGGCGCGGCCGGCCTCGGAGACCCGGGTGGCCCAGGCGGGGAACGGGAACTCCAGGCAGAGCGGCACCGGGATGTCGGGCTGGTTGACGAACATCGTGCCCGGCTTGGCCAGCAGCGCGCGCTGCCGCTGGGCGGGCGGCAGGAAGCCGTATTCGGGGCGGGACGCCTCGGCCGGGTCGAGCCGGCCCACCACCCGGATCGCCGAGTTGGTGACGATGCGCCGTTCCACCTCGCTCGCGGTCTGCTGGGCGCCGACCAGAATCACCCCGAGCGAGCGGCCCCGCTCGGCGATGTCGAGCAGCACCTCCTTGATGGGGGAGGAGCCCTCGCGGGGGGCGTACTTGTTGAGCTCGTCGAGCACCACGAAGAGCAGCGGCTTGGCGGTGCCGGCCTTCTCCTTGCGCTCGAACTCGCTCTTGAGCGTCACGCCGACCACGAACCGCTGCGCGCGGTCGGGGAGGTTGTGCAGGTCGACGACGGTGACCTGGGCGCTCTCGGCGGTGTTGATGCTGTGCGGGCGGCGGGTGGCCAGGTCGCCCCGGATCAACCGGGACAGGTCCTTCTTGCTGCCGATCAGCCGCCGGGCGAACGCGTTGACCGTGCCCAGCCCGACGGCGCTGCCGGCCCAGTCGGAACGGGTCTCGTCGTCGTTGAGCTGCTCGACGACGTGGTCGACCAGGTCGGCGTAGGAGCCCAGTCGCACCCCGTCGATGCTGATGCCGCCGTCGGCGGGCTGGGCGTGCCGGGCCAGGTGGGCGGTGACCGAGTGCACCACCATCGTGTACTGCTGGCGTTCGTCGTCGGCGTCGGCGAACACGTAGGGCAGCAGGCGGTCGGCGCAGAACTCGCTCAGCGTCCAGTAGAAGCTGTCCACCCCGGTGAGTCGGCTGCTCACGTCGGGCGTGCCGGAGGAGTCGCCGACCCGGGGCGGGGCGTAGACCCGCACGTCGGGGAACGCGCCGGCGCTGAGGCCCAGCTTCGCGTACGCCGCGCGGGTGGCGTCGTCCAGCCGGGTGTTGGGGTGGTCGAGGAAGAGCAGGTCCTCGCCCTTGACGTTGAAGATGAGCGCCTTGGCGTTGACCGCGTCGCCACCGAGCACCCCGGAGCGGAAGACCGAGTAGAGCAGGAAGGTGGCGAAGCTCGTCTTCGTGGCGACCCCGGAGATGCCGGAGATCGACACGTGCGCGCCCCGGCTGCCGTCGAGGAAGTCGGCGTTGAGGTAGACCGGCACGCCGTCGCGGCCCATGCCCATCGGGATGCGCCGCTCCATCCGGTCGAAGTGCAGCGCCCGGGCCCGGGCGTCGCCCTCGGCGCGGTGCACCACGGCGCCGGGCGACGGCGGCACGTAGAGCTCCGGGTCGACGCGGGTGGTGGTGACCTCGGCGGCCTCCTGCACCTGGGCGGGCAGCGTGCCGTCGGCGATGGCGAAGACGTCGGAGTCGAACTGGGCGCCCTCGTGCCGGGCGCGCACCTGGGTCACCACCCCGGCGATCGTCACCGGCTCCCGGTCGGGCAGCTCCCGCCGGGTGACCACGACGTCGTCGAGCTGGAGGTAGCTGTCGGGGGAGACCGCCGTCCAGAACTGCAGGGGGGTGGCGTCGGCGGTGCCCAGCACCCGGCCGACCACCTCGCCCGGGCCGTCGAACCCGTCGTCAGTCATCGGGCAACTCCGGTCGGCTGGTCGTCACGGTCGGGGCACACGCCCTGCATCCTGCCCGAGGAGTACGACAGGTCGCCACGCGACGCGGCGGAAGCCACGCCGCCGCCGCGGCCCTCAGCCGCAGGGTGTCCGGCCGGCCACGGTCGGTCGCGTCGTCAGTCGCGCGCGTAACGGAGCATGAGCGTGCCGTCGGCGGCGGCGAGCACGTGCCGTAACGGCAGGTGGCGCACCTCGCTGGCGGCGCCGGCGGTGATCCGCCCCGGGCCCGCCCCGGCGAGCAGCGGGGCGACGGTGAGGCAGACCTCGTCCACCAGGTCGGCGGCGGTGAGCGCGCCGAACAGTAGCGGGCCGCCCTCGCAGAGCAGCTGGCCGAGACCGCGGCGGCGCAACTCGGCCAGGCCCGCCGCGAGGTCGACCCCGTCGCCGCCGCAGCGCACCACGTCGGCGACCTCCGTCAGGCCGGGCGGTGCCACGGCGTCGGCCCGGGTGAGCACCACGGGCCGCACCGGCGCGTCGGCGAACGCGGCCTGCGCCGGGTCGAGACCCAGCGAGCCGGAGACGACGACCAGCGTCGGATACTCGGACAGGCCGTGCTCGCGGCGCCACGCCCGGCGCCGCGCGTCGAGGCGCACCGCCCGGTAGCCCTCGTGCCGCAGCGTGCCGGCGGCGACGACCAGGCCGTCGCAGAGCATGCGCAGCAGCCCGAACACGCGCTTGTCGGGCTCGCCCGAGAGGCCCGCCGAGTAGCCGTCGACGGAGACGCCGCCGTCGATGCTGGTCACGAAGTTCATCCGCAGGTGGGGGCGGTCGGCGCGGCCGTAGCACGCGGTGAGCGCGGCGTCGTCGAGCGGGTGCGCCGAGGGTTGCGGCCAGAGCGCCGAAATCGGGATTCCGACGCTCATTCGCCGGCCGGACCGGTGACCGGAGGGGTGGGTCGGGGGGTACGGTGCTGGCAGTCGCACCAGTTGCGCCCCGGACAGTCGTCGTGCCGCCTGGCCCGGCACGCTCGGCAGATCATGCCCGCAGCCTATGCCGAGGAAGGATGGGACAACATGCCGCGTCAGATCTTCCAGCTGAAGATTTCCCTGGCCGGGGTCCGGCCGGCCGTCTGGCGTCGGGTGCTCGTCCCGGGCGGCTACACCCTGGACCGCCTGCACCGGGTGGTGCAGCACGCCATGGGCTGGCGGGACTGCCACCTGCACTCGTTCGAGATCGACGGCCGCCAGTACGGCGAGCCGGACCCCGACGGTGAGCTGGCCCTGCACGACGAGCTGGACGTCCGGCTCGACGCGGTCGTCGGCAAGGGCAGCCGCTTCCACTACACGTACGACTTCGGCGACTGGTGGGAGCACGACCTCGTGGTGGAGGACGCCTTCACGGCCGATCCGGACGAGCGCTACCCGTCCTGCTCCGACGGCGAGCGGGCGTGCCCGCCGGAGGGCGTCGGCGGCCCGGCCGGCTACCAGGCGCTGCTGGCCGTGCTGGCCGACCCGGGGCATCCCGACCACCACGAGTCGAGGGGCTGGGTGGGCGACTTCTTCGACCCGGCCGCCTTCGACGCGCGCCGCGCCGGCACCCTGCTGCGCCGCTTCTGCTGACCCGCTCCGTCCCGTAGCCTGCCGGCCGGTCGCCTTCCGGCCCGCTGCCTGCCGCCCCGGCGCCTCCCGGCCGGTCGCCTCCCGGCCCGTCGCCTTCCGGCGGGCTGGTCGCGCAGGCCGGCCATCCGGCACTCGTCTCCTCACCCCCGTTCGCCGCTGTCCGGCGGTGTGGCGGACCGCACATGCGGTAACGATCTGGGAACGCTCCCATAGGCCTATTGACACTCCCGACACCTGCCGGCAACCTCATGGGAGCGCTCCCGCGAACGTGGCACGACTCACCCGCGCCCCGTTCCCGGTCGTCGACCTCCGGCCCGCCGGTGACGACAGCGCGCACGGCACCCCCCACCACACCCAGTCAGCCTCACCACCGAAAGAGGGGTCTCCGATGAGCCTCACCACGCGGCGCACCCGCATGGCGGCTGCCGCCCTCGCCGCGATCACCGCCATCGGCGGTCTCGCGGCCTGCGGCAAGGACGACGACGCGCCCGCGGCCGGCGAGAAGCCCGCCAAGCTGGTCGTCGACACGTTCGGCGAGTTCGGGTACGACGAGATCATCAAGCAGTACGAGAAGGACACCGGCATCAAGGTCGAGCTGCGCAAGACCGCCCAGCTCAACGAGTACCGGCCGAAGATCGTCCGGGCGCTGGCCACCGGCAAGGGCGCGGCCGACGTGGTCGCCCTCGAAGAGGGCATCCTCAACGAGTTCAAGGCCAACCCGGCCAACTGGGCCGACCTCGCTCCGCTGGTCGCCGACCACAGCAAGGACTACCTGCCCTGGAAGTGGGAGCTGGGCAAGGCGCCCGACGGCCGGCTGATCGGCCTGCCGACCGACGTCGGCAGCCTCGCCGTCTGCTACCGCCGGGACCTCTTCGAGGCGGCCAAGCTGCCGGTCGAGCGGGACCAGGTCGCGGCCCTCTGGCCCGACTGGAACGCCTTCATCGAGACCGGTAAGAAGTACCGCACCGCCACCGGCAAGGGCCTGCTCGACTCGGTCACCACCGCCGCCAGCGCCGTCATGTTCCAGCAGGGCGGCGACCTGTTCTACGACAAGGACGACAACGTCGTCGCCGACAAGAGCGCGGCGGTGAAGGCGTCCTGGGACACCGCGGTGGCGATGGCCGACGCCAACATCACCGCCGAGACGGCCACCTGGTCCCCGGAGTGGTCGGCCGGCTTCAAGCAGGGCACCTTCGCGGCGACCTTCTGCCCGTCCTGGATGCTCGGCATCGTCGCGGACAACTCCGGCCCGCAGAACAAGGGCAAGTGGGACGTCGCCCCGGTGCCCGGCGGCGCCGGCAACTGGGGTGGCTCCTGGCTCGGCGTCCCGACCCAGAGCAAGTACCCCAAGGAGGCGGCGAAGCTCGCCGAGTACCTGACCAACGCGCAGAGCCAGGTGGCCGCGTTCAAGCTCAAGGGCCCGCTGCCGACCAACCTCGAGGCGCTGAAGAACCCGGAGTTCCTCGGCTACACCAACGAGTACTTCAACAACGCGCCGACCGGCAAGATCTTCGGTGAGAGCGTCGCCAAGATCCAGCCGCTGCACCTCGGTCCGAAGCACCAGGCGGTGAAGGAGAACGCGTTCGAGCCGGCGCTTCGCTCGTACGAACAGGGACAGGCCACGAAGGACAAGGCCTGGGAGCAGTTCGCCAAGGACGCCAAGACGCAGGGCGCCTTCTGACCCACCTCGTCGCCAGGTGGCGCCCGGGTCCTCACACACCCGGGCGCCACCGGCGCCGTCCCCGTTCCGTCCCCGGACGCCATCGGCGCCGTCCCGTTTTCGCGTAAGAGCGCCTGGGCGTCGGCGCGCGCCCGTACCGACGCCGGGAAAGGACCCCACATGAGCGAGCACAGCGAGCGAACCAGCCAGCCCAGCACCGATGAGCCTCGTGCCGGCGCCGACCGCAGGGAGGCGACGGCATGAGCCTCTCGGCCACGACGGCGCCGCCGTCGCCCGCCGCAAAGCCACCCCGCCCGCCCGCGCGGCGCCGGTCCAGGTCGCACTCGCTGACCCGGCTGGACCTGAAGTACTCGCCGTACCTCTACATCGCGCCGTTCTTCGTCGTCTTCGGCATCTTCGGGCTCTACCCGATGCTGCGGACCGCCTGGATGTCCCTGCACGACTGGAACCTGATCGGCGACCACAGCTTCATCGGGCTCGACAACTACGCCGCCCTGGTCAAGGACGAGTACTTCTGGAACGCCACCCTCAACACCTTCGGCATCTTCCTGCTCTCGACCATCCCGCAGCTGCTGCTCGCCCTGTTCCTGGCGAACCTGCTCAACCGCACCTTCCTGCGCGCGCGCACGCTGTTCCGGATGGCGATCTTCATGCCGAACGTGGTCTCGGTGGCCGCCGTGGCGATCGTCTTCGGCATGCTCTTCCAGCGCGACTTCGGCGTGATCAACTGGCTGCTGAGCTTCGTCGGGATCGACGCGGTCGACTGGGACGCCGAGCGCTGGAGCTCCTGGACCGCCATCGCCTCGATGGTCAACTGGCGGTGGACCGGCTACAACACCCTGATCCTGCTCGCCGGCATGCAGGCCATCCCGCGCGACCTGTACGAGGCGGCGGCGCTCGACGGGGCCAGCCAGTGGAAGCAGTTCTGGCGCATCACCCTGCCGATGCTCACGCCGACCTTCGTCTTCGTGGTGATCCTCTCCACGATCGGCGGGCTCCAGCTCTTCACCGAGCCGCTCGTCTTCGCCAACGGCAACATCATCGGCGGTGACCAGCGCGAGTTCCAGACCCTGGCCATGTACATGTACGAGCTGGGCATCGAGAACCTCAACACCGCCGGCTACGGCGCCGCGGTCGCCTGGGCGATGTTCCTGATGATCGCCCTCGTCTCGGGGATCAACTTCCTGCTCGTCCGCCGCACGGTGAAGTGAGGAACGCCCAGATGAACTCGGCATCCCGGCGCCTGTGGCGCACCAGCCCGCTGACCTACGTCGCGCTCGTCCTGGCGACGCTCTTCTCGATCTACCCGTTCTACTACATGGTGGTCATCGCCACCCGCAGCCTGGACTCGATCAACGACGTCCCGCCGCCGGTCACGCCGGCCGGCTCGTTCGGCGACAACTTCGGCCGTGTGCTCGACAACGAGGCGGCGAACTTCCTCACCGGCCTGCTCAACTCGGTGATCGTCTCCGGCATCGTGACGGTCTCCGTGGTGATCACCGGATCGCTGGCCGGCTTCGCCTTCGCCAAGCTGCGCTTCCGGGGCCGCAACGCCCTGCTGCTGACGATCATCGTCACCATGATGATCCCGACGCAGCTCGGGCTCATCCCGCTCTGGGGCATGATCCAGGACCTGAACTGGTTCGACACCCTCTACGCGGTGACCGTGCCGTTCCTGGTCAGCGCGTTCGGCGTGTTCATGATGCGGCAGTACGCCACCCAGGCCATCTCCGACGAGCTGATCGAGGCGGGCCGGGTCGACGGGGCGAGCACCTTCCGGATCTACTGGAACATCGTGCTGCCCGCGCTGCGCCCGGCCGCCGCCGTGCTCGGCCTGCTCACCTTCATGGAGACCTGGAACTCGTTCCTGTGGCCGTACGCGGTGCTGACCTCCGAGAACCCCACCCTCCAGGTTTCGCTGGCGTTCCTGTCGTACGCCTACTACACCGACTACTCGCAGGTGTTCGCCGCCACGGCGGTCGGCACCCTACCGTTGGTGATCGTGTTCATCCTGTTCGGCCGCCAGATCGTGGGCGGCATCATGGAAGGTGCCGTCAAGTCGTGAGCAACCCCGCCAGCCCGCCCGCCGCCAGCGTCGTCGACGACCGTCCGCCGCTGACCTTCCCGCCCGGCTTCCTCTGGGGCGCGGCCACCGCCGCGTACCAGATCGAGGGCGCGGCGGCCGAGGGCGGCCGGACCCCGTCGATCTGGGACACCTTCAGCCACACCCCCGGGCGGGTCGTCGAGGGGCACACCGGCGACGTGGCCTGCGACCACTACCACCGCCTCAGCTCCGACGTCGCGCTCATGGCCGAGCTGGGGCTGAAGTCGTACCGTTTCTCGGTCTCCTGGCCCCGCGTGCAGCCGGGTGGCAGGGGCCCCGCGAACGCCGAAGGGCTCGACTTCTACTCACGCCTCGTCGACGAGCTGCTCGCGCACGGGATCGAGCCGTGGCTCACCCTCTACCACTGGGACCTGCCGCAGCCGCTGGAGGACGCCGGCGGCTGGCCGGCCCGGGACACCGCCGCGCGGTTCGCCGACTACGCCACGCTGGTCGCCGACGCGCTCGGCGATCGGGTGCGCTACTGGACCACGCTGAACGAGCCGTGGTGCTCGGCGTTCCTCGGCTACGGCTCGGGGGTGCACGCGCCGGGCCGCTCGGACGGTGCCGACGCCGTACGCGCCGGGCACCACCTGATGCTCGGGCACGGCCTCGCCGTACGGGCGCTGCGCGCGGCCCGGCCGGGCGCCGAGGTCGGGGTGACGGTCAACCTCTACCCGGTCACCCCGGCCAGCGACGCCCCCGCCGACGTCGACGCCGCGCGACGCATCGACGGGCTGGCCAACCGCTTCTTCCTGGACCCGCTGCTGCGCGGGTCCTACCCGGCGGACCTGATGGCCGACCTCGCCGGCGTGACCGACTTCGGGCACGTGCGCGACGGCGACCTGGCGACCATCGCCACCCCGCTGGACGTGGTGGGCGTCAACTACTACAGCCGTCACGTCGTCGCCGCGCCGGTGCCCGGCGCCGAGCCCGAGCCGTACTGGCGGGCGCCGTCGTGCTGGCCGGGCAGCGAGGACGTCCGGTTCGTCACCCGGGGCGTCCCCGTCACCGACATGAACTGGGAGATCGACGCCCCCGGTCTGGTGGAGACGCTGCGTCGGGTGCACGAGGAATACACCGACCTGCCGCTCTACGTCACCGAGAACGGCTCCGCCTTCGTCGACGAGGTGGTCGACGGGCAGGTGGACGACCTCGACCGGCTGGCGTACTTCGACGCCCACCTGCGCGCCGCGCACGAGGCGATCGAGGCCGGGGTGCCCCTGCGCGGATACTTCGCCTGGTCGCTGATGGATAATTTCGAGTGGGCCTGGGGCTACACCAAGCGGTTCGGGATGATCCACGTCGACTACGACACCCAGGTCCGCATCCCCAAGTCCAGCGCCAGGTGGTACGCCGAGGTGATCCGACGCAACGGTCTGGCCGCACAATAGGCCAGGGCCAGCCATCAACGGTCGGCCCCGGCGCCACCCCGCACCGGGTGGCGCCGGGGCCGGTCCGCCGTCGGAGGAGCAGACAATGACAACGCAGCGCACCCGGTCGCTCGGGCGCCCGACCCTCGACGCCGTCGCCGCCCGCGCCGGCGTCGGTCGCGGGACGGTTTCCCGGGTGGTCAACGGCTCGCCCCAGGTGAGCCCCGAGGCGCGCGCCGCGGTGCAGCAGGCCATCGCCGAGCTGGGGTACGTGCCGAACCGGGCCGCCCGCGCCCTGGTCACGCAGCGCACCGACTCGATCGCCCTGGTGGTCTCCGAATCCGGTGACCGGGTCTTCACCGAGCCCTTCTTCGCCGGCATCGTCCGGGGCGTCAGCTCGGGGCTGCTGGAGACCCCGTTGCAGCTCTGGCTGGCGATGGTGCAGTCGCCGATCGAGCGGGAGCGGGTCGAGCACCACCTGACCAACCAGCACGTCGACGGGGTCCTGCTGCTGTCGCTGCACGACTCCGACCCGCTGCCCACCCTGCTGGAGGAGCGCGGCCTGCCCACCGTGCTCGGCGGCCGTCCGGCCCGGATGCTGCAACCCGGTGCGCAGCCGGCGTACTACGTCGACGTGGACAACGTCGGCGGCGCCCGGCGGGCGGTGCAACACCTGGCCGGCCGGGGGCGGCGGCGGATCGCCACCATCGCCGGCCCGCAGGACATGGGCGCCGGCCTGGGCCGGTTGACCGGCTACAAGGAGGCCGTCAAGGCCGCCGGGGGCGGGGTCGACCCCGACCTGATCGCGTACGGCGACTTCAGCGAGGGCAGCGGGGCGGCCGGCATGCGCCGCCTGCTGGAGCTCTGCCCCGACCTGGACGCCGTCTTCGTCGCCTCCGACCTGATGGCGTTCGGGGCGCTGCGGGCGCTGCGCGAGGCGGGCCGGCGGGTGCCGGAGGACGTCGCGGTGATCGGCTTCGACGACGCGCCGATCGCCCGGCAGGCCGATCCGCCGCTGACCACGGTCTTCCAGCCGGTAGAGGAGATGGGCCGGCAGATGGCCCGCCTGCTGGTCTCCCGCATCCGCGGCGACGAACTCCCGTCCCCCCACATCCTCCTCGACACCCAACTGATAGAACGCGCCTCCGCCTGACCCACCCCCCACCCGCCTCCCCGGGCCTTTCCTGGGTTGATCATGAAGTTGTTGCCGCGACACGCCGGG
The DNA here is from genome assembly GCF_043197615.1 of Micromonospora sp. NPDC049048. NCBI lineage: Bacteria > Bacillati > Actinomycetota > Actinomycetes > Micromonosporales > Micromonosporaceae > Micromonospora > Micromonospora sp. NPDC049048. The sequence goes on along the minus strand of NZ_JBICTM010000005.1, from coordinate 100,754 downwards.
CGAGGTGACAACAACTTCATGATCGACGAGCCGGGTGGGGTGGGAGCGGGGTGGGTGGGGTTAGTTCGACCAGCGGCGGAGTTCGCGCTTGGCCAGCGAGGAGCGGTGGACCTCGTCGGGGCCGTCGGCCAGGCGCAGCATGCGGGCCTGCGCCCAGAGGGTGGCCAGCGGGGTGTCCTGGCTGACGCCGGCCCCGCCGTGCCCCTGGATGGCCTTGTCGATCACCCACTCGGCCATCGCGGGAGTGCCGATCTTGATGGCCTGGATCTCGGTGTGCGCGCCCTTGTTGCCGACCGTGTCCATCAGCCAGGCGGTCTTGAGCACGAGCAGCCGGGCCTGCTCGATGCGTACCCGGGACTCGGCGATCCACTCGCGGATCACGCCCTGCTCGGCGAGCGGCCGGCCGAACGCGACCCGCGCGAGCGCCCGCCGGCAGAGCAGCTCCAGAGCCCGCTCGGCCATGCCGATCAGCCGCATGCAGTGGTGGATCCGCCCCGGGCCGAGCCGGGCCTGGGCGATCGCGAAACCGTCGCCCTCCGCCCCGACCAGGTTCTCCACCGGTACGCGTACGTCGGTGAAGTCGATCTCGGCGTGGCCGCCGTGCGACGCGTCGCTGTAGCCGAACAACGTCATGCCCCGGCGCACCTCGACACCGGGGGTGTCGCGGGGCACCAGGACCATGCTCTGCTGGCGGTGCCGGTCGGCCCCCGGGTCGGTCTTGCCCATCACGATGAAGATCTCGCAGCGCGGGTCCATCGCCCCCGACGACCACCACTTGCGCCCGTTGATCACGTAGTGGTCGCCGTCGCGGGTGATCCGCGTCGCGATGTTGGTCGCGTCGGAGGACGCCACCTCCGGCTCGGTCATGCAGAACGCGGAGCGGATCTCGCCCTCCAGCAGCGGACGCAGCCAGCGCTCCTGCTGCTCCGGCGAGCCGAAATCGGTGAGCAGCTCCATGTTGCCCGTGTCCGGGGCGGCGCAGTTGAGCGCCTCCGGGGCCAGGTGCGGGCTGCGCCCGGTCAGCTCGGCGAGCGGGGCGTACTGAAGGTTGGTCAGGCCGGCGCCGTGGCGCGGGTTGGGCAGGAAGAGGTTCCACAGGCCACGCTTGCGCGCCTCGGCCTTCAGCTCGGCCATCACCGGGGGCCGGGCCCACGGGTCGCCGGCGTCGGCCACCTGCGCGGCGTGCACGGACTCGGCCGGGTACACGTGCTCGTCCAGGAAAGCGGTCAGCTCGGCCCGCAGCTGCTCGGTGCGGGTGTCGTAGGTGAAGTCCATCAACGCTCCCTGGCGGCGGTCAGCCCATGTTCGACCAGCGGTGCCACCATGTCGCCGATCCGGTCGAAGCCCTCGCCGAGCGTCTGCCCGAGCGTGTGCCGGTAGTGGATGCCCTCGCAGATCACCGCGAGCTTGAAACAACCGAGCGCGACGTGCCAGTGCAGCGGCCCGACGTCGATGTCGCCACGCCCGGTGTACCGCTCGATCAGCTCCGACCCGGTGGGGAACCCGGCGAGCGGGCCGAGCCCGTCGGCGACGGGGTTGCCGACGGCCGACTCGCTGCCGCCGAGCACGTCCCAGTAGGTCAGCAGCAGCCCGAGGTCGGCCAGCGGGTCACCGAGGGTGGCCATCTCCCAGTCGAGCACGGCCCGTACGGCCACCGGGTCGACGGAGGCGAGCAGGTTGTCCAGCCGGTAGTCGCCGTGCACGATCCGGCCGGCGTTGGCGCCCTCCGGCACGGTGCCGGCGAGCAGGTCGCGCAGCTCCTCGATGCCGGGCAGCGGCCGGCTGCGGGACCGGTCGAGCTGGCCGGCCCAGCGGCGGACCTGCCGCGCGAGGTAGCCCTCCGGTCGGCCGAAGTCGGCCAACCCGACCGAGGCGGGCTCGACCGCGTGCAGGGCGGCCAGGGTGTCCATCATGGCCAGCGCCAGCTCCCGCCGCTGCCCGTCGGTGAGCGGATCGGTCTGGGCGCGGGTGCGGAGCACCTCGCCGGGCACCCGTTCCATGATGTAGAAGGGCGCGCCGATCACCTCGGCGTCCTCGCAGAGCAGCAGCGCGGCGGGCACCGGCACGTCGGTCGGCGCCAGCGCGGAGATCACCCGGTACTCCCGGACCATGTCGTGCGCGGTGGCCAGCACGTGCCCGAGCGGCGGGCGGCGGAGCACCATCTCCCGCTCGCCGACTCCGAGCAGGTAGGTCAGGTTGGACTTGCCGCCCGCGATCAGCCGGGCCCGCAGCGGACCGTCGGCCAGGTCGGGCCGGTGCCGGGCGAGGTGACCGGCGAGCCGGTCGAGATCCAGCCCACGGGGGGAGGTGGCGGAGGCAGGCGAACTGCCCGGCCCGTGCGTGTCGACGGCCGGCTCGGTCATCCGATTAGTTGATGGCAGCTCCGCCATGTTGTCAAGGTCGGGGATTTTGACCGTGGGGACATGCTGCGGCAACAGGGGCGAAACGGCCACCGGCGACGCTGGGACCCAGCCTGCCGGCCACCGGCGCCGGCCCGCCGAGCGGAGGGTACGGAGATGTTGCTGCGAGTTCGGGTCACCCTGCCGGACCGTCCCGGCACGCTCGGCCAGATAGCGCGCACCATGGGCGTGTCCGGTGCGGACATCGTCCAGGTGGTCGTCCTGGAGCGCCTCGGCGGGCGGGCGGTGGACGACTTCACCGTGCTCTGGCCGGGCGCGGCACGGGTCGAACGGCTGCTGGCAGGGCTGGCGGCGATCCCCGGGGTCCGGGTGGACGGGGTGTGGCGGGCGATCGGGGCGCCCACCACCTCGGGGCAGGACGCCGAACTGCTGGCCCAGGTCGCGGCCAACCCGGTCGACGGCGTCGCCACCCTGGTCGACGCCGTGCCCGGGCTGCTCGCCGCCGACTGGGCGGTCGCCGCGGTCGTACCGCTGGACTGGGCGCTGCGGACCGGCGCCGCCGGGGAGGCCACCGTCGGGTACGCAAGCTGGCGCGCGCCCGTACCGCCGCCGCTGCCGGAGGTGACCCCGCTGCGCGCCCGGGCGATCAGCGTCTCGGACGGCACGCACTTCGCGGTCGCGCCGTTCGGCCGGGCCGGCCTGGTGCTGGTGGTGGCCCGGCAGTGCGCCGGGACGCCCGCCGCGGCGGCGTTCCACAGCACGGAGGTGGACCGGCTGGCGCAGCTCGTCCGGGCCGCCGCGGTGATCCTCGGCGACCGGCTCGACCTGGTCGGGGCGCGGCCGGTGGCCGCGAACCCCTGAGCCGGAGCGCCCGGGGCGGCGGGCGGTGTGGCGCAGCTCGCCGTGGCGAACCGGAGCCGTCACCCGGGGGCAACCGGCCCGCAACAGCGACCGGCGAGCCTCGTCAGGGGGAAGGGAGCGAACATGACGCTGTGGCGGATCCGGGCGACCGTGGACGACCGGCCGGGCTACCTGTCGGTGCTGACGACGAGCCTGGCGTTGCGCGGGGTCAACATCCTCGCCGTGCAGGTGCACACCACCGAGCGGGGCGCCGTCGACGACTTCCTGGTCGACGCGCCCGACACGCTCGACGAGGCCGGCCTCGTCGCCGCCGTGGAGCGGGGGCGGGGGCGGGACTGCTGGGTGGCCCGCAGCGAGGCGCGTGGTCTCGCCGACCAGCCGACCCGGGCGCTCGCCCTGGCCACCCGGCTGGTGCGGGACCCGGACTCGACCGGGGAGGCGTTGCGCACCCTGCTCGGCGCGGACGCGGTCACCTGGCGGCCCGCGCCGGCCGGCGCGGGGAACGGGCTCGCCGACACCCTCATGCGGCTGGACGACCCGCTCGGGGGGTCGTACGCGCTGCGCCGCGCCGTGCCGGGCTTCACCCCGGCCGAGTACGCCCGCGCGCAGGCCCTGGTCGAACTGTCGGCCGCCGTCACGCGCCGGGCCGCCGAGCAGGTCACGCTGGTGCTGCCCGACGGCGCCGAGGCGGCCGTACGACCCGCGACCGTCGACGACCTGCCCGGCGTGCTCGAGCTGCACGAGGGGTGCTCGGCGCGCAGCCGGCACCGCCGCTACCTGGGCGGCGCGACCGTGCCGTCGGCGGCCCGGCTGCGCCGGCTGCTGGAGCCGGCCGGGGGCGTGACCCTGCTCGCCACCGCCGGCGGCGACGCTGGACAGCCGGAACCGGTGGTGGCGATGGCGAACCTGATCGCCGAGGGCGACGAGGCCGAGGTGGCCCTGCTGGTGCGCGACGACTGGCAGCGGCGCGGCCTCGGCTCGGCCCTGCTGCGCCGGCTGGTGCGCCACGCCGAGCAGATCGGCTACGCGGCCCTGGTGCTGCACGTGCACGCGGAGAACGCCGCCATGCTGCGTACGGTGCGGCGGCTCGGCCGGCCGACCCCGACCGAGCGCGACGGCGCCCTGGTGACCGTCACCGTCGCGCTCGTCGAGGGCGCGTCCACGCGACACGGTTGAGCCGTCGCCCGACGGCACGAGGTAGGGCACCGGCCCGGTCGCAGTCGTTCACCCCGAGGGAGATCTGCGCCAGTGCGGACACCGGTCGAGGCTAGCGGGTCAGGCGGGTCGCCGCTGACGCGAGGAAGGACACCCTGCAACCGCCGTGCGTCAACAGGGTGCCCTTCCTCGCGACTCAGGTAGCCGGGTAGCTGCTGTAGTCGGGGAAGTTGCCGTAGAGGCGGGCGTCGCCGCCCTGGGTCACCGCGTGCACCAGCAGGTCGCCGCCGACGAACGCGCCCTTCCAGGAGGCGCCCCGGCCGCCGAACGGCTCGTCCCGGTCGCCCCGGGAGCGCGGCTTGTTGATGCCCACCTTGAACGCCTGGAGGTCGACCGCGAGCTTGCCGGCCAGCTCCTCGTCGTCGCAGGCCAGCGAGGCGACCAGCGCGCCGTTGGAGGCGTTCATGGCGGCCAGCAGCTCGTCGGTGGTGTCCACCACGACGATGGTGTCGACCGGGCCGAACGGCTCGGCGTGCATCAGCCGGGACCGGCCGGGCGGGGCCAGCAGCACCGACGGGGCCACGTACGCGGAGGTGTCCTGCCCGTCGAGGAACGGCGCGCCGTGCAGCTTGCCCCGGTGCAGCGGCACCGCGCCGCCGCGTACCGCCTCGTCGACCTTGCGGCGCAGCTCGTCGGCCTTGGCGGCGCTGATCAGCGGGCCGAAGTCCAGCTCGGGCAGCGGGTCACCGGCGCTCCAGTCGGCGTCGACCGCGAGCGGGTGTCCGAACCGGACGGAGCGCACGACCGGCAGGTACATGTCGAGGAACTCGTCGACGAGGTCCCGCTGGACCACGAAACGCGGGTACGCCGTGCAGCGCTGCTTGCCGTACTCGAAGCCCTTCTTCAGGTGCCCGGCGAGCAGGTCCCACTGGGAGAAGTCCCAGATGCCCCACGCGTTGAGGCCCTCCTGCTCGATGAAGTGCCGCTTGTCGGAGTCGAGCAGCGCGGCGGCGACCTTGCCGCCGTTGGAGCGCCCGCCGACGAACGCCACCGCGCCGATCTCCGGCGCCCGGACGAGCACCTCGGACAGCTCCTCGCCGCCGCCGGAGACCAGGGTGGCGGGCAGCCCGGCCCGGTGCATCAGCGCGTGGGCGACGGTGAGGCAGACCGCCCCGCCCTGCGACGGGGTCTTGGCGATCACCGCGTTGCCGGCGAGCAGTTGCACCAGTTCGGCGTGCACGAGCACGCTCATCGGGTAGTTCCAGGACGCGATGTTGCTGACCGGTCCCGGCAGCGGCTCCCGGCCGTCGGCGAGCATCCGGTCGATCTCGCCGACGTACCACCGGACGCCGTCCAGCGCGCGGTCCACGTCGGCGCAGGCCAGCCGCCACGGCTTGCCGATCTCCCAGACCAGGAGCAGGGCGAGCAGGTCGCGGTGGGCGGTGAGCGCGTCCAGGGCGTCGGTGACGCGGGCCTTGCGGTCGGCGAGCGGGGTGTCGGCCCACGTCCGGTGCGCGGCGGCGGCGTGCGCGACCGCGGTACGGGCGGAGTCGGCGTCGAGGCGGGCCAGGTTGACCAGCACGGTGTTGTCCACGGGCGTGCGTACCGGGCTGGGCGAGCCCACGGCGTGCCAGCCGCCGCGGACGAGGTTGTGCAGCGTGGTGACGCCGTCGACCGGGGCGCCGAACGCCTCCGGTGCGGCGGCCACCGCGCGGGCGAGGGTGTCGGACCAGGCGGTACCGTCGGCGAGTCGTAGAGCCATCGAGATCTCCTCAGGGTTGACCGGGGGAGCGGCGGCGTCGATGGCACCGCTGGTGTGGCGTACTGTCGCGCGCCGGAAAGCGGTGCGGCAACAGTACGTTCGTATGCCGGAACGCCCGCCCTGCGTCGCGCCGGCCCCACCGCGTGTCGCTGAGTGTCTCTCGGGTCCCTGAACTGCGCCTACGTCGTTGACGTATCGACATACTTGAATGGTGTGACGAATGTCCGGTGGGCGTGGCGGGCCCGCTGTGCGTCCGTCGCGGCGGGTCGTCGGGGTGGGAAGAAGAGATCGGCCGCCGGACGGGGTGTCCGGCGGCCGGTCGGCTGCGCCACGGGGATCGCCGAGCAGGTGGCCCGGCGCCGGGTGGGGTCAGCTGGTGAACGTCACGTTGTCGCGACGGCGGCGCAGCATCAGCAGCGCACCGCCGCCGATCAGGGCGAGGCCGCCCAGCGCGATGCTGGTCGTGGCCACGCCGGTCAGCGGCAGGCCGCCCTCACCGCCGCCGCCACCGGTGCTCGCGGACGGCGAGGCGGTGGGCGGGGTCGACGGCGAGTCCGATTCCGACGGCGACTCCGACTCCGACGGCGAGGGGGACTCGCTCGGGGAGGCCGACTCCGACGGGGACGCCGACGGCTCCGGCGACTCCGAGACGCTCGGCGACGGGGTCGGGCTCGGCGACTGCGACGGCGCGGTGCCCGCGCAGGTGTGGCTCAGGTTGAACTTGCTGGCGGTGCCGGTGATGACGGCGCTGCCGTCCAGCAGGGTCCAGCCGGCCGGGGTGAAGAGGTAGGCGTGCATCAGCCGGTTCTCGGCCGGGTACAGGGCGTCGGGGTAGGCGTCGTCGGCGTCCGGCACCGTGACGGTGACCTGGCCGGTGCCGGTCTCGAAGGTCAGCGTGAGGGTCTCGAAGCTGCCCGAGGCTTTGCCGCCCGGCAGGACGAAGTGCCAGCCGTCGTGGTCCGCCGGGCGGTCCGCGAATCGCGGATCGGCGCAGTCCTCCGTGGAGAATTCGCCGGCCGTCTCGTCCTTGTGGTCCGGGTTGATCTGGATGGTGCTCGACGCCCAGGCGGGGGTGGCGAGGGCCAGGCAGACGGTGGCGGCGGCGGTGGAAACGGCCGCGCGCGCCACGCGCCGACGGTGTGCCATGAGGATTCCTTCGGAGTTGATCGAGGGGGATGGCTCATGATCGCACGGTGAGTGACGGTCCTGGGCATCGGCTGATCGGCCCGAGCTGCCGATACGCGTCACCCTTCCTCGGCTCGGCCGTGAGTCCATCACGCTCGGTGGGCGTTTCGATGTAACGATTTCGGTCCCGGAGGCGCTGCGGGTCGCCCCGTCCGGCGCGACGGTCCTTCACAAATCAGCCGTGCCCGTCTTACATTGTCGACTATCCATGGGAGCGCTCCCGCGCCCCGCGGCCGTACCCCACCGTCCCCACCACCTCGTCGCCACGCGGACCGGCACCGCCCGCAGTACCGCGCCCTTCCGGTGCCGACGGCGACACCACCGACAGGAGCACCGCCATGCGCCATCCGAGACGTCCACGCCCGCCGGGCGGCCAGCCCCGGTCGCGCCGCCTGCTGGCCGCCGGCGCCGCCCTCGCCGCCGGCCTCGCCCTCGCCGGCGCCGGTCCGGCGACCGCCTCCGCGGCCGGGGACGAGCCGCGGACCGCCGCGGCCACCAACGCTGCGTCCGCCGGCGACACGACGCGGGTCGCGCCCGCCGCGGCCGGCGCATTCAACTACGCCGAGGCGTTGCAGAAGTCGCTCCTGTTCTACGAGGCGCAGCAGTCCGGCCCGCTGCCGAGCTGGAACCGGGTCTCCTGGCGCGGCGACTCCGCGCTCACCGACGGGGCCGACGTCGGAGTGGACCTCACCGGCGGCTGGTACGACGCCGGCGACCACGTGAAGTTCGGCTTCCCGATGGCGTTCAGCGCCACCATGCTCGCCTGGGGCGCCGTCGAGTACCGCGACGGCTACGTCGCCAGCGGCCAGCTGCCGCACCTGCTCAACAACCTGCGCTTCGTCAACGACTACTTCGTCAAGGCGCACCCAGCTCCCAACGTGCTCTACGGGCAGGTCGGCAAGGGCGACGACGACCACAAGTGGTGGGGCCCGGCCGAGGTGCTGCCGATGGCGCGGCCGGCGTACAAGATCGACGCGAGCTGTGGCGGCGCGGACCTGGCGGGGGAGACGGCGGCGGCGATGGCCGCGTCGTCGATGGTCTTCCGGCCCACCGACGCCGCCTACGCCGACCGGCTGCTCGGGCACGCCAAGCAGCTCCACACCTTCGCCGACACCGTGCGGAAGAGCTACCACGAGTGCATCACCGACGCGACCAGCTTCTACCGCTCCTGGAGCGGCTGGCAGGACGAGCTGGTGTGGTCCGCCATCTGGCTGTACCGGGCCACCGGCGACGCCGCCTACCTCGCCAAGGCCGAGAGCGAGTACGACAGGCTCGGCACCGAGAACCAGAGCACCACCCGGTCCTACAAGTGGACCATCGCCTGGGACAACAAGCAGTTCGGGGCGTACGTGCTGCTGGCCAACCTGACCGGCAAGCAGAAGTACGTCGACGACGCCAACCGCTGGCTGGACTACTGGACCGTCGGCGTCAACGGGCAGCGGGTGCCGTACTCGCCCGGCGGGATGGCCGTGCTCGACTCGTGGGGCGCCCTGCGCTACGCCGCGAACACCGCCTTCGCGGCCCTCGTCTACAGCGACAAGACCACCGACGCCACCCGTAAGGCCCGCTACAAGGACTTCGCCGTCCGGCAGATCGACTACGCGCTCGGCGACAACCCGCGCGCCTCCAGCTACGTCATCGGGTTCGGCGCCAACCCGCCGAAGAACCCGCACCACCGCACCGCGCACGGCTCCTGGTGGGACAGCCAGACCGTGCCCGTCGAGACCCGGCACACCCTCTACGGCGCGCTCGTCGGCGGCCCGTCGGCGGCCAACGACGCGTACACCGACAGCCGGTCGGACTACGTGATGAACGAGGTCGCCACCGACTACAACGCGGGCTTCACCTCCGCGCTGGCCCGGCTCACCCAGGAGTACGGCGGCACCCCGCTCGCCGGCTTCCCCCGCGCCGAGACCCCCGACATCGACGAGCTGACCGTCGAGACCACGGTCATGCAGGCCGAGCCGCGCGCCACCGGCTTGAAGACCATGATCTACAACAAGTCGGCCTTCCCGGCCCGCGCCCTGACCGACGGGAAGTTCCGCTACTACTTCCGCCCCGACGGCACCGGCCCCGTCACGGTCACCCCCGGCTACACCCAGGGCTGCCCGTCGCCGACCACGGCCAGGCAGTTCTCCGGCGACATCTGGTACGTCGAGGTGGACTGCACCGGGCACACCATCGCGCCCGCCGGGCAGTCGCAGCACCGGATGGAGGTGCAGTTCAAGATCGGTGTGCCCGAGGGCGGCACCTGGGACCCGACGAACGACCCGTCGTACCAGGCGACGGCGGGGCCGAACCGGAAGGTCACGCTCTATTCCGGCGGCACCCGGATCTGGGGCGAGGAACCCGGGCCGGCCACCCCGGACACCACCCCGCCGACCGCCCCCGGCACCCCCGTCGCCTCGGCCGTCACCGCCACGGGGCTGACCCTCACCTGGCCCGCGTCCACCGACGCCGGCGGCAGCGGGCTGGCCGGCTACGAGGTCACCCAGGCACAGGTGGGCAGCGACGCGCTCGTCCTGCTCAACACGGCCACCAACACCCTGGCGGTGACCGGGCTGCTGCCGGAGCGGACGTACCGGTTCACGGTGCGGGCCCGCGACGGCGCCGGCAACCGCTCGGCCGCCTCGCCCGTGGCCGAGGTGACCACGCCCGCCGCGCCGGCCCCCGACACGGTCGCCCCGACCCGCCCCGGTACGCCGACCGCCTCGGCGGTCACCGCCACCGGGCTCACCCTGAGCTGGGCGGCGTCGACCGACAACGTCGGCGTCACCGGCTACCGGGTCTACCGGTCGGCCACCGGCGGGGACACACTGGTCGGCTCGCCCACCGGCACCACGCTGGCGGTGACCGGGCTGACCGCCGCCACCGCGTACCAGTTCCACGTGGTGGCCGTGGACGCGGCCGGCAACGTCTCGACGGCGTCCGCGCCGGTCGCCGTCACCACCGCCGACCCGCCCGCGTCCGGCGGCTGCGCCGTCACCTGGACGGCCAACAGCTGGGACACCGGCTTCACCGCGAACCTCACGGTCACCAACACCGGCACGACCGCGATCGACGGCTGGACCCTCGCCTTCACCTTCCCGAGTGCCGGGCAGAAGGTGGGCCAGGGCTGGTCGGCGACCTGGACCCAGACCGGCACCGCGGTCACCGCCACCAACATCGCCTACAACGGCAGGCTCGCGCCGGGGGCGTCGACGAGCTTCGGCTTCAACGGCACCCACACCGGCTCGAACCCGAAACCCACCGCCTTCACCCTCAACGGCACCCCCTGCACCGCCTCTTGACGCACCACCGTGGGTGGCGCGGACGTCACCGTCCGCGCCACCGGCGGAATCTCGGACAGTTGCCGTTCACGGGGAATCCGTCCCACCCTCGCGGCCGGCCGCGCCGCCCGCCGCCCCGCGCGGAGATCCGGGCGGTAGCCGGCCGCGATTCGGGGCATTCCCTCCCCGTGGAGCTGGTGACGGTGGGGCACGGGGCGGCGGACCGGGAGCGGCTGGGCGAGCTGCTGACCGGCGCCCGGGTCGCGCTCGTTGTGGACGTGCGGCGGTTCCCGGCCAGCCGGACCAACCCGGACGTACGCCGGGAGGAGCTGGCCCGCTGGCTGCCGGCGGCCGGCGTGGACTACCGCTGGGAGCAGCGCCTCGGCGGCCGGCGACACACCCCGGCCGGGGTCGACGAGCCGGACACCTGGTGGACCGTCGCGGCCTTCCGGGCGTACGCGGCGTACACCCGTACCGCCGACTTCCGGGCGGCGCTGGACGCGGTGCTGGCCGACGCGGCGGCCCGGAGCACGGCGGTGATGTGCAGCGAGAGCGTCTGGTGGCGCTGTCACCGGCGGCTGATCGCCGACGTCGCCGTGCTGGGGCGCGGCGTGCCGGTACGCCACCTGATGCCCGACGGTCGGCTCACCCCGCACCGCCCCGCCGAGGGTGCCCGCCGGCTACCCGACGGCGACCTCGTCTGGGACGGCTGACCGGCGGCGCGGGCGGCTGATCGACGGGCGGGCAGGTGGCCGACGGCGGGGCGGGCGCGTCCGGCGGTCGGGCTCTCGGCCCGGCGCGTCCGGGTCAGTCGACCAGTTCGTCGGCGAGCAGGTCCATCAGCAGCCCGTCGTGCCAGCGCCCGTCCTCGCCGCGCTCGTATCGGCGCAGCACCCCGACGGGACGGAAGCCGACCTTCGCGTACGCCCGCACGGCCGCCGTGTTCGCCGCCGCCGGGTCGATGGTGAACCGGTGGTGCCCGTGCGCGTCGATCAGGTGCCGGGCCAGGGTGCGGATAACGTCCCCGCCCAGCCCCGCGCCGCGTACCGCCGGGTCGAGGAAGACGTCCATGCTGGCGTGCCGGTAGTCCGGGTCGTCCTCGGCGTACCACTGGATCGCGCCGACGACGCGGCCGTCGTGTTCGACCGCGTACACCGTCAGGGCCTCGTCGGCGAGGTCGGCCCGGACGGCGGCGGCGAGGTCGTCGCCGCCGCGCCACCAGCGTCGGACCTCGGGGGTTGCCCGGATCGCGGCGAGCGCCGGCACGTCCGCGGCCGTCGCCGGCCGCAGGGTCACCATCCGCCCCCGCAGCATCCGCCTCAGCCCCGGATCTCGCCGTGCTCGACGCAGACCGCCGCCCAGCCGACCGGCAGCACCTGCACCTTCATCCGCCGCCGGCAGTACGCGCAGAAGCGCGGCGGCTCCAGCATGCGGGCCGCCGCGCACGCGTCGTGCGACCCGGCCGCCACGGCCTCGCCGCAGCGGTCGCACCAGGCGGCCGACGCCCCGTCGGCCGCCGGCACCGTGTCGCTGCTCGTCACCGGGGTGGTCACAGCGTCGCGGAGAGCGCCTTGACCGGCATCTTCAGGTCGTCGAGCAGCTCCAGGTCGGCCGTCGCCGGTCGACCCAGGGTCGTCAGGTAGTTGCCGACGATGACCGCGTTGATGCCGCCGAGCAGGCCGTCGCGGGTGCCCAGGTCACCGAGGGTGATCTCCCGGCCGCCCGCGTACCGCAGGATGGTGCGCGGCATGGCCAGCCGGAAGGCGGCGATGGCGCGCAGCGCGTCCTTGCCCTCCACCACCGGCCGGTCGCCCAGCGGCGTGCCGGGACGGGGGTTGAGGAAGTTCAGCGGGACCTCGTGCGGGTCCAGCTCGGCGAGCTGCGCGGCGAACTCGGCCCGCTGCTCCACCGTCTCGCCGAGGCCGAGGATGCCACCGCAGCAGACCTCCATGCCCGACTCGCGGACCATCCGCAGCGTCTCCCAGCGCTCCTCCCAGGAGTGCGTGGTGACCACGTTGGGGAAGTAGGAGCGGCAGGTCTCCAGGTTGTGGTTGTAGCGGTGCACGCCCATGTCGACCAGCTCGTCGACCTGCTCCTGGCTGAGCATGCCCAGCGACGCCGCCACCTGGATGTCGACCTCGGCCTTGATCGCGGCGACGCCCTCGCGCATCTGCTTCATCAACCGGGCGTCCGGGCCGCGCACGGCCGCCACGATGCAGAACTCCGTCGCGCCGGTCGCCGCGGTCTGCTTCGCCGCCTCGACCAGCGAGGGGATGTCCAGCCAGACCGCGCGCACCGGCGAGGTGAACAGGCCGGACTGCGAGCAGAAGTGGCAGTCCTCCGGGCACCCGCCGGTCTTCAGCGAGACGATCCCCTCGACCTCCACCTCCGGCCCGCACCAGCGCATCCGCACCTCGTGGGCGAGCTGGAGGGCGGCGGGAAGGTGCTCGTCGGGCAGGTTCAGCACGGCGAGGACGCCGGCCTCGTCGAGACCGACGCCGTTCTCCAGCACCTGGGTACGGGCCTGGTCGAGGATCTCTGGCATGGCTCGTACCCTACAAGGCCGCCCCAGCGGGGAGAATGGCCCGCGTGTCGGGGCCGGGGACGCCGGGTGGACACGCCGGGCGGTGGCCGGCGGGTGGTAATTTCGCCCGGCGGAAGCGGCCGACGGCGGCCGGCGCGGGCGTGTGGGGGTGACGGTGGCGGACTGGCTGGCGGCGCTCGACCGCCGCGCCGTACTGCGCGCGAAGGCGGGACTCACCCGCCGGCTGCGACCCCGGGCCGCCGGCGACGCCATGATCGACCTGGCCGGCAACGACTACCTCGGCCTGGCCACCCACCCCGAGGTCACCGCCGCCGCGGCGCGGGCCCTGTCGGCGTACGGGCTGGGGGCCACCGGGTCGCGGCTGGTGCGGGGCTCCACCGACGCCCACCACGCGCTCGAGGGTGCCCTCGCCGACTGGCTCGGCGCCGCCCGGGCACTCGTCTTCTCCTCCGGCTACCTGGCCAACCTCGCCGCCGTACGGGCACTGGTGCGGCCCCGTACGCTGCTCGTCTCCGACGCCCACAACCACGCGTCGCTGATCGACGGCTGCCGGATCTCGGGCGCGGAGACCGTCGTGACCCCGCACGCCGACGTCGCGGCGGTGGCCGCCGCGCTGGCTGCCGCGCCGGGCCGGCCGGCGGTGGTCGTCACCGAGTCGGTCTTCTCCGTCGACGGCGACCTCGCCCCGCTGGCCCGGCTGCACGCCGTCGCCCGGGAGCACGGCGCGTTGCTGCTGGTCGACGACGCGCACGCCCTCGGCGTGACCGGCCCGGCCGGCGCCGGGGGTGTCGCCGCCGCCGGCCTCGCCGGCCAGCCCGACGTGGTGGTCACGGCCACCCTCTCCAAGGCCCTCGGCGGCGCGGGCGGGCTGGTGGCGGGGCCGGAGGAGTTCGTCCGGCACGTGATCGAGACCGGCCGTACCTTCATCTTCGACACCGCCCTGCCCCCGGCCGTCGCCGCCGGTGTGCACGTCGCCGTGGGGCTGGCCCGGGACGGCGACCACCTGCGCGCCGAGTTGGCGGACCGCGCCGCCCTGGCCGTGCGCCGGCTCGGCGCCGCCGGGCTGACGGTCTCGGCGCCCGACGGCGCGGTCGTCTCGGTCGCCGCTCCCGGCCCCGAGGCGGCGACCGCCTGGGCGGCCGACTGTCGCGACCGGGGCGTCGCCGTCGGCTGCTTCCGGCCGCCGTCCACGCCGGACAGCCGGTCACGACTGCGGTTGACGATCAGCGCGGGCGTCCCCCGGGCGGACTTCGAGCGGGCCCTGGAGGCCATAGTGGAGTGTGCCCCGTGAGCGCGAGGAGTGAGCGGGGTTTGCGAGCCCCGCAGTCGCGAACAAAGGTGGCCCCGTGAGCGCGAGGAGTGAGCGGGGTTTGCGAGCCCCGCAGTCGCGAACGAAGGTGGCCCCGTGAGCGCGAGGAGTGAGCCGGTTTTGCGAGTCGGGGTGGTGTCATGACCGGGCCGTGGCGGGGGCCGGTGCTGGTGACGGGCACCGACACCGACGTCGGCAAGACGGTCGTCACCGCGGCGATCGCCGCCGCCGCGCAGGCGGCCGGCCTGCGGGTCGCGGTGGTCAAACCCGCCCAGACGGGTACGGCCGGCGGTGAGCCCGGCGACGTCGACGCGGTCAACCGGCTGGCCGCCCCGCTGACCGGCCGGACCCTGGCCAGCTTCCCCGACCCGCTCGCCCCGCTGGCGGCGGCCCGGGTCGCCGAGCTGGAGCCGCTGGAACTCCAGACCGCCGTCGACGCGATCCGCGAGGAGACCGACAAGCACGACCTGGTGCTCGTCGAGGGCGCGGGCGGCCTGCTCGTACCGATGGGGTTGCGGCCGGAGGGGACGCCCTGGACGGTCGCGGACCTGGCGGTGGCGCTGGACTGCCGGGCCGTGGTGGTCACCCGGGCGGGCCTGGGCACCCTGAACCACACGGCGCTGACGCTGGAGGCGTTGGAGCGCCGGGCGATACCGGCGGGTGTCGTGGTCGGGGCCTGGCCGGCCGCGCCGGAGCTGGTGCACTGGGCCAACCTGACCGACATGGTGCCGAAGCTGCTGGGTGCCCTGCCGGCCGGTACCGGGGCGATGGATCCGGGGGTCTTCCGCCGGTCCGCGTCCGGCTGGCTCACTCCGGCCCTGTACGGCGTGCTCGACGACTGGCGCGCCTGGGCCGAGGAGATCAGCTGAGCACCTGACTTTCGTCGGTGTCGACGCAGGTCGGGCGTGGGTAGCCTGGCCGCCGTGGAAAGTTGGGGGTCCGCAGCCCGACGACGAACCGCCGACCTGGTCCTGTGGGCGGCCACCGCCGCCCCGATCGGGTACGCGGGCGTCACTCCGCCGCATTCGGGGCGGGCCATCGCCCTGACGGTCGGCGCGCTGCTGCTGCTCGCCGCGGCGGTCGCGGTCAGCCGGCGATGGCCGGTGGCCGCCCTGGTCGCCGTGGTGCTCGGGTCACTACTGGGCGGCAACTTCCTCTTCGCGATCCCGGTGTTCAGCTACCGCCGGGAGAGTTTCATGGCGTCCTGATCACCGAGCCTCGTGCCACTGCGCGGGCAACGCTCGCGTGAGTGCCCGGTCAGCGCCGGCGGACGACGAGGGCGTCGGGCATCCGGAAGGTCAGGTTGTCCGGGCACCAGGGCTCACGGAGCACGGTGACCCCGTCCAGCAGCCCGGCGGTCTCGGCGACCACCACGGCCGCCTCCATCCGGGCCAACTGGTCGCCGACGCAGCGGTGTGCGCCCGCGCCGAAGGCCAGGTGCCGGCGGGAGCCGCGCTGCCCGGGACGGAACTCGTCCGGCGCGTCGACGGCGGCCGGGTCCCGGCCGGCGCGGGCCAGCCAGAGCACGATGCTGGTGCCCGCCGGCACCGCCGTACCGCCCAGCGTGGTGTCCACCGCCGCCACCCGTCGCCACGTCACGATGGGCGGCTCCAGCCGCAGCCCCTCCTCGACCACGTCGGTGACCGCGACGGTGCCGTCGCGCAGGCCGGTCAGTACGGCCGGCTCGCCGGTCAGCCGGTGCAGCAGCAGGGTGAGGAACTGCGAGGTGGTCTCCTGGCCGGCCACCAGCAGGAAGAACAGCGCGCCGACCACCACGTCGGGCGGGTGCCCGGCGGCCCGCAGCGACCCGGCCAGCCCGCCCCCGGTCGCCGCGAACTCCCGCAGTACCCGGTGGAAGCGGCCCACCTCGGCGGCGAGGGCCTGCTGCCGCTCGGCGTCCAGCGGCGCCCAGAACAGTTCCAGCGCGGCGCGGGCGAACTCCTTCACCGCGCCGACCGGCGCGTCCGGCAGCTCGACCAGCCGGGCCAGCACCAGCAGCGGCAGGTCGGCGGCGAGTTCGGCGTAGAGGTCCACCGGCGCGCCCGCGTCCAGGGTGGCGTCGATCCTGCCGACGCGCTCCCGGACCAGGCTGGTCAGCCAGGGCCGCTGTGCCGCGATCCGCGTCGGGTGCAGGGCGTCGGCGACGATCGCCCGGATCGCCGGGTGGCTGGCGCCGCCGTTGTTCGCCAGGGTCGGCGGCAGCCGGAACCGGTGCCCGGCCAGCACCCGCAGCGCGGCCACGGGAACCGGGGTCACCGCGTCCAGCGCGTTGTCGGGCCGGTACGTCGCCGCGTCGGTGAGCACTTGGCGGACCAGGGCGTGCCGGGTCACCACCAGGTGCGTGACGCCCACGTGGTCGCGCACCCGGGCCAGGTCCGGCCAGTGCGCGTCGGCGGTCTGCGCCCAGCTCCGGAACAGCACGCCGACACGTTAGCGGCCGGCCCTCGGCAGCCCCGCCCGCAACTGCCACACGGTGGTGCGCTTCACCCGTACGCTCTCCAGCGTCTCGGGCACCGGCACGTCGTAGACGGCCAGCTCGTCGAAGCGCTCGCGGGGCAGGAAGGCCCGACCGGGATCGCCGACCAGCACCCGGGCCCCGGCGCGGGCGGCCCGCAGCAGGAAGCGCAGCACCCGGTTGGCCATCGCCTGGCTGTAGAAGACGTCGCCGGCGAGCACCACCTCGGCCCCGGCGGCGTCACCGTCGAGGATGTCGCCGAGTTCGGCGTCGACGCGTACCCCGTTGGCGTCGGCGTTGACCGCGACGGCCGCGACGGCCAGCTCGTCGATCTCCACCGCGCGCACGGTGGCGGCGCCGACCCGCGCGGCGGCGATGGCGACCAGGCCGGAGCCCGCGGCGAGGTCGAGCACCCGGCGGCCGGCGACCAGCTCCGGGTGGTCGGTGACGTACCGGGCGAGCGCCTGCCCGCCGGCCCAGGCGAAGGCCCAGAACGGCGGCGGCTGGGCGCTGCGGAACTCGCCCTCGGTCAACTCCCACAGCCCGATGGCGTCGTGGGCCTGGTGCAGCCGCACCTCGGGCACGAAGGCGACCGGGGTGAGGCTGGCGTGCAGCCGGACGAAGGCGGCGGAGAGCTCGGACACGCCGACGATTCTCTCCCGCCGCCCGAACCCGCCGACCGCCGCCACCCCGGGCCCGCCACGCCGCCTGGCCGCGCCGGCCGCCATCCCAGCGTCTCCGCCGCCCGACCGCGCCGACGACCGCCACCTGAACCGTCTCGGTCGCCGGACCGCGCCGATCGCTGCCACCCGGCCGACCGCCTCCGCCGCGCTGGCGGCCGCCTCGGCGTGTCGCGGGGGAGGGGTGACCGGTTCACCACTCTCGGTGAAAGTGGCCGCCGTGCTTGGCGACCGGTGCGAACACGCCCGTCTACCGGCCGGTTGGCGGCGCTGGCAGCGTGGCGGGGGAGGCGGCGACCGACGGGAGGTGGCGACGGTGTGGCGGTACGCGCAACGGGTCGCGGTGGTGCTCGCCTGCCTGGCCGGGGCGGCTCTGCCCGCGCCCGCGCAGGCGGCCTTCGCCACGGAACTGAGCGGCCTGCCGGACGAGTTCACCGCGGGGGACCGGGTCGAGACCCTCTCCGCCGTGGTCTCCCGCGACGGCGGGGGCTGCGTCAAGGTGCGCTGGTCCATGGTGCTGCGGGTACGTGGGCTCCGGCTCGACCAGGTCAGGATGGACCGGATCGAGGAGAACGGCTCGTTCCCGCTGGACATCCGCGCCGACGGGAACGTGGCCCGGCTGACGGACCGCCGGCTCGACCCGGGCACGCTCTGCCCCGGACGGACGGTCACCGCCCGCTACCGGGTGGCCTTCGCCGGGGACGTCACCCGGGGGCGGATCACCCTGGCGGCGGAGGCGTACGACGCGAACCTGCGGCTGCTGTCGCGGCAGACGGCGACGCGGTCGGTGATCGGCCCGAATGCGCGGACTGCCCCGAGCGAGGAGCCGGAGCCCGATGCCACCACCGCCGAGCCGACCGACCCGTCGGCCGAGGAGACCGGGGCGGTGGAGGCCGGGGAGGTGCCCGCCACCGACGAGCCCGCCACCGACGAGCCGGTGTCCGACGAGGCGCCCACCGCGGCCGACGCGGGACGGCCGCTGGCCGGGAGCGGCGGCTTCGGGGCGGTGCAGGCGGCGTTCCTGCTCGGCGGGCTGCTGCTCTCGCTCGGCCTCGGCCTGCTGCTGCGGTTGCGGCACCTGACGGCGGCCGGCGCCGATGCCGGGCCGCCACCATCGCGTCGCGCACCGGCAGGCCGTTCCGACGGCGACGCCGGGCCGGACCGGCGTGGGGACCGCCCTGCCGGGGCCGGTCGGTGGCGGGCCGCGCCGCTGCTCGGGGACCGCCGGCGCCGGTGACCCGCACCGCTCGTGCCGACGACGGACAGGCTGGCGGGTGCCCAGGCCCGTGGTCGTCAGGCCGGTCGTAATCAGGCCGGCGGTGCTCAGGTTGGCGATGGTCAGGTCTCGTGGTGGTCCGTCGGGGCCGGCCGGTACGCCGACCGGCCCCGACGGGCGGTCACTTCGAGAACGCCTGGAACTCGGCGATGCGCACCTGGGTACGCGCCGGGCTGGCAGTCGCGCAGTCGGTGGTGGTCGCCGGGTCGTCGTCCTGCTCACCGGCGTAGGCGGGGCCGCCGGTGCACTGGCTGGCCAGCACCTCCAGCCGCAGGTGCGTGGCCAGCGTGGTCGGCACCCGGAACCCGCGCAGGTTGATGTCCGGCACGTACGCCCGGTACGCCCCGCCCGGGAAGGCGTCGGGCGCGCTGGTGTGGATCCGACGCCAGTTCGCCGGATCCGTGCAGTCGGCCTTCTTCGCGTTGCACGCCGACACCGCGAACGAGCGCAGCGCGCTGAGCGCGTTCTGGCTGCCCGGGTCGGCGTCGCCGGAGATCGCCGGGCGCAGCATGGCGCTGACGTTCACCCGCTTCACGACCTGCGGGGCGTCCCCCGGCAGCGCCACGGTGACCTGCCGGCCGGCCACCCCGTCCAGGGAGGCCCAGTTGGTGGCCTCGGTGTCGTCGGCGATCCGGTCCAGGTTGACCCCGTCACCGGTGACCGTCGCGCCGGATGCCGTGGACGCCAGGTTCCGGCTCATCCGCAGGTCGACGTACCCCTGCTTGCCGGGCCTGGCGACCACGGTGAGCCGCTGGTGGCCGAAGCCGGGTGCGACGGCGAGCAGTTGGTACGTGCCGGGCACCAGCTCGACGGTGTCCGGCAGCGCGGTGGCCGGGTCGGTGTCGGCCACCGGCACCGCCCGCGCCTCGTACGCGCCGACGTACACCCGGATCGGGGCCTCGGCGCTGTCGCCCTTCGGGCGCAGGGTGAGCACCGCGTTGTCGGCGCCGGGGGCGGCGAAGCTCGGCGTCGGGTCGGTGTCGGCGGCGCCGTTGGTGGCGGCGTCGCGGCCCATCCCGGAGCGGGCGAACTCGGCCCAGAGCAGGTCCTGGTTGGCGCCGCCGAAGCGCAGCAGGTCGGCGGTGAGCATGTTGTCCCGCATGTCGAGCATGCTCACCTGGCTGGCGGCCTGGAGCAGGAACGAGTCGAAGACCAGCTGCGACCAGCGCCGGTTGCCCGGGCACTCGTCGACCGCCACCAGCCCGCGCGCGCAGTCGAGCTGTAGCCGCGGGGTGCCGGCGCCGTAGCGCTTCATCAGCGCGGCGCGTACCCGGAAGTTGGTGGCGCTCCAGATCTCGCCGTCGGCGTGCACGGCCGGACCGCCGGTGTTGTAGCCGACGTCGGAGTAGTTCAGGGGGCTGCGGCTGAAGTCGTGGTTGCGGATTCCGCTGACCAGGTTGCCGGTGACGTAGCCGCCGGTGACGTAGGGCGTCTCGCCGGGGGCGCGCAGCCCGTGCTGGAAGAGGTACTCGGCGGCGAGCAGGTCGCTCCACGACTCGCCCATCGAGCCGCCCTGGTGGCCGCTGATGCCGCTGTCCGGGCCGGCGATCATGCGGTTGGTGATGGCGTGGGTGTACTCGTGCCCGATCACCGTCATGTCGTAGTCGCCGTCGACGCAGGGCGGGTACGGCCCGCCGGCCTGCGGCTGCCACAGGTACATGTTGGTGGTGGGCGGCAGGCCGTCGCGCGGCGTGCCCTGGTTGGCGTTGTTCCGGTTGCCGCTGAGCGCGCCCTGCTGGGCGCGGCCCTGCTCGGCGTCGCCGCCCAGGCCCTCCGGGGTCAGGTTCACGGCCTGGAGGTTCCAGGTCGCCTCGGTGAAGCCCAGGTGCCAGGCCCAGTCGTGCATCCGGTTGTGCATGGCGAACAGGTTGGCGATCGCGGCGTCACCGTCGTTGCGCTGCGCCGAGGTGAACACCTCGGGGTTGCAGCGGGCCTGGTGCCACTGGTCGGTGAACGGGTACTCGTAGCGGCGCTCCGGGCTGGGCGTGGCCGGTACGGCCGGCGTGCCGCCGCCCCAGGAGAGCACGGTGTTGGCGGAGTTGCCCCGGGCGGTGCCGGTCGGCGTGCCGGTGGCCGCGTCGACGTCCCACGGCTGCCCGGTGGCCGGGTCGCGGAAGGCGGCCTCGCAGTTCGGCGCGGGGTCGCCGCACCAGCGCACCCGGGGATCCTGCCCGGGGCCGAGGTCGCGCGGCGGGGTGGCCGGGAAGACCGCCCAGCTCGGGTTGTCCGAGTCGAAGTCGACGAGGTCCTCGCGGACCAGCACCTGCCCGGTGATCCCGTCGACGTACGTGGTGAACGCCGCCGGGTGGTCGGCGTCGGCGCCGATCAGGGTCACCTCGTACGCGGCCCGGGGCCCGTCGAGCGGGGTGGGCACGGCGACGGCGCGGACGCTGTGGCTGCGTACCGCCTCGGCGGTCAGGCCGGCGTCGGCGCGCGCCGCCGCGTACGCCTGCTCCTCGGTGAGGGTGGCCGGTGCCGGCGCGGCGGTGTCCCGGGACAGCGAGGAGCTGACCGCGAGGACCTTGCCGTCGGCGACCGCGACGGTGACCAGGCCGTCGTGCCCGGCCGGCAGGTCGCCGAAGCGCTGCCGGAGGGTGACGACCGCGCCGGCGCCGATGGGCCGGACCAGTACCCGGTCCATCGCGTCGACCGCCGTGGCGTCCAGCCCGAAGAGGTCGCGGTGGCCGGCGAGGTACGCGCGGGCGGCCGCCTCCGGCGCGGCGGGCAGGCCGGTGGCGAGTGGCGCGCTGCCGGGGCCGAGCGCGTGCGGGGTGCCGAGCCGGTTCCAGCGGGTGTCCGGGTCGGCCTTGCGCGCCAGGCCCCGCTGCCGCGCGTCGGGGGCGGCGGTGCCGGGGCGGTTGTCGACGTCGGCGTGCTGGTGCTGCCCCTCGGCGAACGGGCCGGAGCGCCGCTCGGCGGAGGTGCCACCGGTGGGGGCGGCGGCGGTGGGGCCGGTGGGCAGCAGCGCGGCCGCCACCGCGGTCGCCGCCAGGACGGGGATGAGCCGGCGTCGGCGCCGGCTCATCCAGGGTGTCCACTCCGGTTGTGCCACGGAACCTCCTCGTGGGAGCGGGGTGGCCGGCCCTCCGCCGGCCCGCGCAGCGCGTTACGCATGCGCATCTGTGAATATCAGCCCGCCCCGGCGGGAACAAGGGTCGCGCCTACTCAAGCCGTCCGGCGAGCGCGAGGCCGCCCGGCCTGCCGTGACTCCCGGAATCGGGCGCCTGCGGTCCGCCCCGCGCCAATATCGACAAAAACAGTCTCTTGTACAGAGTCGTGGCGGCTGTCACAGTCGGAGGAAGGCTGCGACAGATCGGAGACTGTCCATGGCCGTCGACCCCGCAACCACGGGCGCCACCGCCGACTGGCGGGACGTGCGCCGCCCCTGGTGGCCGCTGGCGCTGGTCGTCCCGGCACTGCCCTTCGACGCCTGGCTGGTCTGGCGGGCCACCGGCGACGCCTGGGCCTGGTGGCTCACCCCCGCCGCCGTGTTCGTCCTGATCCCGGTGGTCGACATGCTGGTCGGCGAGGACCGGTGCAACCCGCCAGACGAGGCGGTGCCCCGGCTGGCCGCCGACGGCTACTACCGCTGGCTGACCTACCTCTACCTGCCCGCCCAGTACGCGGCCCTGGTGCTCTGCTGCGCGGTCTGGGCCCGGGGCGACCTGACGGTGGCCGGCGCGGTCGGCCTGATCGTCACGATCGGGGTGGTCGACGGCATCGCCATCAACACGGCCCACGAGCTCGGCCACAAACGGGAGACCGTGGAGCGCTGGCTGTCCAAGATCGCCCTCGCGCCGGCGGCGTACGGGCACTTCTACGTCGAGCACAACCGGGGCCACCACACGCGCGTCGCCACGCCCGAGGACCCGGCCAGCGCGCGGCTGGGGGAGAGCTTCTGGGCGTTCTGGCCGCGTACGGTCTCAGGCGGGCTGCGCTCGGCGTGGCGGCTGGAGACCAGCCGGTTCCGCGTCCGGGGCCGCAGCCCGTGGACCTGGCGCAACGACGTCCTCAACGCGTTCGCGATGACCCTCGTGCTCTACGCGGCGCTCGCCGTCGCCTTCGGCCCGGGCGTGCTGCCGTTCCTGGCGCTCCAGGCGGTGGTCGGGTTCTCCCTGCTCGAGGTGGTCAACTACCTGGAGCACTACGGGCTGGCCCGGCAGCGCACCTCCGCCGGCCGCTACGAGAAGGTCGACCCCCGGCACAGCTGGAACAGCGACCGCAGCGTGACCAACATCTTCCTGTTCCAGCTCCAGCGGCACAGCGACCACCACGCGAACCCGCTGCGCCGCTACCAGACCCTGCGGACCTTCGAGTCCTCCCCGCAACTGCCCGCCGGCTACGCCACGATGGTGGTGGCCGCCCTGGTGCCGCCGGTGTGGCGCCGGTTGATGGACCACCGGGTGCTCGCCCACTACGGCGGGGACCTGACGCTCGCCAACGTCCATCCGCCGGCCCGGCGCCGGCTGCTGCGGCGCTGGCGCCAGGGCCAGGCAGCCGCCTGACGGCCAAGGGGCACCCGCCCGCCCGACGGCCGGGCCGGGGCCTCCGCCCGTCGGACGGCCGCGGGCCCGCGCGTCGGCTCACCGGACGGCCGTGCCGGAGGTCGGTTCCACGCGTCGCCGCGTCCCGGCCGGGGTCGCGCAGTGGTGGCTCAGGGCGTCCAGCCGGGGTCGCGGCCGAACGCGGCGAGCAGGCGGTCCTGCTCGTCCGCCCGCGCCGGCACGTCGACCTCCGGCCGGACCAGCCGACCCCGCTGGTACTCACCGATACGCCGGCTGAACCACCGCGCGCACTCGGCGACCGCGTCGGCGTCCAGCCGGGGGTCCGCGCCGATCGCCACGGCGAGGTCCCAGCCGTGGATGAGGTGCTCCGCGATCAGCTGGTGCAGGTACTCGTCGGCGGGCGTCTCGCCGGAGGAGAGCGCGACGGTACGCTCCAGCGCCCCGGGGTGGGTGAAGGCCAGCTCGGCCTGCCCCGCCGCCTCCCGGGCCGCGCCGGCCGGGTCCGGGCCGAGCACGTCGCCGTCGTAGCGGTCGCCCACCTCTTCGATCGTTCGCCCCGCGAGCAACGCGACGCTCCAGCGGTCCTCGCCCACCACGTGGTTGACCAGCGTCCGCACGTCCCAGTCGGGACAGGGGGTCGGGTCCGACCACTGGCCGGGGCCGACCTGCTCCACGCGGTCGGTGAAGTCGGCCAGGCTGCGGCGGTACGTCTCCAGCGGGTCCATGCCGACGATTGTTCCGGCTGCCCCCGAGAGCCGAGCTGTTTTGCCCCGCTTCGCGGTCGTGCTCGCGGGTCTCGCCCGGTCGGCCTCCCCGCTGCCCAGCCGTCAGCGGCGATCCGGGCCTTCAGCGGCGACCCGGTCAGCGGCGACCTCGGCCGTCAGCGACGGCCCAGGCGTGGCCGTCGCCCCGGTCAGTCCAGCTGTGCCGGGTCCAGCCCCAGCTCGCGGGCGGTGAGCAGGCGTACCCACTCGGCGAACTGCCGGCGGGAGATGACCCGCTCGTGCACCGCGAGCTGCACCGCCAACCCGTCCATCACCGCGCTGATCCGCCACGCCGCCCCTGCGGGGTCGGCGCACTCGAAGGTGCCCTCGCGGACCCCGTCCGAGATGACCTTCGCCAGGTCCTCGCGCCAGCGCAGGTCGAGCCGGCGGGAGACCTTCTCCAGCTCCGGGGTACGCAGCGACTCCGCCCAGCCGTCGATCCACATGGCCCAGGACGTCGCCCGGCCCGCCGGTGTGTAGAGCCGCACGATCCGGCGGAGCTTGGTCAGGGGCGGGGCGCTGGACCGCATCACCGCGTCCAGCCGGGCCAGATCCTGCTCGACCGCGTACGCGAAGGCCTGCGCGAGCAGCCGATCCTTGGTGGCGAAGTGGTAGAAGACCAGTGCCTGGCTCACGCCTGCGGCCTGCGCCACGTCGGCCGTGCGGGTGTTGGCCAGACCACGCTCCACGATCACGTCACAGGCCGTGCGCAGCAGGGCATCCAGGCGGATCTCGGCCGCACGTCTCGTCACGCCGTTACCGTAGCCCATTCGGACGAACACGAGCAGTTACGGATGACGGCCCGTTTGCGCTCACGACAGTCGGAAGCCGGACAGTTCGGGCCCGCATCCGGGTGGATCGCCCAGACCCTGCGGGCGAAGCCGGCTCATCCTCCTAGGAAGCCTAGGCCGAGGGAGGCCCCTCACCCGTTCCGCCACCGCTGGCGCCCGGTGGCTACCTGCCTGACGCGCCGGGCGTCACCCCGATTTGGCAACCGCTCGCCGGCTCGGCTAAAGTTCTCACCCGTCACCGGTTAACGCCGGAGACAAGCGGACGTAGCGCAGCTGGTAGCGCATCACCTTGCCAAGGTGAGGGTCGCGGGTTCGAATCCCGTCGTCCGCTCGGAGCTGCCGCCACGCATGACGGGGGCAACCTCGGTGGGGTGGCCGAGAGGCGAGGCAACGGCCTGCAAAGCCGTGTACGCGGGTTCAAATCCCGTCCCCACCTCGGCAAGAAGCGAGGGCGATTGGCGCAGTGGGAGCGCGCTTCCTTGACACGGAAGAGGTCACTGGTTCAAACCCAGTATCGCCCACCAACACGAAGGCCCGTCACCATTCGGTGACGGGCCTTCGTCGTTTCCCGCCTGTGCCGAGCTCTCGTGACTGCGCCAACGCCGACGGCCACGGCGGGGTGCACCCGCGGCCACCGGCGGCGGACCGGTGGGCCAGTTCGCCGAGGACGGGCGGTGCCTCGTGGCCCTGGCTTGAGATGGGCCGGGCGGTGCCTCGTGGGTGTGCCTGTCGAGGTGAGTCGTCTACGACATCATCGCCCGGGCGATCACGGCGGCGAGCAGGGTCCGTGCCCACCACCTGCGACATCACCGCCGGCGCTGGCAGGCGACTGCTTCGGCCCGGGGCCGGGGGCGGCTCCGCGGAGGTCACCGGTCGGGGCTTGAGTCGTCTGTGACATCAGCTCGACAGCGTCGATACGGCAGCATGCCTCGCCGTCCGCCGTCCGCCGTTCGCCGTCCGCCGTCCGCCATCCGCCGTTCGCCGTCCGCCGTCCGCCGTTCGTCTGTCGGGCGCCGGGGCTGGTCGTACGGCTGGCGGACGCGATGTGCCGGCCACCCTGCTCCGGGCGACCGGCACGTCGGCAGTGCATTGCGCGACCGTTCAGCTCCGGCGGCCGCGTGGATGAGCGTCAGAGGGGCGGGGCGACGTCCCGGCGCTCCTCGACCCGCCGGTACTCGACGGGCTCGGTCGTGCTGACCACCTGGCGGCGGCGGCCCCAGATGAGCGTGGTCATGATGAGGCCGAGCACGCCGGCCGCCATCAGGATCCAGCCGACGACGTCGAGGTTGAGGCCGCCGAGGCTCGCATCGAGCGCGAAGGTGAGGATCGCGCCGAGCGCGATCAGGAAGATGCTGGTGCCGATACCCACGACAGCCTCCTTCGTCAGGGATGTGGTGTGCTGTCGATGGACCTCATTACCCCGTGGGTGGCCAGCGCAACCACCGCGATGCCGGGCCGGCGGCGGGGGACGTGGGCCGGACGGGCGGGGTGGCGTGCCAAGCGATCTTGCCGTCGGGTAGAGTTGCCCCCGTCGCCGAGGAACACCGGTGACACGCGGACGTAGCGCAGCTGGTAGCGCATCACCTTGCCAAGGTGAGGGTCGCGGGTTCGAATCCCGTCGTCCGCTCGCGATCCGCCCCTCGTGATCCGGCCTGCCGGGTCGGGCGGTCACCCCGGGCGATTGGCGCAGTGGGAGCGCGCTTCCTTGACACGGAAGAGGTCACTGGTTCAAACCCAGTATCGCCCACCAGCTGTCTTCCCTGCCGAACGGTGATCAGACGTCGCCCTTGCGAGTGCCTCCCTCGACTGCGTCACGCAGTTCCTTCACCACCTGCTCCGGTTCGGCGAGACAGCGCCAGGCCGGTACCCGCCTGACCTCCGTGGCTGCGGCGACGATGTCGAGCCTGCTCAGGATCCGCCGTAGCGGTCTTCCGTCCGGGTCACCCTCGGGATCGTCGACAAGCACCGCGAGGCTCCTGTCGCGAAGGCTGAGCGTGAGGTCGACCGGATAACCCGGCAGTGGCGTGCCCCAACGCACTGTCAGTCCGGCGTCGCGTAGGCCGGCGATCAGTTGGTCGACGGGCCGCGCGTCGAGGCCGGCGTCCGTGGCCGTCGGCGCGGGCGGGCTGGCGAGATCGGCCAGCAGTCCGCGTTGCCCGGACCACCACGAACGGTCACCCACGACGATCAGCTGGGACCTGGCGCGGGTGATCGCCACGTTCCACAGGTTCGTCTGCTCGACGAGCCAGCCACGGGTGCGCTCGCTGATGCCGTGAGCGCCGACGGGCGAGACGACCATGATGTCCTCCTCGCTGCCCTGAAACTTGTGGATGGTCGCGCACCGCAGGTCGTCGGCGAGGCCGGCGTCCTGGAGCGCGCGGTCGAGGATCCGCTGCTGCTCGGCCAGGGGCGTCACCACGCCGATCGTGACGCCCGGGTACTCCTTGCGCAGCCGCTGGACCTCGCCCACCACGGCGTGAACCTCGTCAGCGTTGCGGCCGGAACCTGTGGCGCCTCGGGTGAAGCGGCCGGACACGTCCACCCAGCGGGTGGCGGACTCGGCCGGCGCGGCCAGCCGGGCCGGGTCGGTGAGAACCGTCAGCCGGTTCTGGTAGACGACCCGGTTCGGGGCGTCGATGATCTCCGGGTGGCAGCGGTAGTGCTCGTCGAGCAGGATGGTGCTGCCCGCCGCGGTCGCGAACGCCTCGTACGCCGAGTGGTTCCGGTGGGTGAGCCGCCGGCTGGTCAGCCACTCGTGTCCGAGCCCGGCGCGGGCCTGCTCGCCCCGGTCGTCGCTGTCGGAGAGCTCGACGACCGGTGTGAGCTGCCGCGGGTCGCCGATGATCAGGGCGCGTTTCGCCCGGTAGAGCATCGGGAGGATGGCAGCGACGGTGCACTGGGCGGCCTCGTCGATGATCACCAGGTCGAACAGCCCCGCCCTGGGCAGCAGCCGGCGGGCCGACATCGCGGTGACCGCCCAACCCGGTAGCGCGGCGAGAAGCTCGCTCATGTAGGCCCAGCTTCTTGCTTCCGGCTTGGCCATCTCGTCGGCGCGGTTGCGCAGCAGGGTCGTGTTGCCGGCCACCCGGGCGGCGATCTGGGCCCGCACCAGTTGGTCGCTGTGCTCGGGTCTGGTGTCGCGTTGCAGCGTCCGTAGCCGCCTCCAGACTTCTTCGGCGGTGCCCGGCCGGGACCGGAGTCGTCGGCGTCGCTCGCGCCAGCACTGCTCGATGACCGCCTGTTCGCCGAGGGCGGTGATCGCATCCCGGTCGAACACGCCTCGCGACCGCAGTCGCCTGCGATACCACCACCCGAACCATCGGCTTGTCAGTGCCCGGTCGGTGAGGTCGACCAGCTTGGCCAGGACGGCGTCGTCGGTGTCGGCGAGTGAACGGTCCCGTTCGAAGGCGAGGTCGGCGAGATCCCGTTCGAGGCGGCGACGCTCGTCGAGATCCTCGCGTAACCGCGTGATCTCCTGCGCCACGAGTCGTAGCTCGTTGGCCGGTCCGCCGGCCGCCGGCACCGGCGGCGGCCATGCCTGCATCACCTCGGCGAGGTACTGCGGCTCCTGCTGCCGGTACTCCTTGTTCCCGGTACGCAGCACCAGGCCCGGGCCGACCATGCCGGTGACCCGCTCGACGACCTCGTCGACAGCCCGGTTGTTGGTCGAGCCGATCAGCACGCTCTGCCCGGCGGCCGTGGCGGTCGCCAGCAAGGCGGTCACCAGTTGGCTCTTGCCGGTGCCGGGCGGCCCCTGCGCGACAGTCAGGGGTCGGCTCATCGCCGCCCGGATGACGTCCTCCTGAGTCTCGTTGACCGCACTCAACGCCACCGTCAGGACGTCGGCATCCTGCGCATCCGCCCCGACCACGACACCGCTCGATAACGTACCGAGTGCGGTCGATGCGATCTTCCCCGCGTTCTTGACGATGTCCTGCAGGTCCTCAATGAGCTGTCGCTCAGGGGACTCCGCGCTGCCTGCGGCGAACAGCATTCCGGCGTTCTGCACCCGGTTGACGGGTCCGCGGTTGACGGTCCCGACGAGGTTCTCCGGGTCGAGGGCGGACACCGGCTTCAGCCCGAACGTGTTCGCCACCAGATCGGCCACCTCGGCGAGGGACTTGTGCTCGCCGGGGACGAGTCGTTCGGCCACTGCCTGCCGCAGTTCGTCCGCCTCGACCGCAGCCAGCTGGAAATGGTCGATCAGGGCCGGACTGGGCTGCGGCGGCGCCGGGTGTGCCAACCCGTCGTCCCCCACGATCAGGTCTGAGACGAGCAGGGGCGCCAGTCGTACGTGCTGGGTGCCCTTCTGCTGCAACGCCACGATCGGGTAGCCGTACTGCAGGCAGCGGCCACCCGCCTCGGCCAGCCCGGCCAGCCGCTGGCCGCGCTCCTTCAGCGCGACCGGCTCGGTGGCCGAGAGCATGATCTCCCGGCCCGCGGGCGCAGCGAGGTACGAGTCCTTGTTCGCCGGGTTCACGAAGAACTGAAGGACGGCGGAGCGTTGCAGGCAGGCGACGTGGTAGTTGAGCAGACGACGCCACCGCTCGGTGTCGAAAGGTGCGTCCTCCGGCTCGTCGCTCCGTACACCCGGGCTCCGCTGTGGCCGTTCGTCCGACCCCGCGACCAGCGGGATCGGGTCGGTGACACCTTCGCTCGACTCGACCGGCTTCTCCTCCCGGCGACGTGACATCTCAGTCATCGCGTACCGGGAGAGGTCGCTCGCGGTGAGCCAGCCGTCCTCAGCGGTCGCTCGAGCCGCACCGCGGAGGCCGGTGAGCAGGACCTCGGTGAAGACCGAGGGCCGGTCCGGGCCCTGCGCCTTCGACGCCTTCAGATGGCTGCTCGACTGGAGCATGAACGTGCCACGCTCGCGCTTGAGACGCCGGGGCTCCTGCCGTACGCCGCCGCTGAACCGGTGACGGGCGGTGAACGAGCCCGAGAAGCAGCAGTCCAGCAGGACCACCTTCTGGCTGGCCTTGGTGTGGTTGAGCATGTGCCGGAGGACGCCCTCGACATCGAACGCCGTGGTGTGCAGGAGAGTCGTGTCGGTGTCGATGGTGCCGAAGAAGAGGGACTGCCGGTCGTCGTGCTGGATGCCGTGGCCGGAGTAGTAGAAGAGCGCGAGATCACCGGTGCGCCGGGCGCCGTAGAACTCCTCGACGACCTGCTTCATCCGCGCCGCGGGCAGGTCGACGTGGGCGTCGACGCTGTCGAAGTCGCCGTCGCTGTCCAGCACGGTCCGCACCTGTTCGACGTCCTGCCGGACGCCGGGCAGCGCGGTGAGCTTCGGGGCGGCGTGGTAGGTCGCCGTGCCGAGCACCAGGGCGTGCCGACCCATCAGCGGGAATGCTCGATCGCATCACGGACGAGGTCGATCAGCTGGGCGGTCTCCGCCTTGGTCGCCTGGTCGATGGTCAGCTCGACGGCACCGATCTTCAGGTGTGCCCGGCGACCCTGGTTGCGGTTGAGGAAGCCCACCACCAGGTCCACGAGTGCCTGCGCGTAGCCCGGGTCGGCACCGGCGACCGCGGCCACGGTGGCCAGCACCAGCTCGCCGACGCCCTTGCTGTCAGGGCCGGTGGGCACCTCGAGCCGCCGCACCTCGCCGATGTCGCCCAGGTCCTCCACGAGCTCGTCAGTCAGCTGGTCGAGGACGAAGTCGTCGTCCTCCGGCAGCGGCGTGAAACTGACCTCAACGACGACCTCGGACACCCGTGCCTCCCCCAGACCCAACCGAAAGCACCCGGAACGCTACGGAATGACGGCGCGCCGAGGGCGGACGTGTCGGGTTCCCGACGGCCGTGCGCGATCCTGCCCTGTCGGGCGAGCCGGATGTGCGCTGTCAGACATCTCTTCCCGCACCCGGCCAGCGGCGTCCGCCGTCCACTTCGGATCGGTGTTGTCCGGCCGGGCTCTGCCGTGGGCAGATCCGCTGCCCGTGAACACGCCCCCGGATCGCCGCTTCGAGCCGGCACAGTGGAGTGCATGAGACTGCTGGTGCTGGGCGGGACGGGATTCGTGGGCGGCGCGACGGTCGCCGAGGCGGTACGTCGGGGCTGGACGGTGACCGTGTTCAACCGAGGGCTGCACGGCGTGACGCCGGAGGGCGTACACCGGTTGCAGGGTGATCGGACCGCGCCCGGCGGCCTGGCGGCGCTCGCGGACGGCGAGTGGGACCTGGCGGTCGACACCTGGGACGGCGCGCCCCGCGCGGCGCGCGACGCCGCCCGCGCGCTGGTCGACCGGGTCGACCGGTACGTCTACGTCTCCAGCGGATCCGTCTACGCGCGTCCCGTCGCAGCCGGGGTGGACGAGGACGCTCCGGTGGTGGACGCGGAGCCGGACGCCGACGAGGGCGGCTACCCGACCAACAAGGCCGGCGCCGAGCGGGCCGTGCGGGAGACGTTCGGCGAGCGGGCGCTGATCGCGCGGGCCGGGCTGATCCTCGGGCCGGGGGAGGACATCGGCCGGCTGCCCTGGTGGCTGACGCGCATTGCGCGGGGCGGGGACGTGCTGGCGCCGGGCCCGGTCGACCTGCCGGTGCAGTACGTCGACGTGCGGGACCTGGCGAGCTGGATGCTGGACCTGGGCGCGGCGGGCCCGGGCGGGACGTTCAACGCGGTGAGCCGCCCCGGGCACGCGACGATGGGGGAACTGCTCGACGCCTGCGTCGCGGCCACCGGCGCCGACGCCCGGCTGCGCTGGACCGACCCGGGGCCGATCCTGGCCGCCGGCGTGGAGCCGTGGAACGAGCTGCCGATCTGGGTCCCGGCCGGGCACGAGTACCGCTGGGTGCAGGAGCGCGCCGTCGAGCGGGCGTACGCGGCCGGGTTGACCTGCCGCCCGGTGGCCGAGACGGTCGCGGACACCTGGGCATGGCTGCGGGAGGTGGGTACGGTCCCGCCGCGGGCCGGGCGCCCGCAGCGCGCCCCGGTCGGGCTCGACCCCGACCGGGAGGCGGCACTGCTCTCCACGGCCGACTGCTGAGGCGGCCTCGACGCGGCAGAAGCGCGCCCTGACGTGCCGTCGCCCATCCGACGCTATCGATGCCATCCGGTCATCGAACGCACACGTTCGAACACTGTAAGTGTGGTGCGGGCCGGGGTCCGTGGGCCGCACCCGCCAACGTCCCGACGGGGCCCGTCAACGGGAAGGTTCGTGCTGAACGGTTCCTACGTCGGCAACCGCTACCTCTCCGGGGCGGCGATCGACAAGGCCCGGCCGGTGGTCTGGAGCTACCGGTAGTCACGCCCCCCGGGGCCGGTGGCGGGTGCCCGTCACCGGCCCGGTGCGCCGTACCGCTCAGCTGGCGGTCTCCGCGACCGCCTTGGCGAACACGTCGAGCACCTCGTCCACGTCGCGGCGCGGGGTCGGTCGGCCCGGCTGGCCGTAGCCGATGCGCATCACCATCTGCGGCGGGCCGAACCGGCCCAGCGACAGCCGCAGCTGCTCCCGCGCCGACGGCACCTCGATCGGCTGGGACAGCATCGACACCGACAGCCCCGAGTCCGTGGCGGTCAGCAGCACCCGCTGCAACGCCTGCCCGGCCACGACCTGGTCGACCGCCGTGTTGCCGGGCGAGCCGAGCACCGCGACCAGCGGCTCCGGCTCGAAGTCCCGCCCCGGCGCCCGGTCCAGGCCGCCGAAGCCCCGCGACGGCAGCAGGTCCTGCGGCTCGCCCTGCGGGCCGCCCGACGCGGCCGGGATCCCGTCCGGGGCGGGTGTGGCGCGTACCCACTCCTGGCGTTCGGCGCGGTACTCCGGGCTGCGCTCCAGCACCCGGTGGGCGCTGCGGGCGATCTCGGCGAACGCGTTCACGGCGCTGACCCCGACCAGCATCTCCAGCCAGCACTGCTCGGCGCGGGCCGCCTCGGCGAGGCGCCAGCGGGCGTCGGCGGGCACCGGGTCGGGCCAGAACGGCGCGCGGTTGCTGAACCGGCGGGGGATGGCCGAGTGCAACGCCTGCTCGGCGGGGGTGGGGCGGCGCGGCACGTCCGGGACCAGCCGGGCCACCACGTCCGGCTCGGCCGGGCAGGGGCGCAGCCGTACCTTCGCGGGGGTGCCGGCCACGGCCAGGGCGAGCCGCAGGTTGAACAGCGCCGCCCCGCAGGCGATCCGGACGCCCCAGCCGTTCGGGTCGGTGGCCGGCAGCCGGCGGGCCGGATCGACGAGCACCTCGATGCCGCCGTCGCGCAGCCGGAACCGCCACGGCTGGGTGTTGTGCAGCGACGGCGCGCGGACGGCGTCGGTGGCGGCGGCCCGTAGCTGCTCGACGGTGAAGCCGGTGTCCATGGTCGTGCTCCTTCCGTGGCAGGTCGTGCGCCGGCGGGAGTGGTACGTGTCCACGGTGCGTCACCGGGGCGTCGCCCGGGCAGGGCCCAACGTCCCGTCCCGCCGGGCCCTACCGGCCCCGTCGCCGTCCAGGAACTTCGGCCCGACCCGGTCCCGTCGCTGCTGCGGGAGCCCGAGCGGCCCCCGTCGCTGGTCAGGGGCCTCGACCTGACCGCCCTGTCCCGCCCCGGGCCGCCGCCCGGCGCGGCCGTCGCTTGCCGCGACCTGTTGTCGGTTCGGGACCTTCGACCCGTGCCGAAGCCGGTGGGAAGCGGGTAGAAACGAGGGATGATCCGCGTGTTCCTGCTCGACGACCACGAGGTCGTCCGTCGTGGCCTGGCCGACCTGCTGCAGAGCAGCGGGGACATAGAGGTCGTCGGCGAGTCGGGCCTCGCCCAGGAGGCGGCCCGGCGGATTCCGGCCCTGCGGCCGGACGTGGCGATCCTCGACGCGCGGCTGCCCGACGGCAACGGCATCGACGTGTGCCGGGACGTGCGGGCGGTGGACTCCTCGATCAAGGGCCTGATCCTGACGTCGTACGAGGACGACGAGGCACTCTTCGCGGCGATCATGGCCGGCGCGTCGGGCTACGTGCTCAAGCAGATCCGCGGCACCGACCTGGTCGACGCGGTGCGGCGGGTGGCGGCCGGGCAGTCACTGCTCGACCCGGCGATCACCACGCGGGTGCTGGAGCGCATCCGCAGCGGCGTGGAGCAGCCGCGCGAGCTGAAGTCGCTCACCGAGCAGGAGCGGCGGATCCTGGAGTACGTGGCCGAGGGCCTCACCAACCGGGAGATCGCCGGGAAGATGTTCCTGGCCGAGAAGACGGTGAAGAACTACGTCTCCAGCGTGCTGGCGAAGCTGGGCCTGGAACGCCGCACCCAGGCGGCCGTCCTCGCCACCCGCCTGCTCGGCAAGAGCCACTGACGCCCGCTGGTCAGTCCCGCAGGGGGACGGACCAGTGCAGTTCGGTGCCGCGGGGCTCGGCCCGGCGTACGTCGAACTCGCCGCCGTGGCGCTCGGCGCGCTCGCGCAGGTTCACCAGACCGCCCCGCGCGGCGGCCGGGTCGCAGCCCACCCCGTCGTCGGTGACGGTCACGCTCACCCGGCCGGCGTCGACCCGTACCGCCACCGTCACGTGTTCGGCCTGCGCGTGCCGTACGGCGTTGGAGAGCGCCTCCCGCAGCACGGCGGTGAGGTCGGGGCGTACGGCGTCGGGGACGGCGCTGTCGATCGGCCCGCTCAGCTCCAGGCGGGGCCGGTGCCCGAGTGACTCGGCGGCCACCTCGATCGCCTCGCGGATCTCGGTGCGCAGCGCGGCGCTCATCGGGGTGCGCAGCTCGAAGATGGTGCGGCGGATGTCCTTGATCGTGGCGTCGAGGTCGTCGACCGCCGCGTTGATCCGCTTGGCGAGATCCGGCCTCGTCGCCATCGGCGCGGCGCTCTGCAACTGCAGGCCGGTGGCGAAGAGCCGCTGGATGACCACGTCGTGCAGGTCCCGGGCGATGCGCTCGCGGTCCTCCAGGACCACCAGCAGTTCGCGTTCCTCCTGCCCGCGGGCCCGTTCCATGGCCAGCGCGGCCTGCCCGGCGAAGCTGCCCAGCAGGGCCATGTCGTCGTCGCTGGCGGCGGGCGACCGGTCGGGACGGTGGGCGATCACCAGCACGCCGTGCAGGACGTCGGCGGTGGCCAGCGGGGAGATCACCGCGGGTCCGGTGCTCAGCAGGGCGGGCCAGGGCGCGGCGTGGGCCAGATCCGCCACCTGGTCGTGCCGGCCCTCCGCGACGGCCGCCGCGAAGCTCGTCTCGGCGGCGGGCAGCACCGTGCCGACCAGCGCCCCGGCCTGCTCGGACGCGCCGTCGACCACCTCGACGGTGAACTCCTCGGCGTCCGGGTCGTAGAGCAGGACCACGGCCATCTCCGCCTCGGCGACCTCGCGGGCCCGCCGCGCCACCAGCGCCAGCGCGTCGGTGCGGCGCACCTCACCCAGCAGTACGCCGGTGATCTCGGCGGTCGCGGCCAGCCAGCGCTCCCGGCGGTGGGCCAGCGCGTAGAGGCGGGCGTTCTCGATCGCCACGCCCGCCGCGGCGGCGAGCGCGACGACGATCTCCTCGTCGTCCTCGGTGAACTCCGCGCTGCCCTGCTTCTCGGCCAGGTAGAGGTTGCCGAACACCTGGTCCCGGATGCGTACGGGCACGCCGAGGAAGCTGTGCATCGGCGGGTGGTACGGCGGGAAACCGTAGGACCTCGGGTGCTCGGTGATGTCGGGCATCCGCAGCGGGCGCGGGTCGTCGATGAGCAGGCCGAGCACGCCCCGCCCGTGCGGCAGGTCGCCGATCTTCGCGTGCAGCTCCGGGCCGATGCCGTGGGTGATGAAGTCGTGCAGCAGGCGGTCGTGGCCGATGACGCCGAGCGCGCCGTAGCGGGCGCCGACCAGCTCGCAGGCGGACTCGACGATCCGTTGCAGGGTGCTGCGCAGGTCTAGGTCGGTGCCGATGCCGACCACCGCGTCGAGCAGGGCACGCAGCCGCTCGCGGCTGGTCACCACCTCGCCGACGCGGTCCAGCATCTCCTGGAGCAGCTCGTCGAGGCGTACCCGGGACAGCGGGCTGAGCCCCAGCGAGGGGGTCACGTGCGGTTCGGGGCGGGGGTACGGTTCGCTGGCGGCCACCGGGCGATGGTATCGCCCGGCAGCCGTCGGCCCGGCCCGCGCTACGCGTCGCGGGAACGCACCGCCGAGGTGTCGACCACCTGCGCGACGTCGAGGCGCGGGGTGCGCGGCGGGCCCGCGTGCGCCGGGTCCGCGAGCCCCAGGCGCAGCACGAGGTACGGGTAGCCGAGGCCGGCCAGCAGCCCGCGCAGCGTCTGCCGGGTGCCCGCGACCTCCACCACCCCGCTGAGCGGCACCACGGACACGCCGAGCCGGGTGGCGGTCAGCCAGGCGGCCGAGAGCGCCTCGCCGGCGCGCAGCCAGCTGTCCGGCTCGTCCTCGTCGCCGTAGAGCACCCCGTACACGGCGGCCCGGTCGTGCCCGGGACCGACCGGCAGGGTGCCGGGGCGGCCGAAGTCGCGGGCCGGCACGGTGGTCCGGGGCGCCTCCGTGGGCAGCACCTCCGGCGGCAGGCCGGTGCCGGTGCCGGCCCGGTCGGTCCAGTACTCCAGCTCCTCGCGCAGTTGCGGGTCCTCCGCCTCGACGGAGGCGGCGCGGCTGGCGACGGCGGCCAGCTCCAGGACGTTGTCGCGGTCGAGGAACTGGAGCTGGCAGCCCTCGGCGGCGACGGCCGAGGCGATCTCGCCGAGGGCGGCGGTCGGCACCGGCTCGTCGCTGACCGGACGCCGGTCGGTGTGCCGGACCTGCATGCACTGCACCAGGCGCATGGCCTGCGTGTCGGCCTGCGCGCGGGTCAGCCCGGTCAGCCGGGCCAGCAGATCCGCGTCGGCCAGGTCGGGCGTCCGCTGCACCACGGCCGTCCAGCCCTCCGCGGCCAGCGCCACCCGCGCGTGGTGCAGGGCCGCCCCGCAGCTGTACGCCACCAGCCGGCCCTCGGGGTCGGTGGCCGCCAGCCGGGGATCGCGGACCAGCCGCAGCTCCAGCGCGTCCGGCAGGACCCGCCACCGCCACGGTTGGCTGTTGTGCACCGACGGGGCGTGCCCGGCCGTCGCGGCGGCCTCCGCGAGTGCGGTGGTCAGCGGGCGGTCCGTCGCCGGCGTCTCGTGGCTCATGGTCACGACCTTTCGTTTTTCCCCATCGTGCCCCAGCCCGACGGTGCCCCGGGCAGGGTTGCCGCTTCATCCTGCGCCATCGCCCCTGTCGACGCACGGTACGCAGGTCCCGGCGCGGCAGGGCGTTCCGCCCCGGCCGGTTCGCGCGGATGCCCTCCGGGGCGCGGTGGGCGCTGGGACGATCCGCAGGTGGGAACCGAACCGTCGGAGTGCGTGCCGGAGCAGCCGGTACGGCGGGACCGGTCGCGCCTGCTGCTCTGGGCACCCCTGGCCGGGGTGACGGCGCTGGTGCTGGCCGGAGCGGCGCTGCGGCTCGCCGGCCGCCGGGACGCGGCCGACGTGGTGTGGGCCTCGGCCACCGTGGCCGCCCTGGTGCCCGCCGCCTGGTCGGTGCTGCGGCAGCTGTGGCGCCGGCAGTTCGGGGTGGACGTGATCGCCGTGCTGGCCCTGGTCGGCGCGCTGATCATCCGGGAGTACCTGGCCGGGGCGGTGATCGCGGTCATGCTGGCCACCGGCCGGGCCCTGGAGGCGTACGCCCAGCGGCGGGCGACCCGGGACCTGCGCGCGCTGCTCGCCCGCGCCCCCCGCACCGCCCGCCGGCGCGGCCCGGGCGGGGAGGTCGAGGAGGTGCCGCTGGACCGGGTGGCGGCGGGGGACCGGCTGCTGGTCGGCCCGGGCGACGTGGTGCCGGTCGACGGGCAGGTCGACGAGCCGGTGACCCTCGACGAGTCGGTGGTGACGGGCGAGTCTCAGCTGGTGCGGCGCGCGGCCGGCGAGGAGGTCGCCAGCGGCGTGGTCAACGCCGGCGCCGGCTTCGGGATGCGCGCGACGCGCAACGCGGCGGACAGCACGTACGCGGGGATCGTCCGGCTCGCCGAGGAGGCGACCGCCCACAAGGCGCCGATGGTGCGGCTCGCCGACCGCTACGCCGCCGCGTTCGTGCCGTTCACCCTGGTCCTGGCGGGGTTGGGCTGGCTGTTCTCCGGCGAGTTCGTGCGGGCGGTGGCCGTGCTGGTGGTCGCCACCCCGTGCCCGCTGCTGCTGGCCACCCCGATCGCGATCGTCTCCGGGCTCTCCCGCACCGCCCGGCGCGGGGTGCTGGTCCGCGACGGCGGCTCACTGGAGCTGCTGGGCAGGGCCGCCACCCTGCTGGTCGACAAGACCGGCACGTTGACCGCCGGCCGCCCCCGCGCCGCCGAGGTCGTGGCCGCCCCCGACGGCGACCGCGACGACGTGCTGCGGCTCGCCGCCTCGGTCGAGCAGCTCTCCCCGCACGTGCTGGCCCGCGCGTTGGTGGCGCAGGCGCGCGAGCGGGGCCTGCCGCTGACCGAGCCGGCGGGGGTGACCGAGGAGCCGGGCCGGGGCGTACGCGGGTCGGTCGACGGCCGGCAGATCCGGGTCGGTCAGCTCGACGTCGACCTGCCCGACTGGGCGGGGCGGGCCCGGTCCCGGGCCGAGCTGGCCGGTCGTTCGGTGGTCTGGGTCAGCGACGAGCGGGGCCCGATCGGGGCGATCCTGCTGGAGGACCCGGTACGCCCCGACGCCCGCCGCACCGTGCGCCGGCTGCGCGAGGCGGGGCTGCGGCGCATCGTGATGGTCACCGGGGACCGGCCCGACGTCGCCGCTCAGGTGGCGGGGGTGGTGGGCGTGGACGACGTGGTGGCCCGCTGCTCGCCCCCGGAGAAGGCCACCCGCGTACGCGAGGAGGCGCGCCGGGCCGTCACCGTCATGGTCGGCGACGGGGTGAACGACGCCCCCGCCCTCGCCGAGGCGCACGTGGGCGTGGCGATGGGCGCCACCGGGGCGACCGCCTCGGCCGACGTGGCCGACGCGGTGCTCACCATCGACCGGCTGGACCGGCTCGCCGACGCGGTGGAGATCGCCCGGTACGCCCGCCGGATCGCCGTGCAGAGCGCCACCGTCGGGATGGGTCTCGCGGTGCTGGCGATGCTGGTGGCGGCCCTGGGTCGGCTGCCACCGGTCGCCGGGGCGTTCCTCCAGGAGGGCATCGACGTGCTGGTGATCCTCAACGCGTTGCGCGCCCTCGGGGGCGGGCTGCGCCGCCGCGACGTGCCGGCGG
Source organism: Micromonospora sp. NPDC049048 (assembly GCF_043197615.1). Lineage (NCBI taxonomy): Bacteria > Bacillati > Actinomycetota > Actinomycetes > Micromonosporales > Micromonosporaceae > Micromonospora > Micromonospora sp. NPDC049048. The sequence continues at coordinate 61,700 of NZ_JBICTM010000005.1, read as the reverse complement.
GCACCCGGGAACTGCTCGACCGGTACGCGGCCGAACACAGCGGGATCCGCGACGTGCTCGCCGCGCTGGGGGACACCGCCGACCTGGTCGCCACCGCGCCGGACGCGCCCCAGTGCCTGCCGGCGTTGCGCGAGACGCACCGCCGGCTCGTCGACCAGGTGCTGCCGCACGAGGCGGCCGAGGAACGTCAGCTCTATCCGGCGCTGGCCGACCCGCTGGGCAGCGCCGAGGCGACCTCGACGATGAGCCGCGGTCACGTGGAGATCCGGCGGCTGGTGGACCGGATCGGCGCGCACCTCGCGCAGGCCGGCGACGGCCCGCTGCGCCGCGACCAGCTCACCGACCTGCTCGCCGCCCTCTACGGGCTGGCGGCGATCCTGCGGCTGCACCTCGCGCAGGAGGAGGAGGACTACTTCTCGCTCAGCCCGGCGGAACCGGCCGACGGCCGGTAGGCCGGCAAGGAGGGGTCCCCTGCCATCGCGTTTCCGATGCGCAGGGGACCCCTCCTCACCGCTCAGCGTTCCCGGACCACCGCCACCGGGCAGTGCGCGTGCTGGATGAGCTGCTGGCTCACCGAACCGAGCAGCATCCCCTTCAGGCCGCCCCGGCCCCGGGTGCCCACCACCACCAGGCAGGCGTTGCGGCTCCCGTCGACCAGCAGGGACGCCGGGCGGCCCTCCGCCACCTCGACGGTCACCGGCACGTCGGGGAACGTGGTGCCCCACCGGGCCAGCGGCTCGTCCAGCTCGGCCCGGTCGGCCGCCGTGGCCTCCCGCGCCTCGGGGCCCGACGGCGGACGCTGGCCGGCGGGCGGTTGCCAGGCCCGGACCACGTGCAGCGGTACCCGCCGCGCCTCGGCCTGCTCGAACGCGAAGCCCAGGGCCAGCAGGGAACAGTCGGAGCCGTCCACGCCGACCGCCACGTGCCCGGTGCGCCCGCCGGCGACCGACTCGCCGCGCACGACCACGACCGGGCAGTGCGCGTGGGCGGTCACGGCCACCGCGGTCGAGCCGACGAGCAGCCCGCCGAAGCCGCCGTGCCCGCGCGTGCCCAGCACCAGCAGGTCGGCCTGCGCCGAACGTTCCTGGAGCACCAGCGCGGGCGGCCCGTCGAACACCTCACCCGTGACGGTCAGCTCCGGGTGCGCGGCGGACGCGTCCGCCGCCGCCTTGCGTACCAGCTCCTCGACCTGCCGGCGGGCCGTCTCGTCCGGCCAGACGCCGGGGGCGACGCCGGGACCGATCCAGCCGGCCACGGTGAGCCACTCGAAGACGTACGCCAGCCGCACCGGCCGCCCGCTGCGCCCGGCCTCCTCCAGCGCCCACCCCAGGGCGGCGTCGGCGTCGGCGGAACCGTCGTAGCCGACCAGGATCTCGTTGCCGCTCATCGCGTCCACCTCTCGTCCGTTGCCTCGGGGCTCGTAAGCTCACTCCTCGCGTTCACTGGGCTGGCCTTTCGTGAACGACTGCGGGGCTCGCAAGCTCACTCCTCGCGTTCACTGGTCACCGCGCAGGCCGGGGTCCGTCTCGCGTACCCATCGCCACTCCGCGACCCGCGGGTCGTCCTCGCCGTGCTCGCGGGTGTAGTCCCGGCAGGACTGCCGCGCGTCGACCATCTCCTGCCGCAGGTGGGCGGCCCGGTCGGCCAGGCCCGGCACCCGGTCGATCACGTCGATGACCAGGTGGAAGCGGTCCAGGTCGTTGAGCATCACCATGTCGAACGGCGTGGTGGTGGTGCCCTCCTCCTTGTAGCCGCGCACGTGCAGGTTCTCGTGGTTGGTCCGACGGTAGGTGAGCCGGTGGATGAGCCACGGATAGCCGTGGTACGCGAAGATGACCTGCCTGTCCCGCGTGAAGATCGTGTCGAACTCCTTGTCCGACAGCCCGTGCGGGTGCTCGGTCGGCGGTTGCAGCCGCATCAGGTCGACCACGTTGACGACCCGTACCTTCAGCTCCGGCAGGTGCCGGTGCAGCAGGTCGGCGGCGGCCAGCGTCTCCAGGGTCGGCACGTCCCCGGCGCAGGCGAGCACCACGTCCGGCTCGCTGCCGGCGTCCGTGCTGGCCCAGTCCCAGATTCCGATGCCGCGCCGGCAGTGCTGGATCGCCTCGTCCATCGACAGCCAGTTCGGGGCGGGCTGCTTGCCGGCCACCACCACGTTGATGTAGTGCCGGCTGCGCAGGCAGTGGTCCATCGTGGAGAGCAGTGTGTTGGCGTCCGGCGGCAGGTAGACGCGGACCACCTCGGCCTTCTTGTTCATCACGTGGTCGATGAAGCCCGGGTCCTGGTGGGAGAAGCCGTTGTGGTCCTGCCGCCAGACGTGGCTGGAGAGCAGGTAGTTCAGCGACGGCAGCGGCGCCCGCCACGGGATGCCCCGGGTCACCTTCAGCCACTTGGCGTGCTGGTTGACCATCGAGTCGACGATGTGGATGAACGCCTCGTAGCTGGTGAAGATGCCGTGCCGGCCGGTCAGCAGGTAGCCCTCCAGCCAGCCCTGGCAGAGGTGCTCGGAGAGGACCTCCATCACCCGCCCGTCGGGCGAGAGGTGGTCGTCGTCGGGCACGATGCCGGCCATCCAGGCCCGACCGGTGACCTCGAACGCGGCGCCGAGCCGGTTCGAGGCGACCTCGTCCGGACCGAAGAGGCGGAACGTCTGCGGGTTGGCGGTGATCACGTCGCGAACCCACGGGCCGAGGGCACCCGTCGCGCCGGCCACCGTCGCGCCGGGCCGCTGCACGTCGACGGCGTACTCGCGGAAGTCCGGCAGCGCCAGGTCACGCAGCACCAGCCCGCCGTTGGTGACCGGGTTGGCGCTCATCCGCCGCTCGCCCCGGGGCGGCAGCGCCGCCAGCTCGGCGACCGGCGCGCCCGTGGCGTCGAAGAGCTCCTCCGGCCGGTAGCTGCGCAGCCAGCGCTCCAGCTCCGCCAGGTGCTCCGGGTTCCGGCGTACCTCCGACAGCGGCACCTGGTGCGCGCGGTAGGTGCCCTCGACCTGCTTGCCGTCGACGTCGCGGGGGCCGGTCCAGCCCTTCGGCGTACGCAGGACGATCATCGGCCAGCGGGGGCGCTCGGCGGCGCCGCCCGAGCGGGCCCGTCGCTGGATGGCGGCGATCTCGTCCAGCGCCCGGTCCAGCGTGCCGGCGAGCGCCTGGTGCACCGTCGCCGGATCGTCGCCCGCGACCACGTACGGCTCGTAGCCGAAGCCGCGCATCATGGCGAGCAGGTCGTCCTCACCGATCCGGTCGAGCACCGTCGGGTTGGCGATCTTGTAGCCGTTCAGGTGCAGGATCGGCAGCACCGCGCCGTCGCGCGCCGGGTTGAGGAAGACATTGGAGAGCCAGCTTCCCGCCAGCGGGCCGGTCTCCGCCTCCCCGTCGCCGATGACGCAGGCCACCAGCAGGTCCGGGTTGTCGAACGCCGCGCCGTAGGCGTGGCTGAGCGCGTACCCCAGCTCGCCGCCCTCGTGGATCGAACCCGGCACCTCCGCCGCCACATGGCTGGGAATGCCGCCGGGGAACGAGAACTGGCGGAACAGCCGGGCCATGCCGACCTCGTCGCGGCCGATGTGGTGGTACAGCTCGCTCCAGGTGCCCTCCAGCCAGGTGTTGGCGACGATCGCCGGACCGCCGTGACCGGGGCCGGTGACGAACAGGGCGGACAGGTCACGGGCGACGATGACCCGGTTGAGGTGGGCGTAGAGCAGGTTGAGTCCGGGGCTGGTGCCCCAGTGGCCGAGCAGGCGCGGCTTGACGTGCTCGGGGGCCAGCGGCTCGCGCAGCAGCGGGTTGTCGAGCAGGTAGATCTGCCCGACGGTCAGGTAGTTCGCCGCCCGCCAGTAGGCGTCCAGCCGGCGCAGCTCGTCTTCGGTCAGGGGGCTGTGCAGGTCGAGAGCGGTGTCCATACTGCATGAGCCTCTCGCGGGTAGGGCGATACTGCATCCTCAGCGCGCGGATTCGTCCGGGCCGGTCTCAGCATCTCCGGTCGACACCGGTGCGGATCAGGGCCGTTGGTCCCGTGGGCGGCGGGCGTTCGCGTCAGTCCACCGGAATCCCCGTCAGCCCGCGCACCACGATCAGCGGCGCGGGGGAGTGGTAGAGCAGCGCCTGGCTCACCGCCCCGAGCATGCCCCGCCCCGGCTCGTCGCCCCGGGCGGCGACCAGCGCCACCTGCGCCGAGCGGGACTGCTCCACCAGTACGGTGCCGGGGTCGCCCCGGATCGTGTGGCACTCCGTGGCCACCGACGGAAACCGCTGCGCCGAGCGCTCCACCATGTCGGCGAGCAGCCCGGGATCCTCGCCGTCCTCCTCCGGCTCGACGACGCGCACCGCCAGCAGACGCGACTCCCGCCCGGCCGCGCACTCGAACGCCCACTCCAGCGCGGCCTGCGAGCTGACGGAGCCGTCCACCCCGACCAGCACCGGCCCCTGCGGCGGCGGCTCCCGGCGGACCACCAGCACCGGGCAGCCGGCCCGGGCGGCGAGCTGCACCGCCGGCGCGTCGGCCGGCACGCACTCGCCGCAGGTCGCCATGCCGCCGTCCCCGACGGCGAGCAGGAACGCCGTTTCCGACCGGCGGAGCAGGGTCTCGACGAGGGCACCCTCGATGATCTCGCCGCCCACCGGCAGCGCCGGCGCGACCTCGTTGGCGATCTCCGCGGCCCGGGACATCAGCTCCTCGGCGTCCGCGCGTGGCCCCGCGACCGACGGCGCTTCCAGCGCGGCCGTCCAGTTGAACGCGTGCAGCAGGCACAGCGAGCGGCCGTGTGCGGCGGCCTCCTGTGCCGCCAGCCTGACCACGGGCAGGTTGCGCTCCGTGCCGAGCCCGACCAGCACCGCCGCGTCGGTGGGTGCGGCCATCCGAATCACCTCCGCAGGCGTCGCGCCCGGCCCTTCCGTCGAGGCTAGTCGCGTCGGTACCACTGCGGGCGGGATTGCGGGCGTCGCGATGCTCGTGCGTGGGGGTCTGTTACGGGGCGTCGTGGTGGGGGTGGCCCGCCGTGCCCGGCTCCGGGCGGTCAGGCTTGATCCCTGCGCCCGGGCACGCGGGCCACACCGCGTCGGTCCCCACTGCTGCGTCCGCCCGCGGCGACTTTCGGTCCCGGTCCGGCCGAGTTCTCGGTCTGGCGAGATCTTGGTAGGAATGTGCCCCTCCAGGGGCCGTTTTCTAACAACATCTCGGCGAGCCGTCATCTCGGCCCAGATACGTCGACTATCCGGTCTGTGGGCGGGTGTCGGGTTGGAGTTGGTCGGTTATGTTCCACCGTCGGTCTGTCAGGGCGGGATATCCGGTTCGGGGTGTGACCGGCCGCATCGTGGGGGCGGAATCGTGGCCGGGGCGGGGTCGTTACACCGTGCGTACGACCGAGCAGGGCCAACCCGCTCCGTGCGGGGAGGGCCATCCGCCCGAAGGGAACGAGGCCACACCGCCTCGCTTTGAGCCGGCGGGCGGGGATCCCCGGGAATGGTGGCGGGCCGGTCGTGGTTACACATGGTCACGGTCGACGTGAGGGCATCCCCCGCCCCGCGAGACAGCCCGGTTCCGTGGCTGACGTGACCGATCTGATCTTCCTCCAGTCCCTTACTGGAGTTTCCCCTTTCGAAGTTCATTGGGCGCCTGACGGTGCTTGCACCCGCGTGTAGCCGATCCTCCTCGGTGCGTGGGTGTCGACCCCCGAATGGAGCATCTGTGATGAACACGTTCATGCGTAAGAGCGTTCTGGGTATCGCTGGTCTGGCTGTTGCCGGTGGTCTGGCCGCCGGTCCGCTGAACCATGCCGACTCCACCGCCCCCGTCGAGGCCACCGCCCCGATCACCGCCGTCGCGGTGCAGGCTGACAAGCCGTCGGTCGATAAGGGCAAGTTGGTGCCGCATGGTGTGCAGGGCGCGCAGTCGCGGGTCGACCTGTCCGACGAGCAGGTGGCCAACGTGAAGGCGATCATCGCGGCGACGAAGAAGGCCGGCATGGATGAGCGTGCCGCCGTGGTGTCGATCGCGACCGCATTGCAGGAGTCGAAGCTGGAGAACCTGGGTCACCTGGGTGACCGCAACGACCACGACTCGCAGGGCCTGTTCCAGCAGCGCCCGTCCAGCGGGTGGGGCACGGTCGAGCAGATCACCAACCCCGAATACTCCACCACCGCGTTCCTGAAGGGCCTCAAGCAGGTCGACGGATGGCAGGACATGCCCCTGACCAAGGCCGCGCAGACCGTGCAGGTGTCGGCGTACCCGGACCACTACGCCCAGTGGGAGCAGATGGCCGCCGACCTCGTCACCGAGCACTGGAACAGCTGACCCGCGCACGTGAATGAGTGATGCCGCTGGCCGGTACCCCCCACCCGGGGTGCCGGCCAGCGGCGTCTGTGCCGATGGCCCGATCGGGTGAGCCGGCCGGACGATCGGTCATTTCCATGTGCGACGGAGGTTCTTCGGTACCTAGGAATGAGGCATGGCCAACGAGGTGACCGTTCCCCTGCTGCCGTGCGCATCCATCGACGACATCGCCGCCTTCTACGAAGTCCTCGGGTTCCGTACGACGTACAAGCAACGCAAGCCCAACCCGTACGTGGCGCTGCAACGCGAGGATCTGAACCTGCACTTCTTCGAGATCGCCGGCTTCGACCCGGAGCAGTCATACGGCTCCTGCCTCGTACTCACCTCGGACATCGAGGGACTGCACCGGGCGTTCGCCGCTGGCATGCGGGCCGCGTACGGCAAGGTGTTGGTGTCTGGCACACCGCGAATGACCCGACCCCGAGCGCGGAAGAACTACGACGGGTTGGGCGGGTTCAGCGTCATCGACCCCGGTGGCAACTGGATTCGCGTCGTTCGGCACGCCAGCGCTCCTGCTGAGCCGGCGACCGCGCCCGAGGGGCGGCTGGCCAGGGCTCTGGCGAACGCTGTCGTGCAGGCCGACTCCAGGGGTGACGTCCGGCAGGCCGTCCGGATCCTCGACGGCGCGTTGACCCACCCGAGGGCCGACGACGACCCGGTCACGCAGGTGGAGGTTCTGATCTACCGCGCCGAACTGGCGATGGTGCTGCACGACCCGGAGACGGCAACCGACATGCTGGCGCGCGCGGAACGCGTCGTGCTCGGTGAGGACGAGATCGAACGGGCGGCGCCTGCGTTCGAGAACGCCGCCGAACTCGCTGCGGCACTACGGTGAGCCGCCGGACTCGCTGCCGGCACTTCGGTGAGCCGTCGAAGTCGCGGCGGCGCTGCGGTGAGCCGGCGGACTCGCGGCGGTGAGCGGCGGACCCGGGTGGGAACGTGACTCCCGAGCTGTCGATTATCGGTCTCTGGGCGGTCGCGGGGTGCCGCACACTGACCCTATGAACCATCCGGACGCCTTCCTCGCCGATCCGCCGCAGAGCCCAGCGGTGACCGCCGCCTACGAGGCCGATCTCGCCTCCGACGGATACGTCAACAACCTCACCCGTGTCTGGTCCTGGCGCCCGGACGTGCTGGCGTCCTTCCAGGCCCTGCGTGCCGATCTCCTGGCCGATTCAGGCCTGTCGTCGAGGGAGGTGGCCGTCATGGTCGCGGCCACCGCCGCCGCCCGCGGTGACGCCTACTGCGCGCTGGCGTGGGGCTCCCGGCTGGCCGAACTCAGTGACGAGGCCACCGCCGCGGGGGTGCTGCGGGGCGTTGACGGCGACCTGTCCGAACGGGAGGCCGCACTGGCCGGTTGGTCCCGTCAGGTCGTCGGGGATCCGAATGCCACGACCGGGGCGCACGTGGAACGCTTGCGCGACGCGGGTCTCGACGACCAGGAGATCTTCGAGGCGACGGCCTTGATCGCGTTCCGGTTGGCGTTCTCCACTGTCAACGACGCGCTGGGTGCACGGCCGGATCCGCAGCTTGCGGAGAAGGCGCCCCGGCTCGTCCGGGAAGCCGTCACCTACGGCCGCCAAGCCTAGCCGCGTACGCCCACGGGGGCGGCGCCCGGGACGCGCGCGAGGAGTCCTGGCGGCAGCCGGGGCTCCGCCGGCGGCATGTGAGGAAGCCCAATCGGGGCCGGGTCCACTACGGTTGGCTGATGCGGCGACTCACCGACGAGACGGTCCTGGCCGTCGGTAGGCTGACGCTGGCCGCGACCGAGTTGGAGTACCTTCTCGCGGACATCGGCGCCGGTCAGGTCGACGGCGGCCTTGCCGCGATCTTCACCGCTTCCGGCGAGCCGTTGCGTGCGGCACGGCATGTCGCTCAGCGCGTCTCCGCGGACCGCCGGGACGAGTTCGTCGGGCTGGTCGAAGCCGCCGCGACGTACCTGGTGCAGAGTCGTACGGCCGTGTGCGCGATGTGGTTCGAGAGCGGCTCCGTCGACGCGGCGACCTTCGACGAGATCGCCAACCTCATCCTGCGGTGCCGAGGCCGGTTGCAGGCGCTGCTCGACGAACTGGAGTCGACGCCGCCCGCTCTACCGCGACATCGGTAGCACGTGTGGCCGGCGGTGGGTCCGGTCGGTCCGGCGGCAGCGCTGAGGGCGCGGGTGGGCCAGTGCCGGTGAGGCGGTCGACCTAACCGTGGCGAACCGGACTCCGGTCGGCTGTCGGTCCCTTGTGTGAGGCTTCGGGGCATGGCGACTTTCGTTCTGATCCACGGCGGCGGAGGCAGCGCCTGGGGCTGGCACCTGTTGGTGCCCGAGTTGACCGGTCGCGGCCACGACGTGGTGGTGCCCGAGCTTCCGATCGAGGACAGTTCGGCGGGGTTCGCCGAGTTCCGCGAAGCGGTCGTCGACGCGATCGGCGACCGGCGTGACCTCGTGGTCGTCGGGCACTCGTACGGGGCGTTCACCGCGCCGCTGATCGCCGACAGGCTGCCGGTGCGGCTGATCGTCCTGCTCACCCCGATGGTGCCGAAGCCCGGCGAGAAGCCCGGGGACTGGTGGGGCAACACCGGTCACCGCGAAGCGGAGGGGCTGACCGAGGAGCAGCAGTTCCACAACGGCGTACCGGCCGAGATCGTGGCGGAGGCTGCGGCTCATGGCCGGGCGCAGGTCAGCGCGGAGTGGAAAGAGCCGTGGCCGCTGGAGTCATGGCCGGCCGTGCCGACGAAGGTGCTCATCGCCCGCGAGGACCGGTTCTTCCCGGCGGACTTCCAGCGTCGGGTGGCCGCCGACCGGCTGGGCGTCGCACCGGATGAGATGGACGGTTGCCACAGCGTGGCGCTCAGCCATCCGGAGCAGCTCGCCGACCGGCTGACCGCGTACCTGGGCGAAGGGGCCGGTTCGCGGGCGCGCTAGTCGAGGCAGAACTCGTTGCCCTCGACGTCCTGCATCACGAGGCACGACTCGTTGTCGTCGTCGGCGAGCAGGAGTTGCACGCGTACCGCGCCGAGCGCGACCAGCCGTGCGCACTCGGCCTCGAGTACGGCCACGCGCTCCTCACCCACGAGGCCGGTGCCGACCCGTACGTCGAGGTGCAGCCGGTTCTTGACGACCTTGCCTTCGGGGACACGCTGGAAGTACAGCCGCGGGCCAACGCCTGAGGGGTCGACGCACGCGAACGCGGCACCCTGTTTCCCGGGCGGCAGTGAGCGGTCGAAATCGTCCCAGGTGGCGAACCCCTCCGGCGGAGGCGGTACGACGTACCCCAGCGCCTCGCACCAGAAGCGAGCGACGCGCTCCGGTTCCGCGCAGTCGAAGGTGACCTGGATCTGCTTGACCGACGCCATTGATCCACTGTAGAGGCGGGGCCTGCCATCGTCCGCGCAGGGTCGCCCTGGTCGGATGTCAACATGGGTTGACATCCGGCCCATGTCAACGTAAGTTGACGACATGAGTCAGGCGACGGAACTCGCGGCGGCAGCCGGCAGCACCGACCCCCGGGTCGGGCTGCGTGCCGTCCGCGCGCTGCGCCGGTTGCTCGAGCGGCTCGAGGTGGTCCAGGTGGACAACGCCCGTCGACAGGGCTGGTCCTGGCAGGAGATCGCCGACGAACTCGAGGTCAGCCGGCAGGCGGTCCACAAGAAGCACGCCGGTCGTCCGGCGGTCGGATCCTCCTGGGAGGCGTGATGTTCGAACGGTTCACCGACCGGGCCCGCACCGTCGTGCGGGACGCCCGGGACGAGGCCCGGACCGAAGGCCAGCGGCCCGTCGGCACCGAGCACCTGCTGCTGGCCCTGCTCTCCGACGGCGACAGCCTCGCCGCGCGGGTGCTCGCCGAGGCCGGCCTGCGCGCCGACGACCTGCGGGCCCGCGTCCGCCGGCACACCGAGCGGAGCGCCACCGGCCTCGCCGACGCCGACGCCGCCGCCCTGCGTGAGATCGGCATCGACCTGGCCGCCATCGTGGCCCGGATCGAGGAGTCCTTCGGCCCCGACGCGCTGCGCGAGGCCGCGCCGGCCCCGCGCCGCCGCTGGGGTCGCCGGCGGTACGCGGGCGGCCCCTTCTCCCCGCGTGCCAGGAAGGTGCTGGAGTTGGCGCTGCGGGAGGCGCTGCGACTGCGCCACCGGCACATCGGCACCGAGCACATCCTGCTCGGCGTGCTCCGCGAGGGGCACGGGCTGGGTGCGTTGGTGCTCACCGAGGCCGGGGCCGACCTCGACGACCTGCGCCGCCGGGTGGAGTCCGCCCTGCACACCCCCGCCTGACGGTCCCCCGACCCCACCCCGCCCGCCGATCACGAGGTTGCCGACGACGGGCGGGAAACGGGGGAGAGCGAGGATAAACGCGTTTTCGTTGCGCGTAACGTCACCACGTCGCCGGGTCGCTGCCGTACCGGATCTGCTGCACACTGGCGCCGTGGATGCTCGACAGGACAGGGAGCGCGCGGCGCACCACGGCGGTCTGCGCTCCGCGGTGGTGGTCAACCCGGCGAAGGTGGCCGACCTCGACGAACTGCGTCGTACGGTCACCGACGCCCTCGCCGCGGCCGGCTGGCCCGAGCCGCTGTGGTTCGAGACCACGGTCGAGGACCCGGGCCGGGGCCAGACGCGGGAGGCGGTCGAGGCCGGCGTCGACGTCGTCTTCGCCTGCGGCGGCGACGGCACCGTGATGGCCTGCGTCAGCGGCCTGGTCGGCACCGACGTGGCGCTCGCCGTGCTGCCCCAGGGCACCGGCAACCTGCTCGCGGCCAACCTGGGGCTCTCGGGTGACCTGGCCGCCGGGCTGGAGGTCGCCGTCGAGCGTGGCCGCCGGCTGCTCGACGTCGGCGCGGTCGAGGACCACTACTTCACGGTGATGGCCGGCATGGGCTTCGACGCCCAGATGCTCGCCGACACCTCGGAGACCACCAAGAAGCGGATCGGCTGGCCGGCGTACGTCGTGGGGGCCGCCCGGCACCTGCGCGACCGGCCGATGAGGGTCTCCATCCGCATCGACGACCAGCAGCCGATCCGGCGCCGGGCCCGCTCGGTCCTCGTCGCCAACGTGGGCCGCCTCCAGGGCGGCGTACGCCTGCTCACCGACGCGGAACCGGACGACGGCTACCTCGACGTCGCGGTGCTCACCCCGCGTACGCTGCGGCACTGGCTGGCGCTCGGCTGGGCGGTCGTACGCCGGCAGGACCGCGTCCCCCGGATGGAGGTCTTCCGGGCCAGGCGGGTGGAGATCACCAGCAACCGGCCCCAGCCCCGGGAACTCGACGGTGATCTCATCGAGCCGGGGCGCACCCTCAGGGCCGAGATCCGGCGGCGGGCGCTGTGGCTCTGCGTGCCGCAGCCGGCGCAGGATCCCGACCTGGCCGAGGACGCCGAGGCAGCCGGCGAACGCGGTGAGCGGCTCGTCGAGGAAGCCCGCCGTGAGTAGCACCCGCATGGTGCCGGAGACCCGGCTGATGTCCGACGAGGAACTCAACGCCGACGACGCCTGGCACACACTGCGCAGGCAGGGCGGCTGGCACCTGCTGCGGGACGCGTTCATCCGGTTCCGCTACGGCGACGGGTTCAGCCACTCCCGGGCCTTCGCGCTGCAACTCTGTCTCGCCGTGGTGCCGTTCCTGATCGCGCTGACCGGCCTGATCAGCGAACTCGGCGTGGCGGAGGGCGGCCGGGTGGTCGCCGACACGGTGCTCGCGCTCACCCCCGGGGCGAGCGAGCCGATGGTGGCCGAACTGCTGGGGGAGGGGGACCGCACCGAACGGGCCGGCGAGCTGGCGCTCAGCCTCGGCCTGGTCACCGGGCTGGTCGCGCTGACCAGCACCATGGCGCAGATCGAGCGCGGCGCCAACCGGATCTACGGCGTGGAGCGGGACCGGCCCGCGCTGTGGAAGTACGTCCGCGCCACCGTCCTCGCCCTGATCGCCGGCGTACCGGCGCTCACCGGGTTCCTGATCCTCGTCGGCGGCGGCCCGATGGGCGACTCCGTGCAGCGGCACTACGCCTGGGGCGAACTCGCCAACGGCCTCTGGGACGTGGTGCGCTGGCCGCTCAGCCTGGGCCTGACCGTCCTCGCCGTCGCGGTGATCTTCCGGCACGCGCCCCGCCGTAAGCAGCCCGGCCTGTCGTGGCTCTTCCTGGGCGCCGGCATCGCCACCGTGCTGTGGTGGGTGGCCAGCCTGCTGCTCGCCGCGTACGTGCGGTTCAGCGGCGGCTTCGGCCAGACGTACGGGGCGCTGACCGGGATGATGGCGCTGCTGCTCTGGGCCAACCTGACCGGCATGGCGCTCTTCGGGGGGCTCTCCTTCGCCGCCCAGTTGGAGGCGCTGCGCATCGGCGTGCGGGAGCCCGCCCAGCCGGACCTCTGGGAGCCCGAGACCGAGCGCGTGGAGACCCACGACACCGGCGAGATGACCGCGCTCTAGCTCTGATTCGGACACCTCCCGGTGTACGCGCGACGCCGATCGGGTAAAGCGGCACGCCAGAAGCGAGAGGGAGGCTGCCGTGGGCGCGGTCAAAGAGGCGTTGCGACGACCCTTGGGTCACTTCACCGAGCGTACGCTCGCCGGCCTGGCGATCGTGCTCGGCGCCGGGGTCGGGTTCGGGGTGCTCCTCGTGCTGGTCCGGACCCGGTGGACCCCGCTCTACGACGTCGACCACGGCGTGGCCGCCTGGCTCAACGACCTGGTCGCCCCGCACGGGCCGCTGGTGACCGTGCTCAACGCGCTCACCGACCTCGGCGGGCGGGCGGTGATCGTCTGGCTGGTCTCGGTCGCCGTGGTCGGCCTGCTGATCCGCAAGCAGGGCCGGCTCGCGGTGTTCCTGATCGTCACCGGCGTCGGCGCCCTCGTCCTCGACCCGGCGCTCAAGACACTGGTGGACCGGCTGCGCCCCGAGGTGGAGGTGCCCATCGGCACGTACGCCGGGGACAGCTTCCCCAGCGGGCACGCACTCGGCTCGATGGTCGCCTACGGGGCGCTGCTGCTCGTCTTCCTGCCGGCCATGTCGCGCCGCTGGCGCAAGCCGGCGATCGCCCTGGTCGCCGTCATCGTGTTCCTCATCGGCCTGACCCGGATCGCGTTGGGCGTGCACTTCGTCTCGGACGTCCTCGGCGCCTGGCTGCTCGGCGCCGCCTGGCTCGGCGTCACCGCGTACGCCTTCCGGCTCTGGCGGCTCGAGCGCGGCCGGCCGGTCCCGGCGTTGACCGACGGGCTGGAGCCGGAGGCCGCGCACGACGTGGCGCCCGCTCCCGACGAGGCGCACCTGCTGCCGCACCCCCGGGCCGCCGTGTTCGAGCTGATCGTCGGCTGGGTGCTGGTCCTCGGCGCGCTCTACGGCTTCGGCATGTTCGTCAGCTACCACGCCGGGGGCACCTTCTTCGCCACCCTGGACACCGACGTGCCGAGGTGGTTCGCCGAGCACCGCACCCCCGGCCGGGACGACGTCAGCTACTGGTGGAGCAAGGTCGGCGACACCCACGCCATCCTGCTCATCTCGCTGGTCTTCTGCCCGATCGTGCTCGCCGTGTGGCGGCGCTGGCGGCCGGTGCTGTTCGTGGCGCTGACCATGTTCGGCGAGCTGAGCCTCTTCCTCGCCTCCGCCGCCGCCGTCGACCGGCCGCGCCCGCCGGTGGGCAACCTCGACGGACCGATGCCGACCTCCTCCTTCCCGTCCGGCCACATCGCGGCCACGCTCTGCGTCTGGGTGGCGATCGCGGTGATCGTCTTTCCGCGTACCGACCGGTGGTGGCGGTGGATCTTCGTGGCGCTGGCGGTCGTGATGCCGGTCGGCGTGGCGATCAGCCGGATGTACCGAGGGATGCACCACCCCACCGACTTCATGGGCGCGATCATCCTCACGACCCTCTGGATCGGGCTGCTCTACTGGGTGATCCGCCCCAACGAGGACGTGCGCGAGGGCAACCAGCCGAGCATCGAATCCGAGGACGTGCACACCCTCGACGACGAGCTGGCCAAGGCCGGCCGGGCGGACTGACGCCGCCCATGCTGCGGGCGATGACCTGGAACATCCGCACGGGCGGGCGCGACCGCGGCGGCGCCGACCGCCGGGACCTGCTGGTCCGGGTCGTCGCCGCCGAGCGGCCGGACGTGCTGGCGTTGCAGGAGTTGCGGGGCTTCGACGACCGGCCGGCCGCTGCGCCCGCCCCCGGTGGTGGTCGCCGCGCAGCTGCCGGCGGGGCGCTCGCCGACTTCGCGGGCCGGGTGGGGATGCGCCCCCACCTGGCCCGGTCCTGCTTCGGACAGCCGGTGGCGGTGCTGCTGCGACCGCCGCTGCGGGCGCTCGCCGCGACCCGGGTGCGCCGGCCGTTCCACCACGCCGCGCAGCGCGTCACCGTGGCGACCACCGCCGGAGCGCTCACGGTGCTGAGCGTGCACCTCGACCCGTACTCGGGGCTGCGCCGCCGCGTCGAGGCGGGCTGGGCCGCCGCCGCGCTGCGCCGCGCGCCGGGGGAGCTGGGAATGCTGGCCGGGGACCTGAACACCCTCGACCCGGTGGCCGAGCACACCGACCGCATCGCCCGGCTGCCGGCCGCGTACCGCCGACGTCACCTGCGCCGCGACGGGCGGACGGTGGAGACCCGGGCGGTGGCCCGGCTGCTCGCCGCCGGCCTGGTCGACCTGTACGCGGCGATCAGCCCGCCGGACGACGGCACGGCGGACGCCGGGCTGACCGCGCCGACCCGGCACGGCGGCGGGGCCGAGTTCTCGGGGATGCGGCTGGACTACCTGTTCGGCACGGCGGCGCTCGCCGAGCGGGTGCGGGACTGCCGGGTGCTGCGCGGCGGCGACACCGAGTACGCCTCCGACCACTACCCGGTCGTCGCGGACCTGGATCTCGACCCCGCCTGACCGCCCTGCCCCCGCCTGCCCGCCCGCCCCTGCCCGCGCTTATGCCCGCCCTGACCGCCTTGCCCGCGCGTGCCCGCCCGCTCTGCCCGCGCCTGCCCTGCTTGCCCGCCCTGACCGCCCGCCCTCACCGCCCGCTCTGCCCGGCTTGACCGCCCGCTCTGCCCGGCTGACCGCCCGCTCTGCCCGGCTGACCGCCCGCTCTGCCCGGCTGACCGCCCGCTCTGCCCGGCTGACCGCCCGCCCTGCCCGGGCGACCCCGGTCCTTCCCAGGGGGGCGGGAGGGCGGCGCGTTGCCGGTGCTGACTACCGTGAGCCGGTGATCGACTCGCCGAGCGCGGACTCGGGGAACGCCGGGTCCCCACCCACCCCGCTGCTGGTCGCCGTCGTCCGGGGAATCGCGCTGGTAGTGGTGCTGCCCTTCCGGCTGGCGTGGGAGGTGGTCGCCGCCGTCGGCCGGTGGCTGCACCGCTGGCTGCTCGCGCCGCTCGGCCGGTTCCTGGACCGCTGGCTGCTGCGCCCGTTGGGCTGGCTACTGCGGATCCTGGTGTGGGTGCCGCTGAGCTGGCTCGGCCGTAGCGTGGCCTGGCTGCTGCGCTGGTTCGGCCTTGGCCTGTCCTGGCTGCTGCGCACGCTGGTCTGGGTGCCGTTGGTGTGGCTCGTACGGGGGCTGGCCTGGCTGGCCCGGACGGTGGTGTGGATACCGCTGGCCTGGTTGGCGTACCACCTGATCTGGGTGCCGCTGCGCTGGCTGGCCCGGCTCCTCGCGCCGCTCGGACGCCTGCTGGTGGCGGGGCTCGTGGCGGTCGGGCGGTGGCTGGCGGCGGTGGGGCGGGTGCTGCTCGGCGCGCTCGGCTGGGCGTGGTGGGCAGCCGGCCGGCTGCTCTGGTGGTGTTACGCGCTCACGCTGCGGCCGTTCGTGCTCGGGGCGGCCTGGCTGTGGCGGCACGCCGTCCGCCCGGTGGGTCGGGCGGTGGCCGCCGCGTGGCGGGCGACCGTGTCGCCGGCCGTCCGCTGGGTGCGCCGCGCCGTCGTGGACCCGGTTCGCCAGGCGACCCATGAGGCGCTGACCGCCCTCGGCCTGCGGAGCTGACCCGCGGACGCCGCGACGACGGCGGAGGGCCACCCGACGAGCGGTACCCGAGCGAGATCTTGGCAAGAAACGGCCCCTCCAGGGGCACTTCCGTACCAAGATCTCGAAGCCGAAGCCGAAGCCGAAGCCGAAGCCGAAGCCGAAGCCGAAGCCGAAGCCGAAGCCGAAGCCGAAGCCGAAGCCGAAGCCGAAGCCGAAGCCGACGCCCGAGCCCGAGCAGGGTTACAGGAGCAGGTTTAGCACCACGGTCAGGACGACCGAGGCGACGATCGAGAAGAGGATCATCAGTAGGCAGCCGAGACCGCCGCCGGCCGGCCGGATCTCCGTGTTGCCGATACGCATGCGATCACCTGTTCGTCAGCGAGGGGGCGAGGAGGGCGCGGATCGCGTCGGCGAGCTGCGCCGGGGCGGTGGTGGCGACGTTGTGCGCGGCACCCGGCACGGTGACCGTACGGGCGTGCGGCAGCAGTCGGCCCACCTGCGTACGCCAGGAGGGCGGCACGAGCGGGTCCCGGGAGCCGGCGACCACCAGGGTGGGCGCGGCGATGCGGACCAGGTCCGCCTCGATGTCGTTGCGCACCGAGTGCGACAGCGTCGCGTGGACCCGCCAGGGGCGGGCGTCGAGGACGTCCCGCAGCAGGATGGGCGCCTGCAACGGCGCCTCCCGCAGGGTGTCCACGAGCCAGCGTCCGAACTGCCTCCGGCGGGACCGGCCGGCCGGGTCGCTGGTCGGGCCGGCGAGCACCACGGCCCGGACCGCATCGGGGTGCCGGGCGGCCAGCGCCGCGACGACCTCCGCGCCGAACGAGTGCCCGAGCAGGCAGACGGGCGGCAGCCGGTACGCGGCCAGCCAGGCGGCCAGGTGCGCGGCGTGCTGGCGTACGTCGTAGGCGCTGCCGGGGTGCTCGGTCAGCCCGAAGCCGGGCAGGTCGGGCACGTACACCGGACGGGTGTCGGCCAGCGCCAGGGCGAGCGGGGTCAGGTAGCGGTGGGACACGGCCAGCCCGTGCACCAGCACGACCGGGGTGGCTGCGGCGCCGGGGTCGCCCGCGCGGCGGGTGTGCGTACGGAGTCCGTCGACCAGCCGCCACTCGCTGCTCAGTCCGGCGGCCGGCTTCGGGGCGGCCAGCGCGACGCGCAGCTCCGCCGGACCGAACCGGCCCGGCGGGGTCGTCCGGGGCGGCCGGAGCGGCGACGCCCTCACAGCTCGCGCAGCCTCGGCAGGAGCTGCTCCTGCGCCCAGTCCAGGAACATCGGCTGCGTCTCGCCGCCCACCTGCACGATCGCCACGTGGGTGAAGCCCGCGTCGACGAACTTCTTGAACGCCTCGACGTGCCGGTCCACGTCCGGTCCGCAGGCGATCCCCTCGGCCACGTCCTCCTCGCGGACGAACTGGGTGGCGGCGGCGAACGAATTCGGCCCGGGCAGGTCCGTGTTGACCTTCCAGCCCATCCCGAACCAGCGGAACTGGTCGTGCACGATCTTGCGGCACTCGGCCTCGTCGGGGCCGTAGCAGATGGCCACCTGGCCGTAACGGGGCTGCCCGGCGCCGCCGGCGTCGTCGTACATCTCGATGATGTGCGGGTCCGGTTCCGTGGCGACGAGGCCGTTGCCGTACTCGGCGGCGAGGGTCACCGACTGGCGGCCGGAGGCGGCGACGGCCATCGGCACCGGCCGCTCCGGGCGGTCCCACACGTAGGCGTCGGGCACGTCGTAGTGGTTGCCCGAGAAGGTCAGCGTCTCGCCGTTGAGCAGCGGCCGGATGACCTGGAGCGCCTCCTCGAACATCTCGTGGCGCTGCTGCACGTGCGGCCAGCCGCCCACCACGTGCTCGTTGAGGTTCTCGCCCGCGCCGAGGCCGAGGGTGAACCGGCCGTCGGAGAGCACCCCGACCGTGCTGGCCTTCTGCGCCACGACCGCCGGGTGGTAGCGGCGGATCGGGCAGGTGACGAAGGACATCAGCTGCGCCCGGCTGGTGGCGTGCGCGACCGCGCCGAGCACCGACCAGGCGTACGGGGAGTGGCCCTGGGAGTCCAGCCAGGGGTAGTAGTGGTCGGAGATGACGAGCTGGTCGAAGCCGGCCGCCTCCGCCCGTACCGCGTAGTCGACCAGTTGCTTGGGACCGGCCTGCTCGCACAGCAGGGTGTAGCCGACGTTGACCATGGCTGTCTCCTTCCGACCCGGGGCGGATCATCCCCGGATACCCCCACCAGCCCGGGTCAACCCCCGCGTCCGGTGCCGAGTCTGCCGCCGCTTAACCGGTTCATTGCGTGACCGCCCCGACCCGCCTACGCTGATTCCTGCGCCGCCGGGAGCCGGGCGGCGGCTGTCGGGCTACAGCCGCCATCCCCTGTACGCCCCACCCCCACCTGGGCAGCGGGGGTCCTCCCTTTTGAGGAAGGCCATGAAGAAGAGACTCTCCGCCGCCGGTGCGGCCCTGCTCGCGTTGCTGGTCGCCGTGCTGGCGTTCGGTCAGCCCGCGCGGGCCGCCACCGGCTTCACCGTCGCCGACGGCAAGCTCTACGACGCCAACGGCAGCGAGTTCATCATGCGCGGCGTGAACCACGCGCACACCTGGTACCAGCAGCAGACCAGCTCCTTCGCCAACATCAAGGCGCTCGGGGCGAACACGGTGCGGGTGGTCCTGGCCAGCGGCCAGCGGTGGACGAAGAACGACACCGCCGACGTCGCCAACGTCATCTCGCTGTGCAAGGCCAACCGGCTGATCTGCGTGCTGGAGGTGCACGACACCACCGGCTACGGCGAGCAGAGCGGGGCGGCCACCCTGGACCAGGCGGTCGACTACTGGCTGAGCATCTCCAGCGCCCTCGCCGGCCAGGAGAAGTACGTCATCGTCAACATCGGCAACGAGCCGTACGGCAACCAGGGCTACGGCACCTGGGCGACCGACACCGCCAACGCGATCAAGCGGCTGCGGGCGGGCGGCCTGACGCACACGATCATGGTCGACGCCCCCAACTGGGGCCAGGACTGGACGTTCACCATGCGCGACAACGCCGCGTCGGTCTTCGCGGCGGACCCGCAGAAGAACACCGTCTTCTCCATCCACATGTACGGCGTCTTCGACACCGCCGCCGAGATCAGCGACTACCTCGGTCGGTTCCGTACGGCCAAGCTGCCGATCGTCGTGGGTGAGTTCGGCTTCGACCACTCCGACGGCAACCCGGACGAGGACGCCATCCTTTCCTACACCCAGGCCAACGGGATCGGCTACCTGGGCTGGTCGTGGAGCGGCAACGGCGGTGGCGTCGAGTACCTCGACATGGTCACCAACTTCAACCCCGCCGCACTGACCACCTGGGGCCAGCGCATCTTCAACGGCGCGAACGGGATCAAGGCCACCGCCCGGGAGGCGACGGTCTACGCCAGCACCCCGCCGCCGACGAGCCCGCCCCCCACCACGCCTCCGCCCACCACCCCGCCGCCGACGACCCCGCCGCCGGGCGGCTGCACCGCGACGTACACGGTGACCAACCAGTGGCAGGGCGGCTTCCAGGGCGAGGTGAAGGTGACCGCCGGCTCGGCGGCGATCACCGGCTGGACGACGAGGTGGACGTTCGCCAACGGCCAGACCGTCAGCCAGTCCTGGAGCACCGTCCTGAGCAGCAGCGGGTCGACCGTCACGGCCCGCAACGCCGACTGGAACGGCCGGCTGGGCGCCGGGGCGAGTACCAGCTTCGGCTTCATCGCCAGCTGGAACGGCACCAACGCCACGCCCGCAGTGACCTGCACCGCGAGCTGAGCATCCCCGCCCACCGGTGGCCGGTCCGCACGTCCCCGGCCACCGGTGGGAGGACAACCTCATGAGGACGTGTCCGCAGTGCCGCACCGACTGCCACCTGCCGGTCGAACGACGGATACCACCGGCTGTGCCGCCGCGGGAGTCGGCGCGCATGACGGTGAGGTCGCCTTACTCCCTGTACACCCACCTCCGAAACCTGTCGGCCATGGCTGACGCGCCGTCGGGCTGCAGCAAAGACTGCAGAAACACCCGGTGCCGCCAGGCCAGTAGCGCGATCCAGAAGACCACCACAGCCCACAGCAACAGAGAGACGCTGCGGAACCGCATGACTGCCGCGTCGCGGCGTGCCTGGGCCTCGGTCGCCGTGTAGACCACAGTGCCGTCGGCGACGAAGCCGTCGGCGGTGATCCGGTGGTGCACGTGGTAGGAGCCTGCGTTCTCCAGCTTCGACTCGGGGTCTTCGCGCAACTCGAATCGGACCGGCGTGCCGGGCAGCAGCTCCCTGCCCGGCAGACTCCGCACCCTGAACTCGACCCCGGGGTGCTCGCGGAGCGTCACCAGATTACGCACGACGAAGGTCCTGCTATTGCCTGATCCCGACCTCTCCTGGGCGGTCCCGACCGAGTCGACCGTGCCCGTCACCACGAACAGCTCTGCCGGCAGGTCCGGCTCGTCGGCGTCCACTGCCATGTTCCAGCAAAAGGCTGCTGTAACGGCAAGCGCGAGGAGGACCACATAACGCGGTCCGAGGCGGAAGCGCGGCATGCCGGCGAGAGTAGCCGCACCCAGCCACCGGTGCCGTTGCCCGACAGCCGCCCCGGCGCCGGCCGTCACCCGTCGACGGCGGTGACCTCCAGCAGCACGGTCTGCTCGGGGTGCAGCGCCGGCAGTTGGAGCCCGACGGTCGCCAGCACCGCGCCGCCGAGCGTCACGCCGTCGCCGTCGGCCAGCCAGCCTGGCTCGGTGAGTTGGAGGGTGGCGGGCTCCGGCACTCCGGTGACGGGGCGCACCGCGTACCGCCGGTGGGGGTCCAGGCCGGGAAGCCGGACCGGCCCGGGCGCCTGGGCCGTCGAGGTGGTCAGCCGGGTCACGGCGTACACCGCGTGGGACCGGTCGTGGGCGACGACGCCGTGCGCCCAGACGGCCGGGTCGGGATGGTCAACCCGGACCACCCGGCCGGCGTGCAGCAGCGGGCGCAGCCGCTTGTGCAGCGCGACCCAGGCGGCCAGCTCGCGGCGCTGGATGAAACCGATCGCGCCGATGTCCCACTCGATGCCGTGGTGACCGAAGAGCGCGGTCGCCGCCCGGAAGCCCAGGTCGTGCACGCGGTGGGTGGTGTGCGAGCGTTCCGGGCCGATGTGGGTGCCGACCAGCTCGGGCGGCAGGAGCAGCCCCGTCCAGCGTTGGATGGCCAGCCGCTCCAGGGCGTCGTTGCAGTCGCTGGCCCAGACCCGGTCGGTGCGCCGCAGGATCTCCAGGTCCACCCGGGCACCCCCGGACGCGCAGCTCTCGATCTCCACCCCGGGGTGGCGGCGGCGCAGCTCGTCGAGGAGCCGGTACACCGCGAGGGTCTGCCCGTGCACCCCCGGGCGGCCGTGGTGGCCGGCCTCGGTCAGGTCCCGGTTGTGGTCCCACTTGAGGTAGCCGATGCCGGGGTAGGCGGTGAGCAGGTCGTCCAGCCGGTGCAGCAGGTGGTCGTAGACCGGTGGGTGGGCCAGGTCGAGCACCTGCTGGTGCCGCCATGACGGGGGCAGCCGGCCGGGCACCGACAGCACCCACTCCGGGTGGGCGCGGAACAGCTCGGAGTCGGGGTTGACCATCTCCGGCTCGACCCAGAGCCCGAACTGCATCCCGTGCCCGCGTACGTGGTCGACGAGCGGGTGCAGGCCGTCGGGCCAGACGGTGTCGTCGACGTACCAGTCGCCGAGGCCGGCGAGGTCGTGGCGGCGGCCCCGGAACCACCCGTCGTCGAGCACGAACCGCTCCACCCCGACCTCGGCGGCGTGGTCGGCCAGCGCCCGCAGCCGGTCCAGGTCGTGGTCGAAGTAGACGGCCTCCCAGACGTTGAGGGTGACCGGGCGGGGCGTGGTCGGGTGCCGCGGGCGGGCGCGCAGGTGGGTGTGCAGGACGTCGCTGAGCCCGTCCAGCCCGGCGGCGGAGAAGACCGCGTACAGCAGGGGGGTGGCGTACTCCGCGCCCGGGTCGAGCACCACCTCGCCGGGGGCGAGCAGCTCACCGCCGCCGAGAATGGACTCGCCCGTCGGCCGCCGCTCGGCGAAGGTCACGTGGTCGCCGCTCCAGGCGGTGTGCACCGCCCACACCTCGCCGTGGCCGAAGCCGAACCCGGCCGTGCCGGCGACCAGCAGCAGGGTCGCGTCGTGCCCGGTGCGGCCGTGCCGTCCCTCGCGTACCCAGGTGCCCATCGGCCACGGGTGCCGCTGCGGGGACCGCTCCCGGCACCACCGGCCCGTCAGGTCGAGCAGCTCGGTGGCGACCGTCGGCACCGGCAGGACGGGCGTCAGCTCCCGCAGCTCGTACGGACGGTCGCCGTCGTTGCGCAGCCGGTGCCGCAGCAGCACCAGCCCGGTCGGGTCGAGGGTGAGCTCGACGGTCAGCGACAGCCCGGCGGCGGCGTCCGAGGCCCGGACGGTGACCCGGGCCGGCGCGGCCTGCTCGTCGTCGCCGACGTCGAGGGAGTCGAGGCGGAAGGCGGTGGACCAGTCCCGGCGTTCGCGGTGCCCGGCCAGCGCGGGCCGGCCGCCCCAGCCGGCCGACGCCTCCGGCAGCAGGGACAGCACCGTGGGCGCGTCGAAGCTGCTCGGTACGACCGGCGCGACGGTGGCGTCGACCAGGGCGGGCAGGTCGCCGGCCGGGACCGGGCCGAGGTCGGCGCCCCAGTGCGCGACGCGGGGCAGCCCCGGGCCGCGCGCGTCGAGCACCAGGCTGGTCCGGGCACGGCGCAGGTGGACGATGCTCATCCTTTTGACGCTCCCAGGGTCAGGCCCCGGACGAACTGCCTCTGGAGCAGGAAGAACACCACCAGGGTCGGGATGGCGACCAGCACCGAGCCGGCCGAGACGAGGTTGTTGTCGGTGAAGAACTCGCCGCGCAGGTTGTTCAGCGAGCTGGTGACCGGGAACTTGTCGCCGGTACGCATGAGCACGGTGGCCCAGAAGAACTCGTTGTAGATCCAGGTCACCTCCAAGGTGGCCAGCGCGGCGAGGGCCGGCCGGCACAGCGGCACGGTCACCTGCCAGTACTGGCGCCAGACGCTCGCCCCGTCGATCATCGCCGCCTCGTAGAGGTCGTGCGGCAGGGCCTTCATGTAGTTGCTGAGCACGAAGACGCAGAAGCCGCACTGGAAGGCGACGTTGACCAGGATCAGCCCCCAGTAGCTGTCGTAGAGCACCTCCGAGTCGCTCATGAACGCCGGCAGCGGCACCTGGGTGAAGAGCCGGAACAGCGGGATGAGCAGGGCCTGCTGGGGCAGCAGGTTCGCGGCGGTGAACAGGCCGAGCAGGACGATGTTGGTCTTCCAGCGGAACCGGGCGATGACGAACGCCACGCACGAGGCGAGGAAGAGGGTCAGCAGCACCGCCGGCACGGTGATGTAGACGGAGTTGAGGAAGTGCTTGCCGAACTCGGCGGTCCGCCAGGCGGTGACGTAGTTGTCGAGGGTCCACCCGCCGAGCGAGACGTAGCCGTGGACGGCCGTGTACTCGTAG
Organism: Micromonospora sp. NPDC049048; assembly: GCF_043197615.1. Taxonomy (NCBI): domain Bacteria; kingdom Bacillati; phylum Actinomycetota; class Actinomycetes; order Micromonosporales; family Micromonosporaceae; genus Micromonospora; species Micromonospora sp. NPDC049048. The sequence continues at coordinate 37,937 of NZ_JBICTM010000005.1, read as the reverse complement.
GAGCGCAGCGAGGTCAGCACGGCCCAGAGGATCGGGAAGAGCCAACCGACCGCCACCGCGGCGAGGAAGACGTGCAGCACCACCCGGGCGGGGCGCGGCGGTGGGCGGCGCCGGGGCGCGGGAGTGGTCTCGACTTCCCGGGGCACGGTCGCGGTGCTCATCGGCGGCCCTCCCGCAGCACGGTCGCCAGGTAGACGGTGATGAAGAGGAGCGAGACGACCAGCATGATCGTCGCCAGCGCCGAGCCGAAGCCGATCCGGCTCGCCTCGCCCACCACGTTCTGGGTGACCAGCGCCGAGAGCAGCTCCAGGCCGTTGCGGCCCTTGTTGATGACCCAGACCAGGTCGAACGCGCGCAGCGACTCGATCACCGTCACCACCAGCACGATGATGTTGATGGGCCGCAGCACCGGGAAGATCACCGCGAAGAACGTCCGGCCCTCCGACGCGCCGTCCACGGCGGCGGCCTCCCGCAGCGACGGGTCGACGCCCTTCAGCCCGGCCAGGTAGAGCAGCATGATGTAGCCGACGTGCCGCCAGCCGGCGGCCACCAGCACGGCCCAGATGTTGACGCCGGGGTCGCCGTACCAGTCGACGTCGGTGCCGAACAGGGCGTTGAGCAGGCCCTGGTCGCGGGAGTAGAGCAGCTGCCAGACGAAGCCGATCAGCGCCAGCGAGAGCACCACCGGCAGGTAGAGCGCCGTCTGGTAGAACCGGGTGCCGCGCAGCTCCTTGTCCAGCAGGACGGCCAGGAACATGCCGAACGGGGTGGCCACCACGAACAGCGCCGCCAGCCAGAGCAGGTTGTTCTGCACGGCCGGCACGAACGGCGGATAGTTCCGCACCACGTCGGCGTAGTTGCGCCCGCCGACCCACTCGATGTCGGAGACCGGGCCGATGCCGTCCCAGTCGGTGCCGGAGAGCAGTACGGTGGCGCCCGCCGGCAGCCAGACCAGGCCGACGACGAGCAGCAGCGGTACGGCCACCATGAGCGCGACGACCACGCGGTCGGTACGGGACAGCAGCCGTACGCGCCGGCGGCGGCCACCCGCGGGGGTGGTGGCCGCCGCCGGCGGCGGCGCGGCGCGATCCGCTTGGATCAGGGGCAGGTCGGACACGGTGCCCTCACCCTCTCGCCGTCAGTCGGTGAAGATCGACTTCTTCTGGTTCTCGATGCTGGACGTCAGCCCGTCGATGTCCTTCGGGTCCTTGATGAACTGCTGGAACGCCGGGATGATCACCGTCGAGGCGAAGTCGGGGCGGGTGTCGCGGTCCAGGAACTGGGCGATCTCCGTGGCCGAGCCGACCAGCTCGGCGGCCTTGCGTTGCAGGGCGCTGTAGCCGCTGGTGTCGGCCTCGCCGTTGGCGACCAGCGTGCTCGGGTCGTTCTTGACGGTGATGTCCGCGGCGGCCTTCGAGCCGACGTACTCCAGCAGCTTCCTGGCGTTGGCCTCCTGCTTCGGCCTGCGGGCCAGCATGTAGCCGTCGATGGGCGCGTCCAGGGCCTTGGCCCCGATCGCCGGGTCGATCTCGGGGAAGGTGAAGAAGTCGAGGTCTTCCAGGTCCTTTCCGTCGAACTGCTGGCCGACGAAGAGGCCGAGCAGGTACATCCCGCTCTTCTTCTGCTGCAACGACTGGGCGGCCTCCTGCCAGGTCCGGCCGAGGCTGTCCGGCTGGTGCAGCGGCAGCAGGCCGCGCCAGGTGTCGAAGACCTTCTTCACCTTCTCGGAGGTCCAGGCCTCCCGGCCGGCCATCAGGTCGATGTGGAACTGGTAGCCGTTGATCCGCAGGTCGAGGATGTCGAAGGTGCCCATCGCCGGCCAGCCGTCCTTGTCGGCGAAGGCGATCGGGGTGAGGCCGTCCTTCTTCATCTGACCGGCGAGCGCGGTCAGGTCGTCGAGGGTCTTCGGGACCTGGTAGCCGTTCTGCTGCCAGACGGACCTGCGGTAGAAGACGGCCCACGGGTAGTACGACGACGGCACGAAGTACTGCTTGCCGTCGTCCCCGGTCGACGCCTTGCGGAACGCGTCGGAGAACCCGGATAGCCTGCCCCAGACGTCGCTGAGGTCACCGGCGAGGCCCCGGGCGGCGAAGAACCGCATCCGGTAGCCGGCGAACCACATGAACACGTCGTCCGGCCTGCCCTGGAGATAGTTGTTGATGTTCTCCTGGAACGTGTTGTGGTCGACGGTGTTGACGGCCACCTGGAGGCCGGACGAGGCCTGGAACCCCTCCACGACCTTCGCGACCACCTCCTTGGGCTTCGGATCGGACTGGTTGGAGCCCAGCGACACCGTCTTGGCGTCGGACCCTCCGGAGTCGGAACCGCAGCCGGCGAGCAGGCCCGTGCCGAGCAGCGCGGTGGTGCCGGCGGCGCCGGCCAGCAGCGAGCGACGGTCGAGGCCGGCCACGGAGGGGGGTACGAGGCGGGCGAGGTATTCGGCTCGGGTGCGGGGACGGGACATGGTGCCTCCTGCGGATGAAGAGGTGCCCGAGGGCCGTCGGTGGCGGTGCCCCGGCAACCGTGAACACACACCCGGATCCATCGCGAATCCACATTGGCGAACACGATTTGCCAGTGGCGCCTCAAGCTACTCGTCCTCCGGGCGCTGTCAAGAGGGCCGCCGAGGCCCGACATCCCCAGCTGCGGCAAGCGCATCGGACGTTGGCGTCGTAACGATGATCGATGTTGGAACGTGTTGACTTGGCTGGCCCGGCCGGGCACCCTCTGTGTGCATGCGGCGATGGCAGGGTGAGCGGATCTGGTTCGGCGCCGACTACAACCCCGAGCAGTGGCCCGAGGCGACGTGGGCCGAGGACGTCGAGCTGATGCGCCGGGCCGGGGTCAACCTGGTGTCGGTGGGCATCTTCTCCTGGGCGCTGCTGGAGCCCGCCCCCGGCGAGTACGAGTTCGGCTGGCTGGACCGGGTGCTCGACGTGCTGCACGACGGCGGGATCTCGGTCGACCTCGCCACCGCCACCGCCAGCCCGCCCCCGTGGCTGGCGCACCGGAACCCGCAGACGCTGCCCCGGCGGGCCGACGGCACGATCCTGTGGCCGGGCGGACGGCAGGCGTACTGCCCCAGCTCGCCGGTGTTCCGGGAACGGTCGCTGGCCCTGGTCGAGGCCCTCGCCACCCGGTACGGCGACCACCCCGCCGTGGTCATGTGGCACGTCTCCAACGAGCTTGGTTGCCACAACGTGCACTGCTACTGCGACGTCAGCGCCGAGGCGTTCCGCCGCTGGCTACGCGAGCGCCACGGCGACCTGGACGGGCTCAACGACGCCTGGGGCACCGCCTTCTGGAGCCAGCGCTACGGCGACTGGGCCGAGATCAACCCGCCGCGCGCCGCACCGACCTTCGCCAATCCCACCCAGCAACTGGACTTCCTGCGCTTCTCCTCCGACGAGCAGCGCGCCCAGCTGCGCGCCGAACGCGAGGTGCTGCGCCGGCTCGTGCGCCAGCCGGTCACCACGAACTTCATGATCGGCACCGGCGTCAAACACCTCGACTACCACTCCTGGGCGTCCGACGTGGACCTCGTCGCCAACGACCACTACCTCACCGCCGCCGACCCGCGCCCGCACGTCGGCCTCGCCCTCGCGGCCGACCACACCCGGGGCGTGGCCGGGGGCGCGCCATGGCTGCTGATGGAGCACTCCACCAGCGCCGTCAACTGGCAGCCGCGCAACGTCGCCAAGCTCCCCGGCCAGCTGCGCCGCAACAGCCTGGCGCACGTGGCGCGCGGCGCGGACGGCGTGCTCTTCTTCCAGTGGCGGGCCTCCCGCGCCGGGGCGGAGAAGTTCCACTCGGCGCTCGTCCCGCACGCCGGCGTCGAGACCAAGGTGTTCCGCGAGGTGTGCCGGCTCGGCGCGGACCTGCGGGCCCTCGCCGAGGTACGCGGCAGCCGGGTCGAGGCGGAGGTGGCGATCCTCTTCGACTACGAGGCGTGGTGGGGCGCCGAGCTGGACTCGCACCCCACCGTGGACGTCGCGTACGCCGACCGGCTCGGCGCGCTGCACGACTCGCTGTGGCGGGCCGGCATCACCGCCGACGTCGTGCACCCGTCGGCCGACCTCTCCCCTTACCGGCTGGTGCTGGTGCCCACCCTCTACCTGGTGCGCGACGCGCACGCCGCGGCGCTGGGCGCGTACGTGGAGGCGGGCGGCACGGCCCTGGTCACGTACTTCAGCGGCATCGTCGACGAGCACGACCACGTCCGCCTCGGCGGCTACCCCGGCGCGTTCCGGGACCTGCTGGGCGTACGCGTCGAGGAGTTCTTTCCGCTGCGAGCGGGGGAGCGGGTCACCCTGGACGACGGTTCCGCCGCCGACGTGTGGACGGAGTGGCTGCACCCCGAGGGCGCGCAGGTGCTCGCCGCGTACGCCGACGGGCCCCTGCCGGGCGTGCCGGCGCTCACCCGGCACCCCGTCGGCGCGGGCGCGGCCTGGTACGTCGGCACCCGGCTGGACCCGGCCGCGACCGACCGGCTGGTCGCCCGGCTGGTGGCCGACTCGGGGGTACGCCCGGCGGCGCGGGTGCCCGCCGAGGTGGAGGTGGTCCGGCGCCGGGCCGGAGAGCGCAGCTGGCTCTTCGTCATCAACCACACCGACACCGACGCCCGGCTCGACGTCGCCGGCGTGGAGCTGCTGACCGGCGCACGTTGCACCGGCCACCTGGTCGTGCCGGCCGGCGAGGTGGCCGTGGTCCGCGAGGACCCGGCCGCCGACGCGACCCGCTGACGCGGACGGCCCGAGGGAGGACATCCGGATGCTGGCCCGACAGCGGCAGACCGCGATCCTCGAACTGATCCGCCAGCACGGCGGCGTGCGGGTCAGCCACCTCGTGAGCCGATTCGGCGTCTCCGACATGACGATCCGGCGGGACCTGGAGGCGCTGGCCGAGCGCGGGCTCATCGACAAGGTCCACGGCGGCGCGACCCTGCCCGGCCCCGGTTCCACCGACGAGCCCGGCTTCGACGCGAAGTCGGTCCGGCAGCGGGCCGAGAAGCGGGCCATCGCCGAGCGGGCCGCCGCCCTGGTGGAGCCCGGCATGGCCGTCGCGCTCTCCGCCGGGACCACGACCGCCGCGCTGGCCGCCCTGCTGGCCGACGTACGCGGCCTGACGGTGGTGACCAACTCGGTCCCCGTCGCCGACGCCCTGCACCAGCGCCCCCGCGCCGACCGGACGGTCGTGCTCACCGGCGGCATCCGTACCCCGTCGGACGCCCTGACCGGGCCGGTGGCGGAGGCGGCGATCGGCTCCCTCAACGTCGACGTGCTCTTCCTCGGCGTGCACGGGATGAGCCCGCGCACGGGGTTCACCACCCCGAACCTGCTGGAGGCCGGGACGAACCGGTTCCTGATCGACGCGGCGCGGCGGCTGGTGGTGCTGGCCGACCACACCAAGTGGGAGACCATCGGAATGGCCACGATCGCCCCGCTCTCCGCGGCCGACGTGCTCGTCACCGACGCGGGGCTGCCCGCGCAGGCGCGCGGCCAGCTCGCCGACCAGGTCGGCGAGCTGATCGTCGTGCCGACCGGCGCGGAACCGAGCCGGCCCGGCGACGGCTGATCCGGGCGGTGCCGGCCGGCACCCTCGTGGCAGGAGCCGGACCCGGGCGCGCCGGTGACCGGCGCGGACCACGGCGCGGGCCTGGTGCCGCGCCGCGGTCCGTCGCCCTCACGGAATGAACTTCACCTCCGGGAAGGCCGCGCTGGGGCCGTCGAGCAGGCGCCCACGCCGCCCCCGCAGATGCAGGTCGAAGAACGCGAGGGGGTACGCCTGCTGGATCCGCTGCGCCCGGGCCGGATCCAGCGTGCCGATCCAGCCCGGTAGCTCCTCGTCGCTCATCCCCACGGCTTTCGCCAGTTGCGGGATCAGCACCTGGTTGTCGCCGTACGACGAGTGGACCGCGCCGTCGGCCTGGACGTCGCGCCGCCATCCGCGCAGGTGTGACCAGAACTGGGCGACGCTCGGCTCCTCGGCCCGCGTGAACCGTGCGGTCATCAGCATGAACGGCCGATCCAGGTCAGTGGTGAGCGGCGGTCGCGACTGCATCGGGCCGTCGAGGCCCAGCCCGGCCCGTACGCGCTGGTCGTCGTTCATGACGAGGGCCGTCGCCGTCGCGCCCTTCGACCAGCCGAACATGCCGATGCGTCGCAGGTCGAGGGCACCCGACAGGCCGGTCGGCAGCGGCCGGTGTCGTACGTCGGGATTGCGTCCGGCGGCGACGTCCTCAAGGCGGTCGAGGACGAACCGGATGTCCGTGGCGAAGTCCGCCGGGAACAGCGCCACGTCGTCGAGCGGGACGAGGAGCCGGCCGTCGGGGAACTCGGTGAACGCGTCGTACGTGTGATCCACCGTGACCACCACGTACCCGTGGCTGGCGAGTTCCTGGACGATGATCGTGTTGCTGGCGCGGTGATCGTGCGCGCCGTGCGAGAACACGACGACGGGCAACCGTGCGCCCGTTCGCCGTACCGGTGCGCCCTCGTGGCCGACCGTGAGGGGCGCGAGCGCGACGTCGGCCGGGAATCCCCCGGACGTGAGGTACGCACGCAGGACGGCCGGGGCCGTCCACCGCGTCCGCGGGTACTGCCCGACGTCGCGGGCCGGGTACCAGACGCTGGCCATCGACTCGCGGTGACGCCCGGGGCCGGCAACGGGATCCGGGCGCGCCCGGTCGACGAGGTGCAGTCGCACCGTGCCCACCGGGTACGGGCCGGTGGGCGCGGGCAGGGTGAGCCGTACCGGGGTGCTCTGGGCCGCCGACGCGCGGCCCGCGACGCCGATCGGCACGGCGCCCCCGACTGCGAGCGCCGTGCCGATCAGGCGTCGTCGCGTCATCCGTACCCGGTCGATGCGCGCCGTGACTGGTGCTGTCATGTGCCCTCCTGCCGTATCGACAACGTGTCTCCACGGTGTCGGGCGACGAGGGCCGCGGCGTCGGCCCACGGGCTGTTCTCCGGGCGGGTAGGGGAGCCCACGGGCGTACGCCCGGCGGCTGTCCCCCGGTGTCCGCCGGCCCCGGCGTGCCTTCACAGGCACTTCACAGCGGTTCTCGATAGGGTCCGGGCAAGTCAGCGACCGGCTCCAAGGTGGAGCAGGGTGTCTTTGCACGGGAGTTCCGATGGTCTTCAAGAAGATGTTGAGCGCGCTCGGCGTGGGCGGGCCGAGCGTCGACACCGTCCTGACCAACCCGAACACCCGGCCCGGCCTGACCCTTGAGGGCCAGGTGAACCTGCTCGGCGGCGACGCGCCGGCCAACATCGAGCAGATCGTCGTCGGCCTGGTCACCCGGGTCGAGATCGAGGGCCACGACACGGAGTACGCGGGCGTCATGGAGTTCCACCGGCTGCCGGTCAGCGGCCCGCTCCAGCTCGGCGCGAAGCAGCAGCTCGCCATCCCGTTCCAGCTCCCGATGCCGTGGGAGACCCCGATCACCGACGTCTACGGTCAGCGGCTGCGCGGCATGACGATGGGGCTGCGCACCGAGCTGGCGATCGCGCGGGCGGTGGACAAGGGCGACCTGGACCAGGTCAACGTGCACCCGCTGCCGGTGCACGAGCGGATCCTCGAGGCGTTCCAGCAGCTCGGTTTCCGGTTCAAGCACGCCGACCTGGAGCGCGGCCACATCCGGGGCACGCAGCAGACGCTGCCGTTCTACCAGGAGATCGAGTTCTTCGCCGCGCCGCAGTACGCGGGCACGATCAACGAGGTCGAGCTGACCTTCGTCACCAGCCCGCACGGCGTCGAGGTCATCCTCGAGTGCGACAAGCGCGGCGGCTTCCTGACCGCCGGGCACGACGCCTTCGGTCACTACCGGGTCGCGCACACCGAGGCCGACCGGACCGACTGGGTCCAGCTGGTCGACGGCTGGCTGCGGGAGACCACGTCCCGCTACGGCAGCCTGCGTGGCGCGCACGGCTTCGGCGGGCACGGGCACGGGCACGGCCGGGGTGTCGGCATGGGTGGCGTGGTCGCCGGTGCCGCGCTCGGGGTCGTCGGCGGGATGGTCGCCGGAGAGATGATCGAGGACGCGATCGAGGGCGACTTCGCCGAGGACTGGGGCTTCGAGGAGTAGCAGCGCACACGACAGTGGCCCCCGGGACCGTGGTCCCGGGGGCCGTCTGCCGTGGTGCGCGTCTCCCGGTCAGTGCCGGGCCTTGCGCTCCTCACCGCTGCGCCAGTTGCTGCCGGCCTTGGCCAGACCACGGCTACCCAGGTATCCGAGGGTCAGCAGGGTGATCATGAACCAGGCGTTGTCGGCCCGGAAGATGTCCACCCCGGCCGAGTTCCGGCCGACGAGCTGCGAGGCGGCCAGCACGCCGATCACGGCGGCGATGTAGACCCAGAACTCGGTGGTCCGCAGCGCCGGCTTGGTCTCCGTGCCGGGCGCCTGCATGGCCTCCCGGTGCCCGTCGTGCATCATCGGCATCGGACGGGTGGGCGTCTCCTGCATGGCCCGTTCCTGCATGGCCCTGTCCTGCATCGCCCGGTTGGGCATGTCCTGGGTCGGCCGGTTGGTCGGCCTGGTGGAAGCAGCCTGCGTGCTCATCTTGTCCTCCTCAGGATGCGATGAGTCGTACCTGCGTTCCCTCGCCCCGCTACCGCGTGTCGGCCACGGCACGGTTCGCGTTCATGGCGGGGACAACCGCCGTCTACCCGACCCGGCGGAGGCAGTAACGCCGACGGCGGCCAAAAAAAGTCGCCCGCCGTCCCGCCCCCGAGAGCCGGCGTCGATCATGCAGCCGTGGTGAGGCGCAAAACGCCTGAACAAGGATCTAACGGGCACACGATTGCATGATCGACCGAGGTGGGAGGGCTCGGGCGGCGGGTTTGTCGGTCCGGACGTCGGGCACGCATCCCGCAACGACACTCCTGCGAGGTGATGGACATGCGTGAGGACGACATGCGGCAGGACGCCGCCCGGCGGGCCGAGGAGCGCATCGCCGGCGGCGCGTACGGCGAGGGCGCCCTCGACGAGGTCACCGTGCCCCAGACGGACGTGCAGCGGGTCATCCAGGACGAGGACCCGGACGACCCGGCGCACGTTCCGGTCGATCCTGAGGTGTTGCGGGACGGCGGACCCACCCGGGGGCAGGGCGCCGTCACCACGACCGGCGGCACCGCCGGCCCGGCGTCCGTCCGCCGGCTGGCGCGGCAGCCGGAGCGGCACCCCGGCAAGGTGGCGCCGACCACCACGGGCGACGCCACCACCGGCGGGCTGAGCACCCCGGCGGGCGGCTCCACCAGCGACCAGTCCGGCCCCGCCAGCCAGGTCGGCGACTTCACCCCGGAGTGACCCGTCCGTCGTCTGTCGGATCAGGTGGTTCACCCCGGAGTGACGCACCCCGTCGCCTGCCGGGTCAGGTGGTTCACCCCGAAGTGGCCCACCCCGTCGCCTGCCGGGTCAGGTGGGGCGGAGGATGCCCAGGCGTTGGGTGGCGCGGGTGAGGGCGACGTAGAGATCGCTGCGGCCCCGGGGCGACTCCGCCACGATGCGGTCGGGGTCGACCAGGAGGACGGAGTCGAATTCGAGGCCCTTCGCCTGGCCGACGGTGAGCACCACCACCCGGCTCTCCAGCTCCGGGTCCTCGCCGACGGCCGCCTCGGGCAGGGCGGCGGTGAGCGCCGGGCCCAGCTCGTCGACCCGGCCGGCCGGCACGATCACCCCGAGCCGGCCGTCGTCCAGGCCGGCCGCCTCCCGGGTGGCGGCGACCACCAGCTCCGCCGCCAGCCGCTGGGGGGCCACCGCGCGGTCCCACGGCGGCACCCCGCTGGAGCGTACGGAGCGGGGCGGGCGTAGCGCCGGGTCGATCTCGGTGAGCACCTCGGCGGCGACCGCCATGATCTCGGCCGGGGTGCGGTAGCTGACGGTCAGCTCCTCCAGCCGCCAGCGCTGCGCCACGTACGGCTCCAGCGCGTCGGCCCAGGACGGCGTGCCGGCCAGCGCCCCGGTCTGCGCCACGTCGCCCACGATGGTCATCGAGCGACTCGGACAGCGGCGCATCAGCAGCCGCCAGGCCATCGGCGACAACTCCTGCGCCTCGTCGACGATCACGTGCCCGAACGCCCAGCGCCGGTCGGCGGCGGCCCGCTGCGCGGTGGTCAGCCGGTCCGCCTCCTCCTGCCGCTCCAGCAGCCGGTCGGCGTCGAGCAGGTCGGTCACGCCGAGGATCTCGCCGCCCTCGGCCTCGTCCTCCACGTCGATGGAGCGGGAGCCCCTGGCGATCTCCAGCACGCCCTCGGCGTACTCCCGCTGCATGGCCCGGATCCGTTCCCGGCGGGCGGCGGAGGCCCGCTCGTCCTCGCCGAGCAGCTCGGCCGCCTCGTCGAGCAGCGGTACGTCGGCCGGCGTCCAGCCGCCCGGCTCGCGGTGCAGCATGGCCCGCTCGTCGTCGGTGAGCATGGGCGCGGCGGCGGCGATCCGGTCGGGCGAGGCGTACAGGTCGGTGAGCAGGCGCTGCGGGGTGAGCACCGGCCAGAGCTGGTCCAGCGCGGCCCGCACCTCGGGCTCCTCGCGCAGCTCGCGGCGGATCTCCGCCACGTCGGCCTCGTCGAGCAGGTTCTCCCCGCCCAGCGGGTCGGCGCCGATCCGCTCGGCGACCTGCGCGGCGAGGGCGTGGACGATCTCGACGTCGAAGAGCGCCCGGGCCAGGTTGTGTGGCCGGTCGGAGCGGCGGGCCCGCTCCCGGGCGGCGCGTACGGTCTCCGGGTCGAGCCGCAGCACCTCCTGCTGCGGCAGCTCGATCTCCAGCGGCTCGTCGGGCACCCACTGCCGGTTTCGGACGGCGGCGGCCAGCACCTCGGCCAGCACCGCGCGGCCCTTGAGGGCGGCGGTCTCGGCGGGCTCGGCACGGCGGGCGCTGACGCCCGGGAAGAGATCGCCCTGCGTCCGCAGCAGCACGCCCGTCTCCGCCAGCGCCGGGAGCACCTGGGAGATGTAGCGCAGGAACGTGGCGTTCGGGCCGACCATGAGCACGCCCCGGGTGGAGAGCTGTTCCCGGTGGGTGTAGAGCAGGTACGCCGCGCGGTGCAGCGCGACCGCGGTCTTGCCGGTGCCGGGGCCGCCCTGCACCACGAGTACGCCCGGCAGGCTGGCGCGGATGATGCGGTCCTGCTCGGCCTGGATGGTCTCGACGATGTCGCGCATCCGACCGGTGCGCCCGGCGTTGAGCGCGGCGAGCAGCGACGCCTCGCCGGTCAGTTCCTCGTGGGCGGTGGGGGAGGCGGTGGCGAGGTCCAGCACCTCGTCGTTGAGCGCGACCACCTTGCGCTCGCGGGTACGCAGGTGCCGGCGGCGGCGTACGCCCTGGGGGTTGGCGGCGGTGGCGAGGTAGAAGGCGCGGGCCGCCGGGGCGCGCCAGTCCATCAGCAGCGGGTCGTAGTCGCCGTCGGTGTCGAAGATCCCGATCCGGCCGATGTAGTGGGGACCGCCTTCGTCGGTGTCGAGCCGACCGAAGCAGAGGCCGCTCTCGACGGCGGAGAACTGCTCGACCTGGTCGGCGTACATCCGCACGGCGCTGTCGCGCTGGGAGAGTGCCTGACGGGTGCCACCGGTCGCCCGCAACTCCTCGGTCAGCCGACGGGCGGCCTGCTCACGCAGCTCGTCCAGCCGGCGGTAGAGCATCGAGACGTATTCCTGTTCGCGACCGATTTCGTCGTTCGGCTGCAATTCCGTGGAATCGGCGGAATGCCTTGACAAGCCGTCTCCCATTTGCCTATAATCTCTCTCGGAACGGCTATGAATGGCCGTTCTTTTTTGTTGCCTGAACTGAGAAAGATACCGTGCGCCGGTCGCCGTGACCAAGCGCGCCGGGCACATGCCGCCGGCCACCCCACGCAGACGACGGGGCCCGCCGAAACGGCGGACCCCGTCGGACTGCCGATGCTCAGCCCTTCGCCACCTCGTAGAGCCGCTCCGGCGTCACCGCGCCCGCGATGAGCCGGCCGTCGTCGGTGAGCAGCACGCTGAACACCTTCCCGGTCAGCAGCCGGCCGCTGCCCCAGTCGCCGCTGACCTTCGGCAGCGCGCCGAGCAGCGCCGCCGGGTCGCCGGTCGGTCCGTTCCCGGCGCGGCCGGGGGCGGCCGGTCGGTCCGCGGGCGCGCCGGCGCCGTCGAGCCGCGCGACCACCACGGTGGTCCAGCTCTCGCCGACGGTACGCACGTCCGGCCGCGCGCTGGCCATGGGCCGCTTCCCGGGCACGTCGGCGTGCTGCCTGCCGGCGGTCTCCTCGGTCACCTTGACACCGGGCGGCGGGTTGAAGGTGAACTGGTCGGCGTCCGGCCGGGCGTACGACACCTGGGTGAAGGCCATCTCGAAGGCCGGCTTGTCGCTGCCGTCGGCGAAGACCTCGAAGCGCAGCGGCACGTGCTGCCGCGCGTCGATGGCGATGCGCACCTGGTGCACCAGCGAGGCGGCGTCGCGCGGGGCGAGCACCAGCTCGTACGCGTCGCGACCGGCGACCGTGGCGGACCGGCCGACGCTCACCTCGGTGCTCGGGTCGATCGCGGCCAGGGCCCGGTCGGCGGCCTCCCCGGGAGTGACCGGCAGCTCCGGGGTCTCGGCGCCGGCGGCGCCCTCGGGGAGCGTGCGGTGGGTGGCGGTGTTGGACCGGCTGTTCCAGACCCACACGTCCCGGCCGTTGCGCAGGATGTCCCGCTCGCCGAGCGTGTCCATGAGCGCGACGCGCTGCCGGTCGGGCCCGGAGTGCCAGACCCGCAGCGTGTGGGTGCCGGTGAGCAGGCCGGTCAGGCCGTCGCCGCCGACCAGTCCGGCCAGCGGCGGCAGGCCCAGGTCGGCGCGCTGCACGACCGTGCCGGAGAGCCCCTCCAGCCGGGAGGTCTGCAGGTCGACCAGGAGTTGGGCGGCGGTACGCGGCGGCAGGCTCGGCTCGGCCTGGGCGGCGAACGTGCCGAGCGCGGCGCCGCCGCCGATGACGGTCGCGACGGCGGTCACCGGGACCAGCCAGCGCAGGACGGGACGGCTCTTCAGGACGGACATGTGACACCTCCTGCCGACATCCTGCCCCCTCGACGCTGTGAGGGCGCTGAGGACGGCCGTACGGCCCCGGGCGCGCCGGTGGCACCCTTGGGGTATGCGGTTGCTGGTGGTGGAGGACGAGTCGCGGCTGGCGTCCGCCCTGCAACGGGGCTTGCAGGCCGAGGGGTTCGCGGTGGACGTGGCCGCGACCGGCCCCGAGGGACTGGACGCGGCACGCCACGGCGGCTACGACGCGATGATCCTCGACGTGATGCTGCCCGGCCTCTCCGGCTACGAGCTGGTCCGCCGGCTGCGCGCCGAGGAGCACTGGCTCCCGGTGCTCATGCTCTCGGCCAAGGACGGCGAGTACGACCAGGCCGACGGGCTGGACTGCGGGGCCGACGACTACCTCACCAAGCCCTTCTCGTACGTGGTGCTGCTGGCCCGGCTGCGGGCCCTGCTGCGCCGGGGCGCCCCCGAACGCCCCACGGTGCTCGCGGTCGGCGACCTGCGGCTCGACCCGGCCCGGCGGCGGGTGACCCGGGCCGATGCCGAGGTCGCGCTCACCAGCCGCGAGTTCGCGCTGCTGGACTACCTGATGCGCCGCCCCGGCGAGGTGGTCTCCAAGACCGAGCTGCTCGACCACGTGTGGGACGCCAGCCTCGAGACCGCACCCAACGCCGTCGAGGTCTACATCGGCTACCTGCGGCGCAAGATCGGCAGGGAGCGGCTGGAGACGGTCCGGGGCGCCGGCTACCGGCTCACCGCATGAGGCCCGGGCTGCGCGGGCGCCTGCGCGCCGGGCCGGGGCTGCGCGGGCGGCTGATGGCGGTCGGGGTGCTCGGCGTGTCGGGGGGACTGGCCGTCGGCGGGCTCGTCCTGCTCGCCGTACTGGGGTGGGCCCTGCAACGCGCCGTGGACACCGAGGCGTTCCGGACCGCCGACGCGGTCGCGCTGCTCGCCGCCGAGGAGGTCCTGCCCGACCCGCTGCCGGTGGCCGGCGGTCAGGTCCGGGTGCAGGTGATCGACGCCGAGGGGCGGGTACGGGCCGCCTCGATCGACGCCGACCGGCTGGTGCCGATGGTGTCGCCGGAGCGGATCGACGTCGGCGTCCGGCAGCGGTTGACGGTGTCGGGGGAGCGGGTCGGCCTGGCCGGGCCGGTACGGGTGGTGGCCGTACCGGCGGGCACCGACGCCGACCCGCGTACCGTCCTGGTGGCCCGGTCGCTGGCGGACGTGCGGCACAGCGCGCACGTCGTACGCACGATCCTGCTGGTGAGCCTCCCGCTGCTGGTGGCGGTGCTCGCCGCCGTGGCGTGGCGGGTGGTCGGCGCGACCCTGCGCCCCGTCGAGGCGCTGCGCCGGGGCGCCGAGGAGATCACCGGGCGCGACGGGGGCGGGCGGCTGCCCGTACCGGCGTCGCGGGACGAGATCCACCGGCTGGCGGTCACGCTCAACGGGATGCTGGGCCGGCTGGAGTCGGCCCGGGACCGGCAACGGGCGTTCGTCGCCGACGCCGCGCACGAGCTGCGCAGCCCGCTGGCGAACATCCGTACGGAGTTGGAGGTAGCCCGGCGGCTGGCCGACCGGACGGACTGGACGGCCGTGTCGGCGAATCTGCTCGCCGACGCCGAGCGGCTCGGCCGGCTCGTCGACGACCTGCTGCTGCTGGCCCGGCTCGACGAGCGCCCGCCGGCGCGGGCCACCGGGCCGGTCGAGCTGGGTGCCCTGCTGTCGGCGGTGGCCGCCCGGTACCCGTCGCCGCCGGTGCGCCTCGACCCGCCGGCGGCGCCGCTGTGGACCGAGGGCGACCCCGACGAGCTACGGCGGATCCTGACCAACGTCGTCGACAACGCGGTCCGGCACGCCCGCGGCGAGGTGGTGCTGACCGCCGCTCCGGCCACCGGCCGGGAGGGCCCCGCCGACGGCGGGGGCCGGGACGCCGGCGGGAGAGCGGACGGGAGAACGGGCGGCGGCGGGAGAGCGGGCGGGAGAGCGGGCGGCGGCGGGACCGAGGGCGGAAGAACGGGCGGCGGCGGGAGCGCGGGGGTGGGCAGCGGCGGAAACGGCGGCGGGAGAGCGGGCGGCGGGACCACCGGCCGGGGAAAGGGCGGCAGCGGCGCTGGCGCGGGGGCGTACCACCTGGTGACGGTGACCGACGACGGGCCGGGGATCCCCGCCGCGGACCGGGAGCGGGTCTTCGGCCGGTTCACCCGGCTCGACGACGCGCGGGCCCGGGACGACGGCGGCGCCGGCCTCGGCCTGGCCATCGTGCGCGAGCTGGTCCGTCGGGCCGGCGGGAGCGTCGACCTGGCCGACGCCCACCCCGACCGGGCCGGCGGGCCGGGGCTGCGGGTACGGCTGCTGCTCCCGGCCCTGCACGATCCGGAACATCCCTGACGCGCGCCGGGCCCGACCGGCAGGGGCCAAGGCGGTCCGGCAGGGCGGAGGCGGTCCGGCAGGGCGGAGGCGGTCCGGCAGGGCGGAGGCGGTCCGGCAGGGCGGAGGCGGTCCGACAGAGGCGGTCCGGCAGGCAAAGGCACGGGCGGTCCGGCAAGGTGGTCCGGCAGAGGCGCGGGTGGTCCGGCGCGGCGGCACCGGGCTCTCGGCGTCCTTGCCGGTCCGTCAGCTCCGGCGGGTGCAGACCTCCGGCGCGCGGGCGATCATGTCGGTCGACCACACGACCGCGACGGTGAAGCAGTAGTCGGTGCTGCGGTTCAGGCCGTAGACGACGAAGGCGGTGGTGCCGGCGGGCAGGTTGGCGAAGGCCGTCTGTGCCTGGCCGGACCGGCCGCCCGAGATCACGACCGGGCCCTCCCCGCCGGCCGGGTACGTCCAGCGCAACGCCACGTTGTCCCGGTTGTCCCGCAGCGTCACCGCGCTGGGCGGGCTGCCGGGGGAGGCCGCGCCCCCGGTCGTCGGGCCGGCGGCGGGCGGGGCGCCCGTGCCGGTCGGGCCGCCGGCCGGCGTGGAGGCCGGTGCGCCGGTCGCGGCCGGGGGCGCCGGATCGGACCCACCGTCGACCGCCGCCACCCCGGCGATCACCGCCGCCGTGCCCAGCAGCGCCACCACGACGCCACCGACGACGAGCGTCAGCAGCCGGGTGTCGCGCCGCGACGGTGCCCGGTGGACCGGCACCGGCAGCAGCCGCGACGGCTGGTACGGCTCCTCGGGTGCGTCGGGCCGGCGGACGCGGTGCACCCCGTCGGCCTCCTCGCCGCCACCGCCGGCCAGCGGCACGACCGCTGGCGGCACGGCGCTGTCGGCCGGCCCGTCCCCGGCGTCGCCCTCGGGCGGCCACCAACCGGGCGGCGGGTCCTCCGTCGGCTGCCGGGGCGTCGGCACCGTGTGCGGTGCTCCGGCATACCGGTCGGCGTGCGCCGCTCCGGCGTACGGGTCCGACGGCGGCGCCCCGGCATACGGGTCCGTGTACGGGTCGGCGTGCGGCGGCCCGGCGTACGGGCTCGGATCCGTCGGGCGGTAACCCGGCTGCGAGGGGTGCTGCGCCGTCGACGGTCCGTCGCCCGGGGGTGGGGTGCGCGCGGACGGCACGATCGGGCCGTCCCGGCCCACGGGTGCGGCGTCGGCGCAGACGTGGTCCGGGTTGGCCGCCGCCCGGGCGAGCCCCGCCACCTGCGCGGCCAGCGGATCGTCCGCCGGCAGTTGCTGGCGGCACAGCTCCCTGGCCAGCGCCAAGTTGTCGTGCGCCTCGGTGAACTGCCCGCAGTCGCGTTGCATCGCGCCGAGCCGGGCCAGCATCTTGATGCCGCTGGGGTGCCCGTCGCCGTAGACCTCGCGGTGCAGCTCCCAGGCGTCCTGCAACCGGTCGCGGGCAACCTGGCACTGGCCGCGCGCGTACTCCACGGTGGCCAGGTCGGCGTGGGCGGCGAGCACCCGCAGCGACTCGGGGCCGTCGAGCGCGGTCAGCTCGATGATCACTTCCTGGTAGAGGCGGGCGGCGCGCGACCAGCTGCCGACCCGGTGCAGCACCGCCGCGAGGGTGGCCGCGGCGGCCACTGTGCGCTGGTCGGAGCGCCCGTGCAACCGGGTCGTGGCCGCGTACGCGAACGCGGCCCAGCCCCGGGCCGAGTGCGGCTCGCCGAGGGCGACCAGCACGCGGGCCTGGAGGCTGGCGGCCTCGGCCAGCTCTGGTGTGGCGTTGGCCGGACGCGGGTCGGCGTCGGTCAGCGCGTCGGCGAGCAGCCGTTGGGCGCCGGCGAGGTCGCCGGAGGACACCAGGTGGTGTGCGTGGTCAGTCAGATCCCCGAAGCCGGAAGGCACGCCCCATCGTGCTCATCCGACGACGGTAAGTACAAGACCCGAATGGGAGTGTATTGGTCAGGAACCGGTCAGGTGGGCGGCGAGCGTCTCGCTGATCCGGCGCAACTGGTCCACCTGGGCGGGGGTCAACGCGTCGAACAGGTGGCGGCGTACCCCCTCGACGTGGCCGGGCGCGGCGGCGGCGAGGGCGGCGAATCCCTCGTCGGTGAGGACGGCGATCTGCCCGCGCCGGTCGGTGGGGCACTCGTCGCGGCGGACCCAGCCGGCCGTTTCGAGTCGCGCGACGGCGTGCGAGAGCCGGCTGCGCGAGGAGCCGCTGGCCTCGGCCAGGTCGCTCATCCGCAGCTGGCGTCTGGGCGCCTCGGAGAGCCGGACCAGGATCTCGTAGTACGCGTGCGGCATCCCGGCGTCGCGTTGCAGCTCCCGGTCGAGCGCCTCCATCAGCGCCCGGGAGGCGGTCAGGTACGCGCGCCAGGTGCGCTGCTCGTCGGGATCCAGCCAGCGGGTCATGACGGCCATCATACGGCAGATAGTTGAACGTTCAACAAAACCGCGCTAGCGTCGGTGGCATGGGAATCCACCGCCTCAACCACGCCGTGCTCTACGTCAGTGACCTCGCCCGCAGCGTCGACTTCTACCGCGACGTGCTGGGCTTCCGGCCGATCCCGATGACGCCGGACGGTTTCCAGGGCGCCGCCTTCCTCCAGGCGCCCGGCTCCACCAACGACCACGACCTGGGCCTGTTCGAGATCGGCGCGGGCGCCGGCCGCTCCACCGCCGGCCGCGCCACCGTGGGGCTCTACCACCTGGCCTGGGAGGTCGACACCCTCGACGAGCTGGAGGCCACCGCGCAGCGGCTCGCCGCCGCCGGAGCCCTGGTCGGCGCGTCCGACCACGGCACCACCAAGAGCCTCTACGGGCAGGACCCGGACGGGCTGGAGTTCGAGATCGTCTGGCTGGTGCCGGCGGACCGGCTCGACGACGCCGCCCTGGCCGCCCGCAAGCGGATCGGCCGGCTCGACCTGGACGCCGAGCGGCGGCGCTACGGCGGCCAGACCCGCGGCGGCGTGGGCGTCTCCGTACCGGCCTGACCCGCCCCTGGGCGCGGCGCCGCCCCGCCGACAGCCAGGCCATCGGGGGGCCGGCGGTGCCCCGCCGGCAGCAGGCCATCGGGGAACCGGCGACGCCCCGATGGCCGGCCGGTCGGGGGAGCTGTGCCCGGCCCGGGGCGGGGGTGCGGTAGAACGGCAGCATGCCGACCGACGCCGTCCTGCGCGAGCTGCTCGTCCGACACCTGGAGACCTGGCTGCCGGGGGCGCTGCACCGCGCCCGCCGGGCCACCCTCGCCCTGGCGTACGCCGGTGGCGACGCCGGCCGCGCGGAGGCAGCGCTGCGGGTGGTCGCCGGGCACGCCGAGCGGCTGCGGGGCCGTCAGCTCACCGTGCTGGTGCTCGCCGACGGCTCGGAGGAGCTGCCGGCCCGGCTCGGTGCCGTGGAGGCGGGACTGCCGGCGGGCGTCGCCGTGCACCTCGTGCCCGGCGGTCCCGCCCGGCTGCCGGTGGCGGTGAAGGCGGCCGGCGCGGCCGGCGCGCCCCTGCTGTCCGTCGTGGACGCCGACACCGCCGATCCCGCCGTGCTGACCGCCGCGGCGACCGGCAAGCCGGCGGACGTGCTGTTCGCCACCGCCGCCGGGGCCCCCGTACGCGCCGCCCTCGCCGACGCCGGGTTCCGGCTGACGACCGAGGTGGAGTTGGTGCCCGCCGACGGCGCCCCGGCGCGGCTGGTCGCCTTCGCGAGCGGGTCGGACAAGAGCCTGGAGGCGTTCAAGGAGGCGCTCTGGGCCGTCGACGATGCCGCCGGCGTGCGCTACCGCGACGCGGCGGGGCAGCTCCTCGACGTCGTACCGGCCCCGGAAACCGGCCCACTGGGCCACGAGCTGCTGGCCCAGCTGACGCGCTCCGGCCCGCGTACGGTCACCGAGCTGCGCCGGCACGCCCTCACCGCGACCGCCTACCGGTCGTCCGACGCCGTCCGGGCGCTGACCGGGCTGCTCGCCGCCGGGGAGGTGGCCCGCGAGCCCGAAGACGGTCGGCTCGGCGGCGACGTGCTCATCTCCGTCCGGGGCGCACGCACGCTCACCTGACCGACGCCCACCCGCACACACGTCGAGCGGGGTGCCGGTGAATCACCGGCACCCCGCTCGACCTCGGGACGTCAGGCCCGGGACTTGTCCTGCTTCCAGGACAGCGGACCCGGCAGGTCGACCCGGTGCGCCTTGGCGCGGGAGTTCCAGGACCAGCGACCGATCTTGATGCTCCAGGACGAGAAGCCGTTCTCGGTGAAGTTCAGGATGATCGGGCCGTACTTCTTGCGCTTGCGGAACATCAGACCCATCGCGGGGCTCCTTTCGATTCCCTTCCCTGCCCTGTCGAACCCGAACATGCCCGGAACGACGAATTGCGAAACCCGCCCTCTCCCCAGTGGACGATGCGGCCGAACACGACGTGAAATCCTACCAACCAGATAGGTGATGCCGGAGGGCTTTTCGCAGGTGACATGGCATTCCGGTGGGCCCCGCGGGCGCGGGTCCCATCCCTCGGTAGGGCATTGACCTCGGCGGTCGGCCCCGGCAGCATGGGATCATGACGCACCGGGACGAGCATCTCCTCACGGCCCGCGTGCACGTCGACCTGGTCCGCCACGCGAGCGCCCTCTGTTGATCCGACCCGGTCCTCCCGAGTCGCGGTCCCCGCCCGGCCGCACCCCTGCACCGCCCGGCCGCGTGCCGCGCCCCCGTAGTGGGCCGTCCCCCCTCGTCGACACCGCAGGAGCCCTCATGGCCTCACCCCGGACGGCGCCCGTCGCCGCCACCGCCCCGACCGCCGATGACCGGCACCCGCTGGCGCACCGGCCCCTGCCCGACCCCGGTGCCGGCGTGACCACCGTGCCGCGCCCCCGGGCGGACGCCACCGACCTGCTTCCGGTGGACGGTGACCTGTTCCGCGCGTTGCTGCGCCGACAGGCCGCGACCGTCACCGTGGTGACCGCCGTGGCACCGGGCACCGTCGATCCGGCCTGCCTCGGCGGCCTGGGCGAGCCCGTCCGGGTCGGCTTCACCGCCACGTCGTTCACCTCGGTCTCGCTGGACCCGCCGCTCGTCTCGTTCTGCCTCGGGGTCGCCTCGTCGAGCTGGCCCGTGCTCGACCGCGCCGAGTACGTCGCCGTGCACCTGCTCGGCGCGCACCAGCGGGAGGCCGCCCAGGTCTTCGCGACCAGCGGGATCGACCGGTTCGCCGCGTATCCGCACTGGACGCCGGGGCCGTTCGGGGTGCCGCTGCTGACCGGGGTGCCGGCCCGGCTGCTCTGCCGGATCGCGCACCGGGTGCCGGCCGGCGACCACACCCTCTTCATCGCCGAGCCGCTCGCCCTCGGCGGCGGCGAGGACGTCGACCCGCTGGTCCGGCACCGGGGCGACTACACCACGACGGGCGCGGCGATGCCGTCATGACCGGGACGGCCACCCGCCCGGCGGCCGATCAGCCGCAGGCGGCCCCCACGGGCGGTCCGACCGGCGCCGGGGACCTGCTCGCGCTGGATCCCGCCGCCCAGGACCTGCTGTTCCGGGCGGCCCGCACGGCCAACACCTTCACCGACGAGCCCGTCACCGACGCCCAGGTCAGGGCGATCCACGACCTGGTCCGGTACGGGCCGACGGCGCTCAACGCCCAGCCGCTGCGGATCCTGCTGCTGCGCTCGCCGGCCGCCCGGGCCCGGCTGCTGCCGCACGTGTCCCGCGGCAACCGGGCGAAGACCGCCGCCGCGCCGCTGGTGGCGGTGCTCGCCGCCGACGTGGACTTCCACGAGCGGCTGCCGGAGCTGTTCCCGCACCAGCCGCGGGCACGTGACTGGCTCGGTGACCGGGCGGAGCGGGTCGCGCAGGCCCGGTTCAACGCCACCCTCCAGATCGGCTACCTGGTGGTCGGCGTACGGGCGGCGGGGCTGGCCGCCGGTCCGATGGCCGGCTTCGATCCCGTCGGCGTACGGCAGGAGTTCTTCCCGGACGGCCGGCACGAGGTGCTGCTGCTCATGAACATCGGCCGCCCGGGGCCGCACGCGTGGCACGACCGACTGCCCCGGCTGGACGCCGCCGAGGTGATCACCACGCTGTGACGCTCCGGCGAGGGCGGGCGGGTGTCAGGCGCCGGCGCGGTCGACGACGAGCACGCGGGTGACGCTGCCGTCGTCCTCGGCGATGTCGCGCTCGTGGACGAAGCCGAGCTTGCCGAGCAGCGCCAGCGAGGTGTGATTGGCGTCGGCGACCGTCGCGTACACACGGGGCAGGCCGAGGGTGTCGAAGCCGTAGCGGACCAGG
The DNA here is from genome assembly GCF_043197615.1 of Micromonospora sp. NPDC049048. Classification (NCBI taxonomy): domain Bacteria; kingdom Bacillati; phylum Actinomycetota; class Actinomycetes; order Micromonosporales; family Micromonosporaceae; genus Micromonospora; species Micromonospora sp. NPDC049048. The sequence continues at coordinate 16,295 of NZ_JBICTM010000005.1, read as the reverse complement.
GCCCCGGCCAGCTCGGTGCCCAGGCCCGCACCCCAGGCCCGCTTCGCCAGCGCGTAGATGATCTCGTGGCCGTCGACCTGGTCCGTCCGCTTGATCTCGGCGTGCCCGACGAAGCGACCGTCCCGGCGCACCGCCCAGACGTCGAAGAGCTCCTCGGCGTAGACCTTCGTGAACACGCGTCCGAAGAGGGCGCCGGCCTCCTCGGCGCTCAGCGGGCCGTCGCCCATGAACCGGCCCACCTCGGGGTCGGTGAGCAGGGCGATGGAGTCCTCGGCGTCGTCCGGCCGGTAGGGCTCCAGCAGCAACCGGTCGGTACGCAGGACGGGGGTGGGCATCAGCGCGGCTCCCAGGCGTCGGGCAACGCGGTCAACCTACGCACGTGGGCCGGCAGCCGGCCACTGACTATCTCCGCGAGGCTCACCTCGTCGACGACCCGCCGCACGGCGGCCCGCACCGCGACCCAGAGCCCAGGCAGGTTCTCCGCCGCGCCCTCGTAGCTGGTCTCCTCCGGGCGCAGCCCGCGTACCCCCGCCAGCGGGCCCTCCACGGCGCGCAGCACCGCGCCGACGGTCACCTCGCGTGGAGGGCGGGCCAGCGTGTAGCCGCCCTCGGCGCCGCGCTGCGCCCGGACGATGCCGGCCCGCCGCAGGTCGGCCAGGACCGCCTCCAGGAACTTGCGCGGCATGTCCTGCTCCGCCGCGATGGCCTGGGTGGAGAGCAGCTGAGGGTACGCGGTGGCGAGGCTCAGCGCCGCCCGTACCGCGTAGTCGCCGCGTGCGGAGATCTGCACCCTGACATCATGCCCCGCGGGGGCGACCGGCCATGTCGGCGGGCGGGCGCGGCCGGACGGGCGCCCCGGGTACCGGCTGCTCGCGGGCCGCGCGGAACGCGCCCGGGCTCATCCCGACCTCGCGGGTGAAGAACCGGCCGAAGTTCGTCGGCTCGGAGAAACCCAGCCGCCGGCCGATCCGGGCGATCGGCTCGTCGGTGGCCGCCAGCAGCCGGCTCGCCTGCAGGGCCACCCGCTCGTCGACCACCTGCTTGGCGCTGCGCCCGGTCACCGCCAGGCAGGCCCGGGTGAGCGTACGCACCGAGCAGCCCAGCCGGGCGGCGTAGTCCTCGACGCGGCGGGTGTGCTGGTAGCCGCGCTCGACCTCCCGGCAGAGCCGGTGGAACGTGGCCGCCTCCGCCCGGGTCGCCCGCTGGGCGCCAGCGGGCAGCAGCGACAGCCGGAGCAGCAGCACGGCCAGCTGGTGACGGAGCAGTCCGCGTGCGGCGGCCACGCCCCGGTGCCGCAGGCAGTCCACGGCCAGTTGGCTCACCTCGTTGATCACCGCGTCCTCGTCCTCGCCCGCGAGCTGGAGCCAGGACGTGACGGCGTCCGGGTCGACGTCGAGCCCGCGCAGCGCCGCCGGCTCCCAGCGCACGACCGTCGCGTCGAGCTGCGGGCCGGCGCAGCGCAGCACCTGCCCGGCGCGTACCCGCAGCAGCGTGCCGGGGCGGCAGGGCAGCGCGCGGAAATCCAGCTCGGCGGTGCCGTGTCCGCCCGTGGTCAGCACGAGCAGGTCCCTCTCCAGCAGCACCGGGCGCCGCCAGCGCGGCTCGGAGGCGAGGTCACCGAGGGCCACGGTGTCGATCTCGGCGGGGGCGGTCGCCGGGTTGTCGGGCGGGGCGGGGGAGAGCTGACCGGAAGAGACCATCGCCTGCGACGGTAGCCCGGAGCGACGATCAACGCATCCCGGGAAGGCTTCCCAGCTCGGCGGCCGGGGGTTGTCGAGGTCCTGCGGGCCGGGCTACGTTACCGAACGGTAGCGCCGTCCGGTCCAGGCACGGCCGGAGCCGGTCCCACGCCGGTCAGGTCGCCCCGCCCGACGGCCCCGGGCCGACTCGCGATGGGATGGGCATGACGGATCTGTTCTCGGTCGAAGGCAAGACGGTCCTGGTCACCGGTGGCTCGCGAGGGATCGGCCTGATGATCGCCCAGGGCTTCGTCCGGGCCGGCGCTCACGTGATCATCTCGTCGCGCAAGGCGGACGTCTGCGAGGCCGTGGCCAAGGAACTCGCCGCCGAGGGGCGCTGCGAGGCCATCCCCGCCGACCTCGGCCACGACGCCGGCGCCGAAGGGCTGGCCGCCGCCGTACGGGAGCGGTTCGACCGGCTCGACGTGCTGGTCAACAACGCGGGCGCCACGTGGGGCGCGCCGCTGGAGTCGTACCCGGAGAGTGCGTTCGACAAGCTGTGGGCCGTCAACGTCAAGGCGCTCTTCCGGCTCACCACCGCGCTGCTGCCCGCGCTGCGCGCGTCAGCCAGCGCCGACGACCCGGCCCGCGTGATCAACATCGGCTCCATCGACGGCATCCGGGTGCCGATGATGGAGGTGTACGCGTACTCGGCGACGAAGGCCGCCGTGCACATGCTCACCCGCAGCCTGGCCCACCAGCTCGCCGGCGAGCGGATCACCGTCAACGCGATCGCCCCCGGGCCGTTCGAGAGCAGGATGATGGCGTTCGCGCTGGACGACCCCGCGTCCCGGGCCGCCATCGAGGGGCAGGTGCCGCTGGGCCGGATCGGCCGACCGGAGGACATGGCCGGCACCGCGATCTACCTGTCGTCGCGCGCCGGGGCGTACCTCACCGGTGCGGTGATCCCGGTCGACGGCGGCATCACCACCCACGGCTGAGCCTGACGAAGGGCGGGAGACGGTGCGCGTACCCCCTGGTGGGCCGGAGCCGCGCGGACTCGGCAGATCCGCGCGGCCCCGGACGGCCGGTGCGGCCGGTGGTTCAGCGGCCGGCGAGCAGCCGGGTCACCGCGGTGTCGACGTCCAGGTGCTCGGCCTCGCGACCGCGCGGGACGACGACGTAGGTCCGCCGCAGGAAGCGCACCAGGACGCTGCGCGGCACCTCGAACAGGGCGTTGCCGTCGGGCGACGACAGCGCCAGCGCGACGAAGTCCCCGCGCGGGGTGGCCCAGGGCCAGACCCGCACGTCCCCGATGCCGGCCGGCTCGTCAAGACCCGTGACCAGCAACTCCCGGGCGAACGACCAGCTGACCGCCTCGCCGCCGGCAGATTCGGCGTGGAACAGGACATGGACCGCATACGGATCAGCAGGGTCGTAACGCAGACTGGCACGCACCGGCAAGGCGGTGGCGTCAGGTGCGACGAGCCTTAGCGACGTCTCGACCTCTACGGTCGTCGGTCGGATGACACTCATGGACGATCTCCCCCCGGCACCGCTGCGGAACGCGCGTGTCCCGCTTTTCCCATACTCAGGTGCTACTCCTGGCTACGCTCCGCCATACGCTGACTTCACCCAGTGGTGGGAAGGGGGTCGGAAAGGCCGCGTGAATGTGAAGATTCATGTAGGATTTCCGGTTCTGCCCAGTGCGTGATCCCGCCCGGCATCGGGTGGTTCAGTCGTCGACTTACTCCGGTAACGTCCAGTCGTCCGTTCCAGTGACGGGCGCGAGCCACACTGGGGGAGGAAATGGTTACGAAACGATCCTCAGTGGATCCGATGGCAGTGCCGGACCCGCCGAAAGTCGCGGCCCGGACAGCCGAAAAGCGGGGGTACGGAGTGCCGATGGAACAGCACGAGCGGCCCGGTCGGCCGGGAGCCGACCAGGGCGGCGCGGGCCGTACGGCGCTGGCCGAGCGGCGGCAGCGACCGCGCTGGCGGCAGCGGTTGAGCACCACCCTCGCCCTGATCCGGGCCAACCCGACCGGACGGGTCACCCTCAAGATCTTCATCGCCATCGCCGGCGCCCTCGTCGTCACCATCGGCATCGCCCTCATCCCGCTGCCCGGCCCCGGCTGGCTGCTGGTGATCGCCGGCCTCGGCGTGTGGGCCGTCGAGTTCCACTGGGCCCGCCGACTGCTCGGCTTCACCCGCCGACACGTGCACAACTGGACGCAGTGGGTGAAGGAACGATCGCTGACCGTACGGTTCCTGCTCGGCTCGGTCGGCCTGGTCTTCGTCGGCTCGGTGGTCTGGCTGTCGCTCAAGTACAGCTTCGGCATCGACGTGGTCGCCGAGGCGCTGCACTACCTGGCGACGCACTGACCGGTCCGACGGGGCGGATCGCCTGGTCGACCGACCGCCCGCGGCACGCGGACCCCGGATTTCCGGTCCGGTCCCACGATCAGGTAGAGTCATCGGCGCTGAGGGCGATTAGCTCAGCGGGAGAGCGCTTCGTTCACACCGAAGAGGTCACTGGTTCGATCCCAGTATCGCCCACCATCGAAGTAACGCAGAAGAGCCACCCTCGGATGAGGGTGGCTCTTGCTGATTCCATCGTCAGTCGTCGTTGGGCGTCAGCGGATCGTCAGCGAACGCCTCGCGGATGCGTTGATCCCGCCCGTCGGATCGGTGGGTGTAGAGGTTCAGGGTGGTCGACGGTTTCTCATGGCCCATCACGGCCTGGACGTCGTTGACCGGGACGCCCCGCGACACCAGCTCCGTGGCGTACGAGTGCCGCAGGTCGTGAAAGCGCAGCCCGCCCGGCGCCATCTTGGCCACGTGCGCGACCGCTTCCCGCTCGGTGGTGAACTCCGCCGTCCACTCGACGCCTTCGAGGTCGAGCCAGGCCGCACGCCACTTGAAGTGCCCGAGCCGACTCACGTTCCCGAGCAGGCCGGCACGGACCAGCGACGGCCGCCAGACGCGAGCGCGGAACAGCGTCCGGCGTAGCGGACCGGCGGACGAGTTGGTGAAGACCTCACCGCGGGGACCGGCGGGGAAGACGTCGCGATGGGCCGTCAGCAGCTCGAACGCGAAGTCCGGGACCGGGACCGTACGCCGACCTGCCTGCGACTTCGGGTAGGGCTTGATCGTGACCGTGCCCGCGACCTCCACGGCGACCCGGACCAGCTCGACCGTCTTCCTGGTCAGGTCAAGGCGCTCCGCGCGGCGCGGGCCGGGGCGCGGCAACCGGCTCCTGACGGAGCCGCCGCCCCGGCCGCCTGCGGCGCCGGGGCGGAAAGTCAGCCGGCCCGCAAACCACGCCCCGCCCCGCGCGTCACTTCTGGGTCCGTGAAGGGACCTGGTGACGAGTCCCGGAGATGACCGGGACCACGCGACAGCTCTACCTTCCGTGGCTTTCAACCCTGGTGACGTCTCACCGCGGACCGGTCGACGGTCGGTCGGTCGAGTTGCCGAACGGAATCTGTCAGGCCGCTCATGGGTCTGAGGTGGACCCCACCGAGCTCAACGACCCGGAACAGGCCACCGCTGCCGCGCTGGCCGGCCTTGCCCGACGGGTCACCGCGCTCACCGAGGAGATCACCACGCTCGACCGGCAACTGACACCACTGGTCAGCCAAGCCGCACCCCGCACCAGCGCCCTGTTCGGCGTCGGCACCGAGGTCGCCGCCCAACTGCTCACCACCGACGGCGACAACCCCGACCGGCTGCGCTCCGAAGCAGCCCTGGCCCACCTCTGCCGAGCGGCACCCATCCCCGCCAGCTCCGGACGAGTGCGCCGCCACCGCCTCCACCGAGGAGGCGACCGCGGCGCCAACCACGCCCTACACCATCGCCCTCTGCCGCCTGCGCTACGACCCACGCACCCGCGCCTACCAGCAACGACGCATCACCGAAGGCCTCAGCAAGCAAGAAATCCTCCGCTGCCTCAAGCGCTACATCGTCCGCGACGTCTACACCGCCCTACGCGCCGACTTCGCCGCCCTCACCCCTTGACCTCCATAGGAGCATCGGGATGGCTAGGTGGCGGCCTCCCATGAGTCGATTTGCCTCCGATAGCGCCGCCGCTTCTTTACTCTCAAAGAGCTGCCGTCAGGAACCGTTCCCATCTCTATTCGAATTTGAGTGGCTACTGCATTAACCAATGCCTCCATCTTCTTGTATTGTGCACGTCTCGAATCGACATCTTCTCGGTCGATTCCGTTTAGGCCGCCAAGGACAAGGTAGTACATCTTTAGGAGCCGCCAAACCTCGGCGCTGCCGTAGATCCTCGTGAGGGCTTCAACTCTTGCGTGTTGCTCCATCGGAACCGATTCGGGCTTGCGTCCGTCGAGGGGCCCTTCGACTGATTCGAGTTGCCGCCGCAGAAAGGCAAGTAGCTCCAAATAAACATCGCCCACCCGCTCGCGGCGGTGGGTCTGATCAACCAGAGTTCTCTCGCGTTCGAACTTGGCTCTATCGTGCCTATTGCTTAAGTAGCTTGTAAGGAGGGCAGAAACGCCTGCAATGGCTCCTCCAAGGCTGACGTTGATCAACGCAAGGTAGTCGTTGGTGGCCACTCGCTGATTCTTGCGTAAGGCGTCAAACGCTGATGTTGTCCGATGAGTGACTTTTTGCGTAGATTTGGGCAGAGGGCTGGGTATGTTGCCGGAGCGGGCTGTCTTCCCCGTCGGGCGGACCGGCGTGCCAGGTGCGTGCCCGAAGCAGCGGTCAAAGCCGGTGATCAGCGGCAGGTGGGCGACGGCAAACCGGTTCTTGGTGCTCCGCTGCCAGCCTGCAAGGCTATGGGCGGTGCAGATCAATTCGATTCCCAAGCTGACAGTCTGTTGCGCGAGGTCTACCGAATGCAGGTGGCGCAGCTGCTGTCGACAGCAACGGTGTGACAGCAACAGGGCCGGACGTCTGGGGCCGGCGACGGAGGGCTACGGATCAGCGCCCGAGGTCGGAGACGTACGCGGACGCGTCGAGACGGAGCGCCCAGAACTTACAAGCGAGAGGTCCGGATACCTGCCAGGGCGCGAGTTGTCGCTGGCTTGTGAGGGGTTATGAGGAGTCGGACTGGTCGGTAGCGTTGGCCGTGGCGGCGGCCGATGGGTCGGTGCCGCATCCTGCGCTACGCGAGGAGGTGCCGGGTGGATTCCTTGCCGGAGTTGACGTTCGGGCAGAGGTTGAAGGTCTATCGGGAGCGGTCGGGGAAGACTCGGACGGTGCTGGGCGGGTTGGTGGGCCGCAGCGCCGAGTGGGTCAAGGCGGTGGAGACGGATCGGATTCTGCCGCCGCGTATTCACATGCTGGATCGGATCGCGCGTGCTCTTAAGATCGACGTGTCTGTCTTGGCGGCAGAGTTGGGCGATCGGTCTGCTGTGGTGAACGGGCCGGAGCATCGGGCGCTGGTGTCGGTCCGGGCTGCCTTGAATCTTGTCGCGCTTCCCGATGACGCCCCGCCGGAGTCGTTGTCGGGTCTGCGGCAGCGGCTTGCGGCAGGGTGGCGGGCGCGTCATCAGGCGGCGGATCACCGTACGGTGGTGGGCGGGTTGTTGCCGGAGTTGTTGCGGGACGGGCAGCGGGCCGTGTTGGCGTACGAGGGTGACCAGCGGCGGGCGGCGCAGGCTCTGTGGGCGGAGACGCTCGGGTTGGCGCAGATGTTCATCGCCTATCAGCCTGCCGCCGAGTTGTTGTGGCGGGTGACGGATCGGGCGATGGTGGCGGCGCAGGAGTCGGGTGATCCGGAGGCGATCGCCCGTGCGGGATGGTTCCTGTGCCAGGTGCATCGGGAGGCCGGCGACTGGGACACCGCGATGAGGGTGACGCTGGAGGTGCTGTCGGCGTTGGAGTCGCGGGCGGCTGACGGGAGCACGAATCTGTTGGCGTTGTGGGGTGCGCTCAACTTCGAGGCTGCGTACACCGCTGCTCGTGCTGGTGAGGAAGGTCGTGCCTGGCGGTACTGGGACCGCGCGGATCAGGTGGCGCAGCGTCTGCCGGAGGGCTTCTACCAGCCGCAGACGTCGTTTTCCCGGGTCATCATGAACGCTCATGCGGTGACTGTGGCGGTGGAGTTGCAGCAGTCGGGCGAGGCGGTGCGGCAGGCCCGTCGCCATGATGCGGCGGCGATTCCGTCGAGGCCGCGTCGGGCACGCCATCTCATCGAGGTCGCGCGGGCGCACTATGGCAAGGACGACAAGGAAGCGACCGTGGCGATGCTTCGACAGGCGTACGAGTCGGCTCCGGAGACGGTCCGGTTCAACGGGTACGCCCGCCAGATCACCATGGACCTGCTCGACGGTCCGCGTGCCGCCCGGGATGACGCTCGTGACCTGGCGATGAGGGTCGGACTCGTCTCCTGAACCAGGGGTAGGAACTTTACCCATTCCGCTTCGCCGCCGAACGTAGCTTCTCGCTCACGGGATGCGGTGGTCGGTGCGAGTCACGCCCGGTCACCGCGTCCCTCAGCCAGGGGCGACGGAGCCGCCGCCCTCGTGAGCGACGAGGGAGGGGTACGTGCGGCGCGTCTCGTACGACGGCTACCTGTCCGCCACCGCGTTGACCTTCGCCCGGCGGCATCGGCCGGTGTGGTCCTGGCAGCGCTGGCGGCGCATTTACGGCTGCGGATCCGACCTACCGTGCCGGGCCCGGCACCGCATACCGATCAACCGGGGACACTGGCCGCAGGCGGATGATCAGCAGTGACCAGCCACGGGCCGGTACTGCCTATCTGGAGCTGTGGCGGCTGTGACCTGCCGTGGCCATGTCCGACGCTGCGGCGGGAGCTGCGAGCCGAGTACGAACGCGCCCCGGTCTCGCTGGCCCTCTATCTGGCCGCCCAGCTCGTCGACGCCGCCCGGACCTGGCCCACGTCCCCGCCGGCTACCTGCACCGTCGATTCCTCGGCTGGACCCGATGAACATCCTGCGACGCGGCGACGAGAAGTTCCACTACAGCGACGGCTCCCACAAGTTGATCCCACCTGACCCGGACTACGACCGAGAGGTCTGGGACGAGCAGGTCCGTCAACACAAGGAAGGCCACCTCAGGAACGAGCACCCCAAGGTCCGCATCCAGCGCCTCGTCTGACGCCAGAAGCACAGCAGGGAAGTGCAGCAACCGGCGAACTGGGCAACCAGCTCGAGGTGGCGGTGCTGGACCGGGGCGGGTGGGCCGGACGCGTTCGATCGGGGCAGAGGCTGCTGCCATGGTGCAGCGATAGCCTGCTGTCATGGTGAGCGCCGGATTGAATGAGTTGATCTTCGCGGACGCCGACGCGCTGCGGCGTGGTTGTCGGCCAACCACGCCACGTCGCCCGGTGTCTGGCTCGCCCTGACCAGGAAGGGCGGCACGGTCACGACGCTGACCTGGCAGCAGGCCGTCGACGAAGCCCTGTGTTTCGGCTGGATCGACGGGCAGGCCCGTAAGCGGGATCAGGAAACCTCCTGGATCCGGTTCACCCCTCGCCGGCCCCGCAGTTCCTGGTCGCAACGCAACGTCGCCCACGTGGCCCGGCTGGAGGCGCAGGGGCGGATGCTGCCCCCAGGTCGCGTCGCGGTGGAAGCCGCGAAGGCGGACGGGCGGCCGCCTACGCCCCGCCGTCGGAGGCCGAGGTGCCGGCCGACCTCCTCGCCGCTATCGCTGCCAACCCCGCCGCCCAGGCCATGTTCGACGTACTCACGAAAACCAACCGGTTCGCTCTCATCCACCGCGTCAACGCGGTCAAGCGGGCACAGACCCGCGAGCGGAAGATCGGCGAGTTCGTCGCCATGCTGGCCCGCCACGAGACGATCTACCCGCAGAAGGCCAAGCCTCCGCACTTGTCGTAGCTGGCTTGCCGAGAAGTGGATACTCCTCTGGCCGCGACTCTGGGAGCGGTCGTTGCCGACGGCTCGGTGGTGACTCTGGTCGACTGCGCGGTGTCGGTGTCGGTGACTCTCCTGTCCAGCGTGCCGTTGGCGCTTAACGGCGACCGCAGTGACAGGCCGGTCCGCCCCTCAGTTCGGGAGGGCCGGCCTGTCACTGCGTCGAGGCGTACGGTGGCTGATCGTTCCACCACCTGTACGCGCTACGGCCCGTGCGGGTCTGCCGTCGGCGGCAGGATGGTCTCCTGCACCCCCGTGCCGGCGGCGGCCTCTCCGAGCCGACTGTGCGCCTGCGCCGTGGCCCCCGGACCACGATGGCGCGGGCCTGTTCATGGGTCAGCACGGATCGATGTACCAGATCGGGTCCCAGGTTTCGACGGAGACCGGCACGTTGTCCGGCTTGATCCGCTGTTCCACGACATCGTTCAGCCAGAGGAGTTCCACGACCGCGCCGCCTTCCTGGTGGTTGACGGCGGCGCCACGGCCCAGGAAGTTCGCGAGGGTCCGTTTGTCGCAGTAGTAGAGCTCGAAGAAGGTGTGCTGGCCGTCGCCCTCTCCCACGGCGTAGCAGGAGTAGCGCAACTTGCAGCTGCGCAGGTACTGGTTCCGGGCCTCCGTGCTGAGGTTGCGGGTCACGTACTCCCGGGGTCCGTTGTTCTTGCCGTTGGCATAGAACGGGCTGAGTCCCGGTCTCACCTCCAGCGTGGTTTCCGCCCGCGCCGGAGAAGCGGCGATGGTGAGCAGCGTAGCGACTGCGGCGGCGGCCGCCAGGACCCGGGTCTTCCGTATAGCTAGCATTGGTTTTCCCCTGTCTGTTGCGGACGTTCTGCAACGAGGATGCCTGCCACACGCACGGCTGTCCTTAACGAAGGGTGCACACCTCTTGCGTCAGCGTGCACTTCCGGTGTCACCGGGGAAAGCCCGTACGTTGCCCGCAACACCACACGAAAGTAGAGGGCGATGCCTCCGTCACCGCATCCTGACGCGATCGCAGGTACCGGCCGGGACACGAGAGGGCGGTTCGATCCAGGCCCGCCGAGCTGGGGTGCTCAGGTTCAGAAGGTGGCGATCGGGTTGACCGGGCTGCCGGACGTGCCGGCGAAGCGGACCGGCGCGACCGCGAGGTGGAAGTCCCACTGGCCGAACTCGGCAGCCGTCGTCGCACATTCCTCCAGGTCGCAGTTGTCGAGCAGCCACAGACCCATCGCGACGAGGCTCACGGCGTGAACCGGCATCAACACCTTTTCGTACCCCGACGGTTGAACGTCCTGGGGGGTGTCGGCACCGATCAGCGCGACCTCCCGTTCGTGCAGCCACGGCAGGCAGGACGCGTGCCAGCCGGACTGTGTGACGCCACTTGCCGCACCGACCTCGTGCCGGACGCGGCCATAGCCGGTCCGCAGCAGTACCGCATCGCCGGATCGCACCCGCACACCCTGGAGACGCTCGGCCTCCTCGAGATCGTCGGGAAACACGGCCTGCCCCGGTTTTAACCACGGCACGCCACGGACCCGCGCGATGTCCAGCAGGACACCACGCGTGACGATCCCGTTCGCCGCCGCCGTGACGGCCGCCCACCCCGATCCCGTCGCGGCGTCGACCAAAGAGTGCGACCGCCCGTTGTACATCATGCCGTCCCAGAAAACGTGGCACGGTGAGTCGACATGGGTGACGGTATTGCCGTGGAACGTGATGCCCAGCCGCTCGGACGAAAAGCCCCAGAGCCGATCGGCGCGGAATCCCGGCAACGGCATGTTCTCGGCACCCGGCATGTCGGCCGCGCACGGGCATGTCGTCGTCGACCGCTCCATCTCGTCCGGTACGGCGATCTCCCATGCGCACGACACGCTCCTGCCGTGCCGCACGGCTCGCGCCGCGGCCACCCGGACGTCGTCGGTAATGTGGTTCAGAGTCCCGATCTCGTCGTCGTCGCCCCACCGTCCCCAGTTCGACAGCGTGTCGAAGTACCCGAGCACGTCGTCCTGTGTGGGCATCAGTCGCCCTGCCGTCATCCCAGCATCGACTCCTCCGTCATGCGGTGCGAGGCACCGCAGGCAGGGTATCCCCGCCCTCGCCTTGACATGCCGAGACCCGCTGACGAGTAGCGTTGCCTCCGAGGTCGGGTCCACACCCGCCAATCGCGTACGAAATCGTTAGCCTGATCCCGCTGGGCGCGGTCATGATCGGACGCAGGGCACCTCAGCTGACCAGGCACTTCAGGGGGATCAGGTCAGCGGAAAGAGATTCTCAAACTCGCGGTTGGCACTGCCATGGTGCGCCCATGGCGGAACTTGTGACCATTACCGCTCTACTCCGCCCACTCCTGCGGCGACGACTGCTTGCGGTAACCGAGGCGCGGCACTGGTGACGAGAAAACGGCTGACGGAAATTCCTGGATTGCTGAATCTGGCGATCGGGTAGCCGATGGCCGCGACGTCCCTGCGCAGATCGGCGACCGCTCGGCCTCATCCGTCGGCTGAGGGAGACCGCCCCGGTCTCCGAGGCGCGCTGACGGGCGGAGCCGCCGTCTTGTCGCGTACGCCGAGGACCTCGTTGACGAAGTCGTCCTTATCGCGTGCGTAGGCCATGAGGTCGGCGCCGTGAGCTTGCGCGAGATCGCGCTTCAGTCGCTCGTACCGGGACCTGTAGTCCGCCCGGCACCGGAGCGCATCGCGGAAGGCGATTCGTCGCCGCCAGAGCAGAGAGGTCGGCTCGGTGAGATGAAGTTGGTGGGTGCGTTCCCACCAGTTGTCGGTCTCCGGCTTGAAGAAGTAGTGCGCTTCCTTCGGACGGTGAATGCCCTTGCGGTAGCCGAGAGCGGTCACGATCTCGATGGCGGCTGCCGCCTCTGGCAGACTGCCCACCGGCGCCATCATGTCGATGATCGGCTTCGCCGCCAGCCCGGGAACCGATGTGGAGCCGATGTGCTCGACTGGCCCGACCAGCCATTGCGCCAGAGCGGTTTCGAGGCTGACCCGCTCCTGCTCGAACAGCACAGCCCATTGCGGGTCGTACGGGCTGAGGGTGACCGGTGTGCCCTTCACGGGAGCCGCCTTTCAGTACGCAGTACGGGCCGGGCGGTCCGTCTCATTGTTCCTTCTGGCGAGGCAATCACTCGTGGTATCCGGCCTCGGGTGGGCGGCCGTCCGGAACCGCCGAGAACGGTGCACGCAGAGCGGGCCCCTCGATCGGCGTCGTACGCCATGTCCGCAGGTCGGTCGATGCCCGGTGGCAGGTGGTGGCGGTGCTGGTCCCGCATCGCCGACAATCCTGGGGTGCACGGACCCGAGGCGGACGAAGCGCTGAGCTGGCTGGCCGAACAGGGCGTGACGCCGCTCGGTGAGGGACGCTGGCAGGAGTCCAGCCCGTCGGGTCACATCGAGCGATCCGACAACGATCTCGCCCATGAGTGGACGGCCGTGGCGCTGGGAGACGACCGGCTGACCCCGGTGCGGCGGCTACGTACGGGCCTTGGCCTGCTCGATCTGCTCGACGAGTACTGGGTGACCGTCGAGCTGCGTCTCTTCATCGCCGAACAGGCGGACCCGGTGGTCATTGACGTCTTCTGGGCGGGATACCGACAGCGCCTGGAAGCCACCGAGCCGGCCAGGCAGGTGTTGTACTCGCTGTGGGTCGACTGGTTCGAGGACCTCGACACCGTCGAGGAGGCGTTCTCGAAGGTGGCCGGCGACGACGTGCGCGACATGCTCGCCCGACAGCGTCTTCGCGATCTGGCGACCGACCCTGTGCACCGCCGAATCGCCCGGGTCCTGGAGCACTCGGGGCCGGTGCGCTGGACCTGCAAACACGATGTCTATGAGATCGCCACGGCCGTGCCCGAGCTGCACCCTGCGTTGTTCAGAGGCTTGCTGACCAGCTACCACGACGTCTACGGCGACCTCGAACCGGGGCCGGCGCTCGCCCTGTTGAACCGTCTCCACCTACCCGCGGACACCGAGCATCTCTCCCCGCTGCGCGCGGTCCTGGAGACCGGTGCCCGCAATCATCACCGCCACCCGGATCTGTGGGACACCGTGCGCCAAGGGTGACACCGGCCCGAGCGCGCCCCTCCCGAATAAGGCCCATACCAGTACGGTCACCGGCTGACCCTGCGCCGGCAGGCGCCGACTCGATGATCTACCTACCTCGCCGATGGCGGCGACCGTGCCACCTTCGGTTGCCGCCCACTCATCCGTGGCACGGCAGCGAGAGTCTGTGCCTGCGCCGCGTACCTACCGTCCTCGGTCCTTCGGCCACATCGGCGAGGAGTGCAGACCGCCTACCATGAAGCCAACCAGTCTGGAGGTCGAGGGTGCCGAGTCGGCGACGGTGGGTGGTGGCGTCGCTCCTGACTGCCCTGTCCGTATTCCTGGCCGGAGGACTCCTCGCCATCTCGGTTAACGCGGCCAGCAACGTCGACGCAACGTGGCCGTACGGCTTGGAGATGATCCGGCGCCACCCGTTCCGGTGGGCCGGCATCCTGCTGGTAATCGTTGTCGTTCTTGGCGTCCTTGTGGCCTGGTTCTCGGAGCGGCCGATCGGCTCACGCCCGGACGGCACCGGCGAGGCACCCGTCCCACACCGCGATCCCATTCCCTTCGGCACCGAGAAGGCAGTCGTCGGACTCGACCGAGGGGTTCCGTGGACCCGCGAAGCGGTGGTCAGGTCCACCATCGACAATCTGCTCGCCGGCGGTCCACCGGTCGTGTTGGTCGGGCTGCCCGGCAGCGGCAAGACGGTACTCCTAGCGCAGGTCACCGCACTGGTGGCGGATCGCCTTCCCGAGGCAGTCGTGGTCAGCTTCGACGGCCCGGCAGCGGTGGAGCCTGGGTACCTGCATACCGAACTGAACCGGTTCCTGCGCTCGCACGGGATCAACCTTGACGCGGAGCTACTGCAGCGCCTGCCCGACGAGGTAGCCCTCAAGAAGCTGGCGGCGGTGGCGGCGGATCTACCGGTCCTCCTCGTGCTGGACGGCTTGGACTGGCTCGACGACCAGCGCCGTTCAGTCCTGCTCCGCACCTTCACCGACCTCCCGCGCTTGAGGGTCCTCGCGACCGCGCGGCGGCGGCCACCGCCTGGAGATCCGGCGGTCGTCGTACATGTCGAGGCGCTCAGCGACGAGGAGGCGGCGGCGCTGGCGGAGACGGCCGTCGGATACCTGAGACTCGCAGTCGACTCTGCAGACGTGCTAGCCGCTGCACCGGCGGCGGTGAGGCGCCATCCAAGGTCGCTGTTGTTTGCTCTGGCTCGGTGTGACCGGCTGCCATCGGCCGTCGCACGGCGGCAACTGGCCGCGATGAAGGCGCAGACCACGACTGTGCAGGAAATGATCAAGGCTTTGCCCGAGGCGGACCGAATCCTGTTGTTCCGCTTGCTGCCGGTCGTCGGGATCGCACCCTCGCGCCTGATCGGATGGTCACCCGTATTCAGTGGGCCCGAGGTAGCCGACGCCGGTTTCGAACTGCTGCGCAGCGCGATGGTCGAGATGTTGGAGCCCGAGATTCGGATCTCCGAGCTCGTGCAGGAGGCCGCTCTGGCCGTCGCCTCTGACACTGTCGCCCTTCTCGCGCAAGACATGGTTCACGCAGTGTTGGAGGCGGGGCCAGACGAGGCAGCGTCTGCGGAATCGATAGCGGCGGCGCTTGCATACCGGCTCGAGAAGCTAGGGTTTTCGAGGCTGGTGGTGCGGATCTGCCAGAAGCGCTCACTGCTCGACCGGCTCAACCACACAGGCCGTTGGGATGATTATCTCGCGCTTGTGCGGATAGGCGCCCGCGCGGCGGAGTCGGTCGGCGATCTCGCACTCGCCGCCGAGATGTGGCTGCGACTTTCCGGCAAGCTGCCGCAGCGAGGCGATGTTGCTGGTGGCGAGGAGGCGCTACAGCGGGCAGAGCCGCTGGTCGGCCAGCTGCCTGCACCACTGCTGCGCAGTCGGCTGGCGAGTCAGCGGGGCCTTCTTCAGTTGTACCGCGGTGTCCCCGAGCAGGCGCTGCGCTCCTACCTGGCCGCCATCGAACTGGCTGACGATGCGGCTGCGCGGTGTGTGGCCCACAAGCAGTTGGGGCACGTGTACGAGATGCTCGGGGACTCGGACCGAGCATTGCTCCACTACGAGGTGGCCGCAGCGGAGGGTGCACCCGACGACCGACATGCGTTGGAGGCGCGAATCGACCTGGCGCTTGCCTCCTCCCGGCGCCGTTCACTGGACGAGGCTAACGAGAAGATCCGTGCGGTCCTCGACGAGATCCGTGGGCTGCCGCAGGAGTATCCGGCCGGGCTCTGCCGGGCGCTACTCGCACTTGCCGTGATCGCGTGGCGTCGACGGGAACGGCGGACCGCCCTGACCTCGGTGCGGATGGCGCTGACGGTGACTGCTACCGACCCGAGGCTTCGGGTCACGGCATACGAGTTGCTGCGCCGTTGGCAGCGGCCTTGGTGGCGGCAGGTGATCACCGCTCTCGCCACTCCCTCCGACCTCCTGCGGGGGATTCGGGCGGCGGGCGCGGCGAATGCCCTGCCCATAGCAGCCAAGAGCTACGAGGACGATGTGCGTCAGCTCTACGAGTGGCAGGATCGGTCGTTGACGGACCTGGAACAGCGCACTGACCATGTCACTAGATTGCGCGGTGACTTCGTCGCCTTCGCCCTAGTACTCCAGCAGGAGATCCGTTCTGGCCTGCTGTGGCGGTGTGGTTTTGTCCGTGGGCATGGAGCAGCCACCGCTGAGTCTCGTGGTTGTGTG